>CAVOGN010000010.1:0-166373 GCA_963695455.1 uncultured Gammaproteobacteria bacterium | reverse complement strand
ACTATCGCTACCCGAGCGTGCGACGCCACTCACCGGCACCGTGACCTTCGCCGGGACACCGCCACTTCCCATGATGTTCGCCATCCTGTGACCATCGAAAAGACACCGGATGGCGCTCCGATGCGCGCGAGCTGGCAGGAGGAAGCCATGAGCAAGGCGAACCCGCGCCGACCTGGCCGCTGCGTTGGATACGGCGCGGGCTGCCGGTTGCGTTTCTTGCGCTGGTCGCCGTGTTGGCGGTCCGGGAACTGCGCGGGCTGGATATACCACGCGGTACGCGCGCTGCTGCAGCCATCGCCCTGCCCCGGCTTCTGGTCCTGCGAGCTGATTGGCGTGACCGGCGTGCTCGCCATGAGTCTGTACGATTGGCGCGCGGCGCGCGCGCTGGATATAGCGCTCGCGCCCCACACACTGATCCGCAATGCCTGGATCGCCAACGCCTTCAACAATCTGATCGGCCTCTCCGGCCTGACCGGATCGGGCATCCGTATGCTGCTGCTCAGCGGCGAAGGCATCGAAGCCGGACGTGCTGCGGCCTTCTCCGGGCTGATCATGATTTCGGTGCCGCGTGGTCTGGCGACGCTGAGCTGGCCGCTGTTGCTGAGCGGCGCACCCGGGGTGGAGCGGCTGCCGGTTCCGGCCTGGAGCGCCTGGCTGGCGCTCGGTACTTTCGCTGCCTATCTGCCCGTCTACGCGATCACCCTGTACAAGGGGATGCTTACACGCGTGCTGCGCGGCCTGGCACCACAATCCGGATCGGCACTGACGGCACTGATTGGCATCTCGACGCTGGACTGGCTGCTGGCGGCGACGGCGGCCTGGGTCGCGCTCGCGTTCAGTGGCGCCGCGCTACCCTGGCCGCAGTTTCTGTCCGCCTTTGTGCTTGCCTCCGCGCTCGGCATGCTGAGTCTGGTCCCCGGTGGTCTGGGCGTTTTCGATACTGCGCTGGTGGTTTTGCTTTCCCCCTTCGCCAGCGGCGCAGAACAGCTGGTCTCCGGTGTACTGCTGTTTCGCCTGTGCTACTACCTGGTGCCCTGGCTCATCGCCGTCTATCTGGGCGCGGACAGGTTGACGCTGTCGGAACACTGGCAGCGCATGGCGCTGGCGCGTCAGTGGCGCGAAAACCGGCTGCTGGTGCTGCTGAGGCCGCCGCTGGGCCTGCTCGCCTCGCTCGGCGTGCGGGTACTGGCTTACCTGACCTTCGGCGGTGGCGTCGTGCTGCTTGCCTCCGCCGCATTTCCGACCCTCGCCGACCGTCTCGAGGTGCTGAACAGCTATGTACCGCTGGCGGCCATCGAACTCTCGCACCTGCTTTCGGTGGCCACGGGGGTGCTGCTGATCGCGCTGTCGCGAGGCATTGCCGGACAGGTGCGCAACGCCTATCACGTGACCCTCGCGCTCCTTATCGGCCGGCGCCCTGCTGAGCCTGCTGAAGGGCATCGACTACGAGGAAGCCGCGATCCTGCTGGCTGTGGCACTGTTGCTCAGGCTGCAAGCCAGAGCGCTTCTACCGCGCGAGCTATCCGCTGCTCAGCCCGCGCAGCCTGAGGTGGCTGGCGAGCCTGGTCGTCGCGGTGACAGGTTCGCCTGGCTTGGCGACTGGGTGCACGGCGATATTCCCCTGGGGTGGGACTATCTGTCACGCTTCGAGCCGGCCCTGGAGGCGCCGCGCTTCGGGCGCGCTCTGCTGGTGGCCGCCGCGGTGGCCACGGCATTCATTGGCTGGTCGTTCTACCGACGACCGGAAACAACACCAGACTCTCCCGACGCCCAGGCGCTGGCCGAAGCCGAAGCAGTACTGAACCGCTACGGGGGCAGCGAGTTCGCCCATCTGCTGTTTCTCGGCGACAAGTTTCTGCTGTGGTCGCCGGACCGCACGGCGTTCATTCAATATGGGCAGATTCGCGACCGGCTGGTGGCGCTCGGCGATCCCTGCGGTAATCCCGCTGCGTTCGACGCGGCAATCATCGCGTTTCGCGAACACGCCGACAACCACGATCTCACACCCTGTTTCTACGAAATCAGCGCAGCGCACATGCATCGCTACCACGATACCGGCTTCGCCCTGTTCAAACTGGGCGAAATGGCGATCGTGGACCTGGCGAGCTTTACCACTGCCGGCAAGCGCGGCGAATCACTGCGCCACAGCGTCAACCGCGCCCGGCGCGGCGGCGTGAGCTTCGAGCTGCTCGAACAGCCGCTTAGCGCCGGCACTGTGGCAGGAGCTGCGGGCTGTTTCCGACGCCTGGCTGGCCGAGCACCATACGGCCGAGAAAGGGTTCTCGCTCGGCAGTTACAGCGAAGCCTACCTGCGCCGCAGCCCGATCGCCGTGGTGCGGGTCGGCGGGCGGGTCGTCGCCTTCAGCCAATCTGATGCCGGACTATGGCCGCCATACGGAGCTGACCATCGATCTGATGCGCAGTCGACCGGACGCGCCCTATGGCACCATGGACTTCCTGTTCCTGGAGCTGATTGAGTACGCCCAACGCCAGGGCTATCGCTGGTTCAACCTGGGTATGGCGCCGCTGAGCGGCGTAGGCGATAGCCGCTATGCACGCGCCGGCGAGAAAGTCGCCCGCCTGGCGTTCGATTACGGCAACCGGTTCTATAATTACAAAGGGCTGCGCAGCTTCAAGGAGAAGTTCCATCCCGAATGGCGCAGCGCCTATCTCGCCTACCCGCTCCTGACGCCGCTGCCCCCATTGCTGATCGACACCGCGGCGCTCGTGGCGGGCGGCTACCGGCGGATATTTTTCAAGTCCGATTCGTATAGCGAAAAACACCATGGATCTGCTACAACACTTTGAGTTCGGCCTCAGCCCCGCAGCACTGCTGCTGTTGGTCCTGTACCATGTGCATCTGTATCGGAAGTCCCTCAGAGCCCCGCTGAGCACATCACAGGGCCTGACCCGCCGCACGCGCGAGCTATGGGTGCGCGACATGATGGCGGGACGGCGCGACATTCTGGCAGTACAGACCCTGCGCAACTGGACCATGAGCGCAACCTTTCTGGCCTCAACCGCGATTCTCATCAGCCTGGGGATCTTCAATCTGGCGCTTACCGCCGACAAACAGGGCGAACTGTCGCTGGTGCTGGCCCATTTCGGCAGCGGTCATCCCGGCTTGTGGCTGGCGAAGCTTATCCTGCTGGGCGCGGATTTTCTGTTCGTGTTTTTTAATTTCGCGCTCGCGGTACGCTATTACAACCACACCGGCTTCATGATCAACCTGCCCCTGGACGCGAACGCGGAGATCCGCGTGGAAGACGTTATCGATATCCTGCAGCGTGGCGGTGCCCACTATACCCTTGGCATGCGCGGCTATTACCTGTCGATTCCGCTGGTGCTGTGGCTGTTCGGTCCGCTGTGGCTGATGGCCGGCACGCTGGTGCTGCTGGCGGCCATGCACCGGCTCGATCGTGGTGTATGACTTGCCGAGCACGGTCAGACGCTCGCGCGATTGCGGTGCAAGCGGGTCGGCTGACGCAATTGCGTTCTCCGGTCCGCCAGCGTGACGCCGGGTTTGCGGATCGGCCGCAGGCTTGTCTGCCCGGCGCTGGCGGTTCAAAGTAGACTCCCCACTGGCAAAAGCCGGCTGCCAGTATGCCAGACACCATGACGGAGACTTGCCATGAATATCGACATTCTGATTATCCCGCCGCTGGTTTCGCTGCTGTCGGGTATCGCCATACTGCTGTGGCCGAGGCTGCTCAACTACATCGTCGCCTTCTACCTGATCCTGGTGGGTCTGGTCGGACTGCTTGGCCACATGAACTTGAGCAGCGGCTTTTGACCGCAACGTGCAACCCGGTCCGGTCGCGAACCACTGCCGCAGGGACGCCCGCCGGGCTCAGTGGCTGGTTCCTTCGGAACGGGTGATCTTGTTGAAGACGTTGTACTTACCGACCGGCTTGTTCATCGGGATGCGCTTGACTTCCTCCAGCGTCACCGCATCGTAGACGATCACGAAGCCGTCCGTCTCCCAGATACTCAGCAAGGCATATTTTCCGTCGCGCGTGAACTCCACGTGTGCCGAGGTCTTGCCGGGCAGCGGGCGCAGGGTCGCGACGATTTCCAGGGTCCGCTTGTCGATGATGTGCACCGCATCCTTGTTGGGACCGAAGAAAACGTCCACCCAGGCGTACGGCGAGTTCTCGTGGCTGCGCATGAAAAAGCCCGGCCCCAGTGTCTCGATCTTTTTGATGGTCTTCCAGTCTTTGGTGTCGATGATGCTGACCACGCCTTCTTCCAGATTGGGGGTGGCCAGTACGGTAGTATCCCGGTACGGCCAGGTGATACCAGAGCCAAGGTGCGGCATGCCGGGCAGATCGATATCGGCGATCTTGCGCCCCACGATCAGGTTCACCACCTGGCCGTTCTTGTTGTTGCGGGCGGCGCCGATCAGATGCTGGTAGGCGGGGTCGAAAAAGAAATCATCCAGATAATCGTCCAGCCTGATGCGCCGCACCGGGAAGCGGCCGGTCTCGGCCAGTCCCTCGCCCATCTTGTAGTCGTGCACCAAGCCGTGAAACACGGGTTCTGGATCGTCGGCATAGCTGATTTCCCACACCTCCTTGAGATCTTTCAGCGCCACCACGAAACTGTTGCGCGGCGGTGCGGTATATACAGCGCTCACCCGCGAGCTGTGGCCGAAATCATCCTCCACCGGGATCACCTTGACCAGGCTGAGATCGCGCGCGTCCAGCACCACCAGCGAGTGCGGCAGGGAGTTGCCCACCATGACGAAACGGTCGTCGGCCGACACCGCGGCGTTGCGGGTATTGATGCCGGCGCGCACTTCGGCCACGGTTTCCAGCCGGTACATGTCGAACTTGCTGATCCAGCCGTCACGCGAGGCAAAATAGACGAACCGGCCGTCGGAGGAAAACTTGGGTCCGCCGTGCAGCGCATAACGGGACTTGAAGCGATGGATGGGCTCGAGTTTGTCGCCGTCGAGCACCGAGACGTGGTGATCGCCCGCCTCCACGACCAGGAACAGGTTGAGAGGATCGGCAGCGTATACCGGCTTTGCGGTGCTCGCATCCCCTTCCACCAGCTCCGGCTGGTAGACCACCTGGCTGGCAGTTATTTCTGCTGCATTCCAGACCGGCGGCGTCGCCGGGGGCGTATAGATCAGCTGCGCCAGTGCCTGCACCTGGGCAGGGTTCAGCTTGTCACCGAACGCCGGCATCTGGGTGGCCGGCAGGCCGTTGGCGATGACGGCAGCGGCCTTGTCCTTGCCCAGCCGTCCCAGGTTCTCCGGCAGCAATGCCGGCCCCATGCCGCCCAGGCGGTCGGCGCCGTGACAGGCCGCGCAGT
Organism: uncultured Gammaproteobacteria bacterium; assembly: GCA_963695455.1. Lineage (GTDB taxonomy): Bacteria > Pseudomonadota > Gammaproteobacteria > DSM-19610 > DSM-19610 > Thiogranum. The sequence goes on along the minus strand of CAVOGN010000010.1, from coordinate 161,054 downwards.
GCTTCTCAAACAGGGCGGGTGCGTCGGGCTCGGCCGCTACTGCGAACAGCGGCACGGACAACATACCTAGCAGGATAACGATTCGCATAGTCTCGAAATACCATCGCGGCCGGGCAATCACAGCGCATACCAAGAGCTACGTTGACAAAGCCTCATGTCTGTCGGCGGGTGTCGGCGCCAGGGATGCGGCCGTCAAGCCGACAGGGATGTATTCACGGCGTCCCGCAGAGAGACACGAGGCTTTGTCGCTGCGCGCGTCAGTATTAGAACCCATCTCATAATCCCGCGCGAGCCGCCTAACCGGTGTGCCGTATGGTACGCAGCTTGAGCGCCGCAGGTTGCGGCCGTTCGTGCTCATAGTCCTCGGCGCGGATGCCAAGCTCCTCGTCATCGAGGTAGCAGGCCGGATCCTCCCACCAGGGGTCACCGGTCAACTGGAAGGCGCGCACGCGCGTGTTACCGCCGCACACATCCCGGTAACTGCACACCCGGCAGCGACCCTCGAGCGGCCGCGGAGACGCCTTCAAACCTGCCATCAGCGGATCGCTGGTATCAGTCCAGATCGCGGAAAACGGCCGCTCTTTCACATTGCCCAGATTATAGTTCCACCAGAAGGTATCCGGGTGCACATTGCCCAGGTTGTCGATGTTGGCGATGTTGACACCCGAGGCGTTGCCGCCCCACTGCGCCAGCCGTTCGCGCAAATAGTCGTACCGTTCGGGCAGGTTCTTTTTCACCCAGTGCAGCAGGTACACGCCATCGGCATCGTTGTTGCCGGTGACGAATTCGCGCCTGCGCCCGGCCTGTACGTCGGCCCAGCAGGTATCGAACAGCAGGTCCATGACCCAGCGCGTGGTCTGGTGGACTACGTCGGAGCCGCGGTTGCGGTTGCCGCGCCCGGCGTAGTTCAGGTGCGACAGGTAGAACTTGTCCACCCCCTCCTGTTCCATGACCTGCAGCAGCAGCGGCAGCTCATAGGCATTGTCCCGGGTGAGGCGTAAAGCGCATGCCGACCTTGATACCCGCGTCCCGGCACAGGCGGATGCCGTGCATGGAGGCGTCGAAGGCGCCCGCCTTCTGGCGGAAACGGTCGTGGGTTGCGCGGATACCGTCGATGCTGATACCGACGTAGTCGTAACCGACCGCCGCGATACGGCCGATATTGGTTCTCGTCGATCAGCGTACCGTTGGTGGACAGGCCGACGTAAAAGCCCAGGTCTTTGGCGCGCCGGGAGATTTCGAAAATATCGGCGCGCAGCAGCGGCTCGCCACCCGAGAGTATCAGCACCGGCACCCGAAAAGCGCGCAGGTCATCCATGACTTCGAATACCTCGGCGGTGCTCAGCTCACCCGGGAAATCGATGTCAGCGGAAATCGAATAACAGTGCTTGCAGGTCAGGTTGCAGCGCCGCACCAGGTTCCAGATCACCACCGGGCCCGGTGGCTTGCGTGCGCGGCTGTCGGCGAGCGGGGTCTGCAGTTCCTGCATGTACTGGGAGATACGGAACATGTCAGCCTCCTGCCAGGCGCAATCCGGTCTTCTTGAGTATGCGGGTACTGAACAGCACGTCGTAGCCGCGCACTCTGTCGCCCAGCAATTGAGCGATCTGCTGCACCTTGGCCTTCACTTCCTCGCGGCTGTGGCCGTGCACCATGGCAAACAGGTTGTACGGCCAGTCCGGCAGCCGCCGCGGCCGCTGATAACAATGGCTGACGATGTCCAGTTCCCCGACCTGCCTGCCGACCTCGCGGATATCCTCATCGGCGACATCCCATACCGTCATGCCGTTGGCCGTGTAGCCGAGTCGGTAATGATTCGGCACCACACCGATACGGCGGATACGCCCGTCGGCCTGCATGACACGCAACCGGTGCATCAGGGTCTCGGCATCGACACCCAGCTCGTCGGCCAGCCAGTGGTAGGGTCGCGCCTCCAGCGGCAGGCCAGCCTGGGCCGCCAGCACGATACGGCGGTCCAGTGCAGCGATGTCATCCTGTGTTACGCAAGCCATGGCCTCACACCTGGAAGTGCAAACCGACATAGAACTCTTCCTGCTTGGGGAGGTTGAACACCTCCAGCCCGGTTTCGCGCTCGATTTCACTGATAGTCCGCTGCAGCTCATCGGCCGATGCCGTGGCCAGCACGAACCACATGTTCATGACGTGGTCGCGCTGATAATTGTGCGCCACCTGCGGGAAGGCATTGACCTGTCCGGCCACCGCGTCGAAACGTTCCGGCGGCACCTTCATGGCGCACAGACTCAGCGCCCCGCCCAGTTGCTCGGCGTGGAACAGCGGCCCGAAGCGGGTCAGCAAGCCGTCGTCCAGCATGCAGCGCAGGCGCGTGATCAGTTCGCTCTCCGTGGTACCGAGCTGCTGCGCCGCCTCGCGGAACGGGCGTTCGCAGACCGGAAAGCCGCCCTGCAGCTGGTTGATGATGCGCCGGTCCAGGCTGTCCATCAGTGCGGCAACCGGTAACGCGCGCCGCGCTGCTTGAAGCGCCGACCGCTGAACAGTACGGTGTGGGGGACCGTCTCCAGCCCCAGGCCCTCGGCCATGCGCCCGATACAGGCCAGCACCTCGTCACGATCGCGCCCGTGCACCATGCAGAACAGGTTGTAGGGCCAGTCGGGCAGCCGGCGCGGGCGCTGATAGCACAGTGTCACGCAGTCCTGGCGCCCCAGCTGCTGGCCCAGCGCGTCGACCCGGTCGTCGGGCACATCCCACACCACCATGGCGTTGGCGCGGTACCCCAGTTCGTGGTGGCGCACCACCACGCCCAGGCGCTTGATGATGCCGGCATCGATCATGCCCTGCAGGGTATGGATGACTGCCTGTTCAGACCAGCCGAGCCGGTCGCCGATCTCCCGGTAGGGCCGCTCGACCAGCGGCAGGCCGTCCTGCACCGCCTGAATCAAATCCTCGGTGCCGTCGCGGCGCGATGGCAGCGCCGGTTCCAGGGCCGCAGCCGCGGGGTCGGGTGCCAGCTGCGCAAAGCCGCTGTTATCTTCCAGCTGCATGCGGAAACCGAGATCGATGTGATAGTCGCGCAACAGCGGCAATGACAAGACCGCGCAACCGGTGCTGTCCTGGATCTCATTCAGGGTTTCCTGCAATGCCAGTGGGTTCTCTGCCGTCACCACGAACCAGAGATTGAAGCGATGTTCACGTTCGTAATTGTGGTTGACCTGAGGGAACGCGCTGACAATGGCAGCAACAGCTTCCAGTCGCTGCAGCGGTACGGCCATTGCCGCCAGGGTACTGGCCCCCACCGTGTTGGGTCGAAACACCGGACCCACTCGGCTCACGGCACCGCGCGCCTGCAACTCCTTCAGCGTCGCCAGCACCGTTTCAGTCGTCGTATCGAGTGAGCGCGCGATACGTGCGAACGGCGCCGGATCGAGCGGAAAATTACGCTGGAAATCATTCAGCAGTCTGGCAGTCAGCGCCTGCATAGTCACAACCCTGTGCGGTGTGCCCGGTCGGTAAAGAAGATGCCGCTGGGACTGGCGGCCGGCAGCGTTTTGAGCTTTTCCAGCCGCTCGGTGTCGTAGACCTCGATGCGGTTGTCATCGCGCACCGACACCCAGACCTTTTCGCCGCGCGGCGTGAACTCCATGTGCAGCACCGCCTTGCCCGGCGTCAGGGTCTTTACGATGGCGCGTGACTCGACGTCGATGACCTGCACCCTGTCGTTATCCGGAAACGCGAAGTTGACCCACACCTGGCGTCCGTCGGGCCGGGCCATGACGAACACCGGCTGCCCGTGCACGGCGATCTCGCCCACCTGCTGCCAGGAACCGGTCTTCACCACCAGCACCTTGTGCTGACCGACCGCCGGCAGGAAGGCATAATCGCCCGCCAGTGCCCAGCCCTCCAGGTGGGGCATCTTGTACACCGGCAGCTTTTCGTCGCGTGCGCCGTAGCCTTTGAGAATCTTGCGTACGCCCTGTTCGGGGTGCCACAGGTCGAGCAGCGCCAGACTGTCCTCGCCGAACAGGCCGGCGATGTAATAGCGGCCATCGGGGGTAATCAGGGCATCGTAGGGTGCCTTGCCGATATCCTCGAAACGCTGGATGACAGGACGCTTCGCGTCGTTCATGTCCACTATCCAGATCTGGTTGCCCTCGTAGAGGCTGAACACGAAACGGTTGCCCGGTGCGTCGACCAGGCCGACGGTCTTGGACAATTTGCCGGGCGCATACTCGGCGGGGATATCGGCCACCAGCTCCAGTGTGTCAGCATCGAAAATGCGCACCCCGCCGGGTTCGTAGTTGGAAACCGCCACCAGCCGGCCGTCCTGGGAAATGGCGCCGCCGATGCTGTTGCCGGACTGGATGATCCGCTTGACCACGCGCGCTTCGAGCATATCGACCTTGGTCAATCCGCCGTCCCTGCCGAACACATAGGCGAAGCGCTCGTCGCGGGAAAACACCACTGAAGCGTGAGACAGATCACCCAGGCCGTCGATCTCGGCCAACCGGGTGTCGTCGCTGTGTTCCACCACCAGCAACTGGCCGCTGGCGCGCTCGACCACGACACCGAGATCACCCGTGCCGCGCAGCGCGGCGTACGCCGTCGCCGCGAGCAGCCCGCCCAGCACCAGCACGGCTGCGCGCTTCATGGCGCACCCCGGCGGTTTTCAGGTAATCCACGATCCACTCGATATCGGCTTCGCCGAGCAGAGTCTTCCAGGGCGGCATGGGCGTTCCGGGGCGCCCCTCGCGGATGGTGATGGCCAGGAACTCGCGGTTCTTCTCGCGCAGCGCCTCGGGCGTAAGCGCCGGCCCGAGACCGCCGTTCAGGCGCATGCCGTGACAGGAGCCGCAGTCCTGGTGCACCAGATTGCGCAGCGCCTCGCGCCGCTCGCCCGATAGCGGGTCCGCCAGCGCACCGCTGGCGGCAACACACAGCATCAGCAGCAGCCGGCTAGGCATACTTGAGTTCCGCTTCCTGTACCCAGGGCATGAACCAGTCCAGCTCCCCGGCCAGTGCCACCACGGCACCGATGATCAGCAGGGCGGGTGCCTCGATGCCATTGCGCCGCACTGCCGCAGGCAGATCAGCAAGCGTGGTGACAATGCTGCGCTGACGCGCCGTACTGCCGCGCTCGACGACCGCCGCGGGCGTGTTCTGTGCCCGCCCCGCCGCAACGAGTCCATGTACAATCTCGTCGACATGGCCGAGGCCCATATAGACGACCAGAGTCTGGTTCGGATCGCAAAGCGACGCACGGTCCATGTCCAGTGTTGCGTTTTCCATGCGCTGGCCGGTCAGAAACTGCACACCGTGGGCCAGTCCGCGGTGGGTCAGGGGTATGCCGGCGTAGGCGGCGCAGGCCTGCGCCGCGGTGATGCCCGGCACCACTTCAAAAGCAATACCGTGGCGTGCCAGCACCAGCGCCTCCTCACCGCCGCGCCCGAAAATGTAGGGGTCGCCCCCCTTGAGTCGCACCACGTGCTGGCGTTTCCCGGCCAGCTCGACCAGCAGCGCATTGATCTGGGTCTGGCTGAGGGTATGCTGTCCGCTCGCCTTGCCCACGTAGACGCGCTCCGCGGTGTCCGGTATCAGCTGTCGAATTTCGTGTGAAACCAGCCGGTCATAGACCACCGTGTCGGCGGTCCGGATCAGGCGCAGGGCCTTGACCGTCAGCAGATCGGGGTCGCCCGGTCCTGCGCCCACCAGATAGATTTTACCCGCTGTCGTCACCGTCACCCCCCGCTCGATTTAGCGAGTGCCGGGCGGCGTGCTGTGACGCACCCCGCCGGCCACACCTTGCATCAATAGACGTCGTGCACCGTGTTGTAGACGTTGAACTTGCCGGTCGGCGTGACCAGGCGCTCGTCCTTGATGACTTTCTTCAGTTTGCGTGTCTTGTCATCCACAACCACCACGGCGGATTGCTGATCCTTGCCGTTCCAGACCGAGAACCAGACCTCGTCGCCGGCCTTGTTGTACTCCGGCTGCACGACGCGTTTGGGCCCTTCGCCCAGGCCTGCCCACTCGGCGATCGGTAACACCTCGTAACCCTTGTCGAGGTTGTTGATGTCGTATACCGCCACCGACTGACTGATCTTGGCATCCGGGTTCAGTGGTGTGTCCACATAGAGGTTGTTGGATTTGGGATGGGTCTTGATGAACAGCGAGCCACCGCCCTGGCCCTTCAGCACCTGCACCACTTTCCAGGCGTTCTTGGCATGTCGTTTCGGATCGGTGCCGATCAGTGTGACCTTCTCGTTGCCCAGAGCGCTGGTTCCCCACACCGGTCCGAACTTCGGATGATCGAAGTTGGCGCCGCGCCCGGGGTGCGGGATTTCATCGACGTCGATCAGCGCCGTCAGTTCGCGATCCTTGGAATCGACCACCGCGATCTTGTTGGACTTGTTGGCCGCCGTCAGGAAGTAGCGATGCGTGGCATCCCAGCCGCCGTCATGCAGGAAGCGCGCGGCTGGAATCGTGGTCACCGAAAGATTGTCCAGGTCTTCGTAGTTGACCAGCAGGATCTTGCCGGTTTCCTTGACGTTGACGATGAATTCCGGGTGCTCGTGCGAGGCGACAATCGCCGCCACGCGCGGTTCCGGGTGGTATTCCTTCGTGTCCACAGTCATACCGCGGGTGGAGACGATCTGCTGCGGCTCCAGGGTGTCGCCGTCCATGATGACGTACTGCGGCGGCCAGTAGGTACCGGCAATCGCATACTTGTCTTCGTAGCCCTTGTATTTGGAGGTTTCCACCGAACGCGCTTCCATTCCGACCTTGATCTTGGCGACGGTATCCGGTTTCTCCATCCACAGGTCGATCAGGTTGATCTTGGCATCGCGGCCGATGACGTACAGATAACGGCCGGAAGCGGAAAGCCGCGAAATATGCACGGCGTAACCGGTATCGACAACGTTGATGATGTCCTTGGTATCACCGTCGATCAGGGCGATCTGGCCGGCGTCGCGCAGTGTCACCGAGAAGATGTTGTCGACGTTGTACTTGTTCATCTTCTTCTTGGGGCGCTGCTCCGGCGGCACGATTACCTTCCAGGTGTCCTTCATCTCCGCCATGCCCCACTCGGGCGGCTGCGGCGGTTCGTGCTGCAGGTAGCGCACCATGATGTCGACTTCGGCTTCGGTCAGATCACCGGAGGTACCCCAGTTGGGCATGCCGGCGGGCGAACCGTAAGTGATAAAGGTCTTCAGATAGACGTCGCCCCGCTCGCGGGTGATATCGGTCGTGAGCGGCTTGCCGGTGGCACCCTTGCGCAGCACACCGTGGCAGCCGGCGCAGCGTTCGAAGAAAATCCGTTTGCCCTGGTCGAACTCCTCCACGCTCATGGCCGGACCCTCGGAGTCGATCATGCCCTTGGTCTGTTCCGGCGGAATACCGGACGGGGCCCCTTCGTACTTCAGTTCGGGTCCAGCGGTCGGATGTTCCGGCTTTTTCTCCGCCACCGCGAGTGCGGAAACAGTCATTGCTACGGCGATTGCCACGCTCAATAGTCCGGGACGGACCTTGGCTCTAGGGGTTTGCATTTGGACGTCCTCCATTGTCGGCCAGGCGAAGATGAGGCGCCATTATCGAAGTCACTTGTTTTTTCTGTCCTTGATTTAGGTCAAGAGCATCCGGACAACCGCATCACCAGCAAACCTCAACCCGGGATGCCTGTATAATAGAAAGCCCAGCCACCGCCAAAATATTTACGCTCATGATGCCATCACTGTTGTCAAAACGCTGGTTCGTCATCCTGACCGTGACGCTGGTGCTGTTTGCAGCGCTGCTGATCGGTACTCCGTTTCTGATCAAGCACCTGGCGCGCCAATGGTTGCTGGAAAACGGCGGCAGCGAAGTACAGTTCAGAGACGTCGACTTCAACCCGTTTTCGGGCACCCTGGTGCTGGAAGACCTGGACGTGAAGGTGGACCAGGAAACCACGCTGTCCTTCGCATCTGCGGGTCTCGATCTGGCCTGGCTGCCGCTGTTCCGGAAACAGATCAAGGTGCAGTCTGTGGAGCTGGTCGGCTTCCATATGGTGGTAGACAACCATGACATGCTGCGGATCGGCGGTATCCGTTTGCCGGAAGCGAGCCCGGAAACGGAAAGCGAGGCTGAGGAGACTGGCTCGAGCGGCTGGCTGTCGGGAATCGAGAGCCTGACGCTGCGTGACTTCGAGATTGTCTACCGCGATCCGAAAATCGAGACCGTACTGGTGCTCGACCGCCTGCTGCTCGGCGACCTCGCTCAGTGGCGCCCCGATCAGAGCGCCCAGCTGGAACTGGCCGGGTCGATCAACGGCGCACCCCTCGAGTTGAACGCCGCGCTCGCACCGTTGGCCGAAACAGCCGTCTACCGTGGCACACTCAAGGTCCGCAACCTCGGCCTGGCCCGCTTTGCCGGGCTCGCGCAACCCCAGCTCACGGCGCTCGGAGGACAGACGACACTGGAGAGTGAATTCACTGTCCAGCAGAATCAGGGAGAGCTGACTCTGACGCACAAGGGCGGCCTCGGCATTACCGGCCTCGAGCTGGTCAGCGACACGCTGCAGCTCGACAACCGCAGCCTGGACTGGAAGGGTGATCTCGACCTGACCCAGTCGCCCGACGCTCTGCGTATTTCTTACCGCGGCGACCTGACCCTCGAACAGATCAAGCTGGTCACCGACGCGCTGCAGATGGATGGCCAAACCGGCAACTTCAAGGGCGAACTCAGTCTGAACCAGTCATCCGACGGCCTGCGCGTTTCCCACCGCGGCGGCCTGGCGTTCGAACAACTCGAGCTGGTCAGTGAGGCCGGCGTAATCGATAACCAGTCCACCCGCTGGGACGGGACCACCGCGGTACAGCTTGTAGGAGCCGACCCGCTGCTGCAGCTTGAAACCGAAGGCGCGCTGGTTATCGGACAGACCAGCGCCGATCTGCAGCAACCCGGGATCTATATCGAGCAACAACAGTTTTCACACCAGGGCAGTTTTAGCTTTGCCCAGGGTGACCCCGATCCGAGCATCAAAGTCAGTTCGAATCTCGGTCTTCAGGGACTGCACATGGAGGCCGAGGAGCGCAAGTTCAAGCTGGTCGATGTAAAGGATCTGAGTGTCAGCGGGCTGCAGGTCGAGGCGCTGGACACGCTGGCTATCGATGCGATAGAGGCGGATGAGCTGTACCTGGCGCAGAGCGTCGACCCCGATGCAAAAGATGGTCAGGCGCCTGATGCGTTCCTGCACATCGCCCGCACCCGGATCGACAAGCCTTCCTATGCGGACAGACTGCTGTCCATCAACAGCATCGAATACGACGGCTGGCACGGCCAGGTGCACCGGAACAAGGAAGGACAATGGGCCATCGTACGTCTTCTCGATGTCATCAAACGTATAGCTCAGGGACCGGAACCGGCCGCGGAAGGCGCAGCGCAGGCAGGTGGCGAGCCTGAAACGGATGGTGCGGACGATGCAACCGCCATGCAGTTCGCGATACAGCGCATCGAGGCCGCCAGCGGCAGCACGCTCAAGTTTGTCGATGAAAGCGTCAAGCCGGCGTTCAAGACCGAGCTGGATTTCGCGCAGCTGAAGCTGGAAAACATCGACTCCCGACAACCGGAGCAACCCACCAGCCTGGTGCTGGACAGCAAGATGGGCAAATACACCCGCGTCGCCCTGCAGGGCGACCTGCGGCCCTTCCAGCAGCCGCCCGGGTTGAATCTGCAAGGCAGTATCAACGCCATGGACCTTCCCCAGCTGTCGTCGTATACGCGCGGCGGCCTCGGGCTGTTGCTCAACAGCGGCACGCTGGATGCAAAGCTCAACATGCAGACCAAGGCCGAACAGCTGGACGGCAAGGCGACGCTCGAGCTTCACCAGCTGCAGGTCAAGAGCGTACCGGGAGAAAACACCCTGCAGAGCAAGATACCGGTGCCGCTGGACACTGCGCTGGACACCCTGCGCGACAAGAACAATACCATCAAGCTGGAGATCCCGGTCGCCGGCAACATCAACGACCCGGAATTCAACGTCAACGATGCCATCAGCCAGGCGCTGGCAAAGGGCGTGCAGAAAGGCGCGCTGAGCTATCTGACACTTGCCCTGCAGCCCTATGGCGCTTTGATCACCGCGGCCAAGTATGCCGGCGAGGCGGCCACCCGGGTCAGACTCAACCCGGTGGAATTCCAACCCGGCCAGAGCGTACTGGACGACAGCGACCGCGAGTACCTGGGCAAGGTGGCCCAGGTCCTGAAGGACCGCCCCAAGATCGCCATCAAGCTGTGCGGTGTGGCGACGGCCCAGGACCGTCTGTTTCTGGAACAACAGCTGCAACAAAAGCAGCAGAAGCAACAACAGCAGAGCGCGAAACCGCCAGCGCAGACTGCAGCAGCGGTAGAAACTCCAGCCGTGGATGAGACGCAACTCTCCGCAATTGCGGAACAGCGAGCCGCCGCGGTCAAGGATTTTCTGATCCAGAAGCACCAGGTGCCGGCCAGTCGGCTGGCCGGATGCCTCCCGCAGCTCGAAATCGACGATGCAGAAGCTCAGCCGAGGACGGACCTGCTGATCTAGTCACTGGCCGTGAACGCGCAACAATGAGCTCAGCGAGGATATTCGGTGCGGTGGCCGCGGGTCACAAGGCAACCGCGGATGCAGCCGCCTTCGCGCTGCGTGAAGGCGGCAATGCCTTCGACGCCGTAATTGCGGCACACTGGACCGCCTGCGTCGCCGAACCGGTGCTGACCTCCCTGGGCGGCGGCGGTTTCCTGATCGCCCAGCCGCACAACGGCGCGCCCCGCGTGTACGATTTTTTCACCCACACTCCGCGTCACAAACGGCCAGTCGGCGACATCGACTTTCACCCCATTCACGCTGATTTCGGCACCATGCGGCAGGAATTCCACATCGGTCATGGCTCGATCGCCACCCCGGGCACGGTGCGCGGACTGTTCAGCGTGCACCGCGATCTGGGCGGCTTGCCGATGGCGGTGCTGGCGGCGCCGGCGGTACAACTGGCTCGTGAAGGCGTGCGCGTAAATGCCCTGCAGGCGTACATCCTGGACGTGGTGCGCCCCATCTACCTGGCGAGTGCGGCGGCAGCAGAGCGTTTTGGCAGTCGCCGCGAAGCCGGGCGACTGGTGGGCGAGGACGAACTCCTCAGGCTGCCGGAACTTGCCGATACCATACAGTGGCTGGTGGAAGAAGGTGACCGCCTGTTCTACGAAGGGGACATCGCTGCGGCCATCGACCGTGCCTGCAGCACCCAGGGGGGCCACCTGCGGCGCGAGGACCTGGCAACATACCAGGTCAAGCTGCGTGAACCGCTGCAAGTGACATACCGCGGCGCTCGGCTGCTGACCAATCCACCGCCGTCCTCGGGGGACTGCTGATCGCCTTCGCGCTCAAGCTGCTGGAACGGCTCGATCGCGGCGGCACGGCAATCGACAGCCCGGCAGGCCTTTCCCGGCTGGCAGAGGTGATGCGTCTCACCAATGAAGCGCGCCTCAAGGCAACCGGCAGCGGCCTGCTGGACGAACGCCTGCTGGACCCGGAGTTGATCAAGCTGTACCTGGAACAGGTCCAGGAACCGAACCCCTGCACTGCGCGGCACCACCCACATCAGCGTCATCGACCGGGCCGGCAATATCGCCGCCCTGACCACCAGCAACGGCGAGGGCTGCGGCCATCTGCTCGGCGACACCGGTATCATGCTCAACAACATGCTGGGCGAGGAAGACCTCAATCCCGACGGTTTCCACCAGTGGCAGGAAAACCGGCGCCTCACCTCGATGATGTCGCCGAGTATCCTGCGGCTCGACCGCACCCGTTGCGTGGCGCTCGGCTCGGGGGGTTCCAACCGCATCCGCTCGGCGCTGCTGCAGGTGTTGCTGAGACTGGTCGACGAAGCACTGCCCCTGGAGGACGCCATCAGTCGCCCGCGTATCCACTTCGAAAACGGCCTGCTGAATATCGAGGGAGGATTCGAGGACAGCGTCAACGGCCCACTGCGGCAACAGTTCGCGCAGACCAGCTGCTGGCCCGGCGCGAACCTGTTCTTCGGCGGTGTGCACGCAGTCGCATTGGGACAGGACGGCTTTGCCTGCAGCGGCGATCAACGCCGCGGCGGCGTGGCCGAAGTAGTTTCCTGATCTGTGTTTCGCACGACCTTGACCACAAATACCGGCGCACGAAGGTCACAAAGAAACAGAGAGTTAATTGTTTTTGTGAAGACTTTATCGCGCACCATATGTGGTGCCGCGCGTTCAGTGGTTTAAGGAGCTCTTTCGACTTGTCGTTCCTTTGTGCCTTTCGCGTCCTTAGTGGTGAGCAATAGGGAAGAAAAGACAGCCAACTCACGCCGCCGGTTTGCGCCAGGGTGCCTGTTGCAGCCAGCCACTGAGCTGCCCGGCCGGCATCGGACGGGCAATATAGAACCCCTGCCCGTAGTCGCAGCCCATGCTCACCAGCATATCCAGCGAGCGCTGATCCTCGATACCCTCCGCGACCACGCGCATTTCCAGGTTGTGGGCCAGATCGATAATAGAGCGTACGATCTTGCGATCCTGTGGCCGGTCGGCCATGTGCTGCACGAAGCTGCGGTCGATTTTGAGTTCGCTGACCGGCAGCTTCTGCAGGTAGGCGAGCGACGAATAACCGGTACCGAAATCGTCTATCGACAGCGTCACGCCCATCTCGTGCAGCCGGCTCAGCACCCGCAGGGCGGTCTCGGGATCCGACATCATGGCACTTTCAGTGACCTCCAGAATCAGGGCACCGGGCTCCGCGCCCCAGATGTTCAGGGCGCGGCGAACCAGGTCCACGATTTCGGCGGACTGCAGCAGCCGGGCCGACAGATTGACTGCGATTGCCCCCTGCCGGCAGTGCGCGCAGAATTCCAGCCATTCGCGTAGTGCAACATTGATCGACCAGTAGGTGAGCGTATCGATCAGGTCGCTTTTCTCCGCCACGGGAATGAAGACATCCGGCCGGATCCAGCCCTGCTCGGCATGGTTCCAGCGCACCAGCGCCTCGCAGCCACTGAGCTGCCCGCGCTGCAGGTCGATCTGCGGCTGGTAGTGCAGCATCAGGTCGTTGTTATCCAGCGCTCTGGACAGGTTGCGCTTGAGGCTGGCGAGCTGCTGCTCCCTGGATACCAGAGAGGCATCGTAGATGAGAAAATGCTGTTCCTGGTCGCGCGCCAGTTGCAGGGCGGTATCGGCGCTGCGCAACAGCCCGTCACGGTCCGCTGCGTGGTCCGGAAACACCGCCCCGCCCGCCGCCGCGGTCACCGACAGCATCCGCCCCTGGAAGTTCATAATCCCGGTCGATCGAGTCGAGTATCTTTTGCGCCGCCAGGCTGACCACCTGCGGAGATCTCAAGGTCGTGAGCACAACGGCAAATTCATCGTTGCCGATATGGAACAAGGCGTCGCAGGGGCGCAACGCACCGTGAATGCGTTCGGCAACCAGCTGCAGCACCGTATCACCGCCAGCGTGACCGCAGGTCATATTGACCTCTCGGAAGCGGTTCAGGTTGAACACCAGCAGGGCCACTCGCTCGCCGTTTGCGCTCGCCAGCGGCAGCTGCCGGTCCAGCTGCGCGAGCAGCTGGTCGCGCTGGTTGCGCTGGAATCGCGGGCTAGAGGTAGAAGTCACTGGCGTGGATGCCGTAGGAGCCCGGTACCAGTGGCTGGCGTATTACGACCGGTCGGCCCTCGCTGTCCATGGGGTTGTCGATCAGATCCAGGATCGGGTTGAACTCCAGGGCGACCTTGCTGCTGTCCAGCACCAGCATGATCCTGGGCTTGAGGCGACGCACGCGGTTCTGGGCGATCACGATACCGACCTCGCCGGTACTGAGCTCCACCAGGGTGCCGGCTGGAAACACACCGATGCACTGGATGAACTGTTCCACCATGTCGGCCTGGAAATCCTTGTCGCGCCATTCGTAGATCAGCTGCACGGCGTCGTGGGCAGACATGGCCTGGCTATAGGGTCGCTCGCTGGTGATGGCGTCGTAGCAGTCGACCAGCGCTGCGATGCGCCCGAACACCGGAATCCGTTTACCCGAGACGCCACGCGGATAACCCTTGCCATCGTGCCTTTCGTGGTGATACCTGACCGTAGACACGATATCCTTGTTGCTGCCGTTCATTTCCTCGACGATCTGCACCCCGAACTCGACGTGCCGGCGGATCAATGCGAATTCCTTTTCCGTCAGGCGCCCGGGTTTTGTCAGGATGTCGTCTGGCAGCTGCAGCTTGCCGATGTCGAACAGCAGCGTGCCGATGGCGAGATTCTCCAGGTCTCTTTGGGCAAAGCCCAGGTGACGTCCGAACGCCACCGCCAGACTGCTGGCGTCAACGCAGTGAGCAAAAGCGTAGCTGTCTTTGTCTTTGAGCCGCGTCAGCCACAAGAAAGCATCGGGGTTGCGTACAATGCTGGCGATCATGTCGGTGACGGCCTGCCGCACCGATTCGACCTGTATTTTGCGCCCTGCCCTCAGGTCATCCAGTATGTTGCTCACTTCTGCCAGAGTCCTGGCGCGACTGTCGCGCGCCGCCTGCAGTTCCTCGTCCATGGAGGTCACCACGGGGTACACGTCGTGCTCCGGAGCGTTGCGGAATATCTCCTCGCTGATCGGTCTATTGCGCCGCGGCAGCGGTTGCAGCGGTTCGTTCTCCGGTTCCGTACCTCGCTCCGGATCGACAAACACATACTCGCAGGTGCGGCGCAGCTCCTGCATGTCGGCGTCATTGCTGATGTGAAACCCCTGGAACAGGAAATGTGTTTCGATCCACGGACGGTCCAGCCGGCACACATACATGCCGACCTTCAGGTCTTCTACACTGACTTTCGTTTCATACTGGGGCATGTCTTCGCGTTACCTGCTCGGCGGCCGACTTTTTCCAACGCCGGTTTCTGGTGGGTAATCGGCCGCAATGGCGCACAATTTACCGGTTTGACGCCAGGCATTGTCCAGGCCGCCGGGCGCTACCCGCAGAGGCTCAGGCAGTGCCCCGGCTTCTTGCCACGACAGGTTCTAAGCGACTAAAGTCAAGAGAGTTTTTCGGCTACACTTTGGGAGCACAACAGGAAGAACAGCGGAGCCCGCCCCATGAACCTGGAAAAAGTCGTTTTTGCTTTTTTTTCGATTCTCGCCCTGACGCTGAATTTCGGCTTCTTTATCGGCGAACTCGATGACCCCGCCCACCACAACGCCTACGAACTGTTCGCGGCACTGGTGGTCAGCCTGATCGCCACCATTATGAAATTCGGTGACCGCGCCCACATCGGTGCACTGTTGCTGGCCACCAGCCTGGTGGCCGACCTGCACCTGATCACCGCCGCCGTGGTGTGGGGCTATCACGCTGTACGTGATGCAAAGCGACGCTGACAGCCGTGGCCATCGCGACCATCGTCTCGCTGTCCGGCGGCGCCCTGCTTGCCAACCTGACCTCGGTACTGTTGCTGGTGGTCGAGACAGTCACCTTCCGTCGTTAGACGGACATCGCTTAGCCGGTGAGTTCCAATGCAGAACGTCATCTATCTGATGCTGCGGCGCATGCGTCTACCGCTCATCATCCTGATTGCGATCTACTCGATCTCGGTGCTCGGGACTGACGCTGATCCCCGGCGTCGACGACCAGGGCAACCCCTGGCGCATGGATTTCTTCCACGCGATCTACTTCGTCAGCTTCCTCGGTTCCACCATCGGGTTCGGCGAAATACCCTACCCGTTCACCGACGCGCAGCGTATGTGGACGACCTTTATCATCTATCTAGCCGCGGTCGGTGTCTGGCTGTATGCCATCGGTTCCATCCTCACCCTGATTCAGGACTCGGGGCTTTCGCCGGGTGGTGGCATTTTCCATCGTTCGCCCGCAAGGTGCGCCACCGGCAGGAACCCTTCTACCTGATGTGCGGCTACGGTGACGCCGGCAGCCTGGCTGGTACGTGAGCTTACGGAACGCGGCTTCCATTGCGTGGTGATTGAAAAGGACCAGCAGAAAATCCTCAGTCTGCAGGTCGAGGATCTGCACGATTACGTGCCCGGCCTGTGTGCCGATGCCACCGATCGGAACTCACTGATCGCCGCCGGTCTCGAAACACCCGCAATGCCGGGGCGTGATCGGGTTGACCGGCGATGATCACTCCAACCTGACGATCGCCATTACCAGCAAGCTGCTGGCGCCCGAGCTGCCCGTGATCTGCCAGTCCGACTCCAAGGATGCCGCGGACAATATGGACTTCCTTCGGCACCGACCAGATCGTCGACCCGTTCGAGATCTTCGCGTCGCGTTTCGCCATGATGTTCCATTCGCCGAGCATGTACCTGGTCTATGAATGGATGACCGCCGTCCACAACGCACCGCTCACCGAACTTAAAACACCGCCGCACGGCACCTGGATCCTGTGCGGTTTCGGCCGCTTCGGCAAAGCGGTGCGCGACTACCTGGCGACGGAGCACGTCAAGACCCGCCTTATCGAAGCTGACATCGACCTGCACTCAGGCGCCGGAAGGCACCATCGAGGGCCGCGGCACCGAGGCCGATACCCTGCTGGAAGCAGATGTCAAGGAAGTCGCGGGCATCATCGCCGGCACCGACAACGACTCCAACAATCTGTCGATCCTGATCACCGCGCGCGATCTCAACCCGCAGCTGTTCACCGTCGGGCGGCAGAACTTCCGCAGCAACGACGCCATCTTCCGCGCCGCCAGAATCGACCTGACCATGCAGCCCGCGACCATCACCGCCCAGCAGATTCTCAGCCTGCTGCTGGCCCCGCTGCTGGACGATTTTCTCAGGATTGCCAACGAGCAGGACGAGGCGTGGGCGAATCTGCTGGTCAGCCGGGTGGCGGGTGTGGTCGAGGACGTCGCTCCCGGGACCTGGGACCTCGAGATATCGCCGCTGCAGACGCCGGCAGTGTTCGACTGCCTGATTCGCGAACAGGAAATCCGTCTACAGCATGTGTGCGCAGACCCGCGTGACCGCGACGCCATGCTGCCTTGCGTTCCGCTGCTGCTGAAGCGCGACGGCATCCCCACTCTGCTACCCGACATGGACCGGGTGCTGCGCGGCGGTGACCAGCTGCTGTTCTGCGGCCGTAAGGAAGCCAAGGAACAGATGGACCGCGTGGTACACGATCACCAGGCTATCGACTATACCCGCACCGGTATCGACCGACCTGGCGGCTCAGTGTGGCACTGGCTGACCAGCGGCTCCTAGTGTGCGCCGGACATCAATGCGTGGAATACCCCCTGATGCGGGGTTCTTGCCCGGAGCAGCCAGCGTGGAGGCTGGGGCGGAATTCAATCAGGCTGCGGCGCTTCCAGCTCCAGCCCGCGCAGCTGTTCGGGGCTCAGCTGTCCGGCCACGTCAGACAAGCCCTGTCTGGCTTCCTCATCGCCGCCCGCCACAGCGCGGTTGTACCAGCGATAGGCCTCCTCGAGGTCCTGCTCGACTCCGCGCCCGTTGGCATAGGCCCAGCCGATGCCCTGCTGCGCTTCCGGCAACCCCTGTTGCGCCGCCTTCAACCACCACACGCAGGCCTGTCGATCATCCTGAGCCGTCCCTATGCCCTTGTGATAGTGCCAGCCGAGAAAGTGCTGGGCGATCGGGGTGCCCTGGCGCGCCAGTTCGGCAACAAGCCGGAAGGAACGATCGAACTCGCCACGGCTGATCGCTTCGACAGCTTGCTGTAACGCCGGGTGATCCTGTTCCATGCTTTAAGCGGCCCTGTGTTTTGTCATGGTCGAGTATAACGTCAGGCGGCCGTGGGGATTCACCACGAAGCATGCGATAATTTGCACCCCATGTCAGATACGCCACCAAACACGCTGTCCCAGCGCTGGTTGCCGGCATCCCTGCGCCTGCTGGGGCGCGTTCCGCTGCCGCTGCTGTACGGCATCGCTGACTTGCTGTTTTTCGCGCTGTTTCGTGTGTTTGGCTTCCAGCGTGCGCTGGCCACTGACAACATCGCGCAGGCGTTTCCCCACATGCCGTCCGCCGAAGTCGCGCAGCTCGCGGCACAGAGCGCGAAAAACGCCGCGCACGTGGTGTTCGAAACCATCGCCTGCAGCCGATTCAGTGATGCGGAGCTGGCGCGCCGGGTGATAATCGACAACCCGCAACTCATCGAGCAGCTGGTCGAGAAACACAGGACTGTGGTGACGGTGGCCGCGCATCACGCCAACTGGGAATGGTTGCAGCTTGCCTGTGCGGCGCGCCTGGGCGCGCCGCTGGCGGCCCTGTATAAACCGCTCGGCCATGCCGGGCTCGACGCCTTTCTGCAGCAGTTGCGCGGGCGCTTCGGCAGCCGTTTGATCGTGGCGCGCACCGCGCTGCCGCAGCTGCTGCAGTTCGCGCGCAAACCCGGGGTCATCGCGCTGGTCGCCGACCAGGTTCCGCGCCCCGATGACGAGCAGTACTGGGGCGTTTTGCTGGGCCGCGAAACGGCCTTTTTCACCGGACCGGAAAAACTGGCGCGGCTGCTCAAGGCACCGCTGGTGTTCGCGCACATGCAGCGGGTGCGGCGCGGGCATTACCGGGTGCACTTCGAAGTGCTGGCCAGGCCGCCATACCCGCAGCCCGAAGGTGACCTGCTGGAACGCTACACGCGGGCGCTGGAAGCCCAGATACGCGCGGCGCCACAGGACTGGGTGTGGGTCTACAAACGCTGGAAATACCGCAAGTCGGTATATGCAGGTTGAGGACAACCGCAGCATGAACCCGTTCAAACGCCTCGCCGCGCAGACCGCCGTCTACGGCATCAGCTCTGTCGTAGGGCGCTTCATCAATTACCTGCTGGTCCCGCTGTTCACCTATTACTTCACGCCGCTCGAGTACGGAGTGGTATCGGAGTTCTACGCCTACGCGGGTTTTTTTGCGGTACTGCTGGCGTTCGGCTTCGAGACCGGCTACTTCCGCTTTCGTGATTCCGAAGGCCGCCAACCGGATGTGGTCTACGCTACCGCACTGCGTTTCCTGCTCGCCGCCAATCTGCTGTTTTTTGTGGCGCTGCTGGCCGGCAGCGACAGCCTCGCACAGGCTCTGCACCACGGCGAGCACCCCGAGTACGTCTGGTGGATGGCCGCCATTCTGGCCATGGACGCCGTCGGCTCAATCGCGTTCGCGCGGCTGCGCGCCCAGGAGCGGGCGCTGCGCTTCGCCGCCATCAAGGTGGTGGAGATCCTGGTAAACGTGGCACTGTGCCTGTTCTTCATTGTCTACTGCCGCGGCATCCACGAACAGTCTCCGGACTCCGTATTCGGTGCATTGTGGGATCCGGCCATCGGCGTCGGTTACATTTTCATCGCCAATCTGCTCGCCAGCGCTGCCAAGCTGCTGCTGCTCGCGCCCCAGTTGCGCGGTGTGGTGAACGGCTTCGATGCCGCGCTGTTCGCCAGAATGCTGCGTTATTCCCTGCCCATGGTGATTATCGGCTTCGCCGGTGTGGCCAATGAAATGCTGGACCGGGCGCTGATGAAATACCTGCTGCCGTACGATATGGAGACCAACCTGGCGCAGCTCGGCATCTATAGCGCCTGCTACAAGCTTTCGATCCTGATGTCGTTGTTCATCCAGGCGTTCCGCTACGCCGGCGAACCGTTCTTTTTTGCCCATGCCAGGGAACGCAATGCGCCACAGACCTATGCCGCCGTGCTCAACTATTTCGTCATATTCTGTGTTTTCATTTTCCTGCTGGTAACGCTGTATATCGACGTATTCCAGTATTTCATCGGCGCGCCGTTCCGGGCCGGGCTCGGCATCGTGCCCATCCTGCTGATCGCCAACCTGCTGCTCGGCGTCTATGTCAACCTGTCGATCTGGTACAAGCTCACCGACCGCACCCTGCTGGGCGCGAGCGTATCGGTCGGTGGCGCGCTCGTCACGGTGGCGTGCCTGTTCTGGTGGGTACCGCTGTTCGGTTATACCGGCGCCGCCTGGGCAACACTGGCCTGTTATGCCAGCATGGTGCTGGCGTCCTACCTGCTCGGCCGCAGGTACTACCCGGTACCCTATGACACGAAACGCGTGTTGGGGTATATCGGCCTCGGGATCGCAATCTATCTTGCCAACCGACTCCTGGTGGCAACCACAGGCACGCCGGCGCTGTTATCCGCCACGGTTCTGCTGCTGGTTTACCTGGCCATCGCCTACGCACTGGACGGCAGGCAACTTCGCCGCCGCCTCGTGAACTGATCCGCAGGGTCAGGCCGCGGCGCGGCGGCTTCCCGGCGGCGCCGGGCTTCGGCTTTGTTGCGTCCGCCCCGCGGGTCCACTGACGCGCAGCCGCGCCCGAACCAGAACTACTGCACCCGTTTGGTCACCGCGCCGGAATAGGCGCTTTGCAGCCCTTTGTTGTCCACGGCCGTGAGGGCGAAGTAATAGGTCCCTGCCGGCAGGTCGGTGACGGTGACAGCCGTCGTGAAAGGATCGTCAATGCTGATGAAACTGGTGTACTTCCCCGGCGCGGGCCCATAGTGAACCGTGTAACCGGAAAGCTCCGAAGGCGCTATCGGGGATCCGTCACTGCGCGACGTCGGCGCCAGCCAGCTCAGTGACACCGAACCATTCCCTCCGGTGGCGCTGCCCACGGAACCGCCGGCAGAACTGCCCACGGAAATGTCGAAAGCAGGCAGTGCAGTCTCCGCAGTCCCGTCCCAAACGAAAATCCTGATGTTACTGTAAGTGCCAGCATCACCCGCACCAGGTGTGCCCGAAAGCCGCCCGTCGCCCCTGCTGAAACTCGCCCAGTCGGGACAGTTCTGAATCTTGAACCTCAGACGGTCTCCATCCGCATCGCTCGCGCTGGGCTGGAACACATAGGTGCTGCCCGGGGCCACAGTCTCTGGCGGGCACGCCGCTGATAACTGGTGCGCTATTGCCTTGCGCGCTGCTGTCCCGCTTCCTGCGCGAACCCGCGTCTGCAGGAGGAGTGAGCGACGCGGCAAGAAACAGCGTCAGACAAGTGAATTGAACCCATCTCGAGAGCGATACTGATAAAGTCATACAAATTTCCCCGCTGGAAGACCAAAGTGCTACAGCTTGGCGAGAGCCTCAGCGAACGTTGTCCGATGATCGCAAAGCTGCCTGCGATTGAGGCGCTCACAGGTCGGTCACAGTCTCGTTATCATCCCGAGTTGTTCGCTTGCCGGGATTCATCGGGACCGACCCATTACTGGACGAGTCTGTGGCAACAACTGTGCCAGTATCCATTACTCTATGTTTTAAAAAGTTTTTTTAAATTCGTCACGGATTTGAACGGCGCGACCCGCGGCCATTAGCTCGCGATCTGTTGCCCATGAGGGACACTCTGCTGGCGATAGGCCAATAACCCGTTGACCGGGCGTCGTTTGGGGGGGTCGCCGTTACGCTACAGCTGGGGCAATGAGCCGCCATGCGTGGGGGCGGGGCTATCTCATGGCCCAAACAGACCCGCATGCGCTGGCGGTCGACTCGGCCCTCGCCGGACGCCGCTGGTTAACCGGCCGCGGTCACGGCAAAACCGTCTGCCGCAGCGCGGATTGCTGCCCGGTCCGGCTGCGGGATGGGTTCCGGCTGCCGTCGCAACTGTCTGCCGTATCTACAGAAATAGCGCAACCAGCCGATCAGTACAGGCTGATCGGTGCGGGTTGCAACAGCGCGTGAGTCATCGGTCGTGTTTGGGAGTCGTTCATCAACGGCCCGGGATTGTTAGGGAGGATTCGGCCATGCGTTCCGCTGCCGCAGTGTTTTTCAGTCTTCTGCTCGTTACCTTTCTTTTCTTTACCGTGGTCCTGATCGAGTCAGGCAACGTAGGCGTCAGAAAGACCCTCGGCAAGGTCAACCCGGAAGAGGTTTCCCCGGGGCTGAATTTCCGGGTACCTGCGGTCACCCGGATCACCGAGTTTGTCGGCAAGGAAATCGCAATTGATCTCACCGACCTGACGCCCAAGGCGGCAGACAACCTGTCGCTGCGCGACATGGATGTCACGGTTTTCTACAAGGCGGCCAGCGGGCAGATTGCCGATCTGTATGTCAAATATGCCAACGCCCATCATTACGACAGGGAATCGGACAGCTATTTCCCGGCTTACCGCCTGGTTTACCGCGAAGCACGCCGCGCCGCCTACGAAACCGTTGCCGAGATCGACTCGCTCACCATGCACAAGAAACGCGAACAGATCGCTGATTCCATCGAGGCCCGCCTGCAGGAAACCCTGGACAGCAACGACCCGGGTGTGTTCGAAGTGACCCGCGTGGTCATTCGTTCGGTGCTGACCGACCCCTCGATCGAAGAATCGATCCGTGAGGCGGTGGCCAACCAGAAACGGTTGGAGGCCAAGCAGGTCATGGTCGAAATCGAGCGCAAGAATGCCGAAATCGAGGCTATCCGTGCCCAGGGTATCGCCAATGCCAACGATATCATCAACAAGACGCTGACCACCGAGTACCTTCAGCACGAACTCAATCTCACGCTGCAGAAGTTTGCCGAGACCGGCGCCAATACCATCGTGGTACCGGCCAACATGCACGGCTTCAACATGATCCTGCCGACCGACAAGCTGTCCAAGCACTGAGACTTGCCGGAATTTTTTACCGCGCGGTCCCTGCACGCGACACATAGGGAGACGATCCAACGGTCACAGGCGCAGCTCGCCTGGCATTCGACAGCCCGCCGGCCGGGCCTGCAACGGGTGCTGACAGTCACCGTACTTTTCGGTACGCTGCCGCTGGGCAGCCGTCCCTGCTTCAGCACTGAAAGGCCATGCAAAATCCGAACAACAGATCGTTCCATATTCGAGAAATGGAACTGGAGGACATTCCGGCCGTCTACGCGCTGGGCGAAGCGGTGTTTACCGCCGACAAATGGCCCAGCCTGTACCGCACCTGGGACGAATACGAGCCGATCACCCTGTTTTCCACCGACGGCGATTTCTGTTTCGTGGCCGAATACGAGGGCCGGGTGGCGGGTTTCGCGCTCGGCTCCCTGATCGACAAGCGCAAGAGCGCCTGGAGCTACGGTTATCTCACCTGGCTGGCGGTCGATCCGGAGCTCAAGCGCCTGGGCATCGCCACACAACTGATAGACGCTATTACCGATGCCTATATCCGTGCCGGCGCCCGCATGATGATCGTCGACACCGACGCCGAAAACGCTACCGCTATCAGTTTTTTCCGTCGTCACGGGTTTCGCGACGAGGACCGCCACGTGTATCTCAGCAAGAACCTCACCGACCACCCCGGCTACCGGCGTCTGCGCCGTCGCAAAGACTAGTGTACCTGGTCACTCATAGCGACTCCCAGAGCGCCCGGCCCGACACAGGGAACCGTTCCATGACCGAAAACCTCACTACGATACTCGACCGGCTGGATGAGCAGAGGCTGATCGACCTGCTGACAGAGGCGGTGGAACAGTACAGCCCGTCCTTCGCCGAAGAACCGGCTATGGAGGTGTTTGCGGCGCGCCTCAGGGAGAGCGGTATCAGCTACCTGCGCCAGCCGGTGGCCGAAGCGGGCACACCGGTGGGTGACCACCGCGCCAACCTGATCATCGAGCTCGGCCCGCAACCGCCGGCGCTGATGTGGGTGGGCCACGTCGACACCGTGCCGATCATCGACGAAGAGGAGCAACGCACCCACCGCGAGGGGGACATTCTGCACGGACTGGGCACCGCCGACATGAAATCGGGCTGCGCCGCAATACTGGAGGCGGTGGTGGCGATCGTACAGTCGGGTGTCGAGCTGCAGCGTGGCCTGACCGTGGCCCTGGTGGTCGGCGAGGAAGAGTACGGCGACGGCTCCGAGGCACTCCTGGAGGCCCGCAGCGCGCCGCTGACCGTGATCGGCGAGCCCACCGACCTGCTCGCCTGCGTCGATCATTACGGCTATTACGAGTGCCGCCTGATGGCGCGCGGCACCCGCGCGCACGCGGCGTTGCCGGAAATCGGCGCCAGCGCCATTCACGCCATGCTGGAATGGATGCGATATATTCTGGAAGCCGGCGACGAAACCTATTTCGCCCAGGGCTTGTCGGTCAACACGCGCGAAATCCGCGGTGGGGCCGGTCTGTTCATGGTAGCCGAGCAGTGTGAGGCGGTCATCGAC
Organism: uncultured Gammaproteobacteria bacterium; assembly: GCA_963695455.1. Lineage (GTDB taxonomy): Bacteria > Pseudomonadota > Gammaproteobacteria > DSM-19610 > DSM-19610 > Thiogranum. Next base: position 136,997 of record CAVOGN010000010.1, on the reverse strand, counting down.
ATCCACGCGCCTCCCCGTGTCCCCATTGACATGATCAACCAGTTCATGGACGAGACCCGCGCCAAGGCGCTCGCTACCCATCCCGGCTGCGAACTGGAATACGAAAACCTGTACTGGGCGCCCGGCTACAACAATGCACCGGAAGAACCCCTGCTCGGCCCCTTGCATCGTGCCTTCGATGCCGCCGGGCTGCAGTGGCATCCGGTCGCCTTCCGGTCCCATTCCGATGGCAATCTTTTCTATCAGAAAGGCTCGGTGCCGGTGATCTGCGGCCCCGGACGCCTCGAGGTCGCTCACACCCGTGCCGAGCATGTCTCCCTGCAGCAAACCCTGCAGGCGGCGCGCCTCTATACGGCCATGATCTACGAGGCGTGCGTGCGCTGACCTGATCAGAACGGCCACCACAACGGCGCCAGGAGCACGGTGACCAGGCCCACCAGCATAGTCAGCGGCACACCCATACGCAGGTAGTCGTTGAAACGATAGCCGCCCACACCGTAGACCATGAGGTTGGTCTGGTAGCCGATCGGCGTTGCGAAGCTCGCCGAGGCAGCCATCATGATGGTAATCGCAAATGGCGTGAAGCTGACTTGCAGGGTGTTCGCTGCAGCCAGCGCAACGGGGAACATTACCACCGCGGCGACATTATTGGTGATTACCGCGCTGAACACCGCGGTGACGAGGTAAATCGAAGCCAGCGCATAGATCGGTGTAGCACCGGTGAGCGCAATCAGCGAAGCCGCGATGGTCTGCGCCGCCCCCGTGGTCTGCAATGCCGTACCGATGCCGAACGATGCTCCTATCACCACCAGCACCTGCCAGTCGACTGCCCGCCTGGCGATGCGCCCACGCGTGCAACGCGTGACAATCATCAGTCCGGCAGCCAGCATCGCCGCCTGCAGCATGCTCAGCAAACCGCTGGCCGCCAGCAGCACCATGCCCAGCAGTATCAGCGTGGCGACCAGGGCCTTGTCGTGGCGCATGGGCTCGGTATCCTCGACCAGACTGACCAGAAAGAAATCCCGCGAGTTGCGCTGCTGTTCGGCAAACGACGGGCGCGTAACCAGCAGCAGGGTATCGCCGGGGCGCAGCACAATGTCGCCGATTTTCTGCTTGATCCGCTGTCCGTTGCGCGCGACTCCGACGATGGCTGCATTGTAGACATCGCGGAACCGCCCCTGGCGGATGCTCTTGCCCACCACCGGGCAGGTGTTGGATACCACCGCCTCAATGAGGCGCCGCTCATCGCGCGGTGTATCGATTTTCAGGACCTGGTCGGTGGCCGGTCGCAGCCCGCGGATCTTGTGCAGATCGACGATCGACTCGACCACGCCGGCAAACAACAGGCGGTCATCAGCCTCAAGGCGTTCCTCGGGGGGCACCGCCGGGATCACCCGTCCGTGCCGTTCCACCTCGATGAGGTACAGTCCCGGCAGCTGGCGCAGACCCGCCTCGGTGATCGTTTTGCCGACCAGCGGGCTGCTGGCTTCGACCGACATCTGCACCGTGTATTCGCGCGCATTCTCGAACTGGCTGAGCACCGGCTGACGTTCAGGCAGCAGGCGCCGCGACGCGAGCACCACGTACAGCAACACCACCAGCAGCGCGGGTACACCGACCCGGGCGATATCAAACATGCCCAGTCCTGCACCCGGGGTCTCGGACAGCAACAGACCATTGACGACCAGGTTGGTACTGGTTCCGATGAGAGTGCAGGTGCCGCCGATGATGGCCGCGTAGCTGAGCGGCATCATGAGCGACGACACCGACAGGCGGTGACACTTGGCCCAGTCTTTCACCGCCGGTATGAACATAGCCACCACCGGGGTGTTGTTCAGAAACGCGCTCATCAGCGCGGTGGGCACCATCATCTTCAGTTGCGCGTGTCGCAGCGAGCGGGGCCGCCCGAGCACCTTCTGCGCGATCCAGCCGATGCCTCCGGTTTCGCGAATTCCGGTCACCACGACGTACAGGACGCCGACCGTTATCATTCCTTCGTTGGCGAAGCCGGCCAGCGCCTGTGCCGGGGTGAGCACACCCGATACCAGCAGCAGGGTAAGCCCTCCCGCCATGGCGATGTCAGGCGGCGCTCGATTGCGCACCAGCAGACCGAAGCACAGCACAACCACCGCCAGGGTAAACCAGGCTTCCCAACTCACGCTGCTAACTCCCCCGGCTGTCGGTCCACGGCATGCCCAGCGGCCACCGCCGCGTGGCGGCCGCAGAAATCGCTGCGTGCGGCTGGCACGCCCGCGCTATCAGTCCCGGCAAGGGGTCCGGAAGCACTCAGCAGGCCCGACGTCAGTCCAATGTGCGCTCATTCTACACCGCTGCAGCGATAGCGCAGCAGTTGCCCGACATGGCGGGCGCCGGTTTCTCTGCAGCGGCAAAGCCGGTGACTTGCGCGGTCGGCTGGTAGCCGGCTCGACCACCCAGCCAGCCGATCGAAACCTGGCCGTCGACCAGCAGCCTGCCGGCAGCCGCGACAGGTCACAAACGCACCCCGCTATTGATATCCACAGCCTTTCGTTTATATTGATTTTATAGATTATTGCTATCGATCTGCGCATGACACTACAAGAGCTGAAATACGTGATTGCGGTCGCCGAGAACCGCCACTTCGGGAAAGCCGCGGAGCACTGCTTTGTCAGCCAGCCGACTCTGAGCGGGCAGATCAAGAAGCTGGAAGACGAACTGGGCGTTGTGATCTTCGAGCGCACCAACCGTTCGGTGGAGATCACCCCGGTGGGCGAGGCTATCCTGGCGCGTGCGCGACAGATCATGGAACAGGCGGATAGCATCCGGCAGCTGGCCCAGGCCCAACAGGATCCGCTGGCGGGAGCACTGCGTATCGGCGCCATACCCACGCTGAGTCCTTACCTGATGCCGCTGATCCTGCTGCCACTCAAGCGGCAGTACCCGCAAATGAAACTGGTGCTTTCCGAAGAACTGACGGATACATTGCTGGAACGGTTGCGCAATCATGAAATCGATGCCGCCCTGCTCGCCACGCCGGTGCCGGAAGGGGAACTCGATACCCTGGCGCTGTTTGACGAGCCGTTCTGGATCGCCTATCCGCGCGACCATCCGTTTTACGAAAAGGACAACATAACCCGACGCGACCTGGACAATGAAAACCTGCTGCTGCTGGCCGAAGGTCACTGTCTGGCCCAGCAGGCCATGGAAGTGTGTCACCTGAGCGAACGCCAGCGCCAGGGGGAAATGGCGGATCTGCGCGCCTCCAGCCTGGAAACCCTGTTGCAGCTGGTCGGTGCAGGCTTCGGTTGCACCCTGGTCCCTGCCCTCGCCATGCGTGGCTCCTGGACCACGGACAGTGGCGTGGTGGCTCAGCCGCTGGCCCTGCCGGATGCATCACGGCGCGTGTCGCTGGTATTTCGCCACAGCTACCCGCGACAACAGGCCCTGAGGGCTTTCGCTGAAGTCATGCTCGACAGTCTCCCCAACACCGTGCAGCTCGTCGACCCGGGCAGGCGCGCGAAGAAGAAGACCGGCAGAAAACACTAGAACCTGGCTCATGATCCCCGCGAGCCGCGTCGGCCATGGGGCAAAATCGCCACGCTCGCGGCCGCGGGGATCATGAGATCGGTTCTGGTTCATTGTTGCTCTCTGCAAGTCACGCCAAGAGCCGATGGCTGGCTGGCAATATGATCGTATTTAACGATCGATATAATAACAATAAACGATTTTATCTATTCTGTACCGAATCCGATACTAGCCTCCGTAGCCGGCGCTGAACCGGACTGAACGGAGGTCAGGTCAATGAGCAAGACAATGAGTTTCGCGGCACTGCACTTCACAGTGGCATTTTCCGTCGCTTACCTCCTGTCGGGGAGTGTGCTCGTTGGCGGCGCCATTGCCCTGGTTGAGCCAACCATCAACAGCGTGGCCTACCACTTCCACGAAAAGCTGTGGAATCGACTCGGGACGACCAGAACCGGTCCGGCACAGCGCTGCGTACAGACAAACTGATGCAAACTGAGCAACTGAAAGGAGCCAAAACATGTTTCAGAATCGCGAAGGCCAGAAGGTACCGCAGGTGACATTCCGTACCCGCCGCGACCACGAATGGGTGGATGTGAGCAGTGACGACCTCTTCAAGGGCAGGACCGTTGTCGTCTTCGCCCTGCCCGGTGCCTTTACCCCCACCTGCTCTTCGACCCACGTGCCGCGCTACAACCAGCTGACGCCGGCGTTCAAGCGGCACGGTGTCGACGAAGTGGTCTGTATTTCGGTCAACGACGCATTCGTCATGAATGAATGGCGTAATGAGCAGAAGGCAGCCAACATCACCTTCGTGCCCGACGGCAATGGTGACTTCAGCCGTGGCATGGGCATGCTGGTAGCGAAAAACGATCTGGGTTTCGGTGATCGTTCCTGGCGCTACTCCATGCTGGTGAAGGACGGCGTCATCGAGAAGATGTTCATCGAGCCCGACGTGCCGGGCGACCCTTTTGAGGTCTCCGACGCAGACACTATGCTGGCTTACATTGCGCCGCACGCCGCCAAGCCGCTGGACGTGACGGTGTTCAGCCGCGAAGGTTGCCCGTACTGCGCGCGCGCCAAGGGACTGCTGCACGACGCCGGCATCCAGTTCGACGAACTGGTACTGAACCGCGACTTCAGCGAATCCAGCATCCGCGCGGTATCGGGCCTGTCCACTGTACCGCAGGTGTTCATCAACGGTGATCACATCGGTGGTTCCGAGGAGCTGGAGCGGTACCTGAACAAGTCGCGGGCGGCATAAGCGTCACTGGCCTCGCGCCGCAACCGGATCAGGTGGCTCACCCGCTGAGCCACCTTATTCAAGTCACGGCGCGCGACAACGATTGCTACCGGACGACTGAGCTCAACGGGTGCATAGCCTCCCAGGCAACAATAAGCAAGGAACTGACCATGAAGAAGCTAGAGCAGTATGACCTGATCGCTATCGGAGCCGGCAGTGGCGGCCTGGCCGTCGCCGAGAAAGCTGCCACGCTCGGCAGGAAAGTCGCCATCATCGAATCGCATCGCATCGGTGGCACCTGCGTGAATGACGGCTGTGTACCCAAAAAGGTGATGTGGTACGCCGCCAGTCTGGCTCACGCCGTCGCGGACGCCCCGAGCTTCGGCGTTGCCGCACAGGGCGGCAGGACCGACTGGAAAAAGCTGGTCGCGGGCCGTGACAGCTACATTCACAACATCAACAGATACTGGAACGGCTATGTTGACGATAAAGGTATTGACCGCATACAGGGACACGCAAGATTCGTGAATGCCAATACCGTCGAGGTGGACGGTCATTGCTACCGCGCCGAACACATCGTAATTGCCACCGGCAGCAGGCCCATTGTGCCACAGGTGCCGGGGGCCGAGCTCGGCATCAGCTCGGATGGTTTTTTTTCGCTACGTGAACAGCCCGAACGAGTGGCAGTCATCGGTGGCGGTTACATCGGTGTGGAACTCAGTGGCGTATTACGGGCGCTGGGATCCCAGGTGACGCTGATCACCCTCCAAGACCGCGTCCTGGAGCGCTTCGATCCCATGATCGGTGACGTACTGGGCAGGGAAATGCGGTCACAGGGTATTGAGATCGTGCCCCGCTTCCAGGTCCACACGCTGTCCAGGCGGGACCCAGGCATCGCCATCGCTGCAGGCGATGCGCGAACACTGGCCGGATTCGATTGCGTTATCTGGGCTGTCGGCCGCGCCGCGAATACCCGGCGACTGAACCTGGAGGCGGCCGGGGTGCATACGTCACTCAATGGCGCTATTGCGGTGGATGACTATCAGAACACCAGCGTCGCGGGAATCTACGCGATTGGCGATGTCACCGGCCAAGCACCGTTGACACCCGTGGCGATTGCCGCCGGGCGCAGACTGGCAGAGCGTCTGTTCAATGCCAAACCGGACAGCAAAGTCGATTATGGCAGCATTCCCAGCGTGGTGTTCTCGCACCCACCTGTGGCTACGGTGGGTCTCACCGAGCCGCAAGCCCGGCTACGCTACGGTAATGCGGTCACGGTATATCAAAGTGACTTCACGCCAATGCGGCATGCCCTGTCGGCTAACGGCTCGAGCACGGCGATGAAACTGGTATGTGCCGGTGCAGATGAAAAAGTTGTCGGCATTCACATGATCGGCGAAAACACAGACGAAATGCTGCAGGGATTTGCCGTAGCGGTCAGGATGGGCGCCACCAAGAGTGACTTCGACAGCACCATCGCGGTTCACCCCACCAGCGCCGAGGAACTGGTGACCATGTCGGCACCGGTGCAGGCGGTGGCGCACAGCGTGGACAACGGTCTCGAATGGCAGCAGGCCAGTTGACCCAGGCAGGCAGGGCGGACGGCGAACGGCCTCCCGCCCGGTGACGCCGCTGCCACAATCGGCATGCAGACCAGCGAAATGCCACCAGCCACCGTAAAACTCCGCCCGGCCGTAGAGGCCGACCTCGATGCTGTCAATCACGTCATCGAAGCGGCGGTTATGACCTGGAAGCTGCCGGACCGGGTCAAACGCCTGGCGCTACCCAGCTACCGCTATACGGCGCTGGATTTCGCACACCTTGACATGGTGGTGGCGGAGGACGCACAGCAGAACGTCACCGCCGTCGCGGCCTGGGAACCCGCCGACACTCGAGACACGCCCGCTGGACAGAATGCCCTGTTGTTACACGGTATCTATGTCCATCCGGCGCATCACCGTCAGGGTATCGGCCGTGCGCTGTTCAGGGCGGCTGAACGTGCGGTCCGCGAGCACCGCTACGACGGCTTACTGGTCAAAGCCCAGGGGGATGCCAGTGGTTTTTTCACTTCCCAGGGCATGAACAGATTGCCGGTTGAAGACCCTGCACGCCATTACGCGAATCGCTTCTGGAAGCATGCGGGAAAATAGCCACCTCCCGGCTGGCTGCCGCCTCTCGGTCAGCAGCCATCGGGTCAGTCACGGCCCAGGTAAGCGGCCAGCGCAGCGATAGTCGGGTACTCGAACAGGTCGGTGATCTCGACTTTACCGGGAAAACGCGCCTCGATGTCTTCGTGAATTTTCACCAGCATCAGGGAATCCGCACCCAGGTCGAACAGGTTCTGGTCGCGCGTCACGGACCGGCCGGCAAACACCCGCTGGCAAATATCCTGCAGCTGCCGTTCGATATCGTTTTCCGCCTTGGCACATCCCGGCGCCGCGACCTGCGCCTGCAAGGAAGCCACCAGAGTATCGTAGTCACCGCGCGCGAACGCCTGCGCCAGCCGGTAGCGCTGCAGCTTACCGCTGGTGGTGCGCGGGAGGTTGGACACCGGCAGCACGGCATCGGCATGCAGTCCGGCGTGTTCACTGAGCGCGTGCTGCAGCCGCCGCACCGTCTCGGCGAAACCGTCCACCCCGCGCCGGTACTGTACGAATACCAGCAGCAGATCGCCGGTGTTCGCCGGGTTGCGCGCCGCCACTACCGCCACCTTGCCGGTCTCCAGTTGCGCTGTGTGCTGCAGCAGCTGCTCGAGGTCCTGCGGATACCAGTTCTGGCCGTTGACGAACAGTATATCCTTGGCCCGTCCGGTCACATACAGACCGTCGCCAGCCAGAAAACCCAGGTCGCCGCTGTCCAGCCAGCCATCAGCGCTCAGCGCCCGGTCGCATTCCGGACAACGATAGTAGCCGCGCGTGACATTGTCGCCGCGCACCTGAATGTGTCCCACGGTACCCGGCGGCAGGACGGCACCATCCGCATCGCAGATTCTCACCTCGCAGCCCGCCACCGGCTTGCCCAGGCACACCGCTTCCAGGGTACGCCGCTGCCCGGCGTCTCGAGTGACTGCGTCACCGACCGCGAGCCGGTCTGCCGCAACGAGGATGGACTGCGCACCGCTGTGCGGCGCCGGAAACGTCACGGCAAGACTGGCCTCCGCCATGCCGTACACGGGATAAAGGGCTTTCGCGTCGAGTCCGGCCGGCGCCAGCCGTTCGGCAAACTCGCGGCACACCGCCGCCGACACCGGTTCGGCGCCGTTGAATATCAGCCGCACGCGCGAAAGATCAAGATCAATCACGGGCCGTGGCGCCGCCTTCAGGTAGTGCTGGTAGCCGAAGTTCGGTGCACAGAGCAGGCTGGCCCGGTACTCCTGGGCCGCCTGCAGCCAGCGCAACGGCCGGCGCAGGAACGACTCGGTGTCCATAAGCACCTGGTCCAGGGCCCCGTAGAGAGGCACCAGGTGAAAGCCGATCAGGCCCATGTCGTGGCTGAGCGGCATCCAGCTCAGGGTCACGTCATCGGGCCCGATGGCGGCCGCCTCACCGATGGCGCGGATGTTGGCGATCAGGTTGGCGTGGCTGAGTACCACGCCCTTGGGTTCGCTGGTAGACCCGGAGGAGAACTGGATCAGGGCGGTATCCTCCGGCCGCGCGCGGTGCAGCACGGCTTCGCCTTCGAGCTGCGCAACCGTCTCGAGCAGGCACACGCGTTCACCAAACACACGCGCGGCGCCAGTGCCGGAAAGACGCTGCCACAGGTCGCGTTGCGTGAACAGGAACGGGGCATCGAATTTGCGCGCCACGGTTTCCAGCTTGTGCAGATACTCGCTATGCACCCCTGCCGACAACGGGACCGGCACCAGCCCGCCAAGCTGGCAGGCCCAGAAGACATCCACGAACGCGATATTGTTGTGCAGGAACAGCAGCACTGGATCGCCGGCCGCGAGGCCGCGCCGCTGCAAAACGGCGAGCAGACCCTGTGCCCGTGCCAGCAGATCGGCGTAGGATACGAAGGTTTTGCGCGTCCCGCCCTGCAGGAAGCGAACACCGCGGGAGGCCGCGCCCAGTCCCGACAGGATTTCGCCCAGGGTGAGCGCCTTGCCTGCCACGTCAGGCGACCGCTTCAAAAACCAGATACAGCGGTCGGCGGGGGCGCAGGTTGACCTCCGCTTCCAGCTCGACGCCGCCGGCAACGAGCGGCTGTGGCCGCAGTCGCGCCGCGCTGACCGCCAGATGAATCATCATTTCGGCCATGGCAAAGCTCTCGCCGATACAGTGGCGCGGCCCGGCGGAAAACGGGATATAGGCGAAGCCATGCCGTCGCGCCTCCTGCTCCGGCGCAAAGCGCTCGGGGCGAAACGCTTCCGGTTCATCCCAGAACTGCGGGTGACGGTGCAGCAGGTAGGCGCAGATGAATACGTCCGCACCACCCGGAATGCGGTAATCACCGAAGCGGTCCTCACCGAGCGCCCGGCGGGTGTACAGCCAGCCGGGCGGATAGAGGCGCAACGCTTCCTTGATCACGCGCGGAATCCACACCAGGGCCTCCAGCTGCTTCCAGTCCGGTGCCGTATGGAGCGCCACCTGGCGCGCCTCGGCCGCGACGCGTTCGTACACCGCGGGGTGCGTGGCCAGCAGGTACCACAACCAGTTCAGGGACGCCGCGGTGGTTTCGTGTCCCGCCACGATCAGGGTGAGAACTTCATCGACCAGCTGCTTGTCGGGCATGGGCTCACCGCTGCTCTTGTCGCGCGCCTGCAGGCAGTGGCTCAACAGGTCGGGCGGAAAGCGGCGCTCGCGGCGTCGCTGCTCCGCAATCGCCTGCACCAGCCTGCCGAGGGCGCGGAACTTCACCGCGAACTGCAGGTCGCGGCTGCTCTCGTTACTGACCAGATCAAAGGGATTGCCGCCCTGCCCCGGTGCGAAGCGCGCCAGGTCTGTCGGAAAACAGCGCCTCCAGAACCGCTCGCAGCGTGGTCTCACTGGCCGCGGCGGTGACATTCACCGGCTCGCCGCACTGCGCGGCCAGGGACCAGCGTGCGACCAGCTCCTGCGCCTCGCGGAACCAGATGTCGAAAAAGGACGCAATGCGCGGTTTATGAAAGCCGGGCTGCAGCATGCGCCGCTGGCGGCGCCAGCGCTCGCCCTCGCTGGCCATCAGGCCGTTGCCGAGCAGTACCCGCACCCGCTCGATACCCACCCCCTTGATATAGTTGCGGTGGTTGGACACCAGCACCCGCCGCACCCAGTCCGGGTGGTTGATCACATAGGTATCCGCATCACGCGACACCGACGGCACCCGGTAACAGTCGCCGTATTGCTGCCACAGCGCCTGCATGCGGCCCAGCTTGTCGTCCAGCCGGTCCAGGTCACAGGGCGCGGCCGGTCCCGGCGCCGGGACGGTTTGTTTGTCTGCGGGCGACATGCAGTGGCTTCGCTACGGTCATTGGACGCTTGCTGCGCCGACCGGCATTGTAATTCCGCGCCGTCAGCCTCTCAATGGCGCTGCCGGTGGCGCTATAATGTCAACGGTATGATACCCCTGCACGACGACAACCCCACCGTGATCACTCCGGTGCTCACCGTCAGCTTCATCGTGATCTGCGTGCTGGTGTTTGTGTGGCAGCTCTCCCTCGGCGATAACCTGGAGCGCATGATACTGGCGCTCGGCGTCATTCCGGCTACCGTAGTGGGCAACGCAACCCTGGCGCCGGAGCTGCAGCTGATTCCCCCCTGGCTGACCGTCTTCACCTCCATGTTCATGCACGGCGGCTGGATGCACCTGATCGGTAACATGCTGTACCTGTGGATTTTCGGCAATAATGTCGAGGATGCCATGGGTCACCTGCGGTTTGCGGCCTTCTATTTTCTCTGCGGCGCCGCCGCGGTCATGGCCCAGGCGCTACCCGACCCCGACTCGACCACTCCGATGATCGGCGCCAGCGGTGCCATTTCCGGCGTGCTGGGCGCCTACCTGCTGCTGTACCCGCACGCACGGGTACTGGTCGCCGTGCCGCTCGGGTTCATTCTGTACACCATGCGCATACCCGCCGGCTTTGTGCTGGCCTTCTGGTTCGCTCTGCAGCTGATCAGCAATCTGGTGTCTGGCGACCAGCAGGGCGGCGTCGCCTTCGGCGCGCATATCGGCGGTTTCGTCGCCGGCATGGCCCTGATCCCGATATTCAAACACCGCAATGTACGCCTGCTCGCAGCAGGTCCGGGTAAGTAGAACCTATCGCATAATCTCCCGCGAGCCGCGTTGCAGCGCTTGCCCGTAGGCCGAGTACTGCGCTTTACCGGCGCACATTTCGGCCGCAACCCCTGGGAACCGGGCGATTCAGAGCCGGCGCTTTGCTACGACTCGCCGATGCAGCGCCGACTCGACCGCTCTCGCCTGATCGCGCGCCAAACTGAAATCGCCGTGGTCGCGACCGTAGGGAATTACGCGATGGGTTCTAGGAGCCGGTCGGGACTGGCAGGTATAATGTGCCGCAGACACTCAAACTGCGCCCCGCAGTCACGACCGTTATGACAGGCAGAAAGGAACACTGGGAACAGCTCTACTCCGACAAGAGCCCGTTGGAGGTGAGCTGGTATCAACAGGAGCCCACCATTTCGCTGCGCCTGATAGACCATTGCCTATTGGGCAGGGACGTCCCCATTATCGACATTGGAGGCGGCGCCTCGGTGCTGGTCGATCGCTTGCTGGATGCCGGTTACAGCCGCGTCACGGTGCTCGATATCGCGGCGCGATCACTCGCCGCTGCCAAAGCCCGCCTCGGCGCGCGCGCACGCTGCGTGGAATGGATTGAGGCCGATATAACCGAATTTGCCCCGCCCCACCCGTTCGGCCTGTGGCACGACCGCGCCGTATTCCATTTCCTGGTCGAAACTGACGACCGCAGACGGTACGTTGAAACGCTGAAACAGGCACTGGTGCGGGGTGGTCATGTGGTACTGGCGTCTTTCGCGACGGGCGGACCGACACAGTGCAGCGGCCTGGATATTGTCCAGTATGATGCACCCGGACTGGTGGCTGAACTGGGACCGGAATTCGAACTGCTTGAACAGACCGCGGAAACACACCTGACACCGGCCAATAAGGCGCAGTTGTTTTGTTATTTTCGCCTGTTGCGCAAATAATTTTACCCGGCCTTCGACCAGCTGGCGGGCAAATTTTGAGGGGCCCCCCGTGCCAGTGACGAGCATAGAGACCTGAACCGAAGCATGCATCTGAGAACACTGATCCAGTCGTCCCGGCCCGCATTCCTTGTCTTGACGCCGGTGTGCGTATTCGTTGGATTGAGCACTGCGCTTGCCAGCCAGACGGTTGTCGACACGGGCCTGTTCGTAGTTGCACTGGTCGGTGCGCTGTGCGCGCATGTCAGCGTCAACACGCTGAACGAATATCTCGATTTCACTAACGGACTGGATCTCAAAACCGTGCGCACCGCCTTCAGCGGTGGCAGTGGAGCGTTACCCGCGCACCCGGAGCTGGCCCGCCCGGTGCTGGTACTGGGCCTCGCGTCGCTCGGCGTTACGCTGCTCATCGGCGCCTATCTGATCTCGCGGCACAGTGTTCCGCTGCTTGCCCTGGGCCTGTCGGGTGTGCTGCTGATCGTTACCTATACGCGCTGGATCAATCGTTCTCCGCTGCTGTGTCTGATTGCGCCCGGCCTCGGGTTTGGCATTTTCATGGTGGTTGGCACCCACGTTGTGCTTACCGGCACCTATGCCCCACTCGCCTGGCTGGTCGCACTGGTACCCTTTTTCCTGGTCAACAACCTGCTGCTGCTGAACCAGTACCCGGACCGCGATGCCGACGCCAGCGTCGGGCGGCGACATTTCCCGATTGCCTTCGGCGTGCAGAAAAGCAACCTTGCCTATGCCGCATTCCTTATCGCCGCCTATGCCACGATTGTGCTGCTGGTTCTCGGTCAATACATTCCGCGCCTGGGTCTGGTTGCGTTGATTCCCGCTGTTTTCTCGCTGTTCTCGCTGTCCGGGGCGCTGCAACACAAGTCGCGCATCGGCGACTACCCACGCTACCTGGCAAGCAACGTGGCGGCGACCCTACTGACACCGCTGCTGCTGGGAGTGTCCATCCTGGCGGGGTGACAGAGAACCCTGCCGAAATCACACTCGAGTTTGCGCCGCGGCCGGCTGCATCGGCATGCGGATACGGCTTAAAGCCTGAAGAGGAGGCAACCATGATCAAATCCATCGCCGCTGCAGGCATTGTACTGCTGGTTTCATGTCAGGCCCTGGCCGCGGATCCAATCACTGTCGAGCAGATACAGGAGGTGATCGCCGCCGCCGACGCGGCGGCGCTGCGGCGCGACACCCAGGGCATCGGCAGCTACCTTAGCGAGCATTTCGAAAAGAGCGTCGAGGTCCCTTTCCGGGGCGGGACCGCAGCGCTGAAGCTCGACAAACGCGGCTACCTGGATCTGATTGATAAGGGCTGGAAAGACCTGGAAGACTACAGCTACCGGCGCGAGGATACGGTGATCGACGTAGCCGCCGACGGGCGCAGCGGTGAATCCAGCTCGACGATTACGGAGACTGTGGTTATCGATGGTGAGACCCGGGTCAGCAAGGTTCGAGAATACGCGCAGTATGCGCTCGAAGACGGCAAACCCGTGATTACGTCGATCGGTGGACACACCCTGGTCGGCGACACCATGCCCGATGCCGACCCATGATCCGGGCTGTGCACAGGCGTTCCACGCGCGCCTTCACAGCAGCGCCTGCGGGCGGCAGCCGGCAGCCGCCATCATCAGGCCTCGAAGTTGAACTCTTTGTGGCTGATGTCGCAGAACGGCTTGTTGCCCGAGTGCCCGCAGCGGCAGAACACCGCCTCGTTGCGGGTCACGCTGGTGCCGTCGGCGCCTTCAATGGTCATCGGCCCGCGCGCCACCATGCCCGCATCATCGTACATCGTGATGATCAACGGCCCGTCGCCTTGTAGCTCCATCGGATCGATACCGGCGAATACGCCGTCATTCTCGAAACCCACCTCGCGGTGGGTGCCGTCGCAGAACGGTTTGTTCTTCGACGCGCCGCAGCGGCACAATGCCACGTCATCCGACGTGGTGAACAGGTAACCGTCCTCGGCATAGACCTCGATCGCTCCAGTGCACAGCAAGGGACCGTTTTCGCGGACTTTGATGCGGTTGCTCTGACTCACTGTTTTCTCCGGCTGAAGATTGCAGTTACTCGCGGCGAGGGGGCCATTAATACCAAAGATACACGAAAGCGGTAATCAAAAGTACACCCAAGATATTCAGCCAGAAGCCGGCGCGCGCCATGTGCGGAATACGCACACAGCGACTGCTGAACACAATGGCGTTCGGCGGTGTAGCCACCGGCAGCATGAAGGCAAACGAGGCGCACAGGGTCGCGGTCACCATCAGGATCATGGGCGGCAGCTGCAGCGCCTCGGACAGTGCGCCCAGCACCGGCAGCATCACCGAGGCGGTGGCGGTATTGGAGGTCACCTCGGTGAGAAATATCACCAGCAGGCCGACCGCCAGTATCATCCACACCCGCGGCACACCCTGGAGCACCTGCAGCTGGTCCGCCAGCCAGCCTGACAGCCCCGTGTCGCTGAACCCGGCGGCCAGCGCGAAGCCGCCGCCGAACAGGATGATGATGTCCCAGGGAATGCGCACCGCAGTCTCCCAGTCGAGCAGGAACACGCGCTGCCGCCAGTCCGCCGGTATTACGAACAGCGCCAGGGCACCGGCGATGGCAATGGTGGAATCGTTGACCGCCTGCAAGGGTGCCCAGTCGATAAAGCCGCGCCCCATCCATAACAGCGCCACACTGCCGAACACCCAGGCCACGCGTCGCTCCGGCGCCGACATCGGGCCCAGCGCCCTGAGCTGCGCGCGGATGTGGCCACTGGCTTCGGGCAACACGGTGCGGGTTACCCGGAAGGCGATGCGGGTGAGGTACAACCAGGTCAGCAGCAGCATGATCACCGACAGCGGCAGCGCGAACTGCATCCACTCGGCGAAGCGCAATTCGACGCCATAGTTCTGCGACAGCACCCCGGCGAGAATCGCGTTGGGCGGCGTTCCGATGAGAGTGGCAACACCGCCGATGCTGGCCGCATAGGCGATCCCCAGCATCAGCGCAGTGCCGAGCGGCTCCGTCTGATGACGGCCGTCGGGCAACAGCTGTTTCAGCACCGCAATGCCGATGGTCACCATCAGCATGGCGGTGGCGGTGTTGCTGATCCACATCGACAGCAGGGCGGTCGCCAGCATGAAACCCAGCACCAGGCGCGCCGGCGCGGTTCCCACCCCGCGGATCACCTGCAGCGCGATGCGCCGGTGCAGGTTCCAGCGCTCCATGGTGACGGCGATCATGAAGCCGCCCATGAACAGATAAATCAGGTGGTGTGCATAGGAGGCCGTCACCTGGCCCGCCGGCATGATGCCGAGCAGCGGGTACAGCAGTATCGGCAGCAGCGCCGTGGCCGGGATGGGCACCGCCTCGCTGATCCACCACACCGCCATCCAGGCCGCCACCGCGGCGAGCCGCTGGGCCTCCGGCGCCATACCCTCCGGCTGCGGCATCAGCAGCAGGCCGGCGAACATGGCCGGCCCAAGAAACAGCCCCGCGGTGGCAAGCGTTAATCTCATGTCATCCTGTCAGGCTGAACCTAACCCGTGGCAGCGGCAGCAGCTCTGGAATCACATTGTAGCCAGACGGCGACATTTTCGCCTGCTTGGGCGTGCCCGGGCGACTTATGCCGGACCCGTGGCTATACTACCGGCACCGGTCCCGAGCCAAGACCTTTTTGCCGTGCAACTCAAAGCCGTCAGACGGCGCAGGCCGGGAGTCCATACGGCAGGGAACAACAAGCGAGAGGAGAACATCATGCGAGCACTGATAGGCGCCATTGTGTGCAGCTTCCTGATTCTGGGCGGCTGTGGCAAGCAAGACGAGACCCAGACCAGCGAATCGATGCTGGACAAGACCAGAGAAACGGCGAGCGCTACCGCCGAAAAAGCCGGTGACATGGCAGAGAGCGCCAGCGAAAGCCTGTCCGAGGGCTATGACGCCACCAAACAGGCCGGTGCCGAAGGGCTGGACGAAGCCGGGCAGGCGGCCGATACGGCTGCGCTGGAAACCGAAAAGGCCGCTGGCGACGCTGCCGAGGCTGTCGAACAGGCAGCTGACGAGACTGCCGACGCGGTGGAAAGCGCTGCCCACTAGCGGGCCGATATCTGGAAAACCTTCCGGTTCCTTAAGCGCAGCGGCGCGGATCCGCAAGGCGCATCGCAAAGCGGGGGCAATCGTGCCCCTGCACCCCGCCGGGAGTGATTATTTGAACGCGGGGATCGGGTTGCTACGATACCATTCCCGACTCTCTTCGTCCTTGCGCTCCCACATCTGGTGATCGACCAGGGAATGCTCGATTTGCCGGTTTACCAGGATGTAGGAGATTCCCACCGTTTGCGTCGCAGTCGTTTTGCTCAGCAGGACCGGAGGGCTGACCACCAGGTACTGGCTGACCTCGATATTTTCCAGCCCTGGGGGCAGCCGAGTTTGTTCGGCCAGCTCCGGTTTCAGAAAGCCATAGGCCTGTTGCAGGTCGCCCCAACGGACCGCCGATTCGTAGCGTGACAGGACGGCCTGCAGTTCGTTCCCCAAACGTTTGTCCTTGATGTTATCGACTGTCCCGCAAGCCACAGGCAACAGAGTAACCAGGAGTATAAGACCGATCCGTGCAGACACACCTTTCATGTTCCATAGTCCGATAGTGAAACGGGGTTGCAGGGCACAGTATACCTGTTTCGCGCAACCAAGTTTTGCCGTCGCCATGCTTTGTTGCAGGAACACGGGCGTGCTTTCGACATTATTTAGCGGCGGAAAGCACTTTGTCCCTGAAAGACGACCCGCTAGAAGTACAGGCGCAATTCCAGAGTTCCCGCGCGCGGGAACAGGCCGAACTCGCTTCGCACTCTCGAACCCTGCGGTTCGTCGCCAACCGGCAGCCCGACATTCAGGGCCAGCTCGGCGTCGTCGGCCAGCGAATAGACCGCATACAGCGACAGCAGTCGGGATGCGTCGACCAGGTTGGCGATTACCAGCGCCTCGCCGCGCAGGAGCGGGGTGAATTCATAACCGGCGCCCAGCGCCAGGTAACGCCTGGCGAGATAGCCGCTGGCGTCGGGCAGCAGAACCAGCCGATAGTCGTCCTCATTGTCCGCACCGCTGCCGTGGTGGAAATACTCCAGGCGCAGCTCCAGGCTGGTCGGCCAGCGGTGCTCAAAGCCGACGCTCAGTTCGGTGTAGTTGTTCTCGGCTGTGTCACGCGGTGCGGCGAGATGCCCCTCGGCACGCACGCCCAGCCAGTCGAACCACTCGCCCTGCAACGACGCCCCGAGAATATCGGTACGCCGTACACGGCCCGCCAGCAGCGCCAGTTCCACGTCGTGAACGACGCCGGCGAGACGACCCAGATACGAGGTACGGTCGGCGTCCGGCCGACCGCTCCAGCCGGTCTCGGCATCGGCGTCCGGCTCATAGCCCAGCACACTCAGCACTGAAACCGTGGACAGGTTGTTCAAACGGTAGTCGGCGCGTACCGCATCGACACCCGGCTTGTAGACGCGGAAAAACGCCTGCGCGGCGAACGGCGCGAAGAAGTCATTGGGTGTGAAATAGAAGGTCGTGGCCAGGTTGACCGGTTGCCGGCCGACGCGCACGTCGAGGCGCTGCGCCGACCAGCGTGCATTCAGACGGTCAATCGCCAGGTGCGCATAGTCGTCGTCGCTGTAACTCCAGTCCAGTGCCGAGCTGCGCTCGGTGTCGAGCGCCGCGCCGGAAGCCAGCGAACCGAGCAGCAGGTCGGAGGGAATGTAGCTCTGGTAGGCGTTGAACTCGAAACCAACCTGCGCGCCGACGCCGCCCAGCGACATCAGGCGCGCTACGCCACCAGCACCCTGTACCGAGCGCTCGGGATAGAACGCGCCATTGTCCGGATAACGGTAGGCGGAAGCGAAGCCGCGCAGCAGCGCGCGCACGTCGCCGTAGCTGTCGGCACCGTTCCAGGCATAGAAGCCGACCGCCCGCAGCGGCCACAACAGCACCAGCGCGCACACAACAGCTCTCAAGCACGTACCTCGTCCTGCTCCAGGGCACCGTCGCGCAACCGGATCAGGCGCCGGGCGCGCTGCATTACGCGCGGGTCGTGGGTGGAAAACAGGAAGGTGACGCCCTCGTCGCGGTTCAGCCTCTGCATCAGATCCAGCAGCGCCTCGGCGGTCGTCGAATCGACGTTGGCGGTGGGCTCGTCGGCGAGCACAATGGCGGGCCGTGTCACGATGGCGCGCGCAATCGCCACACGCTGCTGCTGTCCCCCGGACATCGCATCCGGCCGGCGGTGCTCGAGGCCGGCAAGACCCACTTCTTCGAGCACCTTCATCACCCGCGTGCGGCACTCGCGCTCCGGCACACCCTGCAGCTTCAGCACGAACTCGGCATTCTCGTAGGCGGTCATCACGGCGATAAGATTGTAGGCCTGGAACACGAAACCGATGCGGTCGCGCCGCATGGCCGACAGCTGCGCCCGGCTCAAGACGGCCAGGTCGCGTCCTTCCAACAGCACGCTGCCGCTTGACGGCACATCCAGACCGCCCATCAGGTTCAACACCGTGGTCTTGCCGGAGCCGGACGGACCACTCAGGGCGGCAAAATCGCCTTTGTGTATGTTCAGCGACAGCTCGTTCACCGCGCGCACCTTGACCTGCCCTTCCGCGTAGACTTTGCTCACGGACTGCAGGCTGACGATCACATTGTCTGACATAGAACCTATCTCATAATCCCCCGCGGCCGCGACCGTGGCGCTTTTGGCCCATGGCGCGACGCGGCGGGCTACCCTAGTCACAGGGCCTTCAGGCTCTGCACCGGTGGCACCCGCGCAGCGCGCCACGCCGGATACAGCCCGGACAACAGGGTCAGTGTAAACACGCCGGCCAGGATCGCCAGCGCACTTTCGCGGTACAGGCGTATCCTCAGCACCGGGTCCACCAGCACGCCGCCGGCGCTGTAATCCTGGCCGATAGCGGCGCTGAAATCGATGCCCACATACACCAGGTAGAGAAACCAGGGCGCGGTGATGATCACTCCCAGCACCAGCCCCAGCAAGGCAAGCCACATCGACTCGGTGATCACCAGCCGGAACAGGGTGCGCGGCGCCATCCCCAGCGCCATCATGACGCCGAATTCGCGCGTGCGTTCCAGCACACTCATCAGCAGGGTGTTCAGAATGCCGGCCGCCACCAGCAGACCCACCAGCAGCTGGCTGATGTAGTTGCCGCTGCGATCCATGGCCACCACCCCGGCGATCTCCGGCTGGGTGCGCTGCCAGGACAGCACCTCGCGCTGCGGGTTGCCAAGCTGTGCCGCGATGGTCTCGGTCAGAGCGGCGGCGCGGCGCTGGTCGTCGACAATCACGGCAACCAGAGAAGCCTCGTGCGGCGCGTAATTCAGCGTGCTGCGCACCGCATCGATGGGCAGCAGCACCATGCTGCCGTCTGCCTCATCCGCGCCGGTGCGGAAGATACCAGTGACCCGCGCGATTTCGCTGACGATGTCGCCGTTGGCGTCGCTGGTGGTGTATACCAGCTTCCTGCCCAGGCCAAGGTTGAGCTTCTCCGCCAGCTTGCTGCCGACCACGGCACCGTGACCGCGTCCTGCGGGGAACAGCTCACCTTCCACCAGCGAGCGCAGCAGCAGATTGTGGCTTGCGGATTCCGCCGCCGGGTCGATGCCGAGGAACACCCCACCGACATTCTTGGCCGCACTGGCGAACATGGCCTGCCCCAGGATCCGCACGTAGGCGTTGCTCACGCCCGGCAGCTGCAACAAGCGGGCGCGGATCTCCTCGGCATGCTGCAGGCGCTTATCGAGCGACGGTGTCTCGTTATAGCCGCGCGGCTCCACTGTCACGTGTCCGAGCCCCATGTTGGCGCTGGCATCGATCATGTTGGTATAGGCATAGTCACCGGTACCCGTGAACGTCACCGCCAGCAACACACCGAAGGCGATGGAGAACGCGGTGATGAGAGTGCGGCGTTTGCGCCGCCACAGGTTACGCCATGCCAGCTTGTTGACTTTCATCACCGCCCCGCTCCGCCCGCGTTAGCGGTACTGCAGCGCTGCCACGGGCCTTATCACGGCCGCCTTGACCGCCGGGTAGATCACTGCCAGCAGCGCAATTACCAGCAGAAACCCAACCGGCAGGAGCAGAGCATGAGGCGTTATGCGCGCATACCACACCGGGTCCAGCGCCACCCCGCCGATCGAGGCAGCACTGGCAATACCGGACAGATCGATACCGTTGAGCTGGAAATAACGGGCGCTCCACCAGCCCAGGCCCAGTGCCAGCAGGCCGGCTGCCGACACCTGTACCAGCGTCTCCATGAATACCAGCGCGGTGATCTGCCAGGGCGTGACGCCGATGGCCTTCATCACCCCGAACTCGTGGATACGCTCAAATACGCTCATCAGCATGGCGTTCAGCACCACCATCCCAACCGCCACATAGACCACCAGCAGCATGAACACCAGCTGGGCGTCGGCGAGCTCCAGGATGCGCGCGATCACCGGCTGCAGGGCGCGCCAGTCGAGCGTTTCATAGCCAGGCGCCAGAGCCGCCACCGCGGCCGTCGCCGCATCCAGATCGGCATCGCGATCGGTACGCAGCACGGCGATTTCATGCGCGCCCTGCGGCACCACCATGAGCTCGCGGAACGCGGTATCCAGCAGGTAGAAACCGGCGCGGTCCACGCCCTCGCCGACCGACTTCAGCACACCGCGCACCCGGAACAGCGCATCGGCGATCGACCCGTCGCTGGCCTGGCTGACGATCACCACTTCGTCACCCGTACTCACACCCAGGGTGCGCGCCAGCTTTCTGCCCACCACCACACCGTCGGGCTCAGCGCTATCCAGCCACTGGCCCTGCAGCAAGTGCTGGTGCACCCGGGTGACGCCGGCCTCGGCGCGCGGATCGATGCCGCGCAGCTGCACCCCGGCCGAGGTGCTGCCGGAAGCCGCCAGGCCAAAACCGTACAGCCGCGCGCTGGCGTGGAACCCGGCGGCACGCAAGCGCTCCAGCAGGGCTTCGGGTTGCTCAATGCGGGTATAGAGGTCCGGGTCGTCGCGGTAGCCGGGGGCATGGATCTGGATGTCGCCCAGGTTCATGACCACGGCGTTGCGTTCGCTCGCCTGCATCAGGCCTTCCATGAGCGTAGCGAACAGGATCATGATGATGCCGGCGAAAGCCATTGCCAGGGTGGTCACCAGAGTGCGGTGCCAGTTGCGCAGCACGTTGCGCAGCGCCAGCGACAGCAGGTTCATCGGCGCCTCAGGCTGGACAGCGAGAACATGGCATCGCTGAGCTCGATGTCCAGCTGCAGCGACTCGTATACCAGCTCGGTGTATTCGTCCGGCTTGTCGGCCGGCACCACGTGCAACACCGCAGGCCGCTCGCGGCCACCGAGCGGTTTGACATCACTGAAGGTGATGGTACGGGCCACCCGCATATCCTCGTCGTAATAGAGTTCCTCGAGCGGGATATAGCTGCCGGCCAGCACCGTGAGGGTCAGTTTGCCCCACACCACCGCGGCATCGGGTTTCGGCAGCAGCGTGAACTCCAGCACTTGTCTGCCGTCGCGTTCGCCCTCGAAGCTGATGTGGGCGTCGTAATCCTCCTCGCGGCGCGATTCCTTCACCAGGTCATCGTTGGTGAAGTGACTGCCCATCCAGGAGCCCAGCATCATGCCGGAGGTCAGGCGTATGGTGCGATCGGTGCGTGGCAGGTAGGTGAAGATATTGTTGCCGGACTTGAGCGTGGCGGTACCCTTCTCCTTGAGCGGGGCGACTATGCGCACCAGAGTCTCTTCCTTGCCCTTCGACCAGGCCTCCATTTCCATATTACGGGTGTAGTGCTCGGTTTTAACCTGCATGGCCACGCGCGCATGGGAGGATTCACCGCGCCACAGGTCGTCGACCTCGCGCAGGATCTGCCTCGCCCGCTCGACCTGACTGTCCTCCGGCTGCGCCAGGGTCGCCGCGCCGTAAAGACATGAGCCGAGCGCACACAACAAGCCGAGCCTGTGGAGGACAGACCTCATAGCGCTGAGTACACAGATGCGCAGTCAGTCGGCGAACGCGACACCGGTACCCCCAAGACCGCAGTAGCCACCGGGGTTCTTGGCCAGATACTGCTGGTGATAGTCCTCAGCGTAGTAGAACGGCGGTGCGGATAGAATCTCGGTGGTGATGCTCCCGAGGCCGCGTTCGCCCAGACGCTGCTGGTAAGCCTGCCGGGTCTGCTCGGCAAGCGTTCGCTGTGCATCGCTGAAAGTGTAAATGCCGGAGCGGTACTGGGTGCCGACGTCGTTGCCCTGGCGCATACCCTGGGTGGGGTCATGGCCTTCCCAGAACGACTTCAACAACGCCGCAAACGAGACCCGCTGCGGATCAAACACCACCAGCACCACTTCGTTGTGACCGGTCATTCCGGTGCAGACTTCCCGATAGCTGGGATTGGGCGTGTAGCCGGCGGCATAGCCGACCGCAGTGCTGTAGACACCCTCAATCTGCCAGAAACGGCGCTCGGCGCCCCAGAAGCAGCCCATGCCGAACAGGATCTGCTGCATATGCGAGGGGAACGGCGGCGTCAGCGGATGGCCGTTGACGTAGTGCTCGGCGGGCACCGGCATGGGCGCGTCACGGCCGGGCAGAGCCTGCTCCGGCGTGGGCATGGCTATCGATTTGTGCATCATGAACATGGCTGTGAATCCTCCAGTGACAACAGCGCTTCCCCGGGCTTGCTCCTGCTGCCTATAGCCGGCTGCAGGCCCGGGGATGGCGGCGCTCTGCCTGGCAAAGCACGTCGGCACAGAAGCAGTGTAACGCATCGTCTGCTTGCCAGCTGGACGCGTTGCGTTGCGGCCGGACGGTGCGCGTCCTGGCGGTACATGCGCCCGGGGTTTCGCTGTATAGTTGCGCCGAAGGTCAAATGTACGCATAAACCATGAACGACTTCAATTCCGGACCACCCGACGCCCTGCTGCTGCTGACCACCCAGTGCCCACACTGTCCCACCGTACTCCAGGGGCTTGCCGAGCTGGTGAAACAGGGTGTTATCGGGCGCCTCGAGGCGGTCAACATCACCGCGCGCCCGGATATAGCCGCTCACTACGGAGTCCGCTCGGTGCCCTGGGTGCGACTGGGTGAGTTCGAGCTGCAGGGACTCCATTCGGCGGCCGAGCTGCGCCAGTGGGCGCAACGGGCCGGATCGGAGGCCGGCGTCGCGCAATACTACGCAGACTTGTTGAAACACGGCCAGCTTGCCGGTGTGCTTGCCGCCGTGCAGAACAACCCGCGACGGCTGTCAGCGCTGTTGCTGCTGGCAGCCGACCCCGATACCGAGCTTGCTGTGCGCGTCGGCGTCAGCGCGGTGGTGGAGGATTTCGCGGCCAGTGAAGCCTTGCGTGCCCAGCTGTCCGCTCTGATCGCGCTCGGCCGGCACGACGATCCGCGCGTGCGCGCCGACGCCTGTCACTTCCTGGCACTGACGGCGAGTCCGGACGCCGTCGCGCCGCTACAGGCGCTTTGCGAGGACCCGGAGCGCTCGGTCCGGCATGTAGCCCGCGACAGCCTGACGGAACTCCAGGAGGCGCTGCAGCGCTGACAAACACGCGCCTGCAGTTCTCGCCGGACAGCGCTGGCACAACGGAATAGGCTGGCATCATGACAGTCGCGGGATTCGCGAACCGAGAGGTATCTTATCGGCTCTCGAAGCAGCAAAGCAGCGCAGCGGTCATTGCCGTAGAAGCGGCACAAAAAAACCCCGCCGGAGCGGGGTTCCTCGAATCGGTTTATCCGATGCGGTCCTGTTCAGGCGCTGACGTTCGCCGCCTGTAGCCCCTTAGGACCTTTCTCTATGTCAAAGGTGACCGCCTGACCTTCGCTCAAAGTCTTGAATCCCGAGCCCTGAATCGCGTTGAAATGCACGAATACGTCGTCGCCGCCGCCATCCTGAGAAATAAAACCAAACCCTTTAGCTTCGTTGAACCACTTTACCGTACCTGTAGCCATAAACCTTTCTACCTTAAATAGATTGAACAAATAGAGTGTTGCATACAGGTAATGAATGGGGAATCCGGGCGCGAACACAAGGGAACAACCACAACCGCCAATAACAAAATCTGTAGCTGTCGAGACTATAGGAGAATCTCGGCGAGATTGCCAGAAATTTAGCCTGAATCTGACTGCGGTATGCGACGCGGCTAGCAGCGCGCGCAACCCCCTGGCAGCCCGGCTTCAGCATTTCCCCTATCCACAACCAAGTAACTTCCCGGATCGAGCCGCGGCTCTCGGTGCGAGACAATCGAACCGGGTCGCTTGCGCTCCACTTTGGCCTTTTCTCGCCAGCGGATTTTGCGCTCGACCGGTCATTACGGAACGTCATTTACGTTTACGGATTCAGTCGCTCCAATACCATGGCGCAGCCCAGGTCATTTACTCCAGGTCGGCGCAGACACAGCATTACCAGGCCCTGGGCTGGGAGGTATGGGCGAGACGAGGCGCAGACCACATGAACCGTTTCAATACCGAATTCCTGTCTCGGCTGGAAGGCTTCTCGCTCGAAACGCTGGAAGCCCATCCGCACTCCACGTATGCCGTGTCCCCGGCACTATGCCTTATTTATCTGAACCCGGCGTGGTTCAGATTCGCGCACGATAACGCGGGTGAACCCGCCATTTCGAAACGCTTCGGCATCGGTACGCCGCTCTGCGCTGCCATTGCTGAGCCCTTGAGAGAATTCTACAGCGGCGCTTACGAGCGCGCCTTGCGGACCGGTGAAGTCTGGCAGCACGACTACGAGTGCTCCAGTGCGGAGGTCTACCGGCGCTACCATCAGACGGTTTACCCCTTCCACAACCGCGGCGGGCTCCTGGTGGTCAACAGTCTGGTGCAGGAGCAGCCCCATAGCCCCGAGAGGCGCCCGTCCTCGCCACCAGACGAGGACCGGTACACCGGACCATACGGACTCATCCTCCAGTGCTGTCACTGCAGGCGTGTCCAGCGGACCGCCGAGCCTGAACTCTGGGATTGGGTACCGGCCTGGGTTGAGCGGATGCCGTTCAACACCACCGGCGGTCTATGTCCGATCTGCTACGAGTACTATTGGAAACATAGAGCCCGAGCGGGATAAGCCCTTATCCTCACGCCGACAAGGCGGCCGTTCGGGTCGCGCAGACCGCTCATCGAGTCCAACCGACCGGGCTGACCGGCCCCGACAGGCATCGCTAAGCGCGTTCCAATGCCCGGCTGATCACTCGCTCCAGTTCTTCCGCCATAACCGGTTTCAGCAACACGTCCGCGATCTGCAGCTCAGTCCTTTCCTGGTTGCTGACAACATCGGCGTAACCGCTGAATATGACGACCGGCACGTCGCTGTTCAGCGCGCGGATTTGCGCGCACCATGTCGACACCGCTCATCCCCGGCATGGTCTGATCGGTAATGATCAAGCTGAACGCGCCCGGCGAGCGACGAAATACCTCCAGTGCCTCGACCGCGTTTGCGCACGCCGTGACGTCCGCATTGGCGGTCGACAGAAACTCTTTCAGATAGCGACGCACCAGCGGCTCGTCCTCGACAACCAGCAGCCGCTTGCCACCCAATTCCAGAGCGTCACCGGCTGCGGGCTCGCTGTCACCTTGCTCCGTGAACTGCATCGCGGCGGGCAGCAACACGTCGAAGCGCGTTCCGCGCCCTGTCCCGGTGTCCACCAGCACATGGCCACCATAGGTCTTCACAATACCTTGCACCACTGCCAGACCCATGCCACCGCTCTCACCCGCCTCTTTGGTGGTGAAAAACGGTTGAAACATTCTCTCCAGCATGTCCGGCGCAATGCCGGGCCCGGAATCGGCGACCTCAATGCACACCCAGTCGCCCGTGACCTGCTGGTGGCAGATCAGGCACTCGGCCCCGTGCAGGGTCTGCACGCTCACAGCAATGCTCAATACGCCGACGCCGCGCATCGCATCCCGGGCGTTGATACTGAGATTCATCACCAGCTGCTGCAGGTGCAGCGGGTCAACCGTGACCGTCGGCGACACCTCCGGCCACTGGGTGTGTATTTCTATGCTCGCCGGCAACATCGGCCTCAGCATGCTGATGACCTCTTGCAGCTGCGGAACCATTGGCAACGGCTGTGCGGTTTCGCGACGGTCGCCGCGGCTGTATACCAGCAGTTGTCTGATCAGCTCCCGCGCCCGTCCGCCGGCCTTGAGTATCTGGCCCAGATAATCGTCCAGTCTGGCGTCGCCGGCGCCAAACCGGTCGCGGGCCAGCTCGGTCATCCCCAGCATGCTTGCCAGAATATTGTTGAAGTCGTGCGCGATGCCACCGGTCAGCTGACCGATAGCCTCCATCTTCTGGGATTGCTGCAGCGCCCGGTGCAGACGTTCGCGCTCCGCCTCCTGATTCTTGCGCTCGGTAATGTCGTGAGCCAGTTCAAGGCGGACATAACGCCCGTCATCCCAGGGGATCGCTCTGGCAGCGCACTGATACCAGCGTCCGTCACCGGGATTCTGGAATTCCCAGCTACAGGTTCCGGTCGGTTGTCCCGCTGCATCGAGCAACCTGTCATTGGTGCAGAATACACACGGACCGGTCTGGCCCGGGTAAATGGTCTGCCAGCAGCACTTGCCAACCACATCGCCGACCCGTTCCCTGACCCTCGGGTTGGCATACAGCACTTCGTAGCTCTGCAGGTCGGCGACATAGACCGCAGCGTCAATGCCGTCCAGCACCGCGATAAAGCGCTGGTTGGCTTTCTGCAGCGCGATCTCCGCCTGCTTTCTCTCCGCGATGTCGCGCAGGACGCCAACGATATACTCGCCCTCCTCGTCGGTGGCGTAATGCGCGTTGACCTCCGCAAGGAAGCCTGTGCCGTCAGGGCGCCGACCGGCATCTTCCAGAGTAAATCTGCCCTGTTCCCGGAGCCTTGCCACTGCGTCGTTCCACAGATCCATGGAGGTGAACTCGCCGGACAGGTCGATGACGCGTTTGGTCAACAGCTCTTCACGACTCAGGTGCATGAACTCGCACAGGGTCTGATTGACGTCCAGATAACGCGCAGTGGCAGGGTCCACCACCGCAATCATGTCGGTGGAAGAGTCCAGCAGGCGCCGAAACCGCCGCATCGATCGCTCCGATTCGAACTGTTTGTGACGCTGCCTTTCGCGAATGAGCATGCGTACGCCGATCAGCAGCACCGCAACGAATACCAGTAGCGGCGCGGTGGCACGGGCCGCCT
The DNA here is from genome assembly GCA_963695455.1 of uncultured Gammaproteobacteria bacterium. Taxonomy (GTDB): domain Bacteria; phylum Pseudomonadota; class Gammaproteobacteria; order DSM-19610; family DSM-19610; genus Thiogranum. Next base: position 109,887 of record CAVOGN010000010.1, on the reverse strand, counting down.
CGCGGTACAGATCCCAGTCCGCGCGTTCCGTAATCAGCGCCCAGGGCACAGCGCCGAGTCGCGTGACGACCACCCGCGAACCGTCAAACGACAGCGGCTGTTGCGCATCGTTGTGCGCCTGGACCAGTTCGAAAAGACCAGGCCGTAGTTCGCGCAATGGCCTGTAGTAGGAACTGACGTCTTGCGGCTGACGATCACTGGCCAGGGCAATGACGTCGCCACCCGCATCCAGCAGGTAGTGTTGATCGCCCGGAAATTGATATTTCTGTAGCGAATCGCTCAATGACTTCAGCGTCAAATCGAAGCCGACAATAGCCCTGAACGTGTCGCCTTCGTACACCGGTGCGCCGAACGTTACCATCTGCCCCTGCCCGGCCTCGTCCAGGTATACCTCGGTCACATAGGCACTGCGCTCCGGGTTGCGTTCCGGCGTGCCGGCTGCGAACAGATCCATGTCGTAGAACGCATCGTCCATGAAGAACTCGCCGAAGGGAATATAGGGATACACACACATGAAGCGACGCACAGACAGGTAGTACACCCAGGGCGTTTCCGGATAGATACTCTTTACCCAACGGAACATGGAATCGAGCGACAGCGCAACCTCGAGCTCCTGCCGGAACGAAGCGTCGCCCTTAATCTCACCCAGCCCGGTCACATTGAGACTCGCAGCGGGATCTGCCGGCACCGGCAGCCCGGTGAGGCCATAACCATGCTTGTCGCGGACCGGGCCCAGGAACTCGGAATAGCCGGATGATATGGATTCCGCTTGCGCCAGTCTGCTTTCGGCGCTGGTTCTCAGGCCCTCGACAATCTGCAGCGCACCCCGGGTCGAGGCACTGAGCATCTGCGCCTGCCGCTCGCCGCGCTGCGCGAGCTGCATCAGTTCGTCGCGCAGTTCGGAAACGAACTGATGCACGACTCCGCCAACCAGGACCAGGCCGGTCAGTGTCGTGGCGATTAAAATTCGCAAACGGTCGTTCATTGGCTGTTTTTGTTAATCCCGATCGCCGGACCACTGAAACGAGGACGCAACCCGGAGTTGCGTCGGCCTCGCGACGGACAGCGAAGCAGCGCTAGTCGAACAGGTCCAGTTGCGCGCTGGCGGCGCGCGGCGCACGAAAGCGGGTCAGATCGTACTCCGGCAGGTCGGCGAAACCCAGCCGGGCGAGCGCAATCCGGAAACGCTGGGCGATCAGCTCGGCATACGCACCGTTGCCGCGCATGCGGTGCCCGAAGCGGCTGTCGTTGTCGCGCCCGCCGCGCATCTCCCGGACCCGGTTCATGACGCGCTCGGCCTTCAGCGGCTGGTGCTGCTGCAACCAGTCGCGGAACAGCTCTTTCACCTCGTGCGGAAGTCGCAGCATGACATAGCCCGCGCTGCGGGCACCGGCCTCGCGCACCGCGTGCAGGATAGTTTCGATTTCGGCATCGTTGAGCGACGGTATCACCGGGGCGACCAGCACCGCTACCGGAATGCCGGCCCGGCTCAGCGCATGAATGGTCTGCAGACGCCGCTGCGGTGCGGCCGCCCGCGGTTCCAGGGTGCGCGCCAGCGCCCGGTCCAGGGTGGTCACCGACACCGTCACGTGCACCAGGTTATCACCTGCCAGCCGGGTCAACAGATCCAGATCGCGTTCGACCAGCGCCGACTTGGTGACAATACCCACCGGGTGCCCGACTTCCAGCAGTACCTGCAGAATCTGACGCGTGATCTTCAGGTCGCGCTCGGCGGGTTGATAGGCATCGGTGTTAACGCCCAGCGCGATCGGCTGGCAACAATAGCCGGGGCGGCCCAGTTCCGCGCGCAGCAGCGCCGCGGCATTCGGTTTGTGGAAAATCTTGGTTTCGAAATCCAGCCCCGGCGAACAGTCCAGGTAGGCGTGGGAGGGCCGCGCATAGCAATACACACAGCCGTGTTCACAGCCGCGGTAGGGATTGATGGAACGGTCAAACGGAACATCCGGCGAGCGGTTGTAGACCAGCAGCGAGCGGCTGCTGTCGGCCAGCAGCGTGGTGCGCGGCCGCTGCGGCTCAGCCTCGACCGCATCCCAGCCGTCGTCACACGGCTCGACGTGGCGGGCGTGAAAACGGTTGGGCGGGTTGACAGCCGTACCGCGCCCCTTGAGAACACCAGTTGGGGAACTCATCGGCAATCATTACCAGCCGGGCTGTTCGCACTGCGCACCCGCGTCACCATAGCTTTTTCCAGTCAGGGACCTTGAGCAGGCAGTGCCTGGCGAAATCGGCAGCCTGAGCCGGTCCAGGCGCCGGCAGATCCTGCCCATGCCTTGCGCCAGGCCTCGCTGCCGACCTCGGGTGCGAGCACCAGACCCACCCACCAACAGCACGGACGGTGCTGCGACAGCTCGTTTCATTAGGGTTTCCTTCGCAGACCCAGGGGACAGCGCATTATACGAGCTCTGCGGGGACGCCGGGAGCCGCAGCAACGACTGCAACGCTGCGTCTGTTCGCTCAGTCGGTCTCCGGTAGCTTGGCGTGTTCCGGCCAGGCTTCGGCCTCGATGGTGTCACGGTAGCCGTGCCAGGTGGCATAGCCGACCACCGGCATCAGGACTGCCAGCCCGAGGAAGGCCGTGGCGAAACTGACGGCGACGGCAGTCAGAATGATCAGCACCCACAGCAGCATGGCACCCTTGTTGTGCAATACCGCATTGACGCTGGTGATGACCGCGGTGACCGTGTCCACCTTGCGGTCCAGCATCATGGGGAGGGAAAAGGCGCTGGCACTGAACACCAGTGCGGCGAACAGGGAGCCGACCGCGGAACCGATGGTGAGGAAAATCGCCAGATCGGCGAAATGGGGGTGAGCTTCCATGGGGAAGAACACGTGCACCATGGACGCGGCACGCGCCCAGACCAGGAAAATCACCAGCAGCATCATGGAGTACACCAGCTCGTCGCCGAGATGGCGCCGCCCCTCGCGCAGGCAGTAACCGATCTGCGGTTTCAGGCCGCGCTGCAGCTGGCAGCTGATAGAATACAAACCAATGGCGAGCACCGGGGCAATGAACACGAAGCCCGACATGACACTGAGGATCAACACGTAGCCACCCAGTTTCCAGGTGACAAACGCCAGCGCGTAACTGATCAGCACCAGCACCCCGCCATACCAGAGGCTCGGCGCCGGCGCACGCCTGAAATCCCCCCAGCCCAGCTTCACCCAGTTCAGGGGGGCGGTAAGCTCGAGCTGCCGGCAGGGCGCCACGAACGGCAGCGTCTGCGGATCGACGTGCGGCTGGTCTTGATCGAGTTGCGACTCGGTCATCGGTTTCTCCTCCTCCACTCACTACAAGCGAACCGACGGGACGCTATGCTGCGCCCGCTCCGGTGCTATATCCATGCGTTTCTTAATAATTTGCATTTACTCTAGACGATTCTTCGCAACGCGCAAGGCGCAGGTTACAGATTACTGTTTTTACGCTTGTTTTTTCGTCTTATCCACAGCAGACCGTAAACACTCAGGTTGATGGCGATCACCAGCAGGCCCAGCAGCAACTGCACATCCCGGGTCAGTTCGGCCGGGTAGATCACTGGCAGGAGGTAATGTTCGACGAAGCTGCCCGCGTAGCTGTCTCCGCCGGCGGCCCGGCGCAGCCGATTTTCGAGCGGGGTGAGCGGACAGATCCCGCCGCTGAATTCAATCAGCGCGCCCCACAACACCGCCGGAAGGTGCAGCCAGGGCACCCACGGCCATTTCCATGCCAGGAAACCACCCAGCAGTACGAACAGGATAAAGCCGAAGTGGACCAGCAACACCGCATCTGCGCCTGCCTGGGAGAGCATTCAGCGCCGCCCGAACAAAATAAACCTGTTATTTTTCAACATGTTGAAATCACACCCCGACACGGTTCGCGCCGGCCAGGGGCGGCGGCAATGCCACTGCCCCCGCTGGTCAAAACCATCAACAAATCGGCTGCCCTGCCGACACACCGAATGCGTTGACCCCGGATACTGCGCGCCTGCAGCGCCCCATAAACCGGGAGGCACGCCGCGACCGGGACTATATAAGTGTACAGGGACAAACAGGGATGACAGCCAATAAGAATATCTACACTTGGGTTTTCAACAACACCATTCAGGCGGTGATTCTGATTGATCGCCACGGCATCATCCGTGACGCCAATCCGGCGAGCGAGGAGATTTTCGGTTACAGCCGGGAACAACTGCTGGGTCAGAACGTGTCGCTGCTCATGCCCCCGCCTTACCGGGACCAACACGACGGCTACCTGGAACATTTTCTCACTACCGGCCAGGCCAGGGTCATTGGCGCCGGCAGGGAACTCATAGCCCGGCACTGCGACGGCAGTCCGATCCCGATCGAGCTGGCGGTAAGCCAGGTGGTTGTCGGTAAGGAAGAATTATTCGTCGGCATGGTCCACGACGTCAGCGCACAGAAGGAGTCCGAACACCTGCTCTACCTCAACAGCAAGGTGATGCGTGCCATCAATGCCGCGCTGGGCGGCTTCATCAACGCCAACATGGCGCGCAGAGAGATTTTCGACAGCCTGCTGGAGAAACTGCTCGACATCACTGACAGTGAATACGGCTTTATCGGCGAGATCCTGCACCAGCAGGACAACACGCCCTATCTGAAGACGTACGCCGTCACCAACATCGCCTGGAACCACGATACACGCAAGCTGTACAAGGAAAACGCGCGCAACGGCCTGGAGTTCCACAATCTGGATACCCTGTTCGGCATCACCATCCGCACCGGCGAAGTGGTGATATCCAATAACCCGGGCGACGACCCGCGCAGCGGCGGACTACCCAAGGGCCACCCGTCCCTGGACGCCTACCTGGGGCTGCCGCTGTATTCGGGCAATAAACTGATCGGCATGGCCGGCGTCTCCAACCGACCGGGTGGCTACGACGAGGAGCTGGCAGACCTGCTGAAACCCCTGCTCGGCACCATCGGCAGCCTGATCGCCGGCTATCAGAACCTCCACTCGCGTCGCAAGGCCGAGCAGGAACTGTACCGCGCCCAGACCAAGCTGCGGCAGATGGCGACCCAGGACGCGCTGACCGGGATCGCTAACCGCAGTTCTCTGATCGACCAGCTGTCCGACCAATTCGACAGGAGCAAGCGGGAGGGTGGCAATTTTTCACTGCTGTTCGTCGACATCGATCACTTCAAGAGCATCAATGACAGCTACGGACACCAGGTCGGAGACAGAGCGCTGCAACATGCCGTGGCGGTGATCCAGGAGCACATGCGGCCATCGGATATTTTCGGCCGCTACGGCGGCGAGGAATTCGTGCTCGGCCTGCCGGACTGCGACGCCGAAAATGCGCGCGAGTGCGCCGAACGCCTGCGCGCAGCCATGGCAATATCCAGCCTCAGCGCGGATAGCGGCGGTACGGCGATCAATCTGACCATAAGCGTCGGCATCGCCACCCTGGACGACGCGACGACCGATATCGATGCGTTCATCGACAACGCCGACCAGGCGGTCTATGCCGCGAAACGGGCGGGACGCAACTGTGTGCGCAGCTTCAGCCGCGGCAGTGCCGAAGCGCTCGAAGCGGAGCCCGCCTGAGATCGGGCGCGTCAGTCAGTCGGCAAGCGCTGTCATGCGCAGCGGCTGAAGGGGTTTGGCACTAGGATCGCTTTTCACCCGGGCTGTAATCGTCCTGCTCGGCGAGCTCGAACTCCAATCCGCCGATCACAGTGAAAAAGAAGTTGTAGATGGCGCACACAATCGCGACCGTGATGTAGGCGAAGATCAGGTAGAAGAACGGCAGCACCACAAACATGAAGATCGGGAATGCCGGGGCAGTGCCATGCTGAGTCAGCTGCGGCCCGCCAAACCACATCAGCAATGCCATCAGTACGAACAGCGGCAGGCTGACCACCACCATCAGCACGGCGACCACCTTGCCGTTCTGGTGTGGCGATAATCTTTGAATTTGCACTTTCACAGCTCTCTCCCTGGTAAGTCCATCCTGTTGGCGCAGACGCCACTGCGCGCGTAAGCGCCAGTGGCGGCACAGCAGGCGCCTGGGCACAACCGCACCGGTTTCCCCTACAGTCGGTTCAGCTGCACGAGCTTACCAGCGCTGTCGAGGTAGCAGGAATACTCCACCGCCCGCTCGGCGCCCGCCTCCCCCATTTCGCCAAGCACAAGTTCGTCTACGTACACGCCCTCGCTGGTGTCGTGCACCTGGCCGGGTTTGATGACACGCGCGAACGCGGGGTTAGCCGCAGCGCTGAGCGCAGCCCGCAGACACTGCTGTTTCGCCTCCCAGTGCTGCGGCGCCACCACCCTTTCCCACCAGGCGGCGAACGCCGGTATCTCGTTGTACGCTATGATGACGCCGAACACCGCCAGGAACAGCAGCGGAATCAGCTTGCTCGGCAGCGCGCTGCTGCCCTTGCGCCGGTAGGGCGCGGTGCGTAGCGCGCTTTCTGCCTGGTCCTGTGCGAGCACCGGGCGCCTCCTGGTGGCCCGTATATCGTCCTTATCCGGATCGTTCATCGCCTGCCCCACCTGCTGCCGGAGCTGCCTGATACCAGTCCTGCAGCTGACGCTGCAGCTGCTCGTAGCTGCGGCCAAGTTCCTGCAGGTGCTCCAGCTCGACACGGGTCGCGGGCTGCCGGCTTCCCGCTATGTAGCGCTGGATCTTCTGCAGGCGGCCGATCACCTGTTCGATCTGCATCTGCAACTCCGCTTCGCGGTTTTTCATGCCATACCTCCGGACCGGCGATTTCGCCCAGATCCCATCGTTACCGGACGGATGGCCGCGCGGCAGCATGGGTCGCCGGCGATTCCAAACGCATGCCGGTCACGTAGCTGCGTTGTTTTCGATCAGGGCGGCGACATAATACACTAGAAGCTGTGTCATAAATCCCCACGGCCGCGCCCGCGGCGATCTTGGCCCAGGGCGCGGCGAGCGCGGTGCAGCGGTCGCTGCCTGACTGAGCCGCAGCAAAAGCCCGGGTCAGAATGGTCCGCTCCCCTCGGGTTTGCCTCCGCACTGCGCGCCTGCGGCATGCCAGCAGCGCTTGCCCGTACTAGTATGCGCCGAGCTGTGCCTGGCCGGCACGCGTTCATGACAGCAGTGCGGCTCGTGGGGAATTATGCGATGGGTTTCAACAGCAGCGCGCTCCCTGCCACCGGGGCGAACGACAGGAGCAACCGAGCTGACGACACAATCGCCACAGCGACACGAACACCGCCTGGGACCGCAACGCGGGCGTGCGCGCCGCAGCTCCATAATGCTCAAAGTTCTGCGCGCCGCTCTGCGTTCGCTGGCGCTGCTTTCACCGCGTCTGGCAGGGCGCTGGTTATATCGCCAGTGGTTTACCACCCATCGTTTTGCCGAACCCGAACGCGAGGCGCGCTGGCGACGTCAGGGCACCGCGTTTAACGTCGCCGGGCAAAACGGTCCGCTCAGCCTGTACCGCTGGGGTGAAGGCCCGTGCGTGTTGCTGCTGCACGGCTGGAACGGGCGCGGCACCCAGATGGGCGCTTTTGCCGCACCCCTGGTGGAAGCCGGCTATTGTGCGGTAGCACTTGATGCGCCCGGCCACGGGCGCAGTCCCGGCGGCAGCACGACGATTTTCGAGATCATCGACGCCGTGGAACGGGTGGCCGTCGCGGTCGGGCCGCTGGCTGGCATCATCACTCACTCGTTTGGCGCCATGGTCATTGCGCATGCACTGCGCGACGGACTGCCCGCCGCTCGGGTGGTATGCATCGCCCCGCCAGCGCGGCTGACCGTCCTGGTCGACAGCTTTTGTCGCACCTTTCGCGCACCGGCGGCGGCGCGCGCGGAGCTGGTGCGGCGCCTGCAGCGCAGGTTCGGCAACGATATCGAGCGCCAGATCGCAGCCGACATCAACGCGGCCGACATCTCGGTGCCGGCGCTGATTATTCATGACCGGGACGACACCGATGTCCCCTGGCAACAGGGTCAGCTGCTCGCCAACGCATGGCCCGGCGCCCGCCTGCTGCTTACCCGCGGGCTCGGACACACGCGTATTCTGCGCAACCGTGAGGTGATTCAGACCAGCGTGGACTTTATCGCCGGCAAGCCAGGGTAACAGTACCGGTCCAGGACCGCGGACATTCAGCACAGCGCCCTATCGTCCGCGAAGGACGCGAAGGACGCTAAGTCAGTCGAGACTACGGCGTCGCAGTGTCTGCTCACATTCGAGTACCGTAGGTTGGGCTGAGCGCAGCGAAGCCCAACAGCCTCGGCTGATCACCCTGACGGCTTGACCAGCCGCGCGTCCGGCACCGCGATACCTGGTTGTTTTGCCCGATTCGCGTTGGGCTTCGCTGCGCTCAGCACCAACCTACCCACGCCCGTCGCCTCAGCGCGTGGGGTCTAAACTGTTTGCCGGTTCGCCTCACAGTTCGGCGACCTCGAAGGTATTGCAGGATTCCAGCGTGCCGCTTCTGACACCGCGCTGAAACCAGCGCACCCGTTGCTCCGAACTGCCGTGGGTGAAAGATTCCGGCACCACGCGGCCGCGTGACTGGCGCTGCAGACGATCGTCACCGATACTGCTGGCGGCGCGCAGCGCTTCCTCGATATCGCCCTGCTCGAGCAGCTGGCGGGAACGGTCGGCGTGGTATCCCCACACCCCGGCGAGGCAGTCCGCCTGCAGCTCGAGGCGCACCGACAGCTGGTTACCCTCGACCTCGCCGACACGGCGGCGCGCCGACTGGACCTTGTCGCTGATGCCGAGCAGGTTCTGCACATGGTGTCCCACCTCGTGGGCGATCACATAGGCCTGCGCAAAATCGCCGGGAGCACCGTGACGCTGCTTGAGGTCCTGATAGAAACTCAGATCGATATACAGCTTCTGGTCGAGCGGACAGTAGAACGGCCCCATGGTCGACTGCGCCGTGCCGCAGCCGGATTGGACGAGGTCGCTGAACAGGACCAGTGTCGGTTCCCGGTAGGTCTGACCCATGGCGTCGAACAGGGCGTGCCAGGTGTCCTCGGTGTCGGCCAGCACCACCGATACGAAATCGGCCAGTTCCTGCTCCTGCGGCGAGCGCGCGGCGGGCGCGGCCCCGCTGTCAGCGCCCGGAACACCGCTGCCCGGTCCCACACTGATGCTGTCCGACTGCAGCAGCAGGCGCGGGTCGACACCGAGAAAATACAGCCCCAGCAGAACCAGCACCGTCACCACCAGGCTGCCGCGCCCGCGCGGTCGCCCGGATGCCGTGCCGCCCAGGCGCCTGGGAAACAGATTGGGCAGCCCGGTGCGCAGGCGCGCGCCGCGGCGGTCCTCGATGTTGCTGCTGCGTCGACCGCTTTTCCACCGCATCGCTGGCTCCCCGCTGGTTCATTCGCTGCCCCGGAGTGTAGCAAACACCGGCACAGCATCGCTGCATCGCCTGGCGGCTGCCGACCCGGTCCCTCAGCCGTCCTGGCCGTCGATGCGCGGCCGGGTAAGGATCGGGAAGTAGACCAGGAAATAGACCAGAAACGCCCCGATCCACAGCCACTGCGACAAACCGACCCACACGACATAATAGGCCTCTGCCAGCAGCGGCAGCAGCACCCGCACCAGTGCTGCCGCGAGCAGCAGCCCGAACACCAGTTTAAGCACCGGCGGCGGATCGAACACATCGCGCCCGGTGTGCCCCAGCGCCACGCGGGTCATCATGCCGAGGGTCATCATGCCGATGCCGCCGACCGCGAAGGCGTGCAGGGCCAGAAACGGCGACAACCCGAACAGATACACGCCGGCCTTGAGGGCGAAACCGGCCACCATGGCGGCATAGGCCAGGTACAGAACCCACAGCAACGGCTTGCTCCAGATGCCGGCGTTATACCAGCCCAGCAACCGCACCAGGTGCAGCACAAACAACAGCCCGGCCAGCACCGCCACGGCCGGCCCGTTGGGGCGCATAAGCTCGGCAATCCAGAACGCCAGGAACAGCACCAGGCTGGCGATGTCGATCCATTTGTTGTTGTAGAGCTCGATTCTTGCATCGACACCGCGTTCGATAAAAAACGGCAGCACCCGGCGGCTGAGGGTAAAGATCAGCGCCACCAGCAGGTACAGGCCCGAATACAGCCCCCAGTACACGCCCTGCTCCAGAGTGCCTGCCACACCCAGATAGAACACCAGGTTGCTGACTACCAGCAGAACGATCTTTCCCACGATGGCGAGGTTGCTCCACAGCCGCTTGCGCACGATCGGCACACTGATCGCGGCCACCAACACGGCGCCGAACAGCAGATCGAAGCTGGCCGCTGCAGCCAGCAAGCGCGCGTCCCCCAACAGCAGCAACAGGCGCGCCAGCAGCCAGAACACCAGCAGCGCCAGCAACGGCGCACCGCGCAGCGTCGGAATGCCGGTCCAGTTGCGCACCGCGGTGAGCAGGAATCCGCTTACCACCGCCATGCCATAGCCAAAAATCATTTCGTGTGCATGCCAGCTGACGGCACCGAGTCCGGCGAAAGGCAAGCTCTGGCCGCCCGCATAGGCGGCAAACCAGGCCAGCATGGCAATCACCGCGAATCCGCCGGCGGCGAGGAAAAACGGGCGAAATCCCAGACGCAGCCAGGCCGGCCCGCGCGGAGCTGATGGATCAAGGATTTGCATCGCGGGAAGTGAACGAATCCCGGCGGCGGCTCAGTCGAGCCAGCGAACCAGGTAGTACAGCTGCTGGCTTTCCGACGACGTGGACGGACCCGCCACCAGGGCGGCGTGGCGGTGGCGCTGCGGATCGGCCGCCGCCCGTGCCGCGGGCTCGGATTCCATCACCTGTACACAGTTGGCCGACAGGCGTTTCTTCTTCTTGGGCGCGTAGACCACAGCGAAGCGCTCTTTGACCACTTCGCCGGCCCGGTCCATCATCAGTCCACGAATGGAAACGCCCATGTCGAGATCGCTAGCCGATGCCGCACATGCCGCCGCCACAACAGGGCCCGGCGGCACAGGACGGTGCGGATTCGCCCAGGCTGGAACTCTTGACCACCTGGCCGCCGGTGGCGAGGCGCTGGACCGGCGCATCCGTCGGGGTATCCCCGCTATCGATACCCGCCTGGCTGCACAGCTCGCCCCAGGTCGACAGGGACTCGCTCATGCGGTGTTTCACTTCAACCACCCGGCCATTGCTTTCGCACAGATAATCGTAGGTTGGCACTTTTCACCTCTTTCGAACCAGCCAAACAGATGCGTTCATTATAGCGCGAAGGGTAAATGGGGTCAGGGTCGTTTTTTTGCAATGGAAAAGGAAAAAGGAAAAGGGGTCAGAACCCTTTTTCCTTGCGAAAAAAGGGTTCTGACCCCTTTTCCTTTTCCCTGCTACGGCGGAAACGGAGCGAGGATCTTTTCCACTGCGTTACGGATACGCTTTTGCCGGGCCTCGGCACTCAGATCGGGGTAGACTTCGTCGCTGGCCGAGCCGCGCCAGATCAGACGCCGGTCCTGCGCCAGCACCACGTCCAGGATCAGCGTCCCGACCTGGTACTCGCTCACCGTCGCCTCCCGGCCGGGCCGGCCGTAGCTGCGCAGGTAGCGCGGATTGCCCCAGTCGGGCCCATAGCCGTACAGCTCGTTGAGGTAAGTCACCGAGAGGCGCTCGTCGACCGCGACATGATAGGCCACCAGAAAATCCGGGCTAACGGTATCCCGGCGGAATCCTTTTTTCTGCAGCTGTGTATCGACCGCGTTCCTGACCCGCGACTCGAGCAGGCCGTCGTAGTGAATCTGCGGAGCGCCGGACTCGACCTCGGGCGCCGGCAGCCAGTCGTAGCTGTGCAGCACCGGAAACGCGGACTGCGCATCGTAGTCCCAGGCCAGTTGCATCGACGTGCAGCCCCCCAGGCCCAGCCCCATTACCAGTACCAATCCCAGCCGGCGAAGCATTGACATCCCCTGATTCCCGTCTCTGCAGACAAAATTCCTGGCGCTTTTTTCAGTCACGACCGCTTGACTTCCCGGGGCACTTTCGGTCCCTGCCCGAAGCCCTTATACACAGCGACAGGGCCAACCCCGAGAATTACAGCACAAAAACCACTTCATTTTCTCAAAGGTTTAAATAGTCTCTATAACATATTGTTAATTAACGTTTATTACTGATTGATTAAATTTTGATCGATTTAACGCACAACAGCTGCTGAAAGCTGAAAAACCTTCCATCCGGCACTTCATCCACAAACTTATCCACAGGTTTTGTGGAAAACTCTGCGGCATTCACACGCCCTCGTCCCGCTGCGACGGTCCGCCGCTCGGGAGCGCAAACTCACCGGAGTAGTCAAACGGCAGCCGCTGTCCGTAACTGCCGACCGCCACCCGCCCGGTAATGCGGTAGGCCAGACCCGGCGCAGCCTTTTGCTGCAGCGACTGCAGCTGGCGAAACACCTGCAGCAGATTGGAGGACACCTCGAGTTCGAGCACCTGTTCCCCGAAGGCCGGGATGGTCACCGCCTGGTTGCTGACGCCGTCGGCGAAGGCCTCGCCGTTGATGTCGAGCCGGAAATCCAGCCCGCGCACCGGCATATCGAAGTCATTGGGATTCTTCATGCGCAACCGCACCTGGTAGCGCTGCTCGAACAGTTCCATGGACAGCAGGTTGAGCCCGATCAGGGACACCCGGGGCGGCTCGGTTTTGCCTGGCAGGGTGGCGCAAGCGGCCAGTATCCCGGCCAGCGATCCCATCACCAGAAAACTGCGTCTGTTCACCGTTTGCGCTCCTGTACGACTACCCAGGGGGCCACCACCACCGCCCAGAGTTCCGGCTCACGCGCCTCCCAGTCCCTGGCCGTAGCCATGCTCAGGTGCTGGACACGCCCGTCGTTGATCCACGGTTCGACCGCCGCCTTGTCGTCGTTGGCAAAACAGGCGGCAACCTCCACCAGATCGAGGTCGCTGGCGACTTCGATGACCACACCGCGCGCGAAGTGGGTTTCCAGCTCCTGCCAATGGACGCGAGCGGTCTGCTGGTTGAGGTCCTGCTTGCTGTGCCGCTGTTTCGCGTTCATGCCTGGGTTCACACAATCCCGGTCAACAGGCGTGGACGCAACCGGAACCGCGCCACACCCGGTAATGGCAAGCATACACCATCAGCCCGGCAGACTGCGGATGCGGTAGCGCAGGCGGCTGCGGCGCGGGTCCAGCCCGGGGGTCTTATGCAGTCGCTCACGCAACTGGCGCGGGCTGGCTGACGCCCTGCAGAAGGCGCCCACGGCGTTGTCATTCTGCGCCGTGCTGAGTCGAAACGCGTTGGCGAAACACGAGCGAATGCGCGGCTCGCCTTGCAGCGCGGAAGCTTCCAGTTCCTGGCGGGTGGGGAAATTGACCACCAGGATGCCGTGCGGCGCCAGGTGCCGCAGCAGCAGCGCACTCCAGCGCCGGTCGGCGGCCACCGCGCGCACCGGCTGTCCATCGGCGTCACCGAACAGGTCATCGACCACCAGGTCGAAGGGCGCCCCACGGTAGGCGCGCAACCAGTCGACGGCGTCGCTACGGACCAGCCGGACACCCTTACCGCGCACACCGAAGAAACGCCTGGCAATGGCCAGGTGCACGGCGCTGAGCTCCACACCGACCACGGTGTGCGGCTGCACAAACCGGCGCAGCTGCTGAATCACCGCGCCGCCGCCGATGCCCAGCACCAGCACCCGCTGCACCGCGCCGGGCGCGAGCAGAAAAGCCGGCACTGTCAGCAGATCCCAGACGCTTCCGGTCAAGGGCCGCGCGGCATTGTACTGACTGTGCAGGACCCCGTTGGTGTACAGGCGCAGGGAGCCGCCGGCGCGCCGCACCTGGTAGCGGGTGCCGCCCTGCACCTGTTCCCAGACGATACTCATGCAGATCAGGCGCCTGACTCGTCGAGCAGCCGACCGGTAAAATCCCGCTCGCCGTGCTGCCGGTCCGCGCCGAGCAGGGCTGTCTGGAAGGCCGGCTCATCGATGCGGGCAGCCAGGTGTCGGGCGATAATGCGCATGTCGATCTCGGCGTTTTCCAGGCACGAGGTGCCGCCCGGTGACGGTGTCATGTTGAAAATGGCGCCGCTGCCGGTATCGATCTTGGCCTCGCCCATCAGCAGGCGGCGCGCGTTCTTGTCGATCAGCTGCGGGCGTATGCCTCCCACGCGGCGCGCAAAGCTCAGGTCGCGCAGTCGCAATGCCGGCACAATCTTGCGCACCTCCCTGAGGAACAGCAGCTTGCGTATCAGCGGCACCTCGAACAGCATGTTCTTCAACATATAGTTACGGATGTCCGGCACCCGCAACAGGTCCCACAGCACCTGCGCCACCCGCCGGTCGAAACGCAGCACGCGCAGGAAGTCCGGCAGGGTGCGGTAATTGTAGCGTTCCAGGATCGGCAGAATCAGCGCCGTGGGTCCGAAGCGCGTCTTGCCCGGCACCAGCACGTCCGGGTCGCCGTGGATGGCCGCGAACGGCAGTTTGTCGTTCTGCACCGTGTAGACCTTGCCGTTGAGGATCTGCGGCGTGAAGTAATAGCTGCCGGCGACCGGCAGGCAGGAGTAATGCAGACCGTAGCCGAGGTCCTGGGCGAGCTTCAGACTGTGCCCGCCGGCACACACCACCAGGGTGCGGCTCTGGTAGCAGGTGTCCTGGGTTTCCACCAGAAAACGATCGTCCTGCACGGTAATATGCTGCACCGTTTCGTTGTAGCGGATATCGATGCGCTTACCCTGCGCCGCCTGCGCCTGGCGCACGAAAGAACGCGCCAGCGCCTCGAAATTCACGGCACAGTACTCACTGGCTGAGCCCAGCGCGACGATCTCGTCCTTGCGCAGGCGTCCGTCGGGGCCGGTGACCACCGCCGGTTCGATCCTGGCGATGTCCTTTTTTTCCAGCAACCGCAGGTTGGGGTAATGTTTCTTGAGCTGTTCATGGCGCGCGCGTAACTGGCGGCATTCCCGTTCACCGACACCGAGCACCATCTTGGGGTATTGATAGATGAGGTGGTCGCGATCCGGCTGACTGAGACAGTAGTTGGACAGCATACGCGCAGCGCGTTGCACTTTGAGCGCTTTGTCCAGCGTATAGTTGGTTTCGATATCACCGCAGTGCAGCGTCTGGCTGTTATTGCTGGACAATGAATTGACGCGCGCCGGCGCGGCGTATTTTTCCAGCAATGCGATGTTGCCGATGTCGGTGAAGCGCGCGGTCTCGTACAGCAGCGCGGTCCCCGACACGCCGCCGCCGATGATCAACAGATCGTACTCAGGTGCGTTCATGCTGATCGTGATACAGGGCCCGCGCTGCTCGAACTGCCGGCGGCAGCGTGCGGTCACTGCATATGCAGTAGTTTCAGGACCGGTTCGTTGCGCGCCGGATCGTCATGGAAACCGGATACCAGCAGTATATCGTGACCCGGTTGTCCCAGCCCGATACGCCCGGCGATGAAGCGGCAGATGCGCCGCCAGTTCTTGATCTCGGATTCCCTGACGTGCACGGGCACAATGCCCCAGTGCAGCGTCATGCGCCGGCAGATGCCCTCATCGGCACAGGCGCCCACGGCCGGGGCCAGCGGACGGTGCGCGGCGAGGATGCGAGTGGTGGTGCCGCTGCGGGTCGGCACCACGATGGCCTCCAGTTCCAGATCCCGGGCCAGCTGTACGGCGGCGTGCGCCATCGACTCTCGAATAAAATGGGTCTTGTGGCTGCGCTCGACAATCGGCTCGCGGGCGAAGGCCCCTTCCTGCCACTGGTGGCGTTCCACCTCGCGCAGCACGCGGTCCATGGTGCGCACGGCCTCCAGCGGATAGTGTCCCGCGGCGGTTTCTCCCGACAGCATGGCGGCGTCGGCGCTCAGCATGGCGGCACCCGCCACGTCGGTGACCTCGGCACGGGTGGGACGCGCGTGCTGAATCATGGACTCCAGCATCTGGGTGGCGACGATCACCGGCACAGCCTTCTGGCGCGCCAGCGCGATCAGGTCACGCTGGATCAGCGGCACCTGCTCGGCGGGCAGCTCGATGCCGAGATCGCCGCGCGCAATCATGATGCCGAAAGACGCGTCCATGATGGCGGCGATGTCCCGCACCGCTTCCGGACGTTCGATCTTGCTCACCACAGGGATGTCGCTGCCGTGCCGCTTCAACAGGCGCTTGAGCTGCTCCACGTCACGCGCGCTGCGCACAAAACTGAGGGCGAGAAAATCCACGCCCAGCTCCACCGCCAGCTCGACGTCCTTGCGGTCCTTGGCGGTCAGCGCGGCGGCGGACAGCTGCGAATTCGGCAGGTTCATGCCCTTGTGGTCTGCCAGCAGGCCGCCCTCTTCCACCCGACACGGCAGGTCGCGGCCGTCGACCCGCGCGATGCGCAATGCCAGCTTGCCGTCGTCCAGCAGAATGCGCTCGCCGGGCTGCACATCCTGGTGCAGGGCGCGGTACTGGGACGGAATCAATCCGGCCTGCCCCACGCACTTGCGCGTGGTCACGGTGACGCGCTGCCCCGTCAGCAATTCGATCGCGCCGTCCTGAAATCTCCCGACCCGGATCTTGGGTCCGCAAAGATC
Organism: uncultured Gammaproteobacteria bacterium; assembly: GCA_963695455.1. Classification (GTDB taxonomy): domain Bacteria; phylum Pseudomonadota; class Gammaproteobacteria; order DSM-19610; family DSM-19610; genus Thiogranum. The sequence goes on along the minus strand of CAVOGN010000010.1, from coordinate 93,396 downwards.
CATCAGGATGGCGATGTGCAGACCGGCTTTTTTGGCTGCACGCCGCACCCGCTGCACGGTCATACGGTGTGTCTGGGCATCGCCGTGTGACAGATTGATGCGCATCACGTTGACACCCGCCGCAATCAGCTGCTCGATCATGGCCGGCGCATTCGAAGCCGGGCCCAGGGTCGCGATGATCTTGGTGCGCCGCCATTGCAGTGCGGCCTGGTTGTGGTTAGATTTCCTGCGTGCCATGCTGCACAGCCCCTGTCCCGTAACGGTTGCATAGCATGACGGCAGCCGGGCGGTTTGTCACGGCGTAACCCGGTAGCGGAGATTGCGGAAATGAAAGCGATTCAGATGACCGCCACCGGCGGGCCGGAAGTTCTGCAGCTTGTCGAGCTGCCGGAACCGCAGCCGCGCGCCGGGGAAGTCAAGGTGCGGCTGCGCGGCGCCGGCGTGAATCCCATCGACACCAAGCTACGCAGCCGCGGCGTGTTTTTCGAGCAGGCGCTGCCGGCCATCCTGGGCTGCGACGGCGCCGGTACCGTGGACCAGGTCGGCGCAGACGTCTCGACACTGAAGGCCGGTGACGAGGTCTGGTTCTGCCACGGTGGACTGGGACGGGAACCGGGCAACTACGCCGAGTATACCGTGGTCCCCGCGGGCGCGGCGCGCAATAAACCCGCAGCGCTGAGTTTCGAACAGGCCGCCGCGGCGCCGCTGGTGCTGCTTACTGCCTGGGAAGCACTGTTCGATCGCGCCGCTCTCGAGCGGGGACAAACGGTACTGATTCACGGCGGCGCCGGCGGTGTCGGCCATGTCGCCATCCAGCTCGCCCGCCACGCCGGCGCACGGGTGTGCACCACCGTGGGTTCGGAGGCCAACGCGCGCCGCGTCGAATCGCTGGGCGCCGAGCTGGCGATCAATTACCGGGAGCAGCCATTCGTCGATGCGGTACTCGACTGGACCGACGGACGCGGCGTCGACGTTGCCCTCGACATCATGGGTGGCCAGGTATTCGTCGATTCTTTCAGGGCCATGGCACACTACGGCAAGCTGGTCACGCTGCTCGACCCCGGCAGCAGCGTGAACTGGAAAGAGGCGCGCAATCGCAACCTGTGCATCGGCTTCGAGCTCATGCTCACACCCATGCTGGCGGACCTGCCCGAGGCACGCGCCCACCAGGGCGAGATCCTGGACCGCTGTGCGGCCCTGTGCGACGCGGGAGAGCTGAAGATCGACGTCAGCGCGGCCCTGCCGCTGGCGCAGGCCGCCGAAGCGCACCGGCAGATCGAGACCGGCCACACCCGCGGCAAACTGGTGCTGGTTCCCTGATGCAGGCTGCACGCCGCGCCCGACCACGAAGAACGCTGAGGGCGCGAAGAAAACGCCGGTTCCGCGCTGGCAGCGCAGACCGTAACCCGTCCTGTACCTACCCGCCAGTCACCACGCCCACCGCGAATAAACCTGGCTCCTTCGCGTAGCTGGCGTCCCTGGCGGTAAATTGCGCCCGGGTGCCGCTCAGCCGCACCATGCGGCGAGGGCCAGGCTTGCAATCGCCACCCGCGCACGGAATCATACCCCGAGGTTCTTGGGGTCGCTCATGTTCAACATCGACACGCTGATCAAGGAAAACATCGCCGAGTTCAACCATCAAGGCATGCTGCGCTACAGCGACTTCGTGCCGCGCCTGTACAATATGTGCCTGTCGCTGGGCTTTACGCCCGGCAAGATCATGCCCTCGCGGGCGTTCTGCTCGGACGAAAATCAGGGCTACCCGGTGATCGTGCTGGCCAAGCACTTCGGCACCTTTCCTTTCAATCACGGCATCGCCGGCGGCATCGTCGCCACCGACCGCCATGCCCCGCATGCCCATCACGGCAAGGATCTGGTCATCATTCACGCCAGCCATGTCGGCTACGACCCGAACAGCCAGACCTTCGGCACCTATAGCCGCCGCCAGACCGAGAACAATGTGCCGACGCCGACCTGCGGCAAACTGTACGCCATGGTCGACTGGTATCAGGAGGAGTACCGGTTCGCGGCCAACAACATACGGCTGCGCCGCATGGGAGACGAACACCACATCGTCATCGACAACCAGCTCCTCAACACGTCACGCCCGGAAGGCCTGTTCCTGAGACTGGAAAATTTCGTCGCCAAATATACCGATGGCAGCTTCCAGGTGGTGCGTGCGCACAGCACGTCCAAGAGCTATCGCCTGACTCCATCCGCCATCGAACTGCTCGGCAGCGAGAGCTTCAGCGCCGGGCGAGACCGGCGCATCGGCCGGCAGCTGAGCGCCGACTGGTTCTACTACAAGCGGGAGCCCGCGGAGGCCAACCGGGACCGGCAGCCGCTGGAGCGCAGCCTGGTACCGATCATGCCGCACATCGTGACTTCAGCCGCGCCGCTGCTGGCCGTGGCACAGAATACCACTCAGGTCGAATTCGATCGTGCCTTCCGCACCATTGCCAAGGCGCATGCCTACGAGCACCAGAAGATCCTGCTGGTTTCGGGTCTGAACATCGACGTCTCACCGGCCGCCGATCAGCTGTTCCCGCTGACCAAGTTCGTACCCTGGGCGGCCTTCTACAAGGACGAACAGGGCAATACCCAGACCTGGGAACAGGATGAACTGGTGGAAACGCTTGGCACACAGCCGCTGGAGAATCCTCACCAGATCGACCTGGAGGCCGCCATCGGCCTGATGCGCACGGTCGAGGAAGTCAGGATCAACTGGCCGTTCTGACCTGGCACCGTGCCTGCCGATACCGCGCGCGGACGTATCGCGGCCTACCAGATACCGCTCAGCAGGCTCACACCGTGGGCGCCGTGATGCATGGCATCTTCAAGCATGTCCAGTTGCATGCCGCCGAGGGCGTAGATCGGCACCGAGGTATCACGCGCCAGCTCGGCGAACCTGCTCCATCCCATGCCGGGTACACCGGGATGGCTGGCGGTGGGCAGCACCTGCGACAGCACCACCAGGTCGGCGCCCAGCGCGGCGGCCCGCGCCAGCTCGGCGGCATCGTGGCAGGACGCCGCCCATAATCGAGTCGCAGGCGGTGAACCGAGGCGCATCAGCTGTTGCCCCGTCAGGTGCACGCCGTCGGCGCCAGCCCTGCAGGCGAGCGCCTCGTCGCCATTCACCAGCACCCTGGCACCGTAGCGATGCGCCATGCTCACCACACGGCGTGCAAACTGCGCCAGCTGGTCGGGGCTCATGCTGCGCTCGCGAACCTGGATCAGGCGCAGCCCGCGCTCGAGCCCGCCCCGCAGACGCGCCATGAAACCGCTGACACCGAACTTCGCGGCATTGGTTATGGCATAGACAGGGGGAAAATTGAGCGCGTTCAAGGCCCGATCGTTGGCCGGCATCAGCGGCGCAACGCGCACCGCAGCCGGGTCTTCCCAGGATACCCGCTGGCGCTCGCGCCCGTGCGGCGTACCATGCCAGGCCAGCACCCGGTAGAAATGCAGGCGCACGATCTTGTCGTCATAGGCGTACTCGTAGGTGAGCCAGGGAAAGGCGGCGTCCAGTTCCACGCCGAGCTCTTCGTGCAGTTCGCGCGCCAGGGCCTGCCGCGGCGTTTCGCCGATCTCGAACTTGCCGCCCGGGAACTCCCAGTAGCCCTGCGAGATCTTGCCGTGCGGTCGTTCGGCGAGCAGGACCCGACCGTCTTCGCGCTGCACGACCCCGACCGCGACGTGCACCACGGGCATGGACCTGGGGTCGCGGCGCGGCATCGGCGTATCACTGTTCACAACAAGGCCTTCCCGCTGACTGTCATGGCGTGCGCTCCAGTTTCCCGCGCGACCCGGTCTGCGCGCCCGCTGCGGGTCCGTTGCCGGTCGCAGTGAGCGCTCCGACATAGTCGCACGCATTCTGCAGTACGAACGTCTTGAAGGCCTCGGCGACGCAGGAAAACCGTTTCTCCTTTCGGTGTACCAGGTACCAGCTGCGCTGCAGCGGCAGCGACGCCACGTCGAGCACCACCAGGCGACCGACTTCGAGTTCCAGGGCGATACTCTGCTGCGGCACGATCGCCACACCCAGACCTGCGAGCACCCCGCGTTTGATGGCCTCGTTGCTGTTGACCACCAGAGATACCGTCGGCTCCACACCGTGGTCGGCGAAAAACTGCTCGATCAGGCTGCGCGTGCTCGAACCGTGTTCACGCGTCAGCAGCCGCTCCTGCGCAAGCTGCGCGACGCCGACGGAAGCCAGCTCCGCCAGCGGATGTCCGGGTGCGGCGATCGCCACCAGCGGGTCGGCCAGGAACGGCTCGGCCACCAGCCCCGGGTCCTGCGGGGGGGCGCCCAGCATCACCAGGTCGCGCTCGTTGTCCTCGATCTGGCCCAGCAGCAGGTCGCGGTTGGCAATGTAGAGGTCCACCACGATGCCCGGGTGGCGGCGCTGAAATTCTGCCAACAGGGTGGGCACGAAATACTTGGCGGTCGCGCCGATAGCGATACGCAGCTCACCGTCCTGAACCCCTTTGAGACGATCAAGCGCGGTCTGGGCCTGCGCCAGCTCGTTGTTGATGGCGCGGCAATGCCGGCGCAACAGCTGACCGGCCTCGGTGAGGTGCACGCGCCTGCCGATCTGCTCGAACAACGCGACACCCAGGTTGTCCTCCAGCTGGCGGATCTGGATGGACACCGCGGGCTGAGTCATGCCGAGTTCCAGTGCCGCACGCGTGTAGTGCTGGTGCCGGGCGGCGGCCTCGAATATGACCAGCTGTCTCAGGGTAGCGTTCTTCATGCCGGCGGACTCGCCCGCTGATCGCAACCGGTCAGTCGGGCCAGACGCGGGCGGGATGCAGGTTGCCCCAGCAGCGGTCCAGACTCGCCGGCGGGTCCTGGTCGTCCTGGCGCGCGAAGCGTGTTGGCTGCGCCGGCGCAGACGGTTTCGCGGGGCGCCCGGCGGTGCCAGCACGGGCCGCCGGCCGTTGCCCGGGTTTACTCTGACGCCGCGGGGACTGCGCGCTGGATGCGGTTTTTTTCATAGCTGTACCTGTCCTCGATAACAGTGCCTGTTCAGGGCAGCGCCCGGCGCGCCCAGTTGACTCCGGCCCGGGGCGTGCGCGCTCCTGCTGCCACTGCGACGCAGTCGCTGCCACGGCGGTCGCTGAGCGGGGCGGCAGTCGCACACGGCCGCCACAGGATCCCGCCCAGACGACTGCACCGGGCGGGCGCTTTACTCGCCTTCGTCCGCCGGGGCTGCCAGCTGGCTGACCCGACTCGCGAACTCCAGGTCCTGCGCGCTGATGCGGGTGCCGTCACTGGCATGCACCGTCACGTTGGCGTAGACCTTGCCGAAGCTGATGTCGGGGTAGCACCCGGTCTCCTTGGACAGCGCCGCCAGCCGATCCAGAAAGGCCCCGGTCTCGGCGTAGTTGCTGAACTCGAACCGCCGGTACAGATTTGGCGGGCGCTCGTTGCGCGCCCAGCCTTCCGCCATATGCGTTACATCGGCCATAGTCACCTCCGTTGCGGCGAGTGTGTATGCAGAGCTGGTCATCTGTAAATACCTCCCGTGTTCTGCCTCTATAGGGCGGCTTCATCGTAGCAGCGCGCGGCCGTGTCCTGCACCGAGACACCGAGCGCCTGCAACTGGCGTTTGAGTTCCAGATAGTGCTGTACTTCGTCGGCGAGGATGTCCCCGAACAATGCGCTGTCCTCCAGATCGCCTATGCGTTCGCAGTAGCGGCATGCCTCCTGGTAGAGCCTGACCGCCTCGCCCTCGGTGGCGAGTCCGAAGCGCAGCAGGTCGGTGTGCGAACGTCCGACCTGCGGTGCCCGCGGCTGCCCGGCCCGCGGGGTGGCACCGAGCACGACCATCCGGCGCAGAAACGCCTCCGCATGCCGCAACTCCTCATGCACACCCTGACGCAGTTGTTCTGCCAGGGCTGGCATACCCAGGGCCTCGGCCTGTACCGCCTGCAGCGTGTATTGCTGGGCGGCGGTGAACTCGTGGTTCACCGCCCGCTGCAGATAACCAAGCACGCGTGGATGCCCGTTCATGCACAACCCGCCGGCAACAGGGTTTGAGCACCGGCTGCGGCCGTCACGGCTTCCACCCTAGGCCGCCGCCACATCGCTGTCGCGACCGCCGCCACCGCCGTCGGTCCCGGTGGGCAGTATGCCCTCAACTTCAGCATGCGGACGCGCAATAATGTGCGCCGCCGCCAGACCGTCGCCGACCCGCTCGCAGGCATCGGCCCCGGCGCGCACCGCCGCGTTGACCGCACCGGTCTCACCGCGCACCAGCACGGTGACATAACCACCGCCCACGAACTGCCGTCCGATCAAGCGCACCTCCGAGGCCTTGGTCATGGCGTCGGCCGCTTCAATTGCCGGTACCAGACCGCGTGTCTCGATCATGCCCAGTGCAATACCCATCTTTTCGTTTGCCATACTGCTACTCCTGAATCGAAAAAACCCCGCCCGCCGCGGCCCGCCTCAGGCGGCCGGCTTCTCGGGCAGGATGCCTTCCACTTCGGCGTGCGGACGCGCAATGATGTGCGCCGCCGCCAGACCGTCGCCGACCCGCTCGCAGGCATCGGCCCCGGCGCGCACCGCCGCGTTGACCGCACCGGTCTCACCGCGCACCAGCACGGTGACATAACCACCGCCCACGAACTGCCGTCCGATCAAGCGCACTTCCGAGGCCTTGGTCATGGCGTCGGCCGCTTCAATCGCCGGTACCAGACCGCGTGTCTCGATCATGCCCAGCGCAATACCCATCTTTTCGTTTGCCATTGCTGTTACTCCTGGTCAGTTGAACAATGCCCCGAGCGGCCTCAGGCGGCCGGCTTCTCGGGCAGGATGCCTTCCACTTCGGCGTGCGGACGCGCAATGATGTGCGCCGCCGCCAGACCGTCGCCGACCCGCTCGCAGGCATCGGCCCCGGCGCGCACCGCCGCGTTGACCGCACCGGTCTCACCGCGCACCAGCACGGTGACATAACCACCGCCCACGAACTGCCGTCCGATCAGGCGCACTTCCGAGGCCTTGGTCATGGCGTCGGCCGCTTCAATCGCCGGTACCAGACCGCGTGTCTCGATCATTCCCAGTGCAATACCCATCTTTTCATTTGCCACGTTCAGTCTCCTGCTGTCTGTCCAAGTTGAAAAATCACCCCACTGTCCCGGGCCTGCTCAGGGCCCCGGTCCGCCCTCGTCAAGAACGCCAGTCTTGCTCGCTCCAGTCGTCTATGATTCCGCCGATCGTCATGTCCGTGGTGATCTTCGGATTGCCCGCGGCAATGCGCGCCGCCGATATTCCGATGGTGATGACGAAGTCGCCCGGCTTGCAGCCGACCGGATCCAGAGCCACCTGCAGGTTGCCCTGGTGGTCTTCCACCACCCGCAACGACTTGGCCGCCAGCCAGACGTTGCGTTTGGTCGTAACCAGATCTCTAACGACCCGCATGATCTCCATCACTGGCCACCGTTGTCGTCTTCCCAGTAATCGATAATGCCGACGATGGTGAAGTCGCTGGGATAGTCCTTGCTGCCCGCGGCGTCGCGCGCCGCAGAACTCCCCACCACGATCACCCAGTCCCCCGGCTTGCAGCCGACCGGATCGACCGCAACCTGCTTGCCGGTACTGCCGCGCTCTTTGACCACCAGCAGACTCCGGTTCTCGAGACCGCCGATACGGGCGGTCGCCACCAAGGTCTTCTCCACCTGACAAATCTTCATTGCCGTGACTCCGATTTATTGCAACCGCATGCGCACCGGTGAGCGTGCGGCGCATCCTGTGTATCGATATCCTCCAGCCTGCTGCCGGACGCGCAGTCCTTGACCGTTGCATAGGTGTACAACCAGCCATCGCGCACCAGATCCGGGTAGCGCGCGTGGATGGCGCGCTCCAGGCGCCGGCAGCGCTCCACCACCCGCTCACGCGAGCCCGGCACGCGCCCGTCGTAGCGGAAGTGAATGAAAGCCGGGATGGGCAGCTGACGCGCCATGTTGACCTTCTTGAATATCCTGATGCCCACATCCATGTCCGCCGCACCTTCTTCGATGGTGTCCATCTGTGCCTGGTAGGCAAGGTTGCGCATCTGCACATCGTCGAAATTGTCACCGACAGTGATGAACCGTTCGGTGTGTCCGAGATCGGCATAACGCCCGTTGTGGTAGGAGCGCACGTAGTCGATCTGCGCCATGTTGTTCTTCAGCAGGTAGCCGCAGAACCAGCGCATGCCCTCGGTCACCGCATCATCCGGCGACACGCCGGCCGCCTCTGCCACCGCCAGGCGGATAGTCTCTTTGGCCTGCTCGCGCGCGACCGAGCCGGTTCGCTCAAACAGCGCAAGGTTGTCCACGTAATGATCCAGGCTCAGCGTGCCCTGTGCGTCCGGCACGTGCAGCCTGATGGCGTCGGTGTCGGTATCCACACCGACCAGCAGCGTCGCCACCTGTGCACCGCAGCAGTGACTGTTCTCGATCGCCGTGGCGAAACCATTGAGGCGCTCCAGCAGCGCTGCTGCCGCTTTGCGCTCGTCGCTGCCGTGGGCCGCACAACCCTCGGTTTGCGGTGCCGAGCTGCTGGTGTGGTAGACGCCGATCTTGAGATAGCGCGTCGGCTCGTCGGCCCGGTTCGGCATCCCCTCACGGTGGCGCCGCAACTCGATGTCGACCCAGTTGCGCATCCCTTCTTCGATGTCGAACAGGCTTCCGGCGAACGACTTGCGGCTGGTCACGATGGCCGGTGGCACGCGCAGGATGTAGTCCACCACCCCGCTGAGACGTCCGTCCGCGCAGGGTGTGATATCGATGGCATGGAAACCCCATCTGCGAATCAGCTCCTCGGCCGGCTCGCCCTCGGCAACATCGGCACCGCTGCGATCGAAGTCGCGCTCGGCGAGTTGCCGGAAGACCTGGAACACGCTGTAAGCGTAGAAGCCGCGCATGTTGAGCGGTTGCAGCCAGCTGGCGTTCAGACAGGAAGCCGGCAGCTCGAAGCCGAGCCGGCTGCGCATCAGGCGCTGGATACGCTCGGCGTAGCCGTCCTGGTACTGCATGGCGGCAACTTCCATCAGCGCCGGTTCGATCGCTTCGAACGCCGCAACGATTTCGCTCTCACGCTGCAGCAGACGCTGGTTGTGCCGGACATCGTACAGGGGGTGCGCGGCCGACGGCGCAATGCCGGCAACCGCAGCGGGTGACTGACCGAACAACGTGACGTACGGATCGGCAATCGCCGCCGGCGCAGCACCGTAATTGGTCGGGCAATACACTCCGGCGCTGTTGCGCATGTTCCTGTTGTGCCTGGCTGTAATCACCTGCTAAGTCTCCTCGAACGGGCGCTGGGCTGTTAACCCTGGGCACCACCGGATAGCGTGACCTTGGCGGCGGACTTGGCGGACCAGCCCGCCATGCCGGTGACGATCTGGCGTGCCGCCTCATGCTTGCCCTTGTCGCTGAACAGCGTACTGTTGGCAAAACCGTGCGGCCTGCCGCCCCGCTCGCTGGGGTTGCGCTCGGCAGCGATGTAACCCTCCGTCCCGGTCACGTTCCGCTGCTCGCCCCAGGCGCTGCCCGTTATCGACGGACCTTCCACCCGTCCCTCGCCGGTGACACGCAACCTGCCCTGTTCAGGCCGGGCCCCGCCGCGCGGGCTGAAGCTGAACTCCTGGTTCCCGGTGATCTTGCCCTCGCCCACTGCGAAGGACCCGGTGATGCGCGCCGCCGCGCTGGGCGCCTGCGTGGCACTGGCGTCAGCGTGCAGCTGGGCCTCGCGCTGCGGCGAGGGCACGCTGAAACGGCTGTCGATGCGGCTGATAGGATCGGCCTCGGCTTCGCGCTCGACCTCTTGGCGGAAATAGGGCGTGCCGGTGATTCCGCGCTCACCGCCACGCTGAGTGCCGGTCACGTGCTGCACATTCAGCGGCGTGTCTCCGGTCACCGGTACGCCGGTGGTCTGTGCCGGGCTCACGCGCTGCCCGGCTGCATCGGCCTGCTCCGCCGCACAGAAACTGTCGTACTGACCGGGGCCGGCATAGGGCGTGCCGGTGATCGAAGAGCACACGCCGTATTCGTCGCCGCTCACCCGGGGGTTGTGTTCCACGTCTACACCGGTGATGCGCTGTCGCGCCCAGGTTTCGGATACGGTGACCTTCCCGCCGGTCACCGGATCGGGACGATCTTCCCCGCCGTGCGCCGGGGCGCGCCCGGCGCCCATGGTGCCCGGCGCCTGGCAGAGCGGCTGCCTGGCAGCCGGCATCAGGTACTGGTCGCCGGTGACGGGCCGACAGGAGCCGGACTCGTCACCGGTGACACGCATACTGCGGCCCAGCGCAGTGCCCGATATCTGCAGTCCTTCTTCCGTCATCTCGATGGCGCGTTCGCGGTCACGCTCGCGCGAGCCCACCGCCTTGGCCGAACGCCCGAGGTTGGTGCCGAAGACGGTGTGGCCGTGCGGGTTGTGCTGGCGCTCGAACTGCATGCTGCTATAGGCACCGTGCTCACGACGGTCGAGCAGATCGTCGCCGATCTCCTGGTCGGCCTCCCCAGTTACCCGGATGCCGCTGTTGGATTCGTCACCGGTGATCATTACCTTGCTGCGCACCTGGGTGCCGGTCACCACCAGGCCGGCCGCGGTGCGCGAAGCACCAACCTTCACCCCGCCCTCGCGGGGATTGAATCCGCTTTCCCTGCCGATGTACTGAGACCCCGTGACCTGCACATCCGCACCGCGCTCGTCGCCGGTCATGTTCATGCCGCGACCGATGCGCGCACCCGTGACCTTCCCTCCCGAGTAGGTGTCGCTGCTGGCGACCTTGGGCGGGTACTGCAACGGGGTGGGCCCACGGACCCGCCCGCTTGGACGTGTCTCGGACGCAGAGCCGCGACCGTCACGGGCGCGTGCCGCGCGCATGGCCTGAGCAACGGCCCGACCCGAGCCGTGAATGGGTGCCGCCGCAGACGTAGCGCTTGCTGCGGTGGCTGGTGCCGGGGTCGCCGTCTGTGCCGGCACCGCGGACGGCTGCTGGAGCCCCCCCTTGCCCTGCACCAGACCGGCGCGCCGCGCCTTGGACACCTCGCGTCCACTCAAACCGCCAGCGGGTACCAATGGCGCGGACGTCGCCTCGCCCTGCCCGAGACCGGCCTTACCCTGCACGAGACCGGCGCGCCGCGCCTTGGAGACCTCGCGCCCGCTGCCTGTCGCAGCGGCCGGGGCCGACGCTGCTGAAGCCGCCGCCACCGATAGTGCCGAAGACGCCGGGGCTGGCGCCGCTTGCCCGAGACCCGCCTTGCCCTGCACCAGGCCGGCGCGCCGCGCCTTGGACACCTCCCGTCCATTCGCGCCGCTGTTGACGCCCGACGCTGCGGGCGCCGCAGCCGCCCGCGACTCGCGCGGCGGCGATGCCGGCGTATCTTCAGCCGCGGGCTGCGGCCGTACAGCGGGCGCTGCCGCGGCAATCAGCGCAGCACTGCGCTCACCGGTGCGCATGCGCTCGCCGGCGGGCGGCAACGCGGCCTTGCCCTGCACCAGCTGCGCGCGGCGTTGCCGCGAGGCGTCGCGTCCGCCTGTTGCCTTCATCTGTGTAGTTGCTTGCATGAAGCCATCCCTCTCGGTTTCGCTGCACTTGCCCGGCCCACCGGGCTCCGCGGCGGCGCCCTGCGCGGCGCCGCACCATCCGTGCCGGGCCGCCTCAGCGGCTGCCGGCGCGGTAGACGATGAACGCCGTGCCCTGGCTCTGGGCGAAGTTGTCGTAGCCGACCAGGCGCACGTGCTGACCCGGATTGGCACGATGGCAGGCCTCGATTTCAGCGAGTATCTTGTCCACCGAACGTTCGCCGAAAAACGGCAGCTTCCACATATACCAGTAGTGCGAGAAAGCCTTCTCGGGCTCGGTATGCTCGATCGCGGGGTTCCAGCCCTGATTGACCAGGAACTGAATCTGGTTGCGGATCTTCTGCGGGGAAAGCGGCGGCAGGTAGGAGAAAGTCTCGCCCCTGCGCTCGGTCGCCTTGTAAGGTTGAACTTCGGCCATGATTGTTGCTCCCGTCGTAATGTTCAGTGAATGCCTGTTCTGTCAGTGGCAGAGGGTCAACCCGCCTGCACGTCGAGCTTGTCCACCACATCGAACTCGAACTTGATTTCTTTCCAGGTCTCCATGGCGATCTTGAGCTCCGGTGAGTACTGCGCGGCCTCGGTGAGAATCTCCTTGCCTTCGCGCTCGACCTGCCGGCCCTCGTTGCGCGCCTCGACACAGGCCTCCAGCGCCACGCGGTTGGCCGTCGCGCCGGCGGCATTGCCCCACGGATGGCCCAGCGTGCCGCCACCGAACTGGAAACAGGCGTCGTCGCCGAAGATCGAGACCAGCGCCGGCATATGCCAGACATGGATACCGCCCGAAGCGACCGGTATCACACCCGGCATGGAGCCCCAGTCCTGGTCGAAGAAGATGCCGCGCCCGCGGTTCTCGGGAACATAGGATTCGCGCATCAGATCGATCCAGCCCAGAGTGGCCTCGCGATCGCCTTCCAGCTTGCCCACCACGGTGCCGGAGTGCAGATGGTCGCCACCCGACAGACGCAGACACTTGGTCAGCACGCGGAAGTGGATGCCATGGTAGGGGTTGCGGTCGACCACGGCGTGCATGGCGCGGTGGATATGCAGCAGCATGCCGTTCTTGCGGCACCAGTTGGCAAGCGAGGTGTTGGCCGCGAACCCGCCGGTCAGGAAGTCGTGCATGATGATCGGCGCGCCCAGGCTCTTGGCGAATTCGGCACGCTCCAGCATGTCCTCGCAGGTCGGGGCCGTGACGTTCAGGTAATGACCCTTGCGTTCGCCGGTCTCGGCTTCGGCCTTGTGGACGGCTTCCATCACGAATTCAAAACGATGATTCCAGCGCATGAACGGTTGCGAGTTGATGTTCTCGTCGTCCTTGGTGAAATCCAGGCCGCCGCGCAGGCACTCGTACACGGCGCGGCCATAGTTCTTGGCCGACAGCCCCAGCTTGGGCTTGATAGTGCAGCCGAGCAGTCCACGACCATACTTGCTGAGGCGATCGCGTTCGACGGTGATACCGTTGGGTGGACCACCGCAGGTCTTGACGTAGGCGATAGGGAAGCGGATGTCTTCCAGACGCAGGCTGCGGATGGCCTTGAAGCCGAACACGTTACCCACCAGCGAGGTCAGCACGTTCACGATCGAACCTTCTTCGAACAGGTCGATCGGATAGGCGACGAACGCGTAAAACGCAGTCGGGTCGCCGGGCACCGGTTCGATCCGGTAGGCACGCCCCTTGTAGTAATCCATATCGGTCAGCAGGTCGGTCCACACCGTGGTCCAGGTGCCGGTCGAGCTTTCGGCTGCCACGGCCGCGGCCGCTTCCTCGGGCGGCACGCCCTGCTGCGTCACGACTTTGAAACAGGCCAGCAGATCGGTGTCAAGTGGGATGTAATCCGGCGTCCAGTAGGTGCTGCGGTATTCCTTAACGCCGGCCTGATAGGTTGTTTCTGCCATGATCAACTCCTTAAAAATTGACTAATCGCCTGACCAGTAACCACCGCCAAACGCGGCAGCGTCGCAAAGTGGGACCGGGTCCCAGCGCGCCTCGCCCAGCGAGGAGCGGCTCGTACTCTGCCCGCCGCGGCGCGAGGCGATTGCATTAACGGCGCAGCGCGGAGGGCTACTCGAAGCTGGCGAACTTGGCCGATCCAGTCTCGATGAACCTGGGACGCAAGATAGACGCGGTAGCCCGCAAATGGAAATCGATTTTTAGGATCCATCCTATAGATTTCTATCTATGAGTTGGGAAACCTGTACCGGCACTGCCTGAAAATCCTGACCGATAGACTGTGATAGATAGCTCTAATTACGATTATCTATTTCATTGCGGCGGCGGGGCGTGGCCCAATATGGCCCTCTCACCGCAACAGGAGACTGGCCATGTCAGGGTTGTCGAATCTGCTCATCCCGGCGGTGCTTTTCTTTGTGCTCGGCTTCCTCGCCCGACTGATCCGTTCCGACCTGCGCTTCCCGCCCGACCTGGCAAAGCTGCTGTCCATCTATCTGCTCATGGCGATCGGCATCCACGGCGGCTATGAACTGGGGCAGGCGGATCTGCTCACAGCCCTGAACGCAGTATTCTGGGCGGTGGTACTCGGCCTCGGATTACCGGTATGCGGCTACCTGATGCTGATCGCCACGCGCAAGGTGGATGGTCTGAACGCGGCAGCCATAGCGGCGCACTACGGTTCGGTGAGTGCCGGCACCTACCTGACCGCAATTGCCTATCTGGAAAGCGCCGGTACGTCCTACGAGAGCTATCCGGTGATCATGCTGGCGGTGATGGAGTCGCCCGCCATCATCGTGGGACTGCTGCTGGCGGGCTGGTCGCGGCGTCGCCTCGGGCTGACCGGCAGCAACGGCAACAACAAGCCGGATTCGATGCTGCACGAAGCGCTGACCAACGGCAGCGTGGTGCTGCTGCTGGGCTCGATGGTGATCGGCGCTATCGCCACACCCAAGGCCGTGGAGTCGATCAAACCCTTCGTGAGCGACATTTTCATGGGGATGCTGTGCCTGTTCCTGCTGGAGATGGGGCTGGAGGCGGCGCGGCGCATCGAGGACTTTCGCCGCGTGGGGCTGGTGCTGGCGGCGTTCGGCATGATCATGCCCCTGTTTGGCGCCGGGATCGGCGTACTGGTCGGCCACTTTGCGCTGGGCTTCGGCGTCGGTGGCACCACCCTGGTAGCGGTGCTCGCGGCGAGCGCCTCCTATATCGCGGTGCCACCCGCCATGCGGCTTGCGGTACCCGAGGCGAATCCTTCGCTCTATCTCACCCTGTCACTTGGTATAACATTCCCGTTCAATATCATGATCGGCATCCCGCTGTATAATCGAATGGCCGAGATGCTGATCGGGGCCTGAGCCGTCGGCGCAACTGGAGATTCGTCATGAGACCGCTGGAACAGAAGAAACTGCTGACCATCATCACCGCCAAGCAGCTGGAAAAGATGATTATCGCGGCCCTGCGTCAGCGCGGTGTCGGCGGTTATACGGTGACCGAGGCGAGCGGCGCCGGCTCGCACGGTATCCAGTCCGGCATGTTCGACGTGGACAGCAATATCCTCATCTACGTCATTCTTTCGGAAACCAGGCTGCAGTCCGTGCTGGAGGATCTCGACGCGATGATGCGCCGCGGCCACCGTCTGAAAGCGATCGTGTCCGATATTTCCATCCTGCCGCGCAAGCCGGCCGGTGACAGTCCGAGCTAGCCGGGCGCCGTTGAGCCGGTGCGGGATAGCCATAGATGCGCATCGATGTGTATATTTGGCGGCACCTATTCACAGCAGACGCTGAAACCGCCCCCGGCCCGCAGTGAGCGCAGCCCGATGTCCGCACTAACCGATACACCCGCAGCAGCGCCGACCGCAACGGCATATCGGCGTGCCAGGCCGCAGCGCGCCTGCTGGTGCCGCCGCCCGGGGAAGCTGCATGGCGGGCTCTAGCCTGGTCGGCGACCTCGCCAGACACACCACCCTGCGACAGCTGCAGGTGTTCGAGGCCGTGGCCCGACTGGGTAGTTTCACGCGCGCCGCCGAAGAGCTCTACCTGGCTCAACCTACGGTTTCCATGCAGCTCAAGAAGCTGGCCGAGACCATTGGCGCGCCACTGTTCGAGCAGGTCGGCATCCGGGCCCAGATGACCGACACCGGGCGCGAAGTATACGCCGCCTGTCAGGAGGTGTTCCGCACCCTCGCCAACCTGGAGATGAAGATCGCAGACATCAAGGGCCTGAAACACGGACAGCTGCGCCTCGCGGTCATCACTTCGGCCAAGTATCTGGCACCTCACCTGCTGGGTCGCTTCTGCCAGATGTATCCTGGCATCGACGTCACGCTGAAGGTAACCAACCGCGAGCGCCTGCTGGAACGGATTGTCAATCACGAGGACGACCTGTACATCCTCGGACAGCCCCCGGAGCAGATGGAGGTCGAGGCCCATCCGCTGGTTCCGAACCCGCTGGTCGTCATGGCCCACCGCGATCACCCGCTGGTCGGCAAGTCGAGAATTGCGCTGAAGCGTCTGTTGCAGGAACCGTTTATCATGCGCGAACCGGGGTCGGGCACGCGCGCCGCGCTGATGCGCCTGTTCGAGAGCGAACACCTCGACCCGCCGGTGGCACGCATGGAGTTCGCCAGCAACGAAGCCATCAAGCACGCGGTGGCGGCCGGCCTCGGCATCACCGTGCTGTCGCTGCACTCCCTGGTTCTGGAAGGCACGGCGGGCCCTATCGCCGTTCTCGACGTGCGCGGCTTCCCCATCCAGCGTCACTGGTACGTGGTTCACTCCAGGAACAGGCGGCTGTCGGTGGTCGCCCAGGCGTTTCTGGAGTTTGTCAAACAGGAGGGGCTTCAGTTGTCCACCGGCTTCGACCAGGAGATCCGACAGCTGCGCCGTCCGCGCCCGGCCAACGGCAAGAAACGCCGTGGCTGATGCTCATACCCTGCGGCGACATTCGCCGACAAACCGCGCGGTCGCATAGCGGCGCGTCGAGCCGTGGCTGCGCCGCAGCCGGTGGCGGCGCGCGAGACAGCGAAACGAGCCCTGAGACTCGAGCCTGGGCTCCGCATCGGCCGTTGTCAGGTGCCGCCACGCTCACGCAGCAGTCGCTTTACTTCGCTCAGCTCCTCGAGCAACGCACGCAGCTGTTCTGCCAGATGGCTGCCTTGGTCGTGCACCGCACTTTCGATGGCCGCCTGTTCCCGCGCCTGAGCGGTGTCGTGCATCGACTGCATGGTGTTGACGATGATCGCGATGAACAGGTTCAGCATGGTAAAGGTTGCCACCAGAATGAAAGGAACAAAGAACAGCCAGGCGTATGGCTGCGTTTCCATCACCGGGCGCACGATACCCATCGACCAGCTCTCCAGTGTCATGATCTGAAACAGGGTATACATGGACCGGCCGATGGTGCCGAACCAGGCCGGGTGGTCGGAGCCGAACAGCCCGGTGGCCATAACAGCGAACACATAGTAGAGCAATACCATCAGCGCGGCGATGGAGGCGATGCCGGGAATAGCGTGCAGCAGCGATTCCACCACGAAACGCAGCCTGGGCACCATGGAGATCAGGCGCAACACACGCAGGATGCGCAATGCCCGCAGCACCGCCAGGGGGCCGCTGGTGGGAATCAGCGCAATGGTAACAATGATAAAGTCAAACAGGTTCCAGGGGTCGCGAAAGAAGCGCCAGCCGTAGGCGTAGAGCTTGGCCGCGATCTCCACCACGAACACCGCGATAACGAAATCGTCCAGCGCCAGCAGCCATGCACCGGCGTGCGCCATAACCGTGGGCGAGGTTTCCAGACCCAGCGTAATGGCGTTGATCACAATCAGCGCAATGATACTGTACTGGACGCGCGGAGCTTCCACCCAGGACGCCACACGCACGCGCATTTCAGACCAGTTGCGGCTGGGCTCGCTTCGACCCATGGTTGCTAACCTCCATGAATGATACAGAAAGGGGACGCAGGGCCTGAATCTTATTCCCTGCGGGCGCGTTTACGGGTTTCTCGCTTGCGTGCCCGTGGCTTGACGCGTGTCGCGGCGGCGGATGGCGCCGGCAATCCGGCAGCCCGGTAAAGCAGTTTCTGCTCTCCAGCCGTCAGCGGGCGCCAGCGGCCTTGACGCAGTCCGCGCTCCAGCGCCAGCGGCCCGAAGCGCACCCGGGTGAGACGGCTCACGGTGACACCCTGCGATTCCCACAGGCGGCGCACTTCGCGCTTGCGGCCTTCCTTGATGACCGCATGGAACCAGCGGTTGGCGCCGCTGCCGCCGGCCTCCGTGACAGAAACGAAACGCGCCATGCCGTCTTCGAGCTCGACACCCTTGACCAGGCGCTCCAGCATCGGCCTGTCCACTTCGCCGAGCACGCGCACCGCGTATTCGCGTTCGACTCCCTGCGCAGGATGCATCAGCCGGTTGGCCAGCTCCCCGTCGGTGGTAAACAACAACAGGCCCGAGGTATTGATATCCAGCCTGCCGACACTGATCCAGCGCCCCTGACGGGGCCGCGGCAAGGCCTCGAAGACCGTGGGCCGACCTTCCGGATCCTCCCGGCTGCAGACTTCGCCGACCGGCTTGTGGTAGGCCAGCACCTCGGGGGCTGACTTGTGCGCCGCCGCGATACGCACCGGCCTGCCGTCGACGCTGATGCGCTCGCGGCCGCTGACTTTCTGCCCGAGTTCCGCTGGCTTGCCGTCCACGCTAACCCGCCCGGCGCTGATCCACTGTTCGATCTGACGCCGCGAGCCGAGGCCCGCCTGGGCAAGCACTTTCTGTAAACGCTCCTGCATCCGCGTATTGTAACCGGCTTTTGAGAACCGAGCGGGGGATCTTTAACCACCAAGGAACACCAAGGCGTACAAAGGAAAACCAGGGCATTTACTCTTGCTGCCTGGGACTTCCTTTGCGGTTCAGGTTTCCGGGCGTTGCTGAGACTAGCTCTTCACTTTACCGCTGGTGGGGCGCCGAGAACCGACAATGGACCATCAAGCCGGCACCAAGAAAAGTCGTTCTTTTACCCTCGTGTTCCTTTGTGTCCTCGGGAACGAATATTCAGCGCCGCGACGGGACCAGCGATATCTTGAGATGGTTCTTGTGCTCCCGCAACAGCCGCAATGTCGCTTCGATATAGCTGTCCGAGTGGATCTCGCCGGCCATATATTCATTCAGCAGCCCGACCCAGCGTCTGTGAATCATGCAGGAGGACCCGGAACCATGGTCGACGAGCGGGCAGTCGGGACAGCGCCGTTCCGGGAGCAGGCCGGGCAGTTGTTGACGATTCTGCCATTCCTGCCGGTAGCGTTGCGCGTGCTCCGCGATCCAGTCGAGGGCGGCCTGCTCCTTTTGCTCCTCGGGAAACATTTCGATGTGACGCCGGATCCTGGCCAGCTGCTCCCGCAGGTATTGTTCGTTATCCAGCTCCAGCAGATCAGCTTCCCGGACAACGAATCGGGCGATCAGGGCAAGCATCGGGTCATCGAGGGGCATGGGGTACGCAACACCTGTAAAACATGTGAAAGAGGACCTGCAGACTGCGGGGAGCGGCGAAGGCTCCAGTGCTACCGCCGGTGGATGTGCAGCATTGTGGGGTGCAAGGTCAGTGTGCGGATACCTGAAAAAACGGGAAGGTATTCCGTCTTTCGCTGCGACGCACGGCCGCTCCGTAACCAGTCTCAGTGGAGAGTTTCGCTGTTGCCGCCGGTTTCCGGACTGTCGACCGCGACCTGCACCACGTGCGGCTCGTCGGCGTCTCCCGCCTCCGCGCCCGCGCCCTCGCCGGCCTCGAGATGCGCACCGGGCATCGCTTCACCCGGCAGGCTGAGTTCCAGCTCCGCGTTGATGGTGTCGATGTCACGCAGTTCCATCAGCGTGGGCAGATCATCCAGGCCTTTGAGATTGAAATAATCCAGGAACTGTTTCGTGGTGCCGTACATGGCCGGGCGGCCCGGCACGTCGCGATGGCCGACAATGCGAACCCACTCGCGTTCCTGCAGGGTCTTCATGATCGAGGTACTCACGCTGACGCCGCGAATATCCTCGATTTCGCCGCGTGTGATGGGCTGCCGATAGGCCACCAGAGCCAGCGTCTCGAGCAGGGCGCGCGAATAGCGTGCCGGTTTGTCCTCGGTAAGGCGCGACACCCAGGGCTCCATATCCCGTGTAACCTGGATGCGGTAACCGCTGGCCACCTCGATCAGCTCCAGGCCGCGCTCGGCATAGTCCTGCTGCAAGTCGGTCAACGCCGCCCGGAGCGCGTCGCGTTCGGGTTTTTCGCCGTCACCGAACACGGCCAGGATCTGGTCCAGATTGAGCGGCTTGCCCGCCGCCATCAATACCGCTTCGACGATATGCTTAAGGTGTGGTTCACTCATTTGCCGTGCTCACAATCAGGATTGGGCCGCCGCCTGCGGGACCTCTTCGATGGTCACCGCAGAACCGGCGGCTTTGATGTAGATGGGTGCGAAGGGCTCGGACTGCACCAGCTCGATCAGCGACTCCTTGATCAGCTCCAGCACCGCCAGCAGCGAAACCACCACGCCCATGCGCCCCTCCTCCGGCTTGAACAGCGCGGTGAACGACGTGAATTCGCCGCTGCCGACCCGGCTCAGCACTATGGACATGCGCTCGCGCACCGACAGCGGCTCCATCTGCACATGGTGGTGAGAGAACATCTCGGCGCGGGTCATGGCTTGCTTGGCGGCGATCAACAGCTCCTGCAGGCTCACTTCCGGCGGTCTGGCAATAACCTGCTTCTCCGGAGCCTGCACGGCAATCGGGAAGGTGTCGCGCTCCATGCGCGGTATGCCGTCAATATCTTCGGCTGCCTGCTTGAAACGCTCGTATTCCTGCAGGCGCCGGATCAGCTCGGCGCGCGGGTCCTCTTCGTCCTCGGCCTCGACCGGCCGCGGCAGCAGCATGCGCGACTTGATTTCCGCCAGCATGGCCGCCATCACCAGGTACTCGGCGGCCAGCTCCAGGCGCATCTCCTCCATCAACCCGATGTATTCCATGTACTGCCGCGTGATCTCGGCGATGGGGATATCGAGAATATCCAGGTTCTGGCGCTTGATCAGGTACAGCAGCAGGTCGAGCGGGCCCTCGAAGGCCTCGAGAAACACTTCCAGCGCGTCGGGGGGAATGTAGAGATCCTTGGGGAGCGTCGTCACCGCCTCGCCCTGCACGTAGGCGAAGGGCATTTCGGTTTGCTGCGGTTGAGGTTCAGTCGGCGGCGCAGTATCGGTCATGCGGTCTGGTCACTCCGTTGATGGGGCATTGTATGCGCCCCGGACGCATATGGAAACCGCCGCGGGGCGATACACGCTCCGGCGAGGAGTTGCCAAAGCCGAAACCGTTCACCACCAAGGCACACGAAGGGACACAAAGGTAAACCAAGGCATTCTCATTCCTGCGCTTGGCGGGGTTCCTGCGGAGTTGCGTTACGGGCTTCGAGACAGACGACGGATATAACCTCCCCTGGGTCGCGCTCAGAAGGCGTTGCGGTTGACCGCGAAGGTACACGAAGCATTAGCTGATTCAGGGTTCATTTCCTTCGCACGACTTCGCGTCCTTCGCGGTTAATGCTTTTTGGTCGCGTCGAGAAACCGCGAATTTCTGGCCGTTGCTCGGGACCCCGAGCGACCACAACGGAACCCGAAGCAGTGCGTGGTTTTCCTTCGTGCGCCTTCGTGTTCCTTTGTGGTTAGGATTTTCCGGCCCGCAACTGAGCTCATGTAAAGCACGAACTCATGCTTGTTTTTCTAGTATTTTAAACCAATTGCAGCCCTTACTTCATTTAAAGTCTCATCAGCGACATCGCCCGCCGCCTCGCCCCCCTGCTGCAGGATATTGCGCACCAGCTGCGGGTCTTCCTCGAACTGGCGGGCCCGCTCGCGGATTGGCGCCAGTTCGGCGAGCACCGCGTCGATAATCGGCTGCTTGCAGTCCAGGCAGCCGATGCCCGCCGAACTGCAGCCCTCGCGGACCCACTGCTGGCGGCCTTCGTCCGAGTAGATCTGGTGCAGCTGGAACACCGGGCACTTGTCGGGATCGCCCGGGTCGGTGCGCCGCACCCGCGCCGGATCGGTCGGCATAGTGCGCAGCTTCTGCTCGATGTCGCGGGGATCATCGCGCAGTGCGATGGTGTTGTTGTAGGACTTGGACATCTTCTGGCCGTCCAGGCCGGGCATCCTGGACGCCGGCGTCAGCAGCGCCTGCGGCTCGGGGAGAATGATGCGACCGCTGCCCTCGAGATAGCCGTACAGGCGCTCGCGGTCACCCATGGTCAGGTTGCCCTGCCCGTCCAGCAGCGCGCGGCCCACATCCAGCGCCTCCTGATCGCCCTGCTCCTGGTAGCGCTTGCGCAGCTCGCGGTACATCTTGGCGTTCTTTTTGCCCATCTTTTTGATCGCCGCCAGCGCATTGTCCTCGAAATCCGGCTCGCGGCCATACAGATGGTTGAAGCGCCGCGCCACTTCGCGGGTCAGCTCCACGTGCGCGACCTGATCCTCACCGACCGGTACCGAGCCGGCCTTGTACATCAGGATGTCGGCGCTCTGCAGCAGCGGGTAGCCGAGAAACCCGTAGGTCGCGAGGTCGCGTTCGCGCAACTTTTCCTGCTGGTCCTTGTAGCTCGGCACGCGCTCGAGCCAGCCGAGCGGCGTAATCATGGACAGCAGCAGGTGCAGCTCTGCATGCTGAGGCACATCGGACTGCACGAAGATCTTGGCGCTGGCCGGATTGACCCCCGCCGCCAGCCAGTCGATCACCATGTCCAGGACGCTGTCGCTGATGATCTGCGGATCTTCGTAATGGGTGGTCAGGGCATGCCAGTCCGCCACGAAGAAATAGCAGTCGTATTCGTGCTGCAGCCGGATCCAGTTTTTCAGCACGCCGTGGTAGTGGCCCAGATGCAGCCGCCCCGTGGGCCGCATGCCGGACAGCACCCGATTCTGAGATTCCCCGGTCAAGACAGACTAGCTCCTCATCAATGCAAACAATACGGTTTCCAGGTAGCCGGGCTTCATACCCGCCACCGCGGCCATCATGTGCAGAAACATGCTCACGAAGGGCCACAGCACGAGACCGAGCACCCCGGTGATCAGCAGAACGATCAGTATCCAGAACCCGTAGGGCTCGATACGCGCAAACTGGTAGGCGTAGGGCCCCGGCAGCAATCCCGTCAGCACCCGCCCGCCATCCAGTGGCGGCAGCGGAAGCAGGTTCAGCACCATCAGGATGGTGTTGATGAAAATCCCCGCCACACCCATGAACAGCAGCGGCAGGGCTATCCAGTTATCCGCCGGCAGGCCGAGCGCGATACGCGCCAGCAACGCCCAGGCCAGGGCCATCAGCAGATTGGCGGCCGGTCCGGCGGCCGCCACCCAGGCCATGTCCTGCTTGGGGCGTTTGAAATTGCGCCAGTCCACCGGCACCGGTTTGGCCCAGCCGAACACGAACCCCCCGGGCAACAGCAGCATCAACCCGGGCACCAGAATTGTCCCGACCGGATCGATGTGCTTCAAGGGGTTCAGCGTCAGGCGTCCCAGCATCTGTGCGGTGCGGTCACCGAAATGACGTGCCGCCAGCCCGTGCGCGGTCTCGTGTACCGTGATGGCGAGCAGCACCGGCATCAACCAGGCGGCGATTTGCTGAGCGAGACTGACCTGCATGGATTCAGTATACCTTCAGGTTATTATTCCAGGCCTTCGGTGGAACCTTTGCCGTGGCGTGTCACCGTCGGCACCGCATCGGCCAGGTCGATCACCGTGGTCGGCTCCACGCCGCAGCTTCCGGAGTCGATCACCAGATCGACCTGGTGCTCCAGCCGGTCGCGGATTTCCCAGGCATCGGTTTCCGGAAGTTCCCTGCCTGGCAGCAGCAGCGTCGAGCTCATCAGCGGCTGGTCCAGTTCGGCGAGCAGTGCCGCGATGACCGGATGATCCGGCACCCGGATGCCGATGGTTTTGCGTTTCGGGTGCTGCAGCCGGCGCGGCACGATGGCGGTGGCGCGCAGTATGAAGGTGTAGGGCCCCGGCGTGCGCGCCTTCAGCAGGCGGTAGGCGGGGTTGTCCACACGCGCGTAGGTGGCAATCTCGGACAGGTCCCGGCACAGCAGGCTGAAATTGTGTTTCTTGTCCAGTCCGCGAATGCGCCGGATCCGTTCCAGCGCGCCCTTGTCATCCAGGTGGCAGGCGATGGCGTAGCTGGAATCGGTCGGCACCACCACTATCCCGCCGTCGCGAATGATCTGCGCAGCCTGTTTGATCAGGCG
This sequence comes from uncultured Gammaproteobacteria bacterium, assembly GCA_963695455.1. Taxonomy (GTDB): domain Bacteria; phylum Pseudomonadota; class Gammaproteobacteria; order DSM-19610; family DSM-19610; genus Thiogranum. The sequence continues at coordinate 69,600 of CAVOGN010000010.1, read as the reverse complement.
CGGCTGCGGGTCGTCGGGGTGGATCTCGAAAAACTGGCTCATGCGACACCCGCCAGCGGCCAGCCGTCGGCTTCCCAGATCGGTGTGCAGCCGTGCGGCAGACCGCGCAGCCGGCCGAGCTCGATCCAGGCGTTCTCTGGCCCGTGGTAATCCGAGCCGCAGGAGGCAAACAGCTGGTGCTCGCGCGCGACCGCGGCCATGTGGCGCATTTCGTCCACCGAATGACTGCCGGAGACCACCTCCAGGCCAACCCCGCCGCTGTCGACAAATGCACCGACCAGGCGTTTCAGCTTGCTGCGGGTGAGCCGGTAGCGCGCCGGGTGCGCGATAACCGCCAGACCACCGGCAGCGCGAATCCAGCCGACCGCCTGCGCGAGCGAGGTCCACTCGCCACGCACGTAGCCGGGCTTGTCCTTGACCAGGAAACGCTTGAATACCTCGCGCACCGATGCCGCATGGCCCTGCTGGACCAGGAAGCGGGCAAAATGGGTGCGGCTGAGCAGGTTGCCGGTGCGGAACCGTGCCGCGCCTTCCAGCGCGCCCCCGATACCGGCTCGCTCCAGCTTGCGGGCGATTTCCTGCGCCCGCCAGTCGCGGAATGTCTGCAGTCCGCCCAACCCCTGGCGCAGGTCCGTATTGGCAGGATCCACGCTGAGGCCCAGCACGTGGATGGTCATGGCGTTCCAGGTGACCGAAATCTCGACCCCCGGCAACAGCGTGAGCGGCAGCGCCGCGGCGCTGCGCAAGGCCTCGTCGACCCCGTCGAGGGTGTCATGATCGGTCAGTGCCAGCACATCCACGCCGGCGCTGCGGGCCCGCTGCACCAGCGCAGCCGGGGCCAGGGTGCCGTCCGAAGCCGTCGAGTGGCTGTGCAGATCGTAGCTGGATGGCATGTTTCAGCGCCGCCGGGACGTGCCGCCGGGTGCCGTGCCCGGCTGGCACAGCAGTGAGTCGCTAGCGGTAATGACTGAATGCATAAGCCCGGCTGGATTCTTCAGGTGGATTGCAGCCCCCCGGCCACACAGTGTCCGGAGGCATATCCGCTCTATTGTACCGAAGTGTTACGCGCCGTGCCGCCTCTGCGACGCGCCGCTGAATAGGGTACCATGCGGCTGCATGAATCTGCCTGAACCGACACTGGAAGCCTTTCGCGGTCCGCTGGCCGCAGCGCTGGACACGCTGGCGGAGGCCTATGCTGTGAGCGATACCGGCAGCGGCGGCGCTCAGGAGGGCACGCCCCCGCTGCTGGTGCGGGCGTTTGCGCAGCTGTTCGAGGCCATGCAGCGCACCGAGGCGAGCCTGGCGCAGGACAGCGCCGTGCAGACCGGGAACCAGGCCAGCGGACAGGATGTCTCCGAACTGGGAGAATACGCTCTGGAGCTTTTCGACCAGGCGCTGAACTGGTCACAACAGCTTGGTCTGGATGAGATTAATGATGTTCTGCAAGGCTTTGTCATTGCCATGGGCCGCTGGATCGCGCGCCATGGCGGGCAGATTTTCAGCCTTGAGCCGGTGGTCGATGCCCTGGCCCGCCAGGCCAACCAGACCCAGGAACCGGAGCGGCTGGTGCCGCTGTGCCGGGCCATGGGCGAGATCATGGACGCAACGGCGGCGGCCATCCGCCAGGACCTGGAGAAGACCAACCCGGGTCGGCCGTGGCGCGTCTTACACCTGAACCGTGCCATCGTGGCGACCCGCACTCACCATCCGGATATCATGGAGGAGGCGTTTTCCGTCCTGACGCGCGCGCTCCCCGAGGATGCGCCGGGTTTCTTTTCCCAGGGCATGGAGCAGATGGACTTGTTAAACTACCCGCGCCACGTCAGGGACGTGATGCACCGTTATTATCGCAAATGGAGCGTGGACCGCTCCCTGCACTGATGAAGAGTCTCGAGATACCAGCGCCATGAAGTTTCTGTTCGACTTCTTTCCGATTCTACTGTTTTTCGTCGCTTACAAGCTGTACGACATCTATGTCGCCACCGCAGTAGCGATTGTCGCCGCCGCAGTGCAGACCGCGGTATTCTGGATCCGCCACCGGCGTTTCGAAAAGATGCACCTGGTCACTTTCGGCCTGCTGCTGGTGTTCGGCGGTCTGACCATCGCCCTGCACGATCCGGTGTTCATCAAGTGGAAACCGACCGTGATCAACTGGCTGTTCGCCGCGGTGTTCATGGGCAGCCACTGGATTGGTGAAAAACCCCTGGTGGAGCGCATGATGTCGCACGCCATCCAGGCACCGCGCCCGGTGTGGGTGCGCCTGAGCTGGATGTGGATCGCGTTTTTCGTCGGGGTTGGCATTCTGAATCTGTATGTCGCCTTTAACTTCGCCGAGGAGACCTGGGTGAACTTCAAGCTGTTCGGCATTCTGGGCATCACCTTCGCCTTTGTCGTCGCACAGGCATTCTATCTCGGCCGCTATGTCGAGGAACCGGAAGCCGAGGAAAAACCCTGAATGCTGTACGCCGTGATCAGCGAGGACCGGCCCGGAACCCTGGACCAGCGCCTGACGGCGCGCCCCGCGCACCTGGAACGGCTGCAACAGCTGCGCGATGCCGGTCGCCTGGTCCTGGCCGGACCGCACCCCGCCATCGACAGCGAGGACCCGGGCCCCGCCGGGTTCAGCGGCAGCCTGGTGGTTGCTGAGTTTGATTCCCTGGAAGACGCCCAGACCTGGGCCGATGCCGACCCTTACGTCAGCGCGGGCGTGTATCGCCAGGTTGTTGTGAAACCCTTCAAAAAGGTACTGCCCTGATGAAAGCCGATCGTATTGCGCTGATCCGCGACCGCCTCACGCAGGTCCTTGCGCCGCAGTCTCTGAACATTATCGACGAAAGTGCCGCGCACGCCGGCCACGCCAGTGCCGGGGGCGGCGGTCATTTCGTCGTCGAAATCGTCTCCGATGCCTTTCACGACAAAACGCTGATACAGCGTCACCGCATGGTCTACGACGCTTTGCAGGACGCCATGAAACGCAACGAGATTCACGCCTTGAGCATCAAGGCATCTACACCTGCCGAGGCGGGATCCTGAGCCATTCGAATTAAGGAAGCCATACATGAAACTTCACCACCTGACACTTGCACTGGGACTGACTGCGCTGATCAGCGGCTGCGACCAGATACCTCTGGGGTCCAAACAGGAGACCAGCGCGGCACCGGCCAGCGACACCAGCGCGGTGGTCGCCACCGTCAACGGCACCCCGATTACCGAACAGGGCCTGGCGGTGTACCAGCAGCAACGCCACAGTCGCCGCCCCAATGATCCCGCCAGCCAGGACCGCGACGCGGTGCTGGAGGAACTGATCAACCTCGAACTGGCCCGCCAGGCGGGCGTGCAGGAAGGGCTGGACCAGAAACCGGACATCGCGGTGCAGATCGACCAGCAGCGCCGGGCGGTGATCGCGGCCGCCGCTATCCAGCACCAGCTGCAGGTCAACCCGGTCAGCGATGAAGAGCTGAAAAAGCTCTACGATGACAATGTCGGCGACGGCAAGGAGTACAAGGCGCGCCATATCCTGGTCGAGGATCAGCAGAAAGCGCGTGACCTGATTGTCGAACTGGATGAGGGTGCGGATTTTTCCGAGCTCGCCAAGCAGCATTCCACCGGCCCGTCGGGCAAGACCGGCGGCGAACTGGGCTGGTTCTCGGCCAGCCAGATGGTGAAGCCGTTCTCAGACGCACTGGCCGGCATGGAAAAGGGCACCTACACCAAGGAACCGGTGCAGACGCAGTTTGGCTGGCACGTCATTATTCTCGACGATTCGCGCGAGTCCACCGTGCCGTCGTTCGAACAGGTGAAACCGCAGCTGAAAATGATGGCACAGAACCAGCGCGTGCAGGACTACGTCGCCAGTCTGCGCAGTAACGCCACCATCGACATCGTGCAGACCTCGGCACCGGCTGCCGCAGACACTGCGCCAGCTGCAGCAGCGCCAGACAGTGCCGCCGAGCAGGGCGCCGGCGCCACTACCGGCGACGCCGGCACAGCCGAGTAAGGCGCAACTGGCAAGCCCCCATTCGCGCCGTGACGCGGGTGGGGGTTTTTCGTTACAGCTGCGCGTAAGCCTGCATGGCGGCCTCCACCGCGACACCCGATCGCACCGGCGCACCCAGGTCCGACAGCACCGCATCCAGCGCGCCCAGGCACAGCAGCACATTCCTGCGGCTGCTCGCATAGCCCATCAAGCCGATGCGCCAGATCTTGCCCGCCATGGGGCCGAGACCGGCGCCGATCTCGAGACTGTACTCGTTGAGCAGGCGGCTTCTGACAGCGGCATCGTCAACTCCGTCCGGGACGCTGACAGAATTGAGCTGCGGGAGGCGATGCGGTTCGTCGACCACGAACGCCAGCCCCATGGCCTCGATGCCGGCGCGCAACGCACGGTGATTGTCCGTATGGCGCTGCCATGCGTTTTCTATGCCCTCTTCCGCCAGGATAACCAGCGCTTCGTGCAGACCGTACAGGGCGTTGATCGGCGCGGTGTGATGGTAGGCACGCTTGGCGCCACCGCCCCAGTAACCCAGCACCAGGTTGAGGTCCAGGAACCAGCTCTGCACCTTGCTGTTACGGCTCTTGACGACCTCGATAGCCCGTTCGCTGAAGGTGACAGGAGAAAGGCCCGGGGTGCAGGACAGGCACTTCTGGGTACCCGAGTAGACCGCATCCAGCCCCCATTCGCCGACTTTTACCGGTGAACCGCCCAGCGAAGTGACGGTATCCACGATGGTCAGGCAATCGTGCCGGCGCGCGATATCCGCCAGCAGCGCTGCGTCGGAAATTGCCCCGGTGGAAGTCTCGGCGTGCACGAACGCCAGCAGCCGGGCGTCCGGATTGGCGCGCAAGATCTCATCGACCTTGTTGGGATCCACCGGCCTGCCCCACTCATCCTCGACCATGACGGGCGTGGCCCCGCAACGCTCGACGTTTTCTTTCATACGGCCGCCGAACACGCCGTTCTGGCACACCACCACCTTGTCGCCCGGCTGTACCAGATTGACGAAGCAGGTCTCCATACCCGCCGAGCCGGGGGCGGACACCGGCATCGCCAGCTCGTAATCGGTCTGGAAAGCGTAGCGCAACAGCTCCTTCATGCCATCCATCATGGCAACGAACACCGGATCCAGGTGCCCGATGGTCGGTCTCGACATGGCTTCCAGAATGCGCGGATTGACATCCGAGGGGCCGGGCCCCATCAGGGTCCGCAGCGGCGGGTGAAAGGATGCTTGTGTCATTGACGCCTTCCCCTGTGAACTGATCGGAAAGCGCGCAAGTCTAGCACGCCGGCGGCGGATCAGTCTCCCGGGCGGCGACCGCTGCACGCCAGGCGAGCTCAGCCGGGATAAAGGTGGCAGCGCACCTGGTGGCTGGCCGACAGGTCAGTGCGCTGCGGATAGCTGCGCGCGCATTCGGCCATGGCACGCGGACAGCGCGGGTGGAAGTGGCAGCCCGCCGGCGGGCTGGACGGCGACGGCAGATCGCCTTGCAGACGGATGACCGTTGTTTCGCTATCGGCATCGATGCTCGGCACCGCCGATAACAGCGCCTCGGTATAAGGATGCCGGGGACTGTCGAGCACCTCGTGTACCTCGCCCTCCTCGACAATGCGCCCCAGATACATGACCGCCACGCGATCGGCCAGATAAGACACCACCGACAGATCGTGGGTAATAAAAAGATAGGACAGCCCGAGTTCGCTCTGCAGATCCTGCAGCAGGTTGAGAATCTGCGCCTGCACCGAGACGTCCAGGGCGCTGGTGGGCTCGTCACAGACGATCAGCTTGGGATTCACTGCCAGTGCGCGCGCAATACAGACGCGCTGGCGCTGGCCGCCGGAAAATTCGTGTGGATAGCGCTGCGCGTGTTCCGGGCGCAGACCGACCTGTTCCAGCAGCTGCCGCACGCGCTGCCGGCGCTGCGGGGCAGCACCGCCGATGCGCTGCGCTGTCATTCCCTCCTCGATAATGTCGCCGACGCTCATGCGCGGATTCATGGACGAGAACGGATCCTGGAATATGATCTGGAAATCGCGCCGCCTGCTGCGCAGCGCTTCGCCGCGCAGCGCAGTGAGTTCGACATCCTCGAAACGCACCCTGCCCGCCGTGGCTTCCAGCAGCTGCAGGATCGCCTTGCCGGCCGTGGTCTTGCCGCAGCCGGACTCTCCTACCAGCGCCAGCGTCTGACCGCGCGGAATGCTGATACTGACATCGTCGACGGCCCGCACATGCCCGACCACGCGCTTGAAAAACCCTTTGTGGATGGGAAAGAACACCTTCAGACCGTCCACCTGCAGCAGTTCGCTGCGCCCCGCCGTGTCCTGGCCATAGACCTGCTGACCGATGGTGGCGCCGGCGTCATCTGCGCGCTCGTCGGGCGCACCGATGGTTGCATCGGCGAGATGGCAGCGGACTCCCGTTTCATGCCCAGTCTCGAACCAGTCCGGCACGGCGCGTTCACAATGTGACCAGCCGCGGTCGCAGCGACCGGCAAACCGGCAGCCTCGGAATACCTGATTCAGCGCTGGCACCGTACCGGGTATTACCGCCAGCCGCGCCTCGCGTTTGCTGCTGTCCGGCAGCGCCGAAAACAGCATGCGGCTGTAGGGGTGCTGTGGTCGCGCGAAAAACGCATCGCGCGGCGCCTGCTCGACGATCTGCCCGGCATACATCACCGCCACATGATCGGCCATACCCGACACCACGCCGAGATCGTGGGTGATCAGCAGCACCGCCATGCCCCGCTCGCGCTGCAATTGTTTGATGAGCTCCAGTACCTGGGCCTGGATGGTGACATCGAGCGCGGTGGTTGGTTCGTCGGCGATCAGCAGATCCGGATCGCCGGCCAGCGCAATGGCAATCATGATGCGCTGCTTCATGCCGCCGGACAGCTGGTGCGGGTATTCGCCATAGCGCCGTTCGGCGTCCGGAATTCCCACTGCATCCAGCAGTTCCAGAACCCGCTGCCTGGCGACCACCCCACGCAGCCCCTGGTGCTGCTGCAGGCTTTCCTCGATCTGTGCACCCACTGTCATGACCGGATTCAGCGAGGTCATGGGCTCCTGAAAAATCATCGCGATACGGCCACCACGGACGCTGCGCATGCCGGTCTCGGGCAGCGCCAGGAGCGCTTCACCATCCAGCGTCACCGAACCGCCGGTGATCTGCCCGGAGGGCTGGGGCAACAGGCGCAACAGCGCCAGCGCGGTCATGGATTTGCCGCAGCCGGACTCGCCCAGCAAGGCGAAGGTCTCGCCGCGCCGAATCTGGAAGCTCACGCCGTCCACCGGACGGATGGCAGCGTCGCCGGCGCCGATGCGGACGCTCAGATCTGCAACATCGAGCAGGGGTTGAGTCATAATCTAACGCCGCAGGCGCGGGTCGAAGGCATCGCGCACCGCATCGGAAAACAGGTTGGCTGCCAGAACCAGAGTGAACATGAATGTGAAAGCAGCCAGCAGCGACCACCATACCATCGGCTCACGCGCCATCTCCAGGCGCGCACCGTTGATCATGTTGCCCCAGCTCAGGGTGGTCGGATCCACGCCCACACCCACGTATGACAGTACCGCTTCGGCCAGCACCAGGCCGCTGAAATCGATCACCACCGCAATCAGCACCAGGTGCAGCAGGTTGGGCAGCAGGTGACGCACCAGTATGGTTGCCCGCGACACACCGAACGCGGTGGCCGCCTGTACGTAGTCGAGCTCGCGCAGCTTCAGCGTCTCGCCGCGCAGCAACCGGCACAGGCCGGTCCAGCTGGTCACGCCCAGGATCAGGCACAGGAACAGCAGGCGCAAATCGGCGCGCTCGGCCATGGTTTCGAACAGCTCCGGATGATTGGCCATATAGACCTGCATCATCAATACCGCCGCAGCGATCAGCAGCACACCGGGAATGGAATTGAGGGTCGTGTACAGATACTGGATGACATCATCCACCCAGCCGCGGAAATAGCCGGCCATCATGCCGAGGAAGACGGCAAACGGCAGCATGACCAGGGTGGTCAGGGTGCCGATCACCAGGCCGGTGCGGATACTCTTGATGCTCTGATACAGGACGTCCTGCCCCACCTTGTCGGTGCCCAGCACATGGTAAGCGGCGGACAGGTTCGCCAACAGCGTCACCACCAGGGCTATCAGCAGGAACGCAAGCAGCGCTGTGCGCCAGGGGATGTCGGTTTCGCCGCGCATTAGCTCACCCAGCACCGCGACCAGTGGGCGGCGCCGGCGGCGCGCCAGCGGCAGTCCCACCATCAGGTAAAGTGCAACCGTGGCGGCGACCGCCTGTGCCGCTGCAGTGGCAGCCCGCGCGGCGATGTCCCCCGACTTGCGCGCGGGATCGGCCAGATGCGCGCCGCCGTATTGCAGACGCGGGAAAATACGCACCACCTTGCCTTCCGCCGTGGTCACGGATTCCCTGGTGTACAGGTGAGTTGCAAACGGCGCCGAGTAGGATTTCTCGACCTGCGTGCGCATCGGCCCCAGCAGGGTGTCGAGCACACTCAAGACCTCGCCCGAATACTGAATCTCCCGCTGCCCGGCAGTCTCGGGCAGGGCGGCGCGGAAATGCATCGAGTCGAGCAGTCCGGTCACGGTATAGGCACTCAGCACCACCAGCGAGGCCACCGCCATACGGCTGCGCACCACCTGGCGCCAGGGCGCGCGCAGGTGCTCCCTGGTGCGCGCGTAGAAGGCAAACACCAGCACGACCACCACCAGCAGGAACACCAGGGCATCGGTCCACAGGATAACGGGCTGAATCATGACAGCCTGATCCGCGGATCGACCAGGGTATAGGAGATGTCGGTCAACAGCAGCCCCAGGATGTACAGCACCGAACCCAGGAATACCATCGCCCGCACAATCGCAAAGTCCTGGTTCTGAATCGCCTCGATGGTATAACTGCCCAGACCCGGTATGCCGAAGAAAGACTCCATGATCAGACTGCCCATGAACAGGGTCGGTATCACCACGACCACGCCGGTCAGGATCGGCACCATAGCGTTCTTCAGCACATGGCGAAACAGCAGGCGTGTTTCCGGCACGCCCTTGGCGCGCGCGGTACGCACGTAATCCTTGCCGATTTCCTCCAGGAAAAAAGTGCGATACACACGGCCGCTGGAGCCCAGCCCGGCGATCACCCCGATCACCACCGGCAGCAGCACGAAGCGCCACGCCAGCCAGCCCGGCTCGTAACCGGACACCGGGAACAGATGCAACAGTTTACTGAACACGTACTGCCCGGCGATGATGTAAAACAGCCCGGAGATCGACATCAACACCACGCACAACACCACGCCCGACACGTCCAGATAGCTGCCACGGAAAAACGCCAGCAGCATGGCAAAGCTCACGTACACCAACAGCCCGACCAGAAACTGCGGCAGCGCGATCGCCAGGCTGGGCCACATACGCTGCTTGATATCGGCGCCGATGTTGCGCCCGGCGTCCGAGGAGCCGAAATCGAAGCCGAACAGACGCACCGATTTATCGAAAAAGATGGTTGCAGTGAGCTTGTCGCTGCCGTCTGCCTGCCCGTTATACAGCAACGGCCGATCATAGCCACGCTCCGCCTTCCACTTTTCGATCGCTTCCGGCGTAACGCGCTTCATGCCCAGATGCATGCGCGCCATGTCATCCGGGGTGTTCACCACGAAGAACAGGAAAAAGGTGATCAGGTTGACGCCGACCAGTATCGGTATGGCATACAGGGCACGACGGACTACGTAAGCGAGCATCAGCCTTGCGTCACCTGTACACGCTGGTTTTCGTGACGGCGGTAGGCGATAACGGCCGGCAGCATAGCCAACACCAGCAGCAGCGCCAGCACACCCAGCGGCCATACCACTGGCTGGTTCCAGGCCTGGCGTTTCTGTTCCCGCAGCTGCGGGTCGATGCGCCGATACTTGAGCCCGTTGTTCGCCATCAGGTTGGTCTTGGCATTGTGATACCAGTCATGGTAGAGAACGAACTGTTTGGGGTGAAAACCGAATACCCAGGGAGCGTCGCGGCGCAGAATTTCGACCATGCGATCGATGACCTCCTGACGTTGCGGGTCGTTTTCCATGTTCTTCATGCGTTCGAACAGGCGGTCGAATTCCGCGTTGCGGTAATTGGCCGCGTTCTCGCCGTTGTGCTCGACCTTGCCGTTGTTGCCGTACAGCAGAAACAGGAAATTTTCCGGATCGGGGTAATCGGCGTTCCAGCCCCACTGGAATATCTGCGCGGTGCCTTTGAGCATCTTGTCCTGGAAACGGTTGTAATCGGTATTGCGGATCTGCAACTGGACATCCAGCTTGGCAAACTGTTTGCGGATCCAGTTGAGCCGCGCGGCATCGTCGGGCCCGCCTCCGGTGGTGTCGAAATACAATGCCAGCGGCTTGCCGGTTTCCATATCCCGGCCGTCCGGATAGCCGGCCTTGGCCAGCAGCAGCCGGGCTTCCTCAATCGGCTTGCGCTGCGGGCCGTGCCGGGTCCAGTCGTACACGTAGGGGTTGATTCCGGCCTGCCCCTCGAGGTAGCCGAAAATGCCCGGTGGCAGCGGGCCCTGGGCCGGAATGCCGCGTCCGTTGGCAAAGATCGATATCAGTTCCTCGTAGTCCATGGCAATGGCAATGGCCTGCCGCAACAGCCGCGCCCGTTCGCTGTCGCCGCCCACCACCGGATCCAGCATGTTGAAGCCCATGTAGGAGATCGAAGTGGCAACCGCGGTGTTCAGCCGAATGCCCTTGTCCTGCAGCTCCGGCGTCAGGCTGATATCGCCGCCCGAGCCGATCTGTACGGCCTGATCGAAACTGTCGGAACTCACTCCGGAGGCATCGTAATAGCCCTGCAGAAATTTGTTCCAGGTCGGAATGTTTTCCTTTTCCAGGCTGTATATCACCGTGTCGATCAACGGCAGCGGACGGCCGGCGTCCGCGAGCAGGCCCGCCTCCCGGTCCCCCGCTTCGCCCTGTTCGGGGTAGCGTTCGCCGTGGAAGTTGGGATTGCGCTCCATGATCATCTGGCGATTGGGGTTGTTGACGGTCAGCATGTAGGGGCCGGTGCCGACCGGGTACCAGTCCAGAGTGATGTTGCGTTCGCTCATGCCGGGCTGGGAATAAAAGCGCTCCGCCTCCCAGGGCAGCGGCGCAAAAAACGGCATCGCCAGCCAGTACAGAAACTGCGGGTACTTGCCGCGAATCTTCACCCGGTAACGGTAACGGTCCAGCACCTGCACGCCGGACAGCGGGTAGTCGCGCAGGTCCAGGAACAGGGCCTGCGCCGGCCCGCTGTGCTGTTCACGGTCGGCCTGCTCGAGGGTGCCGGCATACTCCTGCAGCCCTTCGATGTATTCCGACATCAGGCCGAAAATCGGTGAATGCAGGCGCGGATGCGCGAGCCGTTTGATCTGGTATACATAGTCGGCGGCCACCAGTTCACGGCTGCCGGTCGCGGGGAAATCGGCCAGGGTATTGATTCCCTCCAGGTCCGCCTCACTGAGTCCGTGGTAAAGATACTGGCCCTGCGCATCGCGCGCGAACGCCGGATGCGGCTGATAGCGAATGCCCGGCTTGATTTCGATATCGTAGACACTGAAGGCAATGGCGTCCGCCGGGCTGTCGGCGGCCAGCCGCTGACCGGTCTCATCCAGATAGTAGGCAGCGGGCAGGCGTGCCGCCGCCAGCGGCTCCAGCTGGTAGGGGCGTTTCAGAAAATGGTACTGCAGCGGCGGCTCATAGATCTGGCCCGTGAATACAACCTCATTGGAGCTGTAGGACTGGGCGGGGTCGAGGTGTTTGGGCCGCTCGCTGAAAGAGGAATACAGAATGTTCTGGTTCGCCTGCTGCGCGGGATAGGGGCTGTTCCAGGGCTGCTCGCCGCATCCGGCAAGGGCGATGGCGGCAAGCATGCCGGCGATCCATGCAGCAAGCGTGACCGGGGCACGGATCGGCAGTTGGTGCGGCTCCATGGACCCGCATTATAGAGCCCGCAACCCGGGTTTCACAGGACTTCCCGTACCAGGCGTTTTCCGGTACCTTACCGCCATCAGCCCATAATTCAGGAGGTCAGCCGCAGCCATGGGAATGCTAGACGGCAAACGCGCACTCATTGTCGGACTCGCCAGCAACCGTTCCATTGCCTGGGGCATTGCCAAGGCGATGCAACGGGAGGGTGCCGAACTCGCCTTCACCTTCCAGAACGACAAGCTGCGCGATCGCGTCGAGAAACTGGCTGCCGAGTGCGGCACCGAAATCACGGTGCCCTGCGATGTGTCGGAGGACGACGAAATCGAAGCGGTATTCGACCACCTGGACGATTACTGGGATCACCTGGACATCATCGTTCACTCGGTGGCCTACGCGCCCCGCACCGAGTTGGAGGGCGACTACCTCGAGTCGGTCAGCCGTGATGGTTTCCGCATCGCTCACGAAATCAGCTCCTACAGCTTCTCGGCGCTGGCCAAGGCCGGCTGCCGCATGATGGAAGGCCGCGATGGTGCGCTGCTGACGCTGAGCTATTACGGCGCCGAGAAGGCCATGCCGAATTACAACGTCATGGGTCTGGCCAAAGCCAGTCTGGAAGCGAATGTGCGCTACATGGCTCAGAGCCTCGGCCCGGACGGCATCCGCGTGAACGCGGTTTCCGCGGGTCCGATCAAGACGCTGGCCGCATCCGGAATCAGCAACTTCCGCAAGATGCTGGATCTGATGGAGCGCGCCGCGCCGCTGCGCCGCAATGTGACCATCGAAGAAGTCGGTAACACCGCCGCATTCCTGTGCTCCGATCTCGCCTCCGGGATTACCGGTGAGGTGACCTATGTCGACGCCGGCTACAACTGCACCGGCATGCCGCCGCTGGAAGACTGAGTTCCAACGAGCAGGGATATAACCGCGAAGGACGCTAAGGACGCGAAGGGTTTGTTTGCGTTTTAGCTGATTGCTTTCAGATCTTCATTGTGCTGAGCGCAGCAGTGCGTCGGCAATTTCCACAGCGACGTAATGCTTCCTTGACGCCCGGGAAGAGTTATATCCTTCGCGCCCTTAGCGTCCTTCGCGGTTAAACACCCCCACCGCTTGATCACACTGCTCCGGTTTGCGGCTTCAGCACGTCCGTCTCGCCTTCGGTCCTGGCGATCAACACCGCGCCGCAGGAATCACTGAATACGTTCACCGAGGTGCGCAACATGTCCAGCACCCGGTCGACTGCCAGTATCAGACCGATGGCTTCCGCGGGCAGGCCGATGGTGGCGAGAATGATGGTGATGGCAACCAGGCTGGCGGCCGGAATGCCGGCCACCCCGATCGAGGTCAGCAGCGCGACCAGAACGATGGTGAACTGGGTGACGAAATCCAGCTGCAGGCCGTACGCCTGGGCGATGAACATGGCCGCTACACATTCGTACAGAGCGGTCCCGTCCATGTTCACCGTGGCGCCGAGCGGCAACACGAAACTCGCGGTACGGTTGGACACACGGGCGTTGTCGCGCACGCATTCCATGGTCAGCGGCAGGGTCGCCGAAGAGGACGCCGTCGAGAACGCCGTAAGCAGCGCCGGCATCATGGCCCGGAAGTGCGCCAGCGGATTCACTCCGGCGACGACAATAAGCAGTAGCGGCAGGGTGATCAGCATGTGCACCGCGAGCGCCAGCAATACACTGAGGGTGAAGCTGCCCAACGACACCACGAGGTCATCGAGCTGTTCCGCCTCCAGTCCGGCGACCGTTTTGGCCACCAGACCGAACACCCCCAACGGCGCGAACTTCATAATCAGCGTCGTGATGCCCATCATCACATCAGCGACGCCCTGCCAGAAGCGCGCCAGCAGGCTGCCGGTTTCCCGATCGATACGGGTCATGAAGTAGCCGAACAACAGGCTGAAGAAGATCAACCCCAGCATTTGTCCTTCCGCCGCGGCCAGTACAATATTGGGCGGCACCATACTGATAAACACACCAGTCAGGTCGGCCGCGCTGCGCCCGTTCACCCTGGCCTCGACTTCGGCTATGGCTTGCGGGCTGAGTCCGAGAAGTTCCCGCGCCGGTTGCCCATCGATAATACCCGGGGCGATCAGGTTAACGAACAGCAGGCCGACCAGAATGGCCAGCAGGCTGGTCGTCATGTAGAACAACACGGTCTTGGCACCGAGCCGCCCCAGACCCTCTGAACCATGCACGCCTGAAATACCGCTGATAATCGACGAAATGATCAGTGGAACGATGATCATCTTCAGGGCATTCATGAACAGCGTGCCCAGAAACGCGTAGACAGGGAACAGTACGATGCCGAACAGCGTACCGTCGCTGCCACTGAGACGCCCGGCAATCACCGCGAGAACCAGCGCAATCAGAATCTGCCAGTGGAGTTTGATACGCATGTCAGGAGTTGCCGATCCGGTTGGCTAGCAAGGCATACATTGACAAAACCTCATGTCTCCCGGCGTGACGCGGTAACTAAATCCCGGCACGCTCGACGTGCTGCATACCTGCGGCCGACCGCGGCGGCAGAAATGAGGCTAAAACTGTTGTGTTTGGTAACTGCAAGTCTGCGGCGATGCAGGCAACCGGCTTTGCCGCCTGCGCTAAGACCCGGCGTGACAGGACCCGCGGCACAACGTCGCCGGCGTTATTCCTGCTCCTGCGGAATAACGATCTCCGCGCGTTCGCGCAAGTCCTCGACCAGAGTCGATAGCGTGAGCGCGCGGCGCATATTTTCGTAACCGCTGGCAAGCTGGGCTCGCACATCGTCCGCCAAGGTGGCCGGGTCGCCGTCGCTGACCCCGGTTAAGCGCACCACCGCATATCCTCCGTCGCTGAGGGCAAACCCCGTGTCGACACTGGCGCCGGGCTGCGGTCGCGCGAGCTTGAACGCTTCGCGCACGACCTCGGCATTGAGGTCGGACGCGGAACGCTTCACCGCTTCCGCCTGGCCGGCGGTCAGGTGATCCTGAGCTTCGATTTCCTCGGCAGAGGCGCCCTGTGCCAGCTTCTCCAGCAGCTCTTCACCTCTGGTCTGGGCCTGCTCAGCGGCCAGCTGCTTGCGCAGCACGGCGCTGATCTGATCCCTGACCTCGTCCAGCGGCAACTGTTGCGCCGCCTCCCGCGCCTCGACACGGGCCACGATCACATCATTGGCGCCGACTTCAACCGGTTCGCTGTTGTGCCCCGCTTCCAGCACGTCCTCGCTGAACACCACCGCCATCAGTTTCGGATACGCGCCGATTCCCTCTCCCCCACTGGCACTCAACCAGTCGCTGTGCTGGATTTCCAGACCCAGCGCATCCGCCGCCGTGTCCAGTGAATCAGGGTGCTCGTAACTTAGATCAGTCAGTTGCTCGAGCTTCTCGTAGAAAAGATCATCGATACCACGCTGCCTGAGTTCCGCAAGCATTTCATCACGCACCGCGTCGAACGCGGGCACTTCGCCGGCCCTGACCTCCATCAGTTTGATGATGTGAATACCGAACTGGGTCTGCACCAGATCAGACACTTCACCTGGCTGCAGTGCGAAGGCACTCGCGTCGAACTCGGGCACCATGACACCCTTGGCGAAAAATCCCAGATCGCCGCCCTGCGCAGCGGAACCCGGATCATCAGAGTTTTTTTCGGCGAGCTCGGCGAAATCGGCGCCGGCGCGAATCTGATCCAGCAGTTCCTGGGCCTTGTTACGCGCTGCATCGAGCGTCTCCTGGTCGGCATCCGCTGGCACCTGAATCAGTATATGGCTGGCGCGGCGCTGTTCCTGGGTCTTCAACGCATCCTTCCTGGCCTGATACTCCGCCTGCAGCTCCGACTCGTCGACTTCGACAGCATCGGCAAGTGCCTCGCCGCTGAGACGCAGGTAGGCCACACGGAGGCGTTCCGGTACGACGAACTCCTCGGCATGCTGCTGGTAGTAGTCGTCGATCTGCTGTTCGGTGATCTCGACCGTGGCCTCGAATGGCTGCGCAGCAACAATCCAGTAGGAAAAATCCCGGGTCTGTTCCTGCAGTCGGTAGGCCTGATCCACTTCCGAGCTGGTTACGAATGCGCTCCGTGACAGCCCATTGAGCAGCTGCTCCATCTGCAAGCCACGCCGGGTATCGTATTCGAAACTGGCGGGGCTCTGCCCCTGCTGATACAGCACCCGCTGGTAACGCTCCTCGGAGAAGCTGCCGCCTTCCTGAAACACGGGTGCCGACTGAATGTGGGCGGCTAGCAGCTGGTCGCTGACTGCCATGTCGGCATCTTGCGAAGCCTGGAAAACCAGTTGCCTGTCGATCAAGGCATCCAGCGCCCGCCGCCGCAACAGCTTGTCGTTCAGCAGCGCCGGATCGTATGCGTCGCCCAGCATCTGTTCCATTTGCGCACGCTGCTGCTGGTAGGCCATCTGCAGTTCGCGCGGGGTGATTTCCACGCCGTTGACTTTAGCCGCAAACACCTGCGACTTGTCCTGTATGTAGGATCCCAGACCAAACAGTGCGAAGGTAATGATAATCAGGCCGATCACGATCCAGCCCAGAACACCCATGACCTTATCGCGCATTGCTTGCAGCATGATGGCTTATCCCGCGTTTAGGTTGTTTGGAATTTACGTTGCCCGAAAGTAAAACGGGCGCCCTCGCTGGGCGCCCGTTTTTTCAGGTGGCGGAGTGGACGGGACTCGAACCCGCGACCCCCGGCGTGACAGGCCGGTATTCTAACCAGCTGAACTACCACTCCATAACCTTGGTGGGTGCTGAGGGGATCGAACCCCCGACATTCGCCTTGTAAGGGCGACGCTCTCCCAGCTGAGCTAAGCACCCCGGGAAGGCGCGCTAGTTTACGGCATCCTTAAATGCTTTACCAGCCTTAAAGGCCGGCGCTTTCGAGGCCTTGATCTGGATCGTCTCGCCCGTCTGGGGGTTGCGGCCGGCGCGGGCCGCACGCTCCCGCACTTCGAAAGTTCCAAACCCGACCAGGGTCACTGAATCGCCTTTACGAAGAGATTCCGTTACGGTGTCGATCATGGCGTCGACAGCCTTGGTCGCATCCGCTTTGGAAAGGTCGGCGGAACTTGCGACGGCGTCAATAAATTCGGCTTTATTCATGTGATCCTCACATTCGATTAAAAAATTATCCAACATAGCTTACGTGGTTCGGTGTCCCGAAGACGAACCCTGAATCAAAAACCCGTGATTGATTTGGAGCCCCCAAAACGTAAGGGCGAATTTATACCAAGTGGCTTGCCGGGCCGTCAAATAAAAAGCCTGCCTGCCCGCGCGCCAGGCAGTGCTGAGCGCGCAGGCAGGCAGGCTGTGGCAGGTCTATCAGTGGGTTCGCACCGACTTGCTCTTGCTGCCCGGCTTGCTCTTTTCCTTGACTTTCTCTTCCGGCTTCGCGACGCCCTTGTCGGTCACTGGCACGGGGGGATGCTGCAACGCGACCTCCAGTACTTGATCAATCCATTTCACCGGTCGGATGTCGAGCTTGTCTTTGACATTCTTGGGGATTTCGGCGAGATCCTTGCGGTTTTCTTCCGGAATCAGCACCGTGGTAATGCCGCCCCGGTGAGCCGCCAGCAGTTTCTCTTTCAGACCGCCGATCGGCAGCACCTCGCCGCGCAGCGTGATCTCACCCGTCATGGCCACATCGGCGCGTACCGGAATCCGGGTCAAAGCGGACACCAGTGCGGTACACATGCCCACGCCGGCACTGGGGCCGTCCTTGGGCGTGGCGCCTTCGGGCACGTGCACGTGGATGTCGTATTTCTGATAGAAATCCTCTTCCACGCCCAGCGCTTCGGCACGGCTGCGCACCACGGTAGTCGCCGCCTGAATCGATTCCTGCATTACGTCTCCCAGCTGACCGGTATGAATCAGCCGGCCCTTGCCCGGAACGATGGTCGATTCGATGCTGAGCAATTCGCCGCCCACCTCGGTCCAGGCCAGACCCGTCACCTGCCCGATCTGATCGTGCTCTTCGGCGCGGCCGTAACGGAATCGTTTCACGCCCAGGTACTTCTCCAGATTACGCGGCGATACCGTGATCTTGTCACCGCTCTTCTCGAGCAGCAGTTCCTTGACCACCTTGCGGCAGATCTTGGCGATTTCACGTTCCAGACTGCGCACTCCGGCTTCTCGGGTGTAGAAACGGATCACATCGCGGATAGCGTTTTCACTGATCTGCAGCTCGCTGTCCTTGAGGCCGTTGTTCTTGATCTGTTTCGCCAGCAGATAGCGGGTCGCAATGTTGATCTTTTCGTCTTCCGTATAACCGGGGATGCGAATAACCTCCATGCGATCCAGCAACGGGCCGGGTATATTCAGCGAATTGGCGGTAGCGACAAACATGGTATCGGAGAGGTCGAAATCGACCTCCAGATAATGGTCGCCAAAGGTGCTGTTCTGTTCCGGGTCCAGCACTTCGAGCAGTGCCGACGACGGGTCACCGCGAAAATCCATCGACATCTTGTCGATTTCATCCAGCAGGAACAGCGGGTTTCTCACCCCTACCTTGGACAGGTTCTGGACAATCTTGCCCGGCAGCGAACCGATATAGGTGCGCCGGTGCCCGCGAATCTCCGCCTCGTCGCGCACCCCGCCCAGGGACATGCGCGTGAACTTGCGGTTCGTCGCACGTGCGATGGAACGGCCCAACGAAGTCTTGCCGACCCCCGGAGGTCCCACCAGGCAGAGAATCGGACCTTTCAGCTTGCGCACCCGCTGCTGTACGGCGAGGTACTCCAGGATTCGCTCCTTGACCTTCTCCAGCCCGTAGTGGTCTTCGTCGAGCACTTTTTCGGCGAGCGCCAGATCGTGGCGGATCTTGGTACGCTTTTTCCAAGGCACGCTCACCAGCCAGTCGATGTAATTGCGCACCACCGTCGCTTCCGCCGACATGGGCGACATCATCTTGAGTTTGTTGAGCTCTGCATTGGCCTTGGTCTTGGCCTCCTTGCTCATGCCCGCCTTGTCGATTTTTTCCTGCAGTTCATCGACTTCGTTGGGCACGTCGTCCATTTCACCCAGTTCTTTCTGGATGGCTTTCATCTGCTCATTGAGATAATACTCGCGCTGGCTCTTTTCCATCTGCTGCTTGACGCGCCCACGGATGCGTTTTTCGATCTGCAGCACATCGATTTCGGCCTCGATGATACCCATCAAGTGCTCGAGGCGCTGACGTACATCTTCGATCTCGAGGATCCGCTGCTTCTCGTCCAGCTTGAGGGCCATGTGCGCAGCAATGGTGTCGGCCAGGCGTCCGGGCTCATCAATGCCCGACAGCGAGGTAAGAATCTCCGGCGGCACTTTCTTGTTGAGCTTGACGTACTGATCGAACAGGGTCAGCAGCGAGCGCATCAGAACCTCTGTCTCGCGCTCACCCGCATGCTCTGCCCCGCCCTTGATGGCAATCGCAGCAGAGAAGAACTCATCGGTGGTTTGAAATTCGACCACGGAAGCGCGCTGGGCGCCCTCGACCAGAACTTTCACGGTTCCATCCGGGAGCTTGAGCAGCTGCAGGATCGTCGACAGTGTTCCGATTTCGTGAATATCGCTGACCTGAGGGTCGTCGACTTCGGCGCTCTTCTGCGCCACCAGCAGGATTCTCTTGTCGTCATTCATGGCTGATTCCAGCGCACGAATCGATTTCTCACGCCCCACAAACAACGGAATAACCATGTGTGGGTAGACCACGACATCCCGCAACGGCAAGACGGGGACCACGGCCGTTGATGTTCCTTGTTCTACAGGGGTGTTTTCACTCTGCTCCATCGGAGGATACCTCGTGTCCGGTTCTGATCGGGGAGCATCCGTACCGCAGACTGCTCCCGGGCATGATATGGGGACAACCATAAGCCATTTCAATGGCGTTTTTCATCCCCACGGAACGTTTTTGCAAAAAGTGAGCCACGTATGGCCGACGCCGGCACGCAGTGCGCACGGAGCCGGGACACGGGGAGTAACTGCCGGACGTTGTGTGGCGCCTGCTGGCACAGGCGCCCAACCACCTCGCACCGGGCGACAGGGAGGGGATGAGTGACGTTAGTCTGACGCCGCGCGCTGCTCGGGCTCGGAGTCGTACACCAGGTAGGGTTCCGACTCACCGGCGATGGCCCGCTCATCGATGACGACCTTCTGAACATTCTCCAGGGAGGGCAGCTCGTACATGGTATCCAGCAACACATGCTCGAGGATGGTTCGCAGACCGCGGGCCCCGGTCTTGCGCTGCATGGCCTTTCTGGCAATCGACCGCAGCGCGTCGTCGCGAAACTCGATCTCTACCCCTTCCATCTCGAACAGCTTGGCGTACTGCTTGGTCAGCGCATTCTTGGGCTCGGTCAGGATGGATACCAGCGCATCTTCATCCAGCTCTTCCAGCGTCGCCACGACCGGCAGACGGCCCACAAACTCAGGGATGAGCCCGAACTTGATCAGGTCTTCCGGTTCAACGTCGTACAGTATTTCGCCGACATTGACGTTTTCATCCTTGGTCTTGACCTGGGCGGAGAAGCCGATACCACCCTTTTCGGAGCGGTTCTTGATGATCTTTTCCAGCCCCGAAAAAGCGCCACCGACGATAAACAGGATGTTCGAGGTATCGACCTGCAGGAACTCCTGCTGCGGGTGCTTGCGGCCGCCCTGAGGGGGCACCGAGGCCACCGTACCCTCGATGAGCTTGAGCAGCGCCTGCTGCACACCTTCACCCGATACGTCGCGGGTGATCGACGGATTGTCGGACTTGCGTGAGATCTTGTCGATTTCGTCGATGTAAACGATACCGGTCTGCGCTTTCTCGACGTCGTAATCGCATTTCTGCAGCAGCTTCTGGATGATGTTCTCGACATCTTCGCCGACGTAGCCCGCTTCAGTGAGGGTCGTGGCATCGGCGATGGTGAACGGCACGTTAAGCAGGCGTGCCAGCGTTTCGGCCAGCAGGGTCTTGCCGGAACCGGTGGGCCCGATCAACAGAATGTTGCTCTTGGACAGTTCCACCTCGTCCTTCTTGTGCCCGGCTTCGAGGCGCTTGTAGTGGTTGTAAACCGCGACCGAAAGCACTTTCTTGGCGACCCGCTGACCGATCACGTATTCGTCCAGAACCATGTTGATCTCGGCCGGCTTGGGCAGCTTGTTGCTGCCGCTCGAGGTCTTTTCCTGCATTTCTTCGCGAATGATGTCGTTACACAGCTCGACGCATTCGTCGCAGATGAACACAGAGGGTCCGGCGATCAGCTTGCGCACTTCGTGCTGGCTCTTGCCGCAAAACGAGCAGTACAGCAGTTTTCCGTCGTCGCCCTTACCGTTTCGATCGTTACTCATGCAAATTCCCCGACTTGCAGCTCCCTCTGGCCTTATTCAGCGGCAGGCAGACGAGCTGACTGAACACCGAGCACCGCTGGAAAACCTGTAGTCGTTATTCAACTACGTACGGCCGCGGCTGACAAGTGTTTCCGGCACTAATCTGCGGTTTTTACAGCTGCTAAGGTGCGCGCAACAGCGTTGCACTCAGTCCTTGGCGGTCTGTTCCGCGAGCTTGTTCCGGGACACCAGAATGTCGTCGATCAGTCCGTAATCCTTGGCCTGCTCTGCGCCAAGGAAGTTATCCCGATCCGTATCGGTCTGGATCTTCTCCAGAGACTGGCCGGTGTGATCGGCCAGAATCCGGTTCAGACGCTCCCTGACCAGGAGAATCTCCCTGGCATGTATGTCAATGTCCGTGGCCTGGCCCTGAAAGCCGCCGAGCGGCTGGTGGATCATCATGCGCGAATGCGGCAAACAGTACCGTTTGCCGTGGGCGCCGCCGGCCAGCAGCACGGCGCCCATGCTGGCCGCCTGGCCGATGCACATGGTACTCACATCAGCCTTGATGAACTGCATGGTATCGTAGATGGCGAGACCCGCCGTGACCGAACCGCCCGGCGAGTTGATATACAGGTGAATATCCTTGTCCGGGTTTTCGGACTCCAGGAACAGCAGCTGGGCGACCACCACGTTGGCCATGTAGTCCTCGACCGGACCGACCACGAAAACCACCCGTTCCTTGAGCAGTCGGGAATAGATGTCATAGGCACGTTCGCCGCGTGCGGTCTGCTCGATGACCATCGGAACCAGGTTCAACGCCTGTATGTTCCCTGCTCCGCCTTGGCTGTTGCTATCGGACATTGGAATGCTTCCTTCTACCGGGCAGACCTGCATCAGGCCTGCATAAGTTCCTCAAAAGTATATGCTTTATCTTCCGTCTTGGCCTGGTCTGCAATCCATTCCACGACCGTATCTTCCATCACCAGGGTCTGAATGCCGGCCAGCATGTCCTGATTGCTGTAATACCACTGCACCACTTCTTCGGGCTTCTCGTAGGACTGCGCCAGCGTCTCGATGGTTTCCCGAACCCGTTCCGGATCCACCTGCAGCTGGTTACGCTTGATGATTTCGGCGATCAGCAGCCCGAGACAGATTCGCCTTCTGGCCTCTTGCTCATAGCGGCTGCGATCGGCCCCTGCATCGGCAGCGTCGCCTTCTTTCTTGATCAGGGCCTCGACTTCCTGATCGATCAGCGCGGCCGGCACATCGATGTTCGTTTCCGCCAGCAGCGACTCGAACACCTGCTGTTTGACCCGGCTCTTGACCGCCGCATCCAGTTCACGGCCCATGTTCCGCTGGACTTCTTCACGCAGTTTGTCCAGCCCGCCGTCGCCCACACCGAAGGTTTTCGCAAACTCGTCGTTCAGTTCGGGCAACACCGCCTCGGCCACTGCATTGACGCTGACATCGAATTGCGCCGTCTTGCCAGCCACCTCCTTTGCAGCATAGTCTGCCGGGAACGTGACTTCGATGGTTTTGCGCTCACCGGCGCTGCTACCTGTCAGCTGTTCCTCGAACCCCGGTATCATGGTGCCGCTGCCGAGTTCCAGCGGTACATTGCTGGCGGAGCTACCACTGAAGGACTGGCCATCGATGGTACCCTGAAAATCGATCTCCAGGCGATCGCCTTCGGCCGCCGGGCGCTCCACCCTGGTCCAGGTAACGCGCTGTTTGCGCAGCTTTTCCAGCATATTATCCACGTCGGCGCTGGTCACCTCGGCAACCGGCCGCTGGATGGTCATATCCGCAAGTTCGGGGGGCTCGACATCCGGGTACACCTCGAAGGTCACGACGTATTCCAGCGCCTGGCCAGGCTGGTTGCGGGTCTGCTCGATATCCGGCTCGCCGGCCGGCCTCAGGTTCTCCTGCTGTAACGCCTGCTCGTAGCTGGAGGCGATCAACTCGCCGGCGGTCTCTGAACGCACCTGTGACTCATAGCGTTTTTTCACCACACTGAGCGGCACCTTACCCGGGCGGAAACCATCCAGGCGCACCGAACGCGCGAGTTGCTGGAGCTTGCTCTGCACTTGTTGATCAATCTGCTCCGCCGGGATCTGCACCGTCATGCGGCGCCCCAGCCCACTGGTCGTTTCAACAGAGACTTGCATTTCTTTACCTCGTTCTGAGATGCATTAACCGCTAACCGGCACCTGGCGTGTCATCCCCCTGTCGGCCGGTACCGGGGTGAAGTCGTTATTCTGGTGCGAAAGGAGAGACTCGAACTCTCACGGGTTGCCCCACTGGAACCTAAATCCAGCGCGTCTACCAGTTCCGCCACTTTCGCGCTGCACCGCCCTGAACCCGCACCACGAGACAGCACAAACTCAGCAAGCCATTATACGGGTTTGGAAAATCAAGCATAATCCCACAATTACCAGGGAAATAAAAAACCCGCGTGTACGCGGGTCCAAAGGTGGTGGGCCGTGAAGGACTCGAACCTTCGACCAAGAGATTAAGAGTCTCCTGCTCTACCAACTGAGCTAACGGCCCGGTGACCAGAAAATGGGGCGAGCGACCGGGATCGAACCGGCGACCACGGGAGCCACAATCCAGTGCTCTACCAACTGAGCTACGCCCGCCATTGAAACAGCATCTGCGAGACTCCGCCAGGGAGTCCTGCGAAAAGTCCTAATATCCGCCTGACTGCAACACCCAACCAGGCCTGTGCATCGCCCACAGGGCCGCGGCACCTCACGGCAGCCTGCAGTCCCTCAGCATAAGCAGTTTGCCCAGCGGTCGCTCGGCTGCCGCCGCGGCAATCTGGCGTCCCGGGAGGGATTCGAACCCCCGACCGACGGCTTAGAAGGCCGTTGCTCTATCCTACTGAGCTACCGGGACCAAAACGTGCGGATGTGCCTGCAGGTTTCCACAGCGAACATCCCGATCCCGGCCCACGCCAACCCCGACCCGTGCGTCGCCGATGGCGAACTTGTTTGGTCGGGGTAGAGGGATTCGAACCCCCGACATCCTGCTCCCAAAGCAGGCGCGCTACCAGACTGCGCTATACCCCGTAAGCCCGATTCGAACCGGGACGGGCCGGCGATGATACGGTTACCCATGGGTATCGTCAACGACCAGGCGCCGCAGTATACCAGATTCTTTCCGGCGCGCTTGTTCACTCCCCCTGACGCATGCGAGAATCGCCGCCCTCCGTTGCTGCCCAGTGGATCCGGATTCTCATGAGCGCCCGCATCATAGACGGCAAGTCGATAGCCGCGAATGTGCGCAAGCAGATTCGCGCCCAGGTCGATGCGCGGCTCGCGGCGGGACAGCGTCGCCCCGGGCTGGCGGTGGTGCTGGTAGGCAACGATCCGGC
This sequence comes from uncultured Gammaproteobacteria bacterium, assembly GCA_963695455.1. GTDB lineage: Bacteria > Pseudomonadota > Gammaproteobacteria > DSM-19610 > DSM-19610 > Thiogranum. Next base: position 44,989 of record CAVOGN010000010.1, on the reverse strand, counting down.
GTCAGAAATCTATGTGCGCAATAAGCGCCTTGCGTGTGAAGAAGCCGGACTGCTGTCGCGCTCCTACGATCTCGCCACAGACACATCGCAGCAGGCGCTGCTGGATCTCATCGACGCTCTGAACGAGGACGAGACCATAGACGGCATGCTGGTACAGCTGCCATTACCAGCGCATATCAATGCCGAAACCATCATTGAACGCATGCGTCCGGACAAGGACGTGGACGGATTCCATCCCTACAATGTCGGCCGTTTGGCGTTGCGTATTCCGCAGCTGCGCCCGTGCACTCCGCGCGGGATCATCACGCTGCTGGAAAGTACCGGCGAGAGTTATTTTGGCCGCGAAGCGACGGTGGTCGGGGCTTCGAACCACGTAGGCCGTCCCATGGCGCTCGAATTGCTCCTGGCCGGCGCTACCGTGACCTGCTGTCACCGCTTCACGCGGGATCTGGAGTCCCATGTCCGCGCGGCAGAAATACTGGTAGTGGCAGCCGGCAAACCGGGTCTGGTGCCGGGCGAATGGGTCCGCCCGGGCGCCACCGTGATTGATGTCGGTATCCATCGCAGCGAGTTCGGCTTGATCGGTGACGTGGTATTCGATACCGCCAAGGAACGCGCCGCCTGGATTACACCGGTACCCGGAGGGGTCGGGCCCATGACGGTTGCGACTTTGTTACAGAACACCCTGTACGCCGCAGAAGCGTTGCACCGCCCCTGACCGTCACGAATTGATCAGCGACAGACTGGGCTTGCGGCAGACCGGCTTGAACAGTTCTTCGATCGGCCGCGGCGTGGAAATGAAGTGGCCTTGGCCATAATCGACTCCCAGTCGCGCCAGGCTTTCGAGAATCCTGTCGCTCTCCACGAATTCAGCAATCGTCCGGGCACCGATAAGGTGGCCGATGTCGTTGATTGCTCGAACCATGGCGGCATCCATTTCATCTTGCATCATATCCTTGACGAAACCGCCGTCGATCTTGATGTAATCGATATTCAGGTCTTTCAAGTAGCCGAATGAACTCAGACCACTGCCAAAATCGTCCAGCGCGAACCGGCACCCCAGTCTGCGTAACCGCGCTATCGAATCGCCTATCGAGCGTAAATTTGAGATAGCGGACGCTTCGGCAATCTCGAAGCAAATGCGCCGACAGGGAATGGCACTGGCGGATAGTTCTTTTTCCAGGTAATCGACGAAACTTTCATCGCCTAGCGACTTGCCGCTGATATTGATGAGAAATGTTGCCTGTTCGCTTATCAGGGTGCGTTGTCCCAGCAGACGGGTTGCAGTCGCGACCACCCAGCGGTCGATTTCGATCATCAGGTTGTAGCGCTCCGCGGCCGGGAGAAACGCCATCGGCAGGACTTCATTGCCCAGCGAATCGCGCATGCGCAGCAGCAGCTCGCAGTGACTGGGGCGCCCAGGGTCCGGGTGTGCCAGCGACACAATCGGCTGAAACAGGAGGTACAGTCGGTCTTCCTGCAGCGCAGCACGGATTTCGGAAACCCAGTTCATTTCGCCGCATCGTTCGGCAACCTCGGCATCGCTCGGTTCGTAAAGGTGGACCCGGTTGCGTCCGCCGTCCTTGGCCGCATAGCAGGCGATGTCCGCGGCACTCATCAGATCGGAGGTTGAATGCGAATCCCGGGTGATCGCCACAACCCCGATACTGACGCCGATCTCAAAGCTGCGGTCCGCGTAGAGGAAACGGAAATCGCGCACCGCGCTACGTATGTTTTCCGCAATTCGGACCGCCTGCTCGGCACTGCAATGGTTAAGCAGAACACCGAACTCGTCACCGCCCAGTCGCGCGAGGATATCCGCTTCCCGCACTTGGGCCTGCAACAAGGCAGCTAGTTGTCGCAACAGTTCGTCACCCGCACCGTGGCCGGACACGTCGTTGACCAGTTTGAACTGATCGAGATCCATGTAGCACAGCGCGTGCTGTTTTCCCTCGTTCATCGCGCTGTCGAGCAGCTGCCTCAGCCGGGCTTCGAACTCGCGACGGTTGAACAGGCCGGTGAGTGGATCGTGGCAGGCCTGAAACGATAGCTGACGGGCCAGACTGCGCGACTGGCCGACGTCGTGAAATACCATCACGACGCCACTCAGCGCACCCTGTCGATCCACAATCGGTGCTGCGGAATCCGCGATCGCGATTTCCCTGCCATCATGACGGACCAGCAGCTTGTGTCCTGTCTCGACGATCTTTTCCTTGCTTTGCAGACACAGGTCAACCGGATTGAGCAGAGATTCGCCGCTATCCTCGTCGATCAGGCGCATCACCTTGCCGAGTGCCGTGTGCTGAATGTCCGCCAGGCGCCAGCCGAGCAGGTCCTCGGCAACCGGGTTCATATACTCGACGCGCCCCTCCTGGTTCGTGGTGATCACTGCGTCGCCGATGCAGTGCAGCGTAACCACGGCTTTGTCCTTCTCAGCCTGCAGTTCGCGTTCCGAGCTGCGAATCCGCGCCAGCGCGCGGTGCAGGGCATGGTTCTGCTGTATGGAATAATCGAGCGCCTGGTTGATAAACCGCCCGAGATAACCGAACTCGTCGCTGCGCAGCTCATCGAAGCGTGCTTTTTCGCCGCCGGCGGAGAACGCCTGCGCGGTAGCTACCATCTGCCGGAACGGCCTGGAAAGCACCTGGTCGAGGATCCGTTGCAGGATGAAACCAAACAACAGGAACACGGCCCCCATGCCCAGCAGCAACTCCTTGCGCTCGGAACCGAGCTGATCACGCACCGAGGGCAGGTACAGGGTGAGGCCGGCCTCCCCAAGCTCCCCTGCATCGACAGGGATAGTGCGTTGGTAAGCGATCTGACCGGCACTGGTCTGGCCGATCCGCACCCGCTCGCCCTGCAGCTCAACCAGCACCCCATCAACCATGGCGGAGCCGTGCACCAAGCTTCGCAGCGCCGCCTCCATGTCCCTGACAGACCGGATGGGGCGCGATGCCAACGCCTGATAGAACTGTGCGGTAAAACGATCGACGGCACTCTGCTGATGATCCCGCATCTGGCTTTCGCGCCCGTCAAGGACGAACAGCGCAAACACGAAGCCCAGAACCACCAGCCCCCAGAACACAATGCCCGCAACGCGTAGCGGCAAGGTCCTCAGTTCATGTGCATTCTTGTTCTTGTCCCGCGGCATGTCCGGTTACCCGATATATCCAGCACCCGCTTGGTCGCACGGGTCACGCCGCAACCCGCCGCCCGGCGCGGCAAACGCTTACGCCGTGCGGCTGAAACAGGCGGCAATGCGACTCCAATTACACGTGGGGGGCTGCTCGGAAGGTATCGGCATCTGGACGGATAACCACAGCCACTCCCTGAGCGGTGCCGCAACCATCTGATCCAGACAGGGAAACAAAACTCTTCTGACCCTTGCCTGCCAAGTCAACAGTGAGGCGCCATTGATCAGCGGCGCCTGGCTTGAAGCTTTTAATATGCTTCCTAAGTAATTGTCATTATTAACCTATAGGCGGTAACGCCCGGTGCAGTTTCCAGTAGTTTGCATCACCGTGCAGCACTGAGTTCGGCAATAGTTCGGCACAGAATTTCCAAGCAACGGACCTGTCTTGACCAAGCCAGAGATTTGCGGACTCCAGTTCGATTCCATTCCCCTCCACCAATAACCAAAGGCCAACCACGATCGGTTGGCCTTTTTCTTTGCGGGGTTCTGCGGTATTGCGGGCGTTTCAGCGGAAGCCAGCGGACTTCACCGGCCTGGCCCGGTTGCCCGTTCAGGGCCCCATTCTGCTCTCTCCGGGCCCTTCTTCTCACCGCCTCGCCAGCGTCAAATTGTTGAAGTCCGCAAGCAGCAAAATTCCGCTCGTTACAGATCAGGAGCTTACTCGCGGACTTTTCACGCGGTTGAATGGCGTCATTGCCTGGCCGGAGGAAACAGCCGCGGACCAGAAATCGCGGGGCAGTGACGTCCGTCGTACTGTACGGGAGCCGAAGGAGCGCTACTGCATCCCCGCCGAATCCGTACCCAGGCTCTGCATCAGGGTGTCCATCTGCTTTTCTAAACTCAGTGACTCCGCGCGCTGACGCGGCGGCCACTGTTTCAGAGATTCGATATGCTGACCCAGGATTCCCTGGGCTGGTATCAGCGTCCACATCTTCTGCGCGAATAGCTTGCGACCGATATAGCCGAACTCGTGCGACTCCTGATCCATGATCTCCATAGGATCCATGCGCAGGTTGAAGAGATACGGCACACGTGGATAGACCAGCGGGTTCCACCAACTTCCTTCCATCTTGACCGCAAAGGACATCTTCCAATCCCCGACCCGCAAACCTGTCAGGTCCGACTCGTCATAGTAGAAAAACTCGTTGCGCGCCGACTTATCCGTCTTGCCCGTCCAAAGATCCAGATTGTTGTAGCCGTCGAGATGGACTTTATATTCCATGTCGCCAAGCTTCTTGCCCTTCAGCAATTCTTGTTTAATGTTCGTCTCACCAGCGGCCGCGGCAAGCGTCACATAAAGGTCCTCGTGGCTCTGGATGCCGTTGGAGCTACTTCCCGCCGGAATTTTGCCGGGCCAGCGCACCATAATGGGTACTCGCACGCCACCTTCCCAGGTCGTGCCCTTCTCACCGCGGAAAGGCGAATAACCGCCGTCGGGCCACAGCATCAGTTCGTAGCCGTTGTCGGTTGAGTAGACCACGATGGTGTTGTCGGCGATGCCGAGGTCGTCGAGCTTTTTCAGCAGCTGGCCGACCTGGTCGTCATGCTGAATCATGCCGGCCCGGTAGAGATCGATTTCCGGACGGCCCTCATCCACGGCCTTTTGAGCGTACTCTTTTGGTACGTGTGTCCAGATGTGCATCCGCGTGGCATTGAACCAGACGAAGAACGGCTTTTCTTCTTCGACACTGCGGTCGATGAAATTCTCGGCCGCTTCGAGAAACTCGTTATCCACCGTCTCCATTCGCTTGCGGGTCAGCGGGCCCTTATCCTCACAACGTTGCTTGCCCATGCGGCCAAACTTCGGATCTTCGGTGGGGTCATCCTTATCCGTCGCCCAGCAATACAAAATACCGCGTGGGCCGAACTTCTCCATGAATGCCGGATTCTTCAAGCCGGGATAGTCGAGTTGCTCAGGCTCTTCCTCGGCATTGAGGTGATACAAATTGCCGAAGAATTCATCGAACCCGTGCACAGTCGGCAGGAACTCGTTGCGATCGCCGAGGTGATTCTTGCCGAACTGTCCAGCAGTGTAGCCTAGCGGTTTCAGTACCTCGGCCAGCGTTGGATCTTCCTTCTGCAGACCCAGATCCGAACCGGGAATGCCGATGGTGGTCATGCCGGTCCGAATCGGATACTGCCCGGTAATGAACGCCGCTCGCCCGGCGGTGCAGCTCGGTTGCGCGTAGTGATCGGTGAACAGCATGCCCTCATTGGCGATCCGGTCTATGTTCGGCGTGTGGCCCATCATGCCGTGCGTGTACGCACCCACATTCCACATGCCGACATCGTCGCCGAAGATCACCAGGATGTTGGGTTTATCGGCGGCCGCAGCCGGCGCGACGAAGCCCGTTGTGCCCAGCGCAATCATTAGCGCCAGCGTATGCCGGGCGCACAGCGCAAAACTATGGGTGATATTGGTGACTGAACTGATGCCTTCCATTATGCAACTCCGGATATCGAAAAAAGGTGGGCGACCATACTCCAGGTCCTCATGTTGAAAAAAACGGGCGACCTTTTCAGGCCGCCCGTTTTTTTACTTCACACTGCACAATCCGAGCTCTAGGGTGCTCGGCTACTCACCCGCGTGGCTGATGTGTTTCGCAGACTGCATCGCCTCGATCACCTGATCCAGGTTGTAGCTCGCCGGCATCTGCAGTGATGGGAAGGTCCTGTACGTCTCGAGTTCCTTCAGCCACAGCAGCTGCCCGATGGGCAGGAGGTTCCAGTCATAGATATACGCCGTACTTGGCGCGGCCAGTGCGCCGCCGTAGCCCAGGAGGCGTACCATCAACCGTCGCGACCGACCTCTCGAAGGGATCACGCTTGAGGTTGCTGACATAGGTCCAGTGATAGGTGAGTGGGGGGTTGAACGCCTCCGTCGCATTGGAAGAAATCATCGTGTAGTAGAACTTCCAGTTCTTGTACCGCACCGCCGAAGGTTTTGCACCGGTGTAGTAGAAGAACGTGTCGCGTGCCGAATCGCGCCTTGCCTTCCAGGTAAGCCCGCTGGTCGACACCGTCGAGCGTGGTCTTGACGATGCCGGGGTACTTGCCGGCCTCAATCTGCTTCTTCAGGCCATCACCCGAAGGCCCGCCGGCGATATTGACCAAGGTGGGCACCCAGTCCAGTGAGGAGAATATCTGGTCCGGATTCGTGCCAGCCTTGACGTGCCCCGGCCAGCGAACGAGCATCGGAGCCCGCATACCGCCTTCCCAGGTGGTGAGCTTGCCGCCCCTGAAGGGCGTGATACCGCCGTCCGGGTAGGTGATCGTCTCGGCGCCGTTGTCGGTGGTGAAGACGACGATGGTGTTGTCGAGCTCGCCCATGTCCTCGAGCTTTTTCAGCACGTAGCCGATGTTGTCGTCCATCTGCTTCATGCCGGCTTCGTTGATACCCCAGTCCTTGCCGCCCTTCTCGCCCAGCATGTCCATGTACTTGTCCGAGAAGCATGGTGGTGACGTGCATGCGCGCCGGGTTATACCAGACGAAGAACGGCTTGTCGGTCTTCTCGGGGTCGTTGCGGTCGAGGAAGTCGATGACCTGGGCGGAGATTTCCTCGTCCACGGTCTTGGAACGTTCCAGCGTCAGCGGCCCTTCGTCCTTGCAGCTCTGGTTCTTCTCGGTGCCGTCCTTCGGACGTGCAATGGAGACCGGCCGTGGTGGGGTCATACAGAGCGCCGTCTTCGGATCGACGGCACCGGGGACTTCTGGGAGCCCCTTGACCGGGGTGTTCTTACAGGGCGGAACAACGCCCTGCTCGGTCGGCGACTTGTTGATGTCGGGGAAGCTCACCCCCTGCATGGCGTCGAGGTGATACAGGTAGCCCCAGAACTCCTGGAAGCCGTGTGCCGTTGGCAGCGATGCCGATTTATCGCCGAGGTGGTTCTTGCCGAACTCGCCGGTGTTGTAGCCGAGATCCAGCAGGAATTTTGCCAGCGCGGGCGTGCCCGGCAACAGCGAACTGGTGGCACCCGGAAGCTGCGGCATGACCATGCCCGCCCGCAACGGATGCATGCCGGTGAAGAATGCAGTGCGACCCGCCGTGCAGCTCTGCTCGGCATAATAGGTCATGAACCTCGCGCCTTCATTCGCGAGGCGGTCGATGTTGGGCGTCTCCCCAACCATGAGGCCCTGATGGTAAGCACCCACGTTCATGATGCCGATGTCGTCGCCCATGATGAACAGTATGTTGGGCTTGTCGGTGGCAGCAAAGGAATTCCCGCACAAGGGAAGTGTCGCCGCCATGATTAACGCTAATTGCTTCAGCCGTTTCATTCGTATTTATCCCTTTGTTCAACCGTTGTCTGGAGGGTTCTCTCGTGCCATGACGCCGTCATGGCGCGCATATTGTTAATTAGCCCGTTAAGTCAGCCTGAAAAGGTTGGCCAGCGGGTTGCCGTCGTGAGACGCATAACGTCAGGGTGTGTACTAGAAACCCTCTCTGACAAGGTGTCTATCCGGTCTACTACGTAGTCTACGTACGTAACTGCAGGCATATTAAACGGTCGCATTGGCCTCCAGCACCTTCAGGATCTGCTCCAGCAGATCCGTGTCCCGGTAGGGTCTCTGCACGACATCCCTGATGCCGGCCTTCATCGCCTGAACGGCCGCGGAAACGTTACCCCGCTCGGTGATCAGTATGCCGGGCCGCCAGGCACACACGGCGGCGAGTCGTGCCTGCTGCGCCGGGTCGCCCAACAGGTTGTTTTGTGCATGAAAAACCAGGCAGCCGCGGGATTCCGGCTCATCCGCGTCGAGCAACGCCTGCAACGTGGGGAAGGTTGCGGCGTGCAGGCCCGCGGATTCGACCAGCGCCTTGACCGACTGGCGAACCGGCGCATCCGTGCTGACGATGAGTACGATGGATCCTGTCATTGGCGTCCTGGGTAGCGGAAATCCCTTACCCCTGCAACTCAACTTCCGGAACAGTCCGCCCTAACCGAGGCAGTCAAGCCTGCAGGGACGTACTTACTATGTATCGTGCTATGTATCGTGCGGGCCCGGCCCGGCGACGCTCCACTCCGCCGTGGCGGAGCTTCCGCAGGAATCAGGAAAGCGAGGAATCCTAGTATGAAACGGACCGAAAAAAACATCCGGTCGACTACCTGGATTACGTACGTAGGGATTTCGGCAAGGTCTCGGTCGAGACCGCCTGCCTTCAGTGCATCGGCATCGCGTCCAGCCTATTCACCCTTCTCCCGGGCGATCGGATGGAGCATCAGCTCTTTTACGGAACCGACGCCCAGTTTGCGCAACAGACTCTGGCGGTGTGCCTCCACGGTTCGATGGCTGATTCCCAGTTCCTTTGCGATCTGCTTGCTGATACTGCCGGCCAACAGTTTGTCGAGCACCTCCTGCTCGCGATTGGTCAGGGTGGCGAGTTGCCGGTCGTGGTTCTGCGACTCGTCGAGCGAACGTCGGGCGATGGTGTCCATGGTCAAGGCGTTGTTGATGCTGTCGAGTAATAATTGGTTGCGGTAGGGTTTCTGTACGAAATCGACAGCCCCCGCCTTGAGCGCGTGCACGGCCATGGGGACATCGGCGTGGCCGGTGATGATGATCAAGGGAATGCTGGCGCCCAGCGCATTGAGTTTTTCCTGCAGCAGGAGACCGCTCATTTCGGCCATGCGCACGTCGAGGACCAGACAACCGGTATGTTCCGGCTGATAGTGGTCCAGAAACGCCTGCCCGGAGGCAAAGCTCGCGGCGCGCAGTCCCACGGATTCGACCAGCTCCTTAATCGAATCACACACCGCCGCATCGTCATCGACGATAAATACCGTTTGTTCCCGCATGTTACTCATTTACCGGCTATCCGCAGCGTGAATCGGAAGATGGCGCCTCCGGCAGGGTTCGGCTCATACCAGATTCGCCCCCCCTGGGCGTCCATGATATCACGGCAGATCGCGAGTCCCATCCCCATGCGGCTGCTGGCGCCCGAATACAGGGGTTCGAATATGTTTTCGACCCGTTCCGGCGGAACCCCGCCACCCCGATCCGTCACGCTGACCTGTACCTCCCGGTCGCCGATCGTGCCTGCGCATCGACGGTGATCAGCCTGCTTGTCGTATTCGTTCGCCGAGCAAACACTGCGCAGGGCATTGCTCAGCAGATTAACCAGGATGAGCTGTACTTGCAGGGCATCGGCAAGAACCGTGGAAGATCGACGGCAGGCTCGCAGGCGATGCGGCATCCCCGGGTCTCGCTCTCCACTTCCATCATCCGGATGACTTCTTCAATCAGGGGACAAATCGGCACGGTAACAACTGCGGATCGTTCGTGCTGACCAGCGACCGAACGTGCTGGGTGATGCGACCTGCCCGTTCGGCCTGTCCCTCGATCTTCGCGAACAGCTCGATGAGCTTGGGTTTGTCGTCGACATCGTTCTGGAGGCGCCGTTTGACCGCCTGCGCATAATTCTGTATCGCGATCAGGGGTTGATTGATCTCGTGCGCTATGGTGGTGGCCATGGTGCCCAGGCTGCGTTCCTTGCTGAATCGCGCAAGCCTTCTGCGCAGTCCGGTCGCGACCGTCTCCGCCTGCCTGCGTCGGACATACGCATCCCGAAGCGCGCCCTGGGCCTGCCGGAGTCTCCGGCGGTTCAGCATGAGAACGACAATCAATGCGGCCTGCGCCAGGATTACCGCCAGCGCAGCGAGAATCTGCCAGTGATAGCGGTCCCAGGTCGTGACTTCCCTGAATCGAACCTCGCAGTCCGCGGGTAACAGGCCCTCACTGATTCCCCAGTGACGTAGTTGCCGCCAGTCGGCGATGCAGCGAGCCGCCGGGTGGCATCTGGACACCGATGGCTGGGGAATCCTCGCCGTTCAGCACCCGGTCGACCAGCTCACCCGTGCGTCGCCCCTGCACCCCAAAGCTCGCGATCGAGCCGGCGGCAATACCGTGGCCGAGATAGGTCTCGAACACGCCGAACACGGGAGCGCGCGAGACCGCCGCGATCCGCGTCAGCACCTCGCGGGGCACATGGAACGCTCCGCTGCGGTCGCGAAACATTGTCAGGTAGAGCACTACCGCGTCAGAAGGGAGCGCACGCACGGCCGCGAGCGTTTCGGCGAGCGTGAGACCGACGAGGTACTGGACGTCGAGCTTGCCCGCGTAGCGCTCTAGCGATGCCTGTGCGAGCGACAGGTACCTGCGATCCGGGTCGGTGGTACCGGCGATGACGGCGATGCGTCGTGTCGCGGGCCGCAACTTCAACGCGAGATCGAGCGTCTGTCCGAACTCGAGCCGGACCGGAACGCCGATCGTGCGTGGTTCGAGGCTGAGCTCGTGCAATAGGGTGGTCGGCACGCTGTTAAAGACGATCACCGCGTCCGGCCAGATTTCCGCGCGGTGGCGCTGGGCGAAATCGAGCGCGATCTGCGCGTTCGCGACGACGACGTCCACCTTCAGGTCCCGATACTTTTTGCGCAGCAGCGTAACCAATTCACTGTCGAACTGCGTCCGCGGAAAGCGGTGCATATCGAGCGTCTCGGCGAAGAGCTCGGTCGGCACGCTGCGCCCCGCGCGGATGGTCTCGCGCAGGGCGCTGTCCAGGACAAGAAACGCCGGCAGATAGGGATCCGTCGCGTTCAGGATGACGACGCGCCGCGCCGCGCCTCCAGTGTCCGCGGCCGGTACGGCATCCGCCCAGGCAAAGCACAGGATCAGTGCAAGAACCAAACGAACCACGATGACCGACATAACGAACCGAATACCTTGATATCCTTCAGAACCGGTTTCTGCCCGATAACAGGGACTCCGTGCCCCGTCGGAGCGCGCCTAATGCAGCGTTTGCTCATACTTTCGACGGCGTGTTCTCGACTTGAGCTTCGGGCTGGCGAAACTGCGCCATCAGGGGCGCGTTCACCGGCACCGCGATCGCGCAGATGCGACTGTATCCGAAACGCTGTCCCAGGTGGAGGCAAGTCGGCCCAGGTCAGCGGACACCCTTGATGACGAACCGTTATGGCTCAGTAGTCAACATCCAGGTGACCCAGGTCCCCGGCAAATCAGAACCAACTATATTGGGTTGACGCCTCAACCTGCCAACACAATACATGTGGCAGAAAATCTTGTCGATAACCACCGGGGCTTTGATGCAGGCGATGATCCTGACCGCACCACCGCATTCCCGGCAGGTCTCGATCAGCAGGATTCTTTAAAGACACCACGTAGCAGGAAAAGCGCTATACGTAGAAATACGTATTATTCTGGAACGACCAAAAAGATCATGACTGATCCTCTTTTCCTTCTAACCTCCCCCGCTGCTCCACCCACAACAGCCGCGTCCCCGCCGCCAGGTCGAACAGCGTCACCTCCGGCGGCAGCGTCTCGCCCAGGTTGGCGGCAACGATATCCGGTGCGAGTGTGGTCAGATTGACCATGCGGCTCACGTAGCTGTCGTCGACGCCCTCACGCCGGGCGATCTCTTTCATTGAGCTGACCTCACCCGACACCAACATCGCCAGCCAGCGGTGTCCGCGGGCCAGTGCGAGTTGAATCGGCGTGGGCGTCGAGCCCCATGAGCGGAGCGCTACCTGATGCTGCCTTTCGGTCCTGATCGAGCGACGCCATAGCGCCAGCGTGCTCGATACGGCTAATTATGCCCTGTGCGGCCAGGCTATATGCATCACACTTTGATGGCTCCCCACAAGGCCGACAGCCGTTAACCGGGATGAGGTGAGATTCAATCTCCGAATGTATTGCCTTGCGGTCCTGGATTGCGCTGCGCTCCGCCCAGGCTACGCTTGCGGGTTCCGGGACAGGCTATGACTGCGGCAACTCCCCGCCATCGGGTGCTTCGGGCGGCACCCTCGAATCACGTTCAATTTGCAAGGGCCCGCGAAAATTGACATCGCGCTGCGGAAAGGGAATCTCGATACCCTGTTTTTTGAACGCGGCATTGATGGCGCGATTTATGTCGCTGATCACGCGCAGACGCCGGTTGATATTGCGGATGACGGCGCGCAGCTCGAAGTCGAGTGAACTGTCACCGAAATCCAGAAACAGGGCGTAAGGATCCGGCACTTGGGGATTGCCTTTGATGACATCCTCGTTGTTGTTCGCTATTTCAAGCAGGGTCGCAATGACGGTCTCGACATCACTGCCGTAGGCGACACCGATCGGCATCTTGATTCGTCCCCGCGTATTTCCCAGTGTCCAGTTGGTCACCTGGCCGGATATCAAGTCCGAGTTGGGCACGATGACATCGGCCAGGTCAAAGGTTCGTATGGTCGTCGTGCGGATGCTGATGCGCTGGACGTAGCCCTCGGTGTTCCCGACGACGATCCAGTCGCCGTTTCTCACCGGTCGCTCAACCAGCATGATTATGCCGGATACGAAGTTATTGACGATGTTCTGCAGGCCGAAACCGACGCCGACCGACAGCGCGCCGGCGATGATGGCAAGATTGGAAAATTTAATCCCGGCGAACGATAGCGCCACCATAACCGCAATGGCTGCTGCGACATACCCGAAGGTCGTGACCAGCGCTTCCCGCGCGCTGGGTTCCATGCGCGTCTTGACCAGCCATTTCGTATTCAGTCTGCCCTTGAGCCAGCCGGTCAACGTCAGCAATACGGCGAGGATCAGGATGGCCCAAAGCAGTTGAGTGGGGACGATGGTCAGGCCAGCGACCTGGAAGCCCGCCGTGAAATTCAGCAGGATATCGGCGGTGATCTGCTCATCGGCGTCCCAGACGCGCAGCACCAGCAGGGCGGCGCCGATCCACAGCGCAAGGTGGACGACCAGCCGCAGCCAGCCCAGGCCGGGCACGTACTCCTCGCCCTTGAGCCCGATGGTCCGACGCACTGTTTTTTGCCAGCGATAGCGTCCCTCATCAAGACCATCGAACAGGTCCGAGAAAAACTGACTCACCACCAGCGCGAGACCGAGCAACGCCAGGGTGTAGGCAATGCCAACGATCACCAGCATGCCGAGGTTGATATAGCCGATCCCGCCAGCGACAACGCCGCCGAACAGCGCCAGGCCGATCAGCAGCAGGAGCACCCACTTATCCCGCCAGCCCTCGAGCCGGCGCAGCAGCCAGACGACCCAGATGACATTCAGGACGAAGACCGCGCCGAGAATTTGTCGGGTCAGTGCAAACATGGTGTCATCAAGCAAGCCGTCCGCGTGGAGTTCCAGCATAAGCCACCTGAACAGCACGATCAGGGCGAGTACGCGGATGCGCCGGCTGAGCGGAATCGCGACGGCTTCCGGCAACGGTAGATAATGGGTCGCGGGTGGGCAGGGGTTGAGCAGGGTCCTGATACCGGCTGCGATGGCGAAGTATGCCAGCAGGCCGTACATCATGGTGAGGACAAACGGCAGATCACCACCCGCGCGCGGGATGAGTGTTAGATAAGCGATGACCCCCCCCAGGGCAAGCAGGATGGGCGCATAGCTGGCGCCACAGGCCATGACCGCCTGTACGAGGCCGGCGGAGACTTCCTCTTCCCCGACCTTCATGCGGGCCGCCCGGACCCGAAGTCGGCGCGGCACGATGCGGCCCAGGATGAAGCCCAGCAGACCGACGGCCGCAGCACCGGCCAGGTGAATCGGGCGGATCGCATCCCAACCCGTGGATGTCACAGCCAGCTGCCTGGTAAAGTCCAACCAGCGTTCCCGCTCATCCAGATTTGCCTGCACCACACTGACCAGGTCCGGGCCACGGGCCAGCAGTTGCCGGGTCTGCAGGCTGCGCAAGTAATCGTCTACCTTTGAGTCCAGATTGTTACTGCCCAGCAGTACCAGTTTGCAGGTGGCGATACGTCCTTCCAGGCTCGCTTTCCTGCTTTGCAGATCCTGCAGCTGCCGGGCGATGGCGGGAGAAACCGGCGCTTCCGGTTGTTCTGCGGGTTGGGTCTCTTCTGCCGTTTTCGCCTGCGTGTCTTTGGGTGTTTCGGGCTGGAAGATGGCGAGTTCGCTGTCCAGCATTTCGATCTTTGGTTCCGCCTGTTGTACGCAGTCCTGCGCACTGGAACGCACCGTGGCGATTTCTTTCTTAAGCGTTTTCAGTTCCTGCGCTGTAGCGCGTCTGGGCGGTAGCGAACTGTTTTTCGAGCCGTTCGAGTGTGGCCTGCGCCTGTGGCAGAGCGTCAGGTTTCAGTGCCTCCGCCGCCTGCGCCGGGATCAGCAGCCCCAACAGCGGCAGCAAGACCCAGACCTGGCAGCACGCAAAGCGGGAGAGAAAAAGGATACTCGCTTTGCAGATCACCATGTTTCAATCCCAGAGCTCGAAGCACAAGGTATAAGCATAGGATATCTTAACCCGCCACTCATTCGGGTCATTCAAACGCCATACACCCAGTGAGGTTTGCAAATCCTTTTTGGCAACGTAATACGCACGTAACCTTCGGAATAGATAGAGGTAAAAAGGCTTTCATCTAGGTCCAGGTTCAGCCGGTAACTTGCCGTTCGTGGCTGGGAAGAAGCTACTTCCTGACTCAACTGTGTACGCTGAAGAACGACCAGGAGTCGCCATTCAAATGTGCACAATGTGGGAGCGGCGTCCTTCGCCGCGATAATTCATGCAGGAGCCATCGCGGCGAAGGACGCCGCTCCTACGGGATTAGATGGAAGTCGCTTTTGGGTCGATGCCCGTCTGTCACACATCACCAATATAAGAAACGGCTAAACGTCGTAGTTGGGTCGTCTCCCGCCTGTCAGAGAAATCTTATATAACCAATTCCTGCAGGACCGAGATCGGGCAGTAAGCTGCCGTTGGATGTTCTCATGAAGACGGATTGTTGCTCAGACCGGCAGGGGGATAACCGGACAGAAATTGACATACAGCGCAATAGGAGAACAGCGATCCTGAGTCGCCGTTCCTATTTGGAGCTTTCCCGCGATACGGCTTCCTAACGGTGGTCCTCAAAATAAACTAACTTGTTTAACGGTAGGAAAGGTATGCCGAGAATTCTTTGAAGAAACGGTAGAATTGAGGGCCGCGGAAAGAAACAAGCGACGCTTACAGTCCACTATATTTGTCTATCTGGAGTATTTTCCAGAATCGCCGTTCTGAATCGCCTGTAGCCACAGCAAGGCATGCTTTTGCAGTCCGGAGTCAGAGAAATGACAAAAATCATACCTGTCGTCCATATCACTAATGGGATCTGTATTCGCTCCCATTAAGATATCATCCCTTTCTCCTACTAATTCGAGTTGGGCTTGATGAATCTCCATGACAATCGGTCCTTTGCATCGTGTGGCAATTGCCAAGTAGAGCGGCGCATCGATTCCCAGGCGTCTGATCCCGTCAATCATGTCAGTAAGCATGGTCTTGTATTCGTCTTTTTTGGTTCCAATGCTTCCATCAGCTTCACCCTGGTGCCAAAGAAGGTGCGTGAGCTGTATGTTCTGCTTATCTAACTGATGTTTCATGTTGACGATTCGTTGGAATAAGTCGCCGTCTGTGTCCCAGTGGGACACAGACGTTCCGCCAACACCGATGCTTACGAAGATGACACCGCGATACAGTCGATTGTCAATGAGCATGTCTCCCAATCTCGTCCAGACCGAACCTTTATCTCCGGTAGCACCAAGTAACGGGTCCGCTGCTTTGAAGCACTTTCCTTCATAGAAGTTATAGACAGGGTTTGCTGGCGAGTATCGTGTCTCACCCTCATTGGCTGAATTCGATTGCCCAAAGGTCAAAGCGACCATAGTGTTCGTCATGTCAATGGTGTCACATGGTATTTCCTGCTTTTCAGAAACATCGCTGTAACGTTCATCAACGCTTTGTATTTCGTGCTTTGCAGAAACATCGCCGTAACCTGGGTGAACGTTTCTGGCAGAAGCACCGGCTACTATGACGTGCTTTATCTCTTTTATAACTTGATAAGGAAACACCTTATAGCGCCCCACGGCGGCTCCATAAAGAAAGCAGAAAACTACTAACGAACCGAATAAAAACCTTTTAGTCATCACTTCACTTACATCCATGTATACGGATAGCTGATAAGTATATGCGAATTTTCTACTATAACAGAGTTGCGATGTAAAAATTCATTAAAATGTGGTGCTGTTGGAATCGGCTTCGTTCGGATCACTCGGAAAATTGTGCACTTTTAATTCAAAAACAGATTTGATTGTTCGAGTTGAGAATTTTTGGTTGCTTATGAAGTGTCGATACAGGCGGCGCGTGCGGAGTGGGGCGGCGCCCGAGGGGTGGGCATCTTTGTGCCGGGAACGCCGGAGAGCGGGACACTCTGGGCCAGAGGCGGTCGCCCTTGCACCCCCGAGCCCGACTTCTCCGGGCTGCCCTGCGGCGACGGGTCGTCGGGTCGGTGGCCGAGTTTTCACCGTGCCGTTCCACCCCAGGAAACTGAAAACCTGAAAAACTGGAAACCGGACATCCAGACCACAGCATCGGCTCCCCAGGATTTCAGAATTCCAGAATTTCAGTTTTTCACCGGCTCCGGGCTGATGTCTCCGGGCCGGAGAACGTGGGGAGGAGGGTGTCATTCTGAATGACGGCATCGCAAGCGCGAATCGGTCATCGGCGGACAACGATCAGTGCGCTTGTGATGGCGAACAGTACTACCGGGTTCGGCCAATAGTTGCCGTTCCCAAAACTGAAAACGACGACCCGAAGGGGTCGCCGCATCAATTTCGCCTTTCGGCCAGAACACGTCATCCCCATGATTAAAGAACCCCGGGTGATGTCGGGTTCCTGATTAGGGACTACTGGCCAGTTCTCAATTAGCGGCTGAGCACAATCCTATACCGTGCCTGTCCGCTCTTGAGCCGTGCGATCGCTTCGTTCACCTGTTCGAAGCGAAATTGTTCTGTTACCGGTTTGATCTGGTGACGTGCTGTAAAATCCAGCATGCGCCGAATAGTGGCTGGACTACCAACCGGAGATCCCGAGACCGAACGCTGCCCCAAAAGCATCGGAAATACGTGCAGATCCAAGGGGTCCAATGTCGCGCCAAGGAAATGAAGGCGGCCCCTGGGCTTAAGGGCCGACATATACGCGTTCCAGTCCAGTTTGATGTTTACGGTAGAAAGGATCAGATCGAAGCGGCCAGCCACAGATTCAAGTGTCGATGCGTCTCTGGAGTTGAGCGCATGGTGCGCACCGAGTTTGAGCGCCTCCTCTTGTTTTGCCGGGCTCGACGTGAAAGCCGTAACCTCGCAACCCCATGCATTAAGAAACTGAAGCGCCATGTGGCCGAGTCCGCCAATACCGATCACACCGACCTTGGCGGTCGGAGAAACGTCAAACTGAACCAGTGGATTGAAAACCGTTATTCCACCACAGAACAACGGTCCGGCAGTCGCTGAATCGACCGACTGCGGTAGTGGAAACACGCTGACCGCGCTGGCGCGTACTTTTTCGGCAAACCCGCCGTGACGCCCGACAATGGTAGCCTCAGAATTGGCGCAGAGATTATGATCACCCGACATACAGGAGCCGCAGGACATGCAATATCCCGAATGCCAGCCCAATCCCACGCGCTGACCGACCGCAAGGTGTGTCGCAGCACCACCGACTGCAGCGATTGTTCCGATGACTTCGTGCCCAGGTACGAGGGGGTACTCTGTCATCCCCCATTCGTTATCCAACATACTGAGATCGCTGTGACAGATGCCGCAGTGCTCAACACTGATTTCGACCTGATGGGCACCAAGCGGACCGGGGTCATATTCGAAGGGTCTTAGCTCTCCGCCAGGCTTGAATGCCGCAAAAGCTTTTATCATTATGCTTCTCCTGTGACTGAATTCTGTTTCGGCTACCTTTAAAAACGGATTTTCTTGCAGGACCTTCCATGCTCTGCATTCATCGCACAATTCGCAGTCTAGCCTGTGCGCGTCCGATTGAATACTTGAACAGTGAGCCAAACGAGGCGTTATAAACGCAGATTTCAGGGCAGAACTATGTATCACCATAAAATCCGGAAAAACATGGTGGTGGTCTGCACGTCGTCTTCGGGTTGAATCCGGTGATCTGACTAATTTACCAGGCAATTCTTCGCTGACCGGTCCGAGTTTGGTCCATAAGTTTCCATTCACAGTGGGTGTGTTGGGCAGCACGCGTCAGCCGTACAGGTAACTCGGCGGGATCCGCTCGAGAACTGTATGGGCTTCATTTCATGCGCAATTCGACGACGTTCTGGAATTGGCTGACAACGTAATAGCGCTCAACCTCCAGTTGCAGCAGAACGCAGTCGGCAGCGGTTACAAAATCGCTCAGTTCCGAATGTTTGCGAAGATAAATCTGCAGCAGTTCGGCACGCCGCGCCCCATCGACCTGACTGACTGTACCTTGGGCGGAGATGGCCACCGCATCGTGGTAATCAACCGACTCGTTGGTGCGGTTGTCGATCAGCAACGAGACGCGGGGATTCGCCAACAGGTTTGCGTGTTTCTGGGTCGCACGGTAGGTCGCGAACACGATCCAGCGTAAGTCAGGTGTGACAGCGAAGGCCATCAGACTCGTATAGGGTTGCTGGTCATGCTGCGTCGCCAAGACCCCTTGAGCCTGTGAATCCAGTAGGGTTCGAACCGTCTGTTGCAGTTGCTCTGATGTCTTCATCGGGAAACCCGTTGGGGAATTGGTTACATGATGTCGACCGCAAACAGCGCATTCTGGGCCGGCGGCAGCTGCCGCTTCATAGGCGCTGATCCTTGTCCATCATAGATTTCCGCCAATTCTCTCATGCATCCTGGTCTGCGGGGACTTTTTCAACACCCTCGGCCGATATCTGTCAGAAGCATACTGTAGGAGCGCCGTCCTTCGGCGCGATTGCGCAGTTCCAATTACGGCCACTTTCGGACCTTTAGCGCAATGTAAAACGGCGACCGAAGCCGCCGTCTCTGTTGATAGTGCCTTACATGGTTATGCCGCTTTCTTTCTTCTGGCTATTCCGATTAACCCCACCAGGCCGGAGCCGAAGAGCCAAATGGCAGCGGGGAGCGGCACTGGCGATGGACACCTCCGTTTTGGCCGCAGGCTATACCGTCGACACGCGCCAGGGGGCGTACCCGTTAGACCCATCCCATGCGGGAAAAAACGCGCCAACTGCGAAACAACATTTAAGTTTAATTTGTTTTCACAATAAATAATTAACGATTATGCGACGTCACATGAATTTTTGTGTGGATCATTTGACGCCTTTTTCTGACGCTGATAATCGATTAGTTTTTCACGAATCTTTGGGTACTTATTGCTGAGCATGCTTGCTGCTAATAATGCTGCATTGACAGCACCCGCATGACCAGTTTTTAGCATGCCAACTTGATTTTCTGAATGGGTGTTCGAATTATTTATATTAGCGTTTTGGGATTTTGAGATTTTTGTATTTACCGGCACGCCAAGTACGGGTATCTCAGTTTTAGAGGCAAGAATTTCGGGTAAATGGTGTGCGCCATCTGAACCAGCGATGATAATTTCCAAACCGCGATCAATAGCTTTACTAGCATAGTCATGCAGCTGATTGGGATTTCTATTCGCTGTCAAAACACGTGTCTCATACGCAATGCCGAATAGGGCAAGTAATTCGGCTGTATGCTGCATAGTGCTCCATTCGGACCTGGAACCTAAAATAACGCCAACTTGCGTATGCATATGACCACCCTCTGGAAAGATCGCATTAACTACGTTTTTCAAAATAGATAAAACAAAAAACATGCGCTCATTGATAATGCGAGTCAAAGGTAGCTTTATCCTGTCAATATGACTAATCAAAATATTTCTAACAAACTATAGATAATCATCTATCTGGCAATAATGCGATTCTAATTAGTCGTGTTGCATTGAATGTATTAACTTATCTGTTGATACGTTATTATTTTGACACGTTCCTTGAAGCTGAGGCCTCCTTTCCCTGCAAATGGGTGAGAAGTTTCTCAATAAACACCGGGGCTTCGATGCAGGCAATCACTTTCGCCGCGCCGCCGCACTTCCTGTAGGTTTCGATGGGGAGTTAGAAGACGCACTCTTATCTCTTCGCTCAGGTAATCACGGCCCAGTCAACTCCGTGGCAATTCTCGGGTCATAGGTGGAGCGAAGTTTCAGCGGAATGACCGTGTTTCGCCCTGGATTCCAGACATTAAGTCTCAGACGCTGAACTTCGCGTTTGGGTCGTCTCCCGCCTGTCAGAGAAATCTTATATAAACAATTCCTGTAGGACCGAGATCGGGCAGTAAGCTGCCGTTGAATGTTCGCATGAATACGGATTGTTGCTCAGACCGGCAACGGGGATAACCGGCCAAAAGCAGTCATAAGGATACTGTAGGAGCGCCGCCCTTCGGCGCGATTGCGGAGTTCCAATTACGGCCAGAACAGGACACTGCGGCCCTCTAGAAGGCCATCTTCCTCGGGCATAAAACCCCAGGATTATTGTAAAGCCACAGTGTTCACAGCATCCGCTCCTAATTCAGCGTTGATGATGTCCCACCGGCTGCTCCGCATTATGTAGAACTTGCGCAAAAAAACCCGGCGAAATTATTCGCCGGGTAAGGGTTGAGAAATGATACGGCTTGTAACTACGGGAGAATAACAATCGTATCGGCAAGCAACTCGTTATTGACACACTCACCACTGATGTCGGTGATCTGTCCGATCTCCAGGCTATCACCACCCACGAAATCCCCTTCGATACCAGAACTCGATTCCGTTACCTGATATACATCGGTATCAGCGGTAAGGTTTACCACGTAGAAACCCGGCCCTGTACCCGGCTCACAGACAAACGAATCGGCCTCCAGAAGCAGGGTGTTACTACCTACCCGGTCGATCGTGCCACTGGCGATATCCTTGCTCAGCGCGTCGGTGTCGACGATAACCAGGGCGGAATTGAGATACACGGGGCTGGGTCCTGTCAGTACACCATCCACGGTGACCGTTAGGCCGGGTTCGATGTCATCGCTCTGCAGCGGCACACCGCTTCTGGACAGGATCTTCGTACCGTTACCCCCCGCCGGTGCAGGCTGCAGCACGACTGGTAGCGGATCCGTCGACGTGTACCCCTGCGCGGGCAATACTGTCATACCGAAGCCATCGTCACTTGCCACCGAGGAATAGGCCTCGATCTCGGCCAGACCGAAACGGCCCTTGGCCTGGGTCAGGTTGACCTGTACCCAGTCAGTTTGCTTAGTGGCGAAATCAAAGACCACGGGTGTACCATCATCGGGCAGCGGCGCAGTAATCGGAATCGTGCTGCCATCGCTGAATTCGATATTACCCGACTCGAGCTGCGCGACCGTATCAACCACATCGAACAGGACGACGCGGCGGATGTCTTTGCTGGAATCGAAAGTCAGTCGAATCCATGCCGTCTCAGTTGCCACGTCCTCCACACCGACCCAGCCGTTACCGTCTTCCACGATACCGTCATTGGCCTGGAACTGGCGGTCCGGGTTGGTCGCCGATGTCGATGATACGGTAGGCGTGGCATCGAGCGCCTCGTTTACCTCGGCACTGCCGGAAGTCGAGGTCACCTCGCCGTCGAGATTGAGAAATTCTCCGAACCCTATAACCAGCGCATCGAAGCCCAGGTAATGGCCGCCGTCAAAGCCATTGTTCTCCGAATCATCGAAATCTGCATCACCTCGACCGCCATCGGAATCATCGCTGTCGCTATCATTCCTGTGATCGGCGGCGTACACGCCACCGGCATTGAGACGGAAATAGCCCGCCAGTGTTACCGGACCCCGGCCAACGCGTTCAGGTGAAAACACGTCTGCCAGTGGTATGGCATTCCCACCACTCGTCGCGTTACCATCGTTGCTGTCGTTGTCAAAGGCCGACGTATCCTTGCCAATATAGACCTTCACACACCTGTCCCGGCGATCCCGTCCGCCATTGTCATAAATGGGCAGAGCATCACAAACAAGAACGGTTCCTTCAGCACGGTTTATCTGCTCCACCGTGCCGCCTTCCAGGCGAACCAGTTTGCCGGTGAAATCGCCACCAACGGCATTGATGAACACGACAGGACGGATATTGTATTCATCGCGCTTACCACGTTTGACCACATGAACGGACTTGCTCATATCCATGTCAAGCTGGACATAGATAATCTTGTCTGCCGACACGTAAAAACAATCGCGGGCACTCATATCGAGCTTGTTATTACCCGGTAACTTCGGATGGTAATCCGGCCTGCCATCCTTGAAGCTGAGCCACAGGTCATCCAGTGTCAGACGAATCTTGCAGTAACGCCCGGTAGGGACGCTGTCATGGAGGGTCAGTGGCTTGGATGCGTTTCTCAACCTGAGCAGGTTATAAGGTCCCCGCGGAGCGCCGCTGTATGCCGTTACCTTCTCGCCGCTGTCGGCATTGAAAAGCTCGACCTTGCTGACCGTTATCATGACGCCTGAAAATATGTCGAGGCTTGTGGGCTTGTCCGTCAGCAGTATACCGACCGAACCGGTATTGCTGGCAGACACAACCGATCCGGTTGAGCTGCTGCCACCGCCGCCGCCTCCACAGCTGGCGAGCAGTACAACGAGGGCAGCTATAGAAAGGGATTTCAGCACTGAGGGAATTATTGACAATATCATGAGCCTGCCTCCGCGGCGCCTGCCAGGCTTGATTCATGTCCTTATAAGCCGACCGGGCCTTTGTTTTGGATTGTTCTACCGGTCCGTGGAGATATTTTGTTAGCGCTAATATTACAGCTATTGGGGAATTGTTCCAGCAACCAACCCCCGGATTACCGCTACCTCGATATTCCTTTAGATTAGCAGAAGATTGCGACCCAACAACCCCATACCGGAATCGTCAACTTCAAGCGGTATTCGCGCCCGAAGGCCGCTGCCCCAGCCGGGATCGGACCAGGGACCTGCCCATGGGTCACCCCAATAGGCCTGAGCACCTGTCCCAATTGTCATTGAGCCGCCGACGAGTGTGGCGCCCATCAGGGATTTAAGTCTAGTTTAAGTCATCGGCTATATAAGTATCGACTAAAGGTCCGAGAAGGGTCGACTCCTGCCGATTAGCGAAATCTTATATAACGAGTTCATGTAGTACCGGGTTCGGTCGGTAACTTGCCGTTCGTGGCTGGGACAAAGCAACTTCCGTGCTTAGCTGCGTACGGGGAAGTTCGGCCACAAACTGTCGTTACGGTCCATGCAGCATGTGCGTCCGAGATCGCCGCCTGGTGCCATAGCAATGGCCATAAAGTCTTCGGTATCTGGCAGCAGGAGGATGAGGTCTTTGCCTACGGGGAGATGCTGCCCGTGGCCGACATGCCTCATAGGAGGCGCGTAAAGTAGCCGTGTTCACGCCGCTCTTTTACGGCTAGTTATGGTGCTAAACACTACATCATTTCGAGATCATCGATTACCGCATCGATTCCCGCCTGAGCGCATTCCTCATCGGTTTCACCGGAAGGGGCACCACTCACGCCCACGGCACCTAGCATCAGCCCGGCAGCCTTAATCGGTAGCCCGCCGCGGCTAAACATTAAGGAGTCAACCTGTGCCAGACCACTCTGGCCACGATCCAGCAGTTCGGCAGTGGACACAGCGAAGTTAGCGGCTGTATACGCCTTGCGTCGACTGACTTCGATGCTCAGCGGTGCCGCGATCGTATCGCGCATCATTACCTGCACCTCACCATTGCGATCGACTACCGTGGCCGTAACTTGTATGCCTTTTTTACCGCAAGCCGCTACGGCGGCTGCCGCGATCTTCGCGCTCATCGCCATGCTAAGGCGTTTCACCGATACCACAGGGCTAGCTTCTTGCGCGATAGTTACATTGGGAAGAGCCCACAGAGTAACGCTTGCCAAGACCAAAACCGTGCTCATAGCCGAGTGCATACTTTGCCATAGTGTTTTCATTGCATCACCTGCCTAGACTTTTTTAATCCGGTGTATAAAAGCTTTGAAATGACGAATGCGCATATATAAACATAATCATCTTCACCAGAAAAGCCATTAGCAAATGTCCACCGACCATCACTAAAATGCGGCTTGGCGGTGAATCGAAAGGAGAACGCAGATCCTGTTTCTGACCGCTAAGGTATGGGATTTCTTCATAGACATTACTTACACTCGGAGCAGTGCCGACACGCCACAAACAATTACTTTATTCATGGGCAATATGCATTACGGCAACTTTCAGTACGTTTAACACTAACAGCAACTTAGCGTGAACTTTCACTTCGGGTCGTTTCCCTCCTGTTGGGTAGTACTAATATATCTAACCGCGATACGACCGCCTTGGGTCGTTAGCTGCCCGTAGACACGGGCAAATATCAGGGTTCGCTAACAGTCAGTTTTGGGTCGTTCTCGGAAGTGTATCAACCGCTAATATTAACGACCGCTAAAACGGTGGGAATCGGCCGAGGGCGTGTGAAAACAAAAAATTATCGCAATACAGGGATACCGAAACCCTTCCTCACATGCAGATCGTAGCTCTAAGACGTTCTGGTGAAGTCCGATTTTCGCGAGGCACCCGGCGGAGCGCGTTGTTACACAGCCTCGGCCAATAGTTCCCGTTTCCCAGACGCAGCAAATTCAGCTGATGGAACGGTACGGCTATTACAGCACTAGCGCACGGTACCGAAACCCTTGTCCCCGGTGTGCGGTGGCACAGGCAACCCGGCAATACGCATACCCTGTGTCACCGGTCCATTCGGAAACAGGTGCCACAGGAATTTACGACCACCGTGACCGGTAAATATTTCATCGAGCATGTCCTCTAGATCGCGCCCTTTTTCTGCTTCTCCAAACTCCAAGTAATAGTCACGCAGACACTCGATCACCCCCAGATGCTCGTTGCTGAGCACAATACCATCTCTAAAGGCCATTTCATGCACGTGCGTTTCCCCTAAATCATCCAGCAACTGCTTGCGATAGGTACGCGCCTGGCTGTCAACATCGGTGTCGACGCTCCTGTCTTCCGTCCATTCAAGCAATTTCCTTATCTGTTCTGCAGTCAGTGTGGTCGTCATATTATTAGCTCCTTTGCCATGTACCTGTTTCATTCAACCGTGCCCCTAGGTGACCCAATCTCCTCGGTGCCGCCTGTTCAGGGGAACTGTCTGGATTCCAAGGGTGCCGTGTCTCCACTGAACACTTGACAAAATTAGTCAGGTCTTGTGAAGAATATAATCCTGACTAAATTTGTCAAGTATTATTCTGCCCATCTGTAAACAGCGAGCGAAGGGAGAATCGTGTGCATGGCAAATTGTTGCTGAGGTGGCTTTAAGCCGTTTTCAGTTATCCGGGTAACTATCAGGATGCACCAAATGACTGCTATGGGCCGACTCCCGTCGATTAGCGTTCCCGAATAGTAGCAGCGGCTAAATTTCCGGGTCCGGCCGGTAACCTGCCGTTCAACTTGTTCATGAACCCTGAGTGATGTCGGGCCTGGCAACGGGGATAACCGGCCACAACCGGTCATTCCCCAGATCTCTGCTAACTTCAGAGATGCCATTTCCGGCCACTCCTGCGCCGCCAGTAAATGAGCGGGTTACCCGGCATAACGGACACTTCAAACCGATCATGTGTGAACTGGATCACATCCCTTCCGTGCAATCATAAAAGGACGCTGTCGTTTTCCGTTAGAACTGTTAGTAGCTGGACAATCCGGTCACCACAGGCAATAAGAGAGACCCGCCATGCAGACAATATTGATTATTAATTCAAAGGGCGGGAGCGGCAAAACGACCCTAACAGCGAACATCGCAAGCTATTTTGCCAGCAGAAACCACAAAACCGCGATCATGGATTATGATCCTCAGGGGTCCAGTTTGCATTGGCTGCAAAGACGTTCGAAGACTCTAAACGCAATCCACGCCGCCAACGCCGCCGCCCAGAAAGGTAAACTGATCCGCAGCGTCCAGATGTATGTTCCGGAAGATACCGAAAAACTGATTATTGACGCACCTGCCGGCGTGGAAGGCATGCTGTTACAGGAGATGGTCAGAAAAACAGATTTCATTGTCATTCCCGTCACTCCGTCCACGATTGATATTCACGCTACCGCGGGCTTCATCAAGGAGCTGTTGTTCAGGGGCGGAATTCGCAAACAGCAAACGCAAATTGCCGTGGTCGCCAACCGGGTGCGCAGAACCATGCGGGTTTATGAGCCTTTCGAACGCTTTTTACAGGAATTAAGCCTGCCTTTTCTGACTAGGCTGTCCGACTCCGACCAATACATCCTGGCGGTTGAACGGGGAACCGGTATTTTTGAAATGGATGAAACCGATGTCGCAGCGGAACGGGAAGAATTCGCGCCAATAATAAACTGGCTGAATCCGGGCGCGGATCCGCGGGCAGCCAGACCGGGTAATGTGGTGACCTTTGGCCGTTTGCGAGTCGGGGTATGATTCGAGTCGACAAGCGCCTCCGCCAGGAGTTAAGTGCCACTCCCCTGATTTTCAAATAACTTTCACCAATCTTCAGATTGAAAGAAACCGACCAGCTCGTGCTGCGCCTCGTTCAGCGCTCTTACCATTGATTCCAAGAGTGCGAATTCAGGTATCAGCTTCGTATGTTGCTCGTCCAACTCAGCACTCAGTGTTACGCAGCTCTCCAGCGAACCCGTATCAAAATGTGCAAGCATCTGATGTATCAATTTGTTGCGCTCCTCCACGATGGCTTTTAGCGCCGTCTTTCTCTCTTTTGCGAAATCTTCCCCAGATTCAATCTCGAAAGAACATGATAGCCAGGCTTCGGCGAGATCCTCCGGTCCTTCGGCTGGCCTTGCACTTTTAGAGAAAGTGGAAACGAACTCATCAGTTAACTGGCCCATTGGCCGCTTCGCGAAGAAATTAAGCCGATCTCCGATGACTCGCGTCAAATCGCTGGCATAGCCTTGGATGTTTCCGCACGCGATCAGGTGCTTGAGCATTGCTTCCATTTTCTGAAAATTGACCACGTTACGGCCAATCTTTCGCAGCGCTTCGTTCAGTGCGTCATTAAGATCGGGCTTATTCATCATGTTTCACGTCGAACGCAAGGGGCGGCCAGGGAAGGTTGAACATACCAGTCGGAGAAAGCGGGCGGCTTTGGCGCGGTTGCTATACGCTTTCTTCGTAGACATCTTTAAATGCCAGCATTTCCGGCAACCGTTGCTCGGCGCCTTCGGGGAAGCCGCAACGATCAGTGAACGATATGCTGTCTCGATACGTACCAAACATCCTGTCCCAGATCGGAATGTCGCTGTAATTGTAGGAATGGACGTCGTACTGATGGTGAATCGAATGAAGCTCCGGTGTCTGTATGAAGTAACGGAGCCAACGAGGCGTTTTAACGTTTGCGTGATAGAAATACTCGCCCGTGGCGGCAAAGACGTTATACCAGAAGCTGGCTAGCAGAGACGCGCCGAGTATGGGAAACAGAATGAGCGCGGTCAAAAGGGAATTAGCAACTATTTCAACCGGGTGTTTGTAGAACGAGGTAAGCACCTCAATGCGAGAAGCTGAATGATGGACTTGGTGGAACACAACCCACCAGCCGTTCTTGTGGCGAAGCCTATGCCACCAATAGAAGACAAAGGTGCCGATGAACCAACCGATAAAGCCCTCAAGAACAGGCATGTTGATACTGGACATTCTCAGTATCGATTCTCCGGGAAATATGTCGAGCCACAGTTTTCCCGTAATGAGGGTGATGCCCAGCTGCACGAAATTGATTGCGAGTGATCGGAAATACCAACCAGGGGAGTGCGGCAATACCCGTCCGGGTGCAAGTCGTTCCCAAATGAGGAACGCCGCGGTGCTGGCTATTACCAGGATAGTTGGTACGGTCATAGTTGCGTATCGATGCAGT
The DNA here is from genome assembly GCA_963695455.1 of uncultured Gammaproteobacteria bacterium. GTDB lineage: Bacteria > Pseudomonadota > Gammaproteobacteria > DSM-19610 > DSM-19610 > Thiogranum. The sequence continues at coordinate 17,055 of CAVOGN010000010.1, read as the reverse complement.
AAGGCGGCGCCGTCGTCAGCTACATTCGAAAAAGCGGCGTCTCGAATTGCCTGGTATTTCCTATTCTTTACAAAACGATAATTAGATATCGTCCATTTAACAAAAAGCTGGACACACGGTTCCGGACTTATCGTTGTTCTGGTGGTGGAATGCTCTAAACGGTTCGTCTCCCATCTTATATCACTGTTATATAGGGCAAGAGTGAACCTCCGGGTTCGAGGATAAAACTGCCGTTCGAGACATCCCCTGTTCCCCAGACCTGCCCAAGCACGCCCGGCCAATCCCTTGGGGCAAGCAGGGTGGGAGGGCGAAAACCTGAAATACTGGAATCCTGAAAACCTGATGAGGTGGGCCGAAGTTGAGGATGTCAGGCTTCCAGCTTCTCAGTTTTCCCGCGTGGCGAGGTGATGTACTGAATTTCTGGGTTAGAGTTGCGGTCATTCGCAACGTTGCCGGTAGGTAGCGCGGAGTGAGCGGACGAAGCCTGTTGGCTGGGCGCTCCTCTCATTAGCGCGTTCAAAAAATGGTAAGTACCACTCTGCGTCCTGCCATGATTAATCCCGGAGGGAGGGTGGAAACGTGGTGAATATAATCTGCGTTGTGGATGCGGTTCAGGCCAACGGCCGCTGTTCACCGTTATGCAGCGGCAGATAGTTTATACAAGTTTACGCCCTCCATTTGACCAATATATTCATAGTTATTGTCTCGGAACTCGGTATCCATATTCGACCACGCAAAATCCAGTAAGTATATTGTTCTGGGATCCTTATCAAGGGCGAGTGCAATATTTGCTATCGCCTTTTTGTAGACATCCCGATTGAAAGGTACGGCAAAGAACAATACGCAAGAGCCTTTCTCAGGCACATACGTCGCGGCATCCTGCTCTAATACAACAAATCTAGCGGCTTTGTTTCTATTCGAGTAGCTCGCAATATTGTCCTTACATACACTGATAAGCTTTCGTGAAAGTTCTATACCAATAATATTCTTAAAGCCGGCTTCCGCCGCTATTATCATTGCCCGACCTGCACCGCAGCCATAGTCGACAAAGCCTGATGCGCCAAAGCCACCCATATGCTTATTCAGCGCTTTCAGCGCGGCCATTACGGCGTAGGGCGACGAAGGATTGTGTTCCTTGGCCTGCCCCTGTGCCTGCGCGTCTTCAAAAGCCAGTTCATCCACCGGGACGACCATGCCGGTGTTTATGTTGTATCTTTTATCGAAATTGGCATTGTACCGATAACGTTGACTGGCGAGTCGCCGAACACGCTGATAACCGCGAACGACGAATTCACGCGGACCGTACTTGCGGAGCTTTACTAGAATCTGGTTTTGCACAGAGATCGCCTGAATCACTAAGCGGGTTGAACATCAAGGGGTAAGAAACCGCACCGGATCCCGCTGATGCGACTCCCCGGACTCGAAGTTTGTACCCCGAGTAGTACTTCCCCGTTCCAACGCGTACGCGTCACCGGCAAATCGGGCGTCGTGGCTATGAGGTGACACACTCCGTGCATGCTGCCAAGCACGCCGCGCAGCGTGCCTATGATCGCGCTATCGATCTTGCCTTGCAACACTTAAAACGCCTTGCCAAGTTCAGGCTGGTTGTGTCAGTCAACAGGTGCCAAGCTAATGTTTCTTACGTCCAAGAGCAGGAGTAGATCGAATCCATCTTCAGAGTCATTGATCGTTAGGTTGAAGGTAACAAATGCGTAGAGTCACCGGCATTGTGGGAACCATCTATCGAAGACTATTTAAGGTGGCAGTCGTGAATGTCTCATTCGAGTCGTCTCCTGCCTGTTAGCGGATGCTTAAATGGAATCAGACTGCCAGGTTCTGAGTTTGACCTGAATCCTGCCGTTCAAAGTCCGGGGAGTGCCACAGCTTGGCGCTGGCGCGTACTGGGAGGTTCGGCCAAAAGCATAGGTAATCGGGCTGACGGTTGCCGTTGAGCTCCCACTAAAATTGGGTTGGATACACAACTCTGGGAGATTCGATCATGGTTTATCACACTGCGCTAGACGTTTCACTCCGCTCGGTCTCTATCTGTGTCGTCGATGATGACGGGCTGATACAGCATGAAGCCAAGGCCGCCTCTGATGTCGAAGCGATTGTAGCCTGCTTGAAGCGGTTCAGTCCGGACATCCGCTCGGTGGGTTTTGAGGCTGGGGCACTCACGCAGTACCTCACCTATGGTCTGCAGTCGGCAGGGTATGAGGTCATATGCCTGGAAGCGCGGCAGGTGAGTGCCGCGCTTGCGGCGATGCGCAACAAGACGGACAAGAACGATGCCCGGGGCATCGCCCAGATTCTGCGCACTGGCTGGTACAGCCGGGTGCACGTCAAGAGCTTGGAGAGCCACCTGATCCGGGTGCTGCTATCAAGCCGCAAGGCCGTGTTGAGGAAGTGTATCGACCTGGAAAATGAGATCCGGGGGCTGGTGCGCCTGCTCGGCATCCGCTTGCCTGGACCACTCAAGCATGGCGCCTTCGATACACATGTCCGTGATGCGATTGAGGCACACCCGACGCTAGCCCAAACGTTGATCCCACTACTGGATGCCCGGCTGGTGTTGTACAAGACCTATCTCAAGCTGGACAGCCAGGCCAAAGCACTGGCGCGTGAGGATGGTGTCTGCCAGCGTCTGATGACCGTCCCCGGTGTCGGACCGGTCACGGCGCTGACATTCAAGGCGGGCGTGGATGACCCCACGCGGTTCAAGCGCTCGCGCACAGTGGCAGCGCATTTTGGGCTAACCCCCAGACGCTTCCAGTCCGGTGAGGTGGATAACCCTGGCCATATCTCGAAGGCCGGTGATCCCGATGTGCGTTCGGCACTTTACGTGGCGGCGCACGCGCTGGTGTCTCGCTCAGAGAAGTGGTCGTCACTAAAGGTCTGGGGACGACGACTGGCGAAGACCAAAGGCCATCGGCGGGCCGTCATCGCCGTGGCCCGCAAATTGGCTGTCATCCTGCACAAGATGTGGCTGGATGGCACAGAGTTCCGCTACGGTGCTACAGAGGCGACACCATGAACTAACGTAGCCGATTCCCTGTAACACCGAAACGGGAACGTCCCTCGTGTGGACGAATGTCTGGATGAAGCCGCTAATTTCTGCTGCGCTTTAAAGCGCGACCAAAAGCGAGGCTCTCCATTCTGTCCGACGAATGCGTGCAGCGTGCTGGAAGGTTGCCCCAGCCGACTGCGGAAAGGAGCGTGACCCACACAGCGACGAACCCGATGTACTACCCGTAAAACATGGGGGCTTGACTATGACGCCCGATTAAAGGAGCGGAAATAGCGATGTCCGCTTCAGCTGGAAGTAGTTTTTTGACCTCCGGATGTCGGTTGCAAACCCAGCGAACGTGTACGTATGGACGGGGTGGAAGCATGGCTGTCACAGGTGAGTCACTCCAGCGAAAGAACCACTGTGAATGTCTCATGAAACTTAGGCGCATCTTGATCCACATCAACGCAATTGACAAGTGCAGCACTAACCTATGACCTAAGTAGGCTGTGAACCGAATAAAAGGAGAAGATGATGAAACGGCTGTACGTTTGGATTATGTGTGCAAGCGTTGTATCAGTTGCTGCATTTGAGACAGTTCATGCATACGAAGCAACACGGGGGCCGACTGGATTGCTCTACTACGATGTAGACAAGGCATACAATGGATATACCTTGCTGCAATCCAATCCGGCACGACTTATCGACATGGAAGGCAATCTTGTCCACCAGTGGAATGCTGCACTCGGGGGAGATGCCCAGCTCACCGACGACGGGACACTGCTACGTGCTTCAGCAACCCAGCTAGATTACGGAAATCCCCTGCAAACAGGTCAGTGGGGCGGCGTGCAGGGCAGGCTGCGCGAATGGAACTGGGAGGGCGACCAGTTGCTATGGGATATCGAGTTAGCCGGAGCCGACTGGATTTCTCATCATACCTATCACCGGATGCCGAACGGAAATACACTAGTTCTGGTCTGGGAGCGGCACAGCAGGCGTGATGCCATCAGAAACGGGCGCCACCCCAAGACGGTCAATCCCGAAGGCGCTATCGGCACAGAGCCCAACGCGGGTGTCTATATTGGCGATTTTTGGCCTGACAGGATCGTGGAGGTAGCAAAGTGTAACCCGCATGCTCTGCACTGCTATCAAGTCGTTTGGGAATGGCGTGCGTGGGATCATTTGTGTAACAGGCAAAAAGCCGACTGCATCGATATCAATTACCGTATTCCAAGGCCTACCGATTTGACGCACAGAAGCAGCGCAGATTTTATGCATGCCAATGGTATTGACTATGACCCGGTCAACGATCTCGTTATTTTGACCTCAAGAGCCTTCGGCGAGTTCTATTTCATCGATCACGCCACGGGCGACATTGTCTACCGCTGGGGAAACCCCGCAGCCTGGGACAAAAAGGCCAGACCCGCATCGTATATGGAGGATGGCGACACCTATCTATTCGGCCCACACGGCACCAATATCGCAGAGAGTTCACCGGGTCAGGTCACCGTGCTGGTGTTTGATAACGGGTGGTTGCGACCGTCGGGTAACCGTTCCAGGGTGCTGCAGGTATCGGTTAACCTGTATGACAAGGACTACTATGCTAAACCTGACTGGAGCTTCCAGACGGTTTCCGCGAATTCATTAAACTCTGAGTTTGTCAGTTTTCCCCAGCGGATCGGCACCAATACGCTGATCACCTCGGGCGTAGAAGGGCATCTGATCGAAGTAAGTAATGACAGAGAGATCGTCTGGGAATATATCAATCCGCCGACCATTGGCAATGTTCCGCAGTGCGAGATTATCAACGAAACCACGGGCGCCAACTTCATGTTCAGGGCTTACCGCTACGGCCCAGACTACGCGGACATCGGTCACAGGAGCTTCAATCTGGCATATCCGCAGCCTTATCCGGATTGTCCGTAACGGCTAATTAGGTAAGGTTACGAGAAGACGACCGGCCATTTCCTGTCCGTCGTCAGTGCGACTGCGGTTCCGACTAGAGACGGCCCCTCCTGGGGCCGTTTTCTGTTTGCGCTGTATGCTCGCTTTTGCGGCAGAGCGGCCGCTCCTCGGATCTTGGGCAGTGACAGTTTCTGACCGGAAGCGGCGTCGCTGACTTAAGAATACACTGAAACACGAAACGTCTACTTTCTGGATCGAATGTCTGCTTCACGCGCGATTGCGCTGTGACCGCTTTGGGTCGTCTCCCGCCTGTCAGAGAAATCTTATATAACCAATTCCTGTAGGACCGAGATCGGGCTGCTTTAAAGACATACAAAGACTTGCGGCGAACGGTAAAATGCAGCAAAACTTGCCGTTCCCGTGATCCGGCCAGTACTTCCGAGTTCGGCAGACGAGCGGCGCGAGAAGGGAACCCTACCAGGGGAAACCATTTTGTCTTACTATTCCGACGCGGCGGCCTGACCCGGAAGCTGAATCTGACGACTGCCATTCCGCATATGACCCAATGTGATAAGTCTTCGACGAAACGGTCAACTACCGTTTCCAGGATTACCGACATATGTCCGCCATGAACACGTTCACGTACACGGTGGCCTTTATGCTGCCCATTAAGGCGAAGAGAACAAAGAATTTCAGAGAGTTACTTGAATATGCCCACTCGATGGGGTTCGAGTTCCTAGTCTCTAATTGCCTTGACAACAGCGAGCTGTTGTTGCGCGCAGGTAAGGTCCGTTGTACCCCTCTGGAGGTGGCCAACTTGCTCATAGCCTTGCATTTGCTGGCTACCCAGAGAAGACAAGATCTGATTATTGTTGGAAGGATCAATCACGTGAAGTACCAGCACTGCCTGTTTGCCACGCTGTCCATCGAGAAGCTCCGCCATTGGTCGCAACACCTGACGAACACGTTGACAACAAACGGGTTGTATGAAGATGCGTCTCGAGGCGTCGGGCCACGCGAGCACGAGGGTGGGCCATCTAAACCCACAGATGTGTACCCGGCTGCAGTAACGATTCCCCTAACGTCCGTTGTTTACGAGCAGCGAGTGCTGCATTGACCTCATGCATCAGACGACCTAGACACGATGATGAATGGTACATGCTGCCATTTTGAACAGTTGTTTCATCAATATTGGCTTAGGTGGCTTTCAAGATCTCGGACCGGGGGTTCGAATTTATTCAGTAGGAATGTCGCTTTTCAGCACGTTCCGGACATCGAGGCTGGAATCTGCTTCTTCTGCTTTGGGTCGTCTCCCGTCGATTAGCGTTCTCGAATAGTAGCGTCAGCTAATCGCCAGTCGCAGAAAATCTGCTGATGCGGGGTTAGTGTATTAGCTGCTTCGGCTATTAGTTGGTGTTGCACCAAAAACTAAACGGCGACCCGCACGCCACCGACCGCGTTCGTGCTATAGAATTGCGCATGCTTACATGCGTCTGACTAGCCTTGGCAGTCCTAGAAGGCTAGCGCAGAAAGACCAAATGACAGATGGCTGGCACAGCGGTGTTAGCGTCAGAGTTAACTGCAATGAAGCGCTGAGGTCACCTATACAACGTGCATCACTTCCAGGCGTCAGCCCCGGCTTTGTTCAGGACCGTCCCCACAACATTGGTGGCGCTCAGCATATCCACGGTACGCACAATGTCTGCCCTTTTGGTGACGCCGTCTTCAATCACTAGTAAAGCAGCATCCACTTGGGGTGAGAAAGCCAGTGTCTCGGCAGTTGCCAGCACCGGCGGCATATCAAAGACTATGATGCACTTGTCCGTGGACGCCTTCAAATCCGATACCAATCGTTCCATCTTTGGAGAGTTCAACATTTCAGCCGAATCCTCCACCGCCCGCCCACCCGGCAGGACGATGAGGTCTTCAAGGTAATACGGTCGAACCAGCAGCTCCTCGATGGGGATAAGGTCAGTCAGGTATTCGCTTAATCCGGGGCGTTCATCCAGTCCAAGGTGCTGCAGCACGGAGGGGCAACGCAGATTGGCATCGACAAGCACAACGGTGTAAGCAATTTCCTTCGCCATGCTGATGGCCAGGTTAATAGCAGTCGATGTCTTACCTGCGCCTGCGCGGGGACTGGTAACGGCCAGCGTGTTCCACTGATTTTCTTTGAACCGCTGCAAAACCTGCGTGCGTAGCAGCTGATAGGATTCCCTGACCACGGCAGGCTCGTGACCGTTTAAAATCCGGTTTTGCCGTAAAAGGGCTTTCGCCAGCGGGACAGCCTGGACCCGTAGATAGTTAATCTTGTCTGTGCCAGCACGGCGTCCGTCCACTCGTATCCGTCTAACATTTTGCCTGATTCCGTCCTGATCACAAGACGGTTCCAAGTGGCGCATCAGTTGTTCCATTGTTAATCTCCCGTGTTTTAAAGCCGATTGCATAGGCACTGCTAGTACTGGTGGTAATAGGTGACGGCGAACATCAACCGTCAGACCAGATTAAGGTTGCGATCCCTGCGTGCTACGGTGATGATGCCGACTACGCCGGAAAGGAACAGCCAGATCGCCGATGGAACCGGTATCGGCAGGATCTGGAGTCCATAAGCACCTATTCCATAAATACCATTTTTGACTTCCGGTCCAAGGCCGGTCACGTGTACCGATAAGGGGATGTCGTTGCCCAAAACCATGTCGTTGTCTAAAACGTCGAAAATGAACGAACTGGTACCGAAACCAACTCCAAGTATTGTATGTATCGGGTCGTCCTGTGTGATTAACAGTGACAAGCTGGTGAAGGCAGCCGGAAAGTGATAGTCGAACAACTGGGCTTCGTAGCGTCCTGGCGCAGTAACCGTAAACGAGTCGTTCAAATGAAACTCGCCTGAGAGAAACTGAGCATCCTCATAGACAGCAGTCGACGCATGGACACTGCAAACGCCTAGAGAGATAACCACAAAACCAAATGTGGAATATAATAATTGTGTTAGTTTCATCGCTTTTACTCCCATTACCTATGGCCTCCTACCAATCGGGCCACGTTGATCGGCATCTTATGCCGTGGACTTATCGATTACGGTGACAGGTACCGCCTTGTCGCAGTGATATCGTTCTCAGTCCAGTCAATGAAAGAGAGCACCTGTTATGGTCAATGCATCGAGCAACGAGCAAGAACAGAGGAATGTGATCGCGTCGGCAAGAATCACGGTACGCTGTCAACAAACAACAGAGTCATTCAGCAGGGCTGAAACTGATCCTCGTTTATGGTGCGGGGAATTCAGGAATGATATGACGATGTCAGGAGTCGCGAACGGCCAGTTCGGTTGGACGTTGCCGTTAAGCAGTCGTTAATACCATAGACGGCTAAACGGCAACTTTGGGTCGGCGGGTTCAACCGGTGAACGCAACACTTTATCTTTCAACAAAAAGATGGAGTGTGAGCAATGGTTTACCGAACACGGATTTACTACACTGCCGCCCAAAAGGCCGAGATGTGGGATCGATGGCAACGGGGCGAGTCGCTTAACTCGATGATTCAAGGCATCCTGGCGGTGACGGGCGGGATGCGACCGCACGAGCGCCGACGATCGCATCGTGTCTTGACGCTGGTGGTGTACCCGCTCCAGTGACTTCGGATATGTCGACCCGCCCGGGGCCCTGAGCCTCGACGACACGAGTTGGACTGTCTTCGGAATCCGCCGCGACAGGGCTTCACGGCGTCTCTCGGTCGCGCATAAAAATCCCCTGATCCCTATGCCAGAACGCCATGATTTCTATGAGAGGTGGTGGGCCCGCCAGGACTCGAACCTGGGACCAAGGGATTATGAGTCCCCTGCTCTAACCAACTGAGCTACAGGCCCGTAATTAGTGGGGCGAGTTTACCTTGCAGTGAGGTAGTGCGTCACCTGTTGGTGACGCACTTGTCGGGATTTACTCTATTTCCAGGAAACTGCGCAGCTGTTCCGAACGGGTCGGGTGACGCAGTTTGCGCAGTGCCTTGGCTTCGATCTGGCGGATGCGTTCACGCGTGACGTCGAACTGTTTGCCAACTTCTTCCAGCGTGTGATCGGTGTTCATGTCGATACCAAAGCGCATGCGCAGCACCTTGGCTTCGCGCGGCGTCAGGCCGGCCAGGACCTGCTGCGTAGCTTCCTTGAGGCCGGCACCCGTGGCGGAGTCCACCGGTGAATCAATACTGGTGTCCTCAATGAAGTCGCCAAGATGCGAATCTTCGTCGTCACCGATCGGCGTTTCCATGGAGATCGGTTCTTTGGCGATTTTCAGCACCTTGCGCACCTTGTCTTCCGGCATGTCCATGCGCTCGGCCAGTTCTTCCGGAGTCGGTTCGCGTCCCATTTCCTGCAGCATCTGACGCGAGATACGGTTCAGCTTGTTGATGGTCTCGATCATGTGCACCGGAATGCGGATGGTGCGCGCCTGGTCGGCAATCGAACGCGTGATCGCCTGACGAATCCACCAGGTCGCATAGGTCGAGAACTTGTAACCGCGACGGTACTCGAATTTGTCGACCGCCTTCATCAGGCCGATGTTGCCTTCCTGGATCAGGTCCAGGAACTGCAGGCCGCGATTGGTGTATTTCTTGGCGATCGAAATCACCAGGCGCAGGTTGGCTTCGACCATCTCTTTCTTGGCGCGGCGTGCCTTGGCTTCGCCGATCGACATGCGCCGATTGATGTCCTTGATCTGGCTGATGGTCAGGTTGGAGCTGTTCTGAATATTCACCAGTTTGTTCTGGGCGCGCAGGATTTCGTCCTTGTGCTGTTCCAGCACCGGGGAATACTTGTGTCCGCCCTTGATCTGTTTGTCGAGCCACGTCAGATCGGTTTCATTGTCCGGAAACGACGTGATGAAATCCTTGCGCGGCATCTAACGCACTGTGCACGCAGATGTCCATGATCACGCGTTCGTGACTGCGGATGCGCTCGACAGTTTGACGCAGGTTTTCCGAGAGCAGATCCGCCATGCGCGGTGCCAGCTTCAGGGACATCAAGTGCTCGACGACCTGGGCGCGCAATTTTCCAATGCGAGCCTCGTTTTTGCTCTTGCTGCTCAGCGCGCTGACGAGCTTGTCATGCAGCTGTTGCAGATCGGCGAAGAAGGCGCGGGTTTCTTCCGGGTCAGGGCCGGTGTCAACCGGGCTGGCCGTGTCGTCGTCGTCCTCGTCGCTGTCCTTGTCATCATCGGTGTCGGCCGCTTCAGCGGTCGCCGGCTGGGCTGGGGGCGGAATGGGTTCATCAGCGGCGTTCGGGTCAATAAAGCTGCTCAGCAGGTCCGCGAGGCGCGCGTCGCCGCGCTCAACCCTGGCATATTCTTCGAGCAGCATATCGCTCGAAGCCGGGTAGCTGGCGAGCGCCGAAAATACCTGCGCCAGGCCGTCTTCGATGCGCTTGGCAATCTCGATCTCGCCCTCACGCGTAAGCAGTTCAACAGTGCCCATTTCGCGCATATACATGCGCACCGGGTCTGTGGTCCGCCCGAATTCACTGTCGACGGTCGCGAGTGCCGCCGCCGCTTCTTCAGCAGCATCATCGTCCGGTGCCGACTCGCTTGACAGGATCAGGGTATCCGCATCCGGTGCAGTTTCGTGCACCTGGATACCCATGTCGTTGATCATGCCAATGATATCTTCGATCTGCTCTGGATCGACAATGTCATCCGGCAGGTGATCGTTGACCTCGGAATAGGTCAGAAAACCTTGTTCCTTGCCCTTCGCGATCAGTAATTTCAGTTGCGATTGTTGGTCCTGGTTCATGACCTGAACGTGTCCCCGTTAAACCCACTGTAGGCGGTGAAAAAATCAAACGACCAATTATAGTTGAAGGCCGCTATATTAGCCAGTTCTGTTGAATGTCAGGTGTGCCGCCCCGTATTTGGGCGCGTGTAGACAAGCAACTGTTTCAGCTCGTCTTTTTCAGAGCTGCTGAGTCCAGACTGGCGCTCCTTGTCGAGCAGATCATCAACCGTCTGGCTATTTCGCTGCTCAATCAGACGTTCGACAGCGCCACGAAATTCCAGTTCATAGCCATCGCTCGGTACATCCACCCGGGTCGTCGCCAGACGCGCCAGGTGGCGTTCTTCCGGCCGGCCCCGCCAGTGCTCGAGGATGCCGCCTGCTGTTAGATGGGGGTTGCGCCGGGTTAGTTCAAGGAGTTCGGTCAGCAGGACCACGCCCGGTACTCTCAGATCCTCGAAACCGGCCGGTGCCTCCAGGCTGCCGCCGAGGGCCGGTTGCTCCAGCAGCAGGCGTATCGCCATACGCAATGGACTGCGGTTCTGGTCGTGGCGCGGTCTCGTTGTTGCGACGGCTGGTCCGGGCGGTGGTGTTGCGCCGAAAATCCGCTGCACCAGCTGCGGAACCTTCAACCCGCTAAGTTGCGCCAACTGCTCCAGCATCAAATCGCGAAATACACAATCGGGAAGCCGCTTCAGCAGGGGCTTGGCGAGCTCCACCAGGCGCGCGCGCCCATCAACACTGCCGGTATCGACCTGTTGGCACAACGATTCATAGAAAAACGTTGAAAGTGGAACTGATTCGGCAGTTTCCTGGCGAAACGCGTCGGCGCCGATGCGCCTGACCAGCGTGTCCGGATCTTCGCCTTCGGGTAAAAACAGGAAGCGTGCCTCGCGGCCATCGCGCAATACCGGTAAGGCATTTTCCAGCGCCCGCCAGGCGGCGCGGCGCCCGGCGGCGTCGCCGTCAAAACAGAATACGACCTCGCTGACGGTGCGGTAGAGCCTTTCCAGATGCTCGGGCGTGGTGGCAGTACCCAGCGTAGCCACGGCGTTCGTGAGTCCGAACTGCGCCAGGGCGACGACATCCATATAACCTTCGACCACCAGCAGGCGCTCCAGCTTCTGGCCCGCCTTGCGTGCCTCGAACAAGCCGTAGAGTTCCTGGCCCTTGTGAAAGACCGGACTTTCCGGGCTGTTCATGTACTTGGGTTTTTCGTCACCGAGCACACGTCCGCCAAAGCCGATGCAACGCCCGCGGCGGTCGCGGATCGGAAACATGATGCGGTCCCGGAAGCGGTCGTAACAGCCGCCGTCATCCTTTGCTATCAGCAGTCCCAGTTCGATGGCCAGCTTGCGAGTGGCGGCATCGTGCAGGTGTTTTGCCAGGCTGTCCCAGCCAGGGGGCGCGTAGCCGAGCCCAAAGGTCTGGGCAATCTCGCCGCTCAAGCCGCGGGTTTTCAAATAATCGACGGCGCGCGCGGCCTGGGCGTGCTGGCGCAGTTGGCTGCGATAGAAGCGTTCGGCATTTTCCAGCAGGCTGTAGTGATCGAGACGCCGCTCGTCCGCGGGCGTGTCGGCGGTGGTCTCGCGCGGCACCTCCATGCCAACCGAACGGGCCAGTTCCTCGATGGCCTCCGGGAAGGCCAGATTTTCATAGTCCATGAGAAAGCCGATAGCGCTACCGTGCGCGCCGCAGCCAAAGCAATGATAGAACTGTTTACCCGGACTGACGGTGAAGGAAGGCGTCTTCTCAGTGTGGAACGGACAGCAGGCCTGGTACTCGCGGCCAGCCTTTTTCAGCGGCACACGCGCGTCGATCACGTCGACGATATCGACGCGGTTCAGCAGTTCGTCGATAAAATTCTGTGGGATGCGGCCGGCCATAGCCAGATGTTAAGAGAAGCTTGTGCCGGCGTCAGCAGGAACGCAACGGGAGGTGCGCCGGGGCGCAGTGTCAGCCAGAGAGTCGGGCTTTGATTTTGGCGCTGACGGCGCCCATGTCGGCGCGGCCAGCCAGTTTGTCTTTCAGCTGGCCCATGACCTTGCCCATGTCTTTTATGCTGCCGGCGCCGGTCGCGGCGATGGCGGCCCCGATCATGGCATCAATATCCGTGTCGCTGAGCTGTTCCGGCAGGTAGGCTTTGATGATTTCCAGCTCAAAGATTTCCTGTTCGGCGAGGTCCTGACGACCGGCTTTCTCGTACTGCTCTATCGATTCGCGGCGCTGCTTGGCCATCTTGTCGAGCACGACGGTCACCTGGGTATCGTCGAGTTCAATCCGTTCATCGACTTCACGTTGCTTAATCGCCGCGTTGATCAGGCGGATTACGCCCAGGCGTCGCTTGTCCGCGGCGCGCATGGCCGTTTTCATATCCTGCTGGAGCGTATCCTTCAGGGACATGCTGTCAGGGGCGACCGGAGAAACTTAATACAGGCGGGTGCGGCGGGCGGTTTCGCGCGAGACTTTCTTGGCGTGTCGCTTGACGGCGGCAGCCTGCTTGCGTTTACGTTCCTGCGTGGGTTTTTCATAGAACTCGCGGCGGCGTACTTCGGACAGAATGCCCGCCTTTTCACAGGAGCGCTTGAAGCGGCGCAGGGCGACTTCGAAAGGCTCGTTTTCGCGTACTTTTACTTGTGGCAAAGCCTGTTCCTCTAGCAGGGGTACAAAGGGCGCGTATTGTAACAGCGCCAACGGCAAAGGTAAAACCCTGATTCCGGTGCGGAACTAGGCGAATGGCGCTGGCGCCGCTACCATAACGCCATGCTGGTACTGGGAATCGAATCTTCCTGCGATGAAACCGGGGTGGCCCTGTTCGACACGCGGCGGGGTCTTTTGGGGCATGCGTTGCACAGCCAGGTCGACTTGCACGCCGAATACGGCGGCGTGGTGCCGGAGCTGGCGTCGCGTGACCACGTGCGCAAGACCTTACCGCTGCTGTCGCGGGTGCTGACGCAAAGCGGTCTCGAGCTGAGCGCAATCGGCGCCGTTGCCTACACCGCGGGCCCCGGCCTGATCGGTGCGCTGCTGGTCGGCGCCAGTATCGGCCGCAGCCTGGCCTGGAGCCTGGGCGTGCCGGCGCTGGGTGTGCATCATATGGAAGGCCACTTGCTGGCGCCGATGCTGGAAACCCCCGCGCCCGCGTTCCCCTTTGTCGCCCTGCTGGTGTCCGGCGGGCACACCATGCTGGTGCAGGTCGATGGAGTCGGTGCCTACCGGATCCTCGGCGACACCCTTGATGACGCGGCGGGCGAGGCGTTCGACAAGACGGCCAAGCTGCTGGGCCTGGATTACCCTGGCGGTCCACAGCTGGCAAAGCTGGCTACACAAGGCAATCCACAGCGGTTTCGCTTTCCACGCCCCATGACGGACCGGCCCGGCCTGGATTTCAGCTTCAGCGGACTGAAGACCTTTGCCCTGACGACCTGCCGGCAGGCTGGCAATGACCACCAGACCCGCGCCGATATCGCCCGCGCTTTCGAAGACGCGGTGGTCGACACCCTGGTCATCAAGTGCCGTCGTGCCCTCGAACAGAGCGGCAGCGAACGCCTGGTGGTCGCCGGTGGCGTCGGCGCCAACCAGGCGCTGCGCGACGGCTTGCAGAACATGGCGCAGGCGGCGTCCGCCGAGCTGTATTATCCGCGTCTGGAATTCTGCACAGACAATGGCGCCATGATCGCTTACGCGGGCGCCTGCCGGCTGCAGGCCGGGCAGCGCGACGGGCTGGAAGTCGCGGTGCGGCCGCGCTGGTCGCTGGAGGAACTGGAGCCCGTTCAGATCGTGGCCTGAATCGGCGCACCGGCTTTTTCCGATACCACCTCGCGCAAAGCCGCCTCGCCCCGGGGACAAGGTTCACGGTGCATGCGCTCGCGCCCTAAGTCGTGAACCTTGTCCCCGGGGTGAGACGGCCTGCACCAAATTAAGTGGACTAGGTCGAGGTCTGGCTCGGGAGTATCTCGCTGGCTCAGGGCGCGAGCGCATGCACCATCGAGATACTCCCGGGCCAGACCTCCGGGTTCGGCGTTGCAGTTGAGTGTCCGGGTTCTCTTGGCAGCGTGTTCGGTCCTGGGTTGCGCAGCTGATCGGTATCCCGGTATCAGTCTTTCTCCCCGATATGGCCCTCGCTGCCCTTGAGCAGGTTCTGAATGTTGGCACGGTGGCGCCAGAACAGCAGGATAAGCATGAACAGCATGGCGATGATCAGCGACGGTTCGGGAATCAGCCACCAGATATACACGGGCGTCACCAGGAGCGAGAGCAGTGCCGCCAGTGACGAGATCTTGAATACCTTGGCGATCACCAGCCAGGTGGCGATGGTCAGCAGGCCCACCGGCCAGTGCAGGCCCAACAGCACGCCCAGGGCGGTTGCCACACCCTTGCCGCCGCGAAAGCCGAAAAATATCGGGTACAGATGGCCGAGAAAAGCTGCCATCGCCACCGCGGCCTGTGCCGCAATGCTGGCCCCCAGCAGTTTGGCAAGCAACACCGGGATCAGTCCCTTGAGCATGTCGCCGATCAGGGTGATGGCCGCGGCCCGCTTGCCGCCAATGCGCAGCACATTGGTTGCCCCCGGGTTACCCGAACCCTGGCCGCGTGGATCCGGCAGGCCCAGCAGGCGGCAGACGATGATGGCAGACGATATCGAGCCCAGCAGGTAAGCGAAGGCGATCAGCAACAAGGTGATTTCCATGCGGGGTATTGGAATGCCTAACGCAGTTGCGGTCAAGCTGCATCCTTACAGGTGGAGCGCGAGCCCCGGAATGTAATATAGTGCTCTGATTGGCCAGGAAATTAAGCAGGGCAGAATGGACATCATTTTTATACGTGAGCTGCGCATCGACACGCTGATCGGTATCTATGACTGGGAGCGCGCGATCAAGCAGACCCTGTCTTTTGACCTGGAGATGGCAACCGATATCGCCAGGGCAGCGGCCAGTGACCACATCGACGATACGCTGAACTACAAGGCGGTTGCCAAGCGCGTCATTGCGTTCGTCGAGTCCAGCGAGTTCCAGCTGGTGGAGACGCTCGCCGAGCGCGTCGCGCAACTGGTGCGGGAGGAATTTGCGGTGCGCTGGTTGCGTCTCACCGTCAACAAAGGTGGTGCCGTGCGTGGCGCCAAGGGTGTAGGCGTCATCATCGAGCGCGGCGAAAGGAGCTGAATTTGTGGCCAGGGTGTATGTAAGTATCGGCAGTAATATTGACCGGCAGCGCAATATCGAGACAGCTATCGCGGCGCTTGAGCAGGCCTACGGCGCACTGCAGTGTTCTCGGACTTATGAGTCCCAGGCGGTCGGTTTTAAGGGGGACCCCTTTTACAATGACCACCACCTTTTTCTCCTCCTCCCGCCAACCATCCATCGGCAGTACTACTGACATACTTGTAGGCTCGATCCTGCAATTCATTGAAATCAAAGGCCGTTTGTCTTGTGACGGTATCCGAATGTCCGACGGAACTTCGTCGACTGAGAGACAATCCAATCGTCACACTGTGCTGCTTTTTTCTAGTGGAACTTGTTGTCTTTGAGTTGCGCACGATTCTCTTGCAGGGACGATGGTGGAACCACGCGACTGCTGCTCTTTTCAGTAGTAGTGGGCACATCTTCAATACCAATGGAATGTGCCAGACTTCCCAAGAGATTCGGTTTGCCCATGGCTCCGACTGGTTTACTACTAGTAGTAGTAGTAGTCTTGTTGTTTTGCTGTTGTTGTTGTCTAGCTGCAGCTTGTTGAGCTTTCATCAGACGCTTTTCTCGTTCGGCCATGGCAGCCGGTGTCATTTTGTTGGGTCCGCCCGACACTTCATTCACCAAGGCGCGTGCAAACAAGGCGCTGGTTGGATTCATCGTTTCATTGTCAGCACGAATGTCATCGTCGTCACTCAAACTCTTCTTCTTCTGATCATTTCGTTGGAGAACTAATACAGAGAGCATCGGCTTGAGCCAATAAATTGCTGGCCAACGACGACCGTGGTTTTTCGTTATCATCATCATGTGCATCTTGAATACTGCCACAAACAAACCCGGCAGCTCCATCTAGTAATGCTGAACCAGGAAAGTCGTCTTTGCGTTGTCGAGAAGAAGAAGGAGAGTTGCCCATTGTTCAAAAGAGAGAAGAGGGTGATGAACTGTCGAGCAGAACTGGCTGTCTTGTTGAGCGACTGCGTCACGCCAATGCAATAAACTAAGATAGATCAGTCTTCTGCTGTTGCTGCTGTTGGACTCTCTTTGTTTTCTCTCTCCACGATCCGTCTTGTATAAGACGAGGAGACCTCTCTCTTTGTCGATATCAGCAACAACAAGAACACAAAAACAACACTCTATCGCCAAAAGACAACAAAACTGCAACTCTCGGTCGTCGTTGGCGCCAAATAATAAGCTGCTGGCTCG
>CAVOGN010000009.1:0-235051 GCA_963695455.1 uncultured Gammaproteobacteria bacterium | reverse complement strand
ATGAGTGTGGCAGCGCGACTGACCAGTACCGGTTACAAACTTCGTCCGGCATGGCAGGGCCGGCGATCTCACCGCTTACGCAAGCATCCATGCCTTCAAGGGCATGGAGAACAAGGTCATCATTCTTACTGACGTGGTTCTCGGCGATCAGGATTTTCACCGGGACTTGTTTTACACCGGAATGACTCGCAGTACCGAGTCCGTTCGCGTTCTGTGCGACAAGGGCTCCCAGGAGATCCTCACCAGGTGGCTTACCGGGGAGAGCTGATGTATGAACGAAAGATCTGAGATGATTGAATGGATTCGTGGTGAACTCGTTGGTCCCTCGCGTCCGCTCGCGGAGCCGGCCGTGATTGAGTTCATCGACCGCGAGTTCGTGGATCCTGTTCCGGATGCCGCCGACGGCCCCGCTCGCGTGGCGTCCTGCCCCGGACGCCGATCTGCAGGAAGTGCTGTATTACGATCGTGAGACCCCTCATCGCAAATACGGCGCAGGACTGCTTCACCCGGCAGCCGCGCCATAAACCGCCCCGCCCCCGACGAGGCGGCGCTGCAGGCCGCTGACACGATCGGCGCCGAACCTGATACTGATATACCGCCTGACGAGACCATCGAGGCGGGTGACGATGTAAATCTGACGAGGGGGATACACCGCAGGCGGTGGCCGGCTCGGACGACTCAGACGACTTCGAGGTCACGAGCGCGGACATCCGACACCCATCGACCATCGGGATCTCATTCTGCGCTCGCCTGGATGAAACAGCGGGAAGGTTGTTGTGCGGCTCCTCAAAGCCGACATTTTTTCTGGCAGAAGGACGGCACTGCATCCACCTTCCGACTAAATGGCCGTTACGAGGCTGCACACGGCGCTGGACGGACGAACACGGCCACGCGGAGGACGCGCAGGCATGGCGCCGGCTTTCCGCTGTGGTGCCTAACGCCGGGTGGTTATAGGCACGTCCGGAACTTATGTCGCCGACAGGTGATCCGCAAGAGGCGCGCGTACGCCGGATTGGACTCTCCGCTGGCTACTCGGTTCGACGTCTACCCACGCCAGCTGAAGGCCGGCGAGGATGTCTGGCTATAGACCGTAGTCCTGCGCAATATGGCGAAACCCACCAGTAGGGGTGCGATCACACGAGTCGGTACTCTACCAGACGTTCTTCGAGGTGGCTGTTGCTGGTGGTCAAATCGAGAAGTACCCCGAAAGCCAGCGCCCCTTTAGCGCAGCTCGACCCGGAGGAGCAATCCTGGCCCTTTTGTATCGGGAGTCCGCCACCTGGGCCATCGGCCACGGCTGCGCCGCTGGCTGGGACGCAGATCCAGGCGAGGCACCGGCGACGGTCTATGCCGATGTCATGCCCGCCGTGCAACTTGCCGAGCATGACGCCCGATATTAAGGATGGTCAAGGGAACCGAATTCAGCTCTCAATGCGCGAACTGGCCTCGTTGCCCGAGAACGGACAAGGCACCGCGTGGCAATCTCTCGACAATCTCGTTGCCGAATACGCCGCGTGGATCAAGCACGCCGCGATGAGGCGGATGCCTCGGCCAAGACCTTTGCCCGGTCGCCGAGCGGCATCTCGACAAGTGTGAGGCATGCCTCGACGGATCAACCGCGGGCATCGCGCTGCTCGCGACCCAGCTAACGCTAAGGCGCGCAATGCCTTTCGACTCGCGAACCTGGCGATGCTCCTGCAGCAGATCGCGCACAAAGCAGTTGAGGCCGACCGCCTGCTCGAGCGCGGCCGCATCGGCTCCGTGGATACGCCCTGGCGGTGAGCACCGCTCTCCTTGGGCCATCTACCACGCCGGCCCGGAAGACACCGCCCGACTCGGCTCCTGGCGCGCGTTTCAGATCGCGTTTCTTCTGATGTCGCTGGAAGGTCTTCGTGATGGTCGGCTCGCCAGATCGCGAGATCGTGGATCTGATCTGGTTCCCAACTGGCGGCGGCAAGACCGAGGCTTACTTGGCAGTGATGGCGTTTTACATGTTCCACGAGCGTCTCATCATGGAGGCCGATGGGTGGACCTTGCCGCGACGGCACGAATGTTCTGATGCGGTACACGCTGCGCATGCTGACCACGCAGCAGTTCCAGCGTGCGGCCAGCCTGATCTGCGCGATGGAATACCTACGACGGAATCCCGGTAGGCATGGGCTTGGGCAGATATTCCGGGCGACGCTTCTCGCTCGGCTTGTGGATCGGCGGAGATGGGTCGCCCAACAAGATCGACGGGGCGCGAAGCGAGCTCGAACGAAGTTCCGTCGGGGCGACATCGACGGAAATCCGTTGGTGCTCACGGAGTGCCCTTGGTGCCGTGCAGAGATCGGTCGCTTTGATGGGTCGGCCGACACTCAAGCCCATCCCGCAGAACCAATGGAACGCGGCCCGGACACGTGGTATCAGCAGATGATTCAGGACGAAGGTCCTCTTGCTTCATTGCACGGACACTGCTTGCACCTTTGGGCAAGAGCACTCGGAAGGATTGGCTACCGGTCGAGGTCATCGACGAGCGAATCTACCCACGCCGCCCTCGCTGGTCATCGCGACGGCGGATAAGCTTGCCATCATCGCCTATCGTCCCGACGCCGGCGCGCTCTTTGGCCGGTGCTTTGCCGGAGGACAATCTGCGCCAAGAGCCGATCTGCCGCCGGGCCTGATTGTTCAGGACGAACTGCATCTCATATCCGGCCCGCTCGGGACCGTGTACGCGCTGTACGAGGGCATATTTGAACGGCTGTGCTCATTCCAGCGGGACGGTAAGTGGATCAAGCCTAAGCTGATCGCGTCCACCGCCACCATCCGTGGTGCCGCCGACCAGGTTGCACTCTATGCCCGCGAACGGACGCAGCTATTTCCGGCCCCGGGCTGTTGATGGGCGATTCTTTCTTTGGGAAATATGCGCGCGGTGACGAGGGACGCCTGCTGCGATGGGCGGCTCTACCTCGGCATACACGCCAGCGACTATGGCTCCGTCCTTACCACCCAGGTCCGGTCCTTTTCCTCCGCTCTGTTCCGCCCGTATCTCCTTTGCGCCAGATCGACGCGACCCGTGGTGGACGCTACTGGCGTTCTACAACAGCTATCCGAGAACTCGGTGGTGCCAAGACGCTTTTCGATTCCGACATCCGCTCACGGCTCAAGTTCATGTTCAATCGCGAAGGCTTCCGCCCATGACGGCGCCGACAATCTGCAGAATCGTCGAGGAACTCACGAGCCGGCTTTCGCAGGCCGAGATCGTGGGCATGATGGACCGGCTGTCCACCGCTATGACTCGGGCAGCGGCAAGCAACATCCTCGATGCGTGCCTCGCTTCCAACATCATCGAGGTCGGCGTCGATATCGACCGGCTGTCGCTGATGGGAGTCGTTGGCCAGCCCAAGACCACCGCCACCTACATTCAGGTCACCGGTCGTGTCGGTCGCGGTGGTGGGAGCGCCCCGGTTTGATCTTATGATCTACAACCCAGCAAAGAGCCGTGACCGCTCACACTTCGAGCAATTCCACAGCTATCACCGACGGCTCTACGAGCGAGTCGAGCCGACCTCGGCCACACCATTCGCGATGTCTGCCATTCAGCGGGCTTTCCCGGGGCGCTCATTGCGTGGGCGCGGCAGCATTGCAATGCGACGCGTCCAAAACGAGCGGCCTACGCGGACGCGGTCGAAGCGGGATACCAGCTCCTTCGCGAGCGATGCCAGGCGGTCCAAGCCCCGGAGGATCTGACCCGGTCCCTTGCGAGAGCTGGAGCGGGTGCGCGACGAGCTCGAGTAGAAGTGGGGGCAGAATCCACAGGAGTGGGAAGAATTTCCCCCACGAAGTGGATGGCGAGTACCTGATGCTCTGGCCTGGCCAGTTCGCAACGGCCGCCCAGAAGCGGCAGGGGCGTCGTGGTTCCGAGCAGCATGCGCCAAGTAGACGGGAGTGCCGAACTGCAAATCACGCAGGGCTACGTGCCCGCCGCTCCGCCCGGTGCGGCATCTAGTACAAACGCCGGCCCGACAGCGCCGGCATCAAGCGCCGCCTGAGTCTCCGACTCTCGCCTGACATGGGAAACAAACAAATCCGCATTGGCCAGCTCATCGCGCCCTTCGGCCCGGGAGCCTCTACACTGATCGAAGGGGTGTGCCGCACGTCGTGTGCGGCCTCGATCATTGGTTCATGCGTGGGATCAAGCCGCTTGGGATGGTCCGCTGCGAGGATCGCGCGAGAGTTCGAGCGGTTCGAGCCCCGACTCTCCGCGCTGCTACACGTGGACCGCTTTTGTCGCACCGCCGGATTATCGCCATGTGACGCGTCGGCGCAAGCGGCCCCTCCCAACGCGCTTCTAAATGTCCCAGCGCCAGCGCTTTCCGCGATGGTATCGCCACACAAGAACGGGCGAAATGCACCGGTTCAATCTCCACTCGGCGCGGATTGAAAACCCGTGGCGGAGGCCGCTGGCAACCGGTCCGTTTTATCGCCGTCTGCGCTGCCGGCCATCTTTGCGAGTTTCCCTGGAAGGAATGGATCGGCTGCCAGTGTCCCAGGAGACGGCGCGCTGGTCCTCACCGACCGCGGCGGCTCAGAACTCACCAGCATCACCGTCAATGCCGCACCTGCCCGGAAGGCTCGACCCGGCAAGCGGGGACGAAGTCTTGCTGGCACGACCGTGAAGCCGCCGCAGGCCCGGAAGGGGAAGCGCCCGAGCAAAGCGCATTTCGTCGGGCGAGGAATTGTATGCCCCGGTGACCGCCCGTGGCTCGGCGAGGATGCGTGCGAGCCCGGTTGTGGCCATGATCCTGGTCGGCGCGCTCATCAACCAAACCAACCTTTACTTTCCGCGGACAATTTCCGCCATTGCTCTACCAGACCTCCGGCCAATGGACGAAACAGTCGCCCAGTTGAGGGTTGAAATCGAGCACGACGGCTCTCGGGCGTTGCGAAAACGCTCTGGAGCATGGGCAATCGGAGCGGAACGGTCGCCTTGGTTCGAGATGGACTGACCGCGCGCGGCATCCAGAGCGACCCGGCGAAGGTAGAGGCAGGCGCTCGACAGCCTTTTCGATCCGGCAGGCTCCGCCCTGCCTGCTGGAGCGGCCGTTCCTGCTGAACCTGAATCGGAGCTGCTCGCTTTCCGCCGGGCCGAGTTCAACATCATCCGGCATGAGGTGACACGATCCGAGTCATGTGCCCGATTTGCGCGTGATTCCCGCGGCGGTTCCTGCGGAACTGGCCCTTGGATCGCGAAGGTGAATCTCGTCGAGCGGCTCCGCGAGACGCGCGCATTCTACGGATTTGATCGGCTGGAACCGAATCGGAGACCCGCTTCTCGGCATGCCTGACGCGGCCATGCGCCAGTTATTCCGATACCCGCCCCAACAGCCCCAAGACCGCTGGCTCCCAGCTATCGAAGTGTTTGGCGAGGGGATCTATCTGGAGTTGCGTGAGGACCGCGCATCGCCCAATGGCAGAAGGAGAACGGCGTAGGCTCGAAAGTCGGCTCGACGATGGGTTCATCGCTCGCCTGGGCGGCGTGTTTCAAACACTGCCTCCGCTTGCTGCGGCGGATCGCGCATGGGCGTCTCGCTACCTTCTGGTCCATAGCCTAGCCCATATCCTCATTAACCAGCTGGTCTTCGAGTGCGGCTACAGCACCGCCTCCCTTCGCGAACGCCTATACATCTCCGCGGACCTGCCGCCCCGATGGCCGGCCTACTGTTTACACTGCTGCCGGTGATTCCGAGGGAACCTTGGGCGGCCTCGTTCGGCTCGGTCGTCCAGAACGTCTAGGACCCGTTTGCAGCGCGCTTTAAGCCGGGCGGCGTGGTGCTCGGCTGACCCAGTGTGCTCTGAACATCTCGGCGGTCAGGGCTCCCGTCTTGCCAACCTCGCTGCGTGCCATGCTTGCGTTCTATTGCCGGAAACCTCCTGCGAAACAATTAACCAAGGATTGGATCGCGCACTGCTTGTGGGTACTCCAGAGCGTAGGGAACCGGGTTTCTTTGCGAGCGTTATTGAACCGCTTGCCACTTAATATTCGTTGGGCCACTGAACATTGGTAGCGTTACCCTGTAGCGGCCAAGCGGCCAAGCGGCCAAGCGGCCAAGCGGCCAAGCGGCCAAGCGGCCAAGCGGCCAAGCGGCCAAGCGGCCAAGCGGCCAAGCGGCCAAGCGGCCAAGCGGCCAAGCGGCCAAGCGGCCAAGCGGCCAAGCGGCCAAGCGGCCAAGCGGCCAAGCGGCCTCTAGCGGGCAATGACGGTGACATTCACCAGTACAAGCGCTGTCCTCGCCCTACACTTAATATATTGACGGCGGTGTTTTTTGGTTTTAAGCATGTCTGATGTCCTCACGCCCGCGCAGCATAAATACTGTATGTCGCGTATTCGTGCAAAATACACTAAGCCAGAAATCATCCTAAAAAAGGCGCTCTGGTGCTGCGGCCTGAGATACAGGTCAAAAAACCGATTGCCTGGTCGGCCCGATATTTTGTTGCCCGGTCGGAAGCGGTCGTTGCCGGATGTTTCTAGCACCTGGGCCCCCTGCACTTTTCCACGCCAAAGAAAAAAGGGACTTTTGGTAGGCGAAGCTAGGAGGAGATGTAGCTAGAGCCCAGGAGGTCGATGCCGAACTGAAAAACGGAAGTCGAAAGTGATCAGGGTCTGGGAACACGGAATAAACGATGATCTTGAGTGGTGTGTGGCCAGGGTGCGGAAAATCTCATTTAGGAAAGTTGTTTGGGTTTGGTTGTTCTTATGCAGGACTATGGCAGTCCGCTATGGCCGCGCAATCTAATCGATGCTAAAACCAATTGGGTGTGGCTTAACTTTAAGGATTTGCTTGAATTATAGGTCTCTAAAAATGACTGTTATTCTGAACGAAGAAAATAAACCATTATCTTTGCGCCCCAAAGCAAGGTTGCTCAAAACATTAGGTGAGGAGCTCATTAGTAGTGAGACTGTTGCGTTAATTGAGTTGGTGAAGAACTCCTATGACGCAGATGCAAAAACAGTCTTGATTGAGTTTAAGGGTGATGTGAAAACTGGCGAAGGTTCTATCGCCATTTATGATGATGGACATGGAATGGATTTGCAGGTTATTCGTGATTCATGGATGGTTATAGCGTCACCTGCAAAACAAATGTCCAAGCTAAGTAGAAGTGGGAAAAGGCGGGTTCTGGGTGAAAAAGGTATTGGGCGTTTCGCAACATCAAGGCTGGCAAGGGAATTAGAGCTTATTACCCGTATTCCAGGGGGAGAAAAAGAATCATATGCATTCTTCTATTGGTCTCAGTTTGATAATAATGATGCGTTTCTTGATGAAATAGAGTTCCTTGCTGAGGAGCGGAGTCCTGAAGGCATTGTGAAAGGTTGGCCAATTTCTAGATATTCCAAGAAGCAGAGAATTCCGATCGCTTGCAGGGACGATTCTAAGAATGAATGCCCTAAAGCATTATTGGGAAAAGACGGATTTTGATCAATTGCAGCGGGGCCTGTCACGGCTAATCTCTCCCTTCAGAGAGGTGTCAGATTTCCAAGTATACGTCGATATTCCTTCGAATGTTGGTGAAGTTGCAACAAAGATAGAGTCTCCTCAACTCATAAATTATCCTCACTACACAGTTAAGGGTGAACTGAAAGAGGGGGGGGTGTTCGATTATTCAATAGTTGTTGAGTCAACAGGTGAGCGGCATGAGCTTGAGGGATTCTATTATGAAAAATATACGGATGGAGCATGGGAGGTTATTTCATCCAGGATTCCAAAGTCAGAATTCGGTGAGGGTGAGCTTCGTGAGGTTCAGTGCGGCTCCATTCTCTTTTGAGCTAAGAATATGGGATAGAGACGAATTAGAGAATGTGAATCAGAAAATTGGGAGTGGGATTCGTAGTATTCGTAAAGATCTTGACTCAATTGCCGGAATAAATATTTATCGAGATGGGTTTAGAGTGCTTCCTTATGGGGAGCCTGACAATGACTGGCTGAGGCTGGATATAAGAAGGGTGCAGAAGCCCACGAAGCGTTTATCTAATAATCAAATTACTGGGTATATATCTATATCGGCAGATAAAAACCCGGGGCTTCATGATAGAAGTAATAGAGAAGGTCTGGATAACAACGTTGCGTTCTCCGATATGCAGGATGTGATGATGCAGGTTTTGACGGAGCTCGAGGGTGTCCGTTATTTGGCTCGTAGGCGTACAGATAAAACTAAGATAGAGGGGAATGGGCAGAGAGGCTTGTTTGAACAGCCGGATCTTAGCGTATTAAGAGATTCTCTAAAGACGGACGCGCTGGATGTATCGGAAACGTTGAGATTAATTTCGCAGGCGGAAGCGGATTGGAAGAGGCAGGTAAAAAGTTTTCAAGATGTCCTGTCTCAATACCACTCTCTTGCAACCCTAGGGGGCATTGTTGATAAGGTGCTTCATGATGGCAGACAGCCTTTGGCAACCATCCAGACGGAGGCCGGGCTCGGCAAAGAACTGGCAGAGGATTTATCGGCTGGAAACAATAATGTGATCGAAATAGAGAAAAACGAGATTGATGTTATAAGAAAGGGGTTTCAAAAAATTGTCGATCAAGCCTCAATATTGAGGGATGTGTTTAGGCGGGTTGAGCCTTTTGGAGGAAGAAAGCGAGGCCGGCCAAAGAAATACTATATAGAGGATTTGATAAAAGACGTTTTTCTGAATTACAGAAAAGAACTTTCGGATAATGGTATCGAAGTTGATCTGCCTGATAGTGCGACTCTAGTTAGTGTCGATATCACGGAGCTGACCGAGGTATTCACGAATCTTTTAATCAATAGCATATTTTGGTTGGGGTCGGTACCCAAGAATAAGAGGTTCATTAGAGTGTTGGTTAATAGAATTCGAGAAGGAGAGCTTGAAATTCTATTTTCTGATACTGGGCCAGGGGTTGATCAAAAATACAAAGAGCATATTTTCGATCCTTATTTCTCGACCAGGCCTGATGGCCATGGATTAGGTTTATGTATGGTGGGTGAGATCGTAAAAGATTATTACAATGGTACTGTTGAGCTTATGGATAGCGGGAAAAAAGGCGGGGCAGTCTTTAGGATTGTTATGAGGAAACGGGTATGACACAAGGAGGGTTCGAATGGAAGGTTCTCGCTGTTGATGATGATGCGGAGAAATTGGACGAACTTGAGAGAGTTTTAAGTACCCGTATGGGCGATGATTCCTTTGTTTTCACGAAAGTAACGATGTTCGATGAAGGCGTAAAGCTAATAGAAAATAATCGCTTTGATCTTGTGTTTTTGGATGTTCATGAGGCATCGGGTGATCCTAATCCTTCTGACAATCCTACCGCCGAAGATCAAAGGGGTGAGGAGATATTGCATCATATTCGATCGGTTAGGTTTTTGCCTGTGATTTTCTATACGGGCTATCCTACGAAGGTGGAGCATCTTAGAAGTATGGTTGTAAAGGTGGTGGCCAAGGGTTCCACGACAGATGAAATTCGCGCTGCCGTAAACCAAGTGCTGGATACGAAATTACCGCAACTGTTGAGATATGTCGAAGAGCAAAGTCGTTCTTATATTTGGGAGTCTTTAGATCATCTTCTGAAGTCACATGGAAATGAGATTGATGTCTCAGATATTTCCTTGTTGTTGGCCAGGCGGTTGGCTGCGTCATTGTCGCAAAATATTGTGAAGGAAATGGTCGGTATGGAAGTCAGCAAGATTAATCCATTAGAAATTTATCAATATCCACCTTCGGAAGAATCTTGTAATCCTGCAGATATATATAGGAGAGAAAAGGATGGGAGTTTGTGGATGGTATTTACTCCCGCATGTGATTTTGAGCAAAATAAAGCTGATAATGTCCTTTTGGCGAAGGTCATTCCTCTCGTAGAGCATCCAGTATATGCTAAGTGGAAACAAACAGCGGCTGCATACCATGCAATTCCAGATACAGATGCGAATAAAAAAAATGCAAAAACTGAGATGAAAGATGCGAGAGGTGATGTGAGAAGTTTAGTTAAAGGGAGGTTGAAGGAAAGGTATAAGTTTTTGCCTGGAACATTCTTTCTTCCGGATTGCGTTGTGGATTTTCAGGATCTAGTGAACTTTCCAAGGGGCGCAGCTAATGAGTTTCAGGTTGTGTGTTCGTTAGATAACCCTTACAGGGAGGAGATGCTTCATTTCTTCTCAAAGTATTATGGCCGGATTGGAACGCCAGATTATGATAACAACCCGGTTTGGGAGAAAATTGAAGGTGATTTCAATCCAAATTAAAGCAAGTTGAAGTGGCCTGCGTTGAGGGTGATTAATGTTTGGTGTTACTTACTCAGAAAGAGGCTGTTCGTTATTGATTTTATAACAGGTGGACAAACAGCATTGCCAAGCAATTTCACATTGTCCCTTCTCGTACCAAACGGCATTTCGTACTTCTTCTCAAATCCCATTGCTCTCTTGAGCTCAGGAACCTGCAACATCCTCAAGGTATGGCCTGATCCATCAAGCTGAACCAGCCCGAACCGATCAACCGTCGTGATGGTGCGTAGTGGGCGATCGAGCTTCTGCCAGCCGCCGACGGCATCACTCCCGTAATAGACAACAAGAAACGGATTCTCTCTGCCTAGTTCCTTGAAAGCTCGTTCGGCTCGTTTCAGGGTGTCGGTGGCGCGGTTCTTTTTATAGAGCGGAGTTGTCTTCCATTTGCCCTCAGGGTCAAGAATATCGTGCACGGTGCGTTTCTTGCGGCGCGGGACGATGATGTCATGCGGGTCGCCTTCAAGGTCGGCGGTGATGAACAACCTGCGCCTGCTCTGAGGCACGCCGAAGTTCGAAGAATCAAGCACCTGCTCCTTCAGGTGATATCCCAATGCCCGCAGTTCTGAAAGCAGCTCCCCATAGCGAGCCCAGGGACGCATATGGACGACGTTTTCCAGAATCAGCCATCTTGGCTTGAAAGCTTTTGCATATCTGACAAGCTGCAGAGCGGTAGCCTTGCTACTCTCGCAGCGAGGTTTGTTTCCCTTGGCGCAGGTGTGGTTCGTGCACTCCGGAGATGAGGTGATTAGGTCAACCTGACCAAGCTTCCGCTTCAGAGAAAGTGGCGAAAGGTTCTCCAACCTGTCGGTGAAAACCTTGGTATCCGGGAAATTGTGGCTATAGGTCTTTGTGGCGTGCTCCCACAGATCGACAGCGCCAGCTATTTCAAAACCGGCGTCTATGAGGCCCTGGCTGCTTCCGCCGCCGCCGCTAAAGAGATCGAGTGCACGCATGATGATTGCTCTGATACGACGGGTGAGAGATTACCAGGTTTTAGTCCGTCTCGCCAAGTCTCTGGTGTCAAAGTATTGCGGTTCCCTGGTTCAATAATTTGGTTGAGCATGACAGATACCACGCAGACATGCGTTTGTCCCAGCTTCTGAGTTCAACGAACTGATCCCAGGAGAACTGATGGATAGATTCAAGCTGGTATTCCTCGTTGATGCGAACAAGGAGAATGTATTCGAAAAGCTGCTTGTCCGGGTTTGACAGGTCGGGATAGATGGTTCCGGTCTTCTTCGCTTTCAGGCGTGTCTTGATGGAATATCGGTCGCCATCTCTTGAAATGGCATCGATATTCTTTGTCCCAACGGGCGCGGCCTGGAGGGTGGGCAGGCCTTTGGTGCCGTTGAAATGCTGGATTGCCAACGCCTCGCCGATTTCGCCCACATCAAAGGAAACGCCGCGCCGCCTCATTTCTGCCTCTATTTCAGCTCGAAGCGTTATTAGTTCGTTGTCGGTCAGCGGTTTGAGGTCCACACGCAAATCACCAGTCAGTCAGTCTAAGTGGTAGGATGCAGTCATTATGGCGGACGTATTAACAGATGAACAGCGCCGGTACTGCATGTCCCGGATCAGGGGCAAGGACACCAAGCCCGAGATGATTGTCAGAAAATTGGTATTTGCGCTTGGTTACCGATATCGGCTTCATGTCAGAAAGCTGCCCGGTTCGCCCGACCTAGCTTTCCCCGGCAGGAAAAAGGTAATTTTTGTGCATGGGTGCTTCTGGCATCGTCACAATTGTCGGTACGGAAGAGTTGTTCCTCGGACGCGCAAACAGTTCTGGATCGAAAAACTGGAAAGAAACAGGCAAAGGGACAGGAAAAATCGCGCTGCTCTTAGAGAAATGGGCTGGCACGCCCTAACCGTTTGGGAGTGTGAAACAAGAAACACATCAAAACTTCAGAAACTTGCTGAAAGGGTAAAGAAGTTTCTTGAGAACGAGAGCAGAATGGTTGGATCCACAAACCAATGAATAAATGGGGTCAGAGAACAATTGTCTCTACTTTAAGTATGATTGTTGTCTGACCTTATTTGCCTGGGGAAAACTGTCCGTAAGTTCCCGCTTAACTGGCACAGGGCAACGGATCCCTTGAAGCGCGTGCCAGCGACGCATTTATGATTTCGAACACCTGATCGAGGTACTGCCCTGCGGCGGCTTGGCGCAAATAATCGGGAATCATTTCGAGAAACTCCGCCTTGCTGGTGGGTGCGTATTCCAGGAGTGCCTCGAGAATTGCCGGACGAAGCAGTCGCTTCTGCTCTGGGGTGTCGGGCAGCGCCTTGCTTGCGAATCGTATCCCGATCCAATGCGGTGAGCCGTTCTCGAAGATCACCTGCTTCCGTCACAAAGTCTTCGATGAGCGTTTCCTGGTCATCGACTTCGGCCACGATGTCGTAAAAAAACGAAAAAACGCACGAAAAAACGGGGTCAGATTACAATTGATCCTAATATTCGGTTTGCCTAAATATGGCGGTCAGAGATCAATTAATTCGAATATTCAGGAATAATTGCTTCTAGCTGTTAGGGAAAGTTCGGAGGTGGCTCCTAAAGAACAAGGGGGCAGAGGAAATAATAAATAATTCCTCTGTCCCTTCTTTCGCCCTTATTATCAACAAGAACGAGCATTGACTCGGATTGGTATCCCAGGACTTCCCGGAGATTGCACAGCACTGACTGCGCTAAACAGCGCGCAGTCGATTGCTGTTGTAGAAGAACCCTCATGCGAATTCCCTTCGATAATCGCTATGTCACGTTGGGCGACGCCTTTTTTGAAAGAACCGGTCCAATGCCCGTCAGGAAGCCTCAATTAATCAAAGTCAATGACGCCCTGGCCGGGGAGCGGGCATCTTTACCGATGACGTTGCCACGTCGGGTGCGGCCGTCTTCTCGGGCCACACGCTGCCCGAGGGTGCAGAATTAAAGGGGTCTATGACAGATCGGAATCGTTGGCATTTGTCACCTACCCCTTTAATGCTGCTGCCTCGACGCTCTCGAACGGCCTGTCTGCGCAGACCGGCGAACGTGCTATGCTGTTGCCATCCTCGACAACATGCATGGATACCCGCCAGCCAACGCCTATGAATACCTTTGACTTCAGTTTTCAGCAAATCGTCGAAGCTGCGAATGACGTCGTCATTGTCACCAAAGCCGATCCGATCGATCCACCCGGGCCTGAAATCGTTTACGTCAACAAAGCCTTTACCGAGCTGACCGGCTATACCCCCGATGAAGTCATTGGCAAGACGCCGCGGCTGCTGCAATCATCGGGCACCGCTGCGGACAGCAAACGGGCGATAAGACAGGCCCTGCAAAATCACCAGCCCGTCAGGGTCACGATCAAGAACTACGCGAAATCAGGGCGGGAATACTGGCTGGATGTGAGCATTCTGGCACTGCGCAATGCAGCCGGGGAGGTGACACACTTCGCGGCCATCGAGCGTGATGTCACCGAACAGAAAGAACTGGAGCACCAGCTCGAAACCTTATCCAGGACCGATCCCCTTACGGGTCTGCTGAATCGCCGCTCACTGGAAGACTACCTGGCAAAGGAATATTCACGCTTCAAACGGCACGACACGAAGTTCTCAGCGCTGCTGCTGGATATCGACCATTTCAAGTCGATCAATGATCAATACGGTCACAGCAGCGGCGATCGTGTGCTGAAAATGCTGGCTCGCAGCTGTACCGCCAGTTTGCGCAAGTACGACCTGATGGCGCGCTACGGCGGGGAGGAATTCTGTGTGATATTGCCAAATACGAATGCTGACAGGGCTGCCGTCCTGGCGGAGAAGCTGCGCACCGGGATAGCCGCCAGGACAGTGAAAGTCGGCGCTGGCCAAATCAGGGTGACGGCGAGTATCGGCCTGTCAGAGGTCCAGGCGAGCGACAAAAGCCCCGGCGAAATCCTGGAGCGTGCCGATGCAGCCCTGTACGAGGCGAAGCACTCCGGCCGCAACCGAGTCTGCCTGTCTCGATCCCCGCAGGCATCGCCGCATATCGTGCAGGGATGATCTTCGATTTACTCGCTGGCCTCTGATCTGCCGAACAATGCCGCGGCATTGTCGTAGGCCAGTCGTTCAGCGACATCGTCCGGCAGTTGTCCCAGCCAGTTGCGTATCGTGGCCACCGCAGCATCGAAGTGGTGCCAGCGTGACAGACTGAAGGTATCGACACCGACCATGAAGCGGTCGGGAAACCTGATAAACAGTTCATACCAGTCATCACTGATCCGGCCGTTGGGCGCGATGCGGCCATCGCGAACCGAAAGGTCGATGGTCAGTGCCGGATAGCGCTGCAGGTAGTCGGCGACCAGGTCGGGGTAGGGGAAGGTCCCTGCATGCGCCCAGATCACCGGTTGCGAGGGCGAGATGTCGTACACCGTATCGATCACGGCCGGGTCACCGTGAATCTGCAGGGGCAGCCGGCGTTGCGTGGCGATCTCGATGATGCGGCGGAACACCGGGCTGTGGCGATCGCCGGCGAAAATATGCAGTTCGCCGATGCCGCGCCAGGGCCCCTGGTCCAGTTCGGCTTCGACGCGCTCCGGTAAGGTCGCATCGTCCGGCCAGGCGATCTTGTCATCGTGACTGCGGTAGACGCCGAGCAGCGGCACGATACGCCCGGGTGCCTGTCGGTACAGGCTCGCCGTGTGCGCGGCCGGGGTGCCGGAGACGACAGCCTGCTCGATGCCGTTGCGCTCCAGCCTGGCGATGATCTGCTGCGGACTGTACTGCGTGGCATCCGTCGCGTTGTAGTGCAGATGGGCGTCGAACAGCGGTTCGGCGCTGAGACTGGCCGGCAGCAGTACCATCAGGCAGAGGCGTACAAGGGTGTGGTGCATGATCCTGTATGAATTGCCGGTTAAAAAATCTATCTGTCAATCTCGATCATGACCTCGTTGCGACGCAGAAAGGGCAAGGTCCAGGGCGGATTGAAAAAGGCGTAGATCGGCTCCCGACCTGGTCTGAAGATTACGGGACTGAATGAACGCTTCCAGCTCTTTGGTGTGTTTTTCCAGACTCTTCGGCCTTGCAAGGCCCGAAAAACGTATCACTGCAAAGCGTTTCCCAGCAATCTCCTTGAGGTTCACGTCCGGATTATTCGGCTTCGGGAGCGTTTGCATCGTGTAATCAGAGGGCATAACAAACCGCACCACCCAGTCTCCTGCACCGCTTTGCTGGGTGACGGGTGCCGTCATGGCGATTTTTTCACTCGCCTGCTGGATAACCGGTGCGGTCATCGCCACTTTTTGTGACGAGATGTTGTTGCCGAAGATGTAATCCGCAATCATACGGAAGCCGTCGCTTATGGCCTTCTCGCGGTCGCCGGGAACGCTGACTTCGGCAACAATCATTGGCGCATAGTCACGGATTTCTATCGATCCATGCGTTTCAACGACATCGTATTTTGCCTGCTCAACATTACTCACGATCGGCCCCCAGAGTATAGCCGCAAGTATCACGACTCCTGTTAATAGCCAGATGATCCGTTTTTTCATGTTCTCTATACCTCTGGCATTGCGCACGAACAGGCGCACGATGCCCCGTCGGATGTCTACGCCACGATCGCGATGGCGGTGTCAAGCGAAGTGTAAGCGCCCGGAATAAACCCGGCTACGGCCACAGGATGATTTTCTCCAATGTTGGGGGTAATTGTGCTCTGACGCCCTTTTTTCCGGGTGAAAACCTTCCGTGCTATTCAATGTGTTAGCTGCTGACAAGGCTTTTTCACAAATTTCTCACAACGCGCCTTTAAGCTGGACATCAAGCCAATTTTCCTGAGCAAGGCAGGAGAAGAACCGCATGAGATGTTTAGTTGTAATCATGGCGTTGCTATCCGCTTCGGCCATCGCCGCACAACCCGCCAGCCATGTCAGCGAACCGGAGTCCACCCTCGAAGCCGTGGATCGGGAGATGATCGAGCTGTTGCTGTTGCGTGACGATCAGATCGATGGATACCTCAAGGTCATACGAACCCAACGCAAAGCCTTGGCAGTACTATCCGATGCGCAATGGCAGAAACAACTGGACCTTTACAAAGGCACCATAGAAATGTTGAGACCTGTGCTGAATGAAGTCCAACTGGCGCAGTTCTCTGCCTACCTCGGTTGTCTGATAGTCGAACGCGAGTACGATGCGCGCTTGAGCATGGAGGCTAACGGGGTCGGCAAGACAGATCAAGAATTGCCATAAGTAAAAAATGGGGTCGGAGAACAATTTTCTTTAATATTAGAAACAATTGCTCTCTGACCCGTTTTTCTCCTTCCCCTTTAACCGCTGTTTTGTCATGGCGTATCTGTGCGAAACCGGTCACAGTTTCTGTTGCGCGCTCGCCTGTTGTCGGGTGGTTGCTACCGCAGGTCGGGTCCGTCTTTCAACTGAGCGCGCATTGGGCTTGAATTAACCCTGTGCAAGCACATTGCACACGACACGCGTCGCTCTCATTCGCGGATGTGTGAGCCTTGGATAAAGGTACTCAAAATGCAACTGACGAAAGATGAATGCCCCGATAATGCATCCCTCGATCAGGTGATCGACAGCTGGTTCACGGAAAAACCGTCCGTCAGCGATGAAGAGATTGAGGCTGTGGTCTTCGAGACGCCGGATGACGAGTCTGAAAAGACGCCCTGAAGTCGCGGCTGGCGATAGCCGCAGCGCTCACCAGGGGTGATGCTGTTGACCTTTGTCGCGGTCAGCAAAATAGGGGTCCGAGAGCAATTCTCTCCAATATCGGAAACAATTGCTCTCGGACCCCTGTTTCTCTTGTATTCAAATCTTGTGGCGGAAGTTGATACGGCCCTTGGTGAGATCATAGGGTGACATCTCGATGGTGACTTTATCGCCGGCTACCACGCGGATGCGGAATTTTCGCATCTTGCCTGCGGTGTATGCCGAAATCTCGTGGCCGTTTTCCAGTTGCACGCGATAACGGGAATTTCGTTGTACATCGGTGACGGTACCTTCCATTTCAATCATGTCTTCTTTAGCCATATAGTGTTAATACCTCTTGCTGCCAGGCGGCCAGGGGCGCCGAGCGATGTATGCTGCGGTGGCAGGGTGTTATGTTCGAAGGCGGATACAGGGATCGCCTTGATGGAGTGGATAAAAGCCCCGCTGTCGAGCGGGGCTCTTGTTCTGATCGTGAATGATCAGCGTAGGTTATTGCGGGATAACGTTGACAGCGCTGAGACCTTTCTGGCCACGTTCGGTTTCAAACGTTACCTGCTGTCCTTCCGTCAGTGATTTGAAACCACTGGCTTGGATAGCGGAATGATGAACGAATACGTCATCACTACCGTCGGACGGACTGATGAATCCAAAGCCTTTACCATCGTTAAACCACTTTACTGTGCCTGTAGACATACCGGTTACCTCTTTTAAAAGCTAATAAAGAATGAAATAGCAAACAGCTTGATGCGGAGAAATTACGGGAGGGTCTGCTGGTTACTGCGAGAGATACAACCGGAACGACTAAGATGAAACTGTTACTGAGACGGAGCATACAGGATAACCGACAGAAAAGCCATCCTTATTGGCGAAGAGGAAAGGAAAGGGGTCAGTACCCTTTTTGTTCGCAGCGCGCGAGGACAGTGAAAAGGGTACTGACCCCTTATTCCGTAAAAAGGGTACTGACCCCTTATTCCCCTTGCCATTATTCCGAAAAGGGTACTGACCCCTTATTCCGTGGTCTGTCCCCGTTTGCCGAGCAGGCGGTCGGTCTACCGCCACCTCTACTCCCCGCGGAAATAAAGGCGTAGCATCATGCTTTCAGCGCCGGGAGGTGCGGTCATTGTCTGCGGGTGAGATCGGTCATCGGGGCACATTGATCCCGGGGTCGCACGACCCCGAACGCCGCCTTTCCGGATCTTTGCAGGGCTGGCGCCTGCGCTGGATGGGGCTGACGGCGGCGAGGCGGTGGTTGACGGCAGTCGGTATCCTGGTGGCACTGGTAGCCGGCTTCCTGGTCTGGTCTCCCGGCCTGAACGGTCCCTACCAGTTCGACGACTATGCCACGCCGCTCGACGACCCCGCCAGCCAGTCGCTCGCTGCGTGGACACAATACCTGCCACTCACCCTGCGGCCGCTGACCAAGTTGAGCTATGCCCTCGAGGCCGATGCCGGGCTTACCGGCCGGCCGGCTGTGCGCCGCGTGCTTTCCATCGGCTTGCTCGCGGCGGCGGCGCTGCTGCTTTACCGGCTGATCGCGCAGCTGCAACCCGGCCTCGCGCCGCTCGGTGCGGCGTTCCTGACCGCGCTCTGGTTTCTGCACCCCGTGCACGCCGACAGCGTGCTGATGTTGAGCGGCCGCACCGCGCTGCTGGCGGCCGTGTTGCTGCTGGCCGCGCTGCTCGCGATGGACCGCGCGCGGCCGCTGCTCGCCGGCGTGCTGTTCCTGCTCGCCTGCCTGGCGCGCGAGACCGCCCTGGCCGGGTTGCTGCCCCTGGCGGTGCTGGCCGCGAGCCGCCCGGCTGCCACGCCGCGGGCCGTGTTGCGGTCGCTGGCGCCGGTCCTTGTCGCCGGCCTGATCGCCCTGGGCTGGTTCCTGACCACACCGCGCTACGTGGCGCTGGCCGAATACTCATTCCTGGGTCGGCCGCTGGGGGACAGCCTGCTTGCCCAGGTGGGCGCGGTGCCGGCGGGGCTGGCGGTACTGCTGCAACCCTCGAGACTGTCCATCGACTACGGCATAGCTTTGCCGACCGCCGCGAGCGAGCCGCTGTTTATCGTCGGGCTGGGCCTGTATCTCATCGCCGCGGCCGGCATCGTCCTGTGCCTGCGGCGTTCGCGCAGCGTCGCGCTGGGTCTGGCGCTGTGGCTGGCGGCCCTGTTGCCCACCCAGTCGCTTATTCCCAAGCTCGACGCACTGTCCAATCGACCACTCGGTCTGGCGCTGGCGGGCCTGCTGATCGCCATGGCGCCGCTGCTGAGCTTAGTCATTGCCCGTTTGCACACGCCAGCGCTAAGCCGCTTTTGGTCTGCGTGGCTGAGCCGCGGCGCCGGTGTCGGCGCGCTGGTGCTGCTGGCCATGCTCGCCGGCGCCACCGCACAGCGCAGCGCGTTGTTCCGTTCCGAGCTCGCACTGTGGGAGGATGCCGCCGCCAAGTCGAGCGCCAGCGCGCGGCCGCACGTGCAGTACGCCATGCTGCTGAAGAGCGCCGGCCGCGCACGCGAGGCCTGGCAGCAGATCGCCATCGCCCGCGGACTGGACCCGTTCAGTGCGCGCATCGAGATTTTGCACAAGGCCTGGAGGCCGGAGAGTGACACGCCATGAAACCCGTACTCGTCATTGCAGTGCTGTTTGCCCTTGGTTACCTCTCGCCGCTGGCCGCCGGCACGGTCCAGTGCGTGCCCACCCAGGGCTGTCCCAAGGGCAGCAAGCCGCCGGCGTGTTGCCAGCCGCCACCCTGCGAGTTCTTCGAGCAGATCAAGATGAAGCAGACCCTGCGGCGCTTCTATCGCAATGCCAAGGTCAAAAAGCAGCTGATCAGGCAGGCCGGCGGCGATAACAGCGAGGCCGCCCGCCTGCTCGGTGAATGGGTCAAGAACAAGGCCGGCAACCTCGGCAGTCAGCTGCGCTGCAAATGGGAGGCGCCGTACGGCTATGCGGCGTCATTCGAGACCAAGTCCTGGTGCGAGATCTTTGCCCAGCTGTCGGAAAAGAAGCAGGAGTCGATGTCCGAGCGGCAGGCGCACGAGACGTTCGACACCTGCGCGGAGTTCATCAGCGCCATCTATGCGCACGAGGGACACCACAAGCAGATTTGCGAGCACACCAACAGCACCGAGCGCATGAACCAGGGTCTGAAGGCCTTTGCCAGGGAGGAAAGCGACGGCTACCGCAAGGAGATCGACAGCCTGAAGGCCGACCTGCAGCAGTACTGGCGCGCGTGCAGCACGGTGGCGGATGCGGCTACGGCGCGCAAGGTGGCGAGGGCCGGCATATCCATCCTTAAGAAGAAGGCACCGAAAAAGAGCCGCAAGGTGGCCCGGACTGCGCCGGCGCTGCTGGCCGAGGTGCAGCCATGAACGCCGTGCAACGCGTGTGTATCATCGCCGCCTGGCTGGCGGCGCTGCTGTGGGTGGCAGGCTGTTCGAAGGGCGAGGAGGAGTCCGCAACGCCAGACCCCGCGCCGCCAGCGACCGAGTCTGCCGAGCCGTCGCCGGCGCAGGACGCTGCACTGCCATCGACCCAGTTTGCCGTGCAGTCACAGGGCAGCGGCTTCGATCCGGCCAGGGCCTACGACGAGCAGTGCCCGGATGACGAGGACGAGCCTTCGCTGGAGTGCGAGTGGTTGCGCGGCCTGGTGGTGGCCGATGTGGTCGAGGCGCTGGAAGCCATCGAAGACTCGCGCGACAAGCGCGGCGTGGAAGAGGCGCTGGCGGCACTGGAGATCGACGACGAACCGGAAGTCCTGATCGCGGCCTGCCGCGTGCTCGGTCGCTTCCCCGATGCACCGGGCGTCAGCGAAAAGCTCTCACCGCTGCTGCTCGACAGTCCCTGGATCGAAGTGCAGCGCATGGCCGCCGAGGTGCTTAGCGGGAGTCAGAATGCTGACCTGGCGGCCATGGCCAGTCAGTGGTCCGACAACCACGAGGGTCTGTACAGCGAGGATCCCTATGACGAACTGCCGGGCATTCCGTCAAGCTACGCTGCGATGGGCTTTCCCGAATACCCTGCCGCCCAGCGGTTCACGCCGGCGGACTCGGATCGATCGGTAGGCTGGTGGAGCGCCGATGCGCCTTCGGTGGTCGCCGGCCGGCTCGGCGAACTGCTCGGCGTAGAGGTGCTGGGCTACGAGCAGTGGAGCGAACGCCTGCAGCAGCAGATGATGACGGCCCTGCAGTCCATCGATCAGGGCAAGCTCGACGAGGTGCAGGCGCTGGTGGAGGAATTCACCCGGACGCAGGATCCCAAGCTGCTGGAGCGCATCGAGCGCCTGCAGGCGGAAATCAGTGCGCCCATGCAGCAGCTCGACGAGGGCGCGGAAATGACCGTAACGCAGGTGGCCACGCCGCCGGGGTCCGCCGAGCCCGACCAGGTACACTACCTGATCGCC
Organism: uncultured Gammaproteobacteria bacterium; assembly: GCA_963695455.1. GTDB lineage: Bacteria > Pseudomonadota > Gammaproteobacteria > DSM-19610 > DSM-19610 > Thiogranum. The sequence goes on along the minus strand of CAVOGN010000009.1, from coordinate 213,710 downwards.
GAGGAGAAGGCCGGACACGTCGCGCGCCTGATCCTGGTCTACCGCCAGAGGGTGCCCGAGCGCACCGTCATGCAGATGGCCTGGGACTTGCGCGACTACCCGTCTGCCTGGCCGGCGAACTGAAGGGCGCCCGTCGGGTTCAGGGAAGATCTGATTGATCCAACGTCACAGTTCATAATCATCTGATGGGAGACTGCTTCGTCGCTGCACTCCTCGCAACGACGAATTAATCAGAGCTTCGTTTCTCCCGTGCCGCCATGCTAGGTTTCCAGCGCGATCCCCCGCGACCGCTTCCTGGCGTTCCCCGGTATGAACATGGGTACGTGTTTCTTGTACTGCCGGTACTCGGGCAGGGCTTCTTCCAGGTCTTTCTCTTCCAGCCGTGTACCGACCAGCACATAGGCGGTGCAGAGCAGGGCGAACACCAGGTGCGCGACGGTCATGGTCGGCGCCGCCCACAGCCCGATCATGAGGCCGACGTACAACGGGTGGCGCATGTGGCGATACAGCCAGGGCGTTGTGAACTTGATCGGCGTGTAGGGCTTGCCGCGGAAATACAGCCACACCTGGCGCAGGCCGAACAGGTCGAAGTGATTGATCTGGAACGAGGCCAGAAACAGGAGCGCCCAGCCGACGGCGAACAGCCCGTACAGGAGGGCCACCGCCAGCGGGTCGGTGAGCTGCCAGAGCACACCGCCCAGCGGCTGCCAGAACGCGACGATGCCGCCCAGCAACAGCGTGGAGGCCAGAACATAGGTGCTGCGTTCCAGGGGTTCCGGAATGATTCGGGTCCAGACGCGCTTGAATGCCGGGCGCGCCATGATGCTGTGCTGCAGGGCGAAGGCGGTCAGCAGGCCGATGTCGATCAGCAGGGCGCGCCCCAGTTCGCCGTGGCCGGTCGAATCCAGCGACGGGCTTACCAGGATGTTACCGATGAACAGGATCGTGTAATTGAATACCGCAAGGAACAGCAGGTACGACAGCAGTCCATAGGCAAGTGCAAGGGTTCGTTTCAGCATGGTCGGGTCTCCTATCCTGAAGGGTGGTTGTGCGCAGGCGGTCGGGCTAGGCCCCGGCGTAGCCGAGGTCGCTCATGATCTGCACAAAGAGTCGTTTCGCTTCCTGGTACGTCATGGCAGTTCTCCTGCTTACGGGTTGTCCGAGGGTCAGGGCGTTGCTGCATGCCTGATGGGGAAAGCCTATGCGGGAAGCGGCTTGGGAAATAGTCTCGAATGTGTAGCAACCAACTACACAAAATGGAGTAAGGCGCTACACTCAGAGTTCGAAGACGGTTCAGCTTCCGCAGGATCAGTTGCACATGGAATACGGTCAGTTCTGTCCCATCGCCAAAGCTACGGAGATTCTGGGTGAAAAGTGGACCATTCTGATCGTGCGCGAGCTGATCATGGGGGGCAGGCGCTTCAATGAGTTGCAGCGCGGGCTGAGTCTGATCTCCCCGACCCTGTTATCCAGGCGCCTCGATGCGCTGGAACAGCGCGGTCTGGTGCTCAAGAAGAAGATCCGCGGCCAGAAGGGCTACGAGTATTTCCCCACGGAATCCTGCAAGGAGCTGCTGCCGATCATCCGGTCCCTGGGCGAATGGGGCATGCGCTGGGCGCGTGCCAACCTCTCGGAAGACGATTATGACGTGGAGCTGCTGATGCTCTACCTGAAACGCAGCATCCGGCCGCAGAAGCTCGTCGGCACCGAGACCGTCATCCGCTTCAGGTTCACCGACATCGAAGAGCTGCCGGACTGGTGGCTGGTGGTCAAGGGGGAGGAACTGGATCTGTGCGTGAAGGACCCCGGCAAGGAGGTGGACGTGTATTTTACCTGCAGCGTCAGGACCCTGGCCGACATCTGGATGGGGGACAACAGCTACCGCAAGGCCATAACCGACGGCACTCTGACCGTGGTCGGCAACCGAGTGCTGACCCGCAACATCACGTCCTGGATGGCGAACAGCATCTTCGCGGACCTGCCGCCGGCGAATCGAATACAGGGGTCGTTGTGAATGTCGGTGACGGCATACCAGGCCCGGTGACGCGCATGCCGGACCCGCGCCGGCGGGGGCAGGGCGTCGCGGGTATGCAGGAACTCGCGCCGGGCCGCTGCGTGAGCGGGCAGTCGTGCAGCGCACAATGCGCTACGGCTGTCTATGAGACCCGGCAATATGCCCAGAAATAACCAGACCACCGCGACCGAACAACGCCCCTCCAGCCGCAATCTCAGCGTGCTGAAGCAGTTGTTCGGCTTTCTGCGGCCCTACCGGGGCGCGCTCGCCGGCGCGGCGCTGGCGCTGCTGGTGGCGGCGGCCGCGGTGCTCGGTTTCGGTGTGGTCCTGCAACGGGTTGTGGATCAGGGGCTCAGCAGCGGCTCGGGTGCGGCGCTGAACCAGGCGCTCGCGCTGTTCCTGGTGGTGGTCACGGTGATGGCGGCGTCGGTGGCGGCGCGCGTCTATCTGGTCACCTGGATCGGTGAACGGGTGGTGGCGGATATCCGCAAGGCCGTGTTTGCCCAGGTGCTCAGACTGGAGCCGGCCTTCTTCGAGGTGACACGCACCGGTGAGGTCATTTCGCGCCTGACCACGGACACCTCGCTGCTGCAGGTGGTGGTCGGCTCGACGCTCGCCATTGCGGTGCGCAATGCACTGCTGATCAGCGGCGGACTGGTAATGCTGACGCTGACCAGCGCCAAGCTGGCGCTGCTGGTGTTGCTGGGCGTGCCGCTGGCGGTGATACCGTTGTGGCTGCTCGGGCACCGGGTGCGCCGTCTGTCGCGCGACAGCCAGGACCGCATCGCCGATATCGGCGCCTTCGTCGACGAGGTGCTGTACGGCATCCGCACCGTGCAGGCGTTCTGTCACGAGGCGATCGATCGCGCGCGCTACGGCGAGCAGGTGGAGGCCGCTTTCGATGCCGCCATCCGGCGCACGCGGGTCAGCGCGCTGCTCACCGCCACGGTGATGCTGTTCACCTTTGTCGCGGTCAGCATCGTGCTGTGGGTGGGCGGGCACGATGTGCTGGCCGGACGCATCAGCGGCGGCCAGCTTTCGGCCTTCGTGTTCTATGCGCTGCTGGTCGCCGGTTCGGTGGGGGCGCTGAGCGAGGTGGCCGGCGACCTGCTGCGCGCCGCCGGCGCCACCGAGCGCCTGCTGGAGCTGCTGAACAGCGAACCGGCGATCTCGCCGCCCACCGCGCCCGTGGCACTGCCGGAACCGGCGCGCGGCGAGGTGCAGCTGGACAACGTCACCTTCCGCTACCCCTCGCGGCCCGACAGCCCGGCGTTGAGCGACCTGTCTCTTACCCTGGAACCGGGCCGCAAGGTGGCGCTGGTCGGCCCCTCGGGCGGCGGCAAGTCAACCGTGCTGCAGCTGCTGCTGCGCTTCTACGACCCGGAGGCGGGCGTAATCCGTTTCGACGGCGTGGATATCCGTGCAGCCGATCCGCGCGAGCTGCGCCGGCGCATGGCCCTGGTGCCGCAGGACCCGGTCATCTTCGGCGCCGATGCCTGGGAGAATATCCGTTACGGCCTGCCGGGCGTCGACGATGCCGCGGTCAGGCGCGCGGCCGAAGCGGCCCACGCGGCGGAATTTCTCGACCGGCTGCCGCAGAGCTTCGACACCTTCCTGGGTGAGCGCGGCATCCGTCTGTCCGGCGGTCAGCGCCAGCGCATCGCCATCGCCCGCGCCATCCTGCGCGACCCGGCCGTGCTGCTGCTCGATGAGGCCACCAGCTCCCTGGACGCCGAAAGCGAACGCCTGGTTCAGGAGGCACTGGAACAGCTGATGCAGGGGCGCACCACGCTGATCATCGCGCACCGCCTCGCGACGGTGCGCAAGGTGGACCGGATCCTGGTGATGGACCAGGGGCGCATCGTCGCCAGCGGTCGGCACGACGAGCTGGTGGCGGAAGACGGGCTCTACGCGCGCCTGGCGGCGCTGCAGTTCCGGGATTCGGGCTCCCTGGTTACGGAGAAGGCCGGCAGTCAGCAGCATGCGTCCGGGTTATAGAACAGGATACAAAGGCTGCTGACCCCCTTCTTGTCTGTTTTTGATTAAAGCTCGTTCAGGATGCGGTTTCGATGTTGCTTGTACTCATCGGCGGAAATAACATCATCGCGGTATAATTTATCCAGCTCTTTCAGGCGTTGTTCCGTAGTTCCGGACAGTACGGGTGTTGCCGGCTCGGCCGAGTCAGGCACTGGTCTTACTTCAGGCTCAGCCGCGCTCGGCGCCGGTTTTTCTTGTGTACAGACGAGGGTCACATCGATGTCGCCGGCAGGGGCTGTAGGGGATACCGGGACTGTGTAATCATCGCAGCCGCTCTTTCCAACAGTGAGCTTACCGCTTACCCGGTAAGCGATGCCGTAGTCCTCGGCACGCACCCACCGGGATGGGAAGCTTTTGTCGATATTCACTTTCAGGGGCGTTTCCCCGAGTTTGTCGCCATTTGCCCTGACCGTGGCCCCCGGGGGACTCGAAGTAACGCTGATGATGCGGTCCTGTTTGCCCGAGTCTGTCTGTTCCGAACGAAACGGATTATTGCTGCAGGCGGATAGCAGGGTGAGCGAAATGGCCAGCGGCGCGAGCATACGTACGCGGGTAAATGCGCTATTGTTGTCTTGTTTCAATGTTCACTCCTGGGTGTAAAACGGGGTCAGATCACAATTGTTTCTAATATAGAGAAAAGTGGCGACAGATTTATTTCTTGGGAAAAGATAGCCTGTCGCGTTCATGCTGGCACTGATTGTCTATGAAAAACTTATTCGATCCATTATCCGACGAAGAATACGACCGCCTCGACCACTTCCTGCTCGAACGCATCGACGAAGATGCGGAAACGACGGATAAGGACGAAGGCGTGCTGGACATCTCCGAGCTGGATGGGCTGTTCACCGCCATCGTCAGTGGCCCGGTGACGGTCATGCCGTCGCAGTGGCTGCCGGCGGTGTGGGGCGACTTCGAGCCGGTGTGGCGGGACGAAAAGGAATTCGAGGGCATCTTCTCGCTGATGATGCGGCACATGAACGCGATCGCCCGCATGTTGATGGAGGCGCCGGAAGACTTTGAACCCATTTTCCTGCAGCGCAAGGTGGAAGGTGATGCCTTCACCATCGTCGACGAGTGGTGTGAAGGCTACTGGCGGGGGTGCAGCTGACGCGGGACTCGTGGGACAAGGGCGGAAAGGAGATGACGGTGCTGCTCGCACCGCTATTGGCCTTTACCGAGGAGACGAACTGGCGCGGGCACGACTATGCGCGTAACGAGATTGCGACGATCCAGGAGGCCATCGCCCCCAATGTCCGGGCGATCCACGCTTACTGGCTGGAGCGGCGGGCCGAAACTGAGCCTGTCGCCAAACCCGTGCGGCGCGGCGAGCCTCGGGTGGGGCGCAACGATCCGTGCCCCTGCGGCAGTGGCAGGAAATACAAGAAGTGTTGTCTGCATTGACCGGCGACCACTCCGGTGTAAGGGAGGTGCCTTCCGGGTACTTTCGGCATACGGTTTAATGCTTGCTGAAACAGCCGCCTTCGCTGCGGCGAGCGTTGTGGAGGAGGGAATGCGCGCACTTATCCTTCTACTGATCGGCCTGCTGGCACCTTCCGCGATCGTGGCTGCCGATCCTGAGCTGCAGATATTTGACGGCCATATCCATTACAGCAGCGATGTGTGGGACAAGCTTCCGCCACAGCGAGCACTGGAATTGTTGTCCGAGGCAGGGATCACGCGGGCGCTGGTGTCGGCTACGCCGGGTGAGGGCGCCGAACGCCTGTATCGTGCGGCGCCTGATCGGGTAGTGCCGTTTCTGCGCCCTTATACGAAGCGCGAACATCGCTATACATGGTCCCGGGATGCGGCCGTCCTGGACTATCTTCGTGAACAGCTCGCGCGCATTCCCTACCGTGGTATCGGTGAGTTTCATGTGTCCGGTGAAGACGCGAACAATCCGCTTGTCCGGGATGTTGTCGCGCTCGCCGTTGAAAGAGGCCTGGCCCTGCACGCACACACGGACCTCGCCGGTATTCAGGCGCTCCTGGGTCAGGCGCCGGACATTCCGGTGATCTGGGCGCATGCCGGTTTCGATGTGCCCGAAACGACATTGCGCGACTTGCTCGCCAGGCACGATCACTTGTACCTGGAGCTGTCCTTCCGGGAGGGTATTACCGACGACGGTAAAATGACATCGGTGTGGCATGAACTGCTGACCGCATTCCCCACCCGTTTCCTGACCGGCATGGATACCTACTCGCCGCGCCGCTGGGTTGAGCTGCCGGAGCTGGCCGCGGAGACGCGCGGCTGGCTGGAGCAGCTGCCGGAGGACGTTGCGCAAAATATTGCCTATGGCAATGCGGCCCGTCTGTTTCCCGACAGGAAACAGAAGCGGAGCGGAGAACCGTGAGGTTTATGGGCGCAGTTGGCTGCGTGGTGTTACATGATGTCTGCAAAGTGCTGTAATCCTGCCGCGTTCGTTACGACCGCCGTACTCTGCCTTCTGACAGCCATGCTGTCCGCCGGCCGTGCCATGGCGGAGAGCCCGTGCCAGACCCCCGGCATCCACCTCCAGGTCCTCGGCTCCGGCGGCCCGGAACTGGGCGATGAACGGGCCTCCAGCGGTTACCTCGTGTGGCAGGACGGCAGGGCGCGTGTGCTGGTGGATATGGGTGCCGGCAGCCTGTTGCGGTTCGAGCAGGCGGGCGCGCGTATCGAGGATATCGAGGCCATTCTTCTGACCCATCTGCACGTGGATCACAGCGCGGATTTTCCGACCCTGGTCAAGGCGTCATTCTTCAGCGAGCGCAGTATCGACCTGCCGGTGTATGGCCCGACCGGCAATCGGCGGATGCCGGCGACGGGCGCTTTTCTGCAGGCATTGTTCGGTGAGCGGAACGGGGCCTGGCGCTATCTGGGGGGTTACCTGGCCGGTGAGGAGGCCTACCGCCTGCGGGCGGTGGATGTGCCCGCGGAGGGAAAGGATTCGCAACGGGTAATCGATCAGGGCGGGTTGCGGTTTACCGCCGTGCCGGTGCATCACGGGCCGATACCGGCGCTGGCCTGGCGGGTGGATATCGCCGATCGTTCCCTGGTGTTCAGCGGCGACATGAATGGCGACAATCATACCCTGGAAGCTCTGGCGGCCGGTGCGGATCTGCTGGTGGCGCACCACGCCATCCCGGAGGAGGCACGGGGGGTTGCGCGCAACCTGCATATGCCGCCTTCGGTGATCGGCCGCATCGCCGGGGAGGCGGGGGTGAAGCAGGTGGTGCTGTCGCATCGCATGCGGCGCACTCTCGGGCGGGAGGCGGAGTCGGAGCGCTATATCCGTCAGCGCTACGCGGGGCCGCTGGTATTTGCCGAGGACGGGCAGTGCTTTTCCTTGCCGGAAAACCAGGACCCGAAACCGGTACAGTAGGGACATGGAACACGCCGGGAATATTGCCCTGACAATCTTCCTCTGGTGCGGAGTGTCGACGGCTGCGGCTGGCATCGAGATACATTGTCACGGCCAGGGGCCAGCGGTTTATCTGATCGGTGGCGGGCCGGCCTTTACGACCTGGAATCTGCAGCCAATCCAGCAACAACTGGGCGCGCACTACCGGGTGTGTCGCTGGGATATGCGCGGCGTCGGTGACAATGCAGGATTGACGCTGGAGCCGCAGGTATCCGCATTGTCCCAGTGGCTGCGCGATATGCATGAAGTATTGCCGCAACAGCCGGTGGTGCTGTGGGGGCATTCATGGGGTGCGTTGCAGGTGTTGCTGTTTGCGAAACACCACCCGGAACGTGTCAGCAGGCTGGTGTTGAGCAATCCTGTGGATCCTGGCCTGCGCAGCCTGGAGCACATCGAGCGCAAGCGCTTCAATCACCCGGACATGGATCCCCGCCTGGGGCTCGAGGATATGGGGACGCCGGTGGAAGAGCTGCACAACCTGCGCAGCAAGGTGGCCAGTTATTTCGCTGATGCCGGGCAGGGATGGGAATATGCTGCGGGATTCACCCGCAGGGACACCAACAAGGGTTTGAATGTCAGGGTGTGGAGCGACTACCGGGATACACCCCTGACCGATGCCGACGTCCGGCAACTGGCGGATAAGATAAGCGGCGCCATCTATTGTCGGGATGATGTTCTGCAGCCGGAAAACCTGAACGCATACAGGCGTCTTCTGAGTGCGGACAAACATCATGTGTTGACCGGCTGCGCCCATTTTCCGTGGGAGGAAAACCCGCAGGCGTATTATCGAGTCCTGTTCCGGCTGATTGGCGAGGGATAGGTGCATGCCGCGGCTGGCGTGCATGGGAAAAATGGTAGCGGAAATGGCGCCCATGCTGATGTCATTCGGGTGTACAATCGACCGGTAGTGGCGCGGATCAGGCGACGAGGATAATGATGACGAAAATGATGGTGGAAAACTTGTCCTCGCGTACCACCGAGGAAAGTCTGAATAAGTTGTTCTCTGAGTTCGGTGATGTCAGGTCGGTCAACCTGGCTACGGACGTCATGACGGGGCGCTGTGAGGGCTTTGGTTTCGTGCATCTGGACGAACAGCGCTCCGGCGCTGCCTGCGAGGCGCTGAACGGACGGCGCTTTGACGATCGCGTTCTGCGTGTGACTTTCGAGAAAAAACGGGACTGTCAGAGTTTTCCCGTTCAGGGCAAGCAAAACGGCCGCTGAACCGTCGACCTTCAAGCGCAGGGCGTGACCAGCGAAGCTCCAACCCCGCCTGATAGCGCGGCTTCCTGTCGGAGTTGTGAGGCCTGCTGTTGCCGTCTGGAAGTATTACTCATCGCCGATACCGGAGTGCCCGATCGTTATACCGAGGTAGATGACTGGGGCGGCATGCGCATGGCGCGGCTGGATGATGGCTGGTGTGCGGCGCTCGACCGAAACACCATGCTCTGTTTGATTTACGAACAGCGGCCAGGGATTTGCCGTGAACTCGAGATGGGTGAATACGAGTGTCTTGCCGCGCGAGCCGCCAGTCTGTCTACTCACACATGATTTGATTGAAACAGGGCATTGAGTGCAGGTTGGGCTTCGCAAGCTCAGCCCCGGCGCCATTCGGGTCAGGCCCCTTTTTCTATCGCACCCAGCTGCAAAGATGTATCCGCCATGAACCACAATTTCCGGGAAGTCATCCTCCAGGCGACCGGCGCCGATTCGCTGTATCACATTGAAGACATCCAGTCGCTGTGGAGCGGTTATGGCAGCATCGTGCGCTACGGTCTGCGCGGTGCGGATCGGGACCGGGTGGTGGTCAAGCATGTGAAGTTGCCCGATCGGCATCATCACCCCCGGGGTTGGAATACCGATCGTTCGCACCAGCGCAAGATCCGTTCGTATCAGGTGGAGACGGCCTGGTACCGGGACTGGGCCCCGGCTTGCGATGCCCGCTGCCGGGTGCCGGTCTGTCTTGCCCTGGAATCGGATGCGGATGAATTCCTGATGGTGTTGGAAGATCTGGATGCCAGTGGCTTTCCATTGCGTCACAGCGCGGTTTCCCTCGCCGAGATGCACCTGTGTCTGAACTGGCTGGCGCATTTTCATGCGACCTTTCTGGGCGAGTCGCCCCGCGGCCTGTGGGAGGTGGGTGCCTACTGGCACCTGGATACGCGCCCGGATGAGCTGGCCGTGCTGGAGGATGTCCCTCTCCGGCAGGCCGCAGGGGAGATCGATGCCTTGTTGCGCGCGGGCCGTTTCCAGACCTTTATCCATGGCGATGCCAAATTGGCCAATTTCTGTTTTTCCCGGGACGGTACGCAGGTGGCCGCGGTGGATTTCCAGTATGTCGGCGGCGGCTGTGGCATGAAGGATGTCGCCTATTTCATCGGCAGCTGTCTGTACGAAGAGGAGTGCGAGCGGCATGAAGCGGCACTGCTGGATTATTATTTCAGCGCCCTGGGGGATGCGCTCCGCAGCCGTGGCCGCCTGGTCGACCCGACTGCCATCGAGCACGAATGGCGTGCCTTGTATCCCGTCGCCTGGACCGATTTCCACCGCTTCATGAAGGGCTGGAGCCCGGGCCACTGGAAGATTCATGGTTACAGCGAACGGCTCGCCCGGCAGGTGCTGGCACAACTCAACACGACGACGACTGAATGATGCGACTGACCAGAGAGGATCTGGATGATTTACTGCAAGGCGCTGTGGCCGCCGCGCGACAGGCCGGCGCCTTCATTCAGGCATCGACGGCCAGTGGCATCGAGGTGCAGCACAAGAGCGGGGGCAGTAACATCGCCGCGCAGGTGGTCACCGAGGTGGATCTGCGTGCAAACGCCTTGATTACCGAAGCCTTGCGGCCGACCTGTGCGCGCTATGACCTGGCGCTGCTCACCGAGGAGGGCACGGATGACCGGGCGCGACTGGACAAGCGCGCCTTCTGGTCAGTCGATCCGCTGGACGGGACGCTGGCCTTCATCGAATCCAGGCCGGGATACGCGGTGTCCATCGGCCTGGTGGCGCGTGACGCCACGCCATTGATCGGTGTGGTGTACAACCCGGTCACGGACGTCCTGTACTCGGCGGTGCAGGGACAGGGGGCGCAACGCCAGGGTTCGCCCTGGCGGCCAGCGACAACCGCGTGCGAAGGCAGGCCGTTCACGCTGGTGTTTGACCGCGGATTCGAGCAACGCGACTACTACGCACGGGTGGCTGCAGCCATGAACGAACTGGCCGTCCGGCACGGGTTCTCCGCTGTGCAGACGCTGGCAGGGGATGGCGCGGCGATGAATGCGCTGCAGGTGCTGGAAAACCCGCCGGGCTGTTATTTCAAATTCCCCAAACCGCAGCAGGGCGGCGGCAGTCTGTGGGACTTCGCGGCAACGGCGGCGATCTTCCATGAGTGCCGGGCGGTTGCCTGCGATTTCTACGGCCAGCCACTGGAATTGAACCGGGCGGACTCCACTTTCATGAACCACCGCGGCGTGCTGTACGCGTCCGATGGCACATTGGCCGCGGAGATTCAGGGGTTGTTGCCGATCGTCGGGGAATTCCGGGAATCTGATTGACTGACCGTGACAAAGGCGGCCAGTGCTTGCCGGAACCGGAACAGGCGCGGATAATCGGCCGTATCGCTGGCAGGGAGGGTTGCACATGGCAAAGCTGAAGGTTAACGGCGAAGCCGTTGAACTCGATGTCGATGACGCGACGCCGTTGCTCTGGGTGCTGCGCGAGCAGCTGGGGCTGACGGGCACCAAGTACAGTTGCGGTATCGGTCTGTGCGGTGCCTGCACGGTGCATGTCGACGGCGAGGCGGTGCGCGCCTGTGTCGTGCCGGTGGGCTCGCTCAGCGAGGCGCAGAACGTGGTCACCATCGAGGGCTTGTCGCCCGACGGCAGCCACCCGGTGCAGCAGGCCTGGGCGGAGCTGGATGTGCCGCAATGCGGTTACTGCCAGCCGGGCATGATCATGGCCGCGGCCGCGCTGCTCGACCGCAATCCTTCCCCCAGCGATGGCGACATCGATGCGAACCTGTCCAATATCTGCCGCTGCGGCACCTATAACCGGGTGCGGCGCGGTGTGCATCGCGCGGTGGAACTCAACAAGCGGGGGAAGGTGTGATGGCTACGGAACCGGTCACCCTGACGCGGCGCGAATTTCTCATCGGCACGGCAGCCGCCGGCGCCGGCTTTTCGCTCGGTCTGTATCTGCCTTTCGCCAGCGGTCCGGTCGCGGCGGCCGAGCGGCCACCGGAGGTCAATGCCTGGGTGGTGATCCAGCCGGACGACACCGTCATCATCCGCATCGCGCGTTCCGAGATGGGGCAGGGTACGCTCACCGGCCTCGCGCAAATGGTCGCCGAGGAGCTCGAATGCGACTGGTCGAAGGTGACGACCGAGTACCCCACCCCGGGCGAGAACCTGGCCCGTGACAAGGTCTGGGGGAGTTTCTCCACCGGCGGCAGCCAGGGTATCCGCGGCAGCCAGGACTACGTGCGCAAGGGCGGTGCCGTGGCCCGCGAGATGCTGATCGAGGCGGCTGCCGAGGCATGGGGCGTGCCCAAAGATGAGTGCAGTGCGGCGAACAGCGTGATCACGCACGGACCCAGCGGGCGCACCACCACCTACGGCAAGGTGGCCGCCGCGGCGGCCAGGCTGTTTCCGCCGGAACAGGTGACCCTCAAGGACCCCAAGGACTGGAAGCTCATCGGCAAGCCGGTCAAGCGCCTGGACACGGCGGACAAGCTCACCGGCAAGCAGGTGTTCGGCGCGGACCTCAAACTGCCCGGCATGCTCAACGCCAGCATCCGGGCGTGCCCGACCTTCGGCGGCACGCTGAAGTCTTTTGATGACAGCAAGGTGAAAACCATGCCCGGCGTGCGCGCCGTGCTGCGCGTGGGCGACGATGCCGTGGCGGTGGTCGCGGACACCTGGTGGCAGGCGAACACCGCGCTCGACCGCTTACCGGTGACCTGGGACAAGGGGCCGAACGCGCAGCTCGACAGTGCCGCGATCGAGCGCATGCTGGAGGAAGGACTGACGGCGGACGAGGATGTCTTTGTCGGCAACCGGGCAGGCGACGCGAAGGCGGCGCTCGCGGGCGCGGCGAAAACCGTCGAGGCCGTGTACGCCTATCCCTACCAGAACCACGCCACCATGGAGCCGATGAACGCGACGGCGCGCTGGACGCCGGAGCGCTGCGAAGTCTGGTGCCCGACGCAGAACGGCGAGGCCGCGCTGGAGGCGGCTGCCGCAGCGGCGGAGCTGCCGATCCAGCAGTGCGATGTCTACAAGATCAATCTCGGCGGCGGTTTCGGACGGCGCGGTGCGTTTCATGATTTCGTCACACAGGCGGTTGCCATTGCGAAACAGCTGCCGGGCACGCCGGTCAAGTTGCTGTGGACGCGCGAAGAGGACATGCAGCACGGTCACTATCACCCCATCACGAAGTGCAGGCTGGTGGGCGGGCTGGATGACAAGGGCGAGCTGACGGGACTGCACGTACGCATCTCGGGGCAGTCCATCCTGGCGTCGGTCAGGCCCGAGTGGATGACCAACGGTATGGATCCCGTGACTTTTCAGGGCATGGCGCCGGACGGCGAGCACGCCATCAGCTACACCGTGCCGAACCTGCTGGTTGAGCACGCCATGCGCAACCCGCCGGTGCCGCCCGGCTTCTGGCGGGGTGTGAACATCAATCAGAACGCCATCTACATCGAGTGCTTCATGGACGAGCTGGCGCATGCCGCAGGCAAGGACCCGCTCGAGTTCCGCCGCAAGCTGATGGCGAAGCACCCCAAGGCCCTGGCGGTGCTCAACGCGGTGGCCGAAAAGGCCGGCTGGGGCAAGCCGGCGCCCGCCGGTGTGCACCGGGGCCTGGCGGTGTGCAAGACCTTCGACAGCTTTGTCGCCGCTTGTGCCGAGGTGTCGGTGGACCAACAGGGCCGGCTGAACATCCACCGCATCGTCGCCGCCACCGACCCGGGTTATGCCGTGAACCCGCAGCAGATCGAGGCCCAGGTGGAAGGCTCGTTCGTGTACGGGCTGTCGGCGCTGCTGTACGGCGAGTGCACCCTCAAGGACGGTGCGGTGCAGCAGGCGAACTTCAACGACTACCCCTCCATGCTGATCGACGCAATGCCCGCGGTGGAGACGATCGTCATGCCGTCGGGCGGCTTCTGGGGCGGCATCGGCGAACCGACCATTGCGGTGGCCGCACCCGCGGTGCTCAACGCCATCTTCGCCGCCACCGGCAAGCGCGTGCGCCGCGTCCCGTTGAAGGACGTGGATCTGAGCAGTGCCTGAATAAACGCGAATACTTTGGGTCAGCCCCGAATGGCGCTTACGTAGGTTGGGCTGAGCTTGCGAAGCCCAACCTGGAGCTCTAATCAAGCATCGGTTGTTGGGCCCGGCACGCTCAGCACCAACCTGCACTCAATGCGCTGTTTCAATCCAATCATGCCTGAGTAAGCGCCATGCGGGTCACAGCGCGTTGACTCTGATTGATACCACAGTATCTCTCGGCGATTGCACAGGACTGACTGCGATAAACTTCGCACGGTTCATTGCTGTTTTTGAAAAACTCCGATGCAGATCCCATTCAATAATCGCTATGTCGCCCTGGGTGAGGGCTTTTTTGACAGGACCCGCCCAACCCCGGTCAGAAAACCGGAATTAATCAAATTCAATGAAGCCCTGGCCGCGGAGCTGGGCATATCCGCCGATCAGGCTGCCGAATCAGGCGCGGCTGTTTTCTCGGGTAACAGGCTGCCCGAGGGTGCCGAGCCGCTGGCGATGGCGTATGCCGGGCATCAATTCGGGCATTTTGTTCCGCAGCTGGGCGACGGCCGTGCCCTGTTACTCGGAGAAATCGACAGACCGGATGGCGCCGGTGTCGATATCCACCTGAAAGGATCCGGGCGCACCTGTTTCTCGCGCAACGGTGACGGCCGTTCCGCCCTCGGCCCGGTGTTGCGCGAATACCTGGTGAGCGAAGCCATGCACAAACTCGGGGTGCCGACAACGCGGGCGTTGGCGGCCGTGACGACCGGCGAGGCTGTCGCGCGCGAGCGTCTGCTGCCGGGCGGGGTGATCACGCGCGTGGCATCGAGCTTTGTTCGCGTCGGCACTTTTCAGTATTTCGCTGCGCGCGATGATTACGCTGCGGTACAACAGCTCGCAGATTACGTGCTGGAAAAAAATTACCCGCAGCTTCGCGAGCATGAACAGCCTTATGTTGCACTCCTCGAAGCGGTGGTCGAACGGCAGGCCGCGCTGATTGCACAGTGGATGCAGATCGGCTTTATACACGGTGTGATGAACACGGATAACATGTCGATCGCCGGTGAGACCATAGACTACGGGCCCTGTGCGTTTATGGATGCGTATGATCATGACCAGGTGTTCAGTTCCATCGATCGTAACGGGCGTTATGCCTACAGTAATCAGCCGTCAATCGGCCTGTGGAATTTAACCCGTCTGGCAGAGGCGTTGTTGCCGTTGCTCGACGAAAACCCGCAGGCGGCTGTGAACGTCGCGCAGCAGGTCCTGGGAGGCTATGCGGAGCGCTATGAAACAGC
Source organism: uncultured Gammaproteobacteria bacterium (assembly GCA_963695455.1). Lineage (GTDB taxonomy): Bacteria > Pseudomonadota > Gammaproteobacteria > DSM-19610 > DSM-19610 > Thiogranum. Next base: position 198,695 of record CAVOGN010000009.1, on the reverse strand, counting down.
CTGGCTGGCCGGCATGCGCGCAAAATGCGGTTTGACCGCGTGCAATGACATCGAAAGCGATGCAGATAAAGCTCTGCTTGAAGAGCTGCTGGCTGTAATGGCGGATCATCGTGCGGATTTTACCTTGACGTTTTATCACTTATCACGGCTGGCCGATCAGCCATCAGCGCAGGATGACGAGCTGCGCGCCTTGTTCGATAATCCCGCGCAGATCGATGCCTGGTTGCAGAAGTGGCGTCAGCGGTTGGAACTGGAGGCGCAGGGTGATGGAGCGCGCCAGGCCAGGATGCAGGCAGTCAATCCCGTCTATATACCCCGCAACCACCAGATTGAAGCCGCTATCAGAGCGGCGGAAGACCAGGGTGATTTTTCGGTGTTTCACGAATTGCATGCCGTGCTGCAGAATCCGTACCTGCGACTGGACGGAAAGGACAGGTACATGCTGGCGCCCGAACCGGAAGAAGTGGTCGAGTATACGTTCTGTGGAACCTGACAGGGGCTGTCCGCTGTTCGATGGAACGCCTCATTGCGGGTTTGCGCCTCCGGCCGTTCGTGAGACACTGTTAACGCATCAAATTAGATGCTGGTCGACAGAGGCATTGCTGAACGCATGAAAACCGCAGCCCCAGGCATTGTCCTGATACTTCTGGCTCTGCCCATCACTTCCGGTGCAGTACTGCTGGACTGTGAAATCGACGCCCAGCGCATCTACACCTGTGTCGAGGTGGGTGAGCCAGCAGCTGCTGGCGGGAAAGCGGACGACACAGAAGCCTATGGCGACGAGTACCGTCGTTATCTCGAGCAGGCAGAACAACAGTGTGTCTACAATGAGCCACGGCGGCGGGTAGCCGGCAAGAACACCGGAGGCGCGCTCAGAATGGAAGATCTGAAGTCGGCACGCGAAGAATACGAGCAGTGCGTCAGCGCAAAAGCCCGCGAACTCTGGCGTAAAAACAATCCTCCCGGCGCCTCGGATCGGGCCAACTAGATCCAGCTCACCCGCACCCGGCGCATGCCGAACAGCTCTCGGACCACCGCGGCCGGCTAAACGCTGTTCGGCGACTCGCGGCGTCCAGGCGCTGTCCGGTAACCGTCGTCTTATCCCCTTTGAGCTTCCGAGCCTGTGCTTTTTTCCTTCTCCGGGCGTGAATTTGTCACAGTGCTGACACCTGTCCACATGTCACTATCCTGTTGAACGAAGCGTAATACACGACTGTGAATAGGGGCCGTCCAGGCGTCGTGGTCGAAAACCACAATGGCTCGACAATGAGAAGGAGGCACAGCATGCGGCAAGAGAATCTGTTGTTCGTGGGCCTGATCGTTGCGCTAACGCTAGCGTATTCGTCGGCTTTTCGGGCGTCGTCGGAAGCGACGCGACTGGATATGGCCGAGTCTCCCGGAGAGCGCGCGCCGGATTTCACCGGGATAGGGCAGGTAACTGCAGTAGCAATAACAACCGGGTCAGCGAACAATTGAGTTCCGGTAAGCCCTGATCAGTTCGCTCAACCTGTCATTGCGCGGGAAGCGAAACGAGCCGAGGCCAATGTCAACAGCCGCTTTTAGATCGCTTTGCCGTCAGGGTGCTCGATACACACTGCATTTGCACTCTGACCCCGCCCTGGCGCAAACCTGCGCCCCCGGCCGCCTGTTCCGAAGGCCGTAACGCCACCAGCTTAACCACGATTTTGATTGAACAAGCGCATTGAGTGTAGGTTGGTGCTGAGCTTGCGAAGCCCAACAATCGATGCCTGATTAAAGCTTCAAGTCGGGCTTCGCAAACTCAGCCGAACCTACGTATTCGAATCTCACCCCTTTTATAAGTCTATCAATCAACAGCCATCGTCTTCCGTAAGCGGTTCGCCGGTGTCCGGATCCTGGATTTCCGAGCCCTCGCTGTTGGTGATAATGGTACCTGTGAACATCATGGCATCCACCCGCTCGAACTGTTCATCCAGGGCTCGCGTCACCACCGTATCCGGGACGCGATGGTAGATGAATATGTGGCCTCTCGACTCACGTTCCAGTTCCTGGGGCGTGGGTTCGAAAAGCCGCCTGAGTTGCCAGTCGGTATGGAACGCGTCATCAGAAACTGCCAGTGCGGGTGTATTCAACACAGCCGCGCCCACCGATGCCAGTAGCAACCGTCTTAAGTGTGTTGTCATGGTCAATCCCTCCGTTGATGATGTCGACCGGTTTGCGAACCGGAAATCAGAGTCGGGCCCCTTACGGCCCTTGATGATCAGCGTATGCTCGGACGCTCGGAGGGGCAGTGAACTTGTGCCGGGCGAATAAGTGAATTATTCACACGCGAAAAAATAGATCTGTCCGCTTTTGTAATGATGGTATAAACGCGACTATGAACAAGGAGCAGGCTCAGGCGCGCGCCGATCAGATTCGGGCGTTTCAATCTGAACTGGCGCTGTTGCAGCGCGAGGGTGTATTGAATTTGAACGATGCGGCGCAGGACGCGGTGCAGCAGTTTCACAACCGCCTGCTGCGCCGCTATGCGGCTGAGTTCGATGTCGATACCAGTCTCGACCAGAAGCAACTGTCCTGGGGCATGCGGCTGGCGTCGCTGTTCGGGGCGCTGGCCTTGTCGGCTGCGGTGTTCTTCTTTTTCTATCGTTTCTGGGGCGGTTTCGGCACTCCGCTGCAGGTGGGGCTGCTGGTGGCAGCACCGCTGCTGGCGACGCTGGGGGTCGAGTTCGCTGCACGGCGCGAGCGCAGTCTGTATTTTGCGTCCCTGATTGCGCTGGTCGCGGTCGCCTGCTTTGTGTTGAACCTGTCGGTGCTCGGTCAGATTTTCAACATCACCCCCAGCCCCAATGCGTTCCTGGCATGGGCGGGATTCAGCCTGCTGCTGGGCTATGGGTACGGTCTCAAGCTGCTGCTGGTGGCGGGGCTGACCTGTCTCACGGCCTGGTTGTCGGCGCAGGTGGGGACCTGGAGCGGGCTTTACTGGCTGTCGTTCGGTGAACGCCCGGAGAACTTCATCCTGGCAGGGCTCGCCGTGGCGGCTCTCGGCTGGCGCGAACAGCTCAGGTTTCCGGGCTTTGCCGGTATCTATCGCGTGTACGGTTTGCTGGTGGTGTTTCTGGCCATCCTGATTCTGGCCAACTGGGGGCGGGTCAGTTACCTGCCATGGTCCAATACGGCGATCGAAAACGGCTATCAGTTGGTGGGGTTTACCGGATCGGCACTCGCGGTGTGGCTCGGTATCCGCCGCCACTGGCCGGGGGTCGTCAACCTCGGCAGCACGTTTTTTGTGCTGTACCTCTATACCAAGCTGTTTGACTGGTTCTGGGACTGGATGCCGAAATACCTGTTCTTCCTGTTGCTCGGTGCGGTTGCGGTGTTGCTGCTGGTGGTGATGCGACGTTTCCGTGCCCGCAGTGGGGAGGCGGCGGCATGAGGCGCCGGCTATGGTTGGCGGCACTGGCGTTGCTGATCGTGGCCAATGCCCTGGTCTTGGCGGGTGTGACCTGGAACCGATCCGGCCAGCCCGAGGCGAGCCTGGCGTTGACCGAGCGCGAGCTGCGGCTGGTGTATCAGGGCACGGGCCGGGAAGAAGACAGCGGTATCGCGCTGGCCCTGAACCTGTACAACGACAGCTATGCGCCGCAGTGGCTGGATGAGGCCAAGCTGCGCGAGTTGGGATTTCGACCGGAGCGTCTCCGATTGATGGAAGGTCCGGCCGATGAACGGTACAAACAACCCCTGCCGCGGCGGGCCTGGGCGGTGCTGGAATTCGACGGTCCGGCCTGGCAGGCGGCGCTGGCGGAGCGTGAGCGAGACCTCGGCGGGCTGCCGGCGAGAGTGGAGGCCGGCAAGGCGACGCTGGAGCAGATCGAAGTCGAGGAGCGGGCGGTGGCGCGCATGAAAACCAGTGGTTCGCGCCTGGTGGCGGTGGATGCGGGCGGGGATGCGGCGCAACTGCGCGCCCGCTATCCGGACCGCACGCGGTATCTGATTGTCAGCGCCGAGTTCCGCATGCGGGTTGAATGGGCCGCGTCTGAACAAGACCCGGAACTCAACAGAGTGCAGGGGACCTTGCGCGTGCTGGGCAGACGCATTCACGTGCCGCTGCAATTCCATGCGGCCTTGCTGGAGGCGCTGGGCGACGACCTGGAAACGGACTATTCCATGGATGCGGACGAACCGCCGCATTATTCAGTCACGCTGCATGTTGGCAAGCGGTATGAACCCTGGGTGGCAGGAGTTGTGGGGCTCTGAAATCGGCGAAAATGGGGGCTGAAATTGAGCATTCTCAATGCGTCCCCGGCTGCGCTCGCAATAGAATAACGTTAGGGGAAGGGATGCCCAGGCGGTTTCTGAGACGGAGTGGTTTCTTGACCAGAGGCAGTTATGAGTAGCTTTGTCGAGCAGCTGAGGCTCGCAGAAAAAGCAGCCGAAGATATCTATTTCGCGAAACTCAACCGCGAATTGATCGCGGCCTTGCGCAATCTCACCCAGATAGAGAAACGTTCCTGCCGGCCCGCCGCGCCGGCGCCTGTACCGAGCGGTCAGGTACCAGCGCGAGCCGAATAATAAACTGGTGTCACGGTTTTCCTTCTTCATCCCCGGATGTCAATTCGAGTGACTCTCAGGGTCGGGCCGTCGTGCGCGGCCTCGCAGAGCGGCAGCCTATGTCGACGCGAGCGTAAATATTTCACAGCTTGCGAGTGAAAAAGTCACAGCAAAACCTGAGTCGTTAACCTAGCATCTAAGCAACTGTCGTTGAGTGAACGCATGTACTGTGGCTGGTGAGCTGTGCCTGCTGAGTTGAGGCCAGGTCACGACCACTACCATGCAAGGGGGGCATGTCATGCATAAGTCTGTTCTACGCTGGAGAACTTTGATCGCAACCGTAACGCTGGTCTCGCTTGCGGTCGGTGTGATACCGGATGCGGCCGCGACCCGCTATAAGCGGGAAACGCTGGTCGATCTGGTCAGACAATCGGCCGTCGTGATGATCGGTACCGTAGTCGGAATTGAATACAGAGAGGACAACGAGACCGGCGAAGTATTCACCGATGTCAAGATAAGGCCGGTGCGGGCCGTCGTTGGCGGCGATCAGCTGGCAATGGAGAAGCAGGAGACCATGAAGCTTGTTTTTTCCGGAGGACTGAACGCCAAGGGTCAGATGGAATTGGTGGTCGGCCTGCCGGAGCTGACGTTGGGGCAGACCTACCTGTTGTTCTTGCGTGGCGGCGAGTGGAGCTTGAACCCCATCGCAGGCTGGGCCCAGGGCGCGCTGCGCCTCGTGGCAATCGAGAAGGGTGCCGACCATGTGATGTTCAATCTGGATGATCAGATTGTCACTGGTTTGAAGGATGGTTATCTGGCTTATGCGTCTTTGCCGCAACGCGACCGGCAGGGCGCTGCGGAAGGCGGATGTGATGAAAAATCGGCCCGCGTCCAGCTGGGTACCCAGACAGATCTGGCCGAAGTCCAGAAGCGTCTGTCGGATTCCATTTATCGCGAAAACAACGTCGACGAGCTGCAAAAACAAGATGCTGAACGGTACAAAGCGGCATCCGAGGATAAACCGAAGCGCGATCGCCGCGCCCGGATGCGCGAGCTGCTGGGCGAAGAGCCCATGACTCTGAGCGAGCTGGTGGGGCGGGTTAAAGAGATCCGGTCCGGCGTGCAGGATGACATTGACTCGGAGCGCTGGAAGTACCATCCAAGACCCATTCAAGGGATGATGCGCGCGGCGCCCGCCACCGAGCCTGAGGGTTCGCTCAACAATCAGGAGGGCCGGCAATGAAAAAACCTAGCCTGCGATCGATCGTGCTTATTACGGGCGCACTCGGATGCGCCCAGGTGGACGCCTTTCAATTTGATGAATGCTGGCCTGACCCGGTGACTTGGGACAACGATGTCACCGTCAAGCTTTCACCCATCTCTTTTCCGTCCAGCCACCCGGACCGCAATGATATTCTCACCAGTTTTGCCCGCTGGAACGACATGCGGGGCATGCACTTCGAGTTCGAGAACATCATTGATGACAATGACACCACCATAGGCCTGGGCAGCGACGGCAACGAAGTTGGATTTGTGTCTGATGCCGCGGCGGGCGGTGCGCTCGCAGTGACCCAGATACGCCTGGATCTGTGCTTTTTCGGGCAGGATATTGAAGAAGCGGACATGCGGTTCAATAACTCCGTGACCTGGGAATTCGGGGACCACGACCCCCGCACGGTGGAAGGGAACGCCAGCTTCCGCTTCACTGCGGTGCACGAAATGGGGCACTTCCTGGGGTTGAATCACGAGCCCAACCAGATGGCTGTGATGATGAACACGGCGTCTGCCTTCCATGGCGGCAGCTCGGCGTTTCGCTCGGCGCCGTTCGGGGATGATGCCCGCGGCGCACGCACTCTCTACAGCCACTCGAACACGGAAACCGACTTTTCCATTACCAACTTCCGGCGCACCGGCTCCGACGCCACGGCACTCATCCTGGGCACCGGCACCCAGAATGCCAGCCGCGGGGGCACGTTCAACTCCGGGTTTGCGTTCGTGAATCAGGGCAAGACCTCGGTTGACACCGACTTTGTGATTGTCATGTCCACAAACGATACTATCTCGACGGCCGATCGGGTCATCGCCACCGGTCGCGCCTTTGGTCCGGCGGGCACTTTTGTCTTCGCGACGTTTCCCTTGAGGGTCCCGAGCGATATGGCACCGGGCACGTACTTTGTGGGCGGCATCCTGGATCCAGCAAACAACATCAGCGAAGCCCGCGAGGCGAATAACCGGCTGGCGTTCCCCGGGCGGGTAAACGTCACTCCGTAAAAACTGCAGGTAAGGGGAAGCATCCACCCTGACATGAACGACGGCTATGTCTCGAGTGTTCCGACGAAAGTGCCAGGGTGACTTCTATTCTCTGCCGGTACTCGAATGCCTGAAACAGAATCTGGAATTCATACGCGCGAGTCAGGCTCGGCTACCGCAGGTGCGCCACGGTCAGGTCACCCGCCACCGCCTGCATGGCTAGCAGGTCGCGGGACAGTTCATCCATGGCTGCGTTTATCTGCTCCAGTTCCGCCTGCGCCTGCTGGAGGTTGCCCTTTCTCACTGCGGCATAGATAAGGCCGCCGGGCATGATTATGGTAATCAACACATCCCTGGTGCCCAGCTGATGGTCTTCCAGGTATTGCGTGATCTCCTGTTCCCGCCGGGTGAGGGAAGCCTGCTGTGCACTGATCCGTTCGAGCAGTCGGTCGCTATCGACCGCCGGAAGGGCTACATAGAAGCCGGCGTCATTGGCGGCGGGTGCGAAGGCTTCAAGCTGCGTAGCATCAGTCGCCGGCGCTTCGGCGAGTGCTGCAACGGGCAGAGTGATTATCGAGATGACGGCGGCAAAATAACAATACAGTCGATGCACAGGCGGCTGTCCCCAAATTCTGGTTATCAAAAATTGCCATGATTATTATAAGTTTTAATTATAATAGCACAGAAAATCCCTTCCATGATCCAGGGCATTGCAAAAGCAGATGACCATAACAGCGTGGCGGCAAGCTGGCGGGGTTTGCGTCCTGTTCGCGGTTGCGCGACTTTCTGACTGGTGGGGGCCCTTGAACCAGAAGGGGGGCGGCAACGCGTCTGGTTGCCGCCCCCCTGCGTCGCTCGATGCTAGGCTTCTGCGAGTTCTTCTGCTGCCGTCACGGCGGCTTCTGGTTCGGGTTCCCGTTTGGGCACGGGGCTCTGATGGTGGGCGATCATCCTCGGTTGCCACAATGACAGCCCGCCTTCCATGAAAAAGGCATTGTCGAACCCGGCGCTGCGCAGGTACTGGCAGGCCTCGTAAGAGCGCAGGCCTACATGGCAGACCACGACAACCAGCTTTTCCCTGGGCAGCTGTTGCGCGGATTTGTTGAGATCAACAAGTGACATCCACTGCACCCGGGGGTCGTCGATGTGTCCTGCATCGAATTCACCGCGGGTGCGCACATCCAGTACCACCATGTCGGTGTGGGTGCTCATAAGACGGCTGACCTCGAGAGGTGACAGCGAATGGGAAACGCCGTTCATCTTGTTCTGGATAACGTTCGACCCCGACAGGATACTGTCGATGGCGGGCGAGTAGGGCGGCGCATAGCCCAGGTCGATGTTACTGATCTGGTCGATGGTTGCCCCGAGCGACATGGCGGTGGCCGCCACGTCCAGCCGTTTCGACACGTCCCCTTCCCCGACCAGCTGGATGCCCAGCAGTTTGCGGGTCGTCCGGTCGACCACCATTTTGATGTCGATGCGTCTGGCGCTGGGCAGGAACTCCGGTTTGTCGAGACCGGCATACAGGGTGGTTTCCACCTCGAAACCGTGTTCCAGCGCGGTCTGCTCGGTCAGGCCGCTATGGCCGATGGTCAGGTCAGAGTACTTGTAGACCATGGTGTTGAGCACGCCGGGGAAACTGCAGGCCGCGGATTCGCCGCAGATGTTGTTGGCAATAACCCGGCCATGCTTGTTGGCGGTGTCGCCCATGGGGCTGTAGACCGCTGTATTGGTCAGTATATGCCGGTTCTCGACGCAGTCGCCGCCGGCATAGATATCCGGGTCGGAGGTCTGCAGGAACTCGTTGACCTTGATCGCCCCGGTTTCCCCGAGTTCCAGTCCGGCCTGTTGCGCCAACAGGGTGTTGGGTCGAACCCCGATTGCGATAACAACCAGGTCGGTCGCAATGTCGCCGGTTGCAGTGCGTACCTTGCAGACGTTGCCGTGCATGTCCCCTTCGAAAGCCAGGACCTTGCTCTTCACGTGCTGGTGGACCTCGTCGAGTTCCAGGTATTCGAATACCAGTTTCGACATATCGGCGTCGAGAGAGCGGGCCAGAATGCGCTCCCGCGCTTCGACAATGTGGGTCTCCACCTGATTCTTCACAAACGCTTCGGTAATCTCGATACCGATGGCACCCCCGCCGATAATGACCGCCCTCTTGGCACCGTTCTTGATCCGTTCACGGATGTGTTTGGCATCATTCAGGTCGCGCAGGGAAAACACGCCTTTCAGGTCCGCGCCCGGGATCGGCGGTACCACCGGTACGCTGCCGGTCGCCAGTACCAGTTTGTCGTAGGCGATTTTCCTCGGTTCGGAGCGCTCGAGATTGAGAATTTCGACGCTCTTGTTGCTGCGGTCGATGGCCGTGGCGACCGTCTTGTTCAACACGTTTACACCCTTGAAGTTCCGGAAATAGTGCGTGTCACGGATGATCCCGGCGTTGGTCTTCATCAATTCCTTGATGTTGTTGATATCGCCCCCGATGTAATAAGGGATGCCGCATCCTGCGTAGGAAAGGATTTCATTCTTTTCGACGATGACGATGTCCGCGTCGGGACGCAGACGGTGAATGCGAGCGGCGGCTTTGGGGCCGCAGGCGACACCACCGATTATTACGATTTTCATTGCTTGCTCCTTGTTGGCTGCCCGCCTGAGCGCGCTCGTCACGTCGCCGGGGCCGTTCGGGCAGGACCCATTCGGGTCTCGAAACACAGTGGTGAGACCAGTAACCTCGTTGTGGGGGGCGAGTTGCCATCGGCTACCAGTCCCCGCTGGTTGGTGATCGGCACCCATGCCCCTGCCTTTAGTCAGGGTTTGCGGTGGTTTAGAGTCGTGTCTGGCCCCTGGAGCGGCGGGTCTGTCGGCCCGCAAATGAACCCGCCACGAGAGGGTATCGGGAAAATCATTGTCTCCGGGCCAGGGGTCTGTCCGAGCGGCGTGCACTGTCAGCGCAGCAACCGCTCCGCTTCGGCGAGGAAGTCCTGGCGCGGCGGCAGTTCCTGTACGGGAAAGCGTGCCAGCGCTACAACGCGTCTGTTGCCGCTGGGGAAGAACAACTCGGTGAGATCCAGTTTGTGCGAAGTGCCGGTGCATCCCGGTCCGGTTTTGATCGACATCTGATTGAGTTCCAGGCTGATGTCGCGCGTATTGATCCAGTACGCGGGGTCGCCCAGCGTTGCCGCAAGCTGCTCCAGGCTGTGTTCCGGGGCGTGAGGGTTAACCCTGAGTTTCAGCAGCTCGGTTTCCACTGTCTGGATTTGCGCTTCAAGCGCCGCCAGGTCGGCGCGGCGCGGATCGCCGGCGGCAGACACCGGCTCCGGTCCCCAGTTGCGGGCTTGCGTAATCATCAGCTTGCGTTGCAGCAGCTGGCGCTGGCGTTCCAGTTCGGCCTTCTTGCCGCGCGCCGCAACAATGCCCTGCAGGGCTTTTTCGACCAGGAAATCGAAGCCCCGTCGCATCAGGTCGCGGCGCGTGTGCGGCTCGCTGTCTGACGCGCCGAGGTATTGGTGATCGGAGAAATTGACCGCCACCTGCGCGACTTCGCGCTGCAGGGTGTCGCCGCGCAGATCCATGCCGAGGATGTTTTTTTCGTTACAGCTCATGCTGAGCAACCCATAGATTGCGCCACCCTCCGGCGGCGTCGCTGCGCGCAGGTACTCGCATACCGCCGCGCACCTGCCGATCGTCGTCTGCATGTGTTCGGGTGACACGAAGAAGGCGCGCAGGCGCGCATCGCTGCGGTAGGCCTGGCGGCTGATCTCGAGCGGCTCGGGGAGGCGCTCGACCAGAGCGATGGTGTGCCTGAGCGCCGCTTCCACCGGGGCGCGCAGTTGCTTCCGATAGCCGGGAAGGGCGCGCAGGCGTGGATCCGATGCGTCCACCGCGCGTTCGATAGTGCGCTCCAGCAGGGTACCGTCGATACCTTCGTCGGGTCGCTCGACGGGGGCGAAAAGCGAACTCAGCATGTACCGCATGGTGGTTCGATCCCCGCACCCTGGCGCGTTGTTTCCGTTGCCAGCATAGTAATGGGGTTATCGTTTGCGCGGGGCGGGACCTTAGCCGTGCAGCGTCTGGCTTGCATGGCCGGGTGTGGTTCGGATCTGAACCGGGGTCAGAGAGCGATTGTCCCTGAAATTGGTGGTGTTCCCCGACGGTTATTTCCTGGTGTTCAGCAGCTGGAGAACGCGGGCGGTGATGAAGGCCGCCAGTATCAACAGGCCGTAGGGGTAGGGAATGAGCCCCAGAAAAAAAGCCGACAGGCTCGCCAGGAGCAGGGCGACAAGCACGAGAAGCACGGTGTCCACAGGTCTGGTCATAGGCTGCAATGCTATCGGTAAGGAAACTCTAGCACAGGACTGCGCGGGACCGCTGTGCCGGGCGCTGGTGTGGCGGGGATGTTCACCCAGGCAGGGAACAGCATGGCAGCGAGGCAGGCTGGAAGTCCGCGGGCAGGCAATGAAGTCTGCACCGGTTGACGGCTGCGATGCGGTCAGGACCAGAGACTGAGTGGCGGGTCGTTCGCCACCGAGTTCAGGATGTCAGTGCGTGATACCAGTCCGATCAGGGCATCCCGCTCATCGACGATCGGCACCGCGCTCAGCCCGTAAGCGCACATCGCCCTTGCAATACGCCGTACGTCGGTCACCGGATCTGCGGTGATCACCTCCGGCGACATAACGTCGGCAACGGATTTGCCGCGGACGTAGCTCAGTTCGGCGTCCTCGATCACCAGAACCCGCAGCAGCTCGTGCTCCGATACCATGCCGACGATCCTTTGCCGCTCATCCAGCACCGGCAGCTGGTGGCAGTGCTGTTCGCGCAATTGTTCCCAGGCAGACACGATACCCTGAGTGAGCTGTGCGGTCAGGACCGGGGTGCTCATGATCTGATGCGCGTGCAGGATGGCCTGCCGGTCGCTGATGTGCAGCATCTCCCGGTAGGCCTGTTCCGCCTTGCGGGATACCGCTGTGCCATCGTGCCGCCCGCGCTCCGGGCCGGGTTCCGCGAGCTCTGGTGCAGCGTCGCTGTCCGCGCCCGGTCGCAGCGCGGCTCTGCGACTGGCCCGCGCAGCGCGGACCGCTTCCAGCTGCTCCAGGCTGTTCCGAAAACGCCGCCCCTCGATGTCATAGATCGCGAACACGTCAGTGTCGTACCGCCGCTGGTGTCACGGCAGACCGCGCTCGCCCGCGTTCATGAGCTGCGACAGGGCTGCGCACAGGCAATCGGGTCGGGAGCTGAACGGCCGCCCCTGTGCGGGCGGGCAGGCTTGCGGGCAACCCGGGTACAGCGGCCCATCCCGGACAGATCCGAGCGCGTTTCTGCAACTCATTCAGCGGCCGCGGCCATTTGCGGTCTGGTGGATGCACGGGCCCGGTCGCGCTGGCGCGCCAGACGGCGCCGGAGTGTGCGCCCGGCGCGATCAGCCGCGCGGTCGATCGCGAGGTACAGGTCTGCCTCGATGTCTTCCACCACCACATCGGGCAGACCGGACAGTACTACCTGCAGATGACAGCGTTTATCCGCGCCGCCGCGCGGGCCATTGATGTCTGACAGTCGTACCACAACCCGCTGGATGCGGTCGCTGTAGCTGGATAGCGCGAAACGCAGGCGCCGGCTGGAATGGCTGCGAATCGCCTCGGTCATTACGAAACTGCGTGCCTGTATGTCAATCTGCATGCGATCCTCCCCGTTGCAGCACCATTGCTGCTTTAAGGCCTTTCATGCTAGGCGCAGTCCAGCCAGACTAAAATTCGATTACTTGAGTTCGGACAGTCGGAAAAACCGAAGTAATGGCGGGGGTCGGCGGCTGCTGGCCAGCCGCTGGCGCCGGGGTGGAGCAGCGTCGCTATGGTCAACTCGTGGCGCGACCTTTACCATGTAGCCGGTACCAGTCCCAATGCTGACGAGCCGGTAACATGCAGCGCGCGCCCAGGAACCCCAGAATTCAACGTGTTGTCTTCGCGCTGGCGGTTGTCGTCGTCGGCTATCAGGACGCCTCTTGTGCGGACGAAGAGGCGCGACTCTCCAACGGCACGAAACCGTTATGGGAAGTCGGCATCGGGGCCTTTGCGGGCAGGTTGCCTGACTATCCAGCGGCGGGGCAGAGTACTTATCGCGCGCTAGCGTTGCCCTACGTGGTCTATCGCGGCGACTTCTGGCGGGTGGGCGGTGAAGAGAACCGGGGGGCGGTGAGCGGCCGCTTCGTAAAGAACGAAAAGTTTGAATTTGATATAACCCTCAGCGCTGCGTTTCCCGTCGATTCGGCGGATAACAACGCGCGCCGTGATATGCCGGATCTCGATTTTCTGTTCGGTATCGGGCCACAACTGATATTCAAGTTGATCAACGAGCCGGGGCGCAGGAAACTCGATCTCAATCTGCAGGCGCGTGCGGTTTACGCGACCGATTTTTCGTCGCTCAGCCATCAGGGTTACGTCTTCAACCCCAAGCTGAGTTACACCCGCGAGCATGTCAGCACCCTCAACCTGGACGTGTTCACCAGCGCGGGACCGGTTTTCGCGACCGAAGAACTGATGGACTACTTTTACGAAGTGAAGCCTGAATTCGCGACCCCCCAGCGACCTGCATTCGATGCCGACGCGGGGTACCTCGGTTCGGATATCACCCTGGGCATATCAAAGCGCTTCAATAACAGGTTTCGCGCGGTGCTCGGAAGCCGGCTCGGCATCTACAGCGGCGCCACCAACCGGGACAGTCCGCTGTTCAAGGACGAGCTGAACCTGGGCGTCTTTGCGGCCTTCGTCTGGGCTTTTGCGCAGAGCGAGCGACCCGCCGGCTGAATCGGATCGTACCGCGGCTCGAGCAAACGAGGGGCGACGCAGGAGCGACTTCAGTCGCGATAAGCGACCGAAGTCGCCCCTACGGTTGTCGCTCAGCGCTGTGCGGGACCGCGGTGGGTCAAGCCCCGCGCATCAGGACCAACGCGTCTCCGACCGTCAACTCGCCGCTTGCGATGATCCGCGCGCAGATTCCGCTGTTGTGGCTCAGGGCGCGCCCGATGCCTCGGCCTGCAACCTGGTCGAGGTAGCCGCAGGGGGGCCTGGGTTTTTCGTATTCGAAGACTGCCGTGCCGATCCTCAGTCGTCTACCGGGCAGTGCGCGGGGATTGATGCCCTCAATGACCAGATTGCGGCGGTGACTGCCGTTGCTGAGGTCGACGCCGGTTCTTTTCTGCGCCTGTTTCAGCTCGTATGCGGTGATCAGAGTGACCTGGCAACCTTCGATGAACTGCCAGTGGCCGGTGTTGTCGTGGTAGCGGTCGCCTCGCAGGCCTCGGCCTCGTATCGCTGTTGCGGATGGCACGGATTGCATGGCCGAGCCGGCGCCGGTGGCGATAAAAATGGCCTTCAGTCTCGGGGTGGAGTTGGGGCGAAACAGCGATCTCAGCCAGTCGGGGAGCATGGCGAGAGTATACCGTGCCGCCGTGTGTTTTCCGCCCGGGGCTCGATCGAGCGTGGCGGCTCCCGGGGGGGCGGCGGCAGGGTGGGCGCGGCGCACTGTTAATGGTTAAATGAGCGGGTCGGGCGCTGGGTGATGGCGCTCGGCGGGGCAGCCGGCAATGATGAACAAAGGGTGTGGTGATGCTTGAGTGCCGTAACAGGGAGGCAGATACGGTCGTGGTGGTCGATTTCGAGACCAGCGGAATGTCGCCGGATCAGGGTGATCGTGCCATTGAAGTCGGTGCCGTAAAGCTGGAACGGGGCGAAATCGTCGACCGGTTCCAATGTCTGATGAATCCGGGGATACGGGTGAATGGATTTATCGAGAGCTATACCGGCATCACCAATGCGATGCTGAGAAGGGCGCCACCCTGTGAGGAGGTGATGGAGGAATTTGCCGACTTCATCGGTGCTGACAACCTGGTCGCGCACAATGCGTCGTTCGATCGCCGCTTCCTCGACGCGGAGTGCTGCCGCATCGGCAGGAGCTATAAAGGAGAGTTTGCCTGCTCCATGCTGGCCGCGCGGCGTGTGTATCCCGATGCGCCGAATCACAAGCTCGGCACCCTCGTGGAGCTCAATAGGCTTCCCAATGACGGCACGTTTCACCGCGCACTGGCAGACGCGCAAATGACCGCCCACCTGTGGCTGGGCATGTTGAATGACATCAGCAGTGCGTACCGTATAGAGCGTATCTCGTTCGCGCTGATGCGAGAGCTTGCGCGGGTTGCAAAGGCCGCGGTACCGGGTTTCCTGAAGCGATGTGCGGGGCCTCCCGGTTGAGTGGCTGCCGGCGTACTCGCAGTAACAAGCAGGGGCACACGGATTGTCGCGGCGCAAACCGGAATGGCCGCCCGGCGCCCGGTAAGAGACTTGCGCGGGCGCTGCGCTGGGCCTTCGTGCCGGGTGTCATGGTGGCGTGTGGCTGGTACGTGACTGCCATGCCCGGCGACTCCTGGTCGGGCCCGTTGCCGCCGCTGTCCGCGCAACAGCGGCTGGTCCGGGACAACCTCCGGTCTCATGTCGGGGTGCTGGCGGGGCGCATCGGCGAGCGCAATGTCCGGCACCCCGAGGCGCTGGCGGCCGCGGCCGACTATATCCGGGCGACTCTGGAAGGCCTGGGCTACGCGGTACGTGTGCAGCCCTTCGAGAGCGCCGGCGTGCAGGTGGCGAACCTCGAGGTGGAGCTGCGGGGTGCCACTGTGCCACAGCAAATCATTGTGCTGGGCGCGCACTATGATTCGGCGGCCGGTACGCCGGGGGCCAATGACAACGCCTCGGGTGTCGCCGCGCTGCTGGAGATCGCGCGGCTGCTGGCGGGCCAACGCTATGCGCGCAGCGTGCGCCTGGTGGCGTTTGCCAATGAAGAGCCGCCGTTCTTCTACACTGACGAGATGGGTAGTGCTGTGTACGCCGCACGTGCCCGCCGGCGCGGTGAACTCATCGAAGCCATGCTGGCGCTGGAGACCATCGGCTGGTATACCGATCGGCCCGGCAGCCAGCGCTATCCCTTTCCGTTCAGTCTGTTTTATCCCGACAGCGGGAATTTCGTCGGCTTCGTCGGCAATCTGCCTGCGCGCGGGCTGGTGCGCCGCGCGCTCGCGGCGTTCCGCACCTCAACGTCGTTTCCCTCCGAGGGCGTGGCCGCCCCGGGCGGGATGGAAGGGGTGCACTGGTCGGACCACTGGTCGTTCTGGCAGGCCGGTTATGCGGCGATTATGATCACCGACACGGCGCTGTTCCGTTATCCCCACTATCACGCGGCGACGGACACTCCGAACCGGCTCGATTACCCCAGCCTGGCGCGGGTCACCTCGGGTCTGGCTGAGGTGGTCGCAGGGCTCGCCGGGCGATGACGCCGTGAGCGGAGCAGGAACGGGAACCGGGGTCAGAGGGCGATTGGTACCGATATCAGAGATAATTTTGCTCTGAACTGGATTTATGAGCTGAGTCTGGATGGCTGTCGAGCAAAAAGCCGCTGTTACGTCTCCGGGGCGATTTGCCCTGCATCACTGGACCTCGCTGGCGCTGCTGGTGCTGGGACTCGGGGTGTTCGTCTTCGTCTGCATCGCTGATGAGGTGGTGGAAGGCGATACCCTGCGACTCGACCGCTGGCTGCTGCTGGCGTTGCGGGCGCCGGGGGATCCCGGCGACCCGCTGGGCCCTGCCTGGGTGGAGGAAATGTTCCGGGACTTCACGGCGCTCGGCGGTACCGGGGTGCTGAGTCTGCTTACCCTGGCGTCGGTCGGCTATCTGTGGCTGCAGGGCCTGCGCCGTGTTGCCTGGTTCGTGCTGGCCGCGATACTGGGCGGCCTGCTGCTGAGCCTGGCGCTGAAGAGCGGTTTCGATCGCCCGCGCCCGGACCTGGTGTCGCACGGTTCGATGGTCTATACGTCCAGTTTTCCCAGCGGCCATTCCATGCTGTCGGCGGTGGTCTATCTCACCGGTGGTGCCTTGCTGGCTGTGGTGCACCGCGCGCGCAGGGTGCGGGTGTACCTGATCGGCTGTTCGATTCTGGCCAGCTTGCTGGTCGGGGTGAGCCGCGTCTACCTCGGTGTTCACTGGCCAAGCGACGTGCTGGCCGGGTGGGCCGCCGGCGCGGCCTGGGCCGCCGCCTGCTGGCTGGTAGCCCAGTGGCTGCAGGAGCAGGGGCGCATCGAGGCGCGCATACCGGGTCCAGGCGACCCGGTCCGGGGGCGCTAAATCCATCTCCGCGATGGTTCCAGCCGCTCGACAGATAAGGCGTTGCGGGCAAACAGGTATACTGTGCCCATGGCTAAACACTCAAACAAGCACCAGCATTCCGACGCAACCCGGGACGAAGCGATGCGAATCGCGCGCGGCACGCAACGCCCGGGGCAGACCAAGGAGCAGACCAAGCTGATTGCGCGCGGCATTCAGAAGGGCATCGAGCAATACAAGCAGCAACAGAATGCCAAAGCCAGAGAGCTGGACAAGAAGCTCAGGAAGGTGAGGAAGGAAGTCGCGTCACCCGAGGCGGGCACGATCGAACTGCAGGAGAAGGTAGTCTATCGACAGCGCTGGTTGCCCTGGGTGCTGTTGCTTGTCAGCTGGCTGATGGTCGCGGCCTGGTGGTTTGTCCGGTGAGTGGAATTGCGGCGACCGCAAAGCTGTTTCCCCGGATGGTCCTGCGCCTGAGGTGCCTCTCACGTGGGAAAGGCGTTGCGAAGAAATGCCGCACAGTCCCTCCCCTCGGAGGAACCAAAACGCCGCTGGCCGGTCCATACGGAGCCGAAAACAAGGAGAGGAATTATGTTTGATGCCAGGAAATTGCTCGATCAGCTGGTCGGCAGCGGTGCTGCCGGCGGATTCGCGGGCGGATTGGCCGGGGGTGCGCTGGGCAGCATGCTGGCCGGGAAAAAAGGCAAGAAGCTCGCCGGAAATGCGTTGAAGCTGGGCGGCCTGGCCCTGGTCGGCGGTCTGGCGTACAAGGCCTGGCAGAGTTATCAGCAGGGCGCAGGCGCATCCAGCGGCGGCGGGATTCAGGTGCCGCCCGCGGGTGGTGCGTTCCTGCCCGACGCCAGTGACGCGCAGGCGACATCCGCCCTCAGCCTGCTGATGGCGCGCGCCATGATCGCCGCCGCCAAGGCGGACGGTCAGATCGATACCCAGGAGAGCCAGGCGATACTCAACCAGATCAACAGTCTCGATCTTCCCTCCGAGGACAAGGCCTTCCTGTTCGAGGAGTATGGTCGGCCGCTGGACATTCAGGGCTTGACCGGCGCGGTCGATTCGCCGGAACACGCCGCCGAAGTCTATGCCGCGTCGGTGCTGATGGTCGACCCGCCGTCAGCGCCCGAGCAGATCTACCTCGACAGCCTGGCCCGTGCGCTCGGGCTGGACGCGGGCCTGGTGCAGGAGATCCACGCCACGGTGGCGGCCAATCGCGTCGCCTGAGCGCCGCAACAACCGGTTCATGCAGCGTTGCCGAACCAGAATACCCGGTCTTTGCGCAGCAGCTCATCGTAACGCATGTAGTGTGTCCCGTCGCAGGAAAAGGTCAGACTGACCAGGCCGTTGAACATGTTGATGGACGCCATGCGCAGATAAATGGTGTCGTCGGCCAGACGCAGCGCCTGCATGGTATCCAGCACCCGCGGAATGTCCGCGGCAGGAATCAGCGCATTGTCGGGGTAGGGGCGGCGCGGGTAGACCAGGCAGATATCCGGGTCGGTCAGCGCATCGTGATCGAGTATGCGGTAGCGGTAGGGGTCATCCACCGTCCAGATGGTGGCCTGGCTGCTCGCGAAGTGAATCTGGCACTGGAACACTCCGCGTTCTGTCACTAACTCCTCCAGGATGGACAGCGCCTGGCCGAGGTTGCGATCCATCGGGCTCTCGACCCGGGTCTGCTGAAACAGCGTGCTTCTGATGGCCGGATCGCCTTTGATCTGCCGCCAGTTGCCGGGTTCTTCGTACAGCTCGGAGTCGACCGGCAAATCGCGCAGGTCGAAATCAGCGCCCAGATAGCCCAGCGTTCCCACCTCCGAACGGATCACTTGCAGTGCGGTCAGCGAGGGCCGGTTGTTGAGCAGACTGATATAGGCGTCCGATAACAGGAAACCCCAGGGCGGAATCTGCTCCTGCATATAGGGGCGTTGCGACCGGTCACGACCGTAGTGCCCGGGCACGATCCCGGCGTGCCCGATATTGTCGCAGACCTGCGTGCCGTCGATGTCGAGTACATAAAGCCAGCTGCAGTGGGGAACAGTCGCAAGCTCGTCCAGCAGATGCCCGTTCAGACCATGCCTGTCGCCCCAAGCGGGGATGCATTGCTCCCCCAGTCGCGCCAGGGGATCGCGGAGTTTGAACGCGAGTTGTTCACGTTGCCGGTAGATACTGTCTTTCCATGCTTGATACATTCTTTTTTTCCTCCCTGGGGGCTGCATTGACGCCCGGTGTGCGCGCGGCTTCCGACCCGGCTATCGCCTTGATGGGACCCGTTTGCGAACCCGGAGTTCAAATGCATTGCCGACGCTTCAACAATCCTCAACAATTGCTCAGCAATCTGTATGCCAGTGGCTCTGGCGATGCCCAATTTGCTGTAAATACAGTCACAACGACGTCGGCGACGATAACGCTGAAGGATCCCGCTGCCTGTTTCTGTCACCGGGCGACGACAAGGAAAACGGGGGCCCGAGAGCAATTCCTGCGAATATTAGGGATAATTGTGTTCTGACCCCCATTTACGATTTACGGAACCCATGC
Source organism: uncultured Gammaproteobacteria bacterium (assembly GCA_963695455.1). GTDB lineage: Bacteria > Pseudomonadota > Gammaproteobacteria > DSM-19610 > DSM-19610 > Thiogranum. The sequence goes on along the minus strand of CAVOGN010000009.1, from coordinate 179,226 downwards.
CATGCACATCGAATTCTATGGTGCCACCAGCGGTATCACCGGGTCCTGTCATATCATCAGGGCCAACGGTCACCTGGTGCTGCTGGACTGCGGGTTGATCCAGGGGCGGCGCGATGTCGAGGCGCTGAACCGCGAGCCGTTTCCGTTTGCGCCGGACGATATCAGTGCCGTGGTACTCAGCCACGCGCATATCGATCACTCGGGCCGCCTGCCGCTGCTGGTCAAACAGGGCTACCGCGGGCCGATTTATGCCCACAACGCCACCTGTGACCTGTGTGAAATCCTGCTCGAGGATTCGGCTTCCCTGCAGGAGCGCGATGCAATCTATGAGAACAAATGGCGCAAGCGCAAGAACAAGCCGTTGATCGAGCCGCTGTACAGCATCGACGATGCGCGCGACGCACTGGCCACCATTGTCGGGCTTCGCTACAAGGAAAAGAAGGAGATTCTCCCGGGCATCAGCATCCGCTTTCAGGATGCCGGACATATCCTGGGTTCGTGCAGCGTGGAAGTGTGGCTGGATGAAGGCGGCAGGCAGTGCAAGGTGGTGTTCAGCGGTGACCTGGGACAGTACGACACCCCGATCCTGAACGATCCCGCAGTCATCGAGGCAGCCGACCACGTGCTGATCGAGAGCACCTACGGTAACCGCCGTCACCGTGAGCGGCAGATGACGATCGACGAAATCGGTGAGATCATCAGCGCGGCCAGTCATCAGCACGGCAACCTGCTGATTCCCGCCTTCTCGGTCGGCCGCAGTCAGGAGATTCTGTATTTTCTCGGCAAGTATTACGAGCAGTGGGAACTGGACCGCTGGGAGGTGTTTCTCGACAGCCCGATGGCGATCAAGGCCAGCAAGGTCTACTGGGACTATCCGCAGCTGTACGACCAGGAGGCGACGCACCTGCGGCGCAACATCAACGAGATGCCGCCGCTGCGCAACCTGCACCTGACTCCAGGCGTGGAGGAATCGATGGCGATCAACAACATCAAGAGCGGTGCCATCATCATTGCCGGCAGCGGCATGTGCAACGGCGGGCGTATTGTGCATCACCTCAAGCGCAACCTGGCGCGCGAGGGCGCGCACGTGATGATTGTCGGTTACCAGGTCAGCGGTACCCTGGGGCGCAGGCTGGTGGACGGCGCGGCGGAGGTGAAAATACACGGCGAACACTACCCGGTGCGGGCCAGTGTCCACACCGTGGGCGGCCTGTCCGCGCACGCCGATGTGGATGATCTGAGCCGCTGGATCGGTAATTTCACCAGCAGCCCGGCGGTGCACGTCGTGCACGGCGAACCGCAGTCCAAGCAGGATTTTCGCGACCACCTGGAGCGGGAGCTGGGGTTGCGCGCCGATGTCCCGGCGCAGGGGCAGTTGCTGGAGCTGTGAATTCGAACCGGACGGGGCCAGCCGGTATCGGCAGCGAGTGCCCTCAAGCCCCAGTGCGCGGTAAATAAAGACCGCAGCAGGATGCCCGACACCGCACGGGAGGTCGAGACACATTTTGCGGCAGGTTCCACTATAGTCAGTCAACAGGAGGACTTATCGCATGGTCAGCAAACAACTGCTCTGTGGCGGCCTGCTGCTCGCCGGCGCTATGGTCGTTGCACCGGATCACCCCCGGTACGACAGCGGCTGGTCGACTGACGGCGGCTTACAAGGCGGTCAGGTCGAGGATTCGACTGCGAAACCTGCCGCAACGCGCGCCGCATGCTTCATGTGCGAGCGGCTGCAACAGGCGCTGGGGAGGACTGCGCATGCCGGGGAGCCTTTGACCGGGGAGGCGCTGTACAACAGCGACAAGGCACCGGACTCGATGCTCTACGATCTGCCCCGGGAGGTTGTACCGGGGGTGTGGTCGGCGATCGGCGCCACGGCGCCGGGCACTTATGCCAATTCCGGTCACAACAACAACCTTTCGTTCGTAGTGACCGATGCCGGTGTGCTGGTGGTCAATGCCGGTGACAACTACCTGCTGGCAAAGGCTTTGCACGAGGAGATCAGGAAGATCACCGACCAGCCGGTGAAGTACGTGGTGCTGGAAAACGGCCAGGGTCACGCCATGCTGGGTGCCAGTTACTGGCAGGAGCAGGGTGTGCCGGTGATCGCGCATGCCGATGCGGCCCACGAGATCGAGCAGCAGTCGTTCGCACTGCTGGAGACCATGCAGGGGCGTGCCCTGGAGAAAGCCGCCGGCACCAGCGTGGTGCTGCCCGATGAAACCTTCACCGATGAAAAAATCATCGAGCTGGGGGGCGAGCGCATCGAGCTCCTGTATCTCGGCCCGGCGCACAGCCCCGGTGATATCGTCGTGTGGCTGCCCGACAGGAAACTGGTGATCTCGGGCGACATGGCGTTCCATCAGCGCATGCTGCCGTTGTTCGAACATACCGATTCAAAAGCCTGGATTGAAACCTGGGATGCGTTCGAGGCGCTGGGTGCGGAGGTCGTCATTCCCGGACACGGTGAACCCACCGACATGGCAACGGTGCGAAAGTACACGCGTGATTACCTCGTGTACCTGCGCGAGAAGATCGGTGCCCTGATCGATGACGGCGGCACCTTGCAGCAGGCCTACGAAATCGACCAGTCGCCATACATGCACCTGCCGACCGCGGAGTTTCTCGCCAAGCGCAACGCGGGTCAGGTTTTCCAGAGTATGGAGTTCGAGTTCTGAATAACTGGGGTCAGAGCGCAATTCTTTCTAATATTCGAAGGAATTGCGCTCTGACCCCCATTTATACGGGAGGTCAAAATGAGAACAATATTCTGTCCGGTCCTGCTTGCGCTCGCGTTCCTTGCGCCGCCGGGTTTCGCAAGCGCAGAGGACAGTCCGGAGCTGCGCAAGCAGCGCCAGGATGCCCAGAGAGAGCGTCAGCAGCAGGTGCTCGAGCGCAACAAGGAGGTCAACGAGGCCAACCGGGCTTTCCGCGAGTACACGCACGACCTGAAGATGGAGTACCGGGAGCAGGAGAGGGATCTCGATACCGAGTTCAAACTGCGCGAGGTGGATCTCAAGGCGGATCACGCTGCCAGGGTTGCGGCCGCTGAAGCAGAGTATCAGAAGAAGCTGATGAGTCTGTTCATGAATCCGGGCGCGGAGATTACCGATCAGGCTGTCGAGCAGATGCAGGCGGAGGCAAAAGCCTTCGCCGACGCCCTGTTCGAGCTGAAGCGGCAGGCCGCTGAAGAGCTGCATGAGGCATTCATCGCCAATGAGCAGAGCAAGCACGAGTTGCTGAGCGAAAGGGATGAGCTGGCGCTGGAGGAAGCCGCGTCGCTGGGGTTGACGCGCAAGTATGCTCCGATTCTCGCCACGCCGATCGGCGACGGGCTTACCGCGCAGGAGCAGCGCTGGAACGAAAAGGAAACCAGGGATGTCGCCAGGCTCGAGGAACGCAACAGCAAAGCCCTCAGCGAATTTCGCAACGGTGCGAAGTTGCGGGAATGGGAAATAGAAAATCAGAACGAGGATTTCAGACTGCTGTGGGAGGAGAAAGCCAAACTGCAGGCACTGGATTCGCAACAGGGCTTCTACAACGTCCTGTTCATGCAGGCGGCCCAGGGACAACAGTTCGACCAGCAGAAGTTCATGGCGGAGATGGCGGATAGCAACGAGAAAAAGAAGCTGATCGGTATCGAGTACAAGAAGATCCGCGATAAGAACCGCATCACGCGCCGTGAGGAGCAAAAGGCGATTCTCGCCGAGTGACGGCGTGCTGCCTTATGCCGCGCGCCTGAATTAACGGGTGTAGCGGGGCAGGCCAACGGCGGGGTCAGGCCGCACAATCCATATCCGACGATGTTCTCGTTTCGATGCGCAGCACGCTTGTCATACAGTCACACCGCTCGCCATTGCCCTATCGCTGGATAGAGCGCTGCCTGGAGTCGGTGCGCGACTGGTGCGCGCTGCGCGGCTGCGAATACCGTTTCATGGGCGACGAACTGTTTGCCTGTGTGCCCGAGTCGATTCGAGAGAAAACCTCCAATCAACCTGTTATCGCCACCGATCTGGCGCGCCTGCTCCTACTTCGGGATGCGCTTGATGGCGGCTATGAAACGGTTGTCTGGCTGGATGCCGATGTTCTGATTCTGGAGCCGTCGGCATTCGCTCTACCCGACGTGCCCTGTGCGTTTGGCCGCGAGGTCTGGGTGCAGCATGACCGGCACGGCAGGCTGAAGAGCTATAAAAAGATTCACAATGCGTTCCTGATGTTTGCGCAGGGTGACAGCTTCCTGGACTTCTATGCGGATACCGCGGAGCGTTTGTTGCGGCTGAATGACGGGCCGGTGCCTGCCCAGTTTATTGGCCCGAAACTGCTGACCGCACTGCACAATGTCGTCGGGCTGCCGGTTCTGGAGTCCGCCGGGATGTTAAGCCCGATGGTCATCAGGAATATCCTTGCCGGCGCAGGGCCTGCCCTGGAACTGTTCGTTGAAAATTCGCCGCAAGCCATCGCGGCGGCAAACCTCTGTGTCTCCAGTTGTGACCGGGGCGAGATATCGGAACGGGAGATGGAATGTCTCATCGACACCCTGCTGTGCAACCCGGACCTGGGTTTCGGGCCACACCCTTAGAGGCGCCGATCACGGCGGCGGGGGCGCGCAGCAGCCGTCGCGTGGCCTGCTCGACGGTCGCGCCAAACCCGGCAGTACCTGCATGGCCTTGGTATAACTGTTTGTAAAATTTGCTGATTATCGATTTTCGCGATGCCGCGCAGCGGCGCACAGCAGCTGCGAAGGTTCCAACTTGCGATGCGAAATGTGTATTATAATTGACCGAATACGGTTGGAGAGTCCTGACAGTATGCGCAACCCCCGTAGGCCAATACTGACCGCCCGACTCGCCGCACTGATGATGCTGTTTGCGGCGTCGGCTGAAGGTGCCGATGAGGTGGTGTTCGAGCGGCCCGATTCCCTGCAGCCGGCGATCGCGTTCTGGACCCGCGTGTACAGTGAAGTGGACTCGCTGTCGGGTTTCATTCACGACAGCAGTAACCTCGGCGTCGTCTACGAGACCCTGAAGTTCAACTGGTACGACAGCGCGCAGGTTCAGGATGAGCAGATCGAAGAAGCGGTGCAGCGCTATCAAAACACGCTGCAGGTTCTGGCCAGCGGTAAGCGTAAAGATCTGACTGCCCGCGAGCGAAAAGTCCTGGCGCTGTGGGGAAAGCGGGTCAGCCCTGAAACGCTGCAAGCCGCCGCCGAGCGTATCCGTTTTCAACGCGGTCAGGCGGACCGTATTCGCGATGGCATCGTGCGCGCGGGTGCGTGGGAGAAGCGCATCCGCAAGACGCTGCGTGATGCCGGCCTGCCGGAGCAACTGGCGGCCCTGCCGCATGTTGAATCGTCCTATAACCCGCACGTCGAGTCGCATGCCGGCGCTGTCGGCCTGTGGCAGTTCACGCTTTTTACCGGCCGACACTATCTGCGTGTGGACAATGTCGTGGACGAACGCGTCGATCCGGTTAAAGCGACCGATGGAGCGGTGCGACTGCTGAAGAAATACTACTCCAGGCTCAACAGCTGGCCTTTGACGATTACGGCTTACAACCACGGCTTATCCGGCGTGCGGCGAGCCGTCCAGGAAACGGGTAGCACCGATATTGGCGTCATCGTGCAGAATTACTCCGGGCCGCGGTTTGGTTTCGCGTCGCGCAATTATTACGCGGCGTTCCTGGCCGCGGCGGATGTGACCCGCGATTCGGATAAGTATTTCGGCCCGCTGGAGCGCCAGCAGCCGGACAACTACTGGGTCGTGAAGGTGCCCAGTTACATTCCGGTCGGTGATCTTATCCAACAGCTGAAGCTGGATATGGATGCCATCAAGGCGCTCAACCCCGCCTTGCAGCACGCTGTCTGGAGCGGCAAGAAACGGGTGCCGAAAGGTTATCCGCTACGGCTGCCGGCGACCACCAGAAACGCGACCATAACGGCACTGCTGACCCGCGTGCAGGGTCACGAACAACAGATCCCGGATTTGTTCTACCGGGTGAAAGCGGGTGACACTCTGTCGGAGATTGCGCTGCGCCACAACCACAGCGTCCGCGACCTGATGGCCCTGAACGAGCTGCAAAGCGAGCACCGGATCCGCATCGGCCAGTCGCTGCGCCTGTCCAGTGCCGCACTACCCGAGACGATCCAGATTGCGGCGATGGAGACGGCCCGGGATGACGGCGAGCCGCTGTTATTGCCTGCCACGGAAGCGGCCGGCGAGTCGGTCGCCACAGCACGCTGATTTCCGCCGGTGTCCGGTCACTGCAGGCGCTGCAGTCCAGCGCCGCGTTTCATTCGCGGCCCTTGCTGAGCTCTATAAAATCAAACCTGGCCAAGCCCTGTTAATTGAAGCCATGCCCTACCAGAGTCTGTCCGCACTTCCGGAGAGTGTCCGGAAAAACCTGCCCAGGCATGCACAGGAAATCTACCTGGCCGCCTTCAATAATGCCTGGGACGAGTATCGCGATCCCGCCCACAGACGTGACAAGGCGTCGCGCGAGGAGGTGGCGCACAAGGTTGCCTGGGCCGCGGTCAAGCAGCAATACGAGAAGACGGGCGATACATGGCAGCGCAGGAAGTGACGACGCCAAGCGGGCATTTGTGACGCCCTGGATACTGCTCGATAGTGCATCGGTGCCCGGCGACGGCGGGGAGTTACGCCTGTACCGGCGGGGCGACGAATTCTCGATCAAGCTTGTCGGGCGCAGTGAACTCATGAACAGTCGCGTGCATGGCTCCGAGGATGCGCTGGCTGAGCAGACCTGCGCCCGGCTGGCAGATGGCATTGCGCCGGAACTGCTGATCGGCGGCCTGGGCATGGGGTTTACCCTCGCCGCGGCGCTGCGACGACTGGACAAACGGGGGCGGGTGATGGTCGCTGAACTGGTTCCGGCCGTGGTGGCGTGGAACCGCGGGCCGCTCGGCGAAGCAGCCGGTCATCCGCTGGAAGATGCCCGCGTAAGCGTGCGCGAAGGGGATGTCGCCGGCATTCTGAAGGCCGGGCAGCAGGCCTTCGATGCCATCCTGCTGGACGTGGACAATGGCCCCGAAGGACTCACGCGCAGGCAGAACGACTGGCTGTACGGCATGAACGGCTTGAACGCGGCCTATGCGTCGCTGCGCCCCCAGGGCGTACTGGCGGTATGGTCGGCGGGTCCGGATCCGGATTTTGTGCAACGGCTGCGCAAGGTGGGGTTCGAGGTGGAGGAGCTGCGTGTGCGTGGCCATGGAACGAAAGGGGCGCGGCACATCATCTGGTTCGCCCGGCGCCCCTAAGGGGGGCAGGAGACATATTTCTACGCCGGCGCCTGGTGTTTAGAGTCCCGATAGGGGATTCGTAACTCCCCCGCCTTCAGGCGGCGGAATTTCGTAGGTTGGCGCTGAGCGAAGCGAAGCCCAACACAATTTCGGTGGAGGAGCGGGATTCGGGGTTAATCAAGCTTGGAGGGTGAGCAGCGGGGGCGGTGTTGGGCTTCGCTTCGCTCAGGCCCAACCTACGGTCATAAACGGTCATAATCGGCCGGGTGGCCGATCGATCCGGCTTTGCGATTGGTATACTGTGCCGATATTACGCAGGGGAGTTCAATGGCAAATTCGTTCGGTGATCAGTTTCTCAAGGCGGGCCTGGTGAACAAGACCCAGCTCAACAAGGCAAAAAAGTCGAAGAGCAGGCAGCAGAAACTGAAAGACAAGCAGAAGGTCGAGGTGGTCGATGAAGCGGCGCTGGCGGCCCGGCAGGCAGCTGCCGAGAAAGCGGCGCGCGATCGCGAGCTCAATCGCCGGCAAAAGGAAGAGGCCGAGCGCCGGGCGGTGCAGGCGCAGGTGCGTCAATTGATCGAATTGAACCGTTTGCCGCGTGGCGACGGCGAGGTCGGGTACAACTTTCAGGACGGTACTGCCATCAAGAAGATCTTTGTCTCGCAGGAGGCCCACGACAGACTGGCGCGTGGCCTGCTCGCCATCGCCAGGCTGGATGATCAGTACGAAGTGATTCCGGCAGTTGTGGCGGAGAAGATCCTGCAGCGCGACGCAGCCTGCATTGTCAGCAATGCGGTGTCTCAGCTCGAAGAGGACGAAGACGATCCCTATGCGGATTACAAGGTCCCCGATGATTTGCTGTGGTAGCAAAAGAAGCGAGACAACGGCGTCAGCTGGTTTTTTACACCTGCAGCAATAAGTCTTCTTCAATAGGATGAAAAATGCTGGCGGCATCGATAAGTGAGTTAGCGGTCAGCGCGGGCACGCCGTAGACTTCGGCGCTGACGCCATAATCCTCTCTGATCTTTTGCATTAACAGGTCGAAGTCTCCATCACCGGACAGCAATACGACCGTATCAACGCCTGGTGCGATTTCCAGGACATCGATGGTAATCCCTACGTCCCAGTCCCCCTTGGCAGAGCCGTCGCTGCGCTGGATAAAAGGCTTGAGCTTGACCGTGAAGCCAATGTGCTTGAGGGCGTTCTGGAACTGCAGCTGTTTCTCGTCGCCGCGATGAATGGCGTAAGCAATGGCCGTGACGATTTTACCTTCGGCACTGATGCGCTGCCACAGTTTGCGGTAATCGAACTGGCGCCCATACGCCTGGCGCGTGGTGTAATAGATATTCTGCACATCGACAAAAACGGCGATTCGCTTGGGCATGGGAAATCCGCCGACAGCCGGTCCGGTCCGCTACCAGCCGGCGGTGCCGGGCTCGCCCTTGAACGGCCCGACGATCTCGGCGGTAATCCACCCGCCGTAGAAGCCGCCGGCCTGGGCCTGTACCCGCTCGCCATCGACATAACACTCGAGTCGCTGCGGATAGAACGCGACATAATTCCGGATCGCCGCGAATTCGGTAAAGGGGTCCGGATAGGTCCAGGCGGCGTTTTCCTCGCAATGCTCACCCACGCAGACACTGAAATAGCTCGCCCGGCCCTTCCATTCACAGAAGCTGCTCCCGCTTGCGGGTCGCAGGCAGCCGCTGCGCACCGCGTCGGGCGGCAGGTAAAACGTCGGTGGGCTGGCGGTTTCCAGGACGCGCCGGGCCACCCGTGTCTCGGCGATCAGCGTGCCATCGAGCTTCACCTGGACCAGGCGTGGGTCGGCCACGATTACCGGCGGGCGCGGGTAATCCCACACCGATTCCTGGCCGGGGCCGGGCTCCAGCGCGCCGGGCGGGCGTGCCTGCCCACGCAGCTGCCAGGCGCCGCGCGCGCGCTTCAAATCGTCCTTATCCATTTGCACAGTATGACCTATCCGGGCGCTGCACGCGCGGGCACCCCGACTTCGGCCGCGGCCTTGCCGCTGCCCCGGGACTCATTCAGCGTTGATTCAGGCAGCATTATCTATGCTGATCGGGAACCATGGGAACAAGGTGGCTGGATGCTGTTGCGCTGAATCACGACCCGTCGGGACAAGGGGAACCATAATGCGAGCCGTAATTGCTGCTATACCGATCGGGATCACCGTGCTGAGCTCTTGTGCCACGGTCCCGTCCGGCCCCGCGGTTCCGGGCTATGTCGACAGCGCTGAAGTGGTGCAGGCGCAACCCCTGTACCGGGCCGTGCAGGTGGCGGTCCCGGCCAGGGAATGCTGGACCGAACGGGTGGTGCAGGGCGGCCACCCGCAGGGTGCTTATACCGGACCCCTGGTCGGCGGTGTTATCGGCGGGGTGGTCGGCCACAGCCTTGCCCGCGGGGGGGCGCGAACACCCATGACGGTGGCGGGAACCCTGATCGGTTCCTCGCTTGGCCACCGCCTCAGCGCCGTGTCCTACCCAGCGCCCACGCTGGTCGACGTGAGACGCTGTCAGACCGTCAGGCGCTATGAGCCGCGTCAACAGATCGTTGGCTATCGTGTAGACTATCGCTATGCGGGACAGACCTTCAGCACACGTACCCAACGGCATCCGGGCAGAGCTATTCGCGTGCGTGTCGAGGTGGATCCGGTTGACGGCAGCTGACAGGGTGACTGCACCCGTACCATGAGCTACCGGCGACTGCTGATCTGCGTTGCTATTATGCTGCTGGCTGCCGGTCCGCGCGTCGCCACGTGCTTCGATTTCCGCGATTTCAGCAACCAGTTCGCTCAACCGGCAACTTCTGAGGGCCGGGGCATCAGCCTGGACGAAGCGGTGGCGCGCGCCCGCCGGCAGTCGGATGGCAAGATTCTGTCTGCAGAGACGGTCCGGGTCGATGGCCGGCGCGTTCACCGTGTCAAGCTCCTGACCCCGGACGGGCGCGTGACACGCGTGGAGATCGATGCCGATACCGGCCGACCCGCGCGGCCCCGACGCTGACGATGCACATCCTGATTGTCGAAGACGAAACGTCCCTGCGGGAACACTTGCGGGATCGGCTGCGGAAAAACGGCTACGTCGTGGACGTTGCTGCTGACGGTGAGGAGGGCCTGTACTACGGCCAGGAATTTCCCGTTGACCTGGCGGTGATCGATATCGGCCTGCCCAAGATCTCCGGCCTGGAGCTGATCCGTCGCTTTCGCTCCAACGGCAGGCACTTCCCGATCCTGATCCTCACCGCCAGGCGTAACTGGCGGGACAAGGTCGAAGGCCTTGAAACCGGGGCCGACGATTACCTGGTCAAGCCGTTTCGCTTCGAAGAGCTGCAGGCGCGCCTGAATGCCCTGCTGCGGCGAGCCTCGGGCTGGTCCAAGCCGGTGATCGATTGCGGTCCCATTTCATTGGATACCGGCAAACAGAGCCTCACGGTGGAGGACCGGCCGGTGGAGCTGACCGCGTTTGAGTACCGGGTGCTCGAGTACCTGATGCTGCACGCCGGCCAGGTAGTGTCCAAGGCGGAACTGACCGACAACATTTACGATCAGGATTACGATCGCAACAGCAATGTGCTGGAAGTGTTCATTGGACGCCTGAGGCGCAAACTGGATCCGGAGAACCACATCGAACCCATCGAAACGCTGCGCGGCCGCGGCTATCGATTTCGGCGGGAGCCAGGCACGGAGTGTTGAGTTTCTGATGCGCTCGCTGCAAGGTCGTCTGCTGCTGGCCGCGACACTGGTGCTTGCCGGTTTCATCGGTGCCACGGGACTGGCGCTCGACAAGGCGTTCCAGGTCAGCGCCACGGCGTCGATGCAGGATCGTCTGCAGTCCTATATCTATGCGCTGCTGGCCGCCGCCGACGAAGACGATAGTGGCCGGATGGTACCGCCGCCGGAGCTTCCGGAGCCGCGCTTCTCGAAACCGGATTCCGGGCTCTACGCCATGATCGCCGCAGACGACGGGCGGCCGCTGTGGCATTCCCACTCCCTGGCCGGTCGCAAGGTCGACATTGCTCAACAGCAGCCGCCGGGACAGCGCGAATTTTATCTGTTCAGCCAGGCCGGCATGGAACTGTATGCCATTTCCTTCGGCGTTGCCTGGGAGGACTATGCCAAGGACGAGACGCTGTACACCTTCGCGGTGGCGGAAGACACCGCGGCTTTCGAGGCCCAGATCGACAGTTTTCGTGCCTCGCTGTGGAGCTGGCTCGGCGCCATGGCCGTGGTCCTGCTGCTGGCCCAGGGATTCATTCTGCGCTGGGGGCTGCGTCCGCTGCGCAGCGTCGAATCCGACCTGCATCGCATCGAGCAGGGCAGGGCGGAACACCTGGACGGAATCTACCCGAAAGAGCTCACCGGACTGACCTCCAGTCTCAATTCCCTGATCGAGCACGGCAAACGGGTACAGACCCGCTACCGTAACAGCCTGGCCGACCTCGCGCACAGCCTCAAGACCCCGCTGGCGATTATGCAGTCATGCAGCGAAGAGGACTCCGGATCGCTCGGCCGCGGGCGTGCCACGGTCAGGGAGCAGGTGCGGCGCATGGATGAGATCATCGAGCACCAGTTACAGCGGGCGGCGGTTTCCGGACCGGCGGCCCTGACCCGTTCGGTGCCGCTGCAGCCGGTGCTGGAACGCCTGGTTCGTACTCTCGACAAGGTGTACCGCGACAAACAGGTGCAGGTCGTGCTGGACCTGCAGCCCGGTGCGATCTTTTACGGAGACGAAGCGGACCTGACCGAAGTGCTCGGCAATCTGCTGGACAACGCCTACAAATACTGCACCAGCCAGGTCAGCGTGCGTGCGCGTCGCGAAACCGAAGGCGCGTCCGGTCAGGGCCTCGAGATCGCCATCGAGGATGACGGGCCGGGCATCGAGCCGGCGATGATCGACACTGCCCTGCAACGCGGCAAACGCATGGACGAAACCGTTCCCGGCCATGGTATCGGCCTCAGCATGGCCCGCGAAATCATCGTCCTGTATGGCGGCGAGCTGGATATCGCTTCCGGCAGCCTGGGCGGAGCCTTGTTGAGGGTGCGCTTCGATACCTGATTGGTACGCGCGTTCATCCGTCGGCCAAATGCGCGCCCGCCCGCTACCGAACGACGATAATGCTGAAACCTCAGAACCTTCCGCGGGGCATCAAATGACGCTGGCAAGCTGCAGATACACAGCTTGCCAGTCTCCCGTCTATTCGGTGATCAAAGCGCAGTACCCGCCTATCGCAGGTCGCCTTCGAGTTGCCGGATGCGCTCCTTCAAACGCGTGATTTCCGCCTGGTCTGAGGCGGCTCCCGGCGCAGCGTAGGGGGAGATTCCGCCATAGCCCGGGGCCGCGCCATAACCGGGCACACCGCCATAACCACCGCCATAACCATAGCCCGGGCCCGCATCCATAGCCGGGTCCTCCGCCATAACCGTAGCCCGGACCTCCGCCATAGCCATAGCCAGGGGGACCGCCATAGCCATAGCCCGGTGGACCCCCCGGATAACCGTAGCCGGGCCCGCCGCCATAACCGCCATAGTCATCATAATCATCGTAACGGTCGTTGTTGCCGCCCATCCACTTGGACGGATTCATCATGTTGCCCATATCGAACGCGCCGGCCGGGCTGGCAAGCAGCAAGCTGGCTGCCACCATAATGATCTTGCGTTGTGTTGCGTTGTTTTGCACTGTCTGTTCCTCCGCATGCTCTGTAATTGATATTTTGCAATTGCCACCGCGCAGACACTGCTGGCGTCCCGGTTTTGTCGGCCCTTGTGCCTCCGGGCCGGTCAAAGCGTGAGCAGATATTGAAACAGTGATATACGCGAAAAGCGTATCTGGTCGGCACATCGACAAGGCTTGCCAGCTCTTGCGCCACCCCGGCGACAACCATCCGAACACGAACCTCCTGATTCATACCGATCAAGCAGGTTCAGATACACCCGGGAACACAGGAGTGAATGTCGCTGAACGAACCGCGACAGCCGTGCAGGAACATCCGCTCCGGGCACATAGGCTGATCGCGTGGCTCAACACGCCACGCAAACCGCAGGCTGCGTCGCCACAATCTGCTCACGCCTTTACGTAGACAGTCTAGCAGACTCCCATGGGCCTCGAGATCGAGGTAGCGGACTTTTCAGGAGGTTTCGCCGGTTAACAGATAAATATACGCAAGTTGTTGTGCTGGAAGCTCCGCCGCCCTGTGCCGGTGACAGGAGGTGCAATAGCCGTCATTCGCTTGCGCCTAAATCGAGGCCTTTTGCATCAGATGACGCGTTCATTGCCCCCGTCGACCGGGATCTGGGCCGCGGTGGTTTTCGCAAACAGCGGGCCGCACAGTTCGGCGGCCAGATTGGCGACGTCGCGACTGACCACTTCGCGTTTCAGCAGGTTGCGCACCTTGTACTCTGCTACCGACAGACCGTAGTGTTGTGCCCTTGCGGCCAGCACTTCGTCGGTCCACAGCCCCGTATCGAACACCGCGTCCGGGTGCAGTGCGTTGATGCGAATGCCGTCCTGTCCCCATTCCAGCGCGGCGACCCGCATCAGCTGGTTCAACGCTGCCTTGGAGGCCGAATAGGCCGCGGCCCCGGGTCCCGGTGCCGGCACATTTTTGGAGCCGATGACCACGACGCGCCCGGTGCGCGGCGCGCGCTTCAGCAAGGGGTATGTCATGCGCAGCAGCGACAGGTTGGCGTCCAGGTTGACCGCCATGACACTGCGCCAGGTGTCGCTCGACAACGCCTCGATGCGGCAGCCGCCGGGAAAGATACCGGCATTGAGCACCAGCATGTCGAGGCCACCGTAGGCGGCCAGTGCGGTGTGCAGGGCGGCTTCGATTGCCGCGTCGTCGGTCACGTCACACACCAGCCCGAGGAAATCGTCCCGCGCGAAAAGACCGGCCACGCCGGGGTCGCGATCCAGTCCGACCACCGCTGCGCCGCGCGCCAGGAAAGCTTCGACACAGGCCTTGCCGATACCGGATGCGGCACCGGTGACCAGGGCGATTTCGCCCGTGAACGGCGGTGGCTCGCCGCCCTTGCGCAGCTTGGCCTGCTCCAGGTCCCAGTACTCCACGGCGAAGATATCGGCACTCGGCAGGGCCCGGTAACCGCCCAGCAGCTCGGCGCGGGCGATGATGTCCATGCTGTGCCGGTACAGGTCGCGCACCACCAGTGCATCCTTCACCGTGCGGCCGACCGTTGCCATGCCGAAACGTTGGTCCAGGAGCACCCGCGGTGCCGGGTCCAGCATGACAGGCTTCTCGGCCGCATCGGCGCTGTGCGCGGCGAAATACTCCGCATAGGCGCACGCATAGTCAGCGATATCCGTGCCCAGGCAGGGAGTCCGCTTGGTGCGAATGACGTGGTCGGGCGTGACCGGACCCTGTTGCGATATCGCAGCGAGGTCATCACGGTGGGCAAAACGCAGGCTCTGCTCATCAGTCGTAAGGTTCAGAATCACGGGAAAGCCGGCGCAGTCGGAAATCTCGCCGCGCAGTTGGGCAATCTGCTCCGGCTTCGGAGGTTGCGCTTCCGGCGCCGGGTCCCCCGGCAGCTCCCAGGCCCGCTGCGCCTGCAGATACGCTTCGGCCTTGCTGACCAGCTCGATCATGCGCTGGTAGGCCTCGCGCGCCGTGGCGCCAAAAGAAAAGATGCCGTGATTGAGCAGCACCATGCCGAGCGTCCGGGGCCCGGCCTGGCGGGGAAAAAGGTCGGCACACACCCGGGCCAGATCGAAACCCGGCATGGTGTAGGGAATGATGACCACCGTATCTCCGTAGATGTCGCGAATACGCTGCTCGCCGTTCGCGGTATTGGTGACGGTCACCACCGCATCCGCATGGGTATGGTCGACGTATTTGTAGGGCAGGATGGCGTGCAGGATGGTTTCCACCGACGGGCTGGGTGCCGCGGCCCGGGTCATGTGGGTACGCAGCTCGTTGACCATCTGCGGATCCGACAGCCGCTCCAGCTGCGCCAGCTTGAGCAGATGGGCCATGCGCACCGGGGCGAAGCCGCTCTCTTCAATGCTTTCCAGGTCCCAGCCGCTGCCCTTTACGTAGAGTATGTCTTCCGGTTCGCCGAGGATGTTGGTCTCGGTCACTTTGACGGACGTGTTGCCGCCGCCATGCAGAACCAGCGCCGGCTCGCGGCCGAGCAGACGCGAGCTGTATACGCGCTGCGCGAGGTCGCCGGCATAGCCCGCGGCGTCTTGTTCATTCCACAGGTCTTTCATGCGCTGCTCCCGGTTGCGGATAATCTGGCTGCTTCACATCGTATACGGATCACTGGCAGGAGTTTAGGGATTCGCAACCGGGGCGTAAATCACCGCAGGCGCCCGGCGTCGCGGCGCACTGGCATGTCTCTGCAACGCTCGGCTATGATTGAAGATTAAGATCTGGATTATTTCACGGAGGTTTCCATGATCAGACTGCTCACTCGGCTCGTGCTTGTCCTGTTTGTCACTGCGGGCGCCGCAACGCTGCAGGCCGCCTCTGTGGAGGAAATCAGGGACAGCGCCGCGCAGGGCGACAGCGCGAGTCAGTTCAGCCTGGCGCAGAGGTACGAAGCGGGGAAAGGTGTCGAACGCGACCCGGCCCAGGCTGCAGACTGGTATCGCAAGGCGGCCCTGCAGGGGCACGCCCGGGCACAGACCAACCTGGGTAATCTGTACCGCAGCGGCCGGGGTGTCAGCCGCGACTTCGGTGAAGCGCTGGTCTGGTACCGCAAGGCCGCCGCACAGGGCGATACCAAGGCGCAGATCAATATCGCCATGATGTACGCCGGCGGCATGGGGGTGGAGCAGGACAGCAAAGAGGGTCTGAACTGGATGCTGCGCGCCGCCAATGCAGGGGACACCCAGGCCATGGTGCACCTTGCCACCATGTACCGCGCCGGCAAGGGTGTCGAAAAGGATAATGCGAAGTCGATGCAGTGGTTTCGAACCGCCGCGGATAAAGGCGACGCGGTCGCCCAACAGAACCTGGGGCTGAGCTATTACAACGGCACCGGCGTCAAGCGCGATTACGCCGAGTCGGTCAAATGGCACCGCAAGGCTGCCGACCAGGGCTATCCGCCGGCCGAATACAGCATGGCGCTGCGCTATGCCAAGGGCAAGGGTGTCGCGCAGGACTACAGCGCAGCCGCCGAGTGGTACCGCAAGGCGGCCAGACACGGTCACCCCGACGCCCAGAACAATCTGGCTCTGATGTACCGTAACGGGCAGGGCGTCGGCCAGGACTACGGCGAAGCGCTGGCCCGGTTTCGCAAGGCCGCCGAGCAGGGCCACCCGCTGGCTCAGTATAACCTGGGCAACATGTACCTGAAGGGACAGGGCACAGCGCAGGATACCGAGGAAGCCAGGAACTGGTTCGGCAAAGCGGCTAAGGCCGGGCACAAGGGTGCGCAGAAGGCGCTCGATTCGCTGCAAGGCGGCGGATAGGCGGCAGCAGCGACAGCCGTTTCGCGAAAATGCAGCCGAAGCTTCAACATGGCTGACACACATGTCCGTTGCTTGCTCGCCCCGACAGACAGCCGCTGTGCTGTATCCTGATGCGCATAAACGGCCCTGAAAATTCCACCGCGTATCCTGATGTACAGACTGCGGGTTCGGTGGTTCGCCCGCACTGCGAGGCTGCGGCGCCCCAACAGGAAATCCTGAGGACGCGGCCTGCCGGCCGGGGTTAATGAGTGCGCACACTGGTGGTGAGGATACCGATGGCGACGCTGGACAAAAGCATTGGTAAGCACTGAGCGAGTTTCGCTCTGGAAAAGGCACGGTCTGTCTGTCGGTGACCTGCTGGGGGGGATCGCGGGGAGCGCTGTGGCACTGCCCCAAGCCATGGGGCTCGGCCTTTTGCTGTTCACGGCGATCGGATTCGATGCGTCCACCGGTGCCATGGCGGGCTTGCTGGGGGCAGCGGTACTGTCCCTGAGTTCGGGCCTGGTCGGAGCCACGCGCGGCATGATCAGCGCCCCGAATGGCCCGGTGACCATGCTGCTTGTCGCATCCCTTGCGACCCTGGTTGCGCACGGTGTCGAGGGACCCGGACTGCTGCTCGCCCTGACCGTCATTCTGCTTGCAGCGGGCTTGCTTCAGGTTCTGTTCGGGCTTACGGGCGGCGGACACCTCGTCAAGTACATCCCGTTTCCGGCGGTCGCCGGCCTGGTGACCGCCATCGGCATACTCATGATCCTGTCCCAGGTGCGATCACTGACAGGTGGCGCGCTCGAGGGGGTGGACGGGCTCTGGAGCGGCGTTCCGGTCCTGACTGCGGTGGTGACCCTGGCAGGCATCAGAGTCACGCCCAGGTATTTCCCGCAGTTGCCGGGTGTCATCGGCGGCTTCCTGGCGGGCATTGCCTGTTTCCATCTGCTCGCACTGATAATGCCGGGTCCGTTTCCCGCCCCCTGGGTGGTGGGAGAAATCCCCGCACTGCATGGTACCGTCCGCGTCCCTGAACTTTCCGCGTTTCGCGGCTTGCCCTGGCTGCACATTCTGGCCGCGGCCCTGGCGGTGGCCCTGCTGGCCTCGATTGATTGCCTGTTGACGGCAGTGGTGGCCGATGGCCGGACCGGCGCGCGGCACGATGCCCGCCGGGAGCTGACCGCGCAGGGCACGGCGCAGCTGCTGGTCGGATTGCTCGGAGGGCTTGGGGGTGGTGGAACCAAGGGCTCCACCCTGGTGGCTATCGACAGTGGCGGCGGGCGCTGGGCGGCAGTGGTCGCGGGTCTCGTCTTTGTATCTCTGCTGCTGTTCATGGGGCCGGTGGGGCGGTTTCTTCCCGTCAGTGTACTGGCCGGCGTCATCATCTATGTCGGCTTTGGCATGATAGACGTCAACATCCTGAGCTGGGTACAAAGACGCCGGCTGCGCATGGACGCACTGGTGGCTGTCGCGGTGATCGGCACCACCCTGGCCTACGATCTGCTGGCGGGACTGGTCGTTGGTGTGGTGGGTTCGGTGTTTCTGTTTATCCGTGGTCAGCTGTTGCTGCCCGTGCTCCACGAGCGCGCCAGCGGCAAACAACGGCATTCCCTGAAGGAGCGCAGCGAAGAGGAACGCCTGCTGCTGGACCAGAACGGTGACCGGATCGTGTACGTGGAGCTGCGCGGCAATCTTTTTTTCGGCACCGCCGACCGCTTGTTCACCGAGTTGATGCCCGATCTCGACCGGCCGGTTTGGATGGTGATCAATATGCGACGCGTGCAGCATATCGATACCTCGGCCATGCACATCCTGCGTCAGATGGCGGCCCGGCTGCGGCGCAACGGCGGAACCATGGTCTATGCCAATGTGTTCAAACACAGCACTGGCACCCGCAAGATAAACAAGGCGTTTCGGCAGCTGGGAAGAACCCTGGATCTGCCGAAGGTGAAGACCTTCGGAAGCACCGATGCGGCACTGGAATACGCCGAAGACAAATTGCTGCGCGCCCTCGGCTGGCAACCGCCGGCAGGCGGGAAACGTGTGGATCTTGCCGCCAACAATCTGTGTGCCGACCTGAGTCCGGAGACCATCACGGTCCTGTCCCGAGTGCTGCGCCCCCTGAGTCTGAACCGCAAGGCCAGGGTATACATACAAGGCGAACAGGGCGATGCGCTGTACCTGGTGCTGCAGGGCGAAGTCGAGACGCGCCTGCCGACCGGGCGTTACCACTATAAACGCATCGCCAAGATCGGCCCGGGAGGATATTTCGGCAATCTGGGTTTTCTGCATCCCGGCCCCCGCTCGACCACCACCGTGGTGACCCGCAAGGCGCAACTGCTGGTGCTCGACCGCGCCGCTTTGCAGAGGCTGGACCAGAGCGGGGAGCACGATGCGGCCCGGCGGATACGCGAGTCAGTCGTCAAGACCGTGACCGGTCAGTTGCGCTGGACCCGTGCGGAACTGGCGCGTATCGAATCCGGTTAGTGCCGGCCGGTCGGGTGATACGCCTGCGGGGATGCGGCGGCAGTGAGACCGGTTTCCGTCGATGATTGCGCAACCACTGCCACTGTCAAGTCCGCTGGACTGCGCGGACCCGAACCGGTACCGGCGCTGCTGCGATGCTGGACGGGACTGCGGCCGCGCCGCTCAGGGCAGCGGTGACAGGCTGACATTGACCGGCAGCCGGTCGCCGGGGTGGTAGGGCAGTTGCGTGGTGGACGTGTAGCCGCGGTAGCGGTAGGTGACGCGATACGCGGTCACCCGTTCCCGCGCCTGTCGTTCGCTAACCGTGCTGCAGGAACGCTGCGCCTGCCACAGCTGCAGCTCGCGGCGGATGTCCTCACCGATGCTGGCGGCGGGCTCTGTGAACTCGCGCGCCGCAGCGTCCGGAGCCGCGCACACCTCGCGGGTGACCGGCTCGTAGTAGGTTTCGACAATCGGCTGCACATCCAGCACGGTGGCATAGCTGCGAAACGCTGCGGCCGTCGCCGCATCGGTGGTGCCCAGGACCCACACCAGAACCAGCGTTTGCAGTATTCGTTGCATGGCCCTCAGAACCCCATTTCCGTGAGCAGTTGCTGGCCGCGCTGGAGCTCCTGTTCGCTGGCGTACAGCATGACGACATCGAAGTCGCCATCCGGGCGGCGGAACCAGTCCAGGCGGATATCGCCGAAGTCGGGCTGCAGCGTCTCGACGAACGCCGCCGCCCGGTAGGGGCGGGCAAAACGGATAATCAACAGCCGGTCCTGATCCGAATAGGGCCTGGGCGCGGCAGCGCGCGGCTGTTTGCTGCTTCCGTTCAGAACGTAATCCAGATGGCGCAGGATATAGCTGCTGTACCACACCGCGCCCTCCGGCAGCGTTCCGCCGGAAACCGGTATTCGGGACGGTCCGTAGTTGTAGGCCGCCAGCGCACGGTGCAGGTTGCCCTGGTAGCGTTGCAGCAGCTCCTTGAGATAGCGTGCGCCGGCCTCGACGTTGGTGCAGGGTTCCAGCAGCTCGGACAGGCGATTCAGCCCCAGGTGTTTTGCGGTGCCGGGCCAGAGTATCTGCATCAGACCATAGGCGTTGGCGTGCGACCTTGCCTGGGGCTCGAAATCGCTTTCACCCCGGGCCACAGCCAGCAACAGGGTTTCCGGCAGATCATGGGCGGCGGCGGCGCGCTTGAAGCAATGGGCATAGGGGAACTCGAGTGCCGGTTGGGTCTGCGCGGCGGTCCGGGAGAAGCTCTGCCAGCGTGTTTCCAGCAGCCCGGCGTCGATGGGTGCGTCCGTCTTGGCCGCGGCCGGTGCGGCGACCAACAGCGTCAGGCACAGGACCAGAGTGCATTGCAGGCGCGGCATGACTACTCCAGTTGCAACCCGGTGATGGTTTCGATGCGCTCGATATGCGCCAGGCGTTCCGTTTCATCCTGGTAGCTGAACGCCACCCGGTACTGCCCGGTGCCGGCAGCGACCACCTCGACCGGTACCCGGGTGGCGGAACTCAGACGGCGTGCGAAGCCCTGTGCCGACCACTCGCTGCGGAACGGGCTCCAGAACAGGTGCAGGCCGGCGCCGCCACTGGCTGCCGGGTCGGAACTATCGGCCTGCGCCCGCCGGCCCGGGTCCGGCCCGAAGGCTTCGAAACCGCCTGGTGCTTCGCCCGTGCGGGTCGCGGATTCAGTGCCTGGCGCAACAGTCTGGACAGACTCTGTTTGCACGTTAAGGTGCGGCTCCGGTCGCGCTGCGGATGGTTCCGAAGCCTGGGCTGTGACGCTCTCGGCGCTGGCCGATTCACTTGCTTGCGTTACCGGCTGCACGTCCGCCGGCTGCTGATGGCCGGGCAGCGGTGCCTGGAAACCGTTGCGCGTTTCAGCCGTGGTGAACGCGGAGTCTGGCTGCGCTGTAATTTCCGCAGCGGAGGCGTGGTCAGTCGCCGCGACATCCACTTTCTCGGCGATTGCCTCGAACACTTCTGACAGCTGTTCCGGCGTGGCGTCCCCGGCGGGCCCCGGCGCCTGGGTCGCGCCCCGATTATCCCGGTCGTCCAGCACCAGCACGAAGGCCGCGACAGTCAGGGCAACGCCCGACAGGAATCCTATTGCTCTCATCATGGTATACGCCTTGCTGTCCAGACCGCATGGTCGCTGTGGGTGGCTATCAGTTGGTCGAGGCTGGCGAGCCACTGTTCCGCGTCCCGCTGGTTCGCGCGCATGCCGGCATTACCACCGCAGGCATCCGGCAACACCTCCAGCAGGCGCGTGAACTGTTGCGCCAGTTCCGACCCGCTGACGGCGATGGCATAGACGGTGGGCCAGTCAGCGGCGGCGAAACGAGTCGCCGGGAACTGGTAGCTGTGTGTCGACTCGCTATCCACCGCCGGCCCGCCGCCGCAGCTTGCGGAGGACAGGCGGCTGGCACCGTCTCTGGTTCCATGCACGAATACAAACACCCGGTCGGCCCGTTCCACGCTGAGCTCCAGCACCGGGCAACCCTCGGCGACCTTTGTGGTGCCGACCTTGCGGTCGCGTTGCTCAACGCAGCGGTCCGGACCGTCGTCCACTCCGTGCCGGCGCACCAGCTCCATTCGGGTGATGGCCGGTTTTTCGCTGCGCAACTTCACTGCCACCGGCCGCGGTCCGGGGTCGGCACCGGCCGGCAGCAGGCGAACATAGGTGGCGGTGTCCATGCCGGGCAGGTGTTCGCCCGAGTTCTGCGGATGCAACAGCACCCACACCTGGTACAGCCCCGCCTGGATCTGGTGGGCTTCACCGCGCAGCAGGAAACCCGCTTCCTGTTTCCGGTCCGTGACCCGCACTTCGTGGTAACGCGACAGGTTGTTGCCGATGAGCCCGAGCAGGGTGCGCAGCTCCGCCTGGTCGGATTGCAGCGCCTGCACGTAGATCACCAGGTCCTCCTCGTCCCGCTGGCGCAGCAGGCAGCTCAGGTTATTGGCCAGGTAGCGGGCGGCCAGGTCCGGATGGGCGGAACTGAACGGCAGCGCCCGCAGGCCGCGCAGGGATTCATCGCTGCGGCGTTCCTGCAGAGCGCGTAATTCGCCGCCGCTGAGCGACCCTGACCAGCTGCTGCCGAAGCCGCTGACCCACTCGCCGGCGCGCACGTCCAGGGCGCGTACCGCGACCCGGTAGCGGTCGGCCGCGCTGCGCGTGATCTCGATGCCGATGTAATAGTCGGCGTCGCGGATGCGTGTGCAGTTCGCCTGCTCCAGACGGCGGTGGTGCTGCGCCTGTTGCTGTTGGGGCTGCCAGGGCAGAACCACGCCGGGCTCGGCGAGCAGGCGGTCCATCAGCTGGTCGCGCAGACTGCGGGTCAGGCCGTCGATGTCGGGTTGAATATCGGGCCCGTCCAGGCTGACCAGCATAACGGGCTCGCCCTTGAAGCGCGGATGCTGGCCGAGCTGCTCTGCCAGGTAGGGTGCCAGCTCGGTGTCGAGCCAGCGCTGCAGCGATGAATCCTCACCTTGCGCCTGGCGTGTGGGGTACTGTGCGCAGCCGGCCGCCAGCAGGGCGCCCAGGGTGACAAGAAGGGTGGGGAGCCTGCCCATGCGCCTGTCACTCCGGCTCCAGGTTTACCCGGCCGTCGGCTCCGATCACCAGGTCGCCGCCCGGTACGTCACGGGTCAGGGAGGCGATTCCCTGCCGGGTCGCGGCGGGAAGCTGCACGCCCCAGACGAGCGGCGCTGCCAGCGGCTGGCGCACCGATTGCCGCAGCGACTGTGCGTAGTCGACGGGTACTGTGGCCGGGGTCATTTCGTGAAACCAGCCCGGAAACGCGACAGGTGCAAAGACCCGGCTGCCGTCAGCCAGCGACAGGCGCCAGGCCTGTTTTCCGGCCATGGCGTAAAGACTGACGGCGCCCGCCGCCACCAGGCGCTCCAGGGCTTCGCTGGAGGCAAACCGCAGGGTGAACCCGGTCCTGGCTGATGGGCGTGCCGGCGGCGGCAGGTTTTCGCGGACTGACGCAGGCGGTGTCGGTTGCGTTTCGAGAGCGCTGGCCCGCTGATCGATGGCGTCGAGTTTTCGCTGTTCCTCGCCGAGTTGCCGTTGGAGTTCGCGCAGCGAGTGCGAGTTGGTCCGGGCGGCCTGCTGAATACGGGTCAGTTCCTCGCGGGTCTGCGCAAGCTGTTGTCTCAGGGTGTGCAACTCTGCGCTCAGACGGTCGCGCTCGCTGCGTGCCTGCCCGGTCTGATCGGTAAGCAGCGTCAGTTGTTGCCGAGTTGATGACAGCGCCTGCCGTGCGCTGGTCGCCTGCTCCTGTGCGCTGCGGGCCTGCGCTCTGAGATGCTCCAGCCGTGCCTCCAGCAGCCGTGCGCGCTCCTGCTGCTGTGCAATATCGCTTTGCAGCTTCTCCAGTTCCGCCTGCGGCCCGGTCGTCTCAATGTCCTGGCGCGGAATACTCTGGACCAGTGCAAACACGGCCATCAGGCACAGACCGAGGATGGACATGAAACGCATGACATCGGTCTGCAGGGCGTCGGTATCGCTGCCCGCGCTGCCGCTTGCCGCCAGGTATTTGCCGCTCCGGTCACGCCGGATCATTTTTCTTCCAGCAGCTCACAGGCTGCGGGTGGCGGTGTTGCGGCAAGGCAGGCGATGGATTCCCTGATGTCGCGCAGCAGGTTTTCAACCCGCGCGGCGTGGCGCTGCTCCTGTTCCTCGTAATAGCGGCTCAGTCTGGTGCCCAGGTACGAGCTTTTGGTCACACGCATCAGGTAGCCGCCGATACCGCCCACGATCGTGGTCGTCAGTGCCGTCAGGATGCCGCCGTCCACCAGCCGGGCGAGGATGGCGAAGGCGCCGGATTGCGCCGCCACCCCCGGATCGCCAATGGCATAGAGCAGCGCGCTGCGCATGCCGATCGCGGTCCAGATGACCCCGATGCCGAAGAACAGACTGGTCCACACGTCGGTCAGGTGTTCGAGCTGTCCGATTTCGTTCTGTGGAGAACCGTCGTTGAGTCGCCTGGCCAGAGTGCGCAGGCTGTGGATATACAGGCCCAGCGTCACCCCGAACGGCACTACCGACAGACCGAGGTTGCGCCGGGTCCATTCGCTCAGCGCCTGCACCCCGGGCGTATCGACGACCGATACCGCAACGATATCCAGCGCCACCAGCAGGTAGACTCCGACCAGGCCGGTCAGCAGGCTGAGAGCCACGCCCAGCAGCATGCCGGACAGAAAGCCGTGGCCGTGCTGCGCCTTCATTGCGGTTTACTCGTTCGACCCGCAGGCCTCGCAGGTGGCCTCCAGGACCAGTTCGGTCTCCTGAAACAGGCGGTTGGCGCGGTAGTATTCGCGCCGGTCTGCGCTGACCTTGAGCAGGCCCTGCTCCTTGTCCACCAGCTCCCGGTTCATCTGCCGCATGATTTCGTCCCGGCGCGGGCAGGTCTGGTCGCAGACGCTGTAATCACTGATAAGCGAAACATACTTGACACCGAAATAACGCGTGTAGGTTTCCCGTGCCTGGCGCTTGCTCAACAGGCCCTGTTCGTTGGCCCAGATCAGGAAGTCGCTGAAGGCGGTCTTGTTGTCCTTTTTGGGATCGCCTTCGGCAATGTTGAGCAGGCGCTGGAAGTACTGGTCGAACTGCTGCTCACAGCCGGTTTCGAGGTCGAAGCGGGCGGCAGCGATGGCGCGCTCCAGGTCGGGCCCCTCCGGCAGGCTGCACGCCGTGGCGCGCGACGGATTGCTGTTACAGGCGCTGAGCAGTGTTGCCATGGCCAGCAGGGCAACGCTTGCGGTGACGATGGATTTTGTCGATGTGTGCATGGCGGTGTTCCCCGGTTTATCAGCTGTTAGAGGTTCAGGGGGCTGTCGTAGGCCTGCTCGGGCTGACTGGCGGGCGGCGCCGTCATCGGCATCAGCGCCTGTTCCTCGCCGAACAGGATCGATTTCACGCCCGCGACCACTTCCTGCATCTCGGGTGTGATGGTGCCGAACGACTGGTTGAGCTGCTCCATCAGGGTGGCGCGGCTGATCTCCTCACGGGTGCGGGCGATCAGTCCCGAGGTTTCCCGCATATCGAGATAGATGTCCGACGCGATCACCGCCAGGGAGGAATTCACTTCGCCACCGGAGCGCGCCACCAGCTGGTAATACTGGTGAAAGCGATCGCTGAGGCGCATGCCGGAACGCCCGCGCAGCGCCGGGCGGTCGGCCTTGGCGTCGCTCTCGGACTGCGCACCGGCCAGCAGTTCCTGCAGCGTCCAGGAAGTCTTCTTGTGCCCGAGCTCGCTGCGTATGCGCTTCTCCAGACTGGCGGAAGTGCTGTTGACGGCGGTTTCCATTTCCGGCAGCTTGTCCCCCATGATGTTCAGCATCTCGAGGTAGCTCTTGCCCATCTGCCGGGCGATCTGTTCACAGCCGGGGTCGCCCTCGTTGCCTTCGCATTTGCTCTGGATATAGAGCTGTTGCTGTTCATCCAGGCGGGCGATGACGGTCTGCAGACCGGTCTCCATTTCCGCGGCAACGTTACCGGTGTGCTTTATCTCCTCGAGAACGGTGGTCGGAAACAGCTTGATGGTCGGTGTCTGCGAACCCGCCGGCACGGCCATCGGCAGCAACAGCAGACATCCGCCCAGCAACCGTGTGACGAAATTCGGTCGAGTGTTGTGGTCACGCATCGTTGTAGGGTTCATTGGCACGCCTCTTTGCGGGAACGCTTGGTCGATTCGGCTCTCTGGGCTATGAATATAGGCAGGGATTCCTGAACAGAGCCTGAACAGGGGGGGACAGTACAGGTATTCAGGGACCGAGGTTACCGCCAGGCGTGACAAGCGGCGAAACGACACGCCGGTAATTGAGTAGAATCTGTCTCGACCTCCCTTGCGAGTTGCGGGGCCTGCCGTGCTGCCCGGTTACAGCGTCTAAACTGCGCTCCTCCAGGCTCCGCGCCGTGCCTGGGCGCCCGAGCTACTGTTTTCAGATAGGTTCTATACTGTCCCCCCATATGAAGCGACTTCGCAACCTCGGCCCGGGTATTGTCATCGCCGCTACCGGACTGGGCGCCGGCGACCTGATCGCGGCTTCGGTGGCCGGCGCCAAGTACGGGATCGCCATCGTCTGGGCTGCGCTCCTCGGTGCGGTGCTGAAATTCACCCTCAACGAGGGTCTGGCGCGCTGGCAGCTGGCCACCGGCACTACGTTGCTGGAAGGCTGGGTCAGGCGGCTGCCGCGTTTCTGGTCGGTGTATTTCTTCGTCTACCTGCTGCTATGGAGCTTCATTGTTGCCGGGGCGCTGATGGCGGCCACCGGCCTGGCGGTGCATGCCCTGGTACCCGCGGTCAGTGTCGAGGCCGGCGGTGCCGTGCAGTCCATCCTCGCTGCGCTGCTGGTGCTGTTCGGGCGTTACCGGCTCCTCGAGGTCATGATGAAGGTGTTTATCGCGCTGATGTTCGCGGTAGTGCTGTATTGCGCCGTCGCGCTGCAGCCGGACTGGGGGAGTGTGATCGGCGCGATCGTGGTGCCGCGTCTGCCGGAGGGCGCGGTGTTTTTCCTGCTCGGGGTGATCGGCGGCGTGGGTGGCAGCGTGACGCTGCTGAGTTACGGTTACTGGATCCGTGAACGCGGCTGGAACGGGCCTGCGCAGTTGCGCCAGGTGCGCACCGATCTCCTGGTCGCCTACGCGCTGACCGGCCTGTTCGGTATGGCGATCATCATCGTTTCCGCCGGGGTGGCGCCGGAGGTCATGTCCGGCAGCAAAATGGTGCTGGCGGTGGCCGGGCAGATGGGGGCGACGCTGGGTGAGTTCGCGAGATGGTGTTTTCTGATCGGGTTCTGGGGGGCGGTGTTCAGCTCCATGCTCGGGGTGTGGCAGGGAGTGCCGTACCTGTTTGCCGACTTTGTGCACGAATGGCGCCGCGCCGGAGACGAGAAAGTTATCGATACGGGCTCTGTACCGTACCGCGCCTATCTGGCTTTTCTGGCCGTTCCACCCATGCTTCTGTTGTGGGCGGGCAAACCGGTCTGGGTGGTGTTGATCTACTCGGTTGCCGGAGCCGCTTTCATGCCGCTGCTGGCAGGTCTGCTGCTGTACATGAATGGGCTGCGCAACTGGCTTGGCCGCTTGCGCAACCGCTGGCCCGCCAACCTCGCCCTGCTGGCCGCCCTTGCGCTGTTCGCCGCGCTGTTCATGCAGAAACTGATCGAGACGCTTCACTAACAGGGGCAACCGGCGATGAGTTTCCAATCCCTGCGTGCCGGTTTTCTTGTACACTCGCGCGGCCGGTCCGTCACACTGTCCGCGGAGAAACGTTTTGACACCGATTGAGGATACCGACAGCGATCCGCCGCACTCTGCCCTGGTGGCGGCGCACATTGTGTATGGTCTGCATGCCGTTGCTATCGGGCTCGGCATCGTGGGCTCGGCGAGCGTGATCGGAGGCTTTGTCGGCAGCCTGCCTTCGATCATCGCCGTCATCATCAGCTACGTGAAACGCGGTTCCGCCCGCGGCAGCTGGGCGGCATCGCACTTCCGCTGGCAGATCCGCACTTTCTGGTTTGCACTGTTATGGCTGCTGGTCGCGGTGCTGCTGATCGTGACACTGGTCGGCGCGCCGGTTGGACTGGGTCTGCTGGCCACCGTCACTGTGTGGCTGATTTACCGTATTGCGCGCGGCTGGCTGCGCCTGCTCGACAGGCGGCCGATGTACCGTTGAGGTGTTGCAGGGGACAGATTTATCCAGAAAATAAATCTGTCCCCTTTGTTGCTTTACTGAGCCGGCTCGGCGTTGATTTCGTCCTTCACGATTCGGCAGCCGCTCGGATCCTTTACGGTTGGAACCCGCAGCACATCGGCGCTGACGTCGAATGCTGCTCCGTCAGTTCCCCTCAGTCCGCTGCCACTCAGGTGCGCCGTGTAGGGGCAGCTGAGATCGCCGTTCAGCTCGATGTACCCGTTGGCCTGTAACTTGGCGGTACCGAAAACGCACTCGGGCTGCGGGTTGCCGAAATCGAATTCCGCGAACGGGAACGGACACCAGATCAGAGTGCCTTCGCGCTCAGGAGTGTGCACGAACAGCCTGCCGTCGGGAAAGGCAATGACGAAGTCATCTTGTGGATCCTCGATGAGTATCAGTGCCATCTGTTCCGGTTCTGCTGCGGGAGTCTCGAAGAAGACGCCCAAAAAAGGCTCTTCGATAAAACAGACGGCGGGGCCCTGCGGGGGGATGTCCGCACACAGGGGCCGTTCGGCCCAGGCAGGCGGCGGGGCGAGTAGCGACCCCGTCAACAGGGTGACGACCGGAAGTGCGGTGGTTAATGAAGGTATCCTCATGGTAGAAATGTCCCTCTCTGGTGAATCCGTAGTTGTAATTGAATGTGCGCTTTCCTGACCGCAGGACTATGCATGGCAGGTTTTCGTATTGTCAAGAAACAGAAAGAGGCACGGGAAAAAGGGCGCTGAGGCTGCTTTCGGTCCAAGTTGCTGACGTGCCGCCAGCGGCGACATATGCTCTGCGGGTCACATGCCAGGGGATACATTGACAAAGCTGCATGTCTCCAGCGTGACGGCCGGGTCCCTGCGGCCGACGTCCATGGGGCTTTGTCAATGAGGTTTTTTGCCGACACACCGTGTCCGATCGTCGCAAACACCGCTGCATTCGAACCAAGGACTCAGACGCTTTAAGACTTGGGAGAGACCGAAAATGAATTCGACGCTGATACTCAAGCTCCGCACCGGCCTGTTCATGGCCGGCATTTTGCTCTCAGTCGCACAGCCCGCTGGCGCCGAAAACGTCAAAGTGACTCCGCTCGGAAGTCACGACGGCGAGTTCTGCCGCTTCGACCGGGCACTGATTCTGGAGGATCCCGACGGGACGCGGCTGCTCTACGATGCCGGGCGCACGGTCGCCGGACCGAATGATCCCCGACTCGGCAGGATCGATGTGGTTCTGGTGAGTCACATGCACGGTGACCATGTCGGGGACCGACACGTAAAACGTGTCAATGCCGGTGACTGCGGCGAGCCCGAGGTTTCGGCGCTGGCTACGCCGAACACCAACAGCGTCAACATCGCTCTGGCGAAGAAGGCCGCTATCGTCACCGGAAGTGAAATGCCGAAATTCTTTGCGGCCAAACTCGAGGCGCTGGGAGGTGATCCGGCGGCGGCTCAGCTGGTGCGCTTCGGCGGCGCGCGCAAAGTCGGCGGCGTGACCATTACCACGGTGCCAGCGGTCCACTCGAATGGTGTCGCGGGGGCGATGATCGGCGGCGAGCTGGGTGAGCTGCTGGAAGCAGCCGGACTCACCGCGTATGCCGGCCCGCCGACCGGCTACGTGCTCGGTTTCTCGAACGGCCTGGTGGTCTACCTGTCGGGCGACACCGGTATAACCGCGGAACAGGATACGGTGGTGCGCCGACACTATGGTGCCAGGCTGGTGGTCATCAATATCGGCGATACCTTCACCACCGGCCCAACGCAGGCGGCCTGGGTCCTCAACGAGCTGATCAGGCCCGCCGCGGTTATCCCGTCCCACGCTAACGAAGCCGCGACCCGCGGCGGTAAAGTGATTCCCGGCACCCGGACGGACACCTTTATCCGGGCAACGACTATACCTGTGCATGTTCCGCTGAGCGGGCGCAGCATGGAGTTCGACGGCAGCGGGCAGTGCGTCGCCGGCTGCTGAGCCGACGCAATCACGCGACGGGTCGGCTCAGCCGTCGGTGATCCAGTCGAATGACTCGGCAGCGCCGGTATACTCTTCGCCGTAAGGTTTGGCCTCGATCAGGATATTCCTGGGCAGGAAATCCTCCGGCAAGACCAGCTCTTCCGTGACCTCCTGCTGCCGATTGAAACCCATGGCCACGAACGCGCGGCGCTCGGGTGACAACGTCTTGAGCGGCAGGCGGGTGGGTCTGCCGGCCGAGGTACCGTTGACGGCTATCCAGATGGTTCCCGTCACCCGGTCGTCGCCGCCGCCGTCGTGGGTCACGGAGAAGGCGAGCTTGAACAGGTTCGCGGATTCCGTTCCGTTGATGCGAACATTTCCAAGAGTCAGCGCAGGGTCCGCAGCAGCGTGTTGTGGCGCGGCTGTTTCCGGTTCGAGGTCTGCCGTCGAGACCTGCGGCTGCGCAGTCTGGGGCTGCTGCAGTGCCCGGCGGCGGGCGCGCTGTGCCTCGAGGTTGCGCTGGTCCTGGTCCAGTACCTGCTGCAGATCGGCGAGCTGCTGTTCGAGCGCGTCGCGGTCCTGCTTTAGTGCCGCGAAGCGTTCCTGCAACTCGCTTGCCTGGGTTGGAGGTTCCTCAGCACCCGCGGCTGCCCGGGTACGGCCATACTGGTAACTGAGCCAGGCGGTGCCCAGAAATGCACAAATCACCAGCCCGTAGCGGAGCAGTCTTCGCTGTGGGTCTGCCGGCACGATTCTTGGAGTAACGGGGGGAACAACCTTGTTTTTGCGCGCTATCATCCTTGTCCCTGGTGACGCCGAGGTTCAGCGGCATCATAACAGGCGACAGGCCACGGTTTCCAAGGCTGCGGGACTTCCCGCGTCAGGCATTGACCTGGAGCAGCACAACCAGGGTTGTCGTCAGTACCAGCGAGACTGCCGATAACAGCAAGCGGACCCTTGCGTATTCCGCATTGGAAAACGTTTCCGGTGTCTGAGCGCCGCTGATCGGGTGGATTGTGGTGATGATGGGACTACGCTTCACGATTGACCTCCTTGCCATCTGTGGGCGTTGCACCGGAACGCTAACGCTCCGCCTAAAACCGAGTAAAACACTCAAGTATTACCTGAATATAGATGCCTGACCGGTTTTGTCAAGTATGCCCTTCGAGTCTCCGTGTCCGGGCCCGGTGCCGGTGAAACCTGGTTCATGGGAACTCCGGGGGAGTCCGCCTATTCCAACGCCTCATACAGACAGGGGAAGCGCATGCTCGACCAGCCGATTCCGGCGCTAGTGGCTATTTCGACCGTACTCTGGGTGCTTTCGCCCGCAGCCGCAGCGGCGGGTGGGCCGCATTACACGCTGGCAACCGATGCACAGCTGCAACAGCTCAACGTTCGTGCCTGCTTCGATGACTGGCTGCCGGCGCGGCTGACGGCCCGACAGGAACGCGCTGCGAAGCTGCTGCAGGGCGCCTGGTTCGAGAGCCTGAATCAGCGGGTCGAGCTGAAACCGCAGGGCTCGACATTGACGCTGCCGGACACCGGCGACCCGGCCTGCGTCCGGTACCGCGTGGATCTCAGTGCAATCGGAAAACGGCAGTGGCGCTCGGGCGACTGGCGCGCGCGCGATGTCATAGTTCTCGATCCGGATCTGTGGTTGTGGTATCCGGACGGCGTCGCGGCGGATGTACCCTTGCGACTCGATTTCGCGTTACCGCCGGGGTATGACGTCTCCGGGCCCTGGCAGCGCACCGGCAGCAGCGAGGGCAGGGTGAGCTACGCGGTGCACGAGCGCATGCCGGGCCGGGGTGCCCGCATGGCCATCGGGCGCTTCCGCGTCGAGTCCATCGAGCTGCCGGGCGGCCATCTCCGTTACGCGCTGCTGCCGGGCGAGCCGGCCCCCGATGCCGCCGCCATGCGTGAATGGGTCACCAGCGGCGCCCGCGCACTGGTCAGCGCCTATGGGCGCCTGCCGGTGCCCGACGTGCAGCTGCTGGTGGTTCCGATTGCACGCGGCGCTGAGCCCGTGCCCTGGGGTGAAGTGCAACGCGGCGGTGGCGACGCCGTCCACCTGTATATCGATCAACGCCGCCCGGCCGCGGAGTTCATGACCGACTGGGTGCTGGTACACGAACTCAGCCATCTGTTGCACCCCAACATCGCCGCCACGGACCGCTGGCTGTCCGAAGGCATCGCGAGCTACTACCAGAATGTGCTGCGCGCCCGCGCCGGACTGATGAGTGCAGAGCTTGCGTGGGACAAACTGCACGCCGGCTTCGAGCGTGGTATCCGCGGTACCGCGCCCGGACGCAGCCTGGCCGAGGCCAGCGAGACCATGATGCGCGACCGTTCATTCATGCGGGTCTACTGGAGCGGTGCCGCGATTGCTTTGCTCGCCGACGTGGAGCTGCGCCGGCGCTCGGGGGGCACTCAGTCGCTGGACACCGCGCTCGCCGCATTCGGCGCTTGCTGCCTGCCGGCCGATCGC
The DNA here is from genome assembly GCA_963695455.1 of uncultured Gammaproteobacteria bacterium. GTDB lineage: Bacteria > Pseudomonadota > Gammaproteobacteria > DSM-19610 > DSM-19610 > Thiogranum. The sequence goes on along the minus strand of CAVOGN010000009.1, from coordinate 146,937 downwards.
AGCTGGAGCGCGCCCGAGCTGCTGGGCGAGCTGGATCGACTGACGGGCACCGGCGTGTTCATGGAGCTGTACCGGAAGTATGTGGATTCAGATCGTTTCCCCGAGCTGGGTGCGCTGTATGCCGAACTGGGTCTGCAGCCCATGAGCGAAACCAGCCTGCGCCTCGACCCCACGGCGCCGCAGGCGGCGGTCTGCGCGGCGATCATGCGCGCGCCTAAGAGCTGAGGCAGCGTGCGCCGGTTACTGTCACTGGCCGCTGTGTTGCTCGCACTGCTACCGGCACCGCCAACGATGGCTTCCCCGGCGTCCTTCGAGCGGCTGATCGCGGAGCTCGACCGCCTGCGCGCCGAATACGGGGTCGCCGGCTTCGCCCTCACCGTGCTGTCCGGCGAGCACGGCGTGCAAACCGGCAGTGGCGGCGTGGCCGATCGCGACAGCGCTCGCCCGGTCACCCCCGATACCCTGTTTCGCATCGGGTCCATTACCAAGACCTTCAACGCCCTGGCCGTGATGCTGCTGGTCGAGCAGGGACGCCTCGATCTGGACGCGCCGCTTGTCGAGCTGGTGCCCGATGCGCCGCTGGATAACCCCTGGGCCGAGGCCTACCCGGTACGGGTCGCGCATCTGCTCGAGCACAGCTCGGGCCTGTTGGACATGACGCGCGAGGAGTTCGATCACAACCAGCCTTTCCCCAGCCTGGAGGCCGCCTTCGCCTTTCGCCCGCAGGCGCGCGTGGTGCAGTGGCCGCCGGGTCTGCTCCCGGTGTATTCCAACGTCAACGCCGGACTGGTCGGGCTGGTCATCGAGCGCGCGAGCGGGCAGGGCTATGCGCGTTTCATCCGCGACCGGCTGCTGCAGCCGCTCGGCATGCGCACGGCGGGTCTGGTCGACGATGCTGCCACGCGCCGGCGACTCGCCACCGGTTATAACAGCGACGGCGAGACGCCGATCCCATACTGGCACATGATGTTTCCGCCGCTCGGCGCCATCAACGCCACGCCGCGCGAGATGGGCGCGCTGCTGGAGTTGTTCCTGCGCCGCGGGCGGGTCGGCGACGCGCGCCTGCTGGAAGCGGCCTCGATCCAACGCATGGAACGACCTGCCACCACCCTGGGCGCGCGACATGGCCTTACCTACGGCTACGGGCCGGGGCTGCGCCAGTCGCTGCACAACGGCTTCCGCTGGTACGGCCACGGGGGCGACGGCGATGGCTACCTGTCCTACTTCGGCTACAACCGGGCAGCCAATGCGGGGTTCTTTCTGACCATCAACGCTTTCAGGCATGACGCCCTCGCTGCCATGCAGGCCCGCGTGCAGGAACACCTCACCCGTGGTCTGGCAGTGCCGCGACCGGCGGCGTCGAACATTGCCCCGGATACCCTGGGTCGGCTCACCGGCACCTATGTTGCGGTCACCCGTCGCTTCGACTGGCAGGATCCCGCGGAGTTGGAGCAGGATCGCGTGCAGGTGGTGCTGGAGGACGGTGCACTGTACACGCATGCCGCGAACCGCCGCCGCCCGTTGATCCCCGTTGGTGAGCAGCTGTTCCGTCGCCAGGGACAGCCGCTGGCCACCATCGCCATCGCCGCGCAGGACGGCGCGCTGTATCTGCAGGCCGAGTTCGGTAACTATCGGAGGCTGGAGCGGTGAAGTGGGGCTTTATTCTTGTGGCCATGGGTCTCTCACAGTGAAGCGAACAGTGCCGGGCGCTTTCGTCGCGCAACTGAGCTGGCCCGAAGTCGAGCGACGCATCGCGGCCGGGGCTGTTGCCGTGCTGCCGGTCGGCGCAGCCTGCAAAGAACACGGGCCCCACTTGCCGATGAACGCAGACTTGCTGCAGGCCGAATGGCTGGCCGCGGCGCTGGTGCAGCGCGCCGATGTACTGGTGTGGCCGACCGTTGCCTACGGCTATTACCCGGCGTTCAGCGAGTATCCGGGCAGCGTCAGCCTTGCGGCCGCTACCTTCCGGGCTATGGTGGGGGAGATTCTGGCTGACATCGGGTATGCCGGTGCGCGTGCAGTGCTGATACTGAACACGGGCATCAGCACCATCGAGCCCCTGCAGGCGACCGCGGCCGCGATGCCGGAAGAACTGCACATCGGGCTGGCCAATGTATACGCAGGTCCGCGTTGCCGCGACGTGACGCAGGCCATCGCGCAACAACCGCGCGGCGGACACGCCGATGAGATCGAGACTTCCATCCTGCTGGCCATTGACCCGCAGCACGTCGCCCTCGAGAAGGCCGAGGCGTGGACCCCGCCGGCCATGGCGGTAAGCGGTCCATTCAGCCGCAGCGACCCGGAAAACCCGCGCTTTTCCCCTTCCGGTATATGGGGCGATCCCACACTTGCCAGCACGGACAAGGGGCGCCGCCTGCTGGCGGCCATGCTCGAAGACCTGCTCGCCGCGGTCGAGTCGCTCCGGGAAAAGAGCGATTGACAAGGGCGCGGTACGGTGCCGCCTGCGTACTATCTATCGGTCGCCGCGACGCGAAGCGCCCAGCTGCAGCACGCCCGTGCCGAATTTATCAGTGACAGCGTCGATCGTTTTCAGCAGCTGCCTGCTGCATTCGCTCTGCCCGGCTGGCTCGAAGAGACTGGCCTGGGCGGGCTCCGCGTCGTCCCAGCCGCTGATGCCCACGCCGATGAGCCGGACCGGTTTTTTCGGCAGCTTGCCGCCGAGGAACAGCTGCCAGGCGGTCTTGAGCAGGGTGCGCTGGTCCTGGGTCGATGCCGGCAGCTTGTGTTGCCGGGTATAGGTCTCGAATCCCGCGAAACGGATCTTCAGGGTTACCACCGAACCGGACAACCCTTCACGGCGGGCCGTTCGCGCTACGTCGGCCGCCAGCGCGCGCAGCGCATCGTGCAGAACAGCGTCATCCCGGACGTCCATACCGAAAGTTGTCTCCTTGGAAATGCTCTTGCGGCGGCGTTCCGGCACCACCTGGTCAGAAGCAATGCCAAACGCCTGGTGGTGGAAACTCGCGGCGGCCTTATGCCCCAGGTGTTGTTCGAGCGCCGCAAGCGGGTAGGCGCGCAGCTGTTTTACGGTCCTGATGCCAAGGCGGTTGAATACCCTTTGTGTCTGGCGACCCAGTCCGCGCAGGTTGGAAACCGGCATGGGCGCCAGGAAGTCGAGGACCTGGTCCGGGTGCACCACCGTCAGGCCGTCCGGCTTGTGGTATTCCGAGCCGAGTTTCGCAATCAGCCGGTTCGGCCCGATGCCGACCGAGGCCGTCAGGCCGGTCGCCGCCAGGATGCGGCGCTTGATGCGGTGCCCGATGGCCTGCGGCGGTCCCACCAGCTTCTCCAGCCCGCTTACGTCGAGGTAGGCCTCATCGATCGAGGCGGCTTCCACGCTCGGTGCAACGGTGTCAAGGACCCGAAATACCTGCTGCGAGATGCGGCGGTACTTCTCCATGTCCGGACGCAGAAACACCGCATCCGGACAACGGCGATACGCCTCGGAAATCGGCATGGCAGAGTGGATGCCGAACGTTCGCGCTTCATACGAGGCTGCGGCGACCACCCCGCGGTGGCCGGGCTGAGCGCCGACGACAACCGGACGCCCCTGGTATTCGGGATGTTCCCGCTGCTCGCAGCTGGCAAAGAACGCGTCCAGGTCCATATGGGCGATCCAGCGATGGGAGTGTTCCGGGGTCATCCGGGGACAGTATATCTGTCTCAATGCAAGGGGGGCAGGGCAGCAGCATGTGCCCTGACCCCCTGAGTGCACCCGGACGACGGTGTGCGTCTGGCGGGTTGTTCAGGCTGCTTGCCGTTTGGTCCTCACGCGCTTCACTGTGACCGGTACCGGCCGGCACACCGTGTTGCACACCGGCGAATGGTCCCTGGCAAACGCCAGCAGGTCGTCGAGTTCCTCGTCGCTGCAGTCGGCTTCGATGTGCATGTCGATCTGGATCGCCTGGTAACCGACCGGTACGCTGTCATCCAACGCCAACAGCCCCTGCAGGTCCATGTTACCGGTCAGTTCGGTGGACAGGCTCTTGATCCGTATCCCGCGGGCAGCCGCGTGCAATACCGTGGTAGTGGTCACGCAGCCGGCCAGCGCGTGCAGCAGATACTCTACGGGGTTGGCCCCCTCGTTGTTGCCGAGCAGGACCGGCGGCTCGCCATTGGTGAACACAAAGGCCTCCTGCCGGGACGTGTCCTCGGCCCCGGCGCCATAGAAATCCTGGATGGTGGAACGATTGGTGCCGCCGTCGACCCACTGGTTGCGGGCCCGAAACTCGAATTGAGCCAGTGAGGGGTTCTGCCTGAGCGCGTCCAGAGTCTGACTCATCTGGTCCAGGTCGAGGCCGTTGCAGGTGTGAGTGGCTTGGTTTGTCATGGCGTTCTCCTTACGTTGCAGTGATGGGTTGGGTGCTTCCTCCCGCCCGCCCGGCAGGCCGTGACGGGCGGGGAAAGGCGGTGCCTGATGGTTGAAAAACCCGTTTCAGGCAACCTTGAGCGATACCGTACGCCTTGACATGTAACCCGATAAGATGGATTTTCGCCAAAACCAGGGCATTTGTGCCACCGACGGCGGGGGAGGTCATGAGCAAAGCCGGAGCGGCGCCTGTGGAGGTGCTTATTGTCGCGGTTCCCGAGACCGCCGGTTCGGCGCTCTACGGCATGCTGGATGTGCTGCTGGCCGCGGGTAATATCTGGCAGGACCTGGTCCGCTCAGACACGCCAAAAGCGCTGTTTTCGGTGCGTATCGTGTCGCCCGTCTGCGCACCGTTCACCTGCGGCAACCGGATTCCGGTGCGACCCGATGTGTGCATCGCGACCGACCCCGCCGCGCCTATTGTGATACTACCGGAGATCTGGCTGGGACCGGACGAGGACTTCCATGGCCGCTACCCCGACCTGATGGACTGGATCCGCAGGCAGTACCGTCAGGGCGCCACCCTCTACTCGGCCTGTTCGGGCGCGGTGATGCTGGCCGAAACCGGCTTGCTCGACGGCTGCGAAGCGACCTCGCACTGGGGCTATCAGGACCTGTTCAGCCGGCAGTACCCCAAGGTCAGTTTCCGCCCGGAGCCGAACCTGGTGTTCGCCGATTGCGCCGGCAGGATTGTCACCGCCGGCGGCACTACCTCGTGGCACGATCTGGCCATGCACATCATTGCGCGCCATGCCAGCCCCGGCGAGGCATTGCGCATCGCCAAGGTGTACCTGTTGAAATGGCACGCGGAAGGCCAGCTGCCCTATGCTTCACTGCTGCGCAATATCCCGCATGCCGATTCCGTGGTCAGGGCGTGCCAAAACTGGCTGGGCGAGCATTTTCGCGACAGTGGTGCCGTTCAGCGGGTTGTCGACCATGCAAACGTTCCCGAGCGTACGCTGAAATATTATTCCGTGGTCAGGCGTGCCAAAACTGGCTGGGCGAGCATTTTCGCGACAGTGGTGCCGTTCAGCGGGTTGTCGACCATGCAAACGTTCCCGAGCGTACGCTGAAACGGCGCTTCAAGGCCGCCACCGGGAGTACGCTCATTGACTACGTGCAGAACCTGCGTATCGAAGCGGCTAAACGATTGCTGGAAAGCGGTCACACCGCCGTGGATGAAATCAGCGTGCAGGTCGGTTACGAAGATCCATCCTTCTTTCGCAGACTGTTCAAGCGGCGCACCGGACTGGCACCCGCCCAGTACCGGCGCCTGTTCCAGCCGATTCTCGAGGCATGATTGGGGGACTACAGCGGTTCTCACCTCAACCCGACCTGCGGCGCCTGCCGCGCCGGGACCATTCCGGCCTCCGCCAGATGGGCCTGCAGCTCCGACGCTGACAGCCGGGTCAGGTCCTTCGCCAGCTCCCGCAGTTCGATACCCGACTTCGGCGGCAGCACCAGCGTTTCGCGCAGGAGGCCCAGCATGCGCTTTTCCGCCACGACCACCAACTGGTACGAGTGCTGTCGCTGCGCGAGAGTCACGGCGCGGCTGATAACCTCGCGTGCGAAACGCCGTTCGTGCTCGCGCTCTTCTTTGTCACGGTGATCGTCGTAGCCGTGCGCCGGGCCCTTTTGCGGGTTCAGGTTGCTGCCGGTGCGCGTGGTGCTGTACTTGTCACGCCCCGGCAGCTTGTGTTCGGGGTTCGCCAGGTCTTCGTGCTCGACCAGATTCGGACCCGGCGCGTCCGGGGCGCCGGCGTCCAGTGTGAAAAGGCGTGCTCGCGCCCCGTCTGCGACCACGATGCAGTAGCTGTATTTCATCGATGTTTCCCTCCTGCATGTTGCGCCGGCGCGTGATGTATTGCCGGTGCCTAATTAAAGTCTAGCCCGGTTTTGCGCCGGGAACGGGGGCGAAGCGCGGTTTCCCGCTACCCCTTGACCCGGCCGTGCGCGGGACTCGCGGCGGAATTCGCGACACGGGTCTGTCTGCTGCGCCCATGCGGGCGGGTCACTGCAAATGGCCCGGCGTATACTAGGGCCTGTTAACACTAACCCGATGGACTCTGCTGGAGCTCATTTTTCGTCCAGCAAGGCAGAGTGAGCGACGTGTAGTCGCTCTACATGAGCGAATGATAACGCCGCTGGGCGGGAAATGAGTCCCAGCCCTTCGGGTTGCGCCTGAAAATGCGCCACTCCGCGTTGCTCGTCGTTCATTTGGAACCACCAAACCTCGCTCCTCGCGCCTTGATTGGCGCATTTTCAGGCGCAACAGAGCCCATTGGGTTAGTGTTAACAGGCCCTAAGACGAATCGATACCGGGAGAGATGAGACATGTCGATAGAGAGAACCATGTTTGCATTTGGTGGCGTCATGGTGATGCTTACCTCGCTGCTTGCCTTGTTTCACAGTCCATACTGGACCTGGGTTACCTTGTTCATCGGTTTCAACTGCCTGCAGAGTTCATTTACGGGGTTCTGTCCTCCGACCATACTGATGAAAAAGTTCGGCATGAAAACCGAGGCCGAGATTGCCCTGGAGCGGGTTGGCGCTAAGGCGTAGGCGGCCGGGCGGAAACAAACCCCGCACACCTCGCTCCCCGTGGCTCTATGGAGAGCGCCGGTTGTGGTGGCTGAACTATGCACAGTCGGACTGTCGCAGCGTCAGCAACGCCAGCAGACCCTTTATGTTTGGCCGCCTGTGTCTGCTGCAGACAAAAAAAACCCCGCGGTCAGGCGGGGTGAAAAACGCTTTTCAGCGTCGGAGGAGTCGATCAAATAAGAGCGGTCAGTTTGTGATCCTCTGTGGCATGAGTCCGAGCAGTATTGAACCGATCCGACTCACCTGTATGGGCCGTGTGACACTTCAGGAGTTCCGTCTTGCGGATCTGCACACCGTGTCAGCAACCGCCCGGCATGGCTCATAAACTTTTAGGGTTCAGAGTTGGCCGGACTCATGCCACAGAGGACTGCAATACATCGCCTTCGCCCTGCTGAGACGGCAATCACCGGTAGTACAGTTGAATCGATGATTGCTGCCGTTACGGAATGTGTTGCAATGCGGGTGCCAACTGTGGCGAAAAGAGGTAAATCAGAATTATATCAATGAGTTATTGATAGGACATGTGTGTATCGGCGGCACTGCCCGTGCCGAGCTAGGGCACAAAGTGCCAATTTTTTGCGTCACCCGATCGTCACCTGACGGAGATCCGGCGGCGTACGCGGCGTTGTCGGGCTCAGATCTGACGTTCGACATCGCCGGCAACCCGTGCATGGAACGGCTGCTCACGCTTGCCGCGGCAGGATGACACAGGCTTTGCAACTGTTGAGACCTTCGAGCCGATTCCCTGCGCGCGCGGGCACAGCCCGTCCGCGCAACGGGTCTCGCATTGTGGCAGCGGCTGAGAATCCCTAGAATCGCTCGGACACAGGCCGCGTCTTACACACACCGGGGGCAGTGCATGGCAGACCAGAATTCCGATCCACCGGCAGGTGAAAACCTGGATCCGGTCGTCATCAGCGAACAGCAGTTCGACCAGGCCAGCCGCTATATTCGCGGTCTCAAGCGCGGCCTGATCGGCTTTCTCAAGCAGCCCAAACGCATCAACATCGTCAACTTCCCCATTGAGCTGGACGATGGCTCGGTGCAGAGCTTCCAGGGTTACCGTGTGGTGCACAACCGTGTGTTCGGGCCCGGCAAAGGCGGCATACGCTATCACCCCGATGTCACCGTCGAGGAAGTGGTCTCGCTGGCCAAGCTGATGACCTGGAAGTGCGCGCTGGTCAACATTCCCTTTGGCGGTGCCAAGGGTGCCGTGGTGTGCAAACCGAAGGAACTCAGTGAGAAGGAGCTGCGGCGTATCACACGGCGCTTTACCTCCGAGATGTTCGATGTTTTCGGTCCCCACACCGATATACCCGCGCCCGACCTCTATACCAGCGAGCAGACCATGGCGTGGATCTTCGATACCTACGACATCCTGCATCCGGGCTACAACAACCGTCCGGTGGTAACGGGCAAGCCCATCGCCATGGGCGGTTCCTACGGGCGTTACGAGGCCACGGGTCAGGGCTGTGTGCTCGCCGCTCAGCGTTTTCTCTCCAAGGCGTTATTGCCCGAGCAGCAGGACCTGGCCGGTGCGCGGGTGGTGATCCAGGGATTCGGGGATGTCGGCTCAGTAGCTGCACAGGCGTTCTTTCGTGAGGGTGCGAAAATCATCGCTGTCAGCGACAGCCAGGGCGGCATATTTCGCGAAGACGGACTGGATCCGGCGGAGGTGCTGACCTTCAAGGCGGAACACGGCAGCGTGGTGGGTATGCCAAACACCATGACGATCACCAACGCGGAGTTGCTGGAGCTGGACTGTGACATCCTGATGCCGGCGGCGCTGAGCAACCAGATTCACTCCGGCAACGCCAACAACGTCAAGGCGCGCCTGGTTGTCGAGGGTGCCAACAACCCCACCACGCCCGCCGCCGACGCGATTCTCGCCAAGAAGGGCATTTACGTATTGCCGGATATTCTCGCCAACGCCGGCGGTGTCACCGTGAGCTACTACGAGTGGGTGCAGAACCAGGCCAACGAGCAGTGGGACCTGGACCGCATTGCCGAAGGGCTCAAGCGCAAGATGTACACTGCGGTGGACACCGTGTTCAGTCGCTGGCAGTCCTTCGTGGTCGGCGAGGAGGCGCCGGTGGACGGCGAGACGGCCGATGCGGAGGGAGCGGGTACCCCGGATTTCCGTACTGTTGCATTGATCATCGCCATCGAGCGGGTGACCGAGGCGACCTTGATGCGTGGGATCTGGCCATAGCCTGTTTCAGGCGGACCCGGTCCGGTAACATCCCACCAGGCCCGGCACTTCCAACGCCGGCACCTCCGAAGCTTTCATCCGGGCTGATGGCCGCCGAGATGTCGTCGCGAACCACACGGTCGCTTGCCGCAACACAATCCACGGCGTCCAGTGCCCGGCGCACCGGGTCGTAACAACCATGCGTCGCTGGCGAGGAAATTGCGGCCGCGCGAGTTGGAATCACAGCGCTGCGTCCCTTTTCTACCGACCCCGTGTACCGCATAATCGCGCCGCCGGCGGCCGCCGGCTTTGATGCCCTGGAGGGCGTCCATGTTCCGCATCCGCAAGGTCTACGATGACGTCTCGCCGGCGAACCGGCACACGCTGGCGCAGGTTGCCAACATCATGCTCAGCCAGTTTCCGCTCGCCTCGCAGGAAGAGATCGACAAGCTGCCTGGTCAGCTGCGCGATCCGCTGAAATTCGGCTTCCGTTCGGTCGTCTTCGTCGCTGAGGACGCGCGCGACCGGGTCAAGGGTTTCGCGCTGTTCCTGCACATGGCGGACCTGAATTTCGGCTATCTGGAGTTCATTTCCGTGGCCCCCGGTACCACCGGCGGCGGCCTCGGCGGCGTGCTCTACGAGCGGGTGCGCGAGGAGGCCGTCGATCTGGGTCTGATGGGTGTTTTCTTCGAGGTACTGCCCGACGAGCCGCACCTGCTTACGCACCCGGAACTGCTCGAGCAGAACGTCGCGCGGCTGCGCTTCTACGAGCGCTACGGGGCGCGCCCGATTGTCAACAACGAATTCCACAAGCCGGTCAGCGGTGCGGACAACAACCTTTTCTTCCTGGTATTCGACGACCTGGGCCGGGGTACGCAGCTGCGCCGCGCGTCGATGCGCAAGATCGTGCGGGCGATCCTGGAGCGCAAGTACGGGGACGTGTGCAGCGAGGAGTACATCCGGGCGGTCACGGCGTCTTTTACGGATGACCCGGTACGGCTGCGCGAGCCGCGCTACGTGCGCAAGCCAAGCCGCGCGGTTCCGCTACAGCGGCACGCTACGCCGCCGATCGCGCTGTTCCTGAACGAGGGCCACGATATCCACCACGTGCGCGACCGTGGTTACGTCGAGGCGCCGGTGCGGATCCCTTCGATTCTGGAAGAACTGAACAAGACCGGTCTGTTTCGACGCATGAAGACGCGGCGCAGCCCGGAACGGCTGTTGAAGACGGTGCACGATCCGGACTATGTGCAGTACCTCAAGCGCGCCTGCGAGACTTTGGCGCCGGGTAAGTCAATCTACCCGATCGTGTTCCCGCTGCGTAACCCGAGCCGCACGCCCAAAGACTGGGAACTGCGCGCCGGCTACTACTGCATGGATACCTTCACGCCGTTGAATCGCAATGCCTACCTGGCGGCACGCGCCGCCGTGGACTGCGCGGTGAGCGGGGCGGATGCGGTGCTGGGCGATGGTCATTTCGCCTATGCCCTGGTGCGTCCGCCCGGTCATCACGCCGAGCGGCGCGCCTTCGGCGGCTTCTGCTATTTCAATTCGACCGCGGTGGCAGCCCACCACCTTTCCTATTACGGCAGCGTGGCGATCCTGGACGTGGATTTCCATCATGGCAACGGAACCCAGGACATCTTTTATCAGCGCGCCGATGTGCTGACGGTGTCCGTCCACGGCGACCCGCATTTCGCCTACCCGCACTTTGCCGGCTTCGCCGACGAGACCGGTGCGGGAGGCGGCGAAGGCTACAACCTCAACCTGCCGCTGCCGGAGACCTGCACGGTCGAGCGCTATCAGAAGACGCTGGTCAAGGCGCTGCGGCGGGTGCGTGAGTTCCGCCCGCATTACCTGGTGCTGGCCCTGGGGCTGGATACCGCGAAGGCCGATCCTACCGGCACCTGGGGGCTGCGGGCGGCTGATTTCCGCGCCAACGGGGCGCTCATCGGTGCCCTCGATGTGCCCACGCTGATTGTGCAGGAAGGCGGCTATCGCACCCGCACCCTGGGCGCCAATGCGCGCGCTTTCTTCGAGGGGTTGTGGGCGGGCTGGCGCGAGGCGCGCTCGGGCGCGAAGAGGCGTTAACCATGATCGGACGTGCATTGCCGGAAAGTCTCCGTTTGCGCCCCATGCTGCGGGCAGACCTGCCCGGCGTCCATCGCCTGGAGCTCATGAGCCAGCCAATTCCCTGGCCGCTGTGGTTATTCCGTCGGCAGCTGCGCAGCGGCGCCTCCTGTTGGGTACTCGAGGCGGGCGGGGAGATTGCCGGTTTCGGCATCGTTGCTTTCGATAAGCAGCGGGCGCATATCATGAACATGTGTGTGGCACCCGGGTACCGGCGCCGCGGCCTGGGGCAGCGCATCATGCTGCACCTGCTGGACGTCGCGAGACATCGCCATTGCAGAGGCGCCTGGCTGGAGGTGCGGCGCAGCAACCGACCCGCTGTGGTGTTGTATCGCAAGCTGGGCTTTCGCACCAGGCGGATCGGCACGGGCTACTATCCCACCCGGCGTGGGCGGCTGAACGGTGCGGTCATGGCGCGTCCGCTCCGCTCGCCTCGGGGTAACAAATACTGAAGCCTGTGCTGCGCCTGCTATAAGCGTTCGCGCAACCAGCCAAGCAGCTCTGAAACCAGGCTGTCGCGATTGGACCGGGTCACTTCCCGCCAAACGGCCTCGGGACGCCGCTTCACTGCTTCGATCAGACCGACGCCCTGTTTCGCCACCGTCGCCGGCAGTGGTTTATCGCGGTTCAGCAAGGCCCCGCATTGCGGTGCTGAAGCGCGGGGAAAGACACTCCATTTTGCCTATTTCATCGACGACGTCGAGGTCGATGTCCGCAGCGATGGCCAGGCTGACATCGGCAAGGCGATCGATGGCTGCCACATCGACACCGTATTTGCCAACGCAATAACGGTGGCTGAAATCGACATCGGCAATGACCGAATCTTCGCCCGTCAATGTGACCAGGCGAAACCCCTGACGCGCGCCCGCCGCGCGGATGGCCTCGGTATAGAAACCGCCCAGCCGCTTGCCTGCCGGGGCTGCGACCGCGCGGCGGATCAGCGCGGTCTTGCCCACGCCGGGCGGCCCGGTCAGGAAAAGATGGTGGTAAGATGTCGGCACTTTGTCCTGTTGGCAACATCCCGAGCGAAGTGAATGCGCAGGTCTTTCACCCGCAGTATATCGCGCGGCTGATACCCGACGCAGCGCCGTGCCGCGCCGAGTGAGCGTGCATCCGGGCGCGGCGCGTGTCGCGAGGTGGCGTCGGCGCGCGAAAGATGACAGAGGTATTTTCCGCATGGGTCCGCTGACCCCGAGCGTCTCCCGGTGGCGTTCAAGCCATTTGGGTAGACCGGCCGGGGGGTAGCATTATGACGCTGACACTGCTGCACACCGCCGACTGGCAGATCGGCAAGCAATTCGCTGCCATTGCAGGAGACGCCGGTGCTGTGCTGCGCACCCAGCGCCTGGAGACCGTCAAGGCGCTGGCAGCGCTGGCCAGCGAGCGGCGTGTGGACGCCGTGCTGGTGGCCGGCGATGTGTTCGAAGACAACGCCGTCTCGGATGAGACGTTGCGCCGTACCATGAACGCCCTGGCCGGGTTTGCCGGTCCCTGGGTTCTGTTGCCGGGCAATCACGACGCCGCACTGGCGCAGAGCGTCTGGAGCCGTGTGCGGCGGCTCGCCATTGTGCCTGACAATGTCACCCTGGCTACGGATCCGGAACCCATCCAGCTCTGCAACGGTCGCCTGTGCGTTCTTGCGGCGCCGCTGCAGCGACGCCACGAAGTGCGCGATCTCACCGACTACTTCGATACCGTGGAAACCGGTCCTGGTGTTCTGCGGGTGGGGCTGGCGCACGGGGCGGTGCGCAACCGGCTGCCGGAGGAATCCGAAGCCATGAACCCGATCTCGGATACGCGCGCGGACTCGGCCCGGCTCGACTACCTGGCCCTGGGCGACTGGCACGGGACCCTCGAGATCGCGCCGCGCAGCTGGTATGCGGGCGCACCGGAACCGGACCGCTTCAGATCGAATGATCCCGGCAATGTCCTGCTGGTGGAACTCAGCGAACCCGGTGCCTTACCCCGCGTGGAAAAAGTGCGGGTCGGCCGCTTCCGCTGGGAACAGTTCGACTTTGCGCTGGCAGACGAGGCCAGTATCGGGGTGATCGATGGTCGCATTGCGGCGCTGGCCGATGTGTCCAACACCCTGCTGCGGCTGCGCCTGAGCGGGGCGCTGGATCTGGGTGCGCGCGGACAGCTCGACGCGCTGCTCGCACGCTGGCAGGCTCGCCTGCACCACCTCGGGGTCGACGACGCGGGCCTGGTAGCACGGCCCAGTCCGGAAGATATCGCCGCCATCGGCGCCTCGGGCTTTGTGCGCGAGGCCATCGACGCGCTGACCGCCATCCAGGACGATCCTGCGCACCCTGATCATGCCCACGCGGCCCGGGCGTTGCAGGTGCTGTACCTGGAACAGCTGGCGCTACGGAAATGAGCGCCATGTGGTTCAAATCCATCGCTGTGAGTCGTTTTCGTCAGTTCCGGGCCGCGGTCGAGGTGCGTGACCTCACTCCGGGCCTGAACGTGATTGCGGGCGACAACGAGGAGGGCAAGTCGACCCTGCTGCAGGCGGTTCGTGCTGCGCTGTTCGACAAGTACACCAGTTCGGTCGCCGATGCCTATCGACCCTACGGGGAGAGCGTCAGCCCGAGGGTGGGCCTGGTGTTCGAGATCGACGGGGTGGAATACCGGCTCGACAAGGTGTTTTCGCGCAAGAAAGATGGGGAGGCGACGCTCAGCGCCGGTGACGGGCGGCGCTGGGAGGGACCGCAGGCCGAGGACGCGGTGGCCGAGCTGCTCGGCTTCAGCTATGCACAACGCGGCGCCAGCAAGTCCGAACACCAGGGTCTGGCGGGGCTGCTGTGGGTCGAGCAGGCGCGCGCCTTCGAGGCGGTCGCGCTCAGTGAGCAGTCGCGCCGGCAGCTGCACTCGGTATTCGATACCGAGATGAGTGAGCTGCTGGGCGGCGAGCATGGCGAGGCCCTGCACCGGCGTGTCGCGGAACTGCGCGAGGCGTATTTTGACAAGCGCGACAAGCCACGCGGCGACTACCGGCAATTGCAGGAAAGGCATGCGCAGCTTGCCGAGCGCCTGGAACAGGCCAGACTCGACCTGCAGGCCTACGAGCACAAGACCGACCAGCTCGACAAACACCAGACGGCACTCAGCAGTTACCTCGATGACCGTGTCCTGGAGAAGGCCCAGGCGAAACTCCGTCATGCCAGGGACAGGCATGCGCGGGTGCAGGCGCTGGCGGGCCAGGTCGAAGCGGGCAGGCAGAAACTGAGTCTGAGCGAGGCCGAGCAGAAAGCGGCGCGCCTGGCCTGGGAGACCCGCTCGAAGCTGGTTCAGGAACAGCAACAGGCACAGCAGCTGCTGACCCGGGCACGCGAGCGGCTGGCGCAGCGTGAGACGGAGGTGGAGCCGGCCGGCAAAGCGGTCGACGCGCTGAAAGCAAAACTCTTCGCCGAGAAAGAGAACAAGGCAGCGCAGGAGGCCCGGCTGCGGCGGGCCCGCGACGCCGAGCAGCTGGCCAGGCTGACAGCGGAACAACAGGGCCTGAACGCTGTGCTCGAGCAGGCACGCGCAGCCGACGCGGCACGCCGACACTGCCAGGCACAGCGTGATGCCATCCGGGTCACGGCGGAATCGCTGGACACGCTGCGCATCGCTGAGCACGATCGTGTGCTTGCCGAGGTGCGGCTGCGCGCCGCGGCGACGCGCGTCGATTACCGCCTGCAACCCGCGGCGCCAGTGCGGCTGGCTGGCAAACCGATCCAGGGCGAGGACTCGGTGCTGGTGACCGAGGCGTCGGCGCTCGAGGCCGATGGCATCGGCACCTTTACCATTCACCCGGGTGGCGAAGACCTGGACCGCCTGCATGCGCAGCTGCAGGCCCACGCGCGCACGCTTCAGGATCAGCTGGGCGAACTGGGTGTAGCCGACATCGGCGCGGCGGAAGGTGCATTCAAGGCCCGGCAGGCGTTCGAAAATGAGGCCAACGAGCACAAGGCCCGGTTGAGCGGACTCGCACCGCACGGTTTGTCCGAGCTCGAGGAGCGAGCGGCGTCACTCGACAGTCAGCGCCAGGCCTTGCTGAGCAGGATAGGCGAGGGCGAACACGCGCCCGGCGAGCCTGTGGCCCTGGAGCGCGAACTCGGGGAACTCGATGACCGCATCGTCGCCCTGGAAGCCGAACTCGCACAACGGCAGCGGGTGTTTGGTGAGCGGCGCGAGGCGGTCGTGGAAGCGGGCGCCGCGGCCAGGTCAGCGCAGTCTCAGGCGCAAGCCGCGCAGCAGGCACTGGAGGCGGCGCGCACGGCGGCCGCCGATGACAAGCTGGCGGGTACGCTTGCCGACGCCGATCGCGCCCTGGAACTCGGCAAACAGCAGCTCGCGGCGCTGGAACTTACGCTGGAAGCGGAGAGCCCGGAGGTGGTGAGCCTTGAAGTCGAGCGCTGTGAAACGGCGCTCGACCAGGTGAAAGCCGACATGGGTCGCCTGGAAAGAGAAGTCAACGACCTTGGCGTGGAGCTGACTGCGCTTGGGCAGCGCGGGCTCGCGGAGGAGCTGGCGCAGGTCGAATCCGACCACGCGGCGGTGCAGCGCGAGCTGAACCATACCGAAGCCCAGGCGCTGGCGGTCGATTTGCTGTACCGCACCCTGGACGAGGCCCTCAAGCGCGCCAAGGAAGCGATCGCCCGGCCGGTCATCGCCAGGGTGCTGCCCTATCTGCGCCAGTTGATCCCTGGCGCCGAGCCGTCGATCAGCGAGGATATGGTGCTGACCGGCATCCGGCGCGAGAACACGACCGAGTCGTTTACAGACCTGAGTATCGGCACCCGGGAGCAGCTGGCGGTGCTCGTGCGGCTTGCCTACGCGGACCTGTTAAGCGAGCAGGGCACGCCGGTGACGGTGATTCTCGATGACGCGCTGGTGAACTCCGACGACGAACGACGCGAGCGCATGAAAGCGATCCTCTACCAGGCGGCACAACGCTATCAGGTGCTGGTCCTGACCTGCCACGAGCGGGAATACCGGGATGCGGGAGGAAGCTTTATTCGCCTGGCGGATTGCAAGGTGGGGAAGTACGCCTAGCCGTCCGGTAGCGAAATCCCGGCGGCAGTATATCTCACCCTGTCATGGCCTCGCTGGCGGGTGTGGTTGAAGAAGAAGGGTCGCACCGGGATTTCGGTATGGTTTTCCCTGCGTGTCACTGGAGCCGCGGGCGGGCCACGCAGAGTGGCGCTCGTTCAACAGACGCTTGCGGGTTGCACTGGTGTGATTTAGCCTGAATCGATTTGGGGTGCGGAGGCTTCTTGTCGCTATGGAAATGATGCTCGATTTTGCGGCATTTGACGCAGCAGCGCTGAAACGGGATCCGTACGACTATCTGGTCGTGCCCGGGTTCATCAGGCCACAGGCGCTCGACGCCATCAACCGGGATTATCCATCGCTGCCCGGACCGGGCAGTCATCCCGTCGATAGGACTGAATATGGTCCGGCATTTGCCGAATTCTGGCAGGAGCTGAACAGCCCTGAATTCCGGGCGAGATTCGGGAGTAAGTTCGGCATTGATCTGGACGGCAGCCCCGTCATGGCGACGGTGCGTGAGTTCTGTGAACAGACTGACGGCAGTATCCACACCGATTCCAAGACCAAGATCATCACCATCCTGTTCTATTTCAACAAGGAATGGCCGCATACAGGGGGGCGTTTGCGTATCCTGCGTTCGGCCGACGATCTGGAGGATTACGCCGATGAAGTTGTTCCGGAGCGTGGAACCATGCTGGCGTTTCGTCGCAGCGGCAATTCCTTTCACGGACACCTGCCATTCGTCGGCGAGCGGCGCATTATGCAGATGCATTGGGTGGATGCGAAGCGTATTGCCAAGAACGAACGCAAGCGCCACAGCTTGAAATGGCGCATCAAGAAGGCGCTGGGACTGGGCTGAAGGCTGAAGACTGGCGCGGATAGCATAACCGACTCTGTGATGGTTTCGTCGGTGGGAAGAGTCGCAAGGGAGAAGGTGCTGCGCTGATTCGGGACACTGTCCTTCGCTTTGCGCAGGCCAAGAAAAAGGGGGCTGTGAAGCCCCCTTCATTTTTACCGGTGTAGTTTCCGGGTTTATCTGGTGGCTGCAGGAGCCGCCGGAGCCTGGGGCTGGGGGGCGCCATAGGGAGCCTGCGCACCGTAAGGCGCCGGGGCGCCGTAAGGGGCACCATAGCCAGCACCGTAAGGCGCGCCATAACCGCCACCGTAGGGAGCACCATAAGGAGCGCCGTAAGGGGCACCGTAGCCATAGCCGGGGTAACCGTAACCGCCGTAGTAGCTGTCACGGCCGTAACCGTAGCCACGGCCGTAACCGCGTCCACGACCGCTGCCGCTGAAGTTCATATCGAAATCGCTGTCGCCGAACATGTCACCCATGCCGTCGCCGAAACCATTGTTACCCCAGCCATTGTTCCAGGGACCCCAGGCGCTGGCCGAGGCAGATGCGGTGGCCAGTCCAATGGCAGCGATAACAGTTGTGAGTTTGATCATGATGTCTCTCTCCGAGCATTTTATGTAATGAGTTGTGCCGTCGTTATGACGGGGGTGTGTCGTTAGGACGGGGAGTGTCGCTATGACCGGTGGCGTCGCAGTGACGTGGGGCTGTAAGGACGGTTAGCGCCGTAAGGACAGGCATAGTATTTCAGAAGTTGGTAATATTCGCAAGAACTATTATTTTATTAGTGTATTATTCTATTATTCATCACAGCGACCGGTTCAGTCGGTGCCGCCGGTTGGATTCTGGGCAAAATACCAGCGTAGACCGCCACAGACCCTCATGTTTCTCAGCAAAACGCCGTGGAATACATCCCTGCGGCCGACACCCGGGAATGGACATGCGGCTTTGTCGCAACGTCGTGCGCAGGTTGGTGCTGAGCGCAGCGAAGCCCAG
Organism: uncultured Gammaproteobacteria bacterium; assembly: GCA_963695455.1. Classification (GTDB taxonomy): domain Bacteria; phylum Pseudomonadota; class Gammaproteobacteria; order DSM-19610; family DSM-19610; genus Thiogranum. The sequence continues at coordinate 128,739 of CAVOGN010000009.1, read as the reverse complement.
ACCAATTCGGCCGTTTGCCCGGACAGTCTGGGCTGCACCGCGCCGGAAAGGGCGCGGAGTGATTGAGCAATGCGCCGCCCGTACCGCTCTCCATGCTGCTTTTTTGCGCGCTTCCAGCAGGATACTGAAAGGCATTTCTGCCCAACAGCATCCTTGCAGGACTGCCGCTGGCCAACCGGAACTGATACCCGGCTCCGGTAATTCGGCGCTACCTGTGGGGTGGATGGGATGGTCTTGACGGTCGGCGGCATTGCAAGGGAAAAACTCGCTGCGGGAATTCGCTGAAGTGTCGGTGTCTGCCGATCGCAGCTCTGCTCGGTTCAGGCAGTACCTGGAAAATCTCGCCCGGGATATCGAGCCGGACGCGGGTTTCTTCTCGCCCGAGACGGTGTTCTGGCGCGTCAGCCGCGAACCGGCCCTGCTGCTGGCCGGGATGCGGGCGCTGCTGCTGCAGATCGCGCATCCGAAGGTGGCACAGGGTGTGGCGGATCACAGCCGCTATCGGGAAGACCCCCTGGGTCGTGGCATACGCACCTTCACCGCGGTCTACAGTCTTGTCTTCGGTCGTCGGGAGGAGGCCATCGCGGCGGCTCTGCGGGTTCGCGCTGTGCACGACCGCGTGCACGGTCAGGTCATCGATCCGTTGCCGCCCGGGATGGACCCTGCGTACGATGCCAACGATCCGGAGCTGCTCTTGTGGGTGGCGGCGACGCTGCTGGATTCGACTGTCGTGGCCTACCAGCTGTTTGTCGAGCCGCTAAGCACTGCGGATCAAGACCGCTTGTATCAGCAGGCCAGGCGATTCGGGCAGTTGTTCGGCATTCCGGAAGAACGTTACCCGGACAGCTGGGCGGATTTCCAGAGCTGGTGGCAGCAGAGGCTGGCCGGCGAGACGCTGACGGTGACAGACACGGCGCGTGGTATCTATCGAGGCTTGCTGACCGGGACATGGTTTTCCCGGCTGCTGGCGCCGTTCAACTATACGCTGGCGGCCATGCTGCTGCCCGACCGGCTGGTGGACAGTTTTGGCATGCGGCGCAGCGCACCGGTACGCATGACTTTCCACGCCATTGTGTGGATCACGCGGGTGCTGGTTCGGCTGGTGCCAGGACGGTTGCGCGGTGTGCCTGCCGCTCGGCGTCGCGAATAGGAGGGGGACAGGTTCAAACCTGTCCCCCTCCTGTCAGCCTGCGCGGCGCTCCTGCGTTTCCTTGATCACGGCTTCCGCCACGTTCTTCGGGCAGGGCATGTAGTGCAGGAACTCCATCGAGAACTGGCCGCGGCCCGAGGTCATGGTGCGCAGGTCGCCGATGTAGCCGAACATGTCGCTCAACGGACATTCCGCCTTGATGCGCACGCCTGTCGGACCGGATTCCTGAGCCTTGATCATGCCGCGGCGGCGGTTGATGTCGCCGATCACGTCGCCGACGTGTTCCTCGGGGGTGAATACGTCCACTTTCATGATCGGTTCCATAAGCTGCGGAATGGCCTTCGGCATGCTCTGGCGGTAGGCCGCCCCGGCGGCCAGTTCGTAGGCGATGGCGGAGGAGTCCACCGGGTGGTAACCGCCGTCGAGCAGGATCACCTTGAAGTCGAGGCAGGGGTAGCCGGCCAGCGGGCCGACTTCCATGCTCTTCTTGAAGCCTTTTTCAACCGCCGGCCAGAATTCGCGCGGCACCGTGCCGCCGGTGACCTGCGATTCGAACTGGAAGCCGCTGCCGGGCTCGCCGGGCTCGATGACGTAATCGATCTTGGCGTACTGCCCCGAACCACCGGTCTGTTTCTTGTGCGTGTAGCTGTCCTCGATGCGCTGGGTGATGGTTTCGCGGTAGGCGACCTGCGGCTTGCCGACCGTCGACTTCCACGCCGTGGGTACGCCTGAGGATGTCGACCTTGATGTCCAGGTGCAGCTCGCCCATGCCCTTGAGGATGGTCTCGCCGCTGTCTTCGTCGGTTTCGACACGGAAGGAGGGATCTTCCTGGATCATCTTGCCGATCGCGACACCCAGTTTTTCCGAGGCCGACTTGTCTTTCGGTGCCACCGCGATCGAGATCACCGGATCCGGGAATACCATCGGCTCGAGGGTGGCGGGATTCTTCTGATCGCACAGGGTGTGCCCGGTCTGCACGTTTTTCATGCCCAGCACGGCGACGATGTCCCCGGCCTGGGCGCTGGTGAGTTCCTCGCGTGAGTCGGCGTGCATCTCGACAATACGCCCGATGCGCTCGGTTTTGCCGGTGAAGGTGTTGAGCACCGACATGCCTTTGGCGATCTTGCCCGAGTAGATGCGGATAAAGGTCAGGGCGCCGAAGCGGTCGTCCATGATCTTGAAGGCCAGCGCGCGCAGTGGTTTGTTGACGTCGACAATGGCGTAGCTGCCGGTCTCGTTCCCCTCCAGGTCCACTTCCGGCTGGGGTTTGACTTCGGTCGGGTCGGGCAGATAGTCCACCACCGCATCCAGCACCAGCTGGATACCCTTGTTCTTGAACGCCGAACCGCAATAGGTCGGGAAGAAGTCCAGCGCAATGGTGCCCTTGCGGATGCAGCGTTTGAGCTCATCGATGGAGGGTTCTTCGCCCTCCAGGTAGCGCTCCATCAGTTCGTCGTCCTGCTCGACCGCGGTTTCGACGAGTTTTTCGCGCCATTCTTCAACTGCGTCGGCCATCTCGGCGGGCGGATCCTGGATTGCATACGCGGTGGGGTCGCCCGAGGCGTCCCACACCCAGGCTTTGCGGGTGAGCAGGTCGACCACGCCTTTGAATTCGTCTTCGATGCCGATCGGCAGCACCATGACCAGCGGGTTGGCAACCAGCACCTCTTTGATCTGCTTCACGACCCGGTAGAAATCGGCACCCATGCGGTCCAGCTTGTTGACCAGGATGACGCGCGCGACTTCCGAGTCGTTGGCGTAGCGCCAGTTGGTCTCGGACTGGGGTTCCACGCCGCCGGAGCCGCAGAATACGCCGACACCGCCGTCGAGCACCTTGAGCGACCGGTAAACCTCGATGGTGAAGTCCACGTGTCCCGGGGTGTCGATAATGTTCAGCCGGTGGCCGTTCCATTGACAGGAAGTGGCGGCGGACTGGATGGTGATACCGCGCTCCTGCTCCTGTTCCATGAAGTCGGTGGTGGCGGCGCCGTCATGCACTTCGCCGATTTTGTGAATTTTACCGGTCAGCTTGAGGATGCGTTCCGTGGTGGTGGTTTTGCCCGCATCAACGTGGGCGAAAATCCCTATGTTTCGGTATTTGGATAAATCAGTCATTGAATTACTCTGCGGTTAATCGATCATCGATGCGGCAGGCTTGTCGCGGCCAGCACCACGCACACGGCACCGGTTTCCTGAGGAAACAACGGCGCAGCATTATATAGGAGCGACGCTGGATGTGTAAGAGAGGATTTGAGCTTTCGGGGCACGGTATATCCGTCTGCAAGAGTCTTCTGATCCGGCCAGCGGGCGCCTCGCAAGGCCGTTCCGAGGGCTTCGCGCCCGTTTTGTCAATCGCCCTTGTGCATCGCTGGCAAGGTACTCTAGAATATGCCGCCAACGGATTGAGTCAAAACACGATTTGGGTGGGGACGGGTCATGCGTCGAGTCATCATCAGCCCGCTGCTTCTGCTCCTCGTCGCGCTGCCGGCGCTGGCCGGTGCGGATGCGTATGACGTATCCTATGTCTGGTCGAGCAGCCTCGACGGTGTGCGGGGTTACCGTGCCAAGGTGGCGGGGGTGCTGGGACCGGGCGTGGCGAAGGATCTCCAGGTGGTTGCCAAAGGTAACCTGTTCGGTCTGGTGTACGCGCGCCACGGTGACAGCGCCGGGGCCGCACGGGTTGCACAGGCGCATACCCGGCTGCTGCGTTCCCGGGGGCTGGAGGCGGCTGCGCCGGTTCGTTGCGGCGATTGGACCCGGGTGGACGACGAGCCTGCGACCGAACTGGCGTCCCTGGTACCGGTCAGCGTGCCGAAGGTTTCCCGCAGCAAGATGACCCCAACCGAACGCACCCGTGAGATCCGCAGCATCGAGGCCGCAGTCGAGGCATATATCGAGCGCCTGCGGGGTGAGGGCAAGCTCGCTCCCGACGAGCGCACCGGCTGGTCGGTGTACGACTTCACTACCGGTGAAAAGCTGGTCACCATCAACGAGGACATGCAGTTCCAGGCCGCCAGTCTGGTGAAACCGTTCATTGCAGCGGCGTTCTTTTACAAGGTCGAGCGGGGTGATCTTAAATACGGGAACACCAGCCGCCGCCACCTGCAGCGCATGATCCAGCACTCGAACAATGCTTCCACCAACTGGGTGGCTCGCCAGGTGGGTGGGCCGCAGGCGGTGGAACGAATACTCAAACAGCAATACCCAGGCATTTTCCAGGAGACCCACCTGGTCGAGTACATACCGGCCAACGGGCGGACCTACCGGAACAAGGCATCCATCCACGACTACAGTCGTTTTCTGTACGCTATATGGAAGGACGAGATCGCCGGCGCCGCTGAGATAAAACGTCTCATGGCGTTGCCGGGATCGGACCGCATCTACACCGGGGTACCGGAAGTCCCGAAAGGCACCCGGGTCTACAACAAGACCGGCAGCACCGCCCGTCTGTGCGGAGACATGGGGATCCTGAGTGTGCAGGGCCGCGATGGCAAACGCTACCCCTACACACTGATCGGTGTCATCGAGAAAGAGCAGAGCGCCGCTGATTACACGACCTGGATCCGGTCACGCAGCGAAGTCATTCGCAACGTGTCCAGCATTGTCTACAAAGGCATCGCCCAGAACCACGATATCTGACCTGACCCCGCCTGCCGACCGGTGTCCGCCGGTGGTGGGTCCTCTTGGTCCGGCTCTTCCGCATCGCTGAGCGGGAGGCGGGCTCTGCCTGGCGACCGGAAAAGGGGCCGAGCGCGACTATTGCTGATGGCCGCATCAAAAAAATCTTGTCTGTGCGCGTACCGAAGTGACGCCTTTTGGCTTGACTTCAGCGCCGTTTCTCGTACTCCACCGAGGCTGTTATGCACACCGGTAACGTGCCGGTCATAACCCGTCCGGGCAAAACCACACTCGCTTCATGCCGAATCGATAAAAGCGTTGTAACTATCTGTTTATTAAACTTATATGTGATATGAGCAAAAAAACACCAATCTAAACAGAATCCACCATTTATCAGGCATTGAGTGGTTCAGGGGCTCCTTTTCCACAAACTTATCCACAGCTTCTGTGGAAAAGTAAAAATAAGGTCAGAATCGTTTCTACCGCCGGGTTTGTGAAATAATCCCGGCCTTGCGATCCGGTGTCACAGAGAGAGCGCCACATGAAAGCCACTGCAGAATTTCAGCTTGTGCCGATTGGGCAAGGGGTCTCGGTCCGGCGCGAGATCGGCCGAGTGGTTGCGCTGCTGCAGGAGCACGACTTCATCCTGGAGACCCATGCGTCGGGGACCAACATTGAAGGTGAACTCGCGCAGATTCTCGCCGCCGTGGCACAGGTGCACGAGGCACTGCACGCCGAGGGCAGTGTGCGTCTGGTCAGTTATCTGAAGCTGGAAACGCGCACCGACAAGACACCGACCCTGGCCGGCAAGCGACTCTAGGGCCTGTTAACACTGACCCCAGGAGACGCCGTCAGGGAGCGCCGTGGTCGTCCAGCACGAACGGTGGCAGCGGGCAGTGCAGTATGGTGCAAACGGCGCGCAGCAGTTCGGCTTCGCCGACTGTGACGCTGCCGTCGTGCGCAATGGTGACGGTTAGCGCCTTGACCAGTTCCTCCTTGGCGACGCCCGGCAGCCGGTCCAGGATGTCCAGCGCCGCGTCCATCTGTCTGACCCACTTCTGCGGTGCCCGGTAGTCTGGCCAGTCGATGTTGTTGGGTAGCAGCGCGAGCATTCCGACCTGGTAAGCGTCGCGCGCCGTCTGATCAGCGTCACCGTGGCCGAGATGGGCAACGACCGAGAACAGGGTGTGCAGCGGGTCGATGCTGTTGACCAGCTTGACGCGGCGCTGGCTCGCCGGCCGTGCGGGCTGTTCGGCATCTCTCAGGTGCGACAACAGAGCACGCGACAGCAGGTATTCGAAGGTATCCACCCGGCCGTCGCTCTGGATAAGCTCATCGACAAGTCCCACAAAGGCCTCGATCTGGTCGCGCGGACGCTGCCGCAATGCCGGGAAGGCCAGCTCCAGCAGCGGCAGCCGGAATGGCGCGCCGAGTTGGTCGACCCTGGTGTGCAGTTTCTCGATCAGCGCCAGGTGCTCGGCAGCGAACGAGGTTGACAGCCGGGCCAGCTGGCGTGCCCGGACGGCCTCGTTTGCATCCAGCAACAGGGCAACGGCCAGCAGTAGCGCGCCGCTGTGTGAGTGAGCGGCATGGTGCAGCAGTTCCGGAATCCGGCGTCGCAGCTCGGCTGCGTGTTCGATGTGCTGCTCCTGCGGGTTGCCGATGGAGCCGCTGACCGCGCCGGGTGTGAGTATGATCAGCGACTCCATCAACCGATTCCACTGCGTCTGCGTGGTGCGGGTTTCGGACGCTGCGTCGCTGCGCTCCTGCTCCGCGGCGGCTTCGCGGGCGGCGGTTTGTCGCGCCATGTCGCGCCGGTAGGCGGCTGGGTCGAAGCCGGGTTCGAGGGCCCGGATACGCGCCTCGATCGGCGGGTGGGTCGCGTAGAGTTTGAGAAACGCGCCCAGGCCGTTGGCGAACAGCATGTGGCTGACTTCCTCGGCGCCGGAATCCTGGATCAGCGAAGAGCCGCCGTAAGCGATTTTCTTCAGGGCGCCGGCGATGCCGTCGGTCCGGCGGGTGAACTGCACCGCCGAGGCGTCGGCCAGGTGTTCGCGCTGACGCGCTACGCCCGCCTTTATCAGGCGTGCGAAGAACAGACCGAGATAGCCGATCACCGCCAGCGCCGCGCCGAGGGCGAGCACCACGACAATGCCGCCACCCTTGTTGCCGGAGCGGCTGGACGTGAAGCGCACCCGCTGCACACTGCGCAGAATGGTCCTGCCGATGAGACTGATCACCAGGATGCCGAACAGCACGCCCATCAGCCGCATGTTGAGGCGCATGTCGCCATTCAGCACATGGCTGAATTCGTGCGCAATCACCCCCTGCAGCTCGCTGCGGTTGAAGGTTTCGAGACTGCCGCGGGTGACGGCAATCGCCGCGTCGCCGGGCGTAAAGCCCGCGGCGAAGGCATTCAGGCCCGCTTCCTGCTCCAGCACATAGACTTCGGGCACCGGCACACCGGAGGCGATGGCCATTTCCTCCACCACGTTGTAGAGGCGCCGGCGCAGCGGATCCCGGGTGTCGGCGTTAACCAGGGTGCCGCCCAGGCTGCGCGCCACCTTGCCGCCGCCGCTGCTCAGCGTGGCGATGCGGAACAGGCTGGCCATGGCGATGAAGGCTGCTGTCGCCAGGCTGACCAGGGTAACCAGTCCGGCGTGTTCGGCGACCCAGCCTGCACCCGGCAGGATCAGCTGCCCGGTCTCGTTGCCGATGTTGGCGGCCAGGCTCAGCACCACCAGGTCTACCGCGAGCACAATGGCGATCAGGGCGACGACGAACAGGAACACCAGAAAGCGGGTCTGGCGGCGGGCCCGGTCCTGGTGCGCGAAGAAATCCATCTGCGGGAGTGACGGGATCTGTGCAGCGAACCGAACCGAATCAGAACGCGACCTTGGGCACCTCGCGTTTTTCCGGTGCCTCGATCTCGAGGAACTCGGCGGTCCTGAAATTGAAATTATTGGCGACGACGGAGCTCGGGAAACTCTCGCAGGCGTTGTTGTAGTTCATGACTGCATCATTGAAAGCCTGGCGCGCGAAGGCGACCTTGTTTTCGGTGCTGGCGAGTTCTTCCTGGAACTGCATCATGTTCTGGCTGGCCTTCAGATCCGGATAGGCCTCGGCGAGCGCAAACAGGCGTCCCAGCGCCCCGTTGAGGGCGCCTTCGGCGGCACCCAGCTGCTTGATTGCCTCCGGATCGGAAGGGTCGGCCGCGGCGTTCTGCAGGCCGGTCACCGCGGCGTTGCGCGCCTGCACCACATCTTCCAGCGTGCCGCGCTCGTGGCTCATGTAGCCTTTCACCGCTTCCACCAGGTTGGGGATCAGGTCGTGACGCCGGGTGAGCTGAACGTCGATCTGCGAAAACCCGTTCTTGACCCGGTTACGCAGGCTGACCAGGTTGTTGTACAACACGATGCCGTAAAGAATGACAGCGGCTGCAATCCCCAGAATCACCAGTAGTGTCGTCATCTCTGCAGGGCCTCCCGGCTTGTTGTGTGGCGCACTGGGCGCATTATCAGGCTGCCGGGATTATACAGCCTGGGGGATGATTAATCGCTTTGCGGCCTTGTCGGAGCATGGCTGCCAGCCGGTTTCCCCTTCATTCGTCTGTTTGCCGCATGCCGTCACCGGGGTAGACTCGCCCCATGCCACCAGATCTGATCGCTTTTCAAGCGGCCGCGGAATGAGCCGCGACAGCGCCGCGACACCGGTATCCTCGCAGCCGGTACTCGATTATCACCAGTCGACCAAGCACCGCTTCGAGGCCTACGCCCGCGGTCCCGGTCGGCTCGACTGGGCGACTCAGCCAGACCCGTTTCGCCGTTATGCGGGCGCGCGCCTGGTGACGCTGCAGACGGTCGAGCCGACGGACCAGCCGCGCTACGACGCGGTTTTCGATCCGGCGCGGCGGCCCGCGGCCGAGCCCCTGAACCTGCGGACGGTTTCCCGGCTGTTCTACGACAGCCTGGCGCTGTCGGCCTGGAAGCAGCTGGGCGACACGCGCTGGGCACTGCGCGTCAATGCCTCCAGTGGCAACCTGCATCCGACCGAGGGTTACCTGATCTGCGGTCCGATAGACGGCCTGTGCGACCGGCCTATGGTCTGCCACTATGCGCCGCGGGACCATGCGCTCGAGGTGCGGGCGGAGTTCGACTCTGTGTTGTGGGATACGCTCAGGGGGCGATTTCCCGAACAGACCGTGTTCATCGGGCTCACCTCCATTCACTGGCGCGAAGCCTGGAAATACGGTCAGCGGGCGTATCGCTACTGCATGCACGATGCGGGACATGCCCTCGGTGCGATCAGCATCGCGGCGGCCGGGCTGGGCTGGCAGACGCAGCTGCTCGACGCTCTGGGCGCCGACGATCTGGCGCTGCTCATGGGTACCCGTCGCGATGACGACGCCGAGCGCGAGGAAGCGGATCTTGTCATCGCCTGTGTACCGGGGCAGCAGCCGGTTGACCAGATCGACCTGCCGGAGGCCGCGCTGGCGGCATTCACGTCCCTGGCATGGCAGGGCAGCCCCAACCGGCTCAGCCCGTCGCACATCGACTGGGGTATGGACGACATCGCGGCGGCGGTGCGCAAGCCGCGGGGTGCACCCCATTACGAGGTGTTCGAGAATCCTCCGCGGTCCCTGGTACTGGAACAGCGCCCCTGGTCGCTACGCGGCATCATTCGTCAGCGGCGCAGCGCTGTGGCCATGGACGGGCGGACCTGGCTGTCGCGCGACACCTTCTACCGTATGCTGTACCGAACCCTGCCGGCAGCGGGCGGGATCCCGTTCGCGACTTTGCCGTGGAAACCGCATATTCACCTGGCCGTGCTGGTACACCGGGTGCATGATCTGCCCCAGGGGTTGTATCTGCTGGTGCGCGACCCGGCGCGGACCGAGGCGCTGCAACGGGCACTGACCGCGGCGAATGGCTGGCAAAAACCGCCGGGCTGCCCGGAGCAGCTGCCGCTGTACTGTCTCGTCGAGGCTGACGCCCGCGCTCCCGCACGGCAGACGGCCTGTCACCAGGACATTGCCAGTGACGGGTGTTTCAGCCTGGCGATGCTGGCCGAATACGCGCAGCCGCTGCAGCGGTACGGACCCTGGTTTTATCCGCGCCTGCATTGGGAAGCGGGCATGATCGGCCAGTTGCTGTACCTGGAGGCCGAAGCGGCCGGCATCCGCAGCACCGGCATCGGCTGTTTCTTCGACGATGCCATGCACCAGCTGCTGGGGCTGGAGGATCGGACTTTCCAGGACATCTACCATTTCACGGTCGGTGGTCCGGTGGAAGACACGCGCCTGACCACGTTGCCCGCGTATGCCTAGCCGGCAGCCCATGCGCCGAATTGCGGCGCTTTGCAGCACGCCCGCGCGCAGATAGACTGCAGTTACCATGACCGACCAGCCAACCCCCCTCACGCCGACCGGCATCAGCCTGCACCAGAAATCGCGCCTGCTGGAAATAACCTTCTCGGATGGGTTTCGTTTCAACTACCCGTGTGAATATCTGTGTGTGTTCCGCAATGGCATGCAGGACCTGGATAAGCCGCTGGGCGGCAAGGACAGCGTGGATATTACCCACATCGAGCCGCAGGGGACCGAGGCACTGCAACTCGAATTTCAGCGACGGCGGTACCGGCAGCTATACCTGGAGCGTCCTGCATCAGCTGGGTGTGAATTACCAGCAGAACTGGCAGGCCTACCTGGACGCGCTGCGGGCACAGGGGTTGACACGGGGCGCGGCGTCAGGGGCCGACGGTCGGGTCAGTATCAGGCTGCTGTATTTCATCCAGCTGGCAAAACTGGCGGGCAAGGATGGTGAGACGGTTCAGATCCCCGTCTCGGTGACGAATGTGGAAGACCTGCTGGCGTGGCTTCGCAAGCGTGGCGGGGAATGGGTCGAGGCGTGCGCCGATGACAAAGTCCAGGTGACTGTGAACAAGCACTTCGCCGAACTCTTTACCCGGGTTGAACCCGGGGATGAAGTGGCGATCGTGCCGCGCGGGAAATAAACGCTGCACGAACCCGGGCGGGCGGAGGGAGCGAGCACGCGTCCCTCCGCCCGGTGCATTATCACAGATCGATCGGCACCCCCGGTTGCCAGCGGCTATCCGCAGCGCCTCGCCGTCCCGGCGTCGATACGTCCTTGCCGATCAGCATTTCCGCAACACGGCGCGACGCCCCATTGTAGAAGCCGCATTCCAGGTCGACGCTGTCGCCCGCGTTTCTGAATGTGCCGAACAGCATATCGATCACTGGCAGATCTGCGTAGTTGTAGCGATGCAAGCCGCGTCCGTGGTGGATGTTGTGGCTTTCCGGACGCTGGATGAAGTAACCCAGCCACACCGGCGTACTCAGATTGGCGTGCTGGAACATCGCATTGAACGTCAGGAACAGCGTTGCTACCAGGGCTGCCTCTACGCTGATCCCGAGCAGAGGGAAAAACACCAGGCTGCTCCAGGTTGTGAACATGGCTGCGTCGAACGGGTGCAGATAATTGGCACCGAAGGCATCAAGGCTTTCGGCGCTGTGATGCATCTGATGGCCGGCACGCCACAACCAGTTCCACGCGTGCGCCGCGCGATGGTAGCCATAGTGAATGAGTTCATAGACCGGGATGGCAACCACCGCACCGAATAGCCCCAGCGCGCTGGTGTCGAGCAGATGAAAGTCGCCGAATATCCTGGCCCAGAACACCGCCACTTCGCCGGCAAAGAAAAAGATCGCCACGGTAACCAGCAGGCCGCGGAGTCGCCAGTGGCGGGTCTTGTGGTAGTTGCGTTTCTGAACCACCAAATCCAGCAACAGAAAGCCCGGTATCAGGGCGAGGGTGAGCATTTCCAGATAGTCATACATGATCCAGGTCTCCTCAGCAGGTTTCAGAAAAACGTACCGATCGGTATGTTTTAGGCTAGACCAGGCGCGCTTATAAATCAATACCGAATGGTATTTTTGTATAAAATTTACATAAATATATAAAACAACAGCTTATTAAATTCCTCAGGTTTAGAGGCAATGAAACCGGATTGCACCATACCGATCAGTATGGTTATATAGGAGCTATGGGAAAGAAAGGCGACGCCACCCGTAAACGCATTCTCGATGCCGCCCAGCAGCTGATTCTGTCGTACGGCTACAGCGGCATGTCACTCGACCAGCTGATTCGTCAGCTCGACATGACCAAGGGGGCGTTTTTTCATCATTTCAAGAACAAGCACGACCTCGCCCGTACGCTGATCCAGCGTTATTCGGATGACGGGGTGACCCTTTTCAAGACCGCGCTCGCGCGGGCAAAGGCGTACAGTGACGATCCTCTGCAGCAGCTCATGATTGTGATCCGTCAGTATGAAGAGATCTTTCAAGGGCTCAGCGAGCCTTATGACGGCTGTTTGCTTGCGGCCTACGTCTACGAACTGCGACAGTTCGATGATGAGATCAAGGCGCTCGTGACAATGGAATTCGAATTGTCCAGGGACGAGTTGACGAAACTGCTCAGGGCTGTCGCGAAGCAATACCCGCCGCATCGGGAGGTGGATCTGACGTCACTCGCCGATGGCTTCATGGTGCTGTTCGAGGGCGCGTTCATTCTTGAGAAAGCGCTGGGTGAATCCGGTATCACCTATCAGCAACTGAAGCACTACCGGACCTATATCGAACTGCTGTTTTCCAGCGAAGCATCAACCTGAGCATTTACATCCTGATGTGCCCGGTGCCAATGGCGGCGGTGGACGGTGGTTACGCCCGTTTCGGGTGTTCGGCTATCCGGCTATCCTGGAGCGCCTCTTCAGGACTCAGCCGAGAAACAGGTTGGCGGACACAGGGCCGGCGAAGCCTGGAAATACCGCATTGATATCGATGCCGCCGAGCCGTTTGGTCAGCATTTCTGCCAGTACACTGCGCAGGTCGGTGGTGATGCGCAGGTCTTCGCTCAGTTCCAGGTCCGCGGTGGCGAGACCGGGCCAGTCGCTGACCACCTGGCCGCCGTTGACGCCGCCTCCCATCAGGTAGGCCAGGCCGCCGGTGCCGTGATCGGTGCCGTTGGAGGCATTCTGTGCCACGCGGCGTCCGAATTCCGTATGCACCAGTACCGTGATGCGCTGCATCTGCGTGCCCATGTCGGTGTAGAAGGCACTCAGGGCGCCGGCCAGTTCGGCCAGTGACTGCTGAAGGTAGGTCGGCAGGCTTTCATGATGGTCCCAGCCGTCGGAGTCCAGGCAGATCACTTCGACGGGCAGCGTCGAGCGGATCAGCTGGCCGACCTGCTGCAGTTTGTTGCCCAGGTCGGTGTCCGGGTACGCGGCGCCGTTGACAGGCGTGATGGCGGACAGATTGGCGGCCTGCAATTCCTCAATCGCGGCCAGGGCCGCCTGCGCGGGTGCGAAAAAGGGCAGCGGGCTGCGGAACAGCCTGGCCAGCACCGTCGGGTAACCGGAATTGATAATGTCCTGGTCGAAACCGAATTCGGCCAGGTTGCTGATGGCGAGCGGGTCTGCTGCGCCCTGCAGGGAGACCGGCACGTTACCGCTGATCGAAACAATACGGAAGGCCGAGTCCGAGGCCGGTGCGCTCAGCGCCAGGTGCCGCCCCAGCCAGCCGCTTTCGGGCCCGGCTTTATTGTCCACGCCGCGCTCCACCAGTCCTTGCGCGGCGAAGTGGGAGCGCGAGCCGTGCGGCACCCCGGTCGCGTGCACCAGGGCCAGGTCGCCGGCATCGTAGACGGGTTTGAGCGGCGCCAGCGCAGGGTGCAGACCGTAGAAACCGTCCAGATCGATGGCGCCGTCGGGGCTGCCCGGCGTGGGCACCGCAATCGCGCTGCGCTGACTGTAGTAGTCGGCGTCCCCGTGCGGCACCAGGGCGTTGAGGCCATCGGCGGCGCCACGCTGGAAAATACACACCAGGATGTCACGGTCAGCCGGGAGCGTGGTGCTGGCGGCGAAGCGCTGACGGGGGAGGGGCTGCATGGTCATCTCCTAACGAAGCTGGAAATACGCCGAGCTGACCAGCACGGCGGCCACCAGCGGTGCGACCTGTTCCGGGATGCCCGGCGGCAGGCTGACGTCGGCCGCCTGCCCGTATTCCGTCGCCAGCCAGTCCAGCAGGTGGCCGCGGTCCGCGGCCGACAGGGGCCGCATCAGGATGCTCTCGGTCAGCGCGTCGACAATGCCGGCTGCGCTGGCGGCGCCATTGAGCATGCTGGTGTAGTCGATCTGGATGACGTCGATGTCCGGAATCACGTTGGCGAAGCTCAGGAACGACAGACGCCAGCGGTTCAGCAGCCCGCCGGTGCTGGCCCAGTAACTCTGCCGGTCGGGGTAGCCGTCGGGCGTGGGCCAGTAATAGGGCAGCTGCCCCATGATCGCCTGGGCGAAAAAGAACAGCTGGCCGTCGTCGCTGGGGTGGGGCGTGTCGGGCGCCAGCGCACGCACCAGCGCTGCCAGATACTCGGCCGGGCGGGCGAATTTGAGATCGGCGCTGTTGTGAAACGCAGCGGTCGCGAACAGGGCGCGCAGGGTGGTCCTGATGTCGCCGTCAGACTGAGTGAACGCCGCGGCAACGGCAGCGACGCTGGTCGCCTCCGGGTCGTCGCCGATAAAGCGGCGACACAGCTTGGTGGCGATAAAGCGGGCGGTGCTCGGGTGCGCGGCCAGGATATCCAGCACCTGCTCGCCGTCGCTTTGACCGCCGCCGGCTGGAATGCTGTTTCCCAGCACCAGCTTGGCGCCGTTGTCATGCACTGCCGGCACAAACACGAAGCTGCCGTAATCGCCGCCCGGATCACCGGGGAACCGAATCGACCAGCCGGTGAAGCAGCGCGCGACTTCCTTCACATCGTCTTCGCTGTAGCCGCCGTCGACGCCGAGTGTGTGCAGCTCCATCAGCTCGCGGGCGTAGTTCTCGTTGGGAGCCGAGGCCAGATTGAAGAAGTTATCCAGGTAGAACAGCATGGACGGGCTTTTGGCCGAGGCGTGCAGCAGGTCGCGGAAATTCCCCAGGGCGTGGGCGCGGATCACCTGCAGGTCGTCCGCCGGTTTCAGCGTCGGGCCCAGACCGTTGAGCAGATGGATATTGAAGTGGTCGGTCCAGAATTCCACCATTACTTCGTAGAGCTGGCGGCGACTGAACATCTGCCGGTACTGGGCGGCGCCGATCATCTGTCGGGCGATGTCGGCGATATTGTCCGGAAATCCACCGATCAGCTGGGCCGGACTTTGCGCAGTCAGCGGAAACAGCGTCTGCAAGCTGGCTTCCAGAGCACTGTCGTCGATCTGAGCATAGTCCAGCTGTTGCTCGAGGAAGGCGTCCACACCGAGTGTACGGATCGTGCTCAGGGCATCGCGGTGTACGCCGAAGCTGGTGCGTTTCAGCACCGTATACTCTGCCGACGCCGCGGGTATCGCCTCGCTCGGCGCCGGCGTAACCGGATCGCCGCCGCTGCTGCCGCCACCGCAGGCCGGCAGGGTGGCGGCGAGCGCCGCATAGCCCAGGCCTTGGCCCAGCAACTGCAGGAATTCGCGTCGGCTATGCAGGCGTTGGAGAACGGCGTCCAGGGCGATACCGGAAGATTCGGGCAGCGACGGGGCTCTATGGATTGAGCAGGCTTTGTTCGTCATGGCGGGGGGCGCGAGGTTTGCGGGGCTGTGCAGTAGTATAACCGTTCGCGGCCCGTAACACCTGGTTCAAACGGTTACCGCGCCGCCGCGCACGGCGCGCTCATCTGGCGTTGGGGGGTTGCGCCCGATACCATTCGCGGTCTGTTCCGGTTGGTTCCGCTACGAGTTGAGGTCGGGGAGCGAACAATGACGTTTATTTCACTCAGTTCAGTACGCCGTTACACGCCTATGGTGCTCCTTCTGCTCGGCTTACTGACCGGGTCGGTGTGCGCGCCGGGCCGGGCGCAGGGCGACGAAGCGCCTGCCCAGGATGTGCAGCTGCAGAACACCATCAGCACCTTGCAGTCCCTGATCAGCCTGCAGGATCAGCTCAAGAGCGACATCGAGCTCCTGGGCCGCCAGATGAAGGCCGCCGAGAGCGAGGCGGAGAGGAAAGACCTCCAGTTGCAGCTGGACAAGCTGGGTGCCGACCTCAAGACCACCAGCCGCAATCTCAGAGAAATTGCCGCCGGCGCGGATATCGCCAGCCTGAGGGCCGCCGAGGAAAGCAAGTTCAACCTGCAGGAAGAGCTGTTTTCCCTGCTCAGGCCGGCCCTCAAGGAGATGAAGGACATGACCAGCCATGTCCGTCTCAAGTCCGACCTCAAGGACAAGATCGCCTACTACCGGGACAAGCTGCCGGTTACCGAGCGGGCGGTGACCAACATTTCGGGCCTGCTGCAAAGCACCGAGGATACTGAGCTGCAGAAGCAGCTGCAGACCATGCTCGCAGAGTGGCAGAAACAGCTTACCTTCATGCAGAGCGAACTGCAGACGGCCGAGCTGCAGCTGGAAAAGCTGGAGCAATCCGAAGCCTCGCTGGCCGAGGCCTCACAGAGTTATCTCAAATCGTTCTTTCAGAAGCGCGGTCTGTACCTGACCGAAGCGCTGCTGGTGGTGCTGGTGATCCTGCTGCTCTCGCGCCTGAGCTACAAGGCGATGGCCAGGCTGATCCCCGGTTACCGCAAGGAACACAGAAGCTTCCAGATCCGGCTGCTGGATCTGCTGCACCGGGTGTTCACCGGTGTCCTGGTCATTCTCGGGCCCATGGTGGTGTTCTATGTGGTCGAGGACTGGGTGCTGTTCAGCCTCGGCATTCTGCTGCTGCTGGGTATTGGCCTGACGCTCCGGCAGGCTTTGCCGCGCTACTGGCAGCAGATTCAGCTGTTTCTGAATGTCGGCTCGGTGCGCGAGGGCGAACGGATACTGCTGGACGGATTGCCGTGGCTGGTCAGACAGATCAATATCTTCAGCCTGCTGGAAAATCCCTTGGCCCAGATCAGTCAGCGGGTACGCATCGACGAGCTCGTGGATCTGAAGTCGCGCCCGCTGCGCAAGGAGGAACCCTGGTTTCCGTGCGTGCGTGGCGACTGGGTGCTGCTCAGTGACGGGATGCGCGGCAAGGTCACGGGCATTTCCCAGGAACTGGTGCAGATGATCGAACGCGGCGGCGCGCATCGCACCTATCAGACAGCGGATTTTCTCGCCCTGTCGCCCCTCAACCTCAGCACCAATTTCCGCATCAAGGAAACCATCGGTATCACCTACAATCTGCAACAGGAAAGCGTCACCAGTATCCCGGATACACTGAAAACTCATGTCGAGAAGCGCCTCGCCGACGAGGGTTACGCCGACAAGCTGCTGAACCTGCGCGTGGAGTTCGAACGCGCTAACACCTCCTCGCTGGATATCGTGGTGATCGCCGATTTCGACGGCGCGCTGGCGGATCTCTACAACCGCCTGAGACGCGCCATCCAGCGCTGGTGCGTGGAGGCGTGCAGCGAAAACAACTGGGAGATTCCATTTACTCAGTTGACCCTGCACCAGGCGCAGGCGGACTGAGCACCTCGCCACAGACGGTGTCACAGGCAGCTGCGGGAGCCTGGATAGGGTCAGCCTGGAGGGTAACGGGATCGCATGTGGGCCCCTGAGGGTGAACCGCCCGTGAGCCACAGCCTGTCCTCTGCAGGCCGGCGGGTATCCAGGCCTGCTTGTCCGTAACGGCCGTTGCCGCCGCGCCAGCCCGTGCCGCTCCGTCGATCAGTAAAAAATAATAAAAACAAAAGAATAGCTGTTTGTGGTCGCCGTTTCGGGGTGTTGTGCGCGCGTCTAAGCGTTGTTGCGCGCGATTTCTGCATCGGTGCCCGACCGAATGCTGCCGCCACGGGCGGCTCGTTTATGCCCAAATCTATCAAGGGTATGGTCAGGTGGCCGATCTAACACAACAGTTAAGCTACCGAAGTGTCTGAATTCAGAGGCCAAGATGTCGGAAAAGAATTTCAGAATCGTGCTCGGGGCGTGGCTGGTGGTGGCTCTGTTGCTCAATTCCGTCCCGCTGATCTACGCCTTGGTGGCACTGTTACTGTTTGAGGGTTTGACCAACCTGCGCATACCCGGGTTACTGGTTCGTGCTCGCTCTGGCGCGCCGGAGGAGGCGGGCGATCAGAACCCGAACGCACGGGTTTCCTTCGAGGCCGAACGCGCACTGCGGTTGATCGTTGCGACTTTGATCCTGATCCCGATGAGCCGCGGCGCCGATTTCCTCTGGTTGCTGCCCTGGTTTGTCGGTTTTGCGCTGATCGGAGCCGGGCTGAGCGGTATCTGCCCGATGGTGCTGGCGCTGCGCTGGCTCGGATTGCGCTAGATAAACCCGGCGGCGTTGGAATGACAAGCGGTCCCAGTGACAACAAGATCGTCAGTCTGTCGACCAAGATCACGGTCATTGTGTTCTGGGGACTGATTCTCGTAGGCCTGATCTTCGCGGCGATTCTGTTTCAGACCATGGAGGACACCACGCTGGAGGGTCGTGAGGGCGTGGCCGATAACGTCGCCTATCGAATCCACGAAGCGCTCGATTACTCCGGTCTGGAGGACAACCAGCAACTCGCTAACGAGCTATACCAGATTGGAATCCGCCACCCTGAGTTGCATATGGAGTTGCGCCGCAGTGGCAAACCGGTTGTGGCGGCCCAGGGGGAGGCGCCCGCCGAGCCGGGACACACCATCACGCGACTGATAAGTTTCAGCCAGGGCGACGGCGAAAGAGTTTCCGCCGAACTGGTACTGACCTTTCCGAGTATGGAAGCCACGCTGCATGCGCAGCGCAGCCCGTTGCTGGTTGGGCTCGGTATTCTGCTGCTGCTGTTCGGGAGCATCATCAAGGGCCTGCTCGACACCATACTGAATGTGCCACTCAGACAGATGGTCGCTACGGCGCGGTCGATATCCGAGAGTGGAGGCGACGCCAACCTGGCTTTCGACGCACAGCGGAACGATGAATTCGGCTATGTGTCGCGCTTCATAAACCGGGCGCTGGAAAAAATGCGTGAGTCGCAGGAACTGGCCTGGGATGCGAAAGAGCTTGCGGAGGTGACGCTGCATTCGATCGGTGACGGTGTCGTGACCACGGACCGCGAAGGCTCAGTGGTGTTCATGAATCCCGTGGCACAGCAGATGCTGGGAATAACGCTCAAAGAAGCCGCGGGAAAACCGCTGTGGGACATCATGTTGATTGTCGATGAAGGCCGCGGTAGAGAGATCGCCAATCCCATCAGGGAGTGTCTCGATGAGCACCGGTCAATTGAGCTGGATGAGAACTATGCCATTCTGAGAAGTGACGACGACAGACACCCGGTCGAAATCTCACTGTCGCCTATTTCCGGAAAGGCGGGCGCCATCCACGGAGCCGTCATCGCGTTGCACGACGTGCGCGAAGCCCGTGCGCTGCAGCGCGAACTGTCCTACCAGGCCAGCCACGATCCGCTCACGGGGTTGTACAACCGCAGGGAATTCGATCGCGAGCTGCAGCGCGCGCTGGACCACACGCGACGCGACGGTGAGGAGCACGCACTGTGCTACCTGGATCTTGACCAGTTCAAGGTCGTGAATGATACGTGCGGGCATGCAGCAGGAGACCAGTTGCTGCAGAAGTTGACCGCATTTCTGCGCGACAGGCTGCGCAAGGCGGATGTCCTCGCGCGTCTGGGTGGGGACGAATTCGGCGTACTGCTGGTCCACTGCCCGATCGACCGCGCCATCAAGGTGGCTGAAAATTTGCGGCTGGCGATCAGGGAGTTTCGTTTTGCCTGGGCCGACAAGTCGTTTCAAATCGGCGTAAGCGTGGGTCTGGTTCCGGTAACGCAGGAACAGAGCGGTGTCGCGGAGATTCTTTCGGCGGCTGACATGGCGTGTTATGCGGCCAAGGAGGAGGGCAGAAACCGGGTGCATGTGTATCAGCTCGATGACGAGAACATGCACCGGCGGCGGGAAGAAATGAGTATGGTGTCGGCTGTGCGCCGGGCCCTCGCCGAGGACCGATTTGACCTGTTCGCGCAGCCGATTGTCAGCATCCCGGACAAGAAGGTCATGCATCACGAACTCCTGATCCGCATGCGGGACCAGGATGGCGGTTTCTTGTCCCCGGGGGCTTTCCTGCCGGCCGCGGAACGCTATCAGCTGATGTCCGATATCGATCGGTGTGTCATCAGGAAAGCGGTCAAGTTGCTGCTGGATGGGCAGAACTCCGGAAAGGAACTGCATGTGTCCATCAATCTGTCCGGGCAATCGATTGGTGAAGAGGGCTTTCTCGCCTATGTGATCCGGAAACTGGATCGTCTCGGAGCCCGTGCCAGCCAGGTCTGTTTCGAGGTTACCGAGACGGTCGCAGTCAACAATCTGAGTCTCGCCGTCAGTTTCATCGAGACCATAAAGCGCTATGGCTGTAAATTTTCCCTCGACGACTTCGGCGCGGGCGTCAGCTCCTTCGGTTATCTGAAAAACCTGCCGGTGGATTATGTGAAAATCGACGGTGTGTTTATCCGTGCGATTGACAACAGCGAGGTGGACGAGGCAATGGTCAAAGCCATATCCCAGGTTGCCAGGGTGATGGGCATGCAGACGATTGCCGAGTTTGTCGAGAACCAGGAGGGTTTCGAAACGCTCGAGAAAATCGGCATCGACTACGCGCAAGGTTACTGGATCGAAAAACCCCGGCCGATTGCAGACGTGTTCCCGAGTCCGCGGGATGCCGAGCGGCGCGCTTTACGAGTGGTCGGCTCCGAGTAGCCGAATCAGGCGCGGCGCGAAGCGTCCCCATCGAATCCGCGTCAGGGCCCGCTGCACATGGCTTTGAGGCAACCACGGACAGTCTCCCGCCGCTGTCGCCGAGCGCCCCGGTCGAGGCTTCCGCGGGCAGTGGGGTACTCTGTTTTGGCCAGGCACGGATTGATCGGGAGGTAAAATCGCGTTTCAATGGGGCGTGGGAGCCACGCCGGGGCCGGGACAAGGGCCGCTCAGGCAGGGCACTAGACGGTGGTCGGGAGGAAATTTGAAGCAAACCTATGCGGCGCTGGCGCTGGGGGTGGGGCTGGCCCTGAGTCTGATCCTGATGGTCTTCGGTTCGCCTGCTGCGGGCGATGAGTTGCGGCTGCCGCTGTTGACCTCGCTACTGGTTTGCGAGGTAGGTTTTATCATTACGGCCAGCGGTGCCGGGATCGCTATTCATGAGATTATCCACAAGCCGGTCTGGTCGGCGCGTGTCTGGGTGATGATCGGAAACCTGCTCCTGGCGATCAATTTCGCCCGCGTCGCGCTGGCTCTCTGGCC
This sequence comes from uncultured Gammaproteobacteria bacterium, assembly GCA_963695455.1. GTDB lineage: Bacteria > Pseudomonadota > Gammaproteobacteria > DSM-19610 > DSM-19610 > Thiogranum. The sequence continues at coordinate 107,716 of CAVOGN010000009.1, read as the reverse complement.
GGAAACGGGCAGCAACTGATCCGGCCCGATTATTCTCTTTAACGGGCTTGGTCTGCGCGGGCCGCTTTTCCCGCCAGGCGTGCCAGGCCATGAGCGCGGCGGCGGCCGTCAGTACCGTGTGGCGTACTTTATTCGGGCGCGATGTGGTGGCAGAGGCCCCCCAGGAGCCGTCCGGCTGCTGGTTGGCCGCCAGCTCCTCGAGAGCGCCCTGGATACCCGCATCCAGCGGCTGGTCGAGGAAATACAGTGTCACCAGCAGTTCGGCGGTCAGATCCCAGTTGTGTTGGGCACTGGCCCAGGGTAGCGCGGCCAGCAGGATTTCGACGACCGCGTCGCGCCGCTTGTCAAGCCAGGGTGAGGGGGCAAGCCGGCCGAAATCGGTCAGTGCCACCACTTCATGTACCAGCGCGTAGAGCAGCCAGGTCGTGGTGCGTTGCTGCTGTGCCGCGGCGTTCACCCCGGGCAGCGTGATGATCCACCGGCTCCGGTCCAGTTGCCCGATCAGGGAGTTCGCCAGCAGGGATTCTATGTCCACGGTCGCGCCTCCGGTAAGCCGTGCGAGAAACAGGGCTGTGGTCAGCCGCACCGTCGGCGGTTCGAATGTCGCTGCCGCGCCGAGGGCCTGTTGCGCCTGCTGCACGATCAGCTCAATCATCGGGCCGTGCAATCCGGCGCCTTCCATCAGGTAGGCGGCGAGCACCAGGTGATAGTGTTCGATTAAGGTTTTGTGCGGGCGTTGGGCCCAGCGTTGCAACTCGCTGAGCGTACTCAGCCTGGCCAGCTGCGCTTCGAACAGGCGCGCGAATCGCTCGGACTCGGCGGGTGTGGGTGCGAGATCCCGGAATACGCGTAATGACACGGCTTCATCGATCATGTCGGGCAGACCGCCGTCAGCGGGGCTGGCACGGTGGTGCTCGATCCAGTCCAGGGCTCTGGCGCTCATTTCGTGCACCGGTCGTTGCATGGCTGTGGCTGCCGGGTGCGCGGCATAGCTTGCCGCTGCCGTTATCAGCGACAGCAGCGCGAACCACCCTACTTGTCGGCGCCGACGTGCAAACGGTTTCATCGCAGAGCCGGTCCAGCCCTAGTGCGCATTTCTCACGGGGATCCCGGATGCTGCCGCCGCGGCGGGACTGTTCTGAAAACTCTCTGTTTCTTGTCTATGGACACTGCCCTGCATAACTCAACACCTTTCGTCGCTCACCTGCCGCCCGGTAAGAAATGCAGGCTACCGGTCGCATACCGCGCCGGGGAGTTGCGTCCTTGCGCGGTAATGCTGCCGGTCTCCGGCGGCGCGGGAAGGGCAGCCTGCCTGACGCCTGCTGACGGCGAGGTCTACTGGGGATAGTCGTCCTCTGGCGGGTCGGTGGCCGGTGGTTCGGCGTCTTCGGCATAATCCTCGGCGGGTGTCTCTTCGGCTGGCTCCATTACTGTGTAGCCGCCGCGCGAGGCGATGCAGCCGGCCACATAGTCGGCTTGTTGCTCGTCCGGTATTTCGTAGAGAGCGGCTTCGCTCCGACACTCGCTGTCCAGATCTCCAGCGGCCTGGGCCGGGGAGTTGAACCCGAGCGCTGTTACCAGTACACACGAGACGGCGACGGTAAGGTGGGGTGCTGCAATCATGCGGTAGTCTCCTGCGCCAAGAGTGAAATCCCCAGTCAGGACACACCGCTTCGCGTCAGCCTTAGATGGCCTGAGGTCACCCACCGGGAATACTGTGAGACGCTCTGCCGTTTCGGGGCGCGTCCCTGGATGACAAAATTATCAGAACCCGGCGTTGCGCGAAACGGTCTCAGTTCACCCCCCAGTGCTCAAAACGCGTGGTATCGAACTTCTGACTGAACATCTCGTAGACCTCGTTGACCGTTCGCGGTCTGCAGGTCTTGGGGTGGAAAATGCTCTCGTTGCTCGCCGCCGCTGTGGGGAATATGTCGGCGGCGAAGCTGTCCGGGGTTTCGTTCAGAGCCTTGAGGAACGAAACTGCTCCGTCAGGACCGAGGAAGTGGCTCAGATAAAGTTCGGTACGACCCGGTTGCTGGTCGAAATGGCCCGATAGTTTCGAGACGCTATCCCGGACCGATTCGGCTGCCATCATGGCCGACACCCTGGGGTTCTTGCGCAGGTCGAGCAGATGCTGGTACACCTCCTGGTCGGAGAGGCGGGGCCGCCGGTTGCCGCGACGGTCGACCGTATATTCGATCTGCGCGGCGTAGCGTCCCAGTCCGTATTTTTCCCCGTGCGCCTTGACTGTATTCAGCCAGGTGTCCTGAGTGAACTGGTAGAGCCCTGCGGCGGACGAACCGGCCGCCTGTGCGACGGGATTGAAGGCGCTCTCCACGGCTGCGAGTTCCATGAGATAGGAGAAATCCACTCCGGTGCGCACGCTGCTCAGGCGGATCGCCGCGACCACGCCGCGGTCGATATTGAACCGTTTGGCGTCCTGCCGGGCCAGGTCCGCATACACGCCGATCAGGAATGCCAGTTCCGCTTCGCCCAGGACTTGCTGTGGGTCGGCGGCGGACAGATACAGGGAGCGGAATTCGTTGAGTGCCTGTTCGGTGCGCGGGCCTTTCAGGCCGTCGGCGCTCGCCTGGCCGAGGTCAAAACCCAGGTCGAGCAGGTTTGTCTGCAGCTGTTTGACTTCTGGATCGAAGCCGGCGCTCCGGCTGACATGAGTGCCGGCCTGCGGGTCTGGCAGCAGCAGCGGCGGACCCCATTGTCGATGCGCAGGGGGTGTGGCTGAGCGGTGCCCGAGCTTGCGAATGCTGGCGCGCAGCGACTGCGACCCGTTTTGCTGCCCGGTCGAGACCGTGCCGTTGTCGTCGAGACGGGGTTCAGGCTCAAGCGCGTCGTCCTGTTGTGCAGTATTTGCCAGCAGCGCGGATGCTCCCAGGGCCTGTGCCGTTCTGGGGTTGTCCAGGAAGACGGTCGCGCTCGCCAGTACGCCCAACAGTAGAACCGCACTGCTGGCGGTCACTCCGAGGTGCAGTGGCAGTACCCGTTTGCGCGGCGCTCGGGTGTTGTCTGGTGCGGGGGCGGGTGTCTCGGTCCGAGGCGCAGCCGAAGACGCTGCCGGTGTCAGCGCGGACTGCAGCGCATCCAGTCGCTGACAGGCTGCGTCGCGCTCCGCTTCCACCTCGGCGATGCGCTGCCTGAGTCTGTGCAGTTCGAAGCGCAAGCGTTTTTCGCGTCGGCGCTGCGGTCGCCCGTTACGCCATTGCCACTGACCGGCGCCCTGCAAGGCGGATCGGAGTTTATTGTTAAAGGCGTTTCGCCATTCTTGTTTTCCGGTACGCAACGGCTTAATCCTCGCAAGCGGCTGCAACTCACTACAGCGTAATTGATATGGCGTGTACCCTCTCCATGCCTGCGGGATGCCGTTTCCGCGGTCCGTGTCCACCTTGGTCATACTGACCCGCGGCCAGGGTGGCGTTCCTGGATGTCAATGTAAAATATCAAGCAATTTCCGTACTCGGAAAAATAATATAAATAAATATTATATAGTTAAACGAAGACCTCTGAGTCAGTGAGTAAAAAAAGTGTAAAGATCGCCAGACACGTTTATGATTTTTCTTACACATTGAACGGCGTCGCCGGCGCGCCGCGCATCCCGCAACTGCGCCATGTCCCGGTTTCGCTGGCCGGGTAGGGTGCTGTGCGGTCCGGCCGCAGCGGCGCGCTCTGCCGGGCCGTTACTCCAGCTTGAACGTCGGCCGCGGTTGTTTGCTCTGGTAATAAGGCATCATCTGCGGCACCAGCGCATTCAGGGTCTGCTGACGGTTTTGCGGTGCGGGGTGGGTGCTCAGGAACTCGGGCATCCGGCCGCCGCCGACCTTTGACATTTTTTGCCACAGTGTTACTGCGGCGCGCGGATCGTAGCCCGCTTTAGCGGCCAGCTCGATACCGATACGGTCCGCCTCGGTCTCCGCAGTGCGGCTGTTGGGCAGTTTGATTGCCAGCGCAGCGGCCAGCGCCGCGCCCGACATGGCGATACCGGGGCGGTCAGAGGCGGCGCCCACTGCGATTACGCCAACGCTGCTCGCCATAGCGACCGACATTTTTTCCGCCTGGTGATTGGCCAGCGCGTGCGAGATTTCATGCCCCATGACCTGGGCAATCTCGTCATCTGTCGCATCGAGCTGTTCGATCAGCCCGGTGTAGATGGCCATCTTGCCCCCGGCCATGCACCAGGCGTTGACTACCTCGGGGTCATCGATCACCTTGATGCTCCATTCCCACTTGGCGGTCGCGGGCCGCATCTTAACCGCCTGGGCGACCAGGCGTTCGGTAATAGTCGTGATGCGTTTTTTGACTACCGGATCGTTGTCGACCTTGCCCTCTTCGGATAGCGGCTTGAGGGTCTGCGCATAGGCTTCCTTGGAGGCGCTGATAGCACTTTCCTCCGAAACCAGCATCAGCTGCCGGCGTCCCGTGGGACTGGTCGCGCAGGCGACCAGGAGCAGGGTGACAAGGATGAGAATGGGGTAACGTTTCATGGGTAGTGCGCTCAGGATCTGTCAACGTCATGTCGGCGGCAGCGGCGGCGACCGTTTCCGGGCAGGGCAAAGCCCCGGTAGCCCCGGGTTTCCGCCCTGCCCAAGCGAGCGGCAACGCTGAACTGGGCAAAAATGGCCCTGTAGCTCCGGGTTGCGCTGCAAAGCCGGCCCGGCGTTCCTCGCCGTTCATTACTGTCGCCGCCGTGGCCATTAACTGGTCTCGGCGCACCGTGACATAGTGCAGTCTGCGGTCTGCCGGCTTCAGCGTACATTCTTTTTCCAGTCGGGAACGCTGGCGTTCTTCGCTTGCGAGAGATTGGAGAACGTCAAGGCGACGTAAAACAGATCCACATCGGCGAAGTCGGTGTCGGTGACATCGGCATGGCGCAGAATCGACCCGGCGAGCTGGACCTCTCTCAGGTCCGCCCCGGTAAGGTTTGCGTGTCGCAGCGTCGCATCGCGCATGGAAACACCACGCAGATTGGCACCGATCAGGCTGGCATTGGTCAGGTTCGCCAGATTGAGGTTTGCGGGCGGACAGTTGTCGCCGCCCAGTAGCGCACCGTCGAGCCGGGCATCGATCAGAAGCGCGCCGTTGAGGTGCGCATTGCAGAGGCGGGCGTTGCTGAGGTTGCTGCCGCGCATATTGGTGCACAGCAGCACGGCCGATTCGAGGTTGGCGTTGCTCAGGTTGGCGTATGGAACACAGGCATCGGACAGGTCCGCGTGCGACAGGTCCGCGTCGCTCAGGTCGGCGCTGTGGAATTCGGCGCGCCGCATGTCGCAGGATCTCAAGCGCGCCGCCTTGAGCGATGCGTGCGACAGCACCGCGCCACGCGCCGGGTTGCCGTCACCCAGCTTCGCAGCCTGAAAGTTGGCGCCGTCCAGATTGGCGTGATCGAGGTGCGTGCCGAGCATCCGCGCATGCTGGAGCTGGGCCTTTTCCATATTGGCATTGCTGAAATTCGCTTCCTGAAGCTGGGCGCCAACCAGCCTGGCTTCGCGCAGGTCGCAGTCACTGAAATCGGCTCCCTGCAGCAGCGCCCCACTGAGATCCTGTCCGCGTAAATCGGCGCCGGCGAAACTGTCCTCACGAAAGTCCACACCCGCCAGTGTGTCCGCATCAATGCTGCGCATTACGACGCCGCTGTCTTTATGCCTGATCTCGATCATGAGAACCTGTTCTCCCCTGTTTGTAAGTAACGGACGCGCGGTCGCAACATCGTGACTCGACGCCTGTGCGCCCCGGTGGTGGTCAGCCGCGTAACCGATTCAGCCGTCAACCGGAGGCGAGCCGGCGCTTTACCTGATGACTATAGCAGTGACTATAGTAGCGAACGCCATGGCGAGGCGAAACTGGCTAAAGCACGGGCAGGTCCCCGCCTGGCTGCGGCTAGCCGGGGTGGGCGCCTTCGACAACCTCTTTGCTGATTTCCAGCACCTGCTGTCCGTCCCGTTCCCGCACCAGCCCCGAAGCGAACGGATCGAATTCCAGGCGTTTGACGACGCTTCCGAACACCTCCCGCAGTGCCCGGGCGCCGAGGCGGTTCTTGAGCGCGGCCTTGTCCGCGATCAGGAACGCAGCTTCGTCGGTGATGGTCGAGCGTGATGCCCGTGTGGCGGAAATAATCCACCGCGATGGGCCAGATGGCGCCGGGGATGTCCCGGAAGATCCGGACCAGGTCCGGCGCGCTGAAATCGCGCAGCATGACGATGCTGTCGAAGCGCGACAGGAACTGCGGTGTCATGCCGTAGTGGAAGATGTCTTCCATGGCCAGGTGACTGGCCATGTCGAAGACGAAGCGCCGCTCCAGGCTGCCGTCGGCGCGCGGCACCAGCTTGCAGAACTTGTCGGCCCCGGACTTCTGGGTGACGCGCTGAAACACCTGGTCATAGAGTTCTTCGAAAGCGCCGCCGGCAACAAACAGGATGTGCTCGAGTGTTGACCGGCGTGGTCCGTGAACGCCAGCTGCCGGCTTCGAAGTAAGGCAGTTCGACCTGGATATTTTCGTTTTCCATCAGGGTCAGCAGGCTGTCCTGGGCCACAATGCCCTTGACGTTCGCTTCCCCGCCGACCATCGCGCGTATCTTGTCGACTTCGTCGACACAGACAATTCCGTGCGAAACGTAGTCGAGCATCGTCTCGAGGTCGGCTCGCTCGCCCAGTATGGTGGCAGCCTGGCGTGCCAGCCGGTCCATGACCACGTTGCTTTGCGCGCCGCGGCTCGCCAGATCGGCCACCAGGTTAGCGTTGATGCGGATAATGGTGGAGAATTGCTCGAAGCCTTCGGCCTGAGCGAAGAAGCGTTCCGCGGCCCGCATGATGGTGGTCTTGCCGGTGCCCGAGTTGCCGATCAGCAGCACATTGCCGACCGAGTGCTTGATCAGGTGCTTGTAGATTGCGACCGCCATGTCCTGCAGAGCCCGGTCCTGGCCGATCACGTCCTGGCGCAGGGCGCTGAATATGTCTGTGGGTGTCATTGCATGCCCGCTGGTGGTGGGAGTGTTCCCGCTACGGCGCATCATACTACGGTACCCGGCGGGACGGATGGAACCCTGCGGCGCAGCCCTGTCAGTCCGCGCTGTGGTATAAAGCAGCTATTTACCGGGAGAACTCTATGGGGCAGGCTCTCAGGACGGCGGTCGCCCGCCAGCGGATGCTGTTACGCGGCCGGCTCGGGTCACCACTCAAGCGCTTGGCCGACGACTGCCGGGCCGTATGGCCGGAGCGAGCCGCACTCGAGCACCGGCTGACCGCGGGTCTCGCCGCGCTGCCGTCCTGCAAGTATCTTTACGTGCTTGACAACCGCGCGCAGCAGATCACCTCCAACGCGTCGCCGCGCGGCCTGCTGCCGGAGCATTTTGGGCGCGACCGCAGCGCACGTCCCTACCTGGCCGAGGCGATCGCCGGGCAACGCTTCTCCTTGTCCGATGCTTACATCAGCCGCAATGCACGGCGTCCGTCACTGACCGCAGTGCAACGCATCGAGGATGTGAACGGGGAACTGCTCGGCTACCTGGGTGCGGACTTCGACCTGCGTGAGCTGCCGCTCACCCGCGAGCTGTACCAGCAGCCCGAGCAGTGGGTGCAGATGAAAGGCGACCCGGCCATCCGCGGCGGGCTGTTCGCCCAGCAGCGCGTCGAGAGCCCCATGGACGCCCGTGTCGACGAAGTGCTCGACCTGATGGCCGAACTGGTCGCTGTGCATGGTGTGTTCCATGCCAAGCTGCATTTCTCCAGTTCGCGCGCCACCTTGTGGCTTATCGACGATCCGTTTCGCTACCGGATTCTCGACATCGAGGACCTGACGGACCCTGGTATCTGCCTTGCCTATCCTACGCGCGCCTACCCGGACGATGCGGTGATTCCGCCGCAACAGGTCCCCGAGGTGTTCCACACCTTTCGCGAGTTGCGCTTTATGGATGACACCATCTACCTGCGCGCCGGTTCGGTGAACATCTTCAACGGCATGGTGGGCCTGAACTTCTCCTGTGACGGATCGCACTACATGCCGTGGAGCGAGTTCCTCGATAAGAACCTGAGCTTCTGGCTGGGTACCGGAGTACCGCCAGAAAACGGCACCCAGCCCAGTGGCGACTGAGCACGGCCGCGGCCGGCCCGGCAAGTAGTGCGCGGCCGGCGCGTCGAAGTGGCTCTGCGTCAGAACTCTTCCGCTTCGACCTCGAGAAAGGCGCGGCTCACATGGGGCCCCACCCGCAGTTCGAAGCCCGCCCAGCCCCGGTAGGGGGACACCGCTTCAATTACCATGGGTTTCATTTCGAAATCCGCCAGTTGTTCGGCATAGAGCTTCCGCACTGTGGTCAAAACGGTGTCCAGGTAGCTGCGGTAGTGCCTGGCCATGTCGACGCCGCCGACCAGGCCGTGGCCCGGTATGTAATACGCGAAGCTTTTCTGCACGATGCTGTCGATGGCGGCGATATTGCCGGCGAAGCTGGCGTCGGATTCCATGATGCCGAGGAGGCCGTTTCGCACCACATCACCGGTCAACAACGCATTCTCACCGACAACCTCGACCATGATGTCGCTGTCGGTATGGGCCGGGCCGGTATGGTAGACGCGAAACCGGGTATCGCCGATGGCGACGACGTCACCATCGTTCACGGCGGTGTCTGGCCCGATGACCTGCGCACCGCCGGCGCTGCCTTCGGTAAGCCGTTCGATCAGCTCCAGCCAGTAACGGCCATCGGCACCCTCGACCCGCGCTTTCATGGCCGGGTGGCCGTAGATCACCGCATCAGGGTAGGTCCGTCGTATGCCTTCGTTTCCCAGCCAGTGGTCGCCGTGCGCATGCGAATTGAACACCGCAACGATCGGTTGGCGGGTGAGTGAACGGACCTTGCCGACCACCATTTCGCCGGCCCACGCGCTGCCGCCCGGGTCAAAAACCACCGCCCCGGCGCTGGTCAGAACGATCACCGGGTTGTTGCGAAAACCGTGGTTGCTTCTGTCGGGCAGATCGAACGGGCCATAAATGACATGAATCCGGTCCGTGATCTGCGTGAGCGCAAAATCGGCCTCCGTCAGGTCCGCTGCCCAGCTGGCGGCGCGCGGCAGGAAGAGCGCCGGCACGGCCAGCAACAGACATAACGCGATGTGCATTGTCTTGTTCATCATCCACCTCCCGTGAGTTGCTGCAGGGAAAGACGTCCGCTTGCCGGGCTTCCGGCAGCCGCCGCTGTGTCGCCGCGAATGCGCTCCGGCCTGCGGTCCGCGGTGGCCAAGCCAGTGCTACTCGACGGGCAGGGTTTCCTCGAAGGCGGAAAATTCCACCGCATCGACTCTGCCATCGGAGTTGACGTCGGCCAGCGTGAAACTGCCGTAGGTGGAGATCTGCAGCCAGCGCGATAATTCAGTCTGTGTGCTGATCTCCTGCCGGGTCAGATAGCCGCTTCCGTCGGCATCCAGCTGCATGAATTTCGTTTTTGCTACGTCGTCCGCGACAGCGGGTAGGGCCGACATCGCGACAAGCGCGAGACCGGTCAGCCGTAGCGGTGCCGAGGTTTTCATCGAGTAACCCTCCTTGACGTCGTCAGGCGTCCCGTGGGTATTCCCTGTCAGGAACACAAAACCTAGCACCGCGGCGTACTAAACTTGTGCAGATCCAATGACGGTTTTCTGATGTTTTCATGACCGCGTGCGATCAACAACTTAGTGGCTGGATCACGGGTTGTTGGGCAGGGAGAGGTCGCCATGTCGGAGGCAGTTCGACAACAGACCGGGGCTGGCAGGCAGTCGTTTTGCGTTGCCGAGTGGCTGGTGGAACCCGCCAGCGGAAGGATTTCCCGCGCCGGTAAGGCGCTCAAACTCGAGCCGCGGGTGATGGATGTTCTGGTCTATCTGGCCTGCCGGCCCGGACAGGTCGTGCCCCGGGAGGAACTGGAAGCCGCGGTCTGGGCGGGCAGGGTGGTCGGCTACGATGCGCTGACCGGGGCCATGCAGAAACTCCGTCGGGCGTTTGCGGACGACGTGCACCAGCCGCGCATTGTCGAAACCATTCCGAAGCGGGGCTACCGCCTGCTGGCGCCCGTTGCGCCCCCGAGCCAGGCCGACGTGCTGCAGCAGGCGGCCAGCACCGCGGTCCGCGGCGGCAGTGCGCGGTTCCGGGTTCGCAACACTGTGGTGGTGCTGCTGGTGGTGGTTGTCGCAGCCGTCGCCGGCCTGCTCTGGTCCGGCCACCGGGCGATTCCGCCCGAGCGCGTCAGCGCGGACCTCGCTCTGCCTTCCATCGCCGTGTTGCCCTTCGACAACCTGGGGGACAGCCCGGCGGGGGAATATTTTGCTGACGGCATGACCGATGATCTGATAACCGAACTGGCCAAGAACCCGGCTATTCTGGTCATCGCGCGCGATTCGAGCTTTGTGTACAAAGGCCAGCCGATGGACATTCCCGAGGTGGCCCGCAAGCTGGATGTGCAGTACCTGCTGCGCGGCAGTGTGCGGCGGACCGGCGATCGCATCCTGCTCAATGCCCAACTGGTCGATGCGGCCACCGGACACCACCTGTGGGCAGAGCACTACGACAGGGGCTTGAGCGCCATCTTTGCGGCGCAGGATGACATCGCGCGCAGCGTCGCCGCCGTTCTCACGGCTACGACCCGTACCGCTCCTGAGCCGTCTGGGGGCGGGCGGGCCCAAACCCGCAACCCGGAAGCCTATGACTATTTTCTGCATGGCCGTAACCGGTTTTTTCTCTATGCCAGCAAGCAAGACAACCAGCAGGCCCGCGCGTTTTATCAGAAAGCGATTGAACTCGATGCGGACTTTGCCCTGGCTTACGCCATGCTTGCCTGGACCTATGCGTTTGAAGCCATGAACGGCTGGAGCGCGGTGCGCGAGGTGTCGCTACAGCAGGCCGAGCAGCTGGCGAACCAGGCTGTGACGCTGGACGCCAGGTTGCCTGTCGCCTATTTCGTTACCGGTCTGGTGCACCGGGAACGCGGACACTATATCAAGGCGCTGGTGGAAGCGGAAAAGGCGATCAGCCTGGAGCCCAACTATGCCAATGCCCATGTGCTGCTCGCAACGCTGCTGTATTACGCGGGGCGTCCGCAGGAGGGTCTGGAAGGGATACGCAGGGCGATGCGACTCAATCCGCACCACCCCTACAACTATCCGTTTCACCTCGGCCAGGCGTACTTCATTCTGCGGCGCTACCCGGAAGCTATCGACGCCTTCGAGCAGGGGCTGGCCAGCAATCCCGCCGCGGAACGCCTGCACGTCTGGCTGGCCGCCGCCTATGCACAGGCCGGTCGTGACGAGGACGCCGGCTGGGAGGTTGAGCAAGTACTGGCCGCCAATCCTGAGTTCTCGCTGCAGCGCATCCGCGAGGCGTTCCCTTTTCAAGACCCGGCGGATCTCGAGCATCTGCTGACGGCGCTGCGCAAGGCGGGTTTTACGCAGGACTAAACCGAGCGTCCGCGCCGGGGCTGTACGTTCACTGTCCTGTGTGTCCTGCCGGGATCGATCGGAACCGGGCCTCAGGCAGTAGCGGTGGTCTGACAGCAGCGCCGCGTCGGCGCTGGCGCCTCACTGCGCGTGTCCGGCGGCCTCCAGCATCTGTTTCATTTCATCCTGTTTCTGTTGCAGCTGTTCCATCAATTGTTTGGTCTGGGGATCCTGCTCCTGCATGGCGGTGACGGTGGCATCCCTCAACGCCTCCTGTGCTTTTTGCACTTCCGGATCCTTGAGCGCCTCGACCTGGGCGCTGCGGAACGCCATCGCCTTCTCCTGGTACTCGGTCATCAGCGTCTGACGCTCGCTGTCAGGCGTTTCTTTGTTGCGCAGCTTCTGCTCCAGCTCGTCGATTGCAGCCAGTTCATCCTGCGGGCTGGCGTCGCTGCCGCTGGCCATCTTTGCCGTCATAAGGTCCAGGAACGCCTGCTGCTGCTTCTGCAGCTCCGGGTGGGCCTCGATGGTCTTCTCCTGGATCAGGCTGAGACGATTCTGCAGTTCCACGTACTCGCCGTGCAGTTGCCTGGCGGCCTGCATCGGATCGTCCTGCACGGCCGGTGGCTCCGCCTGCGACGACGGCGCGAGGGTGCCCAGCGCGGCGACAGCACAGAGCACGCGCAAGCTGTGGGAGGAGAAACAACGGGCAAACAGGGACCTGGCATGATTAGAACGGTTCATCGGGAAAATCGCTCCTGGTAGGTTGAGGTGGAATGGCGGCACAGCTGCACGCCGCTTCTGTTATTGGACTGTTCGGTACCAGAGAGCATAGCAGCCCGCGCCGGGCCGCGGTCAACCGCGACGCACCAATATGACATGCGGGGCGCGCTGGAACGCCACGGCGCAGGCGTGTGGCCGGCTTTCGTCACCTGTTGCCGCCGGGCGAGCTTTTCCGCGGGATATCATTGAGTAACAGAGGCGACCCGGTGTCGGCGAGGGGTGCAGACCCGGGGGCGGGGGTTGCGGAGGTGCAGGCTGACGCCGCCGGGAGGTATTATCCCCGGCCTGGGTCGCTCGGCGACGCCGAGAATCGGGTCGGAAGCCCCCGTGCTATGCCTGCCAGATGCGCGAGCACGGCATACAGCACCTGCCGGTGGCCGAACCCGGACGGCAAACTGGCCGGTATCGTCAGCGACCGCGAGCTGCGCCGGCCGGACTGGGTCGACCAGACGCGTGACCTGGCGCACGTCTACTCTCTGGACGATGATATGCTGGTCCGCGAGGTGATGATCGGGCCGGTACACGTGGTCCATAGCGATGACACGCTGCGCAAGGCGGCGCGCGTGCTGGTCGACCATCACGTCGGCGCGGTGCCGGTAATGGACAAGACCGCAAGCCTGGTGGGCAGGCTGTCGTCGGTCGACCTGCTGCGCGCGGTGTCGGACATGACTGACCAGCGCTGAGCCGGTAAGGAGCGCGGCGCAGCCATTTCGGGAGCGAGTCAAGGTGCGCAACCTGTTTGTCTACGGAACCCTGATGTGCGAGGACATTATGCACCAGGTGGCGGGATGCCTCCCGGCGCGGCTTGCCGGTGCACTGACCGGCTATGAACGCCGCGCCGTCAAAGGTGAACACTATCCCGGACTGGTGCCGGGCGCGGGCGGCCGCGTTGATGGCGTTGTGTACCGGGATGTGCCGGGTTTTGCCTGGGCACGGCTGGACAGGTTCGAGGGCGACATGTATCGGCGCCGCTGCGTGCGGGTCCAGCTGACGGATGGCGCGACACTGATGGCGGAAACCTACGTCGTGAGACGACGCTTCGTGTCCCGTTTGGACAATGCCGAGTGGAATTTCTCGGAGTTTCTGCGCAGCGGCAAGGCGAAATTCTGTCGTCACTATCAGGGCTACGCGCAGCTCGATTAGCATTGGCGGCTGCTGGCCTGAATCGGCCCTATTCGCGCAGCCGGCCCCGCTTGACTGGTTGATGAAAGGAACCAACGAGGAGACCCGCATGCTTGAACAGAAACAGCCCGCACCCGAATTCGCCGTTCCCAACCAGGACAACGACCTGGTGGAACTATCCGCATACCGGGGCAAGCAAAACGTCGTACTGTATTTCTATCCCAAGGACGACACCCCCGGGTGCACCGTCGAAGCCAGTCAATTCACGGGCCTGGCCGACCAGTTTGCCGCGCTCGATGCCGTGGTCATCGGCGTCAGCAAGGATTCCTGCGCCAGCCACCGGGCGTTCCGGGACAAGTACGGACTCAGCGTCCAGTTGCTTGCCGACACCACGGGGGAGCTGTGCGAACGCTACGGCGTATGGCAGGAAAAGGAAAAGAATGGTGTGAAAAAAATGGGCATCGTGCGCTCCACATTCCTGATCGACAAGCAGGGCGTGCTCGCAGAAGCGCTATACGGTGTGACTGCCGACGGGCATGCCGAAGATATGCTGGAGCGGCTCAGGCGACTGTAGGGCCGGTGCAGTCTGCGCTGCTCAGCCGGGATCCGGAAAACGTTGTTGGCCGCGATATACAAGCGTGCGGGTAAGCAGCGCCGTCGTCTGGTCGCGGATGGCCGGGAAGGTGGCGAGTGTTAGTGCTGCAAAGCCTGTTCGGCCTGATCGCGATGCTCGGTGTCGCGATCCTGCTGAGTGAAGACCGCCGGCGTATCGCCTGGCGCGCGGTGGTCGCAGGCGTTGCGCTGCAACTGGTCCTGGCGCTGCTGCTGGTCAAGCTGCCGTTGGCGCAGTCACTGTTTGCCGGCCTGAATCAGGTGGTGCTGGTGCTCGACAAGGCCACCACCGCCGGTACCTCCTTCGTGTTCGGCTATCTGGGTGGTGACGCCTTTCCCTTCGAGGTGTCCGACCCGTCCAGGACCTTCGTGCTGGCATTTCAGGCGCTGCCGCTGGTGATCGTGGTCAGCGCCTTGTCGGCGTTGCTGTTCTACTGGCGGGTGTTGCCATGGGTGGTCAGGCAGCTGGCGCGGCTGCTGACCCGTTCCATGGGCATCGGCGGCGCGCTGGGCCTGGGCGCGGCGGCCAATATCTTCGTCGGCATGATCGAGGCGCCGCTGTTCATCCGGCCCTACCTGGCAAAGCTCAGTCGCTCCGAGCTGTTTGCGCTCATGACCACCGGCATGGCAACCATCGCCGGCACCATGATGGTCCTGTATGCGAGCATCCTGGCGGATATTCGCGCCGACGCGCTCGGTCAGATTCTGTCTGCATCCGTGATCAGCATTCCGGCGGCACTGGTCATCGCCCTGGTGCTGGTGCCCGGCAACGGCGAGCAAAGCGTCGCTGCGGCGGAGCTGGAAAGCGAGGCCACCAGCGCCATGGACGCCATTACCCGCGGCGCTCTGCAGGGTGTCACCCTGGTGATCAACATTGTCGCCATGCTGATCGTGTTCGTGGCGCTGGTGGCGCTGGTTAACCTGCTGCTGGGGCTGCTGCCCGAGTTCGCTGGCGAGCCGGTAAGTCTGCAGCGCCTGCTGGGTGTTCTGTTTGCGCCGCTGGTCTGGCTGATGGGCATTCCGCTGGACGAGGCACTGACTGCTGGTTCGCTGATGGGGGTCAAGACCATACTGAACGAGTTTCTCGCCTATATGGATCTCGCCGAGCTGCCCGCGCAGGCGCTGAGCGAACGCAGTGAAATCATGATGATCTATGCCCTGTGCGGCTTCGCCAACTTCGGCAGCCTGGGCATTATGCTGGGTGGTATGGGTACCATGGTTCCCGAGCGTCGTGCCGAGATCGCCGCGCTGGGTCTGAAGGCGATCCTGGCCGGCACGCTGGCGACCATGATGACGGGCGCATTCGTAGGGATGCTGGTCTGATTCCGTGCGGCTGGCAAACCGCTGTGCGGGGGTATGAACGCCGGCTTTCCGCGCGCCGGTTGTGGTAGCCAAGTGCCGTGTCATTGACTCGGCGCATGCGGTTTCACCGCTTCCCGGGTTGCGCGCGGCCCTGTCGAGGCTTGCGGTTCCGCAAGTGCGCCTTGCCTTGACCCAATAGCGGGGCGCTGAGAATTACAGAACTTACCGCATGACCCACTAGTATACTTGGGCGCATGAGCACCCTGGCCTGGATCGTTACCAGCAGCCTGCTGATGAGCGCGATTGCCCTGGTGGGCAGCGTTACACTGGTGTTGAGGCCGGAGACGCTGCAGCGCATCCTCCTGCCGCTGGTGGCATTCTCGGCCGGGTCGTTGATCGGCGGCGCCTTCTTTCACATGATTCCCGCGGGTCTGGCGGAATACGGCGGCGGCACCGGTTTTTTCGTCTGGCTGCTGGCGGGTTTCAGTGTGTTCTTTGCCCTCGAGCAGTTTCTGCACTGGCACCACTGTAACCGCGCGACGGCGAGCTGTAAAAAACCGCTCACTTATCTGATTCTGATCGGCGACGGCCTGCACAATTTCATCGGCGGACTGGCCATCGCGGGAACCTTTTTAATGGACATACGCCTCGGCATCATGGCGTGGCTTGCTGCGGCTGCGCACGAAATCCCCCAGGAGCTCGGCGATTTCGGCGTGCTGGTGCACGGCGGATGGGCGCGGGGCAAGGCGCTGCTGTTCAATGTGTTGTCGGCACTTACGTTCCTGCTTGGCGGGCTGATCACCTACTTCGCGGCGTTCCGATTCGACGTTGCCTTTCTGATACCCTTCGCGGCGGGTAACTTTCTCTACATTGGCGCGGCCGACCTGATCCCCGAGGTCAACCGGCACGAAGACCCGGTGGTGAACATCGAGAATTTTGCGGCCTTCATTTGCGGTATCACGCTCATGCTGCTTATCAGGGTTATACTGGAATAATGACCGGTACGGGATGCAACGAACCCGTGGCGATCGGAACTGGCGCACGCCGGGTGGTGGAATACGCCAGCCGCCGGCTTGGTGTTGCGGCGGGTTGGCCGGTTCGCCTGTACCCGCGGCGGGTGAGGGAAGTCGACAGCGGGCCGCCTGGAGCAGCGCCGTGATCACCTTCGGTCCGGTTCCCTCGCGCCGCCTCGGTCACAGCCTGGGCATCAACAACATTCCGCCCAAGGCCTGTTCCTATTCCTGTGTCTATTGCCAGCTGGGCCCAACCGCGCAGCAGCAGCTCGAACCGCGTGCCTTCTACCCGCCCGAGGAAATACATGATGCGGTCGCGGCGCGCCTGGCGGCGGCGCGTCGGGCAGGGCAGTCGGTGGACTACCTTACTTTTGTGCCGGACGGTGAGCCTACACTGGACGTAAACCTGGGTAAGACCATCGAGCTGCTGGGTCCCCTGGGCGTCAGGATAGCCGTGATATCGAACGCCTCGCTGCTGTGGCGTCCCGAGGTGCGCGAACGGATCAGCGCGGCGGACTGGGTATCCGTGAAGGTGGATGCCGTCGACGGCGCACTGTGGCGGCGCATCAATCGTCCCCACCCGGAGCTGCAGCTGGACAGGATTCTGCACGGCATCGGACAGCTGGCGCGGGAGTATCGGGGCGAACTGGTCAGCGAGACGATGCTGGTCGAGGGTCTCAACGACGGCGAGGCTGCGGTGCGGGCAGTTGCCTCTTTCCTGGCCAGACTGGCTCCCGCGGCGGCTTATCTGGCAGTGCCCACCCGACCGCCGGCCGAGGCCAGCGTGCATCCCCCGGGCGCGACCGGGTTCAACCGGGCCTTCCAGATTTTCAGCGCCGGTATTCCCCGTGTCGAGTGTCTGATCGGCTATGAGGGCAATGCCTTTGCTGCGACCGGTGATGTGGTTGCCGACCTGCTGAGCATTACAGCCGTGCACCCCATGCGCGAGGATGGGGTGCGCGCGCTGCTGACGCAGGCGGGTGAGACCTGGGCTATCGTTGAGGGCCTGGTCGATGACGGCCTGCTCAAGGAAACCGAGTACGCAGGACGGCGTTTCTACCTGCGATCGTTTCCTGCACAGGTGGACGCGGCGAGCTCGACAGCAGGGCCGCCGTGCACGGACTCTGACCGGTCGATCGACCCGGTATGACCTGACTTTCTGGCATGTTTCACCCCCGGCTGGACCCAACTTCAAGTCTGATCGGCCGGAATCCCTCCCTCCGGCTGCTTGAGCTGACGGTACGGCCGCAGGCAGGGCGTTGCAGCGGAGCGGCTCAATTGCAGCCGGGTGGTTTGTGAACTAGCCTTTCCTTGGAGTGGGCAGGGATAGCGGATTAGAAGGACTGCCCCCGCGACAAACGCATAAGGAGGAGCCAATGGATACCAAAACACACCGTTCGATGCGCACCGGCATCGAGCTATTGATTCTGAGCAGTCTCACCTTACCGGCGCTTGCCCAGGCCCAGACCGGCCCTGGCTACGCAGGGGCTGGAGCTTACCCCCCAGGCCAGTACGGGCAGTCCGGCAGACAGGTCCCTCCGGTCCCGGGTCCCTACGGCGGGGGATCGGGGCAAGCTCCCGGGGGTTATGGAATGGGCGGCCCGGGCATGATGGGTGGTCCGGGCAGTATGGCGGGTCCGCAGGGCGGTCCAGGGCAGGGCGGTCCCGGCAGGATGGGCGGTCCGCAGGGCGGCTCGGGCATGATGGGTGGCCCCGGCATGATGAGCGGTCCGCAAGGCGGTCCGGGCATGATGGGTGGTCCGGGCAGTATGGCGGGTCCGCAGGGCGGTCCAGGGCAGGGCGGTCCCGGCAGGATGGGTGGTCCGCAGGGCGGCCCGGGCATGATGGGTGGCCCCGGCATGATGGGGGTCCGGGCAGATGGCGGGTCCGCAGGGCGGTCCGGGTCAGATGGGTGGTCCCGGCAGGATGGGCGGTCCGCAGGGCGGCCCGGGCATGATGGGTGGCCCCGGCAGTATGGGTGGTCCGCAGGGCGGCCCGGGCATGATGGGTGGCCCCGGCAGTATGGGCGGTCCGCAGGGCGGTCCGGGCATGATGGGTGGCCCCGGCAGTATGGGCGGTCCACAGGGCGGTCCGGGCATGATGGGTGGCCCCGGCAGTATGGGCGGTCCGCAGGGCGGTCCGGGTCAGATGGGTGGTCCCGGCAGTATGGGCGGTCCGCAGGGCGGCCAGGGCATGATGGGCGGACGCGGTATGCCGCGCGACCCGTCCGGCCCGGAAGGTGGGCCGGCCATGGCCATGATGGATGCCGTTGCACGTCTGGATCTGACTCCCGAGCAGCGTGCAGAGCTGGATGAGCTGCGGACGGATCTGACTCGGCGCCAGAAGGAACTCCTGGAAAAGATCGCTGTGGCAGCGGCGAAGCTGCAGGAAACCACTCAGGAACAGGTGCGTGCCAGTCGAGGTTTGAGTGACCTCAGAGGTCATCTGATTCACGCTAATCTTGACACCGCGAACCGGGCCGAGGAAATGCTCACAGATGAACAGCGCCAGGCTCTGATGAGTGCGGGCGCGCATGTCATGACGCCGGAGCAGGGGCACTAGCGACGCAGGGGCACGCTGAGAAAATCAGGGGGTCAGCATCATAGTACGCCGCGCTGACCCCTTGTAGCCCCTGGCTGCCGGGCTACCCGCGGTCCCGCGCAGGACCGCCCGTAACCTGGCCTCAATCCGCTGGCTGCAGGGTGAGACATCCGTCCGGCGCAAGGCCGGTCGCCAGCATCACTTCGTTGATGTCGCGGTGCTCGACCCAGTTCGGCGTGTCTTGATGCGCCGGGTCGCGCCAGAACGTCACCAGAACGTTAGCGAGGGGTGCAAACTGCGTTAGCGCCTGCACCAGGGTGCGTACCGTTGAGCGTGAGGATATGGTGGCGGGGCCGTGGTCGAGCGTCTGCCACATGCGGTCGACGGCCTGCAGCCCGATGGCCAGTCCCAGTTCGCGAAATGCAAGCCGCTGCCCGGCCGGCAGTTCCATCTCCCTGCCGTTGGCGTAGACCTGCAGGCCGGTGAGCGATGCCGTCAGCAGGCGTTCCAGCAGCCGCTGATCAGCAGCTGCGCCCTGTTGTATGAGCTGCTGCACGCGGTAGGCGTCCATCAACAGACCGCCGATGCCGAGCGGGTCGGCACTCGCCCAGTCGCCGCCCTTCGTCATGTCCGCGAACCCCTCTGTTGCCGCATCGAGATCGCGGGTCGGCCACTGCATCGGGCAGCCTGGCCGCGGTTGCGGCCAGCTGCAGGGCAGTGATGTAGCCGTCCAGCGCATCGTGCTGACCCATGGAGGAAACCAGCGGGCGACTGAGGTCGATGCTCATTTTCCAGTACATGCGGCGCGGGCCGGCCGCCGCGAAAGGCCGGTAGCTGAAAGCGCGGTAGGCACTGTCGGCGAGCTCGCGCGCCCACCGGTTGAACTGCGGCTGGCCGGTTGCTCGTGTCACCTGATCGAGGGCCTGCATCCACTTGGTGAGGTAGTGGAAGTACTGGCCGTCACGGTCCCACTCCAGGCGTTCGTCGAAGGGTTCGCGGGCGCCGCGCTCGGGCGAGTTCCTTGCCGATGCGCAGGCCGCCGCGGGTCGGGTGGGCCTCGCCCTCGTGCTCGCCGAGCCCGCTGATCCAGCCGCGGCGTCGATCGTCGGCCCGGTGCCGTCCCAGCGTGTGGTGCACCTGGTCGACCAGTCGCAGGGCCAGTTCCTGGTAACGCTGATCACCGGTGGCACGCGCCAGGCCGAGCAAGTTGCACACCGCGAAGGCGTCGGTCCACAGGTAACGCCTGGCCGTGCGTCCGGACGCGAGACCGGTGCGTTCGGCGAAGCGCATCATGAGCGCGATGGCTTCCTGTGTCTCAGTGTCGGGCATTTTCGTGCTCCCGGTCTGTGGGCCAGCCGGCGTGGTCGCAAAGAGTAACAGCGCCATCACCAGACAACGATGCATTTTCATTGCTCGCATACTCCCACCCGGCCTGGCTCACGGGCGCGCCCGCCGCAGGCCGGTGTTTATGCCCGCGCAGTTGCTTGCGGAAAGTATTTTGCCGGCTGGGCGGTGTGCCGGCGGGGCAATAAAGGCTGTCTGAACGCGAGCGTGCATACCCGTTCACAAAGTCAGTGTAAGCCCTTCCACCAGAGCGCCGGGCAGCAGCGCACTGTCCTGGGAGCGGCGTTCATAGGTGCTGCTGTCGAAGATGTGCTCCCGCTCCCGTGTCAGTGCCAGCAGACCGCTGCCAAGGATGGTATAGAGCGTTTCGTCAAAGCGCATGACGTTGACCGGTGCCACGATCCTGCCGTTCTCGATCCACAGGCAGGCGAAGCGGGTCATGCCGGTGATGCGGCAGTGGCTGCGGTCCGAGTAGTTGCAGTACCACAGGTTGCTGATGTACAGGCCGGTATCGAGCGCCCGCAGGGCTTCGGCGGCAGGCAGTTCACCGGCGCCGATCTGCAGCGACTGCGGATACTCCTGGTCGCAGTTGACCGTGGTGCCGTACTCGCTGGCGCTGCGCGCGTCGGCGAGACAGTCCTGATACATCCCGTCACGTATCAGTTCGACGTACTGCGGTTTGATGAAGCCTGCGCGGGTAAAGGGTGGCGCGAGTCCGGCCGCGTGGTGCTCGGTGAGGCTGACGCCCGGGTGCAGGGTGAGGCCTTCGCGGATCATGCGCAGCAGCGGTGTCTGCGCAGTACGATGGCTCTTCAGATCGAACCCGCCCCAGCCGAGCAACGTAGTGAGTTCATACAGCGCGGCGGGGGTCAGGAATACGCGGTAGCGTCCCGGCGCGATGCTGCGTGCTGGACGGGCCAGCACCGGCAGGGTTTCGCGTGCCTGGGCGATTTTGTCCTCGAACAGTTGTGGCTGCCAGTCGAAGCCGGCGTAATCCTGCTTAAGGGCCTTGTCGCCCTTGTGATAACAACTCCAGTCGAGGTTGAAGCTGGCGCGGCTGTACCAGTTGAACTGGCCGAGCGAATTGGCAAACCCGCTCGCCATCTCGCCGCTCGACCACAGGCCGACCAGGTCCAGCCCCCGCGCGGCGGCGATGACTTGTTCCACAATGTCGTGCCCCTGCGGCAGGCCGTGGGTATCCCGGTGCGCGGTATTAAGTGGTTCAAATGCGTAGTTGATATAGGGATCGTCGGGCAGGAACGGCAACTGCTGGCGCAGGGTGTCGAGCACCGTGCGGGCCTGCTCGAGGTCCTCGGCGCGCTGGCCGCACAACTGAATAGCCGCGGCGGCCTGGTGGCGACCGTCGATCAGGGTCAGCTCCAGCCGCTGCTGGTGTACATGGCCGGCCTGGCGGATGGCATTGCGGTTGAAACGCACAAAATCCGAATCCTCGCCGTCGAAGTTGAGCAGCAATACCTCGTCGCCTTGCAGCAGGGCAAGGATCTCGGCGCTCAGTTCCCGAAATGCGCTTTCCAGTTCAGTCGCCTCCGAAAATATCGACCTGGTGAAACACGCAGGCCGGTGCGGCGTGGCCAACCTGGATGGTCTGGTTTGGCTCGCCCTTGCCGCAGTTGGGTGTGCCCCAGATCTCGAACGTACTGCTGTCGCCCACGCCTGCCAGGTTGCGCCAGAAGGTGGCCGATACACCGCGGTAGTTGGGATTGCGCACCAGACCTTTGAGTTCGCCGTCCTGGATCAGCCGTCCCAGTTCGCAGCCGAACTGAAATTTGTTGCGGCTGTCATCGATGGACCAGGAACGGTTGCTGTCCATCAGCACACCATATTCGATGCAGCCGATCAGCGCGTCCAGGCTGGCATCGCCGGGCTCCAGGTTGAGGTTGGCCATGCGGTCGATGGCCGGCCGGTTCCAGTCGCAGGCGCGCGCATTGGCTACCCCCGGCATGTCGGCGCGCGCCTGGGAGACGGCGCCGCCCAGCGGCCGCTCCAGGATACCGGCGCGGATCAGGTGGTTGCGCTCGGCCGGAGTGCCGTCGTCGTCGAAGCCGTAGCTGGCCAGCTCGGCTGGCCGGTCGGGGTCGAAAGTGACGTTCAGCAGTTCCGAACCGTAGCGATAGCTGCCGAACATGTCCGGAGTGACGAAACTGGTGCCGGCGTAGTTGCGCTCGTCGCCGAGGATGCGGTCGAGCTCCAGGGGGTGACCGATGCTCTCGTGGATCTGCAGCATCATCTGGCTGGGCAGCAGCAACAGCGCGGCGGTTGTGTCAGGGCATTCCGGAGCGGCAACCAGCGCCAGCGCCTCTTCGGCCACCCGGGTGGCGCTGGCGGGGAAGTCGAAGGCGGCGAGCTGCTCGAGTCCACCCTGGCGGGCCGAACCCCAGCCGCCTCCGCTGCGCATCTGGGTCTGGGTGCCGGCGTTGGCGATCGCGGCATAGCCGGGCAGCAGGTAGTGGAAGGCCTGCTCGATCTCGATCCCGTCGCTGGTGAGCAGCAGCACCTCGCTGCTACGGCGGCTAAGCTGTGTCTGCCAGTCGACAATGTTTGCAGAGATTTTCAGGTGCTGATCGATGTCCTGCAACAGCTCCAGCTTGTCAGCGAGGCTCCAGGACTCCCAGGGCGTGACGACGCGCGACTGGTAGCTTCCGGAGTGTTGCGGTCGCGTGATGCGGGCAGCGTCGAACAAACTGTGCCGCCGTGTGGTCTCCAGCCACTGCTGCGCCTGGTCGCAGGCCCGCCGCAGGCCGGCGCGGCTCAGCTCACTGGTGGCGGCATAGGCCAGCCCGCCGCGGTCAATGAACGTCAGGTGGGCGCCGCGGCTGAGCGTGTGGCGCGGGGGTTCCAGCACGCCCTGGCGCATACGCAGGGCTTCCCTGCGGTCGGCGACCAGGCGCAGCGACCAGAAGTCGACGCCCGGAACGACGTCCCGGAAGTCCGTGATGAGTTGCTGCCAGTCCATGACGTCCACTCCGCCGTGGTGATGCATTACGCCGGTCTACGGTATTGCGTCAGGACCGGGAAGGGGCGGCGGCGTTGCAGCCAGGATCCGGACGTCCCGTGCAAATGGGGCTGACCCTGCGCAAAGCCTCACGAGTTTCGCCACAGTTACTATACTTTGCTCATGACCTGCCTGCACAGAGCGTATCGCCGGATGACAGGAGCCGCGCTGCTAGTGGCGCTGGGCCTGTTCTGGGCGCTCATCACCCCGGCCGGCGCAGCGCCGTTGGGCGGTCCTTTCTATCGGGCCGAGTGTGCCCTGGATATCCAGCGCAGCGCCGATGCGGACGCCTATTACCTGCAGATCCGCTTCGATGGCGCGGCGGCGCCCGACATTGCCATGCAGGTCCGCGGTCGCCTGTTGCGCGTCCAGGTGCGCCAGGGTGCAGACCGGCAGGCGGCTGCCTGCCACACCCGTTTCTACAAAAGCCTGACGCTGCCGCGGGACGCGGACCCCAGGCGCATCCAACGTCAGGACGAAAGCGGCCGGGTGCTGATCATTATTCCGCGCCGCGAACCTTACTGGCGCTAGCCGACCACAGACCCGGTGCGACCGGGATAAAGGCTTAGGGCCCTGTTAACACTAACCCAATAGGGTTCTGTTGCGTCTGAAAACGCGCCAATCAAGGAACGAGGTTTGGTGGTTCCAAATGAACGACGAGCAACGCGCAGTGGCGCTGTTTCAGGCGCAACCCGAAGGGCTGGGGCTGTTTTCCCGCCCAGCGGCGTTATCATTCGCACCTGTAGAGCGACTACACATCGCTCACTCTGCCTTGCTGGACGAAAAATGAGCCCCAGGAAGAGCCCTGTTGGGTAGTGTTAACAGGCCCTGGGAACCTTAGCATGACCGGCGACCGCCGTTATGGATGTTGTTGAGGCGCTCAAACGACGGAAGTCGACGCGCGCTTTTCTGCAATCCAGCGTCGACAGGAAAGTCATTGAACAGATTCTGGCTGCCGCCCGGCAGGCGCCCTCGGGGGCCAACACCCAGCCGTGGCAGGTCGCGGTGGTCAGCGGTGAGCGCAAACGGCAACTCCAGCAGCGCATTGAGCAGGCGTTTCGCCACGGTGCGGCGGCCGGCATGGATTACCTGTATTACCCCACCGAATGGAGCGAGCCTTACCGGTCGCGGCGCAGGGAATGCGGCCTGCAGCTGTACAACGCCCTGCGCATCCAGCGCCAGGACAAGGAGCGTCAGCGCGAGCAGTGGGCCGCCAACTACCGGGCCTTCGACGCGCCGGTGGCGCTGTTCTTTTTCATGGAGGCCGGATTGCAGACCGGGTCATTTCTGGACTATGGGATGTTTTTGCAGTCGCTGATGCTGGCGGCTGTGGAACAGGGTCTGGCGACCTGCCCGCAGGCGGCGCTGGCCGAATATCCCGCAATCGTCAAACAGGCGCTGGGTTATCCCGACAACAGCATTCTGATCTGCGGTATGGCGCTGGGTTACGAGGACTCCGATGCGCCTGTCAACCAGTACCGGACAGGGCGCCAGGAGGTTGAATCGTTTACACGCTGGTTCGAGTAGCCACTTCGACTAGCCATGTGTCCGGTCGCCGGATCAGCGGCCGAATCCAGGCGCTGGTTCAGCGGGCACCGCTTTTCGGGGCAGAATGGCCGATCCCCGTCAGCGGTTCAGGGCGGTTCAGGAAAACGCCGAGGGCCAAATCGAATCTCTCGATGTGCACCAGGGCCCAGCCCTTGAGGTCGACCATAACTGCGAATGACAGCAGCAGGTCACCGCGCCGGTATTGCTCCGCAAGTGCCAGGATGTGCTGAATCAGCCGCTCGTGTTCTTGCTTATGTGCGTTGTAGCCGGGATAGCGGTGTTCCAGCATCAGCCGTTCTTCGCAGTCGAAATGGGTTCGGGTGTGGTCGATCAGCGCTGCCATGAGCTGGTCAAGCACCTCCCGCTCGCTGCGTTGCTTCATCGCGGCGTGCAGCTGGTTGATCAAGTCGATCAGTGTTTCGTGCTGGGCGTCGATTTCAGGCACGTTCACCTTTTGATCGTCTCCCAGCCTAATCAGTCCCATGGCGGCACCTCTCATGCCCGTTGCACCGATCTTTGCGCTAAGTATACCTAATGGTCCGATTCATTTCCCTAACAAGGAACCAGAATAACAGCATTCGGCCGGATAGTTAAACGCCGTCATTTCCTACTGAGTCTAATTCTCACTTGCCCGTCAGATCCGGCAGCAGGTCACAAAAGGGGAAAGGACATGCCAATCTGACTGGCGGGAATATCGGCACCCTCGGGCGGTGTTGGTGTTCCGCTATGGTGACTCAGAAGCCGATACCCACGCCGATACCGAAGTGCACACTGGTACCATCGTAGCGGCTGTCCCGCGGCCACAGGTGCAGCTGCTGGGCGACAACGACAGGGTAGGCGTAGTCCGACTCCCCGATCTTGCCGGGCAGGGCACCCGACACCGTACCTGCAACGGTGACCAGGCGGCCCTCCGAATAGCTGGCAGGTTCCAGGTACCCGGCCTGCTTGATGATAAATCGCCCCAGCGGATCGTCCTCGCGCCGGGGACGGTTGTCAGCATCGAGGGGGTAGGCCAGGACCTCGATTTCGGTGCGCTCTCTCTGATTGGTGATGGCCAGGATAACGCCGCCCCACAGGACCCGTTTGCCGCTGGCGTCCTGCAAGTTTGCCGCTACGCGCCGCGGGGTGAGGGCGCGATCCACACCGGCGCTGTCGAATGTCGGACCGCTCGCGCAGGCTGCGAGCAGAGACAGCAGCAGCGCGAGCCAGGGTATACGCCACAGGCTGGCCATGGTTGCCGGCACTCAGTAACGATAGGGGTACGGGTACCAGGGATCGTACCACCAGGGATCGTACCACCACGGGTCGTACCACCAGGGATCCCGATAGAGGGGCGGGAATTTGGGTTCGACCGGCCAGAGATAGTAGTGCTCCACATCGACGACCGGGTAGCTGTACGGGAATTCACCCACCTTATGGGTTTCGCTTCCGGACACTGTGCCGGTTACCGTCAGCCGTCGGTCCTTGCCGTACACCGTAGGATCCAGGAAAGCCGGCACCGCGGCCATGAAACGCCCCGGGCTGTTGTCGCTGATACTCGGTCTTCCATTCGTGCTCAGCGGCAGTGCCAGCAGCGTGACCCAGGTGGTGTTGGCGCGGTTATCGGTTTCCAGTATCACGCCGCCCCAGCGCACCCGGCGGGACACATAGCCGGCGGTATCCGCAAGCACCTCTTCCAGTGTCGCGCTGTCGGCGGGCGCCTCCCGGATCTCGGGGGGGATATTGGACGCGCACGCACCCAGCAACGCAGCGGTGAGCATCACTGCGAAGCTTCGCAAATTAATAAAATGGCGCATATGCATAGTCTAGTGCACCCAGCCACGGATATTGACCCATTCAGCGGGGAATAGAATCCCGGCCGGCGTAATCTGCTTAGTGTCGGCGCCAGGATAATCCGCACCTGGCCAGGCCGGGCAATAACAGCCGGGTTACAAGGGAAATGGGATTTAATTGACCTGTCGGTGTCTCTAAGCCCGGGTAGATACGGTTGTCGGCCGGCGGGGCCGAGCATGCGAGAGTGTGCGGGTGTGCGGCGCTGCGCTTCAGTGATTTCAATCTGTACAGGAAACCTAAAAGGAAAATCCTATGAAACGTATGATCAACACGATACTGGCGGGCTTGTTCACCATCACCGGCCTCGCCGCAGCACCTGCGCTGGCCGAAGGCGCCAAGCAGAAGGTGGTCTACCACATCAACTACGACGATCCCAAGCAGGAAGCGGGCGCACTGCGTAATGTGCAGAACCATATCAACGCTGTCGGCGCGGAGAATCTCGACCTCAAGGTGGTCCTGCATGGCGATGGCCTGGCCCTGCTGCTGTACCCGGATGCCATGGGTCACACCAAGATGAAGGCGGCCAACGCAACCGACGAGATGCAGGCCACGATCGCCGGCCTCAAACAGCAGGGCATCCAGTTTCAGGTGTGCGCCAATACGCTCAAGGGACGCAATATCGACGCAAAGCAGGATCTGTATGACGTCGACGAGGTCGACATTGTGCCCTCGGGTGTGGCGCAGCTGGGCATTCTGCAGTCTCAGGGTTATGCCTATATCAAGCCCTGAAGGGGGCAGTGCTCATGATGCCGGTCTGAGCCCCCAGCGTTTGCGCAAGCACAGTGGGTGGTGAAGGCGTGTTCCCGCCGGCCTGATCCAGGCCGGCGGAAAGCATCAGCAGGAGGCGAACCTCGTTGCCGGGGCGCTATCGCGGCACGGCGTCAGTAGCTGGGCACCTCGGCGTCATAGCGCAGGCCCTTTTCGGCGGCCTGGGCACGTACGGCGCTGTAGATTTTCTCGTCCAGCGACTCGGGCGCGCCTCCGGATGCCTCGACTTTCTGTTCGAGATAGGCTGCGCGCTGCTCCGCCAGTTGGCGGATTTCGTCCTTCAGCGCGTCGCGCTGGCGGGCGGTTTGCTCGATCAGCGCCCGCCGCTCCTGCGGCGCCATCGCCTGTAGCGACGCCGGCAGGGCTTCGCGCTCGATGCTGGACAGGTCGACGCGGCCGCTGGCGACGTCCTCCACCAGTTCGCCGTCGCCGAGCAGGTTAAGCGCCCCGGACGCGGAGGCATTGAAGGTGGCGCGGCGGGCGCGCGAGGCCACCGACGATGAGGCGTGCAGCTTTTCCGTCGCTTCCCGTTTGCGCTGCTGCCGCTGTTTCTCTGCTTCGCTCCCGTAGTAGATGCGGGTGTCATCCAGTTGCGCCGATAAGGTCGCGAGTTTCTCATCGAACGGCGTGGCAATGGCGACCGCACCGCCGCTCTGTTCCACCTGCAGGTATTCACCCTGACCGAGCTGCGCGACCTGCTGCCACGTCTGGGCGGTATCACTGCCGCTACCGCACTGGATGGCGTTGACCCGGATGCCGCGCTGCCGGGCAGCGGCGAGCGTGACCGGGTACTTGACGTCGTCCTGGTAGTCCATATGCGGCGGCGCATCGCCGACCAGGAACATCACCTTGTAGGCTGCGCCATCCTGACTCCAGGAGATGTTGTGTACGGCGTCGTAGAGTGCCCGGTTGACGCTCTCCGGGCCGTCGCCTCCACCGTCGGCCTGGAATTCCATCAGCGTGGCGTAGAGCGAATCCAGATCCGTGGACAGGTCCACCACCCGGGTGATGTAACTGTCGCCACGGTCGCGATAGGCGACCAGGCCGATGCGGATCTCCGGTGCCGGTTGCGCCTGCGCCATGGTGGTGGCGATGGACCAGATCTTTTCCTTGGCGGTCTGGATCAGGCCGCCCATGCTGCCGGTAGTGTCCAGGACAAAAACCACCTCCACCGTTGGTCTGTCACGACTCAGCATGACGCCGGGGTGCAGACTGCCGGCGACGACGTCAGGCAGCGCCGGGCTGACGGCGCCCGCGTCCTGGTGCGCCGGGTAGAGGACCACGCCGGCGGCGGTGAAGCCCAGCAGGGCCAGTGCAACGAGTTTCGAGTTCATGGTGATACCTCCGGGGAGTCAACGAACGGATGACAGTTTGCGCAACGCCGCCTGCGCGGCACGGTGCGCCTGTTGGAAACGGTCAGCGGGGTCTGTCGGGGCGTCCTGCGCCGTCCGTCTGTTGCGCAGGTCGCGCGGAATGGCCACGAACAACGCCTGCAGCAGAAAGAAACACCAGGTGCTGACCAACAGACTGGCAGTGTGGGTTGAGGCCCACACTGCGGCGGCCAGCGCCATTCCGTTCAGGCCCAGGTCGGCAAGCGCGGACAGCACGCTGGCGTAGTGATACAGGGCGCGCACCAGCCACAACAGGCCGACGTGCAGCACCAGGTACAGCAGCAACGGGGGATGCCAGGCGGCCAGCACCAGCGCCGCCAGGCACCAGGCTGCGATCACGCTGACCCGACCGGCGCGCGCACGGCTGCGGCGCAGCAGATACAGGCTGTAGGCCAGGCCGAGGAGGGCGATCAGGGCGCGCAGCACGGTGTCTCCTCCGAATAGCGGAGCAAGTGCACCAAACGCGATGCTGGTGGTCACGCTGGCAGTCAGCGCCACGGCCACCCCTTCCAGAAAGCCTGGCGTTCTCATGAGCGGCTCCTGCGTTGCTTTTCCTGGACAAAGGCAACTTCAACGTCTTCGTCGCGCACCCTGAACTCGGGGCTGTTGCAGATGTCCCCGGGCCGCTCGGACGGCGTGTCGTCGGCGAGCAGTTCGGCCTTCTGGCGCATGGCTTCCAGTTGCGCACGCTGCTCGTCGACCCGCGCCGCCAGTCGCGGCGAGTGTCTCCTGCAGCATGGCGCGCCGTCTCTGCAGGTGCTTGCTGTAGCCCTGCGTTTCCAGTCTGCGTCTGATGAGCGCGCGCGCCAGGTCGTCCTTGCCGGCGTCGAAGCACACCTGCAGTTGTTCCTCGATCTCCTGTAGGGTCGGGTCGAGCTCCCGTACGCGGGCTTCGATCTGCTCCTGTTCGTGGTTGAGCAGCTTGAGGCGCTGCTGGTCGCCGGCCAGCTCCTCCTCCATGTCGCGCACCGCCTGGCGCAACAGGATGTCGGGTTCTTCAATGCGGTCGAGGACGGCGTGCAGGTCGGCCCGGAACAGGCGCGCGACGCGGGTGATCAGTGCCATGGTGTTTGCCTCCTGTCATTTCTGGGTGAATCCAGTCTAGGCGGGCCGCCTGCGGCCAAACAGACACAGTTTGGTAAAATCTCGGCGCGCCGATTTACCAAACATTTACATGCCCGTAACAGGTCGAACTGATAAGCTCGAAGACGTGATGAATCGCAAGCCGCGCATACTGGTGGTGGAAGATGAAGCGGCCATCCGCACCGGTCTGGTCGACGTGCTGGTGTTCCACGGTTACGAGGTGGACTGCGCGGAGGATGGCAGCCGTGGCCTGGAAAAAGCCCTGCACGGGGGTTTCGACCTGATTCTGCTGGATGTCATGCTGCCCGGCGTGGACGGATTCCAGATCTGTAACCAGGTGCGCGCCGCAGACCGTGACCAGCCGATTATCATGCTCACCGCCCGCACCAGCGACGAAGACATCATCCAGGGGCTGTCCCTGGGGGCCGACGATTACGTCGCCAAACCCTTTTCGGTGGCGCAACTGGTGTTGCGCGTGCGGGCGGTATTGCGGCGCGCGCGTGGCACGCTGGTGCGGGACAAGCACATCCGGCTGGGTGATGAGCTGGAACTGGATGTCGCCAATCTGTGCGGGCGGCGTGGCGAGCAGCTGCTGGCGTTCACGCGGCGTGAAATGGAGATCCTGCAATACCTGCACGCGAACGCCGAACGGCCGGTGTCACGCGATGAACTGCTGCACAAGGTGTGGGGATACGCCCGTGATGCCGATCTGGAAACGCGCACTGTCGATATCCACATCGCCAAATTGCGCCGCAAGATCGAGCCGGATCCGGCTGTGCCGCGCTACCTGACCACCGTGCGCGGAGCCGGCTACCGGCTGTTGACTCACGCGTGACGCCGCACGACGGCATGCACACCACCCTGACAGGACTGGATCACAAGGGGCTGCGCCGGTGGCTGGCGCTGTTTTTCGTTGCCCTGGCCGTGCCCACGGCTATCCTCATCCACCAGGCGTACAGCCAGCTCAAGTGGGAGGCGTTCCACCAGCACCAGGTGCTGGCCGAAGAGCTGGCCGCGCGCATCGATGCACAATATGCGCAACTGATCGACGCCGAGGAAGCGCGCTCTTTCAGCGACTATTCGTTTCTGGTTGTAGCCGGTGATCCCGCCGCGAGTTTCGTGCAGCGTTCGCCGTTGTCGGCCTATCCGGTGCCGATCGGGCTGCCCGGCCTTATCGGCTATTTCCAGGTCGACAGCCGCGGCGGTTTCACTACGCCCCTGTTGCCGCAGAGCGGCGTGGGACCCGACGAGTACTGGGATCGGTGCCGCTGAACTGAAACAGCGTGGGGCGCTCGCGGCGCGTCTCAGGCGGATTCTCAGCGACAATCGCCTGGTACAGGGCGGCGCGCCGACCGGCACCCGCGATGACCAGAGCCGTTCCCCGGCACGGGCGGAGGCTGTTACCCCGGCGCACAGCGATGCCCTTGCGCTGCCTTCCAAGCCTTCGGCATCGGATGAAGCTTCCGACACAGATCAGGCCGACTCGGTCGCGCCCCAGGCGGCCTTCGACCGTCTTAACGTTCCGGCCCCGGCGCGTCAGGCGGACGACGAACCGGAGCTCGCCGGCAACCTCGGGCGTGTGGAGGACCTGCAGCTCGACTACCGCTTTCAGGTCGGACCCTCTGGGGCGGCGCAGGGTCAGCTCGCCAGACGTAAAGCCACGCTGGCAGAAAAGCGTGTCCGCACCGAGCGCAGTGCCGTACCCGAAGCGCTGTTGCAGTCGTCCGCGTCGGCGCAGGCACAACATGCGCCGACGCGGTCTGGACTCGAGATCCGTATTTTCGAGAGTGAAATCGACCCGTTTGAATTCAGTCTGCTCGACAGCGGTCACTTCGTGCTGTTCCGCAAAGTGTGGCGTGACGGTGAACGCTATATCCAGGGACTGCTGCTGGAACAACAGGCGTTTCTGGACGGCGTGATCCGCGCAGCATTTCGAGACACCGCGCTGGCGGGCATGAGCGACCTGATCGTCGCTTACCGTGGCGAAGTATTTGCCGCTTTTCGGGGTCAGGCCGCGCGTGATTATTCCGCCAGCGCTGCGCAGTTGCGCGGCGCGTTGCTCTACCAGACGCGGTTGTCGGCGCCGCTCGGCGATATGCAGTTGATTTTCAGTGTCACCCGGTTGCCGGCGGGACCGGGCGCGCGGGTGTTGGGCTGGGTGACTGTGGTGCTGGTGCTGGTGCTGTGTGGCGGGTTTTATCTCCTGTACCGACTTGGCGCGGGGCAGATCGCGCTGGCCCGCCAGCAGCAGGACTTCGTGTCCGCGGTCAGCCACGAGCTGAAGACGCCGCTCACTTCGATCCGCATGTACAGCGAAATGCTGCGCGAGGGCTGGGCCGCGGAGGACAGGAAGCAAAGCTACTACGCGTTCATCCACGATGAAAGCGAACGCTTGTCGCGCCTGATCGGCAACGTACTGCAGCTGGCGCGCATGAACCGCAATGAAGTCAAGGTGGACCTCAAACCCGTTGCTGTCAGCGAGCTCATCGATGCGGTTCGCTCCCCGGTTTTGAGCCAGGTCGAACGGGCCGGCTTCACTCTGCGCCTGGATTGCGGCGCGGCCGCCGGTCAGACGGTGATTGCGGTGGATGTCGATGCTGTCACCCAGATTCTGATCAACCTGGTGGACAACGCAGTGAAATTCTCCGCTTCTGCGGACTCCAGGGTTATCGAGGTCGCCTGTCGCCAGCAGGGCGACGGCAGGGTGGTTTTCAGTGTGCGTGATTATGGTCCGGGTGTACCGCGCGACCAGATGAAGAAAATCTTCCGCCTGTTCTACCGTTCCGAGAGCGAATTGACGCGGGAAACCGTCGGTACCGGCATCGGCCTGGCGCTGGTGCGGCAGCTCGCCGAGGCCATGGGCGGGCAGGTCGATATGGTGAACCGCGAACCCGGCGCCGAATTCCGTGTCGTGTTTCCTGTGGCCGCGGAGGGCGGGGCGGCATCCGATGTCTGAGCTGCCGCGCCTCGGACGCAGCGCTGACGCTGATGTGGAACAAAAAAGTGTTTGTCTGAATGCTCCGCAACCGCTCGACTACTGATAGGTGCATGGCTTCCCATGCCAAGGCAAAGTCGTTGTGTTGCCCGAACCGCTTGCGCAATCAGTATCGCAACCGAAACCACAGTGATCAGCTGATTCGTTCCGATTGAGCCACGTTTGAGCAGTATTCGCGCACGGCGAGATCTGTGAACCGCCGCGGGCAGCGGCAGGCAGAGGTTTGCGCCCCAGCGCTGTCGCAAGATCGCATTAGTCAGGCAAGCGGGGAAAGCCCGCAACGCACCAGCAGACCAGGTCGCCGGGTTCAGGATTGAACAATTTTGACCGCTTCGCGCGAATAGGCGCTTTCGATTCCGCTCGTGTCCACCGTCGTCATGACGAAATAGTAAGTTCCCAGGGGCAGGTCATCGATCTGAATCATCGAGGTATAGGGGTCGTCGACCGACAGCATGGAGTCATAAGCGCCAGACTGTGTTCCATAGTAGATGCGGTAGCCGCCGATTTCTGACATGGACAGGCTCTCTCCGTCGACGCGCTGTGAAGGCGCCCGCCAGCGGAGACTGGCAAAGCCTACCTCCGGTGCCGGAGCTCCGGTAGCGGACGCAGTGGTTAGAGGCGAATCCAGCTCGTTCAGTGTGGTGACCTGATCGTTTGCCACCTGTGCAGACGCGTTGGTGTCGCTGGTAGTAGTTCGTTGCGTATCCTGGATCGACATTCCAGTGACCTGAACCACCCCCGGTTCGCCGCCACCGCCACCGCCACCACCGCAGGCGCCAAGAAACAGGGAGAGCGCCATAAGTCGGAAAAATACCAGGAAGTTTGCAGAACTTTGAGGATGTCTTTCCATGACACGAATCACCAGTGCTGTGACGTTTACATCATGGATCGACCGTGGAGCCCAGAAGTTGAGCAATCGGCGCTAACTCGGTTTTTGGCCGAAAGGTTCGGGCTTACGAACTTCCGGCCCGAATCTGTGGGACTGCGGCGAGCAATCGCCCTTTCTTCGGACGCAATCCAATGGGGACCGGGCGATCTTGCCCCATGGCTTTGTTGCGGTTCGCTCATGTAGCATGGGCTACACCGCGCTTGCCGCGTCGCGCTATGGGCCAGAGTCGCCACGGTCGCGGCGGCGGGGGATTATGCGATAGGTTCCAATCAGAATGGGTAGACAATCGCCACCAATCAGTTTCGGAAAAGCTCGACTGGACGCCTGCAGCGCGGGATGTGGGGCAAAGGTCCGGCCCGCGCGCCGTGCGTCAGCGGCTGCGCGCTGAACGGAGAGCTACCGTGCAGCGGGCTGTCATTCCCGATGTGAAACGCCTGGTTCGTTCGGAACTGGGTTGCGCCTGCCCGGACCACGTATTCGAGCGCATCGAATTCCTCCCCGCATCATTCGGGTTTGCCGGCTTGCCGGGGGACCACCTGATTGCGGTCGGAAACCGGCTGCTGCTACTTGTAGTCAGTTCTTCGACTTGGCAGGAAGTACTGGATCAGCTCGAGGGTCTATGCACCTCTGGCCGGCAGCTGCGGGATGCACAGGGTTTCAATCGTTTCCGCCTGGTGGTCGCGGTGCCGAAGGTCGCGGTGGCTTGGGCAGCGCTGGCCGGGCCCTTCGACGCAGCGGTCGATCACGACGATCGGATGCACCTGCACGTTATCTGCTCCGAGGTACTGGCGGCGCACGGTCTGGTCAGCGACGACGCAAACGGTGCAGGGCCGCGCTGAGCCGCAGCCGGGCTTGAGTCCCGCTCCTCCCGGCGGGTTCGACAGACGCCTGCGCGAATTTGCCGGTTTGGATTGCGCAGCTACCTGATCCTGGCGTCGGTACCAGCTCCACACTCACCGCCCGGCGGTGTTGCGCCGCTTTCATCAACCGGTGCCGGGTTGCGTCCGTGCGTCACCCGGCGGGCCGGGTCCGAGCGGTCCCGGCCGGTGCGCAAGTGTTTCCTGTTGCTGAGCGCGACGAGCAGCCAAAGCAGCGGAAAAGTAACTGCCACCACTACCACGAAAACCAGAAACGGCGACACGATGGTGTGTGCGGCGCGAACCGCAGTGTCGCATTCGGGGTTGAACTGGTCGGTGGCGTGCTGGGTCGGGGGGAACTGCACGCAAGGCTCGGCGCACATCAGGCTGGATGGCAGCCAGGCAACACAAAAAACAACCACCAGCCAGCGGCTCGATAACCGTGCCTGTGTCATAATGTTTTCCCCCTTGTCGTTCGTTAACCGCTGTCGCCAGCATGCTTCCCTAGGCCGGGGTGCGGTCGGGCCATTCGGCATGCGGTTGCGGTATTCTCGTGTCCGATCGTGGTCTTATAATGAAAACCCGCCGCAAGGGCGGGAAAAGCACGTGGCTTTATTTGGAGGAGTGCCTGCCCCATTCAGGAAACAAGCCAAATCAGTCTAGGTGAATGAGAACAGAAAAAAAATCAGGGAAAACCTGATGTCCGGCCCGGATGCGGGTCGATAAGTGGAACACCCGGTTTGGGCGTCTGCTGCGACTGCTGCGATGGGATCGGAGTTCGCGTCCGGTTGACAGGTACGGTCCCAGCGGTGAGGCTAAACGGCGGGACTTCTTCGAATACCCGGGGCGATGATCGGCGCAATCTAACGATGGAGTGGGAGTATGGGGAAGAAAACGCGGGTTGAAATCGTCTATTGTTCACAATGCCGTTTTATTCTGCGCGCCAGTTGGCTGGCGCAAGAGCTGCTCATGACCTTCGATGCCGAGCTGGGTGAGCTGGCGCTGGTACCCGGTACCGGCGGCATCTTCGAGGTGCGCGTGGATGGCGAACGAGTCTGGTCGAAGAAGGAGCAGGGGCGTTTCCCGGACTCGAAAGAACTGAAGCAGCTGGTGCGCGACCGGGTAGCGCCGGAAAAGGATCTGGGTCATTCGGATCGCTGAGCGAACTCCGGCCGTTGGTATCGTCTCCCCGTTTCGGAGCGTTCTGGCCTCGGCGCCGCTTGTGGGTGCCACTATGTTGTGCAGGCAGCGTCGGGCGGCCGGGTTCTGATAGTATATAAGTGATTGTTAAAACACTTGCTATCCTGGGTGGACAGAACTGGCCCGGATGATGCTTGCAATTTTCCGGGGCCGCAACAGGGTCCCGGCCTCAGCCTTGGCTATGGCTGCAGTCAGTACGGAGATGACCGCGAGGAGCGTGACCATGACGGTTTCAGAGCTCGAACTGCATGCATATATCGATGGACAACTTCTGGAGGAGGAGCGGGAACGGATCGCTGCGGCGTTGGTCGCCTCCCAGCCGCTCGCCGAGGAAGTCAGCGTTATGCATGAGCTGAAGCAGCTCATCCGGTTTGTATATGGCTCGGAGCGCCTTCCTCGCCAGGACCGCGTGAACTGATCACCAGCTCGGGCGGAGTACGGTTGGCGATCACTCGCGCCAGAAGGCGGGTGACAGCAGTACCAGGAGTGAAAAAATCTCCAGACGTCCCAGCAACATGGCCAGTACCGAAATCAGTTTCGCATCCGCTCCTACCGTTGCAAAAGTGTAGGCAACATCGCCCAGTCCGGGGCCCAGGTTGTTTATCGACGTGGCTACCGCTGAGAATGCCGTGATCTGATCCAGTCCTGTCGCCATCATGGAAAGCATCAGGACAACAAACACCATCACGTACATCCCGAAAAACCCCCAGATCGCCTGCGCAGTGCGTTCGTGCAGGATGCGGTCGCCTATCTTGACCAGCTTTACTGAACGCGGATGTATCAGGTGATTCACTTCCCGTACCGCCTCCTTCATCAGCAGCAGCACCCGCATGACCTTCATGCCGCCGGCGGTCGATCCGCCGCAGCCACCGATAAAGCTGATGAAAATGAGTAAAACCGGAATAAAGGTGGGCCACTGAGTAAAATCGGCGGCGCCAAAACCGGTACTGGTGATGACCGAAATCACCTCAAAATCGGCGTTGATCAGGGCGTTGGACAGTGAGGGGTAGTAGCCGGTCCAGCTCAGCACCAGCGCAATCAGCAGCGTTGTGGCAATCACAAAAGACAGAAACGTCCTGACTTCCACATCCTGAAAGTAGGGGGACAACGATTTCTTTCTGAGCACCATGAAGTGGACGCTGAAATTAATTGCACCGAGCAGCATGAAAACCGCGGCAACGAGTTCGATGGTATCACTGGCGAAGTAGCCGAGGCTGGCATCATGGGTGGAAAAGCCGCCCGTCGATACGGTGGAAAAACTGTGAGCCACCGCGTCAAACAGGGTCATACCAGCCAGCCAGTAAGCCAGTGCGCAGGCAATCGTCAATCCGATATAGATCATCCACAGGGCCCGCGCGCCGTGGATGAGACGCGGCATAATTTTTTCGTCTTTCATGGGGCCGGGCGTTTCGGCGCGGTATATGTGCATGCCTCCGATGCCGAGCAGCGGCAATACGGCTACTGCAAGTACTACCAGGCCCATGCCTCCGAGCCACTGCAGTTGATGCCGGTAATAGAGGATCGATCTAGGCAGGCTTTCAATGTCAGTGACTACCGTGGCGCCGGTGGTGGTGAATCCCGATACCGATTCAAACAGAGCGTCGATAAAAGACAGGTGTTCGCCAAACAGAAAGGGTAACGAACCCAGCAGGCTGAGGACGATCCAGAACATCGAGACGACAATAAAGCCGTCCCTGCGTCGCAGCGCCCGTATCCGCTGCCGCAGCGGCAACCACAGTGCCAGGCTGGTGACAAAACCGATCAGGAAGGCTTCCAGAAAAGCGCCCCACTGGCCGTCCTGGTACCACAGCGACACGGCCGCGGGTGGCAGCATGGTCAGACTGAATCCCATGCTGAGCAACAGGACAACGCGAATGGCGGCAATCAGTTTCATGTGCTCGGAAGCTATGCTGCACGAACTTCAGGTCGAAAACGGTGCATCAGCCCGTGAAAAATGCCAGTGTAGCAGTTATCGGGTGCGGGAGATCAGCCAGGGCCTGGAATCCGGGCCAGGGCTATGGCCGCCGGGCGTGTCGATGTGCTAAGTCTATCGGGGCCGGACAACTGGTCAACCAGTACAGGCGTCCATTTGTTGACCTGAGTGACCAACCTGAACGCAGGCATCGCTTGTTTGCCGCCAGCCGGGGAGCCTGGCGCTGGTGCCCGGCCGCGGAGGCGCAATGAGTGAGCAGATGCAGATTCTTTTCCAGGACGCCTGGCTGGTGGCGATAAACAAACCGGCAGGCCTGCTGGTGCATCGCACTGCCATCGACCGGCGCGAGACGCGTTTTGCCGTGCAACTCGTGCGTAATCAGATCGGACGGCGCGTCTATCCGGTGCACCGTCTGGACAGGCCCACGTCCGGTGTGCTGCTGTTTGCCCTGGATGGCGAAACGGCCCGGCAGGTGAGCGGGCAGTTCTCCAGTGGCGCGGTCGAGAAGAGCTACCTTGCGCTGGTGCGCGGCTACACCGAAAAGGCAGGCCTGATCGACTACGCATTGCAGGAGCAACAGGACCGGATGACCGACGTGCTCGCCGATCCTGACAAACCAGCGCAACGCGCTGTGACCGGTTACCGGCGGCTGGCCACGGTTGAGCTGACCTATCCGGTCGGGTGCTATGCCAGCGCGCGCTACTCGCTGCTGGAGGTCAAGCCGCAGACGGGACGTAAACACCAGATCCGCCGCCATATGAAGCACATCTTCCATCCGGTGGTAGGAGACACCACGCACGGGGACGGAAAGCATAACCGGCTGTTCCGCGATCGCCTCGATTGCCACAGGCTGTTGCTCGCCGCCACCCGGCTGGAGCTGAACCATCCGCAAACCGGTGAGCGGCTGTGTATCGACGCACCGCTGCAGGCCGACTTCCACGACGTAATGCAGAGACTGCGCTGGAATTTGAATGACAGCCACGCCGGTTGAGCCGCAAGGCTGTGCGGGTCTCCGAGCGGTGGGCACCGGCGCTGATAGGGACGGCGTCCGGTCTGTGAAATAATACACCGCGCACCATATTCAGGTGTTACTGGTGTACTCCATCGAGGATGCGCTTATGCAAGATCGTCTGGCCGAACTGGAAACGCGGGTTGCCTTTCAGGAGCAGGCCATTCAGGAGCTCAACGACGTGGTCACGCGCCAGCAGGCCGAGATCGACCGCCTCGCACAAGGCTATGAAACTCTGAAACGTCAGCTGCTGGAACTGGCGCCGTCCCTGGTTGCGGACCCTGCTGAGGAGAGACCGCCGCCACATTATTGAGGCTGATCGATCACTTGTTCTTGTATCTCTGACCGGTACCGGCCACGCAGCACCAGCCCGCTCGCGTGCCGTTCAGCGGAAAACGCAGTGCGCCGTCGGCGCGTGAGTGGGCGAGATTCACACCTACGTGATGACCGCCGAGGGTGCCTGGCGGTACGCTACGTACGCCCAGGTGGTCGCCCCCGTCGTGACCGGTGATCTGCGTGTCCAGACGGGACATCAGGGCTTCGTCTCCAGTGCGCCGCGCAATCCGATCTGCGTGGCGGACCAGAATCGTATCGAAGGTGCCGATGCGAACAGCGGTAGCCGTATTCTGCAACCGATACCGGGTTGCTCGCGACCTGCATAGCCGGTGTGCAGCGGCACAGCTGGGGTGGTGCTGCGTGGTTCATCGATCGCGACACACTCGCCCGGCCAGTGCAACTCGCCCCCGATCAGCGCGTCATCCTCGCACAGAACGTGGGCTATTCGAGGTGACCCATGGCCGGCGGATGCCGTCCGACCTGTTGGGCCAGTCGAGCGCTGCCCCGCTGCCCGGAAGCACTCACGTAGCGCCGGTTTTCGGCGCGATTTCGGTTCGCGGGCGGGACGCCGCGGTTGCCCCGGCGGTGCAGCGCCGCTAGCGCGTGTCTGAGCGGCGCCCCACGGCAACCGGAACCGCGCAGGCATGCGGCCAGAGAGCGATATCGGTTAATATTCCGGAATATTGCTCTGTGAGCCCCGGTTTCGAAAAAAAGCCAAAGGAAAACATCATGCCCCGTTATACAGCCGACGCGATTCGTAACATTGCCCTGGTGGGCCAGAGTGGCAGTGGCAAGACCACGCTGGTGGAGGCGCTGTTGCACCATGCGGGTGTCATCGGTAGCCCCGGCGACGTGGAAAGAGGCAATACCGTATGCGACTTCGGCGCATTGGAAAAAACCTATTGCCACTCGCTGTCTTCGAGCGTGGTGAGCTTCGACCACGACCAGATTCACCTCAATCTCATCGATACCCCCGGTATGCCGGATTTCATCGGTCAATCCATCGCCGCGTTTCCGGCGGTAGAGACAGTGGTGGTGGTCATCGATGCTGTGGCCGGCATCGAGCCAGTGACCCGGCGCATGCTCGAATGGGCTGCTGCGCGCAAGTTGTGCCGCATGATCATTATCAACCGCATCGACGCCAAGGGTGCAGAACTGGAAATGCTGGTCGAAGAGATTCGCCAGGAGTTCGGGGCCGAGTGCCTGCCCCTGAACCTGCCGGCTGCAAACGGCGCCCGGGTCGTGGACTGTTTCTTCAACCCGGAGGGCGAGGCCGATTTTTCCTCGGTCGCCGACGCCCACGGACGCATCATCGATCAGGTGGTCGAGGTGGACGAGGCGCTCATGGAACTGTACCTCGAACAGGGCCAGGAGCTCGCCCCGGCGCAGCTGCACGCCCCGTTCGAGCAGGCGTTGCGCGAAGGCCATCTGGTCCCGTTGTGCTTCGTTTCGGCGCGCAGCGGTGCCGGCGTCCCGGAGTTGCTGGAGGTGTTCGAGCGTCTGATGCCCAACCCCATGGAGGGGAATCCGCGCCCGTTCCTGATCGGCGCGGGCGAGGCCGCCAAACCGTTCCACGCCGCGCCCGATCCCGACCGGCACGTAGTGGCACATGTCTTCAAGGTGATGGCCGACCCCTACGTCGGCAAGCTGGGGGTGTTTCGTATCCACCAGGGCACCGTGACCAAAGAAAGCCAGCTGTTCATCGGTGACGGACGCAAACCGTTCCGGGTGACTCATCTGTTCAAGCTGCAGGGCAACACCCAGTTGGAGGTGGACGCCGGTATCCCCGGTGATATCTGCGCGGTGGCGAAGATCGAGGAGCTGCATTTCGATGCGGTATTGCATGATTCGCACGAGGAGGATTACCTGCACTTGCAGCCCCTGCCGTTCCCGGTGCCGGTGTTCGGACTGGCGGTGGATGCGCCGAGCCGGGGCGACGAGCAGCGCCTGTCCGGGGCACTGTCGCGGCTGGTGGAAGAGGACCCCTGCCTGCACCTGGAACATGACAGCGAACAGAACGAGCTGGTGCTGCGCGGATTGGGTGAGCTGCACCTGAGGGTTGCTCTGGAACAGATGAAGGAGCGCTTCAAGGTCGAGGCGCAGACCCGGCCGCCGCGCATCCCTTACCGCGAAACCATAGCGGTGGCTGCCGAGGGTCACTTCCGGCACAAGAAACAGACTGGCGGTGCCGGCCAGTTCGGCGAGGTGTTCCTGCGGGTCACACCCCTGCAGCGGGGCGCTGGCTTCCGTTTTGTCGATGAAGTCAAGGGCGGAACCATCCCCGGTCAGTTCATTCCTGCGGTGGAGAAGGGCGTCCGCCGGGCCATGCAGGGCGGCGCGGTGGCCGGCTATCCTCTACAGGACATCGAGGTCACCGTATACGACGGCAAACATCACTCGGTCGATTCCAAGGAGGTGGCCTTTGTCGCCGCCGGCAGGAAGGCTTTCCTGCTCGCGGTGCGCAAGGCGCGGCCGCTGCTGCTGGAGCCGATGATCAGTCTGGACCTGGTGGTGCCGAACGACGATGTGGGCCCGGTTACCGGAGATCTCACTGCGCGTCGCGGCCAGGTGCTGGGCACCCGGGCGCTGCCCAAAGGACGGCTGGCCATCAAGGGACTGGCGCCGCTGGCCGAACTTGGCGACTATGCCGGCAAGCTGAAGTCTCTGACCGG
The DNA here is from genome assembly GCA_963695455.1 of uncultured Gammaproteobacteria bacterium. Lineage (GTDB taxonomy): Bacteria > Pseudomonadota > Gammaproteobacteria > DSM-19610 > DSM-19610 > Thiogranum. Next base: position 66,069 of record CAVOGN010000009.1, on the reverse strand, counting down.
GGGGCACGGCGCCTTCAGCCTCGAGTTCAGCCATTATCAGCCTGCACCCGACCGGTTGCAGGGCGAACTGGCTGCGCAGTGGCGGCCCCGAGACGAGGAAGATTGACTGCCCGCAGATGCTGGCTGTGGCCGGGGTTGCCGAGCATTGAGGCCTGTTACCTTCAGAGGAGCTGAGCATGATTGATCTGGCTGATTTGAACGCGCGATTTGCCATCCAGAACGCGCTGGTTTTCAAGCCGGGTCCGGGCGGACTGCCGGTCGCGGAAGTCGAGAATGAAGCGGCGTCTGCCCTGATCGCGCTCCAGGGGGCGCAGCTGCTGCGCTGGAACCCGCATGCTGAACAGCCGGTTATCTGGTTGTCCGCATCGGCCAGCTTCATTCCCGGCAAGTCGATCCGCGGCGGGGTACCGGTGTGCTGGCCCTGGTTCGGAGCACACTCCAGTGAAGTCGGTTTCCCGGCGCATGGCTACGCGCGCACCGTACCCTGGGAAGTGCTGGCCAGCGAGCCCCTGAGCCCGGTAAAGACGCGTCTGGTGCTGGGCTTGGTGGAAACCGATGCGACCCGTGCCTGGTGGCCCTACGACACGCCCGTCGAGTGCCATATCACGGTAGGCGAGGCCCTGGAGCTCGAGCTGGTGACCCGTAACGCGGGCAGCGAGCCCGTGACGCTGGGCGAGGCACTGCACACCTATTTCCAGGTCGGCGACGTTGCGCGGGTGCAGGTGCTGGGCCTGGAGGACGGTGAATATCTGGACAAGGTGGATGGCTTCAGACGCAAGACCCAGTCGGGCCCGGTGGTAATCAGCGGCGAAGTCGATCGCGTGTACGTGAACAGCCGCAGTGCCTGTGTGATCAGCGACCCGGTGCTGCAACGCCGCATCCTCATCGACAAGCGCGGCAGCGATACCACCGTGGTGTGGAACCCCTGGATCGAGAAGGCCGAAAAAATGGGTGATATGGGCGACGCGGGTTACCGGCAAATGCTGTGCGTCGAGAGCGGCAATGCGGCTGACAATCTGGTGGAAATAGCGCCGGGCGACCAGCATCGGCTGTGGGTGAGCTACCGCGTCGAGCGTTAGCCCGCATTTCTCACGGGTATCACTGTGAGGAGAAATGGGGGCCAGGCGGGTCAGCGCTTGTGTGTGCCGGTGGTGGTGCGCCACAATCGGGATCGGCCCGCAACAGGAGTCGTCATGAAGAAACTCAAACATGAAGCGGAACTGGTCAAAGAGGCATTGCAGGCCGGCATGAGATACGGGCAGCAACGGGGCGTGGTCGAATTCGAACCGACCGATTCAGTGAACGAGCGAATCGAGTATATCTACCGTCTGCTGGTGCACGACAAGGTTATTCAGCCGCTGCCGGAAGACCAGGTGTCGCAGCAATCGATGCGTCACAAGCTGGCGATCTGGTTCTCGAAGCAGCTACCCGGCGATCATCCGCTTCTGAAATAGCCGCGTGAAATAGCCGCGGCCATGGGCGCGTCGCCTCAGCCTTCGATGCCGTGCTCTATCCACTTGCGAATCCGGTTGGAATCGCCGAACGGGGTCAGCTTGCCGAACGAGTTGAGCAGAACGATCACCATGTGCCGGTCAGCGATCTCGGCCTGCATCACCAGGCAGCGCCCGGCCTCATTGATGTAGCCGGTCTTGCTCAACTCGATCTCCCAGGTTTTGTTTCTCAACAACCGGTTGGTGTTGCCAAACCTGAGTGGTCCGCGACCTTTGTAGGGACGCACCGTCATTGCGGCGGTGGTGGTCGCTTCGCGTATCAAGGGGTATGCGTAGGCGCTGCGGACCATCTGGGCGATATCACGCGCGGAGGCGACATTGCCGGCATCCAGCCCAGCCGGATCGGCAAAGCGGCTGTCGCTCATGCCCAGTTCCCGTGCCTTGCGGTTCATGGCTTCAACGAAGGCTTCGCGCCCGCCCGGATAGCTGCGCGCCAAGGCATTGGAGGCTCGGTTTTCCGATGCCATCAAGGCCAGGCGCAGCAGCTCTTCGCGGGCCAGAGTAGCGCCGTAACCGAGGCGCGAGCCAGTCAGTCGGATCAGGTCGCGATCTTCCTTGGTAATGGTGATCCGTTCGTCGAGCGGCAGGTTTGCATCCAGTATGACCATGGCGGTCATCAGTTTGGTGATCGACGCGATGGGGCGCGGTTCGTCCATCTGCTTCGCGTACACCACATTGCCAGACTGGTCCAGGACCAGTGCCGAGGCGGAGCGCAGCTTGAGATCGCGCGGATTGAGGTCTTCCCAGACTGACGACGCGCCGTCGTGTTTCGAGTCGAGCATGGCAATTTCTATCGGATCCTCCGCACGCCCGGTGCCTGTCCATAAGAGCGTCGATAGTGCAGCCGTAAATATTAGTTTTTTCATATACAAAGAACCGATAGTTAAGTTTGATCCGAACTTTGCCTGAGTCTTCACGCAAATGCAATCCTTGCCGCTGTGGGGGCGCATTGCCGGGTCGTAAACCGTGTTCCCCCCTTCCGCAGCCCGCCGACGGCGCACGTTTTTCTGGCCGCCACGATGGTGTTTTGCGTCCACACGGCCGGCGTTCTTTAATCCACCGGCGCCGCGCGGCGCTGCAGCAAGGCGCAGTTTTGCCTGATGTTTAGCCGCGGACCGGCGCGCAGATATCGCGCAACCGGGTCAGCTCAGCCGCTGCAGCCAGCCATAGCGCCGCAGCCGCTCGCTGTGGCGCATTATCCAGCGTTGCCGCTCGCGGAGGTAGGCAGTAGGCTGTTGTACCCGCAGCTCCTTCGGATTCGGCAGCACGGCGGCGAGCAGCGCCGCTTCGGCGTCGGTCAGTCGCAGTGCCGGTTTGGCAAAATATATGCGGCTGGCGGCCGGGACGCCGTAGACGCCGGGGCCAAATTCGGCAATGTTCAGATATACCTCCAGGATGCGCCGCTTCGGCCAGCTCAGTTCGATGAGGGTCGTAAACCACGCCTCCATGCCTTTGCGAACCAGGCTGCGTCCCGGCCAAAGAAACAGGTTCTTGGCGACCTGCTGGCTGATGGTCGAGGCTCCCCGCAGGCTTTGTCCGTCCATTCGGTCCAGAAGGGCCTCCTGTATGGCCGTGATGTCGAAACCGTGGTGATCGGGAAACTTCTGGTCTTCCGCTGCCATGACCGCCAGCGGAGCTGCTGAGCCAAGTTCGCGCCAGTCTCTCCACTGGTAGTGATAATTGCTGCCGCTTACGGCGCGGTGCTGCAGCATGAAGGCTGTCACGGGCGGCTCCAGCCAACGCAGCAGCAGCACGGGCAGCCAGCTCGCCAGCAGCACAAACAGAGCCGTGAACCCCAGCCAGCGCAAGGCCCGGCGCGAATATCGCTGCTGTTTCTTTCTGCGTGGCATTGCGCAACAAAGGCTACTTATCCGGGGGCGATGTTAACGCATTTTTCTCCGTATCCCCTCGAATGTGATCCCCTGGCGGGGCGGCCCGAGTCACGGTCGGCCGAGCGCCTCTGGCAACGCCCGGCCCGAGCCAACGCGCAGCACAAGGCGTCCCTCGTTGCCTCGGCATAGACCTGGTTGCTCGGCGTCCGGTGCCTGTGCAGCCGCCCGAGCTTGTCCTCGGGCCGGGGCGTCACGCGGGTATGCGGGCGTGGCTGCTCCAAGCCGCGAGCGGTTCGGGCATGTGAATACAGCTACCCTGGGCGAAATCCACCCGCAGCGACCGCAGTTTCTCGAATACCTCCTGGTGTTGCACACACTCAGCGATGGTGCGCAGGCCCAGCAGTTGCCCGATCTGGTTGATTGACTCGACCATCGCACAGCCCATGGCGTCATCCAGCATGTCTGTAACGAAGCTGCCGTCGATTTTGAGGAAATCAGCGTTAAGGTGTTTGAGATAGTTGAACGAGCTCAGGCCGCTGCCGAAATCGTCCAGCGCAAACCGGCAGGCCATGGATTTCAAGGTCGACATCAACTCGGCAGCGCGGTTCAGATTGCGGATCGCCGTGGTTTCCGTGATTTCGAAACAGATGCTGCGTGCCGGCACGCCCTTATCGCGAAACTGTCCGATGACAAAGTCCAGAAAGTGGTCGTCGCAAATGGTCTGGCCGGACAGGTTGATAGTCCACAGCTGGCTGGGGTCGGCGATATAGCCCGGGTTTGCGGACAAGTAATCGAAGGCGGCATCGATCACCCAGCGGTCAATATCGAACATCAGGCCATAGCGTTCGGCTGCCGGTATAAAGGCGCCAGGGGGCACCAGTTTCCGTTCGCTGTCGACCAGGCGCAGCAGTATCTCGCAGTGCTGTTCCTCCTGTGCAGCTGACAAAGGCACAATGCGCTGGTAGAAAAGCCGGAACTGTCCCTGTTCAAGGGCGCCCCGGATGCGTGGCAGCCATTGCATCTCGCCCTGGCGTTTCGCGAGCGCGATGTCATCCGGCTTGAACACGTGCACGCGGTTGCGTCCCAGGTCCTTGGCGATATAACAGGCATTGTCCGCCGCACTGAGCAGATCGGTGATGGTGCCGCTTTCCGGGCCGATCTCGACCACGCCGATACTGGCGCTCACCGAGAACGACTTATCTTCCCAGGCAAAGCGGAACGTGCTGATCGCATCGCACAGCGCATCTGCCGTATGCAATGCGCCCTCCAGGCCGCAGTTGGCGAGCAGCAGCGCGAATTCGTCACCGCCCAGGCGGGCCAGCGTATCGCTCCTGCGCGTATTGGTCTGCAGGTGGGCGGTGATCTGCTGCAGCAGGGCGTCGCCGGCGGTATGCCCGCAGGTATCGTTGACCACCTTGAACTGGTCGAGGTCCATGTAGAACAACGTATGGCGCTTGCCCTCATCGCGTGCGCTCTGCAACGCCAGCTCGAGACGGCTTTCGAATTCGAAGCGGTTTATCAGGCCGGTGAGCGTGTCGTGGGTGGCCTGGTAGGTCATCTGATTGGCCATCTCGCGGATTTCCGTGACATTGCGGAACACCAGCACTGCGCCCAGCACTGCACCGCCGTGGTCGCGTATCGGTGCTACGGTATATTCCACGGCAAACTCTTCCCCGATCTGGTTTTCCAGGGTCAGATCCTTGGCTGAGTTGAGGATACGGTCCTCCGCGACGGCGACAGCGACGGGGTTCACTGTCAGGGCTTCCCCCCGGTCGTCGCGCACCTTGAAAATTTCCAGTAATTCGCGCCCGTGCGCGTCTGGCGTGCTCCAGCCGGTGAGCTCACTGGCGACACTGTTCAGGTAATTGATCCGGCCGCGTGCGTCGGTAGTGACAACGCCCTCGCCAATGGAATGCAGAGTGACCACGGCCTTTTTCTTTTCGCGGTACAGGCGCGCCTCCGCCTGGGTCGTGTAGCGCACCACGAACAGAGCGATAATCATGCCCAGAAACAGCGCTACTGCCCCCGAAACGATCATGAAATTCCGTGCCTGGCGGAGCCTTTTGGCGGCATTTTGTTCGGCGATTCGGGTCGCTTCAGTCTGGTAGTCCTGCAGCTGGGTGAGATAGACGAATACCTGGTCCTGGCCGGGGACGGTTTCCGCATACAGGAGCTCGCTGGCCTTGCTCAGCTCATCGCCCAGGGCCAGATCCACCACCTGTTCCTGCAACAGCACGGTTCGGCCCGTTGCTGCGCCCTGCAGCGCGAGCATTTCCTGCTCCCTCGCGTCCAGCGGCATCTGCTCGAGACTCATACGGGCCTCGGCGAACCTGGCGCCGTTGCGGTTGTAAACCATAAACTCCTCATCGCGCGCGAATGGATCGCTGAGCGTGATCATGCGATACATGTTCATGGTCCTTTCACGGGCGGCATGGCGCATGACCGCCACCAGGTCTTTCTTGACGTTGTGGTTCTCCACAATGCGACTCAGCTGGGACTGTATCGCTTCCATGTTTGCGAGTCCGACCCAGACAACGACAGCCAGTAACAGAAGAACCACCGAGAAGCCGGTGGTCAGGGCGATGGTGATGCCGCGTTGTTGGGTGCCGGTCACAGTTTGCTCGATCCCGCGTTGCTATCCAGTGGCGTATCCGAAGACGGTCGTTTCCCTGCTGTCGGCTGAGCGAGTCGAATCTAAAACAGCAAAATCAATATATTGGACGTAACACGCCGCACGTCGCCGGGCGCCTGCACCGGTTATACGGGGCGGCAAAGCGGGTGCATCTGCCGAACTGCAGGTAGCACGATAAGAAATAGGGCCCATGTTGGTATCACACCGGTCTTGCGGATGCCGGTTCTGTGGTCCGGTTGGTCTATGTTGCCGAGGGGGGGCAGGGCGGCGGCATGCCTGACGCCGTCAAACCCGGGCCGGCTCAGGGCGGTGCGGCACTGGGGGCTGTCATTGCCCCAGGAAACCGAGTGGAGGTAACAGTGTTTCGGCATCGATCACCACCCGCGGTGGAGCCAGGCCGTTGACTTTGGCGACCAGCCAGGGGCGCAGCAGCGTCAGCAGGTCCGGCGCCGCTGCCAGCGCTGGCAGGTAAGCCTGGATAGAGTCGCCCGCGTTGCTCAGCTCAACCCGCTGCAGGTCACCTGCGGGCAGCGTATGAATCGTCAGCGCGTCCCAGTCCGGTAGCGGGCCATTGGACTTGTAACGCTGGATCTCGGCAACCAGTGTCTGCAATTCGCCCACCACACGGCGGCAGGCTTCGCGTTTGCGGCGCAGGTCATCGCTGTTGCGGAACCGGAATTCCAGCCCGTCGTCACTGCTGCACAGCGGCCCGGATTCCGAGCCGAAGCTCCAGTGCGGTGCCGGCCCCGCGGCAGGTTCCGGTGGGATTGTTTCCGCGAACTGCTCGATGAGGGCTGCACAGGGATGCAGGTCGCAGAAGCGCTCCATAATGCGCCACTCCAGGCCGGCCTGATCATCGAGGCGCGGACCGTTCACCGCGAACGGTTGACCATCCATCAGCAGCGTTACGCTGTTATCCGGGTTGAGCGTCGCGCGTATTGGTGTACTGTCCGTCACGGTCTCCGCGCTCGTTGCCAGATCGCGCGCCAGACCCTCCACCGCAGCAGCCCAGCGCCGCAGGTCCCTGTCGCTGCTGCCGTGCTGTAGCTCGCGGCGCGCACGGGCTGCCTCTGCTGCGTAGCCGGCGGCCATTTCGGAGAGCACAATGCGGGCCAAGTCGACGCGCAGCGCCTGGGGCGCATCGCTGAGCTGCGCGGCGAGCTGATCGAGACGGTAAGCTGGCCGCTCTCTGGCAAGCGCTGCGGGCGCCGCGGTGAGCTGGTGTGACTGCCAGCACAGCACAACCAAGACGGCTACGCGAAGGTGTCCCGCGAGGCGCTTAATGATTGTTGAGCCTGGGCCTGCCACTTCGCTCTCAGCGCGGCGCATAAGGGGTTGATTCTCTACTCGGCACCGTTGTTAGGGTAGACCAGGCCCGGATGCTTTGACAGCCAGTGCAGGGTCGGCAAAACTGCGTTCGGGACTGCCCGGGACGCGATAACCGGCGTTGCGGTCGGAAACAGGATACGGGTGTGCATCGCAGCGCACAGTGCCCGGTGGATGCAGCAGGCTGAATAATAAATATAAAAGTATTGTCGGAGTAATTCAGTCATGACCCTTAAGCCCTTATACCGCTTTGTCCCGGTCCTGCCCCTGATGGCACTGCTGGCAGCGCTGGTGCATGCCGATGAGCTCGCGCAGTCGCAGATCGGCAGCCCGGCGCTGCGCGTAGCCGCCGCCCTGGGGTCAGTGCGCTTCGTGGCCTATACGCCCACCGATCTGACCATTGTTTCCGGACAGGTACGCGCGGCTTCCAGCCAGTCCGTGCGCGCGGACCTTGAAATCCTGCGCCGGGATTTCGCTGGCCTGATTACCTATTCCTGTGTCGACGGCGTGGAGGAGGTGCCCGTGATCGCGAGTAAACTGGGCTACCGGGCCCTGATTCTGGGGATCTGGGACCCGCTCTCGGAACGCGAAACAGCGAACGCGGTGCGTCTGGCACGGGCTTTTCCTGAGCTGGTGGTGGGGGTGGCGGTCGGTAACGAGACGCTGCTGGCGCAACGCCATGACTGGGCCACCCTGCGTGCAGCGATGCAACGCTTGCGTGTTGCTTTGCCAGAGGTGGCGATCACGACCTCGGAACCCTTTTACTTCTACCTGAACCAGGACCCGCCCGATTTTCTCGCCGCGCAGGATTTCCTGTTGCCGAGTGTCCATCCGCTATTCGAACCCTGGTTCGCCGAAGCTGACGATCACCAGGCGGTCGATTTCGTGGTGCAGGTCGTTGAGCGGCTTACCGCGCTGAGCGATAAGCCAATGTTGGTGAAAGAGACCGGACTGCCGAGCGGCCCGCCGGAGCGCGGGTTTACGCCGGCGCGTCAGGCCGGGTTCTGGGTCGCCCTGGCACGGCGACTTCCGCCCAGGTCGGGCCGTGCGGTGGCGTATTTCGAGGCCTTCGATCACCCCTGGAAGGTCGGGAACGCCGCGCCCGAATTCGGTTTCCGTCCCGAAGAGGCCTTCTGGGGTCTCTACAGTCAAGACGCTGAGCCCAAAGCGGCGCTCACTGCCCTGCGGCGGGTCTGGTCGGTGCACGGGGTTGCCGAGTAATTCCGGCCGGACGCGGTTGCGCTCGACAGTGTCGGGAATGTGACGCAGATCCCAGGCCTGGCTGTTGCCCGGCGATTGCTCGCGCCGCGAACCGGGGCAGCCATCGGCCATCAGTCATTGCAAGCCCACTTCTGCCGGCGTTTGGTTTTCGCGCGCGACGCCGATACAGAAAGGTATCCCTGGTGTCGCGAGGCAAGTGTGCTGATGTTCCTGGAGCTCCGAAACAAGCTGGTCGTGTTCGATAAGCTTTCCAATCCGTTCGGTCGGCGCGGTTTGCTGCGCCTGGCAGACCGCCATCCGCGCAGCTACCTCGCGCTGACCTTGTCGCTGGGACTTTGCGGATATCTGTTTCTGCTGCTGTTCCCCGCTCTGGTCATAGGCATGCCGATCGCGCTTTTCCATGCCATCGAGCCGCTCATGTCTGCCCAGGACTGGTTTGTCGTCAGCGTCGAAGCACTGTTGCTGGCGCTCGGCGTCGTCATGAGCTACATCATTTTCAACACGCGATTTGCGCTGCCTTCCGGGCTGGAACTTAAACAGCAGGACTTCCCGCGCCTGTTCGAGCTACTGGCGGAACTGAGCCAGGAGTATGGCGAACCGCGCATCGACCGGGTGGTCCTGCGTGACCGTTTCGAAGTGCGTATTGTGAAGACCCCTTGCAACGGGTTTGGGTTTTCGACGATCAACACTCTGGTGATCGGGCTGCCGGTGTTGCTCGCCATGTCGCCCCTGGACGTGCATGTGCTGCTGGCCAGGCGCATCGGACAGCTGGCCGGCCGGCACAGCCAGGTGAACAGCTGGCTTTATTTTCTGCGTGATATGTGGGCCCAGTATCTGGCCGACTGCGGCCCCGGGGTGCGGCGGAGAGTCAAGCCAGTGTGCGGTTTTTTCCGCTGGTACGTTCCGCTGTACCGGGCAGTCTCGGTGCCCCTGGCCCGTAACAGCGAGCTCGACGCAGACCGCTATGCTCTGCAGGCGATGAATGATCGGGATACCGCCCGCGCTATCACCTGTCAGGAGCTGACCGACGCCTACCTCACCCGGACGTTCTGGCCGGGCATCATTCAGACCGCCAAGCAGTCGGTGAAGCGCGAAGCGCTGCCGCACGCACAAATGGCGCAACTGTTCGCCGGTGGCCTGCCCGCGGACCAGCTCCAGGCCACGCTCAAGCGCGTCCAGAGCAAGGGCAGAAACCTGCGCACCGCGATGCCGGGTCTGGCACGGCGGCTGGACGCTATCGGTCACTGCAAGCCGCTGCTGCCGAAGGCCTTGTCGGTGACCGCGGCGCGCTTCTATCTCGGCGGTGCCCATGATGCCTGTATCGAACTGGTTGACCGGCGTGCACAGAGGAAGGTGCGAAGCAAAGTCATCAGGGAGTGCGGCGCCGAGGCACGCTGAAATCTGCCGGGCATGGCAGCGGGTCGCCGCATCATCCCGGCGGTTGCCCTGCACTGTTACCCAAAGATCCAATCTGAACGGTGATAGGACCGGCCGGCTTGTTGCCGGGCAGGGGCTTGTGTATCTTTGGCCACTACGTCAATCAACCCGTTCAGCCTCGGGGTGGTCATCAACCTATGGAACGCCGTCGCGACGAAAGGATATCGGTCAGCCTCAAGGCAGCGCTGCTCAATGACAGAACCCTGCCCAGAGGATGTCGGGTTCGGGATTTCAGTCAGCGAGGCATGCTGCTGCAGTACGATTATGATGGTGCTGATTCCAGCTTCGACGACGGCGACACCGTCACTGTGCGCCTATCGCTACGCCAGGCGGATGAGCGCAAAGTGGTTACCCTGCCGGCGACGGTACGGCGCGTCGAGCAGAATGGCATCGGTATAGAGTTCCAGCAGCCCGAAGCGCGTTTACTGGAGTTGCTTGAGCCCTGGCGTCTCGACCGGCCGCAGCTGCAGGAGGCGGAGCTCGAGGCAGATCGCACGAGCATCGGGAATGCAGACACTCCAGGCACGGTTACGCGCCTGATCAGGCCCCGCCCGCGTCATCGCGGGTCCGCTGGCCGCGCGGCGCCACCCGTGTTCGGCGGCGCTGGCCATGCGGATCGGACGCCGGCCGACGGCGCCGCCCGGATGGCAGCCGCACGCCCGGTTCACAAACCGGACGCCGCTGCGTTGACCGATCGGAGGCTGTTCTATACTGGGCTGGTTGCGCTGGTTTGCGCAACGCTTGTCCTGATCCTCGACTTCGCGGACAGCGCGCGTCTCAAGCATCGCCTCAATGCATTGGAAGCCGGCAGCCGGAACCAGGCCGCTATGCTAAGCGACGTGCGCGACCGCTTTGCCGCCGTCAGCGAACCGGATCGGGCGCTCGTGGATCTGAATGCGCGCCTCGATAAGCTCACTGTGTCGGTCGCAGCGCTGGACGGCAAGCTTGCCGCGGTTTCGCCGGGAGCGTCTTTTGAAGCGGCTGCTATGGAGAAAACGCCGCACCCGGATGAGGACTCTGCTCCCGGCCCTGAGCCGCTTGCACCGCCGGTTCCCCAGACCGTGGCGACGGCGGGCGCGGTCCGCGCGGTGGAGTCGGTTCTGGACGCGCCGACCGATGCCCGCAATGGCCCGTGGCTGATTAACCTGGTTTCGCTGTATGACAAGGCCGCCGCCGATCGTTTCGTGGCTACGGCCAAGTCGAAAGGCGTTCGCGTGACCGAGAACAGGGTCACGGTGAAGGGCAGGGAGGTCTGGCGTCTGCAGATTGGCGGCTTCGCCACACAGCAGGAAGCGCGCGCCTACGGCGCCACCGCCAGCGAAAAGCTCGGCCTCAAAGACGTATGGGTGTTCAAGCGCTGACGTGCCTGCCACGGTTAGCTCACAGCCTTTCAATCTGCTGCAAGTTTTTATTCTGGCCGTGCTGGAACGGCCGCGGTGATCGTGGTGCGCTACGGTAGTCGCGCCAGGTTGTGACTGTCTGACCCGAGGGTTGAAATGCGCCAGGAACGCCTTCAGCGGATGGTTCAACTGTTGCGAAGCCAGCGCGTGGTGCCGCGGCGGACGTTTCTGGAGCGCCTGGAGGTTTCGCCTGCCACCTTCAAGCGCGATCTGGAATATCTGCGCGATCGCCTTGGCGCGCCGGTGATATGGGACCGCGAACGGCGCGGTTACCGCTTCGACAGCGAGCCGAATGGCGCCGGTTTCGAACTGCCCGGGCTGTGGTTCAACAGCCAGGAGATCCACGCGCTGCTTACCATGCACCAGCTGATCGACGCGCTGCAGCCAAGTCTGTTGACGCCGCATATCGAACCGCTGAAACAGCGCATCGAAGCATTGCTGGAGGGCGACGCGCACGGCAGTGACGAGCTGCGCAGGCGCATCCGGATTCTGCATATGAATGCGCGCCCGGTACAGCCCGAGCACTTCGAAGTGATCAGCAGCGCAGTGCTCGCGGGCAGGCGCCTGCGAGTGGTGCACTACAACCGCGGCCGCGACGCAGAGAGCGAGCGGGAACTGTCGCCGCAACGGCTGGTATATTACCGTGACAACTGGTATCTGGATGCCTGGTGCCACCTGCGTAGAGGCGTGCGCAGCTTCAGTGTCGAAACCATACGCAAAGCGGTGCCGCTGACGCGCAAAGCCCGCCGCGTACCCGACCGGCAGCTGGACGCCATCCTGGCTGCGGGTTACGGCATCTTCGGTGGGCGCGAAACGCGCACCGCGCGGGTGCGATTCACGCCAACGCGTGCGCGCTGGGTAGCCAGCGAAACCTGGCACCCGCAGCAAGTCGGGCACTTTGAGCCCGACGGCAGCTATCTGCTCGAATTTCCTTATAGTGATGACCGCGAGCTGAGCATGGACATCCTGCGCCATGGCAGCGAAGTCGAGGTGTTGGCGCCGACCAGTCTGCGCCAGCGCGTGGCCGCTCAGGCAGCCGCCGTGGCCCGACGTTACCGGCGCTGAACCGTCACTGGCTCACTCTGTGAGCCACCAGCGACGCTAGGCTGTACTCCGCACACAACAGGAGGCAGCCATGGGCAAACTATCACTGATCAAATTCTACCGTCTGGTGTTTATCCTCGCGCTGGCGGTCGGCGCTCTGGCGGTCGGGTTCGTACGTGGTTCGGGCTACGAGCGCCTCGACACCTATGTGACCGGGATGGCGACTCGCATTGGCTACTGGGGTGACTGGGGCACCCGTTTTCGCGTCGGCGAGCCACTTGACTTGCTGGTCGATACGTCCATGCCGGCCGGTTATCGGCGCATTTACGTGCAGCAGGACGGTGAGATCGTGGGTGCGCTGCCGGAACCGTCGGCGGCGCAGGTGCGCGCCGCGTTGGCCGCGGGGCAACGGCCGCGCGCCACTATCCTCGATCTGGATCCCGTCGACCCGGCGCGGGGCGTGCGGGTGCGCGTTGCTTTCGAGCGTCCGGCAGGAGAGGACGGGCAGCCGCTGCTCAGCCGCCACGCCCGTGCACCGCATTCGCTGTTGTAAGGGGGACAAGGTGGCTGGACTGCCGGTTTCAGAGTGGAAATGCAATTGCCAGCTGCTGCAGTGATGCCGGTTTGCCGCAGGCGAACCCCTGGATCAGGTCGAAATTGAGCTGCCGGCAGATTGCCAGCTCACCGTTGTGCGAAACGCCCTCGGCAAGGGCGCGTGTCCGGCCCTTTTTTACCAGAGTGACGAGCAGACCGATCATCTCCTGGCGGTTGCGGGGCAGTTTGTCCAGATCACGAATCAGCGAGATGTCGAATTTCACCGCGTAGGGGGGGACATTGAGCAGTTCCAGCAGGCGTGCCTGGCCGGCCCCGAAGTCGTCGTAAGCCAGTCCGATGTCCATGTGCTGCAGTGCACTGTTCAGGCAGTTTAATGTAACCTGGTCGGTAACCGCCTGTTCGTGTATTTCCAGTACCAAGGGGAGTCCGGAATGTTGTTCGCGCAACGCCTGCAGTGAGTGGATCAGACGGGTACAGTCATTCAGCTCTCTGGGGTGGGTGTTCATGAACAGGGGGACGCCAGAAAAGCTCGAATCCGCCCAGGCCGCGACACCGACCTCGCGTATCGTCTCGCTCAGCTCCACGGCGCCTCCCAGTCCCTCGGCCAGTGCAAACAACGGCTCGGGCAACTCGGACAAGCCGGGATGGCAGCCGCGACCCAGCAGCTCCAGACCGGTCACACGGTTCTCGTGGGCGGAAACGATGGGCTGAAACAGGGGCTTGATCAATCTGTCCTGCAACAGTTGTTCGAACTGCCGGGCGCCGATCGGCATGCGGTCGAAGTTCTGGCCCGGCGCGAAGAAACTGGTGTGAGTGATATCGGAGTGCGGTTCCCGCACTGCAGGCGCCGCGTCCTGTCTGAGGCGGAACTCGACATCGGCAAAACGCAGCACATCACCGCAACTCAGAGCGCAACACTCGCCGATCTGGTTGTGGTTGACGAAAGTACCGTTCTTGCTGCCCAGATCCTGCAGCATCAGGCGTCCATCCTGCTGGACAAACTGCGCATGCTGGCGCGACACATTGTCGGAGCGCAGGGTGACGGCGAGCGCGGGTTGTCTGCCGACCAGCGCTGGAAAGCGGTTCAACGGCACGCGGTAAACGGTCTCGCCGTCAGTCAGGTAGCCCTCCAGATACCAACCGCGCATAGGCGCCCTCCGCGGTCCAGGATTGCAGTGTCAGGGTTCTTATCAGTGTAGAACCTATCTCATAATCCCGCGCGAGCCGCGTTGCGGCCCGAAAGCCCGGCCTGCGGTGTTGCAGCGCTTGCCCGTAGCTCAACTACTGTGCGGCGCGCTGCGCCTTGCAGGCCGGGCTTTCGGGCGCAACCCTTTGGGGACCGGGCGCTTTCGGCCCATGGCTTTGTTGCGGCTCGCTCATGTAGCCTGGGCTACACCGCGCTCGCCGCGTCGCGCCATGGGCCAAAAGCGCCACGGTCGCGGCCGCGGGGGATTATGAGATAGGTTCTACACCCCGGGCCAGCAGCCCGCCATGCTCGTGGCACGGCGTCGGTGGCCGGCGTCGCAACAGAGACAGAGAAAACCGCTGCGCCGGGCGGCTACACGGCGATTCAGCGCCACCAGGGGGCACTCCGGCGGGGGCGTCAGTATCGGTACGCCTGCTCAATGCGCTGCGGTGTGAGAACCCCGTAGACCCGCTTGATGCCCGGGGCAGTGACGCGGGCGACGTACAGGGCTTCGGCACCGGACTCTCGCATGTACTCGTGGGCTTCCTGGAGGGTCGCCTGCATGTCGATTTCGGCCGTCTGCAGGCGCTGTGCCGGCACTTCACGCAGGTCGAACTGGAGCGTGTCTTGGGCCTCCTTGAGGACGCGAACCAGGTCCACCGCAGGCAGCAGGAATGCCGCCTGCTCGGGGTCACGCACCAGGATCCACTGCGGATCCTTGCCCAGTTCGCTCTCCGCCCGGTCACGATCCACCTGCCGGGGCAGGGTGACAAAGGCCCTGTCCATAACTGCGGTAACGCCGACACGGCGCAGCGACTGGGTTATGGGGTCGTTGCGGTAGTCGAGCCCCAGCTGGCGCATCAGAGCCTGGAACACCGACTGCCGACCGGTGAAAAGGCCCGCTGTGATAGTCGCGGCGACCACCGCCAGCATGCCGGGAAGGATCACGTTGGGATGGCCCGAGAGTTCCAGCACAGCGACCAGCCCGGCCAGCGGCGCCTGCAGAATGGCGGCCATCATGGCGCCCATACCGGTGAGGGCGTAGAGGGCGACTGCGCCCGAGTCGGTGATGCCCAGCCACTCACCCAGCAGCGCAAACAGCGCGCCGGCGGCGGCACCGATTACCAGCGACGGACCAATTATGCCGGCCGGGATGCCGGCGCCCACACAGGCGATGCTGGCAAGCAGTTTGAACAGTACCAGCAGTAACAACAGTTGGATTCCATACAGGCCATACAGGGTGTCAGTGATGGTCTGATCGCCGACTCCCATCACCTGGGGCACCAGCAGACCGCACACCCCGACCACCGCCCCGGCGAGGCCGAAATTGAGCCACACCGGGGTGCGCTGCGCATGCCGGGAAAGCCAGTTCACCCCCAGCACAAAGGCGGCGCCGAGCAATCCGATGGCGATACCGGCAATCATAATGTACGGCAGTTCCAGCAGCGAACCGAGGGTCACGTCGGGTACCATGAACGCCAGCTGGTCACCGAATACCCAGCGCGTCAGCATGGTGGCGCTCACCGTAGCGAGAATGACCGGGGCGAATCCGGCCACGGTGTATTCCATCATCAGCACCTCCATGGCGAACGCCACCCCGGCCAGCGGGGTATTGAATGAGGCGGCAATGCCTGCGGCTGCGCCGCAGGCTGCGGTCACCCTCAGGCTGTTGTGTGGCAGACGCAGGCCCTGCGCAGGCAGGTTGCTGCTGGCCGCACCGAGGTGTGCGCTCGGACCTTCGCGGCCGACTGAATGTCCACAGGCGATAGAGACAGCACCGCCCACGAACTGTACCAGCGCGTTGCGCCATGGCAGCGTGCCCTGATGGTAGGCCAGCCGTTCCAGGATGTGCAGTATGCCGACACGGCGGTCGGCGGCCGCCAGAAAGCCGAACAGGATGCCGATCGTCAGCCCGCCCGCGAGCGGCAGCAGCAGGCGGTAATGTGGCGCCAGCAGCAGGTAATTGCCGCTTTCTCCACCCGGCGTCAGGGTGCCATGCAGCCACTGCACCAGGAGGCGGAACACAACAATGGTCACGCCGGCAAGGACTCCCGCCACAATGCCGAGCAGAGCCAGCTGAGGCACCGCGTCGTAGCGGGCCACGCTCATGCGATACGCATCGATCAGTTTGCTCAGGCTGCCGGGCATGCAGTCTCCGGGTGTCTAAGTAACGCGGTACACTAGCCCTGCATCATAACGGTTAAGCGAACGCGCAGTGAAACCGCGACGCGAGTTTTCTCGACCCTTGGTCACGCGCGCAGGGAGAGAAACCATGACCATGAAATCGCAAGACCTGCAACGCCTGCTCGCGGCGCTGTCGTTTGCAGCGGCCCGCCACAAGGACCAGCGGCGTAAGGACAGCGACGCCTCGCCGTACATCAACCACCCGGTCGCGCTGGCGAACATTCTGTGCAACGAAGGCCAGGTGACCGATATCGAGGTGCTCTGTGCCGCGCTGCTGCATGATACTCTGGAGGATACCGACACCAGCGCCGCTGAGTTGCAGGCCCTGTTTGGCAGGCGGGTTCGCGACATCGTCGTGGAAGTCAGCGATGACAAGTCCCTGCCCAAGGCGGAGCGTAAGCGGCTGCAGGTGGAACACGCCGCCGCTATCAGCGAGCCCGCCAAACTGGTAAAACTGGCGGACAAGATAAGCAACCTGCGTGATGTGGCCGACTGCCCGCCGCCCGACTGGAGCCTGCAGCGTCGCCAGGCCTATTTCGACTGGGGTCGCGACGTGGTCGACCAGCTGCGCGGCGTTCATCCGCAACTTGAGGCGGTGTTCGATGCCGCTTACGCACGCCGGCCGCGCTGACGCGTCTGTTGTGCTTGCTCGGCAAAGCTCAGTATTTTCGCTACTATAGAGCGCCGCCAGCGGCGCGTTCAGATTCGCTCCGACCTCGAGGGCGCTGCTGTAAACGCGGCAGCGCGCTGGCGCGCCGCCAAGGTTGGATGGAACATCGGCAAGCAAACGGTACCGTGCGCCGGGGAGCAGTATGACTTCTAACAAAATGCTTTGTCCTGGCGACGGTTGGCGCCGCGAGTTGCGTGACGTCGCTGAGCGCGGGCTAACGGGCGTGTTACTGAAGCGATGATGAAAGATCCGGTCCTTTGGGTATTTGTGCTGGCGCTGGCCTTGATCGGGGCGGGTGTGTACTACTTCCAGTACGGACCGGAACCACCCCAACCGGCGTCGCCGCCGGTGCAGCAACCCGCGCCGCCGGTTGATGCCGTCGAGGCCCCTGCGGTTCGCTATCCCATCCCCGAGACGCCGCGCACACCGCCGGCTGCGGAACCCGATACGGCGCCCGAACCGGATGGGCAAACGCTCGCCGAGCAGGCACCGCCGTTGCCACCGCTGGATGAGAGCGACGCGCTGGTGCACGGGGAACTGGCACGTCTGTTTCCGGGGCAGCGGATCGGGGACCTGTTAAACCTGGATCGCATCGTGCGTCGCTTTGCCGTCACCGTGGATAACCTGCCGGGCGCCCAATTGCCACGCAAGCAGTTGTCCACCCGGCCAATTCCGGGACGCTTCGGGGTGAGCGGGGACGAAGACACGCTGTACATGAGTCCCGGAAATTTTTCCCGTTACACGGCGTTCGTGCAGCTGGTTGAGAGCATCGACACGGAACAGCTGGTGTCGCTGTATGTCGGTATTTACCCGCTGTTTCAGCAGGCCTATCAAGACCTGGGGTACCCTGCAGAGTATTTCAACGACCGGTTGGTAGATGTCATCGATCATCTGCTGGAAGCCCCCGACATCGACAAACCGGTGCGGCTGGTGCGGCCCAAGGTGCTGTATCAGTTCGCCGACCCGCAACTCGAGGCGCTGTCCGCCGGGCAGAAAGTCCTGATCCGGGTGGGGCCCGACAACGCGTCCCGTCTCAAGGCAAAGCTGCGGGAGTTGCGCGCGGCACTGAGCCACGTGAACCGCCCGAGGCAGTAATGATAGCCCGGCGGTCGGCGAGCGCCCGGGCAGCGGGGATACTGGTGCCGCCGCGTGTGCACTGTCCAACCAGTGAACTCAGCTGCTACATGCGCCAGCGCGGCTGTTCTGGCAGTGCCAGCCCCTCGCGTATCCGGGTCGGTGCATCGGCGTTATCCGCGCTGCGCCGGTCGATACCACTCAGGTCTTCCTGACGATCCCATCGACCTGCGGAGTGGTCGCCGCGCAGAATCAGGTGCTCGCGGATGGCCTTCTGTGCCGCCGTCTCTGAACGGGGGCTGCTGTCTGCGCTGCCAGAGGGGTGGCTGCAGGTGGGCCATGCCAGCACTTCCTTGTTGCTTGCCAGGCTGGCTGCTACGGCGCAGAGCGCAATACCCAGTGCTTTCATGCCGTTCATCTCTCTATCCTCCGATGATGGTCACACCGTTACAGTAGTTGTACAAGAAGGAGCTGTCAAGCTGTAAAATTAGACAAAAGCTGGACATCCTGCCCTGGTTACGATAAGGTGCTGGCTACCGATGCGGGCAGGGACAGCGCGCATATCCGTTTCCCGCTGGAGCCGTCTGTCAGGACTTACACCGTACGGTCCAGAAGCGAGTGTCGACCGGGCCGCTTTCTCCCGGCTGGAGCAGCGTTATGAGTAAAACGTCCAGTGTGCCGCGTAGCCGGATTTCCCGCTTCGCGCATTTCGGGGGCATAGCAAGCGGAATTGCCGGCGGAATGATCGCCGAAGGCGTACGGCAACTCTCGCGCGGCAACCTGCCCAGCCCCGCCGATCTGGTGCTGACACCCGCCAACGCGCGGCGCGTGGCGCAACAGCTCGCCAATCTGCGTGGTGCGGCGATGAAGCTGGGCCAGCTGTTATCCATGGACAGTGGCGCGTTGTTGCCGCCCGAACTCGCGGAGATCCTTGCCCGTCTGCGGGCCGACGCCAAGCCGATGCCCATGAGCGAGCTGGTTGGGGCACTGGGTCAGGCCTGGGGCAGGGACTGGGAGAAAGGTTTTCGGCGCTTTTCTTTTACGCCGCTGGCGGCCGCATCCATCGGGCAGGTGCATGCAGCGGTGACCGCAGACGGGCGGCGTCTGGCGCTCAAAGTCCAGTATCCCGGCATCCGGGAGAGTATCGACAGTGACGTCGACAACGTCGCCACTCTGCTGCGTGTGACGCGCCTGCTGCCGCGGGAGTTGGAAATTTCTCCGTTGCTGGAAGAGGCCAAACGCCAGCTGCACCAGGAGGCAGACTATTTGCAGGAGGCCGAGCACCTGCAGCGCTTCGGCCGATTGCTGGCTGATACGCCCGCTTTTCTGTTGCCGGCGGTGGACTGGGAATATACCCGCGCCGACGTCCTCGCCATGACCCACCTGGACGGTCAGTGCGTCGAAACCCTGGTAGGCGCCGACCAGCCGACCCGGGATCGGGTCGCCGCGCTGTTACTGGAGCTGGTGTTTCGCGAACTGTTCGAGTTCGGCCTGATCCAGACTGATCCGAACTTCGCCAATTTTCTCTACTGCCGCGACTCGGCCCGACTGGGACTGCTGGATTTCGGCGCCACCCGCGGCCTGTCCGCCGGGGTCACGGACGGCTATCGCAACCTGCTGGCGGCGGCAGCGAGGGAAGACCGGCAGGCGATGGCCGGGAGCGCGCGGGAAATCGGTTATTTCCGCGAAGAGATTCACGCCGATCAGCGCGAAGCGGTGATCGATCTGTTCCTGCAGGTGACCGAGCCGGCGCGCTTTCGGGGCCGGTACGATTTCGGCTCCAGCGATCTGCCGCAGCGCATCCGCGACGCCGGGCTGGCGCTCAGCTTCGAGCGGGGCTACTGGCACACGCCGCCGGCCGACGTGCTGTTTATCCACCGCAAACTGGCCGGGCTGTACCTGCTGGCCGCCCGGCTGCGCGCCCGCGTCGATGTCAACTCGATACTGCAGCGCTTCGTCAGCCTCTGAGAGCGCTGGCCCGCGGCGGCAGGCGGAAGCTGGAGAATGCCGGTCGGGTGGCGCAGAATATCGCGATGAGTGCGCCACGGGGCTTTGATCACTGCGCGATGGCTGGTCCGCGATGCCGGTTATTGCACGACTGAAATCGCTGTTCTGGTGGCTGCCGTTCGGGCGTGTGCCCGAAATCAGCCCCTTTGAACTGAGCGAGCGCCTGCGGGCAGAACGCCCGCCCCAGATCGTCGATGTGCGCAGCCACGCGGAATGGCGGCGCAGCCACATTGCCGGCGCTGTCAACGTGCCCATCCAGGAGCTCAAGCGGCGTCTCCCCGCGCTGCAACTCGACCCCGAGCGGCCGGTCGTCGCGATCTGTCTGAGTGCCCACCGCAGCATACCGGCGGTGCGCCTGCTGCAGTCGCGCGGCTTCGAACAGGCTGTGCAATTACAGGGTGGCATGCTGGCATGGTGGCGCGACGCGTTTCCCGCCGAACGTGACGCCGGTGGTGCTTAGCGAGCGGCTGGGTCGCTGCCCGCTACGCTGCGGTGAGCATTGCGGCTCCGCACTTGTACGCGCGGTCGCCTGACCGCGATAATGAGCCCGGTCTGACTAGAACCTATCTCATAATCCCCCGCGGCCGCGCCCGGTCCCCTTGGGGTTGCGTTCGAGATACCGCCCTGCGGTGTTGCAGCGCTTGCCCGTAGGTTCACTACTGTGCGGCGCGCTGCGCCTTGCAGGACGGTATCTCGGACGGCAACGCGGCTCGCGAGGGATTATGAGATAGGTTCTAAAATAAATTCAACGGCGCGGATGGCGCAACCATCAGCGCACGGGAGGAGCACCACCGATGTCCGATTCCATCAAGTTCACGCTCGGCGAGCAGGATATACCGAAGTTCTGGTACAACATTGCGGCAGACCTGCCGTCTCCACTGCCGCCGGTCCTGCACCCCGGTACCAGACAGCCGATCGGCCCCGACGACCTGGCACCGATTTTCCCCATGGCGGTAATCCAGCAGGAGGTCAGCCAGGAGCGCGAAATCGAGATCCCCGAGCCGGTCCGCGACGTTTACCGTCAGTGGCGCCCGACACCGCTGTACCGTGCCCGCCGCCTGGAAAAAGCCCTCGATACCCCGGCGCGCATTTACTACAAGTACGAAGGTACCAGTCCTGCCGGCAGCCACAAGCCCAACACCGCCATTCCGCAGGCTTTCTACAACAAGCAGGAGGGCGTGAAACGCATCACCACCGAGACCGGTGCCGGCCAGTGGGGCTCGGCCCTGGCCATCGCCGGTGCGTTTTTCGGCGTAGAAGTGGAAGTGTTCATGGTCAAGGTGAGCTTTGAGCAGAAGCCCTATCGCCGCACCTTTATGGAAAGCTTCGGTGCCAGCTGTATCGCCAGCCCCAGCAAGTTGACCGAATCCGGCCGCGCCGTTCTCAGGGAACATCCCGACAGCACCGGCAGTCTCGGCATTGCCATCAGCGAGGCGGTGGAGCGGGCCGTGCAGCGCGATGACAGCAAGTATGCGCTCGGCAGCGTGCTCAATCACGTGCTGCTGCACCAGACCGTGATAGGACAGGAAGCGCGCCGCCAGTTCGAACTCGCTGACGATTACCCCGACATCGTGGTCGGTTGTACCGGCGGGGGGAGCAACTTTGCCGGTATCGCCTTCCCGTTCCTGGGTGAGCGCCTGCGCAGCGGTGGCGACATCGAATTTGTCGCGGTGGAGCCGGCCGCCTGTCCTTCATTGACCAAGGGTAAGTATGCCTATGACTTCGGCGACACTGCGCACCTGACGCCGCTGGTGAAAATGCACACCCTGGGTTCCACCTACGTGCCGCCCGGTTTCCACGCCGGCGGCCTGCGCTACCACGGCATGGCGCCTATGCTGAGTCATATCACCGATCTGGGTTACATCAAGCCGCGCGCCTACCAGCAGCTGGGCTGCTTCGCCGCCGGTCTGCAGTTCGCACGGGCCGAAGGGATACTGCCTGCGCCGGAAGCCAACCATGCGGTCAAAGGCGCCATCGACGAGGCGCTGCGCTGCAAAGAGGAGGGCGTCAGCCGCTGCATTCTGTTCAATCTGTGCGGCCATGGACATTTCGACATGCAGGCCTACCGGGACTACATGGACGGCAAGCTGGTGGACCAGGAATACGACGAGAGCGAAATTGCCATGGCGCTGGCGGGCCTGCCGTCAGTGGCCTGATGGAGCCCCGGAGTTTGCTGCGGGAGGGGCGGCCGCGCCCCTCCGCCAGTGTTAACAGCCAGTAACACCTGCACCACCTGTCCGCTTCCTCCCCACGTCGGTCGAATTGCAGATCGGCGCCACTGTGCCGCTAAGACCGGTAGTCAGGGACTATCAGAAAATTCAGGGAAAAGAACCTATATGCAATACGACGTCATCGACGCACGCATCTCGCCTGCCGGGCACCTAGAGGTGCTTTCCAAGGTCGAAGTCAACAAGCTGCTGGACAAGAGCCAGGGCGGTCTCTACAAACTGTTTCGCAACTGTTCGCTGGCGGTACTCAACAGCGGTAATTTCCTGGACGACGGCAAGGAACTGCTGGAGCGCTACGCGTCCTTCGATATACGGCTTGTGCAGGAGGAACGCGGCATCAAGCTGGAGGTGAAAGGCGCGCCGGCGCAGGCTTTCGTCGACGGCAAGATGATCAAGGGCATCAACGAACACCTGTTCGCGGTATTGCGTGACGTAATCTACGTCAGCGACGAGATCAACGACAATCCGAATTTCGATCTCGACACTTCAGCGGGCGTCACCAATGCCGTGTTCCATATCCTGCGCAACGCCGGCATCCTGCGCCCGGGCACCAACCCCAAACAGGTGGTGTGCTGGGGCGGACATTCGATCAGCCGCGAGGAATACGACTACAGCAAGGAAGTCGGTTACCAGATGGGTCTGCGTGGTCTCGATATCTGTACCGGCTGTGGCCCGGGCGCCATGAAGGGGCCCATGAAAGGAGCCGCCATCGGGCACGCCAAGCAGCGCATTCGCGACGGGCAATACCTGGGTATCACGGAGCCCGGCATCATCGCCGCTGAATCACCCAACCCGATTGTCAACGATCTGGTGATTTTGCCGGATATTGAAAAGCGCCTGGAAGCCTTTGTACGTACCGGCCATGGGATCGTTGTGTTTCCCGGCGGCGTCGGCACCGCTGAGGAGATCCTGTACCTGCTCGGTGTGCTGCTGCACCCCGACAACGCTGAAATTCCGTTTCCGCTGATTTTTACCGGACCTGACAGCTCCCAGGATTACTTCCGCCAGATCGACCAGTTCATCGCCGACACGCTGGGAGCGGAAGTGCAGAAGCTGTACCAGATCATTGTCAACGATCCGGTGCGCGTGGCGCAGCAGGCGCAGGAGGGTATCAAGAAGGTACGCGAATTCCGTAAAGTGCGCGACGACGCCTACTATTTCAATTGGCTGTTACAGATCGACGCGGCATTTCAGAAACCCTTCGTGCCGAGCCACGAAAATATGAGCAGCCTGGAGTTGCACAAACACCAGGACCCGCATCTGCTGGCGGCCAACCTGCGGCGGCTGTTTTCGGGAGTAGTGGCCGGTAATGTGAAAGACGAGGGTATCCGTGCTATCGAGGAGTTCGGCCATTTCGAAATTCGTGGCGAACCGAGCATCATGGGACCGATGGATGCGCTGTTGACTTCGTTTGTGGCCCAGAACCGCATGAAGCTCCCCGGCAAGACCTACACCCCTTGCTACCGCATCGTCCAGTAACCTGCGCTGGTCGCTCTGGCCCCACCGGGGGGCCGGGTGCGGGGCGTGTATCGGCTTCGCGACCGGTGGCGACGCTCTCCAGGCGCAGTTCCAACCAACCAGCCCCGGCCGCTCATTAAACCGCGGCCAGGGCTGCCGGCGCCGTGTCAGTACTTCCGTGCCCGCCAAACGGGGCGCGCGGCTGGAAGCGGGTACGCGGTCAGGACTTCAATACCCAGGCCGTGCACCAGCCGTTCTGGTGGACGCTCTTGCCCGGGAAGATGGCGCACTGGCGCCATTCGCCGGCGTCGCTGCGCACCAGGTTGCAGTTTTTGCAGAACTGGTCGGGCTTGTGCTTGGGATTGTCGGTCTTGCTCGCATCGTGCACGTAGCCCAGCCCTTTGGCGGCCGGATCGTCTTCGGATACCGGCGGCAGGTCTTCGGCGCGGGTCTGGCGACTGAGCAGCAGGCTGCTCAACGGTACGGCGACTGCGCCCGACAAGGCGACTTTCAGCAGGGTTCGACGGCTCTTATCTGTGTGTGATTCTGACATATTACACCTCCTGGTTTGCGGCTCTTCCGGAGCCGGTAGCTAAAGGTCAGGTCGTGCTTCGCCCTGGCCTCATGAATACGATGACGTCAAGCGCCGCCAATTTCATCCCAAGGCTCTCTCAGTTGCCTGCGCAGCAGTTCCTGTTCGCGACGCGCCTCCAGCTGGCGCCGGGCGGCGGCGTTGCGTAGCTGTTGCTGTTCGCGCTCGGACCGGGAGTCGCGCGCGGCCGGCTCCGGTGGCTGTTCGACCTGTGTCCAGACCGTCCCTGCCGCCCCTGGAATCCGCCACACTCCAGCGGTCGGACTGGGGTCACAGGCCGTGTACGGTGCCGGTCGGCGGTGGCCGCTGCCGAGCCTCCCGGTTCTTCCAACGTCGCTTCGTTCGCTGCGGATCGTGACTGTACTGCTCATGGTGACCTCCTAACGCTGCAGTGCCTTGTCGGTTACCCGGCAACGGTAAAATCCGGAACGTCTTGCGGACCGGGTGGCGCCTGTTGACTGGGCTCAACCGTGTCTATAGTTTGTCCAGGTAAAAATTGAATCTGCCGTACCTGAAACCTGCTTCACCCTGCAACGATCGCTGCTGCGCCCATCAGCAGAAACAGGGGTATCGTTAAAAAAATCAATATAGTCCGGTAGATAAATGAATCCTGTGCGCTCAATACACGAGCAGTCTGGTGGGTCATGGCGAAGTCCTCCTGGTTGACGGCACACCGGCTAATCCGGTAGTGTCCAAGACAATAGGCTGCATACTGCTGCTTGTCAAGCTATTGTATAAGACAAAACGTGATGACCTCTGGCGCCCTCCAGAGTGCCACGCGTGCTGAACCAGAAGGCAAGAAACTATGACTGAGGAATCTGTTACTGCGTCAAACACCTACCGGATCGGTGCGGTGGCGCGTCTGACCGGTGTCGCAGCGGACACGCTGCGTGTCTGGGAACGTCGTTACGGCGCCGTCTCCCCACAGCGTTCAGAGCGCGGCGGGCGCTTGTACAGCCCGGATGACGTCGCGCGCCTGCGCCTGATGAAACACCTGGTGGAGGCGGGTGACGCAATCAGCACCGTGGCGACGCTGGGCCTCGACGCCCTGAGGGCCCGGGTGGCGGATACACGCAGCCTGCCGCTGCAGCCTGGCAAGGCGGATGGCGAGGCGCCCGTGCGGGTGCTGCTTGTGGGCGAGTCTCTGGCAGCGGCGGTGCAGACCGCGCCCGGCGGCCTGTCCGGAATAACCCCGGTCGCAACTTACAAGGACCTGGCGGATTTCGAGGCCGGGGCGGGAAAGCAATCGGCGCAAGTTCTGGTGGTCGAAATGGCTACACTGCACGAGGACAGCGGCGCGCGAATAATCGACTGGCTGGGGCGAGCCGGCGCGGCGCACGCGCTGGTCGTGTACCGCTATGCTTCGGCAGAAGCTTTGCTGCGTCTGCCGACATGGAAATGTCTGGCGCTGCGGGCGCCGGTCGACGCGGCTACCCTGCAGGCGCACTGTCTGGCAATGAGTCATGCCGCGGAGCTGGCGCCCGCGCCGCTCGCGGCCGACGTTGCGGGGATCGCTCAGGCGGCGCCACCGCGGCGCTACGATGATGCGACCCTCGCCCAGCTGGCGACATTGTCGTCAACGGTGAAATGCGAATGTCCGCGTCACCTGGCCGAGCTGATTGCGAGTCTTTCCGCGTTCGAGCGTTACAGCACCGAGTGCGAGAGCCGGAGTCCGCGCGACGCAGCTCTGCACGCTTTTCTGCATGCCACGGCGTCGCAGGCGCGCCATCTGGTGGAAGACGCCCTCAGTCACGTCATCGAGGTGGAGAACATCCAGTTGTAGGGGCGCGCGTCCGGGTGACGCCAGGCGCGCGCACCAGCGGCCCGCCAACGCTGGCCGTCGCACCGCGTCAGCGACAGCGGGTGAGGGTGTACTGTTCGCCCTGCGCTGGTTGCGCCCCGACACTGACGTCGAAAGCGTCGGGGCGGGTGCCCAGCACCTGTGCGGCCCGGTACTGGTAGAAGTAGCTGTCCTGGTAAAACGGGTGCTGGCTGTTCCCGCCTCTAGGCGCCACCAGCATATGCAGGATGATGGTGTTCTTGTTCAGCTCCCAAAAACCGGTGATACCGGCTGCCTTGCCGGTGCCCAGTTCCAGCGTGCGGTTTTCACGGAACAGCACGTAATCCGCGCTCCCGCAGCCCTCGCTGCCGCTCATACTCCATGTGCCCGCCAGGTATGCGGGCGACAGCTCGACCTCCTGGGCGAGAGCCGCCGGGATTTGCAGGGCGAACAGGGCCATTAGAGCGAGTTGCAGGGGCATGGCGTAGACTCCTGAATCTGTAAGGTGGCGAGCAGGCAGCGTGCGACTTTTCAGTCACCATAGTCAAGCGAGGATCGAGCGTCAAGCAGCCCGGTTTTCCCGTGGCGCGCGAAAGACCTCGCAGCTTGCCGCTGTGCTGGGCAGGGATAGCGGTTAGCCAAGGTGTCAGTTGCCTGTTCAGCCGCGCGGGTGCATAGTCCCGGCTGACGGCAGCTGCCGCCGTAGCGTGGAGGGTAGAGATCTGCAAGCTTCACCAGCCCGGATGTCGGCGCGCCGGCGCATAGCCTGGTATGCGCTAGCCATCTTTCTGAGCTCGGCAGGTCTGATGGTGCTGGAAATCGCCGCCGGGCGGCTGCTGGCGCCTTACATCGGCGTATCCCTGTATTCCTGGACCGCCATCATCGGCGTAGTGCTGGGCGGGTTGTCGCTCGGCAACTGGCTGGGCGGGGTATGGGCAGACCGCGGCGGCAGCGAGCGATCGGTTGGCCTGGCGCTGGGTCTCGGCGCGCTGTCCTGTATCGCTATCCTGCTGCTGCTGACGGTGGTCGCTCCGCCCCTGCAGCGCAGCGCGCTGGGTCTGCTCACGGTCAGCTTTCTGTTTGTTGCGGCGCTGTTCTTCGTGCCCGCCGTGCTGCTTGGCGTGGTGACACCGCTGTTGACCACCCTGGCGCTGCGCCTGGATGCGCGCATCGGGCACATTGTCGGCATGATGCACGCGCTGGCGGCGCTCGGCAGCATCGTTGGCACATTCGCCACCGGTTATCTGTTTATCCAGTACTTCGGTACCCATGCGGTAATTATCGGCACTGGCGCAGTGCTGGGCCTGCTGGCACTGGTGTTCCTGCTGCGTGCCCGCGGGACGGCGCTGGGTCTGGCGGTCCTTGGTGTTGCTGTCACGCTTTGGACCCAGGCGCGCGGCGGGTTTCTGCAACCCTGCGATCGGGAGACCAGCTATTTCTGCATTCGTGTCGTCGACATGTCGGGCGAGGCGCCGTTCGGACGCGCGCGCGGCCTGGTGCTGGATCACCTGTTGCATGGCATCAGTCACGAGACCCGGCCGGATCTCCTGATTGCGCCGTACACGCACCTCATGGATGAATTGTTCGCCGAGCACCTGGATAACAGGCAGCCGCCGCCCGCGTTTTTCTTCGCCGGCGGCGGCTCTTACACCCAGCCGCGCGCCGTGCAGGCGCGCTATCCAGGCGCCCGAATCGTGGTGGCCGAGCTCGACCCGCAGGTCACTGCAGTGGCACAGAGCGAGCTGTATTTCGAACCCGGCGATGTGCGCATCATTCACTCGGATGCGCGCCGCGCGCTGCAGCGCCTGCACGACCAGGAGTTCGACGTGATCGTGGGGGACGTGTTCCACGACATTGCCGTGCCGTTTCACCTGGTAACACGTGAGTATGCGGAACTCGTCAAGTCGCGTCTGGTACCGGGCGGTCTCTACACCCTCAACGTGGTGGACGTGTATCCGGATCCCAGACTGGTCAAGAGCATGGTCAAGACGCTGCGCGAGGTGTTCGGCGAGGTGCGTATCTGGATCGAGGCCTGGACGCTGCAGGACTCGCGGGTGACCTACGTGATTTCCGCGACTGACGCGCACATGGCACCCGCACGCGTGCGCGCTACGCGCGGACTGCAACGGGAGTGGCACGATGTAACGGTATCGCTGCTGGAGCAGGGCACACCGATGTCGGCGCTGCCGGTACTCACGGATGACCGGGTACCTGTCGAGCGCCTGCTTTCAGGGCTGATTTTCACCGAACTCGGACGCTAGTCCGGACAACGCAAGAGCGGCATTATCCATCCAGTCCTCCGCACCCAACATCCTGGTGTCCAGGTGCTGGATGGGGCTCGCACGGAGGTCCATACAGGGTTCCGGCCCGCTACCAGGTGAATTGCCGTTGCATGCCTCTTATACTCGCGCTCAGTCGAACCGAAACCTGACGCGAGGTCCAACCAATGCATGAGAATCGGGCGCTGCTGGTGCATTTCAACGATGCCACGACACTTTCGTTTATCTTTCCCAGGCAGGTAGACGATCACAGCATGACGGAAAAGATCAAACAGGTGCTGAGCGGTGAGCAGCTGGTAATCGAGGCTGATGGTTCCCTGTTCGTGATCCCGCAAAGCAGCATCAAGTACATGCAGGCCTATCCGGCACCCTCCGCGCTGCCGGAAAGCGTCATCTCGGGTGCGACGCTCAAGGCTGATTCGTGAAGCCGATGCCGGGGCACTTCCGTATGAAGGCGAGCTGCGACCGGGAGCAGTCAGGCGGTAGAAATCAGCGCAGGGCTGCTCGTGGTCGCATGTGGGTGCGTTCAGAGACCGCGCCTGGACCTGGATGTTGAGACGGATTGCCTGGCGTGGGGATTCAAAACCTGATGTGCAGCGTGACACGGTCGGCCATGGGGACCAGGTTCCAGGTGGCCTGGCCGGTTCCCCGCCCGGCCCATTTGTTGTTGCGGTAGTCGCGCAGGTCGTCAGCGGCGCGCGATGGCTCGGTCCAGATGTTCGTTTCACTCACCGCGATGCCGATCAGGGTCGATGTGACAGCATCGCTGCTGTCGCCGTACGCGGCTATCACAGCACCTCCAACCAGATTGGCTCCGATTCCGATCAAATGGCGTTTCCAGCCGGAGCGCCCGGCGGCACGCGCGGCATTTTCACGCAGCAGCGCTTCGCCCTGCTCGAGCTTGCTTATCCGCTCCTCGCGGCTCTCCGACGGCATCGCCTGAAGTCGCGCTGAACTCCGGACCGCCGGCAGTGGCCTTATCAGCATCTGCGCCAGCGCGCCGCTCGATTTCACTGCGCCCACAATGTAATTGACCTCGTCGTCGTTATCGTCGGCATCCACCGCAAGCAGGCCCTGTGCCGCGGCGCCGACGGCGTAAAATCCCGTCCAGCCATACTGCCAGTAGCGGGCGTTGGGTGTCTGTCTCGCCAGGCGTGTTTCGATGAACTTCAGGCGCTGATCCAGTTCCGCCTCGCTCATCTCATCGGGCAGGTGGTCCGCCGGTTCAGCGCAGGTAAAAGGTGACCAGACGAACAGGACAAGCGATAGGCTGAGCAGAGGTCGCGGTAACGGATTCATATCGTGTTGTTTCTCGGTGTCGGTGTGCCAGCGGTCCGGGTAACGCCTCGCGCACGTCACGGGTGCGCTGTAAGAATCCGTTTTCGGACGCTGGGGAGCATAACCAGCCCACTTCGCGAGAGTCAATCATAACCACCGGCGGCGTGATCTTGCAGCCGGTATCGGCGTCGTGCCAGCCCGGCTGGTGACCTGCGTTGATCTTGTCCGCGGTTTGTGGCTACAGGCTACGAAGGGATCTGTCCGCATCGAGCTCACAGCCATACCCAGTACACCAGCGTCTGTAACAGTGTCAGCGGGATACCGGCGCGGGCGAATTCCATAAATCCCAGGGTTGCGCCGCGACGCTCGGCGCGCTGCACAATGATCACGTTGCTGGCCGCGCCCAGAATCAGCAGGTTGCCCGCGATAGTGCTGCCGGCGGCGAGCGCCAGCAGCGTGTCGGGGTCCGCCTGCAGTGACTGCAGCACCGGCAGGTAGAGGGCCACCAGTGGCACGTTGGAGATCAGCTGGCTAAGTCCCACACCTACGCCCAGTACCGTGGGCAGGGCGGTCAGATCCCAGTCCGCTGCGTCCAGCAGGCGCTGCAGCACCCCGCTGTTCCACACGCTGGCCATCAGCACAAACATCGCGGCGAAGAACGCCAGTGTCGACCAGTCGATGGCGCGCAGCAGTCGCAGTCGCCGCGGACTCAGCAGCAGGATCGGGGCAGCACCCAGCAGCGCGACCAGGCTCAGCGGCAGTTGCACCGAGAGCCCCGCGGCCGGCAGCGCAATGCGCAACAGGACTCCGGCAACGATCAGCAGCAGGCCGACGCGCGCCAGCCGCGCCAGTGCCGGGTCTGTCTCGTTCACCGGGGTGTGCACCAGCGGGATACGGTGGAACTCGCGGTGGAACAGTGCGCGTAACACCAGGTAGGCGAGTGCCAGGTTGATGAGCGTGGGTGCGGCCAGCACGCTCAGGAAATCCACAAAGGGGGCCTCGAGCGGGCCGCGCACCGCGATCAGCAGGTTCTGCGGGTTGCCGATCGGGCTCATGGCGCTGCCGGTGGTGATGCCGAACGCGAGCGCCAGCAACAGCAGCCGCGGCGCGATGCGGTGTTCCAGGGCCAGGCGCAGCATCAGCGGCGTGGCGACGATGGCCAGGGTGTCGTTCATCAACAGTGCCGAGGCCAGCCCGCTGGCCACTACCACCGCCAGCACCAGGCTGTCGGTGCTGCGCACGCGGCTCAGCCAGCGGTAGGCGACCGCAAACAGGTAACCGCTTTCCACCAGCGCTTCGCCCACCACGAACATCCCGAACAGAAACAGCATCACTTCGTTGTCGATGGCGGCCAGTGCCGCCCGCGGGGCTATCTGCGCCGCGGCGAGCACGATCAGTGCGCCGGCTACCATGGCCTGCCAGATGGCGACGCGGATATGCCCCACCTTGCGTGCGGCGATGAGCGCGAGTACGCCAATCAGGACGAGCACGGACAGGTTCATTGGGTTGAATCGATGTCTGGCCGAAAGGCAGCACAATGGAGTTGCCCCGCCGAACAGTCAATATGCGCTACCAGGGTTCAGGGTATGTGCGTGTCGCGGTGCGGCGCAGCGCTCGGCTGACTCGTCGTGTCCGGTGGCGGGGCGGCGTTGTCGGTGATGCCGCGCAGGAACGGGGTGCGCATCTGTGCGGCGAAGCTCTTGGGGTAGTCCGGGTTTCTCAGACCGATGTCGCTGATGCTCCGCTCCGTGGGCAGGAACCAGGTGCCGAACACCAGGTCCCAGATGATCAGGTTGTTGCCGTAGTTATGGTTCGACTCATCGCTGATGCGGGAATGGTGCCAGCGGTGCAGCTCGGCGGTACTGATCAGGTAGTTCAGCAGGCCGTAACGCAGGCGGATGTTGGAATGCTGAAAGAAACCGTTGATCGAATAGAACACGAAGTATAACGCGATGACTTGCGCACTTACGCCGAGCAGCATGAACGGCAGCGCGTCCAGCAAAAACTGCACCGCCTTCTCGAGCGGATGAAACCGCCCGACGTTGAGCCAATACAGTTTCTCCGGCGAGTGGTGTACCGCGTGCAGTCGCCATAGCAGCGGCCACGTGTGGGCGAGGCGGTGCAGCCAGTAACGCAACAGCTCGGCGGAAAACAGCATCAACAGTAACTGGGCAGCGAGGGACCAGTGGTGGGGCCACAGGGTCGCCATCTCCGGGTGTGAGTTGCGCAGCGGGTCCACGAGTGTCATTACCGCCAGCAGCGCCCGGCGCCGCATTGTGCCGCGCCATACGCTCCAGGCGACGACTGCCAGAGCAACAACCATCACGAGCTGGATCCCCGGCAGCGCCGGGTAGGGCAGGGTCGCGCTGTGCCAGGCATCGAAGGGGGGGTAACAAGCCAATGGGGTGCAGGCGCTGCAGCAGCTGTGCCAGCACACGAAAGCCGAAAGCACCCCACAGCGTCCCTAACCATACGCCGTGGTGCGTACCCCGAAAGACAAGTGCATGTGACATACGGGCCATTACCCGGGTGCCGAAAACTCTATGCCTGTTTGGCGGCAAGCGAGGGGATAAGTGCAGGGAGCGGTGGCACGGGCGGGCTGGTTTGTGACCACCCGGTGCTGAGCAGCCACATAGGTGAAATCCTGCTGGAGGCGGGTTCCGCCCGGGTTACGGCGGCGGGTTTCGCACGCAGGGCCGCGCCCGCCCAACGAATCAGGAAGTCTGACTCGCGATCTGCTGCTCGGTCGAGGGGGCGTCCCTCTGTTGCTGCGGCGCCGACCGCGCCGGCGCGAAATCCTGCGTCACCCGGTCGCCCGCGTTGGGGCGGAAATAGGTGTTCGCATAGCTCACGTGCAGCGGGTGATCGCGGTAAGTGTCGACGACCGCGGAGCTGGCGAACTGGACGCGCCAGCAATAGCGATACTGGCCGGATTCCTCGAGGGCCTTGCCGGCAAACACCTGCCTGACCCCGGGAATGGTGGCGAGCACCCGTTCGCCCTCGGCAATGACCGTGTCGGCTTCCTGTTCGGAGCAGGAAAGGTTATAGAAAATCAGGTGTTCCACATTTTCCCATGGCTCGCAGTGTTGCATCAGCTCGGCGGCCCGACCCGAGCCGCCCCACAGCCGGATACAGCGTTCCACCTCGGTCCTGATGGCAAGCTGAATATCCTTGACGCACTGGGTATAGCCGCGCGCCGCGCGACCGACATTGGTGGCGATCTGCTCGCCGGCGGTATCCGCGAGTGCGGTGTAGTAGTTGATCTTGGCGACGCCGTTGGCGATCAGGCGCTGGAACTGGGTGGGACTCAGGCCGGTGCCGCCGTGTATGACCAGAGGCAGGTTCAGGGCTTCATTGATCTGCGCCAGGCGTTCGAAATCGAGATCGGGTTCGCCCTTCATGCGGCCGTGCACAGTGCCGATCGAGACAGCGAGAAAATCCACCCCCGTGCGTTCCACGTAGTGCCAGGCCTCCTCGGCGGAGGTGTAGACGATGTCGCCGGGATGGCGCTCCGCATCTTCGCCCTCGACGCCGGCGACGTACCCGAGTTCGCCTTCCACCGGGATGTCGCAGCCATGTGCCATCTCGACGATCGCCCGGGTGGTTTCGATGTTCTGCTCCAGCGGCAACAGCGAG
Organism: uncultured Gammaproteobacteria bacterium; assembly: GCA_963695455.1. Taxonomy (GTDB): domain Bacteria; phylum Pseudomonadota; class Gammaproteobacteria; order DSM-19610; family DSM-19610; genus Thiogranum. Next base: position 32,739 of record CAVOGN010000009.1, on the reverse strand, counting down.
TTGTCCACCATGATTCCGTTGCAGCCGAGCCGGATACCCTGCTGTGCGGATTCCAGTGACGCACCGTGATCGAGATGAATCGCAACCGGCACTGTGCTGCGCCGGGCGGCAGCTTCCACCGCCGGCATGATCAGTTCGAAGTCGAAATACTCGAAATGTGACTCGGCGAGACTGAGTATTACGGGGGCTTGGCAGCGTTCGGCGGCGTCGATAATCGCCTGCAGAAAGTCCAGGCTGACCAGGTCGAACGCGCCGACCGCGTAACTGTTTTGAAAGGCGTGGTTGAGCATGTCGCGCATGTGAACCAAGGCCATGGTTTCCCTCCGACAACGTCTTGATTGCTGGATGTGCGTGATCCCGGTGTGCCCCCGGGTAGCCGCCGGGTCGATTATGTTACCGGCGGGAGGTGCGGGCAACCCTCCTGGCGCTGCCCTTTTGCCCGAGTACGGCGTGCCTGCCGTACCGGTGGGTCTGCCAGAACTGGTTAGAACCTGTCTCACAATCCCCCGCGGCCCGCGCGGGATTCTGAGACAGGTTCTAATCAACCCCCTAATGGAGTTAAATAGCGTGCATGCGGGTCAAGGCCTACAGACTGCAATTGCGCACCGGGGCGGATGTCTCGCTGCACGATATCACGGCGCAGCTCAGGTCCCGGGTTGCCGATAGCGGCATCCAGAACGGGTTCGTGACGGTCACATCACAGCACACCACCACGGCGCTGGGCATCAATGAGTACGAGCCGCGGCTGGTCGAGGATGTTAAGGCATTCCTGAGGCGCCTGATCCCGCCGCGCGACACCTATCTGCACAATGACATCCATCTGCGTGACTGCCCACCGGATGAGCCGGAGAATGCACATTCGCACCTCGCCGCCATGCTGCTCGGCAGCTCCGAAGTGATTGCACTCCAGGCGGGAACGCTCCTGCTCGGCCAGTACCAGTCGGTCATGCTTTATGAACTGGACGGGCCGCGTGATCGATGGGTCAGCGTTCAGGTGTATGGCGAGTGAGGGGGCCGGCGCGTGGTGGCTGCGACGCGCTCGGGTGTCGCACCGTCGGCGCCCGGCTTCTTTTGCAACTTCGGGATGCTATGATTCACCCCACCGGGAATGCTGCAGGTGAGAAGCCGGCGGCTGCCGGCAACACTAAGTCGGGAGAGACAGTGATGACATGGTTGGGTGGAAACTGGTGGAGGGGCCTGTGTCTGGCCGGAATGCTGAGTCTCGCTGCAGGAGCCGCGGGTGCCGAGGGTAACAGCGACTGTGCGGAGGGCCTGAAAGCGGTCACCGCAGCGGATGCGAGCATCCCGGTGGAGGAGCTTGAGTTGCGTCTTAAGCCGCTGACGCGTTGCGAACTGCAGGCCGAGGCCGCCGCATGGCTCGACGTATTGCAGGACAAGGTTCGCGAGATCAGCGAGGCAGAGATCGCTGTCAAGTACAAGACCGAGGAAATCAGGAAAACGGAAAAAGTCACAGAGGCCCTGGAGGCCGCACAACAGGCCGAACAGAAGGCCGACCAGGAGCAAGCCGCCGAGGCTGCCGAGCAAGCCCGTGAGGCGGTCGCGCAGGCCCGCGAGGTGGAGCAGAAAGCCCGTCAGGAAAAGGCGGTGCAGGAGGCGGTCAGCGCCGCGCTCACCAAGGCCGGGCAGGACGAAGCCGCCGAGCAGCCCGACAGTGCAGCGTCACCCGAGGCGGCCGCGGCGCAGCAGGCAGCGCAGGGCAAGGCAAAGGAGAAGGCTGCGTTGCTGGAGCTCCTGACCGACCTGCGTGCGGAGCGCACGGCGCTGATCGATCGCGTCAACGTGGTGCTCGCTGAGCTCAAGCTCAAGGGCGGCGATCCGGTCGAGTATGAGCAGTACGTAAAGGCGGTTTCCGGCATCAAGGTGGATGTGTCCGATGCCAGTGCGACCTGGGCGACCATTACCGGATGGCTCACCTCGCCCGAGGGCGGGCTGCGCTGGGTCGTCAACCTGGCGCAGTTCGTGATCATCGTGATTGCGTTCTATTTCCTGTCGGTCGTGGCGGGCAAGGCGGCGCAAAAAGGGCTGGTGCGGGCCCAGCAGCTGTCCTCGCTGTTACGCGAATTTCTGGTCACTGCCACACGCCGCACGGTGCTGTTCATCGGTTTGTTCGTGGGTCTGGCGGCGCTGGAAATCAACGTAGGCCCGGTGCTGGCTGTCATCGGTGCCGCCGGCTTTGTCATCGCTTTTGCCCTGCAGAACTCGCTCAGCAATTTCGCCAGCGGTATTCTGATGCTGCTGTACCGACCCTTCGACGTCGGTGACGCGGTGGATGTTGCCGGCACCCAGGGCAAGGTCGAGTCCATGAACCTGTTGTCGACCTACATCAAGACCTTCGACAACAAGCTGGTGATCGTGCCGAACAATTCGGTATGGGGTGATGTGATAACCAACATTACCGGCACCGACAAGCGGCGCGTCGACATGATGTTCGGCATCGGTTACCAGGACGATATCGATGCGGCCCAGCGGGTGCTGGAAGACATCATCGCCAACCACGCACTGGTGCTGCGCGATCCCGAGCCGGTGATACGGATGCACGAGCTGGGCGAATCGTCGGTGAATTTCATCTGCCGGCCCTGGGCCAAGCCGGAGGATTACTGGACGGTGTACTGGGATGTCACGCGTGCCGTCAAGCAGCGCTTCGATAGCGAGGGGATTTCCATTCCGTTTCCGCAGCGGGATGTGCACATCTATCAACAGGGCGGCAGTGAAACGCCGGCCTGAAGGCCGGCGAATGTTGCTCCGCTCAGACCGGGTGCCCGGGCCAGCTACTCCGCCCGGGCATCAAGCCAGGATTCGTCGCCGCTTTCCTCATCGGCGAAGTCGTCGAAGTTGGGTTCGTCCGCGTCCCGCTGCACCGGCTTGCGCGCCGGGCTGTCGCGATCGGGGATATTCAGGATGCGGGCGCTGCGGTCCTTGAAGTCGCGCCGCGCTTCCGCGAAGCCGGCATCCAGCTTGGCGATGGCTTTCGCTTCCTTGCCGTTCAGCTCGCGCAGCTTCGGTTCCACGATCTCGCGGGCGTATTCGAGAATGCGCCCGCGGGCAAGATTGAACAGATAAACGGTTTTCGGGTTGCCTGTGTTCAACCCGTCATCGCGTATCACCGGACTGCTGTTGGACCCTGCTTCCAGGTAGCCGTACCAGAGATTCTTCTTTCGTTTCGATGATGTCGACATGGTTAATGCACCTGCACGCTGTGTGCCTTAGGCTTCGTTCCGGTCACGCCGCAGCGCGGCGTTTCGGGCAATATTAGCCACGATTATCGATCTGTCCAGATGGAACTTTAGAGGGCTGCATGCGGGCTGCCGCGGCGCGCCCACAGCGGCTTTGGCAGAATGCCGCCCGGTCCGGTGTCTGCCGCAAAAAGAATAAAGAAAAGATAAGGTTGGCATGCTGGAAGGGGATCTGACGAGCTCGGCCCGCAACGCCTGGAAACCCCGCTCATCCGCGACCGTCTGGCCGCTGGTGGCGGTGGTCCGGGCCGCGACAGGCCATCGGTGACTGTCGGGGGCAGGCACGGCGAGGCGCTCAAGAGGTGAAGACCGGCCGGTGGCGCAGGCAGGGGTACGCGCTGTGTCCGGCCGCGACCAGGGCCTGTGGGCGTCCGGCGTGCAAGCAACGCGGCTGTTTTTGTCGCTTGATTTACCTGGCAATGGCGACTCTCATCGCGGGAGTTCTCGCGGTGGGTTCGACAATAAGGGCGTGAATAACAGGACGGGCCGTGTTAATAAACCTGCAGGCAGCACCATAACTCTCCCGTACTGTTGCTGCCGCAGCTGCAGAAAGCGGATATGAAACGGCCTGAAAATACGTTTGCCTGGTACCTGTTGCTGTTCGCGGCACTGTGCCCCACGGGCGCGTCCGCGGCTAGCGATGTTGCGGGATCTGATGCGGGCGCGGTCAGCAAGGCGTTTTTCGAGGCCAACGCCAAGCAAGAGGGTGTGGTCAGCCTGCCCAGCGGGTTGCAGTACCGCGTACTCGCGGCGGGCGAAGGCAACACACCCCGGGCCATCGATACGGTTATCTTGCACTATCGCGGTACTACCCTTGACGGCAAGGAAGTCGAAAGTTCCTACAGCGGTGACGGCCCGGCGCGCATGCGTCTCGCGCAGACCATGCCGGGCTGGCGCGAGGCATTGCTGTTGATGCAGGAAGGCGCGAAGTGGCAGCTGTTCATTCCGGCCGCGCTTGGCTACACCCGGCAGCGGGGTACGCGCTACACCAGGGCCGGCAAACTGAGCAGCGAGCCGCTGATTTTCGAACTCGAGTTGTTGCAGGTGGAGCGGCCGGGCAAGACCTCGTTTGCGACGGTCATGAGCCGCAGGACGCAGGAGCGCTCCGCGAATGTGCCGCATACGTACGTTTACCTGATGGGAGAGTCAAAACCCGACGCAGACACGCGGCGGCGGGTGGATGCAGCCCCGCTCGCTATCACCACCGAGAGTCTGGCGGCGCGGACGCCACCAGACGCCGCGCCGAGCGCTGCGGACGGCGGGTCTGACATTGCACCGGAAAGCGGTGCCGCGAGCAGCGAACCAGCCACTCCAGAGGCCGCACAGGAAGTGCCCGCAGCGCCGGCACGCGCACCCGCGCAGGTGGCAGAAGTGACGCCGCAAGCGGAACCTGCACATAAAGCGGCCGACTGGTTCGCCCAGGCTGCGGCGCAGCCGGCCGTGGTCGAGCTGCCGAACGGACTGAAGTACCGGGTACTGCAGCAGGGCAGCGGGCCCGCGCCGGGGCCCGGCGACACGGTGACGGTGCACTATCGCGGCAGCCTGCTCGATGGCAGCGAGTTCGACAGTTCCTACCGCCGCGGTGAGCCGGCGCGCTTGCGTGTCGACGAGGCGATCCCGGGCTGGCAGGCGCTGCTGCCCAACATGCCAACGGGGGCCCGCTGGGCACTCTACATTCCACCTGGGCTCGGTTACCGCAGACCCGGGCCGTTGGCCGATCAGGCGCTTATTTTTGAGGTCGAGTTGCTGAAGGTCACGGCCACTGCGACGCAGAAAGGGGCGACCCAGGCAGACGCTCCTGGCGTTGAATCCGCACAGCAACTGGTTGTCAGTCTGCCAGGTGGACTGAGCTATCGGGCGGTCCGTAACGGTGGCGGTTTGTCACCGCTGGCCGGCGACAGCATCACAATCGGATATCGCGAAAAGCGTCGGGGAGACGGGGAAGGGGAAGCCGACCGCGGCAGTTATGGACAGGCGACATTGCCGCTGAACTGGCTGATTCCTGCCTGGCGCTCGGTGTTCACGCGCATGGAAGAGGGGGCGAGCTGGGAGCTGCAGGTTCCCCCCGATCTGGCGCATCGCGCCTGGGGGCGGAGTCCCCAGACGCCGCTGACGCTGCAGGTCGAGCTGCTTTCGGTTAGCACTGCGTCCCCGAAAGGTATCGCGCTCGCGGCGCTGGAAGTGACGGAGGCCGCGGGCAGCGCCGAACCCGCCACCCGCAGTGCGGGGGCTCTGACTGATCTGGGGGAGGGCATGCGTTACCAGGTCGTCAGTGCCGGCCATGGCGAGCCTGCCGTAAGCGATGATACCGTTACGCTGCGCTACCGCAGCATGCTGCTCGATGCGCGTGGCTTCGGGCACCTGTATTACGACGACGGGCAGATCACCCAGCGCCTGGACGCGATCCTGCCGGTGTGGCAGCGGGTCCTGGGGGCCATGCGCCAGGGCGGCCGCTGGAAGATCTATCTGCCCTCGGAGCGGGTGCCGGCGATCTGGGCTCCACGCGCAGGACAGACTGCACTGCTGGAGGTCGAACTGCTGGCGATCGAGCCGCCACCGGCGTCGCAGTGACCGGTGGCAGGGCCGGGGCAATTTCGCGCAACCGCTGTCTCCCGCACAGGAGTACCAGCCATGAGATACACGATCGCCGCAGTTACCTTTGCATGCTGCTGTGCCGGGCCGCTGTGCGTCGCAGGCGACGCCGCTGCGCCGGCCACCAGCGGTCAGCAGGTCAGGGTCATCAAGACAGCGCCGGAAATCCTCACCCGCCAGAAGTTGCCCAACTTTGTCGGCATATCCGCCGACACCGTGGGCGCCAGGGGGCTTTCCATGAACCTGGTGATTATTCCGCCCGGTGCCGCGGCCGAGCCGCACTTCCACAAAGGGTTCGAGAGCGCGGTCTATGTGCTCAAGGGCCGGGTCGAGACCCGTTACGGGCCGGGACTGAAGCAATCGGTGATTACCGAGGCGGGCGATTTTCTGTTCATTCCGCCGGATGTGCCCCACCAGCCGGTCAACCTCAGTGCCACCGAGGCGGCACAGGCGATTGTGGTGCGCAACGATCCGAACGAACAGGAACACGTGATTCTCTACGACCCGGCTGCCGAGGGCAGCGGTGACTGAGTGCCGGTTCAATCCTCAACATCGAGTTGTTGCGCGCGATAGCCGGCCTGTTGCAGGCTGTCCATGACCTGGCGCACGTGCTCCAGGCCACGGGTGTGCAGCACGAATTCGACGCCGACCAGCTGCAGTGGTAATGCACTGAAGGTGCGCTGGTGGGCGAGCTGGACGATATTGGCGCCGCTGTCACCGATGCAGGCGGACACCCGGGCGAGCGTTCCCGGCACATCGCGCATGTCCACGCGGATACGTACCAGGCGACCGGACCGCACCAGGCCGCGCTGGATGATGGATGACAGCACCGGCAGATCGATATTCCCACCCGAAATGATCAGGCCGACCTTGCGCCCGACGAGCGACGCGCGGTTGGCCAGCACGGCAGCAAGCCCTACCGCGCCGGCGCCTTCGGCGACCAGTTTTTCCACCTCGATCAGCAGCAGCACCGCCTGCTCGATATCCGTCTCGTCCACCAGCTGAATGCTGCTGACAAGTTCGCGGATCACCGGCAGGGTCAGTTTGCCGGGTGTTTTCACGGCAATGCCGTCGGCCAGCGTGGCGGTACCGCACTGCACCGGTTTGCCCGCCAGCGCCTGCTGCATGGACGGGAAGCGACGCGTTTCCACGCCGATGATTTCGATGTCTGGTTTCAGGGCCCTGGCGGCAATGGCATTGCCGGCGATCAGGCCGCCGCCGCCGACCGGGATCACCAGCACGTCCAGATCCGGCCATGCTGCGAGCATCTCCAGCGCGATGGTGCCCTGGCCAGCGATCACGCTGGGATCGTCGTAGGGGTGCACCAGGGTCAGGTCGCGCTCGGCGGCGAGCCGCTGCGCCAGTTCCGCTGCCTCGGCCAGGATCTCGCCGTGCAGAATGACTTCGGCGCCGAAGCGGCGGGTTTGCTCGGTCTTGATGTCGGGCGTGTAGCGCGGCATGACGATCACGGCCGGGATGCCGAGCCGCTGGGCGTGGTACGCCACCGCCTGGGCATGATTGCCGGCCGACATGGCTATAACGCCGCGTTTGCGTTGCGCCTCGTCGAGCGCCAGCAGGCGGGCCAGCGCGCCGCGATCCTTGAAGGAACCGGTGAACTGCAGGTTCTCCAGCTTGAGCACCAGCTCCACGCCGGTGATATCGGAGAGGGTGCGCGATCGCACGCAGGGCGTATCGACGACCGTGTCGCGAATCGCCTCGGCGGCGGCGCGGATGTCAGCCAGGGTCACGGTCAAGGCGGTGCGCTCCGCGAATCGGGGTGTCGCCACGCCTGCGGGCGGCGTGGGTTCGATCTTATTTAACAGACTGCGGAACTGCGGGCATTGATGCCTGTCAACGGCACCGGCCAGCGGGTTGCGGGGTTCAGGACTTGTCGCGCGGCTTGCGCGCCGGATCGGCTGGTCGGGTGCGGGTCTTGCGCAACGCACGCGCGGTGTTCTTGGCGTCATTGCTGAACACGAAACGGCCTGCCAGTATGCAGCCCTTCATGCCCGGATCGCAGGGCCGATTCTCGACCCGCTGGCAGCGCCCGTCAGCTTCGTGTGGACAACCCCAGCCACCCATCGTCACACCTCTGTCGCACTGTTTTCTGATAACTGCTGTGCTCAGCATAGCAATGCGCAATAGCTTTTGTCACTGCCCTGACCACACCGCTAGGCAACGCCGCGCAGGCGCTGGGGCTGCGGTCGGGCATCGTGCCGCGCCGCCGGCAACCGTTTCAGCAGCAGCGAAGCCGCCGGCATGGCGGCCGGTGCTGCGATGCCCATCAGCTGCAGCACCGTGGGCGCCACATTGGCGAGGCCTGCGCCACACGACAGCTGCCAGTTATCCTGGTCCATCACCAGGCAGGGTACCGGGTAGGTGGTGTGCTGGGTGTGCGGTTCGCCCGTGAACGGATCGACGATTTCCTCGCAGTTGCCGTGATCGGCGGTGAGCACCACTGAGTAGCCGGCGTTGGACGCGGCGTCCAGCAGCCGGCCCACCTCGCGGTCGAGGGTTTCGACCGCCTGTATGACTGCGTCGGGTATGGCCGTGTGGCCAACCATGTCACCGTTGGCGAAGTTGACTACCATCAGGGCGTGCCGCCCCTGGCTGATGGCTGCAATCACGGCGTCGGCGACTTCGCGCGCGCTCATGGCCGGGTTGAGGTCGTAGGTGGCTACCTTGGGAGACGGGATCAGCAGCTGGGTTTCGCCGGAGTAGGGGACGCTGCGGCCACCATTGAAGAAATAGGTGACGTGCGCATACTTTTCGGTTTCCGCGCAGTGGAACTGCGCCAGACCCAGGGTGCTCACCACCTGCCCGAGGGTGGCGGCGGGCTGTTCCGGGGCAAAGGCGAAGGGCAGTTCGAGGCTGCGGTCATAGGGCATCATGCAGGTGATCCGCGCCAGCGCTGCGTCGCCGCGGTCAAAGCCGGTAAAGTCGGGCGCACCCAGCGCGGCGACCAGCTGACGCGGCCGGTCCTTACGAAAGTTGAAAAACACCACCGGATCGTCCTGCTCCAGATTGACCGCGGGCGGCAGCAGGATGGGGCGGATAAACTCATCGCTGTCGCCGGCGGTGTAGGCGCTGCGGATGGCGGTTTCGGCGCACTGGGCGTGATGTCCCTTGCCGAGCACCAGCGCCCGCCAGGCCAGTTCGGTGCGTTCCCAGCGCTTGTCCCTGTCCATGGCGAAGTAGCGGCCCATGACGCTGGCGATGGCGCCGCCCGCGGCGTGGACCCGGCGCTCGACCTCGGGCAGGTAGTCGAGGGCAGAGTGGGGCGGGGTATCACGCCCGTCGGTAATCATGTGCAGCAGCGGCCGCGCACCGCGCTGGCGGCATAGCCGGAGCAGCGCGTAGAGGTGCTCGAGGTGGCTGTGCACCCCGCCGTCCGAGACCAGCCCGATCAGGTGCAGTGGACGTCCCGCGCCGGCGGCGTAGTCGGCCGCGTCGCACAGCGCGCCGTTGGCAAAGAATTCGCCGGATGCAATCGCCTCACTGATAGAAACGATATCCTGGCGAATGATCGTCGCCTGCGCCCAGCGTCAGGTGGCCGACCTCGGAGTTGCCCATCTGTCCGTCGGGCAGTCCTACGGCCGCGCCGGACGCCTGTAGAAGGGTGTGCGGGTAGCGGGCGAAGTAGGCATCGAGATTGGGCGTCTCTGCCTCGGCGACGGCGTTGTTCCGTTTGCTCGGATTGACGCCGAAACCGTCGAGAATGAGCAGGATGACGGGACGGCGCGGAACGCCTGAGATGTTCGGCATCAGCGCGTAACGAGCCTCAGGCGCTGTCGGTAGGCGGCGCCCGGCGCTTGCGCGGCCCTCCTATGCGGTTCTGCTGTCACGTTCTGTTCGCCCGGCTTTGCGTCGTCTGCGCGGGGCTTCGCGGTCGCCTGGCGGGTAAGACTGGTGTAGAGATCGACAAAACCGGAATAGTTGTAGCTGCTGTGCATGACGCGTGCCCTCCCGATTTGCTCTCCAATGCCCTATCAACATATGTGCCAGCTTCCTGTGGGCACGGGGCGGTCGCGTAACGCTTTGAATTCGCAACAGCATGCAATTAATGAACGTGTGCGCGACTGACATACGGCTGCACGCTTGCGGTGCCGCGCGCGAAGCTTGCACCAGGATGGCGCCGCAGATGCGGTTGACGCTGCCGGCCTGCGGTGGCATCTCGCCTTGCCGATGGCGGATCGCTGCCATGACGACTGGACAGGAGAATACACCGGTGCCGTTCTGGCAACGCTTGCGCATCACCACAGTCACCGTGCTGGTGGCACGCTGCATGGCCGGTCCGGTATGGCGGGCCCGCCCGCGCCGGTAAGGTATGTGTCGACAGCCAAACCGGACGAATCGCTCATGGCCCGTTGCGCTGTAAAGCGGCTATGTCCCCCCGCGATCGGGCAGACGGTATGCCGATGAGGAATAGCCTGAGGAGGCGGTTTCGCTGGAGTGCCGTCGCTGCGCTAGCCAGAGGCAATGCGGAGTGTCTGCTTTACCTCAAGCACGCTGCACGCACAGAAAAGCATACCGGGCCCGGTCCGCCGGTCCAGGCAGGGTCAAGTTTCGGTCGTCGCGAAAGTGAAACCGTCGAAGTTGCCGTCAGTCCTCCAGCCGCCTTTACTGGGGCGCCAGTCCGCTGCGTACCAGCAGTGCCGTCAGGCCCGGATCGCGGCCCATGAAGTCGCGGAACAGCTTGGCGGCGTCCTCGGAGTTGCCCTTGCTGAGAATCTTGTCGCGGAATTCGCGTCCGACTTCGGGGCTGAGCACACCGCCTTCCATGAAGCGGGTGAATGCATCCGCATCCAGCACTTCCGCCCACTTGTAGCTGTAATAACCGGCCGCGTAGCCCGTGGAGCTGGAAAACAGATGGCCGAAGCGCCGCGCCATGGTCGGGGGGCTGGTCTTCAGCGGCACCTGGTAGTCGGCCAGCAACGCTTCACTGAGTGCGTCGAGATCGCGTCCGCGGTGCTGCGCGTAATGCATATGCAGCTCCAGATCCAGTCTGGCGAAAGCGAGCTGACGCATCATCGCCGTCGCCGAGCGGTAATTGCGGGCCGCCAGCATCTTCTGAAACAGTGCTTCGGGGATCGGGGCGCCGGTTTCATAGTGGCGGGCAAAAAAGTCGAGGCTGGCCCGTTCCCAGCAGAAATTCTCCATGATCTGCGAAGGCAGCTCGACGAAATCCCACACCACGTTGACGCCGTTCAGCGACCTGATTTCCACATCGCCCAGCAGCTGGTGGAGCAGGTGGCCGAATTCGTGAAACACGGTCTCGACTTCATAATGCGTCAACAATGCCGGGGTGCCGTTTGCGGAGGCGGTCAGGTTCCCGCAGATCAGTCCGAGATGCGGTTTGCGCGCCGGTCCCTCGACGCCCGGCGGTGCGCCGGTGCGCAGATAATTCATCCAGGCGCCGGCGCGTTTCTCGTCGCGGGGGTGCCAGTCGGCGTAGAAGGAACCCAGATGCTCGTCGCTTGCCGCGTCAAAGACCTCGTAGAACTTGACGTCCGGATGCCAGACTTCGACGCCCTGCGGTGCAGCGGAACCCGGCTCGGCATAGACAGCATCGAGTGCGCGGATCTTGAGGTGAAAGATCTTTTCGGCGATACGGAACAGTCCTTCAAGCACGCCGTCGATCGAAAAATACGGGCGCAGGTCCTCGTCGTCAAAATCGTATTTCGCCTTGCGCTGTTTCTCGGCCCAGTAAGCCAGGTCCCAGGGTTCGAATGCTTCCGGCGCGGCGCCGGTCTGCTGGGCCCGGAACTGTTCCAGCTCCCCGGTCTCCCGTTCGAAGGCCAGTCTGGTCTTGGCGTGGAGCTCCGCCACGAATTGCATCGCCGCCTTGCCCGCCCTCGCCATGCGGCGTTCCAGGACATGATCGGCAAAGTGCTCCTTGCCCAGCAAGGCGGCCTTTTCGTGGCGCAGGTCGAGGATTTTCCAGATCAGTCCGGTGTTGTCGTATTGGCCGCCGTAGCCGATGCTGGTAGAGCCTTTCCAGACCTCCCGGCGCAGGGATTCATCGTCGGCATGGGTGAGAACGGGAACGAAGCTCGGTGCCTTGAGGGTGATCCGCCACACCGGCCGCTGAGCACTGCCGAGTCCTTTGGCTTCGGCGTCGCCGCGCAGGGTGGCCTTGACCGTGGGCGGCAGACCGGCGAGCCGGCTCTCGTCTTCGATGATCAGGTCCCAGGCATTGGTGGAGTCGAGGATGTTTTCGGAGTATTTCTGGGTCAGTTTGGCGAGTTCGGCCTGGACTTCCTCGAGCCGCTGTTTTTTCTCCGCCGGCAGGTCGGCGCCGTTCTGGCGGAAATCGGCCAGCGTTTCTTCCAGCAGGCGCTTGCGTGCGCCCGTGAGCTGTGCGGCGTCTGCGCTTCGCGAGTACGCTTCGATCCGTTTCCAGAGTCCTTCGTTCAGGGGGATACGCGCGTAAAACTCCGACACCGCAGGGAGCATCCGGTTGTAGGCTTGCCGCTGGGCGTCATTGCTGCGCACCGCATCCAGGTGGCTGACACAGGCCCAGGCAACGTCGAGGGTCTCGGTGGCTCGCTCCAACGCCAGCAGGGTGTTCTCTGCGGTCAGCGGTTCATCCTCGCCCAGCGGTGCGGCGAGCGCATCGATCGCGGACTGCGCCTGTTCGAGGGCCGTAGTAATGTCGGGCTCGATGGCGGCTGGGACAAGCTGGGACCAGCGGATGTGGAAGGCATTATCGAGAAACGGATTAGACATGGGGAAAAATTCGCGATATCCGGGGTTATGGAGTGTGTGGGCAGAGCTCCAATATACCGCAAGCGCAGGCTGGGCAGAATGCTTGATCAGCAGGCGGAACGAGGCAGGGGAATACTTGCAGGAGCGGCTTCGGCGGCACCGGTTCTGATCGTCTCAGTGGGCTATTGCGGCTGGGGTCGCTTCGGTAGCGATTGCTCAGGGTCTGAATCAGCTGCTGCCGCGGACGCCGCAGGCGTCATCAGGTCTTCGATCTGTTCCGCGAGCCGGTCCAGCAGTTCGGGCTTCAGCGCATCCTGTTTGCGGATGGCCGCAAACACTTTTTCCAGCCGTTTGCGGCGCGCGGCAGCGAGACTCTGCAAGCCGCCCGGCTGGCGCATCAGTTCGATCGGACCGCGCTGCGCGTGGGTACGGTCTTCAATCATCTTGTGGTGCAGCAGGGCGCGGCCCAGCGCGACGTAGGGGAAGTTGATGCTGCGCATCGGCCCGACGCTGAGCGCTTTGCCGCCCAGGGGTAAACCGAGCACCTTGATATGCGCGATACGCTCGGCGCCGGCCCAGGCCGAGGCACCACCGATCAGCGCGCCGATTCCGGCGCCCAGCAGCAACGAGTGGCCACCGGTTGCCACGTCGATGACGCCGCCCGCAGCCGCGCCGCCCGCGCTGCCGGTGGCCACAAGTTGCCGCCTGGTCAGTCCGAACAGATTCCAGGTTTCGGTGGCGAACAGGTCCGTGTCCAGCAGCTGCATCATGGCTTCCTGGCGCTCGAGGTCTTTATGGTCGTAGACCTGCTCCACGTCGCTGCGGCATTGCTGTTCCATGCCCGTCAGATCCCGCCGGTATTGGTCGCGCAGCTGTTCCAGGGCGGCGCTTTGCGCTTCGCCATTGGTCAGTCTGCGCTGGCAGCTATGGGTCAGCATGGTGCCGATGGCTTCTGCGATAATGCGCGCCGACAGCTTGCGGCGCTGGGCCTGTTCCGCTGCCAGTATCTGCACCGCCTTTTCCAGCGGTTCGTGCCAGTCTTCGCGTATCTGCCCGAACGCGCGCAGCAGCTGCACGCGCTTGTCGAAGTCGGCGGTCATGGCGTTGAACACGCGCACGATACGAAAGTACTGTCCGAGCACGCGGCTCCACTCGGCGCTGTAATCCGCTGTCCCGACCATGTTGATCAGCGCCAGGCTGGGTTGGCCGGTCCAGCGCAGAATCTCCATCTCGGCCTCGTACTCTTCGCCGAAGGGGCGCGATCCGTCGACCACATAGAGAATGCCTGCGCCCTGCATTAACGGCGTCAAGAGCCGGCACTCGGCGGCGAAGCGGGCATCGTCGCGGAATTGCTCCACGAACCGGCGCACGGTGTCGGCCCGATCAACGGCGGAACCGGCGTGCGCCTGCAGCCATTCCAGCGCAGCGCGGGCGCGCTGGAAGCCGGGCGTATCGATCAGCAGGTAGAGCGTCTCGCCATCGATGATCATCGGGTACTCGCGATTCTCGACGGTGGTGCCCGGGAGCGGCGAGATCGCCACGCTTTCATCGCGCGCCAGGGTCGCGACAATGCTGCTCTTGCCCTTGTTGGGATGCCCGACGATGGCGAAAACGGGTGTGCTCACGGCGCTGCCCCGATACTCTCGAGATGCAGATCGGGATCTCTGAGCTGGCGCAGCGTGAGCTGCCACGCATCCTTGTCACGCTCGCTGACGCCGGACGGGCCGCCCCACAGCACGACGATGAGCGGCCGGCGGCGGCCGCATTGCGCACGGATCTCCTGCAGGAAATCGAGAAATTCCAGCAACGGCGGTTCCCACGCCTTGGCGATCACCGCCACCCCGTCACGGCCCTGTTTGCACAGCGCCGCGACGGTGGCCTTGTCCTGGGCCGTCGAGCGTGCTCCGCCGGCGTTGAGAAAATCCAGTGGCTCGATACCCATGGCTTGCAGGTGGGCGCTGATCTGCGCGCGGTTCTCGACCGCACCGCACCAGTCGACGACCGCCGACGTCAACCGGTAGGCCGCGGCCTGGGTCGGCACGCGCTCATGACCCGATGGCATTTCCGCTGCGGTTTCCGGGCCCAGCGCCGCGGTGCTGATCAGCGGCGAGTTCATTCTCGCCAGCAGTTCCGGTGCGCCGGGCAGCCGCGGCAGCGCCTGGCCGAGGTGATGCCGGAAGCGCAGCCAGGACAACACCAGCGTTACCAGCCGCGGCAGCAATCCGTAACAGACCACAGCGGCCACCAGAAAAGGCCACCAGCCGCCCAGTTGTGCCGCGGCCCCCGGAACCCTGGTGAGCGAATCCTCGTCCAGGCGATAAAAACGGCTGATTTCGACCAGTTCGGGGCTCGGCACAGCATCGGGAAACAGGTTGTGCCAGGGCCAGGCGAGCGTATCCAGCAGGCGGTGGAAGCTGCTGTTGTCCAGATTCAGCGTGGTGCTCCAGGCAAAGGCGAGGTCGGAGAACGAGATCAGGTAGAACAGTGCCAGCAGCAGGCCGACATTGAACCAGAACGCAAACAGCTGCGACCAGAGCGAGAACAGCCAGCGCGCGGCCGGCGCCAGCAGCAGTGCGTTTTCGCTGTCCCACAGCGCTTCCAGGCTCTGGCGGTGCTGCCGGGGAAAGACACGCGCCAGCAGGCCCGCGAGGCGACCCGGATTGAGCAGGCGCAGGGCGGATTGCAGGCTGCTGAACAGCGGCAGCCGGCGCGGGATGGCGGCGAGCAGCCACAACAGCAGCAGAAGCACTTGCGGCAATACCAGCAGTCCGAGCGCATTGACGACATTGATCGGTTCCGCGCCGGTGTAGTGCAGTACCGCGCGCGCCAGTCCCCAGCCGCTGGCCAGTCCCGCGATGGCCAGGATCACGCACAGCACATGATACAGCTGCGCGGCATCGTGGCCGTCCCGCCTCCAGCCCGGCAGCTCGACCCGCTCGAGCCAGCCGTGCAGCTGTTTGAGCGGGTCGTGCCTGTGTTGCTGCAGCGCCTGCCCGATACGCCGATCGCGCTGTTTGCGGCTGTCCAAAGCGGTGTGGCTGTCGAGCCGCAGCGCCGCGTGCAGATCGACCAGGTCGCTTAGCGGTGAGGACTGTGTCATGCGCTCAGTGTATCGTGAAAAACGTCGCAGCAGGTTATCCCGGTTGCGCCTCTGGTACGCGTTCTGCTCAGGCGCTGCGCAGTCGCGTCATCTTGACCAGAACGATGGCGGCCAGCGGCAACAGCAACCCGATGCTGCTGACCGTGATCAGCAGCACACCGAGCTCGCTGTAGTCGGCCGGCACCGAAACCGTACCGCTGACCGGGTCGCGCACTTCGCGGGTGACCAGGAACAGCTGGTTCATGTACTTGGTGCCGAGCTGGCTGAGCGACAGCGCCAGGTTGGTGAATGAGGCCATCACGGCGAAAAACGTTGCCTTGAGGTTGGCCGGCGCCGAGTTGGCGATCCAGGCCAGCATGGGGATCATGGCGACCTGGCCGAGCGGCGATTCCAGCGCGGTGTCTACCAGCGCGATGAAGCGCGCGTCCACCACGCCGTTGGTGAGCGATGCCGTCCATTCGTGCAGGCCGTAGTACATGCCGATCACCGGCATATAGAGGAAGGTGCCGACCAGGGTCAGAAACGTGACCACGTAGGCAATGGAGCGTTCCGCCATGAAGCGCCGGAACAGGAACATGCCGAACAATGCCAGGCTGCTGCTGATCAGCGACAGGATGGACAGAAAACGCTGGTCGAAACCGAGCTGGTCGATCATCCACCAGGTTTCGCCGGCACCCGCCAGCGGCATGGCCCGGTAGACGAAAATGATAATCGCGGTGCCTACCAGTACCCGCCGCGCCGCTTCGTCCAGCACCCGCACCAGACGCGTCATCAGGAACAGCACGATCGCCATGGACCCGGTGAAAATGATCTCTTCGTTGTAGGGCAGTTCGCTCAGCCCGATGGAGATGGTGAATACCACGAACACCAGGCTGCCGATCAGGATCCACCAGTTCGGGGCCGGGCGTTCGATCTGCCCGCGGATCATCGCCCAGGCCTGTGCGCGCGCGTAGCCCTGGCGGCGCAGGCGCGCCAGGTCGCGCAGTTTCAGCCAGCCGGCCAGGGTCACGCCGAGCACCGAGATCAGAGGAATCAGCAGGGCGAGCTGGAAGATGTCGACGTAGACCTGCGCCTTGTCCGCCTCGGACATGGTCTCGACGCCGCTGAACTTGTAGACGTTGAGCAGCGCCACCGCGATGCCGCCGCCGACGATCGCGACCCGCCCCAGCGTCTGCATGGTGGTGTGCATCAGGCGCAGGCGCGCCGGATCGATGGGCTCGGCCGGCGGTATCGACGCGCGGCACGGCCTCTACGGTCATGGCATCGGCGACCACGTCCTGCACCACATAGCCGACCGGGGCGAGCAGGGCGCTGGTGACGTACCAGGCCGACAACGGCATGACTTCAGCCATGCGCGCCGGTTCGCTGAGCAGGCCGATCATGATCAGCAGGCTCAGCGCGATCAGGCCGGCGCCGAGGAACACCAGCCCGGCCTTGAAACGCCAGATCAGGTCTACCAGGTGGCCGAGCGGCATCTTCAGCGCCCAGGGGATGTTGGCCCAGAACAGCAGGGCGGCGAGGAACTCCGCCGACAGGCCCAGATAGTCCTTGACGAAAAAGGTGCCGACGATGCCGGTCAGCCCGGAAATGCCGTAGGCGGCATACACCATCAGCGGGGGCAGGAACGACAGCCGCAGTTCACGCCCGAGTTCCAGTACATTGCGATCAAACCACCGGTACAGCCGGCCAAGCATTTGCGGTATCCCCTTGTTATTGCGGGTATCGTACCGCAATCGGGGCGCCAGGGCCGCAGTGAATCCCGCTGTTACCAGGCGAACAGGCTGACGTTATCCCATTTCAGGCCGTCGCCATTTTCCATGCTGCGCGCGTCATTGGTCTGGAACCGGAGCCACAGGTCGGCCGAGCGGTAGGGGGTCAGGTCGTAGTAGTCGCCGTTGTGGACGCCGACATCGACGCCGGGCCCCTGGAATGTGTCCAGCGCGACCCAGCCGGGCAGCCGGCCAGCGTCTCCGTCGGCGTCGTAGACCAGGAAGTCCACCCGGTCACCACTGTCGTCCATGCCGCTGCGCCGGTGTTTGAAGGACAGCCAGACGGCGGATTTATCCGCCACATCACCCACGCGTCGCTCCACCCAGTGACTGACATTGTTATCGGTGTCCTTCAGCAGCCGGTACCAGCCGTCTTCGCCGATCCAGGCGTCGAAGCCACTGGGCTCGCCGCCATCGACCCAGCACTGGCCCGCCCAGTCGGTGAATTCCTGGCTGCATGGGTCGGGATTGTCGAACCCGTCGTAGTAAAAGCTGTCGGTGCGCAGCTGCGCGGGCGCAAGATCCTGCCAGATGGTCCGGGCGATCACCAGCTGGCCCGCGCGCGAGGGATGGTAGCAGTCGACCTGGGAGACCATGTACGGTGCCAGGGACGCCTCGAACAGGGCGGCGCTGAACAGGACCCGCACGCCGTTGCGGCCATCGTAATCAGCGGCCTTCTGCGCCATCAGCTGGTTGAGGGCGATATTGTACTCGCGGGCCTCGAGGCGCTGCTGCGCGCTGTTGGCGCTGCTGAGGACGCGGCCGCACGGGCCTTCATCCAGGTTGTTCTGATCCAGTACCGAGTCCAGAAAAAGGTCCAGGAGTTCGCGTTGCAGTTCCGCCGGCAGTACCTCGCACACCGTGCCCAGCTCACCCTTGCACAGACTGTCGCGGGCCTCGGACTGCAGGGCGTCGACATCCAGGTCCCACAGGGCCTGACAGCTGTTGAACACGAAATTATGCTGGCGCGCGAACATCAGGTCGCGGAACCCGGTGATGTCCGGTGTTGCCGATAGATAAACGACGGCAGCGGACCTGCCAGCCATGGTGTCGGTCAGATAGGTGAGGGTATTGTCGATATGCTGGGCGACGCGTTCCAGGTCGCCGTCGTACAGATGGCCGAACTCGGCACAGACGTCGTTGGAACCCAGGCCGATGAACACCTGATTGATCTGCTTCCAGCCCGGTATCGTTTGCAAACAGGCTCTGCGCCTGCTGCAGGGCGTCTTTCCACTCGGCACCATCATCGGCGGCAGAGAGTATGGACGCGGCGTTATAGCCCGCCAGCTGTCCGAGCGACCAGCCCTGGTCACCGGCCGCGTAGCTCCAGGCCGGATCGTGATCGCCGAGCCGTTTGCGCAGGCAGTTCATCAGTTCGTCGCCCGAGCCGCACATATCGTTGCTATGGGTTGCGGCGGCGATACTGTCGCCGATGACACCGAAGCGCCACTGCAGTGGCAGCGGTGCTTCGAGCGTCACCGGAGTCGCTGCTGTTGCCGGCCGCGTCGCGCACCACGAGCGTCAGCAGGTCGCTGTCGTCGCCGGCAATAGTGCGCGTCGAAGGCTCCGTCGCTGCCGGCCGGGGTGGCGACCTGCTGCGACGTCGCCTGGTTGGTAATGTAAACCGTCGCTTCGGCCTCCACGCTGCCGGCCAGGCCGACGATGCCGATACTGCCGCCGATCGCGCTGCTGCGGGTAATGGCGTCCAGACCGGCCGGCGCCGGGGCGATGCTGTCCAGCGTGATCGCTGAGCTCAACCTCGGCCGTGTTGCTGGCGAGGTCCGCCGCCATCAGCACAAAAGTGTTGCTGCCCTCGGTCAGGGTCACCGGCCCGAAACTGAACTGGTTGGCTGCGTCGACCTGCGCCGGGCGCCCGTTGACCGTGAGCGTCGCCGGCTCGCTCAGATGTCCGAGTAGCGTCTGCCCGGGCTGACTGGTCAGGCTGCCGTCGAGCGGTGTGTCCACGACGATGACCGGAGCCAGAGTATCCGCCGGGGCCACTGGCGGCGCAGTGGAACTCCCGCCGCCGCCACAGCCGTGCAGCAGAACTAGGGCAGCGAACAACATCGCGGCCTTGTATGACCATGGCGTCATGGCGCCGTCCCTCTGATCCGTGGTCCCTGATATGAGCCTAGTCTGGTCCGCAGCGTCCGGCAATGCAAAGCCGTTCAAGAGGTGTGACCAGGTATTGAAGTTTTGCCTGATCCGTTTAACCGGATCTGTTCACGGTATACGGGAGTCATTGTCTGGGTGGCAATGGCGCTCCGGGCGCAGCGGAATCAGTGGTGGGAAATCCGGATGGATTTGACTACCGCCTTCTGCTCCGACTCGGATGCTCCGACTTCCGTTGTGCAGGCGGTGAATCAAAAGCGTAAGAACGACCCTGATGAGAGACTGAGCACCAATGTGCAGTAACCGCTCGCTGCCCGAATACGCCCTGGAGTCCTCCAGGGCGTTGCGGCGACAGCGGGTATATCGTCTGCTCTATTTTGGCTGTATTGCTCTGGCGGCAGGCATACTGGCACTGGGGATTTTTCCCTGGCCCGGCGCGGACGGCGAGCCGGTGGCGCTGAAAGCGGGCCGTCGCATCAAGCAGCTGCCGTTACAGATTTCTGAATTCACCTACACCAGCCAGGACCGGAACCGACTTGTCCACGTGCTGGAGGCTGAGCAACTGGTCATACGGCCGCGTCGCTTCATGGTGTTCAACATCAAGTCTGTCAACGAAGCTGTCCTGGAAAATGCGCGTTTGGAAGTGCATCTCTACGCAGAGGCGACGACTGATAACACTCTCTCCGACTACGAGAAAGTTCTGCCTTTTAACCAGGGAAAACCAGGCAAACAGCGCCACGGAGCCGTCGTTGGCATGGTGACCCGATTAATCGCCAATGGGGTGAGGGTTGATATTTTTCGCGAGGAAATACCGGCAATTGTACTGGCTGCCGAGTATGGCTTCGTGGAGAAAAGGAAACCCGAGGCAGAGTTTATCAATGCGCTACTCAAGGACAGCCGATCTGACCGGATGGTTCGCAGTAGCAGGATACTCTGGGATGAAAAAAGAATGCTGTTTGTGCTACCCGGACCCTATGCAATGTCGGCATCCGGAAACGACACCAGGGGAAAATCAGTAGAGATTGACCTGGATTTCAACATCAAGCCAGCGGTGCCCATAACGAATTCTTAATCACGCGTCGATCAGCAGCAGGAATAACTCCAGTTCAGCCGCAGTTGGGCAAAAACGCTTAAGCCGGGCTACGTCGTGCTCTATAATGGGCCGCCATGAGACCGCTCTATTTTCT
This sequence comes from uncultured Gammaproteobacteria bacterium, assembly GCA_963695455.1. Taxonomy (GTDB): domain Bacteria; phylum Pseudomonadota; class Gammaproteobacteria; order DSM-19610; family DSM-19610; genus Thiogranum. The sequence continues at coordinate 12,017 of CAVOGN010000009.1, read as the reverse complement.
GCTCGGCTGGTGTTTTTTCGGTCTCGGCGCTGTCGGCACAGTGGTGCCGGGGCTGCCGACTACCCCCTTCATGCTGCTGGCTCTGTGGGCGTTCTCGAAAAGCTCGCAGCGCTTTCACGACTGGCTGTATGCGCACCCCCTGTTCGGACCGCCGCTGCAGCAGTGGCGCAGTCACGGGGTGATTCCGGGCAAGGCGAAACTGCTGGCGGTGGTGACCATGACAGTGAGTTTCGTGTACCTGGCATTCTTTACCGGTGTGAGTGCCTGGCTGAAAGCGCTGACGGCGCTGGTGATGCTGTACGGCGCGGCGTTCATTCTCAGTAAACCGTCGCGGCTACCCGAACCGCCGAGCTGAAGTCACGGGTAGAGGCGGCACGGCGTGGCATGGTGACAGACGTGTCTATCGTGCCTGAACCGGGGGGAAAGCTGCATGTGTGCAACTCGCAGAACCTGGCTGAGACTGGTCCTGCTATCGGGTGCCTGGGTGACTGCCATGGCTTCTCAACCTGTTCTCGTGATCGACGACCGCAGCGCGGGTGGGCTGGAATCCAGCTACGGTTCGAGCTGGCGGCTGATTAGCGACGGCGTCATGGGCGGCGTGTCGCAGGGGCGACTGACCGCGGATACCATTGCCGGTCGCGCCTGCCTGCGTCTACGCGGCGACGTGAGCCTGAAAAACAGCGGCGGTTTTCTGCAGGCGGCGCTGGATACCGATGGTGAAAAACCGCTGGATGCCGCGGGCTACAGCGGTGTATTGCTGGAAGTCTACGGCAACGGTGAGCAGTACAACCTGCACCTGCGCACCGCGGACGTGTGGCTGCCATGGCAGGCCTATCGGGCCTCTTTCACGTCGCCCGCGGCGTGGCGCACCGTGCGCATCCCGTTCACTGCCTTCAGCGGCTATCGCATTGGTGCGGCGCTTGACGTCGGGGCGCTGGAGCGCATCGCCCTGGTGGCGATCGGGCGTGCCTTCACGGCCGACCTGTGCCTGGGGCGGCTGGCCCTGTACCGGGACGACCCGGGCGGCGAGTGACGCGGAGAGGCGTTTCTGCGGGTTGATGTTCAGCCGGCGCTCTGCTGCACATTGAGGTCGATTTCCAGCAGTTGCATGATTTCGGCACGCGCGTTGAGCCCGTCCCGATAGCCCAGTTCGATCAGTTCCCGGCAGAAGTCGGATTCGAACAGAAGGTAGCTGACCAGCGGACGGCCCTCGGGCGTGAGTCCGCCCAGACCGCGCAGCAGCAGCCGGACCGAGCGCGGAAACCGCGCGGCGTGGCGCTGGACGATGTCGCGGATATCCTGGCTGGGCGAGATGAGCAGAAAGTCGATAGGTTTGAGGGTCGTGTCGCCGAATTTGAGCCGGTTGTCACGCGTTCCGCTGATGGTGCGGTTGATGCGCTTCATGCGCTCGATGTCGGCGTCCAGGCTGTCCATGAACAGGGTGTCGAGCATGTAACCGGTGATCTGCCCGATGCTGGGGTAGGGCACGTGCGCGCGCGCCGAGGGCACAGCGTCGATGCGCGGGTTGCGCACCCCGATAATCAGCAGCCGGTTGGCGCCCAGGTGGATGGCCGGGCTCAGCGGCGCGGTCTGGCGCATGGAGCCGTCACCGTGATACTCGTTGTTCAGCCATACCGCCGGGAACACCAGTGGGATGGCGCTCGAGGCCATCAGGTGGTCGATGGTAATCTCCTGCGCTATGCCCATGCGGCGTGCCCGCCGCCAGGGGCGCAGCGTTTCGCTGCCCTGGTAGTAACTGATGGAATGACCGCTGCTGTAGCTGGATACCGTGATGGCCAGCGCGCGTAGCGCGCCGCAGTCAACAGCCTGCTGCACGCGGGCCAGGCGGATATGACTCTCGATCAGGCTGCGCAGCGGACTGTTATCGAGCAGGGCGCGCGGTCCCGCGCTGCCGAGCCGCGCGGTGGCAAAGGCGGCCATCCAGTGCGAGCTGCTTTTCAGCGCTGTCCACCAGTCGGTGCGGTAGACCTTGGCGGAATGGAAGTTCTCCCAGACGCCGTTCATGCGGGCGACCCCCTCGGTCAGCTGCATGGCGTTGCTGGCCAGGATGGCGGCATTCAGGGCCCCGGATGAAGTCCCGCACACGACCGGAAACGGATTCGGCGCATCGGCCGGCAACAGCTCGGCGATGGCCTTGAGTACGCCGGCCTGGTAGGCGTTGCGCGCCCCGCCGCCGGGCAGGATCAGACCATTAACGGGTACGATCGTTTTCTTCTTGCGCGAAAACCAGTACACGGAAGATCAGCTCCTGTTCGCAGCTGCGGCGCGCCGCGCTGTGCGCTTCTGTCTGCAAAAATTATAGCCGCAAGCCGCCCGCGGCAGGGCGGGTGTTTTGTTCCGGCAGCAGTATTGGCTACAGTATCGGTACCATGAGTAAAAATCCTAACCCTCAGGGCAAGGGGCTGGCGCCGGTGCTGGACAGCCTCACGGCGAGCCGCACGCAGCTGTCAGTGCCGCCGAAACGCGTCGATCAGATCTCCAGCGAACTGTTTACGTCGCTGTTTGTCCTGCACAGTGAGTTTCATTTCAAGCCGGTGCCCGGCAAGCGCTACTGCCTGTACCGCAAGCAGGACGGCTTTCGACTGTCGCTGATCGCGCCGGCCGAGTGGGGCGACAGCCGCTTCGGCCAGTATATCGGCGAGTGCGTGTTGCAGCCCGATCTCACCTGGACGCTTAACTTCGATGCCCGCGCCGCGCAGGATCCGCGGCTGCTGGCGCTCATCGAGGCGCAGCGCCGGGCGTTCGAGCAGCGCCTCGCCGCAGCCGAGACCCTGGACAGCGCGTTGCCGGCGTTCGACGCCTCGCTGCCCTTCTACCGGCGCGTATTCGCCGCCGCGCTGGCGCATTCACTGGGCCTCTCGATGCGCAAGAGCGGGATTTTGGCGCTCACTTACCGGCAGGCGCAGGGCCTGCTGCCCGACCCCGCGGCCGGGGAACGGGACGCATGACAGACACGACAGCGCAGGGTGCATGGGTGTACCCGGACTATCGGGGCGCCGGCATCGTCAACCTGATGGCTTCCGTGGTCAACGCCTGCGGCGGGCGCGCCGACGCTTACGCGCCGCTGCAAATGCTGGACCTCCAGCCGCTGGCCGGTGCGCGCACGCTGGTACTGCTGGTGCTGGACGGCCTGGGCTACGTGTACTTGACACAGCAGGGTGCGGGCAGCGTGCTGCACCGCCAGTTGCGAACGCGTCTGACCTCGGTAGCGCCACCCACCACGGCGACCGCTATCACCACTTTTCTGACCGGTCAGGCGCCCCAGCAGCACGGTCTCACCGGCTGGTTTACCTGGTTTCGCGAACTCGGCAGCGTGCTGGCGGTGCTGCCGTTTGCACCGCGCTGCGGCGGGCAGCCGCTGGGCGGGACGGGCGTCAGTGCCGCGGCGCTGTTCGGCCACGTACCGCTGTTTGATCGCCTGCCGGTGAAGAGTGCCTCGGTGTGCCCGGACTGGATTGCGCATTCCGAATTCAACCGTGCCCACCTGGGCCGCGCCGAGCTGCTGCCCTATCGGGATCTCGACCAGTGTTTCGGCAATATCGCGCGTGCGGTGCGCAGCACGGACGCGCCTGGCTACGTATACGCCTACTGGCCGGGTTTCGACCGCCTGGCGCACGAACTGGGTGTGGCCAGCGACGGTGTGAGCGAGCACTTCGCGGCCCTGGACGCCGGTTTTGCGCGTCTGCTCGACAGGCTGGCGGGGACCGGCAGTACAGTGCTGGTCACGGCCGACCACGGTTTCGTCGACGTGGCGGCGGACAGACGCATCGAGCTGTCGGCGCATCCGGTCTTGAAGGACTGCCTGGCCTTGCCGCTGTGCGGCGAGCAGCGTCTGAGCTACGCTTATGTGCGTGCCGGCTGCGCCCGGGTATTCGAGGATTACCTGGATGAACATCTGGGGCAGGCCATCGAATGGCATCACAGCGCGGCGCTGCTGAAACAGAATCTGTTCGGTCTTGGGGAGCCGCACCCCGAGCTGGCATCGCGCATCGGGGATTACACCCTGATGATGCAGCCGGGCTACGTGATCCAGGATCCGATCGCGGGCGAAAAGCCGTCTGCCATGGTGGGTTTCCACGGCGGACTGAGCGCCGCGGAGATGTATGTGCCGCTGATCGTCGCGGAGTGCTGAGCGTTGGCGCCAGGCCACGGTAGGCGCCGCCTGCGGACCGCGATCAGTGCGTCCAGGGCCGGCGTTTCTAGTTCTCGGGCGGGCCTGCAGGCGTGGCGCCGGAACGCCGGCGACGGCCCGGGCACGAAACCCTGTTACGTGCCGGCAAGCGTCTTTACAATTGCCGTAACGCGATCCGGGTGCGGACTCGCGTGGCGCGCCGCCGGAGCAGTGCTCCGGATTGAGTGACACTGTCCTGATCCGGCGCAGGATAGAAGAGGGGAGTCGATGATGCGTTATCGCAACTATCTGTGCATGATGTTGCTGGCCGGCCTGGCTCTGCCGGGCTGCAGCGACGGGCCGCAGCGGCAGCTGGAAGTCGTTGCCAGCCTCGATCAGGCGCCGGGCAATATCACCGTGACGCCGGACCAGCGCATCATCGTCAGCCTGCATCAGTTTTTTGTCCCCGACTGGCGCGTCGCCGAGTGGGCGTCGGGGCGGCTGCAGGCATTTCCGACCGCGCTGGTGGCCAGCGGGGGGGATGCCGATGTACGGCTGCATTCGGTGCTCGGCATCCAGAGCGACAGCGACGGCATCGTGTGGATGCTGGACAACGGCATGCGCGGCGCCGCGATACCCAAGCTGGTGGGCTGGGACAGCAGAAACAACAAACTGTACAAACAGATTTTCCTCCCGGAACCGATCACCAGCGCCAATTCCTTTGTCAATGACCTGGCCATCGATGAAGCCCGCAAGCATATCTACATCGCCGATCCGGCCGGCGGTGACAACGCCGCCTTGATCATTGTTTATTACCCGACCGGCTACGCGCGCCGGGTGTTGCAGGGCCACGCCAGCGTAATCCCGGAAGACATGGACCTGGTGATCGACGGTGAAGCCGTGGAGATCCGGCAGGCAGACGGCTCCACTGTGCGCCCGCGCATCGGCGTGAACCCGATTGCGCTCGATACCAGGGGCGAATGGCTCTACTACGGTCCCATGCACGGCACCTCTCTGTACCGCGTGCGTGTCGAGGACCTGCTCGATGAAACCCTCGCACCCGCAGCGCTGGCGGGCAAGGTGGAACGCTATGGGCGCAAGCCCGTGTGCGACGGAATTTCCATCGACAGCGACGACAACATCTATGTGACCGATATCGCCAACAACGCCATCGGCGTGATCGACAAGTCGCGCGAATATCGCACCTACGTCCAGGACCAGCGCCTGTCGTGGCCCGACGCGTTGAGCTTCGGTCCGGATGGCAGACTGTATACGGTAAGCAACCAGCTGCACCGCTCGGCGCCGCTGCATGGCGGCGAACAGACCGCCACGCCACCATTCTATATTTTCGCTTTCGAACCTCTCGCCCCGGGTGTCAGCGGGCGCTAGCGCCTCGCTGCGCCAGGTTCTCCGGATAAGTCCATCTACATCCGCCAGGCCCTGACCAGCTCCACCATGGCCGCCGCCAGCGGTGCGCTGCTGGCGATGCTGGTGGTGTGCCTGTTTCTCGGCAACCTGCGCCCCATTCTGATGACCACCCTGACCACGGTGACCGGCATGCTGCCGCTCGCGATCGGTCTGGGTGAAGGTTCGGAAATGCTGCAGCCGCTGGCGGCGACCATTGTGCGGGCGCGTTCGTTCTCCGTGTTCGTCAGCCTACTGCTGGTGCCGGTGCTGTACGAGCTCACTCATCGCAAGGCCTGGAAGCAGCAGCTCGCGACCGGGGAGGCGTGAGGCGCAAAACCGCTATCGACATCATTCAGTGTCGCCCCGGTCACCCCGGTGATCCCAGGATATCCCCCAGCGGGCTGATCACGGCATTGCCTCCACGCTGCAGTACGTGCGTATAGATCTGCGTGGTGCGCAGGTCCTTGTGACCCAGCTGTTCCTGAACCGTGCGGATATCCATGCCCCGTTCCAGCAGGTGGGTGGCGAAGGAGTGGCGCAGGGTGTGGCAGCTGGCCGGCTTGTGGATGCCTGCCCTGAGGACCGCGTGCTTCACCGCTTTTTGCAGGCAACTGTCATCGATATGGTGGCGCCGCACGACGCCGGCACGCGGATCGGTGCTGCGTTTCGCAGCCGGAAATACGTACTGCCACGCCCAGCTCCTGGCGGCGTTCGGATACTTCCTGGCCAGTGCGCAGGGGAGATACACGGCCCCGAAACCGTCACGTAAATCCTTTTCATGCAGATTCCTGACCGATTCAAGGTGCCGCTGCAATGGCACGACAAGCACATCGGGCAGGGTCACCACGCGGTCCTTGCCACCCTTGCCGCAGCGTACAACAAGCGCCCGATGATCAAAGTCCAGATCCTTGACCCGCAGGCGCAAACATTCCATGAGGCGCAGTCCTGATCCATACAGCAGACAAACCGGAAGCCAGTGATTGCCGTCAAGGTGCCGGAACAGCCGTTTCGTTTCGTCCTGAGTCAAAACCACCGGCAGTTTCTGCGGCTTCTTGGCGCGTGCTGCATTGGTGATTTCGCCCAGCGGCCTGTCGATCACATGCCGGTACAGAAACACCAGTGCATTCAGCGCCTGATTCTGGGTGCTGGGCGCGACATCGCGTTCGACCGCCAACCAGGTCAGAAACCGGCCGACGTCCGCCTCGCCGAGTTCATTCGGATGCCGTTTGCCGTGAAAAAGGATAAAGCGCCGAATCCAGTCCACGTAGGCCTGCTCGGTACGAATGCTGTAGTGCCTGACCCGGATGGCATTGCGAACCCGTTGCAGAAAAGGCGAAGTGCGCGTGCTGGTTTGCATCCTTGCATACCTCCAGTAGCTGTACAAACATACAGTAGTACACAGAGTTGCAGGAATCAAGGAAGGATAGGCCGCAAGCTTCCCGATACGCTCCCGACGGCACAGCCGCCCGTGGTTCTTCTCATGCCGCTCAACAGCTTGCATGGCATTGAAATTTATGTGGAAACTCAGCATCCTGAGTGATACGGTAAACGCGAAGAACGATCAGTCGTTGAGGGATAGGTCGCAGATTGACGTGTTAAATCACCTCAATCTTCCAGATACACAATGTTATGTGCCGTATGAAAGAGGTGATGACAAATGAGTACAGCTAAAGAAGATGTTAAGGCGCTTTTGGATAAGCTGCCCGACGATTGCTCATTGGAGGATGTCCAATATCACCTCTACGTCGTCGAAAAGATCCGCAGAGGAATCGAGCGCGCTGAGACGGAGGCGGTGTTAAGTCAGGATGACGTAGAAAGGAAATTTAGCAAGTGGACCTCGAAGTAGAATGGTCGCTGGAAGCCGCAGAGGACCTTGAATCGATAGCGGAATATATTGCTAGGGATTCTGATTACTATGCGCGTGCTGTGGTCACTGAGATATTGTCAGTGTCGCGTAGTCTCCCTGAATTTCCGGCGATCGGTCGCGTTGTTCCTGAGATCGGAGACGAGAACATACGAGAGCGGTTCATTTATAGCTATCGTCTGGTATATCGAGTTGAGTCTGCGCGAATCCTTATCGTGGCAGTCATACACGGCAAGCGGCTCTTGGGAAATGTCTCGGAACGTTCTGAGTAACGCACATAACAAGCCCATCGAGCATCGACGGCCTCCTTCGTCGGCCGCGGCTCATGGGCGCCGTTATGCGGTAAAGAAGGAGTACGACAAAGGAGTGATAAATCATGAAAGTCAGGGAAGTGATTCGAATGCTCGAATCCGACGGTTGGTATCAAGTTAGGATGAAAGGTAGCCACCGACCCAATTTAAGCATGATGCTAAAATTGGTCTGGTTACTGTACCGGGGAAACCGAAAGACGATCTGGCACCTGGGACACTGGGCAGCATCCTGAAGCAAGCGGGGTTAAAGTAATGAAATATCTTATTGTTATAGAAGAGTCCGACACTGGATATTCGGCGTACTCACCGGATTTGCCGGGTTGCATCTCCACGGGTGCAACGCCAGAAGAAACAGAGGCGAATATGAAAGAAGCCATAGAGTTTCATATCGAGGGGCTCAAAGAAGAAGGGCTGTCAATTCCGAAACCATCAAGCTTGTCATCATACGTTGAAGTGGCCGCATAACCCCCTGTGTGTCGACCTGAGCCCAGACACCTCCTGTTTGGGATAAACATCGCCAGGATGATGAGGTTCAGGATGGAGCCAGCCGCGGCTTCTTTCAATTCCAGAGAGGTCACCATTCCCATCAGATGGATCAGTCCATTCAGGATAAAAACAATAGAAGTGATTATGGATAAGGTTTTCATAGAGTCTCCTTTCCTGTTAAATCGGTCTGAGTCGCAGATCCCATATCCGCTCTCGACCAATTTCTTCAACCGCTGGATGAACCGCGCCGCGGAGCGCCATCGATCACATCATGATCGAAGCTGACGGTAACGCTCAGGTATTTGCGCACTTCGATCCGGTGATCGACCACGCCCGGTTTTTCGCCGATGCCGCCCAGGGTGAGTTGCAGGGAATGGTTGGGCACCGGAATGCCCCAGCCGCCCCCTGTTCCGAACATCCCAATGGAAGTCACCAGCACGGTGCCGTAATAATCCTTGAGCAGCTGCGGATTCTTGAAAAGCACCCGCAAGAACAATCGCCTGACAAATCCGGGCAGCCGCACAAACCAATCGATGAACTTCGATTCCTGGCTGCTTTCGTGTCTGGTTTTGGAAAGCCCGGATTTCCTCGTGAATCTCTCGAATGCTCTTCTTGTTGACTCCCCTGAGGATATGCGGCCGGATCGTCTTCTTGCCGTCCACTTCGACCTCGAACAACATGTTCACATCCACTTCATCAAAGATGATCAACTGGTTGCGCCAGTTGCGGTAGGCGTGCATTTGCTTATCCTGGTCGATCGCCTTTGCCCAGGCAGGCCAGGAAGAAGGCCGAGAAGGATAGGGCCTCGCCGGTTTGCGAGCGGTGCTGGCGAATCGTTTCACGGGCCTGGGTGATATCGAACTCCACCAGCCCGTGGATGGTGTGTTTCTGGAGTCCCATCCGGCCGCCATCGGCCATGAGAAGCCGGCTCCTGGGGATAGGGTATGAACGGTATGAAGATCAGGTTCTGTGTTCATGGATTGACTCACTTTCTTCCACATTGCTCGGGTTCGCCGAAATATCGTTGGATGATTTTCACGGCATTGTCGACGCCGTTCTCGGCGCGAATGGCCGCGCCGCATGACACTGGCGCGTTGTTTCATACCGGAATCAGTAACCGCCAGCTGTGATCGCATTGGCCAGACGGTCAGCGGTCAGTTTCTTTTGCGGGATGGGGTCCGGTCCCAGGCCCAACGCTTTGATCCGCGCTCCCCAAAAGGGTTGGTCGAAGACAAAGGGAACGATCACGGTACGGTACGCCGGCGCGCAGCCCTTCGGCCGTCGTCCCGGCGCCGCCATGATGCACCACCGCCGCCATGCGCGGGAACAGCCAGCTATGGGGCGCAGAGTCCACCACAAACACATTGTCCGGCACCAACTCAGGGCGCAGACCACCCCATCCGGTGAGCAGCAATCCCCGTTGGCCGCTCTTGGCGAGCGCCTCCAGGATGAGTCTGGCAAGCTGTTCCGGGTTGCGACCGGCCATGCTGCCAAAGCCGATGTAGACCGGTGGATCGCCAGCTTCCAAGAATGCTTCCAGTTCAGGCGATGGCTGCCAGTCAGATGGTGTATCCAGAAAGAAATAACCGGTAATGTGGACACTATCCGGCCAATCTGCCGGGTGCGGGATGATGTTGGGGCTGTATGCGCTCAGCATGGGCGTCGATCTTAGCGTACGGTAAAACTCGGCAGCGGTATATGTTGGCAATCCCAGGCGCTGTCTGAAATCATTGACGAAAGGCCGGTACCACTGCCAGATCACCTGCAACATGGCCATGCCGGACACATAGTTGTGCAACCCACCCAAGTCTTTCTGAATCGGCCAGGATGGAGCCGGGAATGCTCTCGTCGAAAGCAGGGGGGTCGGCTCAACATTGATGATCGGGATGCCCAGCGCTTCGGCGATGGCCTGCCCGAAGGCGCTAAAAACGCCCAGGCAGATGATCGCATCTGCATCCCGGCAGGCTGCGTAAGCGTCCTCGACCATGTCCATCACGACCGGGCCAATCATCGTCCTGATCGCCCGAATCGACTTTATTGGATTGGCTGCCGTTTTCCATGAACTCCCGCCCGGTGTCGCTGGCCATAATCTGCTGAACATCGCCGCGGAGCGGATGAAAGTCCACACCGTGTTCATGTACGAAACCGGCAAAATTTTCGGGGGCAGCCAGGCGAACCTGATACCCTGCTTTTTGCAGCCCTTGACTCAGAGCCACACAGGGCTGGATATCGCCTCGTGAACCTGCTGCAAAGACCGTGATCTTCATAGAATTTCCCTCATTTGAAATCAAATGATAACCTGCTCAACCGGGCGGCGCAGGGATCGAGGCATTGCTTCGGCATACCCAAAGCGTACCAGCAACTGTGGTAGATAATCCTTCAAACCAATTGCGCTCTGGAACTGTGAACGCAGGGTTGCCGTTTCAATGGGCTGGTTCAGAAACGCCGATTTGATGTTCAAGGCGGTCATTTGCAGAGCCGAACGCTCGTACACCTGACCGGTGCGCACCCAGGAGACTTTATCATCTAATTCTGAGGTAATCACAACTGCGGAGGGGGGACTGCGGAATTTTTTGGCATCGGCATCAGCCTGCTGCTGGGGTTTTGTTCCCGAAACGAATAATTGCCCCAGCCAGCGCGGCACCTGCGGGGTTCCAGGAACAGTCTGAAAACAAGCCATCCAGCGTGGCCAAGGCTTCTTTTTTGTTGAAGCGCAACCAATCTATCAATTCTTCAAGGAAGGCTTGATCTTCATACTGGGCCAGGTTTCCCTGATTGACATATTCCAATGCGGTTTCCATATCAACTGGATTGGTGGGGAAGAAGCGCAAACTCACACCCGATTCGAGATGTAAGGCTTGCAATCTGTCAAGATCGGCATTCTTGACCAATCGACCGTCATGTTCTGAACGGGTATTCTGACGAAGGGGAATGGCGTCAAAAAGTGGGCTAGGTAGCGGAGTATCCGAGTCCAGCCCAACGTGGATAAAATCCATCCTGTCATCATAGGTGACTTCGGGTGCAAATCCGGCTGACCGGGCGGCAATCATAAAATTTCCCAATGCGCACCCCAGGCTGATCCACAATGCCCGGTTGTGGGGATCTACCACCGGGCAGTCGGCGAGAATAGTCCGGGTGGATTTCGATAGCGTTTTGTTTGATTGCAAATTTCCAGGGCTGGGTATTATGCCCGTTGGCCGCCAGGGTCGCAGAATGAACCAGGGAGTGCAGGGACGTTGATTCGGCGGAATCATATTGGCAGAATTCCAATTCTGGGCTGCCCGTTCGTCATAATCTAACCAAGGGGCAAACTCAGAGATAACGTATCCACCTGCGGCGGTTACGCTACCAAGGGTAAGGAGTTTCAAAATATCACGGCGGTTCAACTTGGAGAGAGATGAATTTGTGTTCACGAGAGAGTCCGTTCAAAAAAGCGAGTGCAGTGAATAGCGTATTTCGAAGTAATCGTTCAAAGATAACAGGAGCACTCTTGCGGTGTACCGCGATGCTAAACTTATGATCTCCGTTCGCCTTGAACGGCATTTGATAGTGCAGCAATAAACTGGCCTGGCGGCAGTTGTTTTAACAAGAAGGCGTCGATTCCAAACTGCATGGCAATATTTTCTTGTTCTGGTTTTACACTGGTCGCCAGGATATATGTAGCTGGGCAACATTGCCGCAAGGCAGAGAGCAATCGATGAGGGTGAAGTCCGGGTAAATTCCAATCAAGTAATATGACATCTGGAGGGCTCTGGCATACTTGTGCCAGAGTTTTTTGCGGGGGTACTGGCATCACCCACAATCGCAAAATCGGATT
>CAVOGN010000008.1:0-287712 GCA_963695455.1 uncultured Gammaproteobacteria bacterium | reverse complement strand
TCACCGAAGATGCCGCGGACCCGCTCCAGCGGCCGGAAACCGGCGAACCGGTATGCGTCCAGAAGACGCTTTCGTCTCTTTGAGATAGGCACCGGAAAATCATGCCAGTTTTCCGCAAGGCGTCAAAGGTGCTCTGAGGCTACTATTACAGGCTCCCAACGTCATCATGACCCTGTTTCCGCCCACACGATTACGCGATGACCCTTTTTAGTTTGCTGTTCTTACTCCAATTCTCCTCTATAGTCTGGCCGCCAGGAACAGACTCTCCCTATGAAACTCAAGATAACGCCTCTGCCCCTCCGAAAAGCCGCCGACATTGCGCACTTGATCCACCGGTATACCCATGCGCCTTAGCGACTCATTATGCGCGACTGGCGAGACGAGCAGCGTCCCATCATCCTCGAAGGAGATAAAACCCCTGTCAAAGAGATGATCAACATTCGGAGTCAGCAACATGCCATTCTCGCCGTCCAGCCGTTCTTCGTTCGATACACAATCTCGCCAAGGCTTACAGTGACTGGCTATTAGATGCTCGATCTTCTCGACACCGGTCAATCGGCACCGGCGCTCGAATTTCTGGACATTCTTCTTGAATAGCCCCTGGCCTCTTCGCGCCATTATCAATGCTTCTCGCTCCGTTTCTGATATCTGCGGCGTCACCGCTATGCTATGCGCGAGTTGATCCTCCCATTTCAAGATATCGGGTACGGCGCCGCCACTCGTTTCACTGTCCTTCAAAACGGTTCCGTTGGCGAGCTGTCGTGCTTCCTGCCCGATCAATCCGATTAACACCGTGACCATATCCGTGGGCACGCTGGTGAGATACACCGACTGATTCCCGCGACCATTGGCCTGGAGCGGGAATATTTCTCTGGCAGCAGGGGCCCCAATAATGCCATATGATCTGCTGGGCGAATCTGGTTGTTAGCAAAAATATTGGACTTCCACCTTCCAGCCGATGTTGCTCCAATTCGCCCCCGTCGCCCCGAATTCATCCGGCTTGGGAGCTTCGTAGCAATGCGATTGGGCTAGAGCCAGCGCAGGAATGCGAGCACCCTGGAATGAGAAGATTAAGTCTCCGGGCGATACCTCGCGCATAAATTCGTAAAAGGGATTGCGTTGCAGGTTCGACTTCCGCTTGGGAGACCACAGATAGCCACCGCGAAACTCGTGCTCGAATGTCTGATTCTGATTAACCCACCAGTAACGCATCTTATACAGGCTCACTGCAGCGGCGCAATGGGAGTCATATAACTATTTCCTCTGACACTGTCAGCCCCTCGGCCTTAAAGAGACTACGCCGGCCAGTACACTTGCTTCAGCGGGACCAGCCGCTGTGTCTCGATGTCAAGCTTCGTGTAATTCGACAATAGGGCATCTACGAGACTATCCAGATCCATCAGCGTAAGTGGGATATTGGCACGCTCTGCCTCATAGTACGCATCCTTAGTGAAACCACCGGTGCTGACGTAAAGCCCTTTGTCGTCTTTATGGCGCCCACCGAGGAAGCTTCGGATTTCCTGCGAGCCCATTGCAGTATTTGATCTGTGCTTCACTTCAACGACAATCCGTGGACTTTCGAAACCAAACCCGTTTGGTGAGGCCACGATGTCCTTCCCACGGTCTGGCCCCGAAGGCGAGATGCGCGTCTTATACCCCATGGCCCGAAGCACGCCGGCAACCAGTTCCTGCATTTCGTCCCAGTCCAAGCCATTCAGTCGGTCTTTTATAAATTCAACGGACTTACTCTCGACATCTTTAAGCAGTTCCTCCTCTTCAGATTCCTGCTCCTGATCACTAGCGGTCACTGGCACCTGGCTGTCCACTCAGAGCCCGCTCGATGTCAGCCACCGCCTCACTAGGAATCTTGAACAGAGTTTTGAAATCGCACCAAGGCTATTTTTTGTAGCAACCATCAACTGGTCGCGGGACACTTCGCCCAGCCATTTCACGTCACGGATCCGTGGCAGCTCCTCTATGCAGCTCTCGTCGAACGTCGGCTCTGACAATATCTCCCCCACGTGATAGACGCGCCGACTAGGATCGTATGTAACCACGCGGTCGCTAACAGCAATTTCGTTCAAGAATCGATATATCTGACCCGCTGAAATAGCCACCTTGCCTCGTGACATCTTTGGCCAGGATATCAGCACTTTGTGTGCGATCTGTTCTCGCGACTCACCTGCTGCTATTTTCCCCGCGAGGTGCCATCCAATAGCTACTATGTTCTTTTGAATAAAATCATCCAGGAACTCCGCGCCCCGCCCAGCGCGCACCATCCACATTGGCTTTCCCTTCATCGAATTCCTCCCCTATTGCCCCTAGATCGAACCTCAGCCTTGGTCCACTGCAGAACTGAAATCACCTGCTCCCACCGTTGCTGTTTCTCAAGCAGCTACTTCCGCTCTACTCCATCCATCTGATAACACTTCCGCCTGGCGCAAGATGAGATCAATGGCATCCTCCTGCTTATCCGGCGGATACTTCTACCGTCGAGCGTGATCGCACCAGGTTGCGCAGCTTGGCTCGCACGCTATCGCGCACCTGCCAGTCGACCGAGGTGCTGTTGCGGAGTTTTTCGGTCAATCTCGATCGGCGATCTTCTTAAGGATCTCATCGCCCAGCTCACGCACAGCGCTTTCGTTGTTGGCCAGAGCATCGTAGAAAGCCACTTCATCAGGATTCAGCCCCAGCGCCTCGTCGCGTTTCAGGGCCTGCTTGGAACTCCTTGGCCATCTGGATCAGCTCTTCGATGACCTGGGCGGTTTCGATGGCGCGGTTGTGGTAGTTTGCAGGGTTGCCAGCAGCCGGTCGCCGTATTTCTTCTCCTGTACCACGTTGTTCTGGGTGCGGGCCTTGATTGCGTCGCGCAGCAGTTTTTCCAGCAGCTCCACGGCCAGGTTGCTGCTGCGGCATGTTGCGCACATCTTCGAGGAACTCATCGGAGAGCAGCGCGATATTCGGCTTATCCAGACCGGCCAGCTCGAAGATATCGGCGACCCCTTCGGCGATGACCGCGTTATCGAGAATCTGCTTGAGGGCCGAGTTCTTGTCTTCTTCGAGTGCGTTTCTTGTCGACGGTGGTGTATTTGACGATGGCCGCCTTGATCGCCGAGAAGAAGGCGATCTCCTTGCGCAGCGGTGCGGCTTCATCGAGGGTGCTGCAGAGGGAGAAGGCCTTGGTGATCGCCAGCCATGACATCGAGGAAGCGCTTCTTGCCGTCGTCGCAGGCCGAGAATATGGTTGGCCGCCAGGCACCAGCATCTGGTGCGCCTTGGTTTCATAGTCGCTGTAATCGAAGCCGTGGAACATGCCGCGCACCACGTCGAGCTTCTCCAGCAGCATCGCACAGCGCCTCTTCGGCCTGAAGGGTCGGCGTCCCCTTGCCCTTGCGAGATCGGTGTAGATCTTCAGCGCCTGCTTCAGCTCGTTGGCGATGCCGATGTAATCCACCACCAGGCCGCCCGGCTTGTCCTTGAACACCCGGTTGACGCGGGCGATGGCCTGCATCAGGTTGTGGCCGCGCATCGGCTTGTCGACATACATGGTGTGGCACGCAGGGGCATCGAAGCCGGTCAGCCACATATCGCGCACGATCACCAGCTTGCAGCGGGTCGTCCTGGCGTCCTTGAAGCGCTTCTCCAGCCGCTTCTTGGTCGCCTTGCTGTAGATGTGCGGCTGCAGCAGCGGCCGGTCGGCGGCAGAGCCGGTCATGACGATCTTGATCGCCCCCTTCTTCCGGGTCAGCGTCGTGCCAGCTCCGGCCGCAGAGCGTGATGATCTCATTGTAGAGATGCACGCAGATCTCCCGGCTCATGGCAGACGATCATCGCCTTGCCTTCGATCAGCGCCGTCCGCTCCTCGAAGTGCTGCACCAGATCCTCGGCCACCTCCTTGAGGCGCGGTTCGGCGCCGACCAGTTTCTCCAGCGCCGCCCACTTGCTCTTGGTGCGCTCGCGCGTGATCGACGTCCTCCTCGTCCTCGATGACCTCTTCCACCTCGTCGTTCAGCTCCTCGATCTCCTCCTGGTTGATGTCGAGCTTGGCCAGGCGGCGATTCGTAGTAGATCGGCACCGTCGCGCCGTCGTCCACCGCATCCTGGATGTCGTAGATGCTGACGTAATCGCCGAACACCGCGCGGGTGTCCTTGTCTTCCGATGGAGATCGGCGTGCCGGTAAAGCCGATAAACGAGGCATTGGGCATGGCATCGCGCATGTGCTTGGCATAGCCGTAGATGTACTTGCCGGTCTTGGTGTCGAGCCGCGCCTTGAAGCCGTACTGGCTGCGGTGCGCCTCATCGCTGATCACCACGATATTGCTGCGCTGGCTCAGCGCCGGATGGGCTCTCTTCGTCGCTCAAGCAGGGAGAACTTCTGCACCGTGGTAAAGATGATGCCGCCCGACTGCCGCGCTGCCAGCAGTTCGCGCAGCTCGTCGCGGCTGTCGGCCTGCACCGGCGTCTGCCTCAGCAGTTCCCTGCGCATGCTGAAGGTGTCTGAAAAGCTGGCCGTCCAGATCGTTGCGGTCGGTGACCACCACAATGGTCGGGTTGTTCATCTCCGGCTGCTGCAGCAGCTTGCCGGCATAGCAGCACATGGAGATGCTCTTGCCCGAGCCCTGCGTATGCCAGACCACCCCGGCCTTGCGCGAACCGGGCTACACCTCCTCGCCATAGGTTGCACGCTGCTTCGGCGATCTGCATAGTCCTTCCGGCTGCCGGGAAGCGATCACCGTCACCCGCACCGCCTCGCGCACCGCGTGAAACTGGTGGTAACCGGCGATCTTCTTGATCACGGTATCGCCGTCCTGCTCAAAGAGGACGAAATAGCGGATGTAGTCCAGCAACAGCTCCCGGTCGAAGAAGCCCTTGACCACCTTCTCCAGCTCATATTCCAGCAGCGGCTTGTCGTCCTCATTCTTGATGGTGCGCCAGGGCATGAACCGCTCCTTGTTGGCGGTCAGCGAACCGATCCGAGCGGTCCAGCCGTCACGACACCACCAGGGCCTCGTTAAAGACAAACAGATCGGAGATCTCCTCCTTGTAGGTCTGCAACTGGTTGAAGGCATCCCAGACATCGGCGTTTGCTCGTCTGCTCGGTTCTTCAGCTCGATCACCGCGATGGGCAGGCCATTGATAAACACCACCACATCGGGGCGGCGGTTCATCTTGGTGCCCTGCACGGTGAACTGGTTGACCACCAGAAACTGGTTGTTGCGGAAGTTGTTGAAGTCGATCAGCTGGACGTGGTCAGAGGTTTCGTCGCCGTCGCTGTACTCCACCGGCACCCCTTCCAGCAGCAGCCGGTGAAAGGTGCGGTTGTTGTGGATCAGTCACCGGTGATCCGGCTTGGTGACAGAAATGGGCGCCTTCTTCCAGAAGCGCTATGAGGAATCTGGGGATTGATCTTCTGCATGGCTGAAAGCAGACGGCCAGACAGCACCACCTGGCGGTAGTCAACCCGTTCCGGTGAGCCTCACCGTCATGGGCGATATCCGGGCCAAAGGCGTATTCGTAGCCGCCTTCGCGGAACCACTCCAGGCAGATTTGTTCAAGCTTGTCTTCGGTGATCATAGTATTGAGTTTTATGTCAATTTTTCGCATTACCTCACTGACCACACCGAAACAACACCAAGATTTTCTTGAAGTTTCGCCGACCAAACCCGATACTACGCGAAAGGACTGAGGATTCTCGGTCGACAACTGGCCTCGGCGGATGCGTCGGGGCCTTTTGTTTTCTAGCCCTTTCACCTAGGGGAAGCATTTGAGCCCCCAGCCTTTGATTTTGCCAGTATCACTTCGATAGAACTTGGGTTCGATGACCTCGAACGCTCGATTCGGCCGCTCAGGCCGCAACACCTTGATACCCACCGGGCGCGCGATAAGATCCGCGAGTTGCAGACCGGCTGAATTGCTCTTCTTGTCCGAAAACACAATTTCAAACGGCAACTGTTCCCCCTCATAATTCCCCCCATCACAAACCCGCCGAAACTCCAGTTCCAGCTCCGCATCCTCCTTCTTGCCCCGCCTTTCGACAATCACATGGGTTTTGCCGCCAACGCCGCCATTGGACCGCAAGAAATAGAATACACGCTCCAATCCGTACCCTAACGCCACGTGGTAAGGATTGGCGGGATCGTGATAGCGCGCTTTATACGCTTGTTTCTGTATCACCGTCGATACCAAGGTGAAGGGAACCTCATTCACGATATCCGATAATTCTGCGAGAAAGGCTTCCTTTTTCTCCCTGGTCTTCAGGTGTGAGAAATCACCCCGATCACGCCGAATATCGATTTCATGCAATATCACCTGATCATGCCCGAAATGCCGAAACTTGAAGCGCTGTAATGTAGGGACCAATAGTTCGGTATACTCCGTCTTCCGAAAAATACAAAACGCGAGCACAAATATAGGGTAATTGGGGTCAATGGAATCCAGACCATGGTCCCCACTCTCGTCGACAAAGACAATGTAATCGCTATACCCGTTGCTCACCGAGTCGGCTCATCCCTTAGTCTGTCGCGCTCGCCCCCAATTCCTTTTCAGCTACCCATCATACCCAAGTCTTCTTTCGCCGCCTCAAGCACGTGTTCCACCACCTGATCGCGAATACTGACCGGATAGCCATACTTCCTGAGAATAACCCGCGCCACATTCCGTAACTTTGCCTGTACCGCCTCGCGCCGGTCCCAGTCCACGACCTTATGCCTGTCTAGTTCCGTGGCAAGTTGATTGGCGATCAACTGTATTCGCCCAGGTTCCACCTGCGCGCTTTCCGGCAGCATGGTCAACACATCCACTAGGTTTGCGATATGATCAGCACCGGCTAGCGGTGACTCGGCATCCACCCCCTCCGGTTCTGACACGACCTTTTCGGGTGCTTTCGCGGCGGCCCCCTGTTGCGCCTCCGCCTGTGCAATGGCGCGCTCGCGCTCCGCCTCCTCAATCAGGATATTGCAATAGTCTGACGCACCCAACAAATCCGGAAACAGACTGGCATGATGCACATTCATCCGCCGCAATGCCCGCAAACACCCTTCCCGGTCTTCGTTGCGGATATAGACCTTACAGATGTACTTACCCAGAATCTCGCCTTCGGATCCCTCGTCGATCTCCTTGAATTCGTCAAAGTCTGAAATAATTTCGATGAGTTTATTCTCGATGGTGGAATCTGAAGGGGAATAGGTGAATAACCCCGCCTGATTCACCAAACGACCATGGTCGTCTTTTCTGGGTTCCAGCAAGCGGATATCCGGGCAAAGTCCGTCGTCTTCGACAAAGGTCTTATTGAGAATATAAATAGAACGATACGGATTATCTTCCTCGCCCTTGACATCCTCCTTGGCAAAGGCGAAGAACAATGCGACGTAGGGTGAATAGGTCCAATCCAGCAGTGGCGTCATCAATCCATGATGCTGCCCAATGGACCACAACTCGTCCGCCGTATCGTCATTAGGCTCTAGCAGCGTATTGTCGGCCAATCGCCCGCGGACCGCGCGACGAAACAGCGTCATTTGCGCATCCGCCAACGCATCGGTCACGATGCCGTTTTCGCTGACACGGCCGAGCGTAGGCAGCAAACTCCAATCATGACGGCGATGACCGCGGTAGATAAACTGTGTGCCAAGCGGGTTGAAGAAGTTATCTTCCAGTAACTCAGAAAACTGTTTCCAGCTATCTAGGCGGGTTACCGGGATACGCCCGCTGATGGCATCCGCCATCACCACCAAACGGGGAGAAGACCCACTCCACAGTGGGATTTCTTCAAAGTATTTTTCGTCCATGATCAGGCTGCGTCAGTAAGTGCGATTTCGCCGGAAAGGAGTTTCGGGAGCATCACGTCACGCATTTCAGAAAGTGTCTTATTCATCCTCGTATTCTCGACAGCTGTGCTGTACATCCACTGAGTATTAGCATCAAACGCTCTTAATATAGTGATATCAGGCACAACCAGCGGTATTGATTTGAGACTGTTAGTTGGCCTCGCAATTGCGGGAACACCAACCTGGCTCCTGTTAGATAAAATCAAATGCTGGCCTTCTTTGGATACGAGAAACTCATGCACAAATCGGGGTAGTACCTTTTCTTTATCAACTGTCAACACCATCTGACTTTGAGAAACGACATACCGCGGAAACATGCTATTTTTTGGAATAATTGCCACCTGCCCCAAAGTTCCGCGGTGTGTAATAACTATATCTTCTGGAAATGCGTTCGAATTTTTTAGCTGGTTTGCTTTTTCCTCCGAGACAAATACATAACCGACTTCCACCAATCCGTCTGTTAAATTGCCGCCACGAATCACCGGCACACCCGACTCAATAAAGTTATCCTTTCTAATATTAGAACCAAAAGGACCCATAGCTATTCGAGATAATATTTGGCCTAGAAATTTCACTTCCCACCCTTTCGGAATCGGACCAAACTCGGACTCTTGAAACTCGTCGGGGAACAGAGCCGCGGTGGCGGTGAGTCGTTGGCGTTGTTCGGAGGTGCTGGCTTCCAGGAAGGCGTCGAGTTCGGCGTCGGTTTTGCCGCTGATGGTGCACATGGCGGCGCGTTCGGGGTCCTGGCCGTTTTGTTTGGCCTCGATTTTGGCCTTGACGGGTTCGAAGTCGACAAACCAGGATTTGAAGATGGCCTGGGCGATCTGCTCGAGGGTCTGGTTGATTTCGTGGTTGAGTTCGATTTTGTTATCAAACGTCATCAAGCGCTTACCAATCGACACCCTATCGCACTTAACTTAGGGATACTAACAGGAATAGATTTTAACGTTGTTTGATTTAACACTGGTTCTGACCAGAGTCACTGAGCGATAACTGTTTAAATTAAGCTTTACAAGTAGGCAAATACCAAAACTCCGATTCATCTTCGTTTTTAGGAATCCTAAATGGCATTATCAGTCACCCAGCATTGTTTTTCCGAGTCGGTACACGCTGCCGCAATATGATCCTGACGCGACCAATAACTAGACTGTTCCCTGGTGCATTTGATTCTTCCGAATAGCCAATAATTCCATTTGAACCATAAACGGGTATAAAGCACCATCACTTCTATCTGGCGATGTTTTTCCATTTTTAAAATCAACATACTCGCCCAGAGTTGCATGAATCCATCAGAACTCATAACCCAACCCCGCCAAATTCTTTTGATCTGCCCTTCCAGCCGGTCACTCTCCTCAAACTGCTCCTTGCAGCTGCGCCGTCAACCGCGCCATCTTTTCGGCGAAGGGTTCGCCATCGTCCTCCTCATCCGCCGCGCCGACATAGCGGCCCGGCGTGAGCACGTAGTCATGCTTGCTTGATTTCCTCCAGCGTCGCCGGACTTGCAGAAGCCGGCCTCGTCTGCGTAACCCTTCACCTGCTTTCGCCAGGCATGAAAGGTGTCGGCGATCTTTTGAATATCCTCCGGCTTGAAGTCGCGCAGCACGCGGTCCTTCATGTAGCCGAGGTTGCGGGCGTCGATGAAGAGCACCTTGCCGGAGCGGTCGCCTGAGATGCCCTCGCGCCTTCTTGTTGCGGGTGAGAAACCAGATGCAGGCCGGGATCTGGGTGTTGGTGAAGAGCTGGCCGGGCAGGGCGACCATGCACTCGACCAGATCGTTCTCGACCAGCGCCTTGCGGATATCGCCCTCGTTGTTGGTGTTGGAACTCATCGAGCCGTTGGCCAGCAGCAGACCCATGGAGCCGTTGGGCGCCAGGTGGTAGAGCATGTGCTGCAGCCAGGCGAAGTTGGCGTTGCCGGTGGGCGGCGTGCCGTACTGCCAGCGCGGATCGTCGTCGCTGACGCCGGTGTCCCACTCCTTCATGTTGAAGGGCGGATTGGCCATGACGAAGTCGGCGCGCAGGTCCGGGTGCTGGTCGTTGGTGAAGGTGTTGGCCGGTTCCTTGCCGAAGTTGAAGTCGAGGCCGCGGATGACCATGTTCATCGCCGCCAGCTGCCAGGTGGTGTGGTTGTATTCCTGGCCGTAGATGGAGACGTTGCCGAGCTTGCCGCCGTGCTCCTTGATGAAGCTGCTCGCTCTGCACGAAGAAGCCGCCGGAGCCCATGGCCGGGTCGTAGACCCGGCCCTTGAAGGGCTCGAGCATCTCGACGATGAGGGTGACGATGGACTTGGGCGTGTAGAACTGGCCGCCCTTCTTGCCTTCGGCCAGGGCGAACTGGCCGAGGAAGTATTCGTAGACGTGGCCGAGGATGTCCTTGGCCTGCAGGATGGCGTGCTGGAACGGGATGGTGGCGATCAGGTCGATCAGCTCGCCGAGTTTGGCCTGGTCGATCTGCAGCCGGGCGTACTGCTTGTTGAGCACGCCCTTTGAGCTTGGGGTTGTCCTTCTCGATCGCCTCCAGGGCATCGTCGATCAGTTGGCCGACGCTGCGGATGGTGTAGGTGGTCTCCTTGCCGTTCTTGATCTCGATCTCGGTGCCGGGCGGCAGCTTGGCGTTGTCTCTGCAGGGTCTTCCAGCGCGCCAGCTGCGGCACCCAGAAGACGTTCTTCTCGGTGTAGTAGTCGCGGATTTCCAGTTCTTCCTGTGATCAGCTCTTCGTCATCGCCCAGGTAGTAGTCGTGTCTTCGTCGCTGAAGCTGGGCGTCCATTCTTCGCGGCGGTTGCGAAGGCGTCGGTGACGTACTTGAGGAAGATCAGGCCGAGCACCGCGTGCTTGTACACGGCGGCGTCGAGCGTGGAGCGCAGCTTGTCGGCGGCGGTCCAGAGTTTCTTGTCGAGGTCGTTGAGGAACTTTTGTTCGGTTTGGTCCATTCAAAGGCTCTCAGTGGGCGTCATCAGATCGCGAGTTTTCTCTCGCGACAACAACGATGGCCAAATGTAATCGTTATGGTTGCGCTGTGTCGGAGATTGTCGCTGTTTGAGCACCAAAACCACAAGACAACCAATGACTTGGTTTTGGTTTTCAATGAAGCACGCAACTCTCCTCCCCTCTCATTGTCACACACAGGTAGCCGGCCTCGCGCCGGAGCCGGGAATCAAACGCGCCGCAGAGCGCATGGAAGGAGCAATGCGATATATGCGAAACATTCTGATCGGACTCGGCCTGCTGGCCGCCATCCTGACCCCCTTCTTTGTGGGTATCGCCAGCGACGAAGCACCTGCACCCGCCGAGCCCGCAGTCCCTGGGCTGGAGGTCGCCACCTTTGCCGGCGGCTGCTTCTGGTGCGTGGAGGCCGATTTCGACAAGGTGCCGGGGGTGGTGAAGACCATTTCCGGCTATACCGGCGGCAAGGTGGAAAACCCGACCTACAAGCAGGTGTCCGCGGGCGGCACCGGGCACCTGGAGAGCGTGGAGGTGTACTACGACCCGGACCGCGTCAGCTACGAGTATCTGCTGGACGCCTTCTGGCGCATGGTGAATCCCACCGACGCCGGCGGCCAGTTCGTCGATCGCGGCGACCAGTATGCGACGGCGATTTTCTACCACAACGACGAGCAGAAGCAGGCCGCGGAGCAGTCCAAGGAAGCGCTGGAGGCCTCCGGGCGCTACGACAAGCCCATCGTCACGCCCATCAGGCCGGCGCTCACGTTTTACCCGGCGGAAGACTACCATCAGGACTATCACAGCAAGAACGCGCTGCGCTACAAGTACTACCGTTACCGGTCGGGGCGCGATCAGTATCTGGAGAAAACCTGGGGAGAGGAGCTGAACATGGAACAACCGACACACACACCCGACACCTCATCCGACTACACCAGGCCCTCGGATGAGGAACTGAAAGCCCGCCTGACGCCGCTGCAGTACGAGGTGACCCAGGAGGAAGGCACCGAGCGGCCGTTCCAGAACGACTACTGGGACGAGCACCGCGAGGGCATCTACGTGGACATCGTCAGCGGCGAGCCGCTGTTCTCCTCGACGGACAAGTTCGAGTCCGGCACCGGCTGGCCGAGCTTCACGCAGCCGCTGGATGCGCAGCATATCGTGGAGAAAAGCGATCGCAAGCTGTTCATGACGCGCACCGAGGTGCGCAGCCGCTACGGCGATTCGCACCTCGGCCATGTGTTCGAGGACGGACCCAAGCCCACCGGGCTGCGGTATTGCATCAATTCGGCGTCGCTGCGCTTCATACCCAAAGAGGAGATGGAGAAAGAGGGGTATGGGGAGTATTTGAGTTTGTTCAAATCTGAGTAGGGATCGGGACAGAAAAAGGGGTCAGAGCCGGCTGCGCCGGGTCTGACCCCTTTTTCTTGCGCGCCGGCCTGCGGCGCGATTGTGTTGAGGGTATTTGAAAACCTATCGTGGCCGAGCGGCCGGTCCTACAGATAGACGTCTGGAATTCTTGAAAACCATCGGGGCCGTAAGGCCGCTCCAACATTCCCGTCACCCCACCCTCAAGATCGTGTGTACATTTGCCGTACATAAGCTAGAATCCAACCTGAGGACTCGTAACTCGTCTGGTAGGGATCATGGCGGCCAAAGCACCGGCAAAAGATGAACGCATCGATATTCGGGTAAGCGCCGAGTTCAAGGCTCTGTTTGCCCGTGCCGCCGAATTATCCGGCAGCAGCGTCAGCGCCTTTGTGATCGAGGCGGCCCGCGCGCGCGCCTACCGGCTGCTGGCCGAGCACGACCGGATCGTGCTCAATAACAAGGCGCGCGATGCCTTTCTCAAGACAGTCGCGTCGCCCCCTGCTCCCAATGCTGCGCTGCGTCGCGCTGCCAGGAAATATGCCGTGAAATAAGGCCACTCAGTGATGGATCACGTTATGCGGCTCAGGATCGAGCCCATCTCCAGGAGACACGACCGCGCGTCGTTCAGCTGCGGCATACCTGCGCTCGACGAATACTTGCGCCGCTATGCGCGTCAGAACGACGAAAAGAACATTGCCAGGACCTTCGTGGCGGTCGATGGCGGCAATCGCGTCCTTGGCTACCATTCGGTCAGCGCGACCCGCATTGAGTTCGAGGAGTTGCCTGCCGACCTGTACCAGCGCCTGCCGCACTACCCCATCCCGGCCGCCCTGATCGCCAGGCTGGCCGTCGATACAACGGCGGCCGGTAAGGGACTGGGGTCACGCTTACTCATCGATGCCCTGCAGCGGATCCTGAATGCTTCCAGTGAAATAGCAGTCAAAGTCGTTGTTGTGGATGCGCTGGATGCACGGGCGAGAGCCTTTTATCAGCACTTCGGATTCGGGCAGTTACCGGGCCAGGATTTGAAGCTGTTTTTGCCAATCGAGACCGTGGCGCGGCTGTTCTGAGGATCATCGCGGCCGGGCACTCTATAACCCGGTCGGACGTAATAGGCTGCCCCTACGGCATTCCGCTTCAGTGGGGACTTCCCCCCCTTTGTTTCTCCCCTCCTCTGGTTTTCATGCATTCCCTATCTGTAGCTTTTAAGCTACACTTTATTTTCAAGAGATTTGGATATGGACATCCGGGAGTACTTGACCCACGACGGGCAGTCACCGTTTGCCCTCTGGTTACGCGGCTTGCGTGACCGGCGTGCTGGCGCCCGGATTCGTGTACGGCTCGATCGTGTCAGACTGGGCAACCTCGGCGATTACCGCGCCCTTGGAGAGGGTGTATATGAATCGCGCATCGCCCAGGGGCCCGGTTATCGCGTCTATTTCGGTTTGCCGACGCATGAGCGGAGCTGCTGTTGACAGGCGGTGACAAGGGTTCCCAGCGCAGGGATATTCAATGCGCCAGCGACTACTGGCTCGACTACCGGAATCGCAGAGATGGCTGGAAGCAAACCTTATCAGGAATCGCTGCTCGAATCGCTGACTGATGCCAATGAAGCAGCCGCCTACCTCAATGCCGCGCTCGAAGACGGAGACCCTGAGGTGTTCCTGCTGGCATTGCGCAACGTGGCCGATGCCAGGGTCGGCGGTATGTCGAAACTGGCGGAAGCAACGGGGCTAAACCGGGAAAGTCTGTACCGCATGCTGTCGGAACAGGGTAATCCGGAGCTCAACAGCCTTTCCAGGCTGCTGCATGCGCTGGGTCTGAAACTGGCCGTCGAGGCGGACGAAGACGCGGCTTGAGCTTTTTCTCGTCCTTGCCTGAGCCTGAAGGCGCAAAATCAATGGGAATCTACAGGGTCAGACTGGATTGCGGCGGAATACTGCCGTAGTGGCCACCCCGCCCTGAAATCAATCGAGTCTGACCCCACAGATTCCACGCAAAACAAACAGGAGCGTGCAGTCAACATGTCCGAACCCACATCACTCGACCCGAAATGGGGCCAGCCGGATGGCACCCACGATCCCTGGGTGCTGGCCCATTTTCAGGCACTGGAATCCGACGTGCTCATCACCACCGCGCCCAAGGCGGGCACGACCTGGATGCAACAGATTCTGTACCAGATGCGCAGCGGCGGCGATCCGGATTTTGCCGCCATCGACGCCGTGGTGCCCTGGCTGGAGCGCCCGCGCGAGGGCAAGAGCTGGCAACAGGTGCTGGACGACTACGCCGCCCTGCCCCGCCCCCGTCTGTTCAAGACCCACTGCACCGCGGAGCAGACCCCGGGCATCGGCACGGCCAGCATCATTCTTACGGTGCGCGACCCGCGCGACTGCTGCGTGAGTTTCTACCATCACCTGATGAACATGACCGACGCAGCGCGCGAAGCGTCCGGCCATCAGCGTCCCGCCTCGTTCGCTGCGCATGTCGATAACTGGCTCGAGTTCGCCGCCTGGTATCGCAATGTCAAAAGCTGGTGGCCCTACCGCGACCACGAAAAAGTCTTGTTGCTTCGCTATCAGGATCTGAAGCGTGACCTTGGCGAGTGCGTCGATCAGATTGCCGGGTTTCTGGGCTGGACACTCACCCCGGAACAAAAGGCAAAGGTACTGGAATACAGTTCGTTCGCCTGGATGAAGGCGCACGACGACAAGTTTTCCGGACAGAGCGAATCGGGCAAGCCTTCGTTCAGACCCGGCCAGTTTATTCGTCAGGGCAAAGTGGGCGCTTACAGGGATCTGATGACACCCGAACTGGAAAAGAAAATACTCGACCGCGCTCGTGCGGAGCTCGAACCGGAGTGCCTGCGTTTTCTGGAGATCGGAAGCTGAACGTTAGAGGGTGCTGATCCCTTTCGCGCTTCCCGCCCTTAGAATCGGCTCCTGCCGGGTGCAGGATTTCGTCTCCTCGCGCTTTGTCCTGGACCGTCGCGCTGACCTGCTTCGAGGGGCAGATCGGGGCGCTCGACAACGCCTGCCCGCACCAGGGCGGCCCGCTCGGCGAAGGCAGTATTGAATGCAGTCAGCCCGCAGGCGACGGGACGCCTGAGGGCTGGCTGTGCTGCGCCTGAAGGAAGAAACCGGCCGTCTCACCTGCATCGGCATTCGCCACGAGGGTGCGGCCGCTTTCGCCGCATCGGGTTATGCCAAACTGACCGGCAAGCCGGCGGCAATTACTGTGGGCCGCGACGGGTAAAGGCTGCAGGGCGTTGCAAGCTCAGGCCCGACGCCGGTTGCCCCGGTCGCACCCTTCGTTTTTTTCGAATCAATATCCTGGCTTTGCGACGGAATCCTGATGACTCCTTCTGGTCGAAGTGATTAGAGGTGGCAAGCAGGCTTGGCTCCGAACTGGCCCCGGCTGTCCACCGTGGAGGTCGCTATGAACTCGCAGGTACACGACGTCATCATCGTTGGAGGCGGAATCTCCGGCACCTCACTCCTCTACACACTGGCACGCTACACGGACGTGCGATCCGTTGCCCTGATCGAGAAATACGATGAGCTGGCAGCGCTCAACTCCAATGCGCGCGCCAACAGTCAGACACTGCATTGCGGCGACATCGAGACCAATTACACGCCGGAAAAGGCGGCAAAGGTCAGGCAGATCGCCAACATGATCCTGCGCTACGGCGCCCTGGTACCGGACGCACGCCGCCACATGTTCGTTCACCCCAAGATGGTGCTGGGCGTCGGCGAACGGGAGGTTGAGGAGATCGCCCGCCGCCACGCGGCCTTCTCGGACCTGTTCCCCTACATGCAGCTCTGGGACAGTCGGCGCATCGCGCAGGTGGAGCCGGACGTGGCACTGGTCGACGGACGCCCGCGGCAAGAGCCGATACTGGCCAGCGGTGCACTGGACCAGGTGTGTGCCATCGACTACGGTGGCCTCTCCCGCTCCTTCGTCGAGCAGGCCCGCGCCACCATGGGTTCGCGCATCGAGCTGTTCCTGAGACACCGGGTAACCCAGATCACGCCTGCGGGCGACGGTTACGCCGTTCGCACCGACCGCGGCCTGTTCCGCGGGCGCAGCGTAGCGGTCTGTGCCGGGGCACACAGCCTGTTGCTCGGGCATCAAATGGGCTTCGGCCTGGAGTACGCACTGCTGCCCGTGGCGGGTAGCTTCTATTACATTCCCCGCCAGATGCGCGGTAAGGTGTACACGCTGCAGAATCCGAAACTGCCCTTCGCCGCCCTGCATGCAGATCCCGACGTGGCAGTTCCAGGCAAAACACGCCTCGGTCCGACCGCTCTGCTGCTCCCCAAGCTGGAGCGCTACCGCAGCGGCACCTATCTCGATTTCCTGCGGGTTCTGAAGCCGGACTGGGCCGTCGTCACCGCCCTTTGGGAACTGGTACGGGATCCGGACATACGCAGCTACATTGTGCGTAATCTGCTGTTCGAGGTGCCCGGCTTCCGCCGTCGCCTGTTTGCCAGGGACGCCCGCAAGATCATTCCCTCGCTTAGCGAGCACGAACTGCAGTACGCGCACGGCATCGGCGGCGTACGCCCGCAGATCATTGACCGCAACCAGAGAAAACTGTTGCTGGGCGAAGCGGTGGTCAACCCGGGCAACGGCATTCTGTTCAGCATCACGCCGTCGCCAGGCGCCACGACCTGCCTCGGCAATGCCCGCGAGAACGCACAGGCCCTGGTGAGCCACCTCGGGCGCCGCTTCGACGAGGAGCGTCATACCCGGGACCTGGTCGGGGACCTCGACTTGTCCGCCGCCGCTTGACGTTGGAAGACAACCGCGAAGTACTCAATGGGAAGCCCGTTTCATGGCATCCTGCAGCGTGAAACGCGACCCGCCGGCTTTGCCAATGCGCAACACATCAAGGCCAGCATGCGAGCTCACTGGATTGCGCGGCGAATACCAGGGCCAAGGTAAATGAGAGGTTCACGCGGGGCCGTCGGTTGTATCAGGCCAATGCCATTCCAGGTTGTCTTATTGCCCACCGCGCGTGCGACGGTAGCGACCAGTACCGTTAATTGCCCGGCGCCTTTGTAGTTGCCGTTGCAAATATCTCTTCGAACGACAGCCCGGTCATAGCGTGAATAATGCGCCAGATATAGTACAAAATAGCCATCAGCATCAGGGTTGAGGGTATCACGATGACCGGGTAGCTGAGCAGCGTCAGCCGTCCAAGCTCCTCGTTGAAGGCGGCGCTGCCTGTCGGGCTGGTCACGATCCATACGGCAAGGATGTAGTTCATCAGCGACGAGAAGAAAAAGGTTCCACTCAACAGGTAAGTCGCTTTCAGAAGACGGGCTTCAAACAGGGCCCGGTTGCTCGTTTCTTCAAGCTTCCGCTGAATCCTGCCAACGTCCAGGGCATTCGGGTTGTATAACAGCGTTTTGATCAATGGGTATCGGGTCCACGCTGAACCCAGCACGGCGACGCCGATCAACCCGGGGATGGCCGCCTCTTTCACTGCAATCCATTGCTGATCGAGCTGCAGCAGACCGATGCCCCCGGTAACACCAACGCTGACCAGTCCGAGAAGCGCGAAGAAATTGAACTTGTTATATCTGAAGAATTCGAATGAACCCCAGCATACAGGGAATGCAAGCGCCAGGATCAGCGCGCTGGTGGCACCGAGATACTCATCACCACTGAACTTCATCAACACGACAGAGGGAATAACAATGCTGACCAGCAGGTCGACCAAAGGACGCTGCTTATGGCCTGTTTTCTCTTCTGATTCTCGATCGAGTGTATTTATCATGCCTCGCCGCGCGCTCGTAGGGACTGACTACACATCAGTCTGAGGGACAGTTGCCAATGATAGACCCGCTTTGGGCACGCTAATACTCGAGTATCTCTGCTCTATTGCTCGATATTCTCGAAGTTTGTTTTCCGCCGTGCCGCGGGATCGGGCGGATCAGCCGTCCCGAGTTGATACGCGACATGATGCCGTGCGTATAGACAATACCAACCGCCTTTCCCTCCGACCGGAGGACCGCGCCCCGCGTTCATCGGGGGAGTATAGTCTGTGCATGCTTTCCTGGTTTAGACGCTGGCGGCGCAATCGTTATCTGCGCGAGACACTGGTATCCGAGTCTGACTTCGCGCCAGTGGTCGGACGTACGCCTGCCTGTGTAGGCCTGGGCCATGCAGAGCTGGCTCGCCTGCGCAAGCTGGTGACGCTTTTTTTGCGTGAGAAGGTGTTCGAAGCGGTGGGTCAGGCCGACATCGCCCCGCAGGACCGGCTGCTCATCGCCGTCAATGCCTGCCTGCCGATTCTGAAGCTCGGCATCGACGCCTATGACGAATGGACCACCGTGATCGTCTACCCGGATGAGTTCATCGTCGACTGCGAGGAACAGGACGAGGCAGGTGTCGTGCACAGCGGGCGCGACCTGCGCACCGGGGAGGCCTGGGAGCGCGGGCCGCTGGTGATCTCGCTCAGGGACGTGCACGCACAGAGCGCCTGGGAGGGCTACAACGTGGTGATTCATGAATGTGCGCACAAGCTGGACATGCGCAACGGTGCGCCGAACGGGTTTCCGCCGCTGCACCGCGGCATGTCAGCCGGTCGCTGGGCGGAGGTCTTCACGCAGGCCTACGAGGATCTGCGCGGACGCATCGCGCGCGACGAGGAAACGCCGCTCGACGATTACGCGGCGGAATCGCCCGCCGAGTGTTTTGCCGTATTCAGCGAATACTTCTTCGAAGCGCCGCAGCGCCTGCGCGCCGCGTACCCGGCAGTGTACGGGCAGCTGGTGCAGTACTACCGGCAGGACCCGCTTGAAAGGGGCCGGATACAATCCAGATGATCAAAGTACCGCCCCGGAAATGGAGGTTTGTTACCTGCGTTGTCTCCAGTAGTCAGGTGCTTTACGCAGGTGCATGACGGCAAGGATTTCAATGTGCTCAAATCGGACTCGATCGATCACACCGCAGGGAAAATGGGGTACTCTGCATTTGCGGATGTCACCGTCCACCCGACGGTACGCTTGAGGATGGCGCTGCACGCGACGCAGCGCGATTTCGAGATCGTCCAGAAAGCGTTGTGCGATCCCGGGTCGTTTCTCCGCGTAAAAGGCAGCGGCTGAATCGGCTTCTGCCCTGGCGTCCGGGTGCCAGCGGAGTTTCATCGGCAATATTTTTCACGGAGCTCGTTGATGACGTTTTCTCCGTCGAGTAACGCCGTCTTCCCGCTGTCGATATCTTCACAACGCTGCCGGATTTCCTCCAGCCACTCCGGTGAGACCGGATAATCCTGCTCCAGATCCAGACTCTCCAGAAGCGTTTCGGCCACAAACGCCCGAGCACTGGGCTCCAGCTGCATCGCTTCCTCCAGAACTTTCTTCGGATCGGGTTTCATGATCGCTGTTCTCCCCAGACAACCGGCTTTTGAATCCACGCAATCAGTATGATGGCCGGCTGTTTGCAGTACAAGCTCGCCTGACCCCGTCCGGGCTCGCTTCGGACTATATTCAAGTTAGGAATACCTGATCGGCGGCTGTGATGGCGTCTCAGCGCTGCGATCTGCAGATCTCTACCGCCGCGCGCCCAGCGATACCCTGAGGAAGATCGCACATGATCCTCGGCACCGAACCCGTCGGATGGCTTTCGCGACGACTCGCCCGCCCCGTCGTCCTCGCAGTGCTGTCGGCGATTCCGACCCTGGCCGACGGCGACACCCTCACCCTCACCAAGGACGGTCCGAGCACGGCCCGCGAAGGCGATCTGATCGAATACCGGCTCGAGGTCGTGAACCCGGGCACGGCAGGCGTTGCGGGTGTACAGGTGCGCGATACGCTTCCGGACGCGGTCGAATTCGTGCAGGCCGTGTCGACGCCCGGGGGGACGTTCGATCCTGCGACCGGGCTGTGGACGCTGCCGCCGCTCGGCACGAACGCCGACGACAGCGCCGCCGAGTTGCAGCTTCAGGCGCTGGTGCGCGACGGCCTGCTGGCAGACCCGAACGACACCGTGGCGGCGATTAACAACGCCGCAGTCGTAGCGCCCGACCCTCCCGAGCCGATCGCGGCACAACTCACCAGCCACATCGTTTGCGGCTTCTGCATCGACTGGGAAATCCTGTCTGTCGGGCTCAACACCGAACACAGGTCGCGGCTGCCCGATGTTCGCGAGACGCGTTTCTTTCTCGATGTGCAGATCGCAAACAATGGACCGGTGGCATCCGACGGCAGCGTCAGCGCGACGCGCTTCGATGTGAGCGGCGGCGACTTCCGTCCTGCTCTGAGCCTGGAGCCTTCCCTGCCCGTGCCGGTCTCCCTCCCTGCGGGCGCGACGCAGACCATCTCCTTCGTGACCAACTGGGCGGAGGGGCCGTTTTCGACCTATACACTCTCCTGGGAGTTCGCGATCAGCGACCAGTCGCTGCTGGACCCTGTCCTGCCGAACACCTTGGCCGGGTCCTGGACGGGCGACGCCAGCGACCGTGACGACGACAACCGCTGCGTGGTCGCGGTCGCGGCCTCCGGCTCCTTCCTGGATCCACACGTACCCAGCGTGCGGCGTTTCCGGGACCGGACGTTGATGCGCAGTCGCCTCGGGCAGAGGCTGGTGGCGTGGTATTACGAAGTCTCGCCGTCCATGGCGCGGCGCATTGCACACAACGAAACACTTAGAATCGTCACTCGCCTTGTACTGACGCCGGTGGTGTTGGCCATAAGAGCGCCTGTGCCGACGCTCGCTGTGTCCGGCGCCTTACTGTTCCTGACCCTGGCGCTGAAAAGACGCATGCGCTTCCCCCGCAAGGGCCGGGTGTTCCAGTGCAGTGTGTGATTGGCGTTTGCCTTACCCGGGCCGGGTTCGACCGCTCTCTTGGCGAGGTGCCTTCGGAAGGCGCGGCGGCGAACTCACCTGATATTGCTCAACACCGTTCCCTCGTTGCCCACTGCGATGAAATGGGTGCGGTTCGCATCGTCCAGCCAGGTGATACCGTTGAGCTGCTTGTCGGTGCCCGACGGCAGGTCAACCCAGCTGGCTGCATTGCTGCTGGTGATGATGGTACCGCTCGAGCCGCCTGCGACCAGCAATGGGGCCGGCAACAGGGTCGACGCCCAGTTCGTGGTGCCGAAAAACGAAACGCCGCTGGTCCCCGCGGTACGCGCCAGCCAGCTGGCGCCGTCCACGCTGGTCAGGATCTTGTCGCCCGTCCCCACCACGACGAACTGGCTGGCGGTCCAGACGACATCCTCGAGCGAGCTGCTGGTGCCGGACGGCCGCGCGGTCCAGGTCACGCCATCGGGACTGGTGAGAATGGCGCCGTTGTTG
This sequence comes from uncultured Gammaproteobacteria bacterium, assembly GCA_963695455.1. Lineage (GTDB taxonomy): Bacteria > Pseudomonadota > Gammaproteobacteria > DSM-19610 > DSM-19610 > Thiogranum. The sequence continues at coordinate 266,266 of CAVOGN010000008.1, read as the reverse complement.
CCCACCGCGACAATCACAGTACTGCTGGCGGCGACACCGCGCAGCGAGCCGCTCACCCCGGGCGGCGTGCCCCGCACCGTCCAGGCTACGCCGTCCGGGCTGGTGAGTATGGTGCTGTTGCCGCCTACCGCGACGAATTGACTGCCCGTCCAGGTGACGGCTTCCAGGTCGATGTTCACCTGCGAATTCCGGCCGACCCAGGTGTCGCCGTCGGCACTGGTGAGCACGCTGCCACCACCGCCCACCGCCAGGAACTGGGCACCGTCCCAGGTGACGCCGGCCACGGTCACGTTGGTGCCGGCGAGCGGGTTCGCGGCGGCGAAGTTCCAGCCGTCGCTGGTGCCGTTGGGGCTGTGGATGATCACGCCACTGTTACCGACCGCGACCAGCGTGTCGACACCGTTCCAGGCCACGTCCAGCAGGTTCTGGGCAGTGATGGCGCTCTGCGGGATACCCGTGACCTCAGCGGACAACACCGACACCTGGCCAGCGGCGCGTGCCTCTACCCGGTAGTAGTAGCTGACACCGGGCGTCAGCCCGATGTGGGTCAGTTGGGTGCTGCTCGCCGGCACCGGCACCAGCACGTTGCTGCTGCCGGTCACCCCGGGCACATCGTCCCAGTACACCGCATAGTCCGTGGCGGCCGTGGCGGGATCCCAGGACACCGTGTTCTGCGGCCCGCCGACATCGCCGGTGCCCGCCACAGCCTGCACGTTCTGCGGTGGCATATTGGGGTCGAAGACCGGCCCCGACGAGCCACTGCCCCCGCCGCCGCAGGCGCTCAGCCCGATCAGCAACCCCGCTATCGCCACAGGTTTCAGAAAGGCGTGTATTCTCGTCATCGCTCCTCCCAGTGCAGCGAAATGTTGCTCGCTGCAAGCCGCCCGGGTAACCCCGGTTGATTCGCTCAACCGTCCTTGCATAGACAGCGAAGCAGGCGCGCGGCCGCTGCCACCGGCCTGTTGCGGGGCAAATCAATCAGCGCCGGACATCACCCGACGCATTGAGTTCAAGGCAACGGCGCGTGGGTCAATGCTTCCTGTGGCATTGTTGACAGCAGGTCGGACACAGCGCATTGACGCATGTCAAAATGTGCAACGCTGGTCATGAGAGGGTTGGTGGCGCCTGAGAATCTTTCTCAGGCACCACTAACCGGGCGACTTTCGGACTGAGTTGCGCTGACCGGTGTTCGCTCGGCGTGAAACAGCGAGTACACCGCCGGGATCAGCACCAGGGTGATCAGCGTGGAGCCGCTGAGGCCGCCCAGTACGGCGCGCGCCAGCGGGGCCTGGGCGTCGGCGCCTTCACCGATGCCGAGCGCCAGCGGCAGCAGCGCCAGGATGGTGGTCAGCGTCGTCATCAGCATCGGGCGCAGACGGCGGCGACCGGCCTCCACCAGGGCGTCGTGCGGTGCCCTGGCCGGCGCGGCGCAGCTGCCCGGCCTGGTCCACCAGCAGGATGGCGTTGTTGACCACGATGCCGCCCAGCATGATGCAGCCGATGGCCGACTGCAGGTTCAGCGTGGTGTCGGTGAGAAACAGCGTCACCAGCACGCCGACCGCGGCCACCGGCACCGACAGCATGACCACCAGCGGGTCGCGCAGCGATTCGTACTGGGAGGCCAGCACCATGTACACCAGCAACAGGGCCAGCAGCAGCGACACCAGCAGCTCGTCGAACGCCTTCTGCTGCTCCTCGTAGTTGCCGGCGACGATCAGGTCATAGCCCACCGGGCGCGGGATTTCCGCCAGGCGCGCCTGCACATCGGCGGCCACCGAACCGAGGTCGCGGCCGGCCACGTTGGCGGTCACCGTGACCAGCCGCTGCTGGTCCTTGCGCTCGATCGTCACCGGGCCGCGGCCGGCGCGGGTGTCCACCAGGTTGCGCAGCACCACCTGCTCGCCGTCGGGGGTGCGCAGGGTCAGATCGAGGATCTCGTCGAGGGAGCGCTTCTCGGCATCCTCCAGCTGCACCAGGATGCGGTAGGAGTTGCCCTGCGACGCGATACTCCCCGGCCCGCGAGCCGGCGACGGCGGTCTCGATGACCTCGGTGACGTCGCGCACCGTCAGTCCGAGGTCGGCGATCTTGGCGCGGTCGACGTCGATCTCCTGCTGCGGCACGCCGGCCTCGCGGCTCAGCTTGACGTCGGTGACGCCGGCCACGTCCGCGATGCGATCGGCGACCTGGCGCGGCCAGCACGCCGAGCGTGTCGAGCTCGAAGCCGCGCACCTCGACCGTTATGCCCTGCTCGCTGGCCAGGATGCGCTCCAGCAGGAACTGCCCCTGCGGAGCGCGTACGCGGATCTTCATGCCCGGGATCGCGCCGTCCAGGCGCTGGCGCAGATCGTCGGCGATCTCGGTGTTGGAGCGCTGGCGCTGGGCGGCGGGCAGCAGCGACAGGCGGATGTCGCCGCTGGCGGTGCCACTGCCGCGCGAGCCCGAGGTGACCACGCTGACCACCGAGGACACCGTCTCCGGTACCGCAGCGTAGACCAGCTGTTCCATGACGACGGGTCTGGCGGTCGACCAGATCGAGGCGCGTGCCGACCTCCATCTCGCCGGTGACGCGCACCTCGCCCTCGTCGCTGGGCGGCAGGAACTCGGTGCCGATGAAGGGCGCCAGCAGCAGGCTGGCGGCGAACAGCGCAGCGGCGCCGAACACCGTCACCAGGCGCTGGCGCAGCACCCGTTCAAGCAGGTCGCGGTAGCCGTTTTCGAGCCCCGTCAGCCCGCGCCGGCGCGCGCCGCCAGTTGTGCGCCCCAGCCGCCGGATCTGGCTTCGGGCGCGGCGGCCAGCAGTCGCGAGGCCAGCATGGGCACCAGGCTGAGCGCGACCAGCAGCGAGCAGACCAGCGAGAACATGATCACGTAGGCCAGCTCCTTGAACAGCACCCCGGACACGCCCTGCACGAACACCAGCGGCAGAAAGATGACCAGCGTGGTGACGGTGCCGGCGACGACCGCCGAGGACACCTCGCCGGTGCCCTCGACGGCAGCCGTCTCGGGATCCTCGCCGCGTTCCTCGCGGCGCCGGAAGATGTTCTCCAGCACCACCACCGAGCTGTCCACCATCATGCCCACGCCCAGCGCCAGTCCGCCCAGGGTCATCAGGTTGAGCGTGAAGCCGCCGAAGTAGAGCAGCGCGAAGGTGGCGATGACCGAGATCGGAATGGCCAGTGAGATGACCAGGGTGCTGCGCAGGTCGCGCAGAAAGAACAGCAGCACCAGCACCGCCAGCGCGCCGCCGTACAGCACCGATTGCGCGACGTTGGCGATGGAGCGCTCGATGAAGTTGCCCTGGTCGATGACCGGCACGATGTGGATCTGCGGAAACTCGGCGTTGACCGCCTCGACCTCTTCGAGCACCCGGCGCGCCACCTCCACGGTGTTGGCGCCGGCCTGCTTGCGGATCGCCAGGCGCAGCCCGCGCTCGCCGTTGACCCGGATCAGGCGGGTGAGCTTCTCGTAGGTGTCGCGCACCCGCGCGATCTGTCCGAGGGTCACCAGTGCACCGTCGCGACGCTCGATAACCGTGTTGCGGATCTGGTCCAGATCGGTGAACTCGGCCGGCGCGCGCAGCGTCACCTCGTAGCGGCCGTCTTCGATCTGACCGGCCGGCCGGTCCAGGTTGGCGTCGCGGATGGCAGCGAGGATATCGTTGAGCGGCAGGCCGAGCGCGTTGACGCGGTTCGGATCCAGCTCCACCCGCACCTCGCGGTTGTAGCCGCCCCAGGGATCCACCTGGGCGACGCCGGGAATGCGCGCGAAGCGGTAGCGGATCTGATTCTCCACCAGCTCGGTCAGCTCCACCGGATCGAGGGTGCTGGAGATGCCCAGCACCACCACCGGGAAGCTGTCGACGTCGAACTTGCTGACGCGCGGGCCGACGATGTCGTCGGGCAGCTCGCTGATCTCGTCCTCCAGGGTGGCCTGCACATCCAGGGCCGCCGCGTCGATGTCGGTGCCCCAGGCGAAGCTGACCCGCACGCGGCTGTTGCCCTCGTAGGACTCGAGGTCATCTCCTCCACGCCCGGTACCGTGGCGACGATCTCCTCGACGATCTGCGTCACCAGCCGTTCCACCACCATCGGGATCGGCGCCCTCGTACTCGGTGCGGATGGTGACGGTGGGCAGCTCGATGCTGGGCAGCAGGTCGATGAGCAGACGGCTCAGGGCCACCGCACCCAGCACCACCACCATCAGCGTCACCATGCGGTGAACACCGGCCGGCGCACGCTGGCGCGCGCCAGGTTCAAGGTGCCACCGCTGCGGCCGCGCCGGCAATGACGATCGGCGAACCGTCCTCGAGCAGCTGCTGGCCCAGGATCACCACGCGGCTGCCGAGCGTGTCGGCGCTGATCTGCACGCGATCCCCCTCGCGAATGCCGACGCTCACCTTGCGCCAGGCCACCGACTTGCCGTCATCGGCGACCACAAACACGCCGCTCTTGCCATCGCGGGTCACCAGCGCCTGCTCCGGCACGATGCGGGTCTCGGCGACCCGCTCCAGCACCAGACTGACGCGCACGAACATACCCGGCTTGAGGCGCAGCTCGGGGTTATCGACGCGCACTTCCACGCGCGCCTGGCGCGTGGCGGACGGAACACCGGGGCGATGCGCACGATCTCGCCCGGGAACGCTTCGCCGGGATAGCTGTCGGTGCCGAGCTCGGCACGCTGACCGCTGTGCAGCAGGGCGTAATCGCGCTCGGTCACGAAGAACACGGCGGTGAGCGGGTTCAGCTCCACGATGCGCAACAGCGGCGCGTTGGCCGCCACCGTCTCGCCCTCGTCCACGTAGCGCTCGGCCACCAGGCGCTGTTCGCTGCCACCGCTCCAGTCGGCGCTGACCTCGGTGTAGCCGAGGCGGATGCGCGCCGTCTCCAGCGCCGCACTGGCGCGGGTGACCTGCGCCCGGGTGACCTCCACGTGTGCCTGCTTGGCGAGCTGGTCGGCTTTCGCCGCGTCGCGCTGGGACTCCGAGGTGACGCCGCGCTCGCGCAGCTGGTCGAGGCGCTGCAGCTCGCGCGCGGCAATCGTCAGCTGGCTGCGCGCCTCGGCGAGGTTGGCCTCGGCCACCGCCAGGTCCGCCTCGGCCTGGGTCACCGCCTGCAGATACTCGGCGTTGTCGAGACGCGCCACCACCTGGCCGCGGGTGACAGTGTCGGCGAGGTCTACGGTCAGCGCTTCGATGCGACCGGCGACCTTCGGCGCCACCACGAACTCGGCGTGCGCATCCAGCGTGCCGGTGAAGCTGCGCCGCAGCTCGATCGGACCCCACTCGATGGCCGCCACCTCGACCGGTGCCGCACGCTGGCCGTCGGCACGGGTCCCGACAGGCTCCTCGCCTTCCAGCAGTCGCTGGGCGATGAGCCAGGCGAGTCCGGCGGCGATCACCAGTGTCACTGCCAGGGATTTCCAGCGTTTCGGGCGCATAGGGTCAGGGTTGGATGCCAGTCGGGCTAAGGATAAAGAACGATCGGCGCTCGCCAAGCCGCGCCGCGCAGACCGCTCCGGGGTTTTGTCCGGATCATACAGCCTTCAACGCTCGATCTTACATTCGTGGGTGACTTCCACCTTGCCGTCTTCGCCAACCGCTTCCAGTCGCACCGTGAAACCCCACAGGTGCGCGATGTGTTTGACGACTTCTTCCGCGGACGCTCCCAGCGGGCGGCGGTGGTATTGCGTGTGGCGCAGCGTCAGCGAGCGGTCGCCGCGGCGGTTGACGTTGTAGACCTGGATGTTCGGTTCACGGCTGCCCAGGTTGTACTGGTCTGCCAGCGACTGGCGGATGTAGCGATAGCCGCGCTCGTCGTGGATGGCCGAGATCTCGAGCTGCTCCTGGGCATCGTCGTCCAGCACCGAAAACAGCTTGAATTCCCGAATCAGTCTCGGCGACAGGTACTGGGCGATGAAACTCTCGTCCTTGAAGTTGCGCATGGCGAAATCCAGCGTCCTGATCCAGTCGCTGCCGGCGATGTCCGGGAACCAGTGGCGGTCCTCGTCGGTCGGCTGCTCGCAGATGCGGCGCAGGTCGCTCATCATGGCAAAGCCGAGCGCATAGGGGTTGATGCCGCTGTAGAATTTGCTGTTGTAGGGCGGCTGCGCGATGACGTTGGTGTGCGACTGCAGGAACTCGATCATGAAGCCGTCGTCGACCAGGCCTTCGTCGTACAGGGTGTTGAGAATCGTGTAGTGCCAGAACGTCGCCCAGCCTTCGTTCATCACCTGGGTCTGGCGCTGCGGGTAGAAGTACTGCGCGACCTTGCGCACGATGCGCACGACTTCGCGCTGCCAGGGTTCCAGCAGCGGTGCGTTCTTCTCGATGAAGTACAGCAGGTTCTCCTGCGGTTCGGCGGGAAAGCGCGACTCATGCCGCTCGGCCTCTGCAACATCGCGTGCCGGCAGGGTGCGCCACAGATCATTGACCTGTGACTGCAGGTAGTCCTCGCGTTCCTTCTGGCGCTGCCGCTCCTGGTCGGCGGACAGCCGCGAGCGGGCGCTTGTAGCGGTCGACGCCGTAGTTCATCAGCGCGTGGCAGGAGTCGAGCAGCAGCTCGACCTCTTCCTCGCCGTAACGCTGTTCGCACTCGGCGATATAGTTTTTCGCGAACAGCAGGTAGTCGATGATGGCGTCGGCGTTGGTCCAGGTCTGGAACAGGTAATTGCCCTTGAAAAACGAATTGTGGCCGTATGCGGCATGGGCGATCACCAGCGCCTGCATGGTGATGCTGTTCTCTTCCATCAGGTAGGCGATGCAGGGGTTGGAGTTGATCACGATCTCATAGGCCAGCCCCATGTGGCCGCGCTTGTAGCGCTGCTCGACGCCGATGAACTGCTTGCCGAACGACCAGTGCTGGTAGTTGACCGGCATGCCGACCGAGGAGTAGGCATCCATCATCTGCTCGGCGCTGATGATCTCGATCTGGTTGGGATAGGTATCGAGCCCGAAGCTCGGCCGCCACGCGGGCGATCTCCCGGTCGTAGCGCTCGATCAGCTCGAAGCTCCATTCCGGCCCTTGCGACAGCAGTTTGCCGCTCATTTGACGCGCTTCCTGAACAGTTCGCGAAACACCGGGTAGATGTCGCTCGGAGCGTCGATCTGGCGCATGGCGAAATTGCCGTACGCCTCTGCGACTCGCTGGTACTCCTGCCACAGGGTCTGGTGGGCATCCGGGGTGATTTCCACGTAGGCGAAGTACTGCAGGCAGGGCAGGATCTTGCTGATCAACAGATCACGACAGGTGGTGCTGTCGTCGTCCCAGTTGTCGCCGTCGGATGCCTGGGCCGCATAGATGTTCCATTCGGTGAGCGGATAGCGCTCGCGGATGATCTCCTGCATCAGCTTCAGAGCGCTGGACACCACGGTGCCGCCGGATTCACGCGAGTGGAAGAACTCGTCTTCGTCGACTTCCTTGGCGATCGTGTGGTGGCGGATGAACACCACCTCGATGCGTTCGTAGTTACGCGTCAGGAACAGGTACAGCAGAATGAAAAAGCGCTTGGCGATATCCTTGCGCTCCTCGTCCATGGAACCCGACACGTCCATCAGGCAGAACATCACCGCCTGGGTGGTGGGCCTGGGCTGTTTGATGCGGTTGTTGTAGCGCAGGTCGAAGGTATCGATAAAGGGAATGGACTCGATGCGCGCCTGAGATGGCGCACCTCTTCTTCGAGCTCCAGCCGGCGCGGATGTGACTCTGACTCTTCCTCCGCCTCATCGGGCAGCGGCTGCAGGGCGGTCAGCTCGGCGTCGACCTCGCGCAGGCGTTTCATGTGCGGTCCGCGCAGGGCGATGCGCCGCGCCAGGGCACCGCGCAGCGAGCGTATGACGTTGATATTGGTCGGCACACCGTCACTGGTATAACCGGCCCGCACGCTCTTGAAATCCGTCAGCTTGGCGAGCTGGGTCTTGACCAGGTCGGGTAGCGCCAGGTCCTCGAAAAACAGTTCCAGAAATTCTTCGCGCGACAGCTGAAAGGCGAACTCGTCTTCGCCCTCGCCGCTGTTGCCGGCTCCGCCGCCCTGGCCACCGGCCGCATCCGGCGGCCGTTTGATCCGGTCGCCGGTGACGAAATCGGTGTTGCCGGGGTGCACGGCTTCGCGGCGTCCGCCGCGACCGTGCTGGAACACCGGCTCGGACATGTCCCGCGCCGGAATGTTGATTTTTTCGCCGTTGTCGATATCGACAATGCTGCGCCCGGCAACGGCATCGGCGACGGCGCGTTTGATCTGCGCCTTGAAGCGGCGGATGAAACGCTGCCGGTTGACCGCGCTCTTGTTCTTGCCGCTCAGGCGTCTGTCGATAACCTGGGTCAAGGCGCCACCGCTCAGGACGCCTTACGTACGCGCAGATACCACTCCGACAACAGGCGCACCTGTTTTTCCGTATAGCCCTTTTCCACCATGCGGTGCACGAAGTCTTCGTGCTTCTTCTGGTCGTCGGCCGAGGCCTTGGCGTTGAAGGAAATAACCGGCAGCAGGTCCTCGGTGTTGGAGAACATCTTCTTTTCGATCACGCCGCGCAGTTTCTCGTAGCTGGTCCAGGCCGGGTTGTGGCCCTCGTTGTTGGCCCGCGCGCGCAGCACGAAGTTGACGATCTCGTTGCGGAAATCCTTCGGATTGCTGATGCCGGCCGGCTTCTCGATCTTTTCCAGCTCGTCGTTCAGTGCCGCGCGGTCGAAGCTCTCGCCGGTATCCGGGTCGCGGTATTCCTCGTCCTGGATCCAGTAGTCGGCATAGGTCACGTAGCGGTCGAAGATGTTCTGGCCGTACTCGGAGTAGGACTCCAGGTAGGCGGTCTGGATCTCCTTGCCGATGAACTCGGCGTACTCCGATGCGAGGTAGCCTTTCAGGTAGGAGATGTAGCGTTCCTCCAGCTCCGGCGGGAACTGCTCCTGCTCGATCTGCTGTTCCAGTACGTACAGCAGATGTACCGGGTTGGCGGCCACTTCCGAGTGATCGTAGTTGAACACCTTGGACAGGATCTTGAACGCGAAGCGCGTCGACAGCCCGGTCATGCCCTCGTCGACACCGGCGTAGTCGCGGTACTCCTGGTAGGACTTGGCCTTGGGGTCGATGTCCTTGAGGCTCTCGCCGTCGTAGACCCGCATCTTGGAAAAGATGCTCGGAGTTCTCCGGTTCCTTGAGACGCGACAGCACCGCGAACTGCGCCATCATCTCCAGCGTATCGGGTGCGCAGGGCGCCTCGGACAGGGAGCTGTTGCGCAGCAGTTTCTGGTAGATCTTCACCTCCTCGGACACGCGCAGGCAGTACGGCACCTTGACGATGTAGATGCGGTCCAGGAACGCCTCGTTGTTGCGGTTGTTCTTGAACGCCTGCCATTCGGACTCGTTCGAGTGGGCGAGGACGATGCCCTCGAAGGGGATGGCCGACAGCCCTTCGGTACCCTTGTAGTTGCCTTCCTGGGTGGCCGTCAGCAGCGGATGCAGCACCTTGATGGGCGCCTTGAACATCTCCACGAATTCCAGCAGTCCCTGGTTGGCCAGGCACAGGCCGCCGGAGTACGCGTAGGCGTCGGGATCGTCCTGGGAGAACTGCTCCAGCTTGCGGATATCCACCTTGCCGACCAGCGAGGAAATATCCTGGTTGTTCTCGTCACCCGGCTCGGTCTTGGCGACGCCGATCTGGCGCAGCACCGAAGGGCGCAGCTTCACCACCCTGAACTTGGAAATGTCGCCGTTGTACTCGTGCAGGCGCTTGACCGCCCAGGGCGACATGATGCCGCTCAGGTAGCGGCGCGGAATGCCGTAGTCGTCTTCCAGAATCGGCGCCGTCCTCGAGCGGCGAAAACAGACCCAGCGGTGACTCGTTGATGGGCGAGCCCTTGATGGCGTAGAACGGGCATTGCTCCATCAGATCCTTCAGTTTCTCGGCCAGCGAGGACTTGCCGCCGCCGACCGGGCCGAGCAGGTAGAGAATCTGTTTCTTTTCTTCCAGCCCCTGGGCGGCATGGCGGAAGTAGGAGACGATCTTCTCGATGGTCTCTTCCATGCCGTAGAAGTCCCGGAAGGCCGGGTAGATCTTGATGACCTTGTTGGAGAACATCCGGCTCAGGCGCGGGTCGTGGCGTGTGTCGACCAGCTCCGGTTCGCCGATGGCCATCAGCATGCGCTCGGCGGCCGTGGCGTAGGCCGTGGGATCGCTCTTGCAGATGTCGAGGTATTCCTGGAGGCTGTATTCCTCTTCCTTGGCTCCGGCGTAACGATTCAGGTATTGGTTGAATATGGTCATGGGGCGGCCGCTCCTGTCAGGATCCGTCAATAAAGCTGGGCCATCCACGACGTCTTGTCCTGCGTCCCTTTCTTGTTCTTGCTCGGCAAGACTTACATCTGGACGCCATTCTCACTATCACGCAGTGCAAACGCTGTGCCAGTTCAAGTCCGGCGCATACTATCCCTTGTTAAGCAGGCAAAAACCGCACTGTCGAGCTGTTTTGACACCCGCTACGATGCGCGTCAGGCGTCAAATTAGTGCCGGGTGACTGTCCTTCCTGCGCACTGCTATTGCAACAAGCAGTCACCGAAATGGAGGCGCCGGGATGACGCAGCGCACTGAGTTAGAGCGTAAAAAAGTATAATCGTTCACCGGCTCGCCGGGCAACCTGGAGCAACCCTGCGCACGCTGTTGTTGGCCGCTGTCAGCACCGGTGTGTTGGTGTTGGCGGATGAGCCTGCAACGCCGCTTCCCACCGGCGTCCGGGTTAAGACCGGGGCCTACGGACCGAAACACTCCCTATTATGCAATCGTATCCCGGCGCCGTGCTCGACGGCGGTCTGCCGCGGGACGACTCGAACACGGGAACGGCTGGTCCATCGACCCATGCAGCGCCTACGCGAAATTCTCTCACAGCGCACCGACAGCGAGCACGAACAGGCGTTTATCCGCCTGGCAATCTGTGCCCTGGTGATGGCGTACGTGGCGGCGGCGACACTCAGAGGCCGGCTCGGGCCGGCAGCCACACCGTTGTTCGCCGTGTGCGGGACGTTCTTCCTGCTGGCCTCGGCGCTGGTGGTGGCAATCATAGCCCGCCCGCAGGCCTCGCCCACCCGGCGCCTGGCCGGGATGCTGCTGGACATGAGCGGACTGGGCGCCTGCCTGTATCTGCTGGATGCGGCCGGGACCGCCCTGTTCCCCCTCTACCTCTGGGTGATCGTCGGCAACGGCCTGCGCTTCGGCCAGCGCTACCTGTATACGGCCGCGGGCCTGGCCGTCGCCAGCCTGGTCACGGTGATGGCCGCCAATGCCTGGTGGGAAACCCAGCGCTATCTGGGTGCCGGACTGGTGGTGGGGCTGGTGGCGCTGCCGGTGTACTTCTCGGCGCTGCTGCGGCGGCTGAACCGGGCCAATCGCGAACTGGAGCTCGTGAGCCGGGACCTGGCAGAGCTCGCGCAGCAGGACCCGCTGACCGGCCTGCCAAACCGGCGCCGCTTCCAGGACTACCTGCAGGCCGCACTGGCCCACGTCCGGCGCCACCACACCGGCCTGGCCCTGCTGTTTCTGGACCTGGACGGCTTCAAGCAGGTCAACGACACCCTGGGACACCAGGCCGGCGACGAGCTGCTGCAGGAACTGTCCGCGCGGCTCACCGCGTGCCTGCGCGATGGAGACCTGCTGTCACGTCAGGAGACCCCAGGGGCGGCGGCACCGGGCAACACGGTGGCGCGGGTGGGCGGTGACGAATTCCTCATCCTGCTGCCCAGCGTCCGGGACGCGAGCGACGCCGCCAGCGTTGCCCGGCGCCTGCTGGAGCTGCTGGCCCGTCCGTTCATGATCGGCGCAGGCGAGTTCTACGTTGGCGCCAGTATCGGGATCAGTCTGTATCCCAGTGATGGCAATGACGTCGAGACGCTGATCAGGAGCGCGGACATGGCCATGTACCACGCCAAGGAAAACGGCCGCAACAACTACCAGTACTTCAACGCATCCATGAACGCGGCGGCGGCCGAACGCCTGGCGCTGGAGAACGCGCTGCGCAAGGCGGTCGACAACCGCGAGCTTTCGCTGCACTACCAGCCCAAGTTCGACCTGCGCAGCGGCGATGTCGTGGGCGTGGAGGCACTGCTGCGCTGGCAGCATCCGCAGCTGGGTGCGATCCCGCCCGACCGGTTCATTCCCCTGGCCGAGGAATCGGGCCTGATCCTGGCGCTCGGTGCATGGATGATCGACGCCGCCACGCGGCAGCTGAGCCGCTGGCAGGTCGATGGCATCGACCTGGCCCTGGCGATCAACATTTCCACTGTGCAGCTCAACCAGCACAATCTGGCCGAGGTGATCGGCAACGCTATCAAGACCAGCGGCTGCCGTGCCAACCGGATGGAGATCGAGTTGACCGAATCCAGCATCATGGAGGCGCAGGAGCGTGCCTCCGGCATACTCGACGAACTCAAGGCGCTCGGCGTACAGATCGCCATGGACGACTTCGGCGTCGGCTACTCGTCGTTTCCTTACCTGCGCAGGTTGCCGATTGACAGTGTGAAAATCGATCACAGCCTGATCCCCGACATCACCACCGATGCGGACGCTGCCGCCATCGTCTCCGCCATCCTGGCCATGGCGCACACGCTCGGCCTGCGGGTGGTGGCCGAGGGCGTGGAGACCCCTGAGCAGCTGCAGTTTCTGCGCGACCGGCAGTGCGACATTGTGCAGGGCTACCTGTTCAGTCGGCCGCTGCCGGAGGCGGAGCTGCGACGGTTCCTGACCGAGCGCGACGCCACAGCGAACCGGTCAGACCCGATCGCTCTGCTGCTGGCAGAAGTGTAGCCGGGCGTAACCGGTAACAGACCACGGTTGCTGCAGAGACTGCCCCGGTTGCGGAGCCTATCGAGCCGGTGCCACCATCAGCAGTGCATCTCCACGGCAGCGGATCAGCGGGTGCGGGACGATGGGGGCGCGATCGATGACCTGGTATCCGAGGCGCCGGTAGAGCCGCAGCGCGCCCGCATTCTCCTCGAACACGACCAGGCTCAGCCGGTGGTAACCGTGTTTGCGTGCCTGTTGCGCGGCAATTTGCATCAGCTGCGTGCCGATACCGTGCCCGCGATACTCGGGCAGCAGCGCAACGCCGCAGACGTACCAGGTTTCGGGCGCTTCCAGGTACTTGTAGGGCGCAAACACATCGCTGCCGTCGAACGGCGGCGGCGACACAACATCGGCCGCATCCCGCGCCGGCATGGGAAAACTCAGCAGCGCCCCGGCGCGCCGGCCCGCCACCTCCGCCAGCCAGCAGTTGCGGTAACTGTAATCGCCCTGTTCGGAGGCGTAGCGCTCGACGCCGATCTCCTGCGGCGTTCGATCGCCGGCCGCCTGTGCGGTTTGCGTCCAGTCGATCAGTGCCACGCCATCGGAGGAAATGTCGATCATATCGACAATGAAACGGCTGTCCGCCGGGAGTGCGGGTCGGTACGCGGGTTTATCGCTCATATCGCCGTCGCCTGAGCGTCGCAATAAGCCGTCCCTTCGCGTGCCTGATGCCGTGCTGTCGCCGCCCCGCACTTTGCGTCTCAGCGGCGGAGCACACTAGGTCTGTATGTAGTCGACAACGATGTCCTCACGGCAGGTACACCGGAGCCCGAGACCGTCTTTGGCGCGACGCGTGATGACAGCAGGAATACGAAGGTAATCGGCCAGCGTGGGACGGGGGCCGACGGGAATCAGTAATTGCACTATGGCGTGTGCGGGCGGCTCGACGATATCCAGTTCAACGAACACGCCCTCGAACCCCGCATCGCGCGTTCGACCGGTTACCGTCTTTCCACCGGGGTACATGATGCCGATGCATTTGTTGACCAGATGCCGTATGTTCCGACGCCGTTCCATGTTTGCTCTCCCTTGGTCACCGCGGTGCGCCGTGTCGTTATTATTTTTTCCTATGCTTTATTTGCTTTGGTGAATCAGGCACGCCGACCATGCGTGGCGTGATGCAGTTCCGACGACTCACATCAGGTCAATCCGTAGCGCGTTTACCACAATATGCTTTTTTATCCCGGGCTGCAAATTCCGAAGCGCTAATATTCTGAATTACCAATAGATCCTGCGCCCTGCTGTCGCTCGGCAGTGTTCCGGCAAGCGCAGCGCAGCGGCGCCTGCAGCGGCGACGATGCCGGGGGCTCCGCGCGATCGGGTTACGGCCCGCGCCCGGTTGCCGGCTATTCCTGCTCGGTGATTGCAAGCTCAAACGGGAATGCCTGTTGTTCCTGTTCGACGGCCACTATCAGTTCGACGCGCGCAGCGCTGCCAAGGGTATCGAAGCGGCCGCGCCAGCGTCCGTCCTCGAACTCCAGCTGGGGATGCGGCACCCAGATGCTGTGGTCCCCGGCGTCGTAGGCGTTGACCGTGACCAGCGCGGGTAGCCGGGCACCGAAGTCCAGCGTGAAACCCTTGTCATCCACCCGGCTAAGGGTGACCCGCAGATCCGCAGCACCGATCGCGCTGCCGACCTCGGTGGCGTCAATGGTGGACAGCGAGCGCAGCTGACGCGGCAGGCGCAGCTGCAGCTGGCCCTTGAGGGTCCGAATCTCAGCCGCATCGACGCGCGCGGCAAACTCGACCTGGACCTGGTCCTGCAGCCGCGCGGGATCCTGCCAGTCCTTGCTGAGACGTACCGGGACCGTCTGCGAGGCGGCGACCAGGTTCTCGCCGGCGGCGTTTTCGATGGCGGTGACTTGCAGCGCGACGGCGCTCAGGTTGTCCGCCAGCCCCGGTATGGCTGGCGCGTAAACGGCGAATCCGGTGTAGAGGCCCATGAACGGTCGCAGCTGGCTGAGTGCCACACGGAACGGTCCGCTGCCCGCCTCGGCCAGGACGTCCTGCTGGTCTTCGGGCAGCGCCGGTGGCTGCGGAAACTCCTGTTGCAGCTGCGCCAGGCTGTAGGTCGGCACATTGACCGGATCATGGCGCGTTTCGCTCTGACTCACCCGCGGGCGCCGCGTGTCGAGCTGGAACGGGAAGCTCTGTTCGACGTCGCGCAGCGCGATCACCACCTCGGCATTGGCGACCTGGCCGGCAAAGCTGCGGCTTTTCGACAGCCCCTCGCCGAACAGAAAACCGCCGGACATGCTCGAGCTGCCGCTGAGCGGTTGGGCCGCGGCATTCAGGCCGCGCACTTCCAGCAGGCGGGCGGCATCGCCGTACACCTTGTAGTCCAGGGTGTCTGCGGCGCTCGCCTTCAGCGCCACGCGAATGCCCGCCCGGTCGATGGTCTGTTCCGTGTCCAGCGCGGCGAGGCGGATGGTTTCGACCTCCGCCGGCAGCGCGAGCTCGACGCGGCCCTGGATACGGTGGATATCCGCGTGTCGCACACCCGGCTTCAGGCGCACGGTCTTGTCACCCGTGAGGCTGTTGTCGAAGTGCGGCCGGTCCAGGTCCACGGCCAGGTCGTTGCGCTCCTGGCCGCAGCTTTCCTCCTGCACCCCTCCCTGGTAAGCCGTTGACATTCCGAGTTTAACTGCAACCGGCGCATGGATTGATGGAAAAAAGCGGGGCAGATCCCGTGTGGTCGGATCTGCCCCAAGGGGGGTGTCCCGGGTACTCGAGGTACCCAAGGGCCACGAAGGCATAAACGCCGGGCTTCGGAGCGATGCCTGCGGACAGGCACCGCCCCTCTGCAGGTCAGTCGGCCAGTGCCTCGGTCACCACCTCCGCGATAATGCCGTGTGCCACCTTGGTGGGGTGCACACCATCCCAGAACACATAGTCATCCGGTTTCCTGCAGGCATACGGCGGCTGTTCGGGCATCACGCAGGCGTCCGTGCTGTTGGCGAGCCCGAAGTCCTGCGGGTGGAGCACCAGATCCCGGAACGCGTCGACGATATTGATGATCCGGACACCCGGTATGGCTCCGACCACAGCGCTCAACGCTCCATTGTAGGCATCCGACAGACTCGTTGCAGCCGCTGTAACGGCCCCGGGCGGTATCGCGGGGTTGCCAGCTGAAATGAAGGCATCGACAAGCTCCATCGCCGGTGTCATACCCACATCCGGTGCATTGATCACCACGAAATGTGCGGCCCCCGCGCTCGCCAGGTTGCCGATTTCCGTGGCGACCGATTCGATGGCCTGCTGGAGCACGATGTTACTCGTCGTGCCCGTCGGGTCGATGGACAGCGCAACCACGGCATCGAAGATATCGTTTGCGCCGATGAAGATCATATACAACGCATCCGCCGGCGCGCTGCTGTTGACGTCGGCGAGGAAGTTCTCCACCTGGGTGGGCAGGTGCTGGTTTTCGTTGGGAATGATCACCAGTCCCGGCCGCGCCCTTGCGCCGCCGTAGGCGTAGTTATGCGCCCCGCCCTCGCTGCGCAGCGCCGGGCGCACATCGCCGGCCAGCCCGAGCGGCCGGGCGTACTGCTCGACCCAGGTCGCCCCGTTGCTGTGATGCAGGCCACCGCGGGTGTAGGGTCCATCCGCCACCAGGAAAAAGTCCAGCAGCTCTGAATACGGCGGTCGATTGGCAAAGCCGGTGATGTAGTACTTGTTGCCGGTATCGGACAGGCTGTCACCAAACACCACCAGCCCGCTGAAGTCGGTTTGCGCCGCTGCAACCCCCGGCAGGAGCAGCTGCAGCACCAGAACCATGATGCCCGAGCGCGATGAAATCGTGTTCATCGTTCTGCCTCCGGATTTATCTCAATTGAACCAGTTACCGCTTAGATTCCAATAACACCGCGTAGGACCCGCAGCATTGAGAATTGTCAAAACGGGTCATGGCGCGTGCAGACGGTCGGACAGCGTCTGCTTCTCCTCAGATTCCCACGGTCACCGGCGCTTGAGTGCGTCCTGCTGTCGCTGCGCAGTTACTAACCGGTTTTGCGACTATCTGCATACTGCAGGTCAGCAGATCTTCACTTGACCAGTTCAAGTCCTTACTGACCTTGCTGACCTCAATGGGTGGTTCCGGCCACACCAGCTTGGAGACGATCTCGACATCGAACCCGCACGCTCTGATGCGCGCCATCATATCGGATGGTGAAATCCGGTTGGTATAGAAACCGCTCCTGCGCAAGAACCTGCTTTCCCACCAGCGCTTGCTGAAACGCAGGTTGTTCAGCTTTCCACCCAGATGGTCATGGTAGTCTATGCCATGAAAGGACATGCCCGCCGGCACCAAAATGCGATGAAACTCCTCGAAGAAAGCTGAGAATTCGTCGTACGGCAAGTGTTCGAGAACGGCTTCCGATACAACGACGTCAATTGAATCTGAGGGTATCTGCCTGAGACCGGCCAGGCCGTCGGTAAGGTAGCTGGCATGCGTCAAGTCCAACAGCTGGGCGAATGAGAGATCAGTCTTGATTGGAAGCGGGGCAAGCCCCTTTTTCCCGATCTCTTTATTGACGCCGATATAATGCTCCATATCCTGCGTTGCATAAGGTCCCGAATCGATAAGCCAGGTACGCTGCACACCGTAAGCGCGGGCCACCAGCGCGCGATCGACTGAATCGCCCACACCGACTTCGACATAGCGTCTGGGAGCGTGGCCAATTGCGATTATGGAAAACGTCAAATCGACCCAATAGCTGATCCACATTACGGTAATGGTTTCCGCTCCTCGGCGAATTAACGAAAATGCCGATTTTCTGCAACTGCCGGATATCAACGGGAAGCCGTGAAAGGATTATTTTCGCCGCAACCTTCATCCACCATGCTATGGGCGCACCTTTCGCATAATACGGGTCAACGCGCGAAATAATCATCTTGGTTACCGCTGCACAATCCGGTCTTGCCCCTTCCCCGCGTGTGCGGCACGCCCCTCCGGTTTTCTCGTTTCATAGCTTTACCGACTCGCTAACATAATCACTGCTGCCTGGCTTTACCAGCCTGTACCCCTGCCCGATTTCTATTCCACGGTATATTTGGGAAACGCATCATTCGGCGTCGAAATCAGTCGATTGCGGGTCGAAGGGCTGAAAACGGCCGACGCCGCGAATTTGGCGCAGCAGCGCCTGGTGCACATCAACGTGCCGGGTGCCTTGCCACTGACAATTGGCATTTCATACCGGACAGAACGACAAAAAGACTGTTGCATGGCCGGACAGCTACTGATTTTCGGGGCCGGAGATGTAGTGATACCCGGGGATCCGCGCTATTCTCCGCAGGGGTTTGCTCGCCGTGCGGTTGTGGCGCATGCTGGTGACGCCCGCGTCGAGAAGCAAGAATCCCGGAGAAGAGGATATGAACAGGAAACACCTGCTGGCGATTGCGCTGCCCGTGCTGAGCAGTGCGGCCGTTGCGACCGATTACACCGTCGATTTCTCCCGCGTGGAGAATCTGGAAAGCATTCGCCCGCTGGTCGAGGGTTGTGTCGATTTCGACGCCATGGAGCTGTACCGGAGCAAGATGGAATCCATCACCAACCTCGAGGACATGCGCCCAACCCTCACCGCCATCGGACTGGGCATGTTCAATGACTGTCCGGAAGGGATCTCGGGGGACGGTATTGCAGCGATCAAGACACAGACCGCGGCGGCAGCGCCCGGTTACTCGGTGGATTTCACCCGGGTCGAGGATTTCGAAAGCCTGCGCCCGCTGGTCAGCGGCTGTGCCGATTTCGGCGGCCTGGAACACTTCCGCCCCCGGCTGGAAGCAGCCGAAAACCTCAATGACATGGCCGGGACGCTCAAGGGCCTCGGCTACGGTATGTTCGACGAATGTCCGGCCGGAATTTCCGGCGCCGGCATTTCGCCGGTCGAATAACCTCAGCGGTAGCTGCGCAGCAGCCCGACCAGGACGCCCTGGATCTTCACTTCCCCGGGAGCGTACACCATGGGCGACATGGCGGAATTGGCGGGGTGCAGGATGACCTGGCCGGGTTGCTGCTCGATGCGCTTCAGGGTCGCCTCTTCATTGCCGATCAGGGCCACCACGATTTCATGATTTGCGGCGCTGTCGCGCTGCTCGATGACTACGTAGTCGCCGTCGAGGATGCCTTCCTCGATCATCGAATCACCACGTACCCGCAGCACATAGCTGGGTCCGTTACCCAGCAGTTCCGGCGGCACCTGCATGTATTCGGGCTGCGGCAGCGCTTCGATGGGACGCCCGGCGGCAATGGTACCCAGAAACGGAATCCCCTCCTCCGCCGGCCCCGGCTCCACCAGCCGGATGCCGCGGTGCATGCCATCCATGGGTTCCACCACACCGGCCTCGATGAGCGCCTGGATGTGCTTGTGCAGCGAGCCGCGCGAACTCAGGCCCAGCACCCGGCACAGCTCGTCATAGCTGGGCGGGTGATCGAAGGCGTCGGCGTTGTCGCGCAGATAGTCGTAGATTTCCTGTTGGCGTCGGGTCAGTTTCATGGCAGCACTTGATTTGTTCTCCATTTGTTCTCTATTCTACACACAGGCGGCAGAGAGTAAATACGCTTCCTGGCTGGACAGGACCTCGGCGGCCCATTTCGGGGAATCCCCTATGGCTGACCCGGAAGATTCTGCCATGCTTGTCAGAGTTCCGGCTGTCCGTCGCACAACAACAAGCGTCCATTCGGAGTCCGCCCTGACTGGAGCGCCACAACCGTGTTTCAGAGAGGTCACGCATGCACTACCGGTTCGACACCCGCACCAAGATACAACTTGACGTCGAGCTGCGGCTGAAAGGCTTCAGCCTGGGCTGTTTTCAGACCCGGGATATCGACGCCATGGGTGTGTTCATCGAGGCACCGGGAACCGGCATACAGCTGCACGACGTGATCGAGATCGATTTCCGGTTTGATCCAGGCGGGCGCGAAAACCATACTCAGCGCGGCGTCGTGGTGCGCTGCGCGGAGGATGGCGTGGCGCTGATGTTCATCGCCGAAAACGCCGCCTTGTTCGAGGCGCTGAGCAACGAGTTCGCCGATGGTTATCCGCCCCACTACGGTACGCTGGCTTCCTGACGGGCCGGTATGCGCCGCTCCCGCAGGCCCAACTGGCCCGCGCCGAACGCAGCAAACGGGCGGCGACTCGCTGTCCACGGCTCCACCAGCGTAGCCTATACTCTCCGGCGAGGGTAAGCAGCAGTCCCTACCACCGCTCGTTCAGCAGGCTTCGCCTGCGTCATCGACATGGAGAGCATCGATATGAACCGACCTGTTCTGAAAAGATGTCTGGCATGTGTATCAGCAGTGCTTATCTCTGTTCCCGGAATCAGTGCCTACGGCGCCCGACCGGTAACCGCCTGGGCCGATATCGCCGCTTGCGATGGAAACGATATCTCCGGCCACGCTTTGCTGGTGGAACGCCCCTCCTCTGAGGGGGTGAAGCAAGTCCGCGTTGTCCTCCTGGCGCGGGGCCTCCCGCCGGGCGACCACGCCGTTCACATTCACGAAACCGCGGCCTGCACGCCCTGTTCCGCGGCCGGCGGTCATTTCGACCCGGGCCCGGCATCCCTGACCAGCCCGGACGGCAATCATCCCTTTCACTCAGGTGATCTGATCAACCTTCGGGTAAACCGCGGCGGCAACGGAATCATGACGACCACGACCAGCCGCATCACCCTGTCTCCCGGCCCTCTCAGCATCAACGATGCGGACGGCAGCGCCTTTATCATTCACGTCGATCCTGACACCTATTGCCCGGATGGTGTCGTAGCCGGCTGTGCCGGAGGCGCGCGGGCGGCCTGCGGCGTGATCAACGTAGACTAGACCGAACGGTAACCACCCACCGGCACCGTACCGGACGGCGACTGGCCGGGCGCTGCAACAGGCGCGCGGCCAGCACTCGCCGTAACGCCGCCATCGGGCCGCAGAACCCCGGCGGGGCTCCTTGCAGTCGAAACGTTTTGCTGCACAAGCGGGCGTTTATGCCGCACGCCGTGATCTGATACTCGAGCCCCCGGCACTGTTGGCATATGACGACATTTGAAATGCCGCGCTCAAGTTCTTATGCTCGGCCGCGGAGTTGGATGGCGCGGGTGCGTCTGCATGCAGTTTCCTGCCCACATGCCAACGTGAATCAGATGCCCATTCCGAAGGGGGAGTTCCATGCGAATAAAGTTTTCCACGCTGATGCTGTCGGCAGGACTGGTGATGCCCGGTTTCACAACCGTGGCGGAGCCGGTCGACAACACCAACACGCTGCCGCCCGCCAAGCCCGGCCAGTGCTATGCCAAGGTGATGCTGCCGGCCCAGTACGAAACCAAGGAAGAGAAAGTGCTGGTACGCGAAGCGGCGGAGAAGATCGACACCATCCCCGCCAAGTACGAATGGGTGGAACAGAAAGTCACCATCACTCCGGCACAGAGCAAACTGGTTCCGGTGCCGGCGGTCTACGAAGAGGTCACCGAAAAGGTCGAAGTGAGCCCCAGCCAGCGGCAGTGGGTCACCGACATGGGCAAGAAGGGCCTGCCCGTGAGCCCGGCCCTGTTGAGTGCCGCCAAGACAGGCGGGGTGCCCATTGCTGAGGCCGAACCGGGCATGTGTTTCAAGGAATACTACCAGCCCGCCCAGTACAAGACCGAAATGAAAGAGGTGCTGGTCAAACAGGCTTCCGAAAAGGTGGAAACCATCCCCGCCACCTACGAAGTCGTGGAAGAGAAGGTGCTGGTAAAAGAGGCCTCCAAGAAGATCATCGAGGTCCCCGCCACCTACGAAACCATGACCTCCGAGGTGCTGGTCGAACCCGCCAAGACGGTCTGGAAGAAAGGCGGCGGCGTGATCGAGAAGATCGACAACACCACCGGTGAGGTGATGTGTCTGGTCGAGGTGCCGGCCAAGTACAAGACCATCGAAAAGCAGGTGATCAAGACACCGGCCACCACCCGCGAAGAGATAATCCCGGCCGTTTACAAGACCGTCAAGGTCGAGAAGCTGGTGACCCCGCCGCAGGAGAAGCGCACGCCGATTCCGGCCGAGCACAAGCAGGTCGCGCTGCGTATCAAGGTGTCGGATCCCGCCTTCTCCTGGGTGGCGACCCATGCGGAAACCAAGCCCGCCGGCGAGCCCACCGGCAACCAGGTCTGCCTGACCGAGATTCCGGCCAAGTACGAAACCGTGAAGAAGCGCGTGGTCAAGACGCCGGCGAGCTTCGTCAAAGAAGACGTGCCCGCAGTGGTCGAGACGGTCAAGGTGCGCAAGCTGGTGGCCAAGGCCGAGGAAAAACGCACCAAGATCCCGGCCGAATTCAAAATGGTTACCAAGCGCAGCAAAGTCAGCGACGAGCGCCTGGAGTGGCGCCAGGTGCTGTGTGAAACCAACATGACGCGCGACGTCATCGTGCGCCTGCAGGAAGCGCTGGACAAGGCCGGCTACAATCCCGGACCTGCGGACGGCGTCATGGGCGGCGCGACCCTGCGCGCGGTGGATGCCTTTCAGCAGGACAAAGGCCTGCCGCGCGGTGGGCTGACCATCCTTACGCTGGAGACGCTCGGGGTAAAGATCTAGCCGAAAGTCAGCGCACGACCAGGTTCCATGGGGACAGGGACGTCTCCACCCTGGCTTATTCCGCCCGCACCATCATCACCGAGCCCTGGATCTTCTGCGCCAGGTCCTCGAGATCCTTCCCGCCGCGGGCCAGTTCGGCGATGGCACGCGCCGGCTGCGGCGCCTCCAGCAACAGGGCCATGACCCGGTCGACTTTCAGCGCATAGCTGATGTTGGCGAACGGCTGCGCCTCGCCACCGGCGGCGTTCACCCGCCCCAGCATGGAGGTAACCAGCCCCACCACTTCACCGCGCATGTTGACCAGCGGCCCGCCGCTGTTGCCCGGCTGAATGGGTACCGAAATCTGGTAGCTGGCGGGGTCGTCGTACATGCCGTTGACACTGCTGATGATGCCGAGGCTGAGCTTGGGCGTGGTGCCCATGACGTCGACGCGCGGGAAACCGATCGTAAAGACACTGGCGCCGAGCCGTGCACCGGCGGTGGCGATCGGCAGCGCGGGCGGCAGCTGTTCGGGGTTGTCCACGGCCAGCAGCGCAATGTCGTTACCCGCATCGCTACTGACGATACGCGCCGGAATTTCCCGGCCGCGGCTGTCGACCAGCACCAGCGACTGTTTGCCGGCCACGATGTGATGGTTGGTGACCGCCAACCCGGCGGCGACCGGCCAGGCGGTGCCGGTTGCGGTGCGCGACACCGAAGTCGAGGTCTGCGCCTCTGCCGCCGGCTCGGGCCAGCCCGCCAGGCGCGCTTCCAGGTCACGCGCCAGCGGCTTGCCGGCGTCAACCCGGTGCAGTGCGGCCACCGCGGAGTCGACACCGGCGGCATCACGGTCCGACAGATACGCGAGTCCCGCCTGGTACAGCCAGGCCGGCGCGTCGGCGATGCGCGCCTCCCCCGCCTTGCCCTGCGCATACATCAGACCGACCTGGAACTGAGCATCGGCAAAACCCTGGTCCGCGGCCTTGCCCAGCCAGTACAGGGCGTCCTGCCCGGCGGGGATCAAGCTGCTGTGTTCGGCGAGGAACAGGCCGAGGTTATACTGGCCGATGGCGCTGTCCTGGCGGGCCGCGGCGAGGTACCAGGCGGCGGCGCTCCGCAGGTCCTGATCCACGCCGTAGCCGTGCTCGTACATCACCGCCAGGTTGATCTGGGCGTTGACGTGCCCGCCCTCGGCGAGCGGTCGCCACAGCTGCACCGCCCGGGCGAAATCACCCCGGTCATAGGCGCTCCAACCACCCTCGAAGCTGCCCTGCGATGCCGGCGCTGCCGCCTGTGCCGGCAGCCACAGCAGCAGCGCCACGCACGGCAGCAGCAGTTTCAACAGGGCAGGCAGCGGACTCACACGTTGCACAATAGGCAAACCTTTTCGTACATCTCACCAGAAGGACAACCTGCGCCGGGCAAAAAATCCCGGCGGATGAGACAGCTAGCGGCAGCAGGCAGGGCGGACTTCAGCTGCGGACCGCTTAGCAACGGCCGCGGTGCAGGCGCAGTGAATCAGATTTGCGGGCCGGGTCTGCCGATGGCGTAACCCTGCGCGTAATCGACACCGAACCGGCGGAGGTTTTCCAGGATGGCATCACTCTCGACGAACTCGGCAATGGTTTCCTTGCCCAGCGAGTGGGCGATCTGGTTGATGGAACGCACCATGGCCTGGTCCACCGGGTCGATCACGATATCTTTGACGAAGGTTCCATCGATTTTCACGTAACGCACCGGCATGTGTTTCAGGTAGGCAAAGGAGCTGAAGCCGGTGCCGAAGTCGTCCAGGGCGAAATGACAACCCATGTCGGTCAGTTCGCGCATGAATTCCCCGGCCTTCTCCAGATGCCCGACCGCCGCTGTCTCGGTCACCTCGAAGATCAGCTGACCCGGGGTCAGCTCGAGCAGCGCAAGATTCTTCCGGATCAGAGTCATGAGATCGCGGTCGCCCAGCGAGCAACCCGACAGGTTAACGGTCAGGCAGAGACTGCGATCGCGTTCGGCCCGCAGCAGCTCGAACACCTTGCCCACCACCCACTGGTCGAGCAGCGGCATCAGCCCGTAACGTTCCGCCGGCGGGATGAAGGTTGCGGGGTTCACGACGCCGCCGCTCCGGTCAAGCATGCGCAGCAACACTTCGTGCATCTGCACCGCTCTGTCGCTCACTCTGACCACGGACTGGAAATACAGGGTGAAGCGCTCCTCGGCCAGAGCCTCCCTGATGTCGCGCACCAGGTTGAGCTCGCCCAGCGTCGACAGCGCCGCCTGGTCGCGTTGGTCGTAGAGGTGAAAGCGGTTTCCGCCGCGTTCCTTGCATACGTAACAGGCGATATCCGCCTGGCGCATGATCTCGGCCGTGGAAGCAGTCGTCTGGTCGATGATCGCCACGCCGATACTCGGGGTGATATCGTAGTTCTCGGCGTCCCAGCTGAAGCGGAACCCCTGCATTGTCCTGATGTAGTCGGCGGCAATACCGAGCGCCTGCTCGTCGCTGACATCGTCGAGCAGGACTCCGAACTCGTCCCCGCCCAGGCGCGCCAGGATATCGCCCTGCCTGAGCCGCCCCGACAACATGCCCGCCAGCTCCACCAGCAGTTCGTCCCCGGCACTGTGTCCGGCGGAATCGTTGACCACCTTGAACTTGTCCATGTCGATATACAGCAGCGCGTGCTGTACGCGACCGCGGGCCGCCACCTGCACAGCCTGTTTCAGCTCCTGCTCGAAGAAATAGCGGTTCTTCAATCCGGTCAGGGTATCGTGCTGCGCCAGGTATTCCAGCTGGCGGTTCGCCAGACGCTGATCGGTTACGTCCCGAAACACCAGCACCACCCCGAGGATGCCGCCGTGCCGGGCCCGTATCGGAGCGGCCGAATCCTCGATCACGTATTCGGTTCCGTCTTTGGCTATCAGCGCAGTGTGGTTGGTCAGGGCGATGACGGCCTGCTGTTCCAGACACCGCTCCACCGGATTGGCGGCCGGCTCCCGGGTAAGCTCATCGACGACGTTGAACACCCGGGTGAGCGGTTGTCCTGCCGCCTGGTCATTGCACCAGCCGGTCAGCTTTTCCGCTACCGGATTGAGATATTCGACCAGTCCCTTACAGTCGGTGGTAATGACTGCATCACCGATACTGCTCAGCGTCACGGTGGCTTTTTCATGCTCCTTCTCCAGCGCGTTGCGGCTCTCCTGGAGCTTGCGCAGGGTGATGCGCTGGCGATCAAGCTCCCGGTTCAGAGCGATGAAATGACTGGCGTGTGCCTTGCCTGCTGTGCAGCGCACGATGACGCGGGCTGGCGCGTCCGGGCTCGCGACCTGTGACAGGAATCCCTCGCAGCGCCAGCCCGCTTCGCCGAGCGTGCCGCTGGTCCACTTCAGTCCTGCGGGAATGGCGTTGCGGCTGCGCAGCCACGTCTTGAGCAAGCGTCCCAGTTCCTCCGCGGTGTTAGCAACGAACTGTTCGAGACGGGTGCCGGCGGCGGGGCGTTTGGGAATACCCAGCTGCCTGGCGGCGCTGGCGTTGGCTGCCAGCACTTCGCCCGAGCCGGAAAGCAGGATCAGCGCCTCGGGGAACGCGTCGCTGAGCTGAAGGAAATGTGCACGATCCATGTCACCTCAGGATCGGTAGTATTCATTGCCTGTGTCCTGCTCCGCCTGCTCCGTGTGTCTCAGGTAAACCACCACCCGACAACCCGGATCACCGCGGGCAATCGTCTCGTGCAGCGCGACCTTGGCATAACCCAGGTTTTCCGATGTGACGGTACCGAACACGTTGGACGTCATCATGCACAACGAGGGGCGATCGCGCACCTTGTCCCCGAACGGGCAGGCGCGGTTCACCAGCACGATCTTGTCCTGGTCTATCGATTCAACCGAGAAGTCACCCTGAATGCGTTTCTTCAGATCGACCAGCACTGCGGGCACCTGGTCGGCAGACAGCTCGCGCACCCCAAGCGCCTTGCGATATTCATCGCCCATCCACTCGCCGATGCGCTGTCCGACGATACTGACAAAACCGGAGGCTTCCTCTACGCCGATGACATCCTGCAGCGTTCCGGCCAGTTCGCGCAGCAGCTTGCGCAGAAACAGATCCCGCTCGATGGGAATGTCGATAGCGGCGAGTTCATCCTCCGCCACCCTGGTAGCCGTATGCATTTTCGTGCTCCTCCGATGTGATCGGCAGGCCGGCGCCGGTCCGCGCCGTAACCGCTGCAGCGTCCCTGTTCGTGTTGTTATCGGTTATAGGAAAGCACGCCGGGATAGTACAGCGGTGAAAACCGCCCCGTCAACGAAGTACTGAGTGCGCTTGTTTTGCCTGCCATCGGCCCGGCGAGGCAACGAAGCGGGCGGGCGCGACGCTACTCTTCCTCCTCGTCCTCTTCCCCCGGTAAATCCAGCGGCGAGAACTTGCAGCGCACCAGGGTTCCCGATTCGGCTGTGGATTCGATACTCAGCTCGGCGCCCACGATGGAAGCACGGTAACGCATAATGCGCAGGCCGAATCCTTCCACGCTGCCATCATCCGAACTGAAGCCTCTGCCGTCGTCGCTGACCAGCAGCTCGGCACAGCGACCGGCACGTGCCAGGCGGATGGTCATATTGCGGGGCCGGCCGTGCTTGATGGCGTTGTGCACCGCTTCCTGGGCGATACGATACAGCTGCATGGCTGTGGTGCGGTTCTGCACTTCCACGGGATGCCGCGGATCGGTCTCGAAGTGGCAGGCAATGCCCGTGGCCGCCTGCATGTCTTCGGCCAGTCTGCTCAGTGCAGCCGCCAGGCCCTGTTCGGTCAGCGGCACCGGGGCCAGGCCGCGCGACAAGGCACGTGCCTCCTCGGTGGCCTGGCGCAGGTGTTCGATCAGCTCGTTCAGCGTCCGGCTCTCGGGCACGTTCCGCCTGGCAAGATCGCGCCTCAGGCTCGCCGCCATCATCGACAGAGCGGTCAGTTTCTGACCCAGGCCGTCGTGAATCTCCTGCCCGATGCGCTCCTGCTCGAACGTACTGGCGCGCGCCACCTCTTTCTCCAGCCGCCGCCGGTCGCTGAGGTCGCGCGCAATACCGACGAACAGCCCGAAGTCCTGGACGTCGGTGACCGTCACTTCGAGCGGGAACTCGTTGCCGTTCTTGCGCCGCCCGCGCAGCTCGCGGCGCCGGCCGATCACGTGCTTCTCGCCGGTGCGGTGATAGCGGGCCAGATAGTCGTCGTGCTCGTCGCAATAGGGCGCCGGCATCAACAGCCGCACGTTGGCGCCGACCGCCTCGGCCGCGGAATAACCGAATATGGCCTCTGCCGCGCGGTTGAAATTCGTGATGATACCCTGGCGGTCGATGGTGATGACGGCATCGGGCGCCGTATCCATGATGGCGCGCAGCCGTGACTCGCGTTCGCGCAAGCCATGTTCGGCTCGCTTAAGCGGCGTGATGTCGTCCACCAGCGTGAAAAAGCCGTGTACCTTGCCGCGCCCGTCCACATCCGGAACATAGCTGACCTGCATGGTGTGGCAACCGTCGGCATAATCGAACGCGCCCTGGTAGGTCACCTGTTCGCCCGACAGCACCCGCTCGATATGCGGGCGCGCCACCGCATAGCCCTGCGTTCCCAGCAACTCTGCCGCGGTCTTGCCGACGATCTCGGCCGCCGGCCGCCCCCAGTGTTTTTCGTAGCGCCGGTTGACGTAGCGGTAGCGCTGGTCGGCATCGAGGTAGGAGAACATCGCCGGCACATTGTCGGCCAGAGTGCGGAATTCCCGCTCACGCCGTTCCAGTTCCGCACTGCGCTGCTCCAGTGCGTCGTTCAGGCGGCGCAGCTCGTCGGTCGCGCTATCGGCGCCCCCTCCCCGCGCCGGATCCGCCTGGCTCCCGTCCTGCCCGGAGTTCGGTTTTGAGTCATCGCTCGCCATGGCCGCGCAGGCGCCGGTGGGCGCGTCAGTGGCCCTCCAGCGACCATTGTATGGCGCTGCGCGACAGCTCGGCGGCCGACTTCAGTTTGAGTTTCTTCTTGATATTGGCCCGGTAGGTCTCGATGGTCTTGACGCTGAGGTGCAGTCGCTCTGCGATGTCGCCGGTGCCCAGGCCACGACCGATGAGATCGAACACCTCCAGCTCGCGATTGGAAAGGAACTCGACCGGCGAGCAACGCGGCCCCTCGCCGTGGTCGGCAACACCACGCAGCAGCCGCTCCGTAACACGGTCACTCACGTAGATCTTGCCCTTCAGTATCTGGCGTATGGCCCCGATCACCCGCGCTGCAGCTTCCTGCTTGTTGATGTAGCCCATCGCTCCGGCACGCAGGGCGCGTTCCGCGAGCAGATCTTCATCGTGCATCGAGGCGACCAGCACCCGCATCCAGGGCGCGCGGGCACGCATACGCTTGACGAGCTCGAGGCCATTCCCGTCCGGCAGCGAGATATCAACAATGGCCAGATCGGGTTTGTGTACGGTCAGTTGTTCCAGCGCCTCGGCTACACTGCCGGCTTCGCAGCATACGCTGAGGTCGGGTTCGCCTCCGATCAGCTGGTGAAAACCGCTGCGCACTAGCGGATGGTCATCGACAATGAAGATCCTTGCTGGCTGCATTGTGTTCGACGCCTGCGGTTCTGAGTGCATGATGCTTGCGGGTTCACCTTAGCATAGTACAGGTGCGGATCCGGCCGGACCTCCACAGCGCGTCGCGCGATGCATGCGACAAAAAAAAACCAGCCACGAGGCGGCTGGTCGAAACACTGGCGGCTGTAGAGGAGGGTCCGGTCGCCAATGCACAGCATTCAAACGACTCTGACCCGGCACATGCCCCGCGGGTTCCCTCAATCAGGCGGATGGCGTTTGACGGGGGCCAACGTATCCGACTTCAAAGGCCGCAACGGCGACCACCAGACCTGCCCGCATCCATGCGCCTGGCTCCGAAAAACCCCGCTTCCAGCGGTATTCTAGTTGGCGCTATCCTTGCCCCCCCCGGTTTGATGCACTCCGGTTTCGGTCCACTGATCGGAAGCATGCACTGTTTCACCGCCGCCCGGTATCGGGGATTCCCCTTAATTTCAGCAGCCCTGGACCAGTGCAGTCCGGCGTAAGCCAGTCATCGAAAGGTGGAAGACGTGCAATTCTTTTTTCCGCACCCCTTGATATGTTCTCCCTTTGTTCTCTATGCTTGCGACAGAGAACGGATGGAGAACCGCGCATGAGCACACCGGCCGAGCACCTCAGCCCCTCCCCGGACGACCCGGCCGAGGCCCTGGCGCAGCACCTGCGCAGCAAATACCGGGCCCGTATCACCGGCGAGCTGGTCATCCCGGCCAGGGCGGGCCACTACACAGCGCTGCCGTCCGACCTGGATCCGCGCCTGGCCCGGGCACTTCACGCCCGTGGCGTGCAGCGGCTCTACACCCACCAGGCGCGGGCCTGGGAAGCCGTCCGCGGCGGCAAACACACGGTCATCGTCACACCGACCGCCTCGGGCAAGACGCTGTGCTACAACCTGCCGGTGCTGCAGGCGGCACTGCAAGCCAAAGCCAAGGCGCTGTACATGTTCCCCACCAAGGCGCTGGCGCAGGACCAGGTGGCGGAGCTGATGGCGCTCAACGAGGCCGGTGAACTGGGCGTGCGCGCCTTTACCTTCGACGGCGACACACCCGGAGATGCGCGCAAGGCGGTGCGTACCCGCGGCGATATCGTGGTCACCAACCCCGACATGCTGCACCAGGGCATCCTGCCCCATCACACCAAGTGGGCGCAGTTCTTCGAGAGCCTGCGCTACGTGGTCATCGATGAAATGCACAGCTACCGCGGCGTGTTCGGCTCGCACGTGGCCAACGTGCTGCGGCGGCTGCAGCGCATCTGCCGCTTCTACGGCGCCGATCCGCTGTTCATTCTGTGTTCGGCCACCATCGCCAACCCGGGGCAGCTGGCCGGCCAGCTGATCGACGCCGAGGTCAGCGCGATCACCGACAGCGGCGCCCCCGCCGGCGCCAAGCATCTGCTGCTGTGGAATCCTCCGGTGATCAATCCCGATCTCGGCATCCGTGCCTCGGCGCGCTCACAGACCACGCGCATCGCGCGCATGGCGGTGAAACGCGGCCTCAAAAGCATCCTGTTTGCCCAGTCGCGCCTGATGGTCGAGGTGCTGACCAAGTACATGAAGGACACCTTCGACAGCGATCCGCGCAGCCCGGCGCGGGTGGCCGCCTATCGCGGCGGTTACCTGCCCACCGAACGGCGCGCCATGGAGAGGAAGCTGCGCGCCGGCAGCATCGACTGCGTGGTGTCCACCTCGGCGCTGGAGCTGGGCGTGGACATCGGATCACTGGATGTGTGCGTGCTGAACGGCTACCCCGGCACCATCGCCGGCACCTGGCAGCGCCTCGGTCGCGCCGGGCGGCGCCAGCGCACGGCGCTCGGCGTGCTGGTGGCCAGCAGCCTGCCGCTCGACCAGTACATGATCCGCAATCCGGAGTTCTTCCTCGGCGCATCGCCGGAGCAGGCACGCATCGATCCCGACCAGCTGCTGATCCTGCTCGATCACATCCGCTGTGCAGCCTTCGAACTGCCGTTCCGGGACGGCGAAACGTTCGGCAAGGAAAAGCTCAGCGACATGCTCGCCTATCTCGAGGAACACGGCGTCGTGCACCGCGAAGGCAATCAGTGGCACTGGATGACCGACAGCTACCCCGCCAACAGTGTC
Organism: uncultured Gammaproteobacteria bacterium; assembly: GCA_963695455.1. Classification (GTDB taxonomy): domain Bacteria; phylum Pseudomonadota; class Gammaproteobacteria; order DSM-19610; family DSM-19610; genus Thiogranum. The sequence continues at coordinate 235,233 of CAVOGN010000008.1, read as the reverse complement.
AGCCTGCGTTCGGTGGCGGAGGGCAATTTCGTGGTCATTGACACCACCGCGGGCGCGCAGACCGTGATTGCCGAGGTCGACTTCAGTTCGGCGCCCGAGACGCTCTACGCAGGCGCCATCTACATGATTCAGTCGTCGCCCTACCAGGTGGAAAAACTGGACTGGGAGGGTCGCAAGGCCTTTGTGACCCGCACCCGCGCCGACTACTACACCGACGCCATCGACTACACCCGGCTGAAAATTCTGGAGCGCTTCGAGCAGGCCGGTGAAAAACAGCACGCGGTTGCGCAGGGCGAGGTACACCTGGTCAGGCGCATCGCCGGCTATAAGAAAATCCGTTATTACAGCCACGAGAATGTCGGCTACGGCAATATCGATCTGCCCGACCAGGAAATGCACACCACAGCGGTGTGGTGGCAGGTTCAGGCCGAGGCACTGGATGCAGCCTTTGCGTCCCGCCACATGGCGCTGGACGGTTTTCTGGGCGCCGGCTACGCCATGCACATTGTCGCCGCCATGCGCATGCTCTCGGAATCGCGCGATATCGGGCGCGCGGTGGGTGACGGCAACGCGGAGTGGTTCGCTACTGTCGGCGCCAACGGCCGCGGGCAGATGCGCAACAGCGAAGGCGAAGCCGTCGATCCGGGGCAGCTGCAGCATTTCACGCCCACCCTGTTTCTGTACGACAATTACCCGGGGGGCATCGGCATTTCGGCACCGCTGTTCGACATCCGCTCCGCCATCGTCGCCGATGCGCGGCAACTGGTCAGCGCCTGCGCCTGCAGGCACGGTTGCCCGAGCTGCATCGGTCCGATTCTGGCCAGCGACGAGGCGCGCGGCTACGCACCCAAACAGGTGGCGTTGCAGGTCTTGTCCCTGCTGTCGGAAGACCCTGTCAGTCGCAAAGGCGAATAAGGCGCGAACGGCTTGAATAAAGCAACAATCGGAATTTGCTTCGCGCATGATCGCGCGTCTTCGCGTTCATAGCATCAACGAGTTGGAGTCAGGCCCGTGAATCTGAAGTCCAGACTGTCACGCTTGCAGAGCCAGGCCGGCACCGGCCTGAGTCGGTCGGCGCCGAAACCGTCTGTGTCGAGCCTGCGCGAGCGGATTGCCGCGCTGGAGAACAAGGGTCGAAGCCGTTCTTCGGGGACGGCTGCAGCGCTATCGCAGGCGCGCCCGCCAGCTGAAAAACTGGCAGAGGCGCTCGCCGGCGAACTCATCGCCGACGGCGTCATCCGTATCCGTCAGCGCCTGCCGCTCAGCGGTCAACTCGGATCGATTCAGCTGAACATACTGCGCGAGCGCCCGCAACTGCCTGGCGAGACCACAGCCCGCCACCTGCGCAGCGTCTACATCGATACCGAGACCACCGGTCTGTCGGGCGGCAGCGGCACACTTGCATTTCTGGTCGGTATCGCGGTGGTGGACGACCGGGCTATCGAATTGACGCAATTCCTGCTCACCTGCTTTGGCGCCGAAGCCGCCTTGCTGAAGCGGGTCGTCGAAACGCTCTCACCCGATGACCGGCTGGTCAGCTACAACGGCAAGAGTTATGACGTGCCGCTGCTGATCACCCGTTTTCGCATGCAGGGCATGGCACCCCCCTTCGCGGAACTGCCACACCTGGACCTCCTGCACCCGGTGCGGCGCCTGTTCAGCAGCCGCTGGGCCGACTGCCGCCTGACCAGCCTGGAACAGAACCTGCTCGGGTTCAGCCGCGTCGACGACCTGCCCGGCAGCGAGGCACCGGCGGCCTGGTTCAGCTACCTGCGCCTCGGTCACAGCACCCAGCTGGTGAAAGTCGTCGAGCATAACCGCCAGGACATCATTTCCCTGGCCGTCGCGCACAGCGCCCTGGCTCGTGCCGTTGCGGCACCACGGAGATTCGACGTGGACCTGCACGCCTTGGCCCGCTGGCTGGCCGAGAGCAGCGAAACCGAGGCACGCGCGCTGCTGCAATCCCACCAGAGTGTGCTGTGTGATCACGGCAGGCGTTTCCTGGCACATCTGTTACGCCGCGCCGGTCACTGGCCACAGGCTGTCGCGGTGTGGGAAAGCCTGGCGGCCGCCGGCTGCACCGATTCCGTGGAACGGCTCGCCAAGTACCACGAACACATCAGCAAGGACCTGGCCGCCGCCCGGCGCTGTTGCGAACGTCTGCCACGTGCTGCCGTTCACGAACGGCGCCGCAGGCGCATCGAGGAGAAACTGCACAATCTGTAGGACCGCCGTCCTTCGGCGCGGTGGTTTTGGAACACCGATGCGGCCAGGAAAGCCGTAGACCAGGCCACAGGGCGATACCCTCAAGCGCAAGGTGGGCGCAAATGCACTGCGCGCCGGACGGGTGCAGCGCAAACCGGCCCTGCGGCGCAATCAGAGACCCCAGGCGCGCCATCCGTTATGCAGCTCTGTTCCCCGGCGATGAATTCGCCATCGAGTTGAAGCACGTCGATGTTCATCGGCCCCGGGGTGACTGGACAGCAGACCCGGACACCCCCCGGCCAGCCGGCAAAAAAACCCTAGCAAAACAGGGTCATTGTTCCTGCTTCAGCCGTCTTTTTTCAGCGATCTTTGTTGATCCAAATCATAGGTCCGGTGTACAAAAGAGCATAGTGTTTTCCCTGAGTCAGTATTGCTCGATGCGACGTTACTTGATCAGAAAATAACAAGCGGGTTTGAAACATCATGGTCTGCCGTGTTCCAGGGTGCCTGGGGGATTACGATTTCGACGAGATTGTCAGTTTTGCCAGGAAGCGCTTCGTCGAAGGCTGCGATACTGTCAGCCTGCTGCAACAAGCCGCAACGCAGTGCGAGAAAGAAGAAATCGCCCTGGTGTCGCTCCTCAGTGTCGACGACGATAACATTCGTGACCTGCAGCTTTCCTGCCGGCACCAGGGGGAATGCTCGGTCATGGACTGCCGGGATCGCCTGAGAAAAATGTTGCGAAAAGAACTCGACGCAGAATAAGCGAGAGCAGACGTATCTCCGGTTGAAACTCGACAGGGACCGTCAGCTGACGCTGTGAGCACGGCGGTAACGCAGGCGTCGGCAGCTCCCGCGGTGGGCGGCGCCGCCCCGGACGAGAGTTCGGAGAAGCCGTTGATACGCTCGAGCTTGAGCCGAATGGAACATCCGCGACCTCCAGCTCTCGTGCGGGCACAACGATACACGCAGCGTCATTGACTGCCGGGACCGCATCAGACGGTTGCTATAATACGCTTTCCAAAGAGTGACTTACCGCCCCTTTACAGGCAGCCGGAACGGTGGGCGACTGCCCCCGATTCAGCTCAACCCGGGGTGATCGCTTGCCGCGGATCGGTGCCACCGGACTTTCGTCCCCGCCGTTGCTGCAGACCGATTTCCCGGACGCCGCATCTGTCGTCCGTCGGCGACGCACGAAGCTAAGGTAAATCATGGACCTGCCGGCGGCGAGGTTGCCAGCTGTCGCTGATCGGGAACGCTCAGGTCCGCTGGAGGTCGTCACGGCGACGGTCGCTCGCAACATAACCATAACTAAAACATATTGTTTCTATTCCTGGCGCGCGTATTGCTTATAATTTTTTGAATCTCAGGAATTGGGATACAGATCCCATTCTTAAACACCCTCCCGCAGTAGGGTTCTAAGCGGGGACCAGGCATGCCCAGGCCACCGGAACGAGCAACCCAGGCTCACCGTTCCAGACCATTCCTGACCATTCTTTCACTGGGTTATGCATATAGAGAGGTACCAAACCATGACTACGACCCAACATCTTCATCGTGCGCAGACGCCCGTCTCAACGATTGAGGCTCTCGCCACGAAACACGCCTTCGCGATTCTGGCAACCTGTCTGGCCTTGCTGGCTCCCGGCATTGTCAGTGCCGCAAAACCCGCAGCTAGCGTCGATGCTGAGTGCGCCCTGCTGCTCGCGCCGGATCCACAATACGTCTACACCGGCACGCCGTTTCTGGTGAAACTGGTCAGGGTACCCTCCTATCCCGGCGCGTTTCGCTCGCCCAAGGTATCCATCGACGTCACTTACCCGACGAACTCCGGCGATGCAATCAAGGAAAATTACACAGTTCCCATATCCAGTTTCAATGTTACCTACGTGGAACACACCTTTTCCGTACCCTCTGTGTCGGACGGCATTGCGGTCAACGGAGAGGTCGCAATTGCAGCGACGGTAACCGAGCTCCTGAGCAACAAGAAAGGTACCAGGACGAGTGAGAAGATAACCAATTGCAGCACGACCGCAACGGTAGTTCAGAGTAACTGAGCGTGCTTCGGAGGAACCGCGACTCCGGGATGCACTGCGTACGCTCCACTCCGGCAACCTGTATCGCCGTACCGACCGCCCCCTACGGCGAGCGGTGAGCGCAGGCCCTGACCTGGCCGGAGAACCCGGCATAACGCCGGCGCACAACGCCGGCGTCATCGCTGCGGCTCACAACTTAGGCGGAAAGCGCTCGCGGCACTCTTCCCGCAACGCCCTCAGTTGCTTGCGCTGTTTCGCGCTCAGCACCTCGCTGATCTCCGATCTGATCGGGCCCGCAGCACGATCCTGTCGCTGAGGTAGTCGCCGTGCTGCTCGTCCCTCAGATTCAGTTTCTTGATCATCCGTTCGACCACCCGTGCTTCGCTACTGCCGAACTGTATGTTGTGTATGCCGGCGGCTGCACAGGTTCCATCGCCGTGCCCGTGGCCTGCCGTTTTCACGGAGCTGACAGGTCCCGCGCAATCACCCCAGGGTGATGACGCGGATCAGGTCGGTGCCGCCGGCTTTCTGCCAGTGGCCCGCAGTGGCGATGATAATGTCCCCGAGCGTATGTAGCCCAGTTGCTCGGCGCGCTGGATACCGAAATCGATCTTGGACAGGTCGGACGCGTCACCGCTGTACAGGATCGGCAGCACCCCCCAGTTCATGGACAGCCGGCGCGCCACGCTTTTCTCCGCCGGTGATAGCCAGGATCGGGCAGTCCGGGCGATGCTTGGACATCAGCCGCGAGGTGAAACCGGTCGAGGTCAGGCTGAAGATCGCCGCCGCCTTGAGCTGTTTGGCCATCACCACCGCCGCCTGGCTGACCGCCTCGGTCACCACATTGGACGGGTGCGGCAGGATCGTCTGCAGGTAGCCGTATTCGCCGCAGCTGCGATTCGGCGCGCTGCGCCAGTGTCGCCATGGTTCGCACCGCCTCCACCGGGTACTTGCCCACCGCGGTCTCGCCCGACAGCATCACCGCCGAGCTGCCGTCGAGGATCGCGTTGGCCACATCGCTCGCTTCGGCCCGGGTCGGTTTCGGGTTCCACTCCATGGAGGCCAGCATCTGGGTGGCGGTGATCACCGGCTTGCCGTTGGTAACGGTCTTGCGAATCATCATTTTCTGCGTGCCCGGCACGTCGGCGAGCGGCAATTCGACGCCCAGGTCGCCACGCGCCACCATCAGGCCGTCGGCGGCCTCGATGATCTCGTCGAGATTGGCGACCCCGGCCTTGTTTTCGATCTTGGCGATAATCGGGATCTCGACGTTGCGCTCGGTGAGGATCTCGCGCATCTTGACGATGTCATCGGCGCTCTGCACGAACGAGGCCGCGATGTACTCGACCTCGTTTTCACTGGCGAAGCTGATCTCCCGGATCACGTCCTCGCGGTTCTCCGGGCCCACCGCGCTGATGGACAGCCTGGTGTCCGGCAGGTTGACACTCTTGCGGTTGCGCAGGTGCCGCCGTGCACCACCTGGCAATGAATCGCCTCATCGATCACCGACTGCACCTGCAGTTCCATGGCACCGTCGTCGAGCAGAATGGTGGCGCCGGGCGTCACCTCATCCGCCAGGCCCTTGAAGGTCACCGATACCCCCTCGGTGTCGCCCGAGCGCTTCCTGGGTGTGCAGGGTGAAACTGTCACCGGGCTGCAGCTCGACGAAATCCTGGCTCAGAGTGCCGGTGCGGATCTCGATACCGCGGGTGTCGATCATGATGGCGACATTGGTGTCCAGTTCGGCGGCCGCGGCTCGGATGCGCTTGAGACGCTCGAGGTGCTCGTCGTAGGTGCCGTGCGACAGGTTGAGCCGGGCGACGTTCATGCCGGCCTGGATCATGGCCCGGAGCATGTCCGGCGAGTCGCAGGCGGGCCCGATGGTCGCCACGATCTTGGTCTTGCGGATAGTGGAATGGTTCATTGCTTCTCTGATAACGGTGGCCAGGGGTGTCAGCGCTGTTGCTCGAGCAGACCGACCCGGCGCTGCAATGCCGGGCGTTAAGCTTTGCGAGGTAAATCCGGAGTTCATTTCCGGTCGCGGTGGACGAATTCTGGACCGATTTCTCGGGTGCAGCAAGAATCGCGCGCAGAAACGCCGCCGCCGGCATGATCCCGGGCGGCTCAGCGACCCTGGACGGACAGCCGCAGCATCGCCTGGCTCTGGTCGATGAAAAACTGAAAATGGCGCAGGAAATTCATACCCAGCAGGCCGTCGATGTGCGGGCTGTCGGCGAGGTCGAGCACACCGATTTCGATCTCACTGACCTGCCAGTCCCCCACCGACAGCGCATTTAGCCGGTACACGGGCGCCGTGACCCGGCCGTTGGCGGTGCTGAAAACACGCCTCTGGCCGGTATCCCTGTAGCCGCCCCCCGCGAGTATCGCGGGCGTCAGGATGGTCATGCTGGCACCGGTGTCGATCAGCAGGCGCACGCTGCTCCCGTCGGCGAGCCGGGCAGCGACCAGGAAATGATCCCCATGGCGCTGCAAAGGCACTCCGAGCACCCGGTTCAATGGCGCAGACTCCCGGGTATCGTCGGCCGGCGCTTCGGCCCGGCTGAGCTGTTCCAGCCGTGCGCGGGCCTCGCTGCCGACATCCGCGTCCTGTTCCACCAGCTGCAGTGAGCGGCGCGCCCCCCGGGCATCGTCGAGCGCCAGCTGTGCATCGGCAAGGCCGAGAAAGTACGGCGCGTAACCGGGCTCCAGCTGGGTGAGGTGCTGGTAGAGTTCCAGCAGGGCGCCTTGATTGTTGCCGGTCTGCAGCGCGCCCACCTCGGCGGCTACCACCGCCCGGATCCGCCGCTCCAGCCGCTGCAGCGTATCGGCCTGCCAGGCATAGCCGCGCGCCTCGTAGAGCGTGTCGATGGCGGCGCGAAAATCGTTGCGGCCCGCGTAGGCGTCCGCGAGCAGCATGCGTCCCTCCACATCGCGGTAGTCCGCAAACAGGTACAGCTGCAGCAGCTGTTCGGCGGCCTCGAACCGGTTTGCGCCCAGCAGCTCGCGGGCACGTGACAGGATCTGCTCCCGGGCACGTTGCGCAGCGGCTTCATCCGCGCTCCTTTGCAGAACATCGTAATGCTGCAGCGCGGCATCGAAGGCGTTGTCCGTCAGCAGCTGCGCCAGGGGGTCCGCGACCTCCCTCCGGGGGGCCACCCGCGGTGGCGCGGCCGCTTCCGGCAGCAGCGCCGGCAGGGGCACCCGGGTGACGGATGAATCGCCCTCCGGCGGCTGATCGCCTCCGTAGCGCTGCACAAACCAGCCCAGACTCACGCCGGCGATGAATATCAGCAGTCCCACTGTCAGCTTGCGCATGGCCCAGTGTACCTCGTCACTCGGTTCGCCCCCTACAGCGGAGCGGCGGTCAGCCGCAAGACCTGCCTCGCCGGCTCGCACTGAACGGGGCACACTGAGTGACGAGGTGGACCCGACACCCGTTGGCTCGGCCCGCAGTCGCGGCGGCCTGTCATGCCCTGGCAAAGCGGTCGATCCGACGACCGGTCCAGCTGTTAATCGACATTAGAGGCTTTGTTTTTTATATATATAATAATAAGTTATATATTTATTTTCATGTACTTTGTTATTAATCTTGCGGCGACGCTGGTTTAACCTGGAGGATTCAGTAAGATAGCCATGCCGGGTCGGAGTCGCCTGGCGAGTGCCGAGTCAGTACTAACGCGGGGAGTTGTCCATGGATTTTGCGCAAGCGCTGGGGTTGAACAAGGCGATCGAAAGTCCGGAAGACGAGCGCCAGAAGCTGCAGCTGTACATCAACCTGAAACTGGCCTCCTCCGGGCAGCCTACCTGTGTACCCGGCGAGGTGGAACGTTTCTTCGGCATTTCCCGCGATCTGCTCAAGAGCTATCGCGAAAAGAACCGGCTGCTGTCGGAGTATCATTGCTGGGCTGACCAGCGCATCCAGAATTTCCTTACCCGCTACCTCGAGGACCTGGAGCTCGACGCCGTTCCCCACCCTCCCGACCCAGACCTTCATCCTCGATCGCCACGGCGTGGCGCGCGAGCTGTCGCTGCCCATGGGCGAGGACGAGTTTCACTCGGAAATCGTCTCCAGCTACCGGATCAGGCAGGGCGTGCTGCACAACCCGGCCAGCGACCGGCGCACCACCAAGGGCTCGTTCCATATCACCGAAGGCGGTCTGCCGATCCCGGGCGACAAGAAGGCGGTGCCCAAGATCACCTTTGCGCGCATGCTCAACCAGGCGCTCAGCCCGCCCAGCGACCTGCTCACCCTGCCCTTCACCGCGGCAACTAGCCCGAGCCGGCACGCATGTTCGTCTCGCTGCTGCTACGCCCGGTGGTCTGTCCGGGATGCCCGGCCGGGAGCCGGAAAAGACCATGGAAATCCGCTTCTTCGCGCCGGGCAACCTGGTCAGCAACCTGGATTTCGTGGAGAGCATCTTCGGCAATGGCGGCAATCCCCATCTGGCCGAGTGCGACGCCGGCCTGGACGTGGAGCACTGGACCGGACACACCGGCTGCGTCATCCTCGCCCCGCACCTGATCGGACTGACCAAGCAGGAACTCGGCCTGCCCCACTGGGACGAGGCCACCGACCGCCAGCGCCACGAACGGCATGTGCTGGAAGGAGCCCGGCGAGCTGTACAACGACGGCCAGGCCTTCAAGCTCACCGCGCGCGATGAGTCGGGCGTCATCGTCACCCTGCTGGCGGACAACTACTTCGGTTACTGCAAGAAAGAGGTCAAGACCCAGATCGGCTATGCCGCCAACCTCTACGGCCTGGCCGAGGAAGAGCACGCCGGCGGCGCACTGGCCTTCCCGCGCCGCAACCACGGCGAGGAGTTCGGTGTCGACAGCCGCACCCGGAGCCCGGCTACTCGTTTGCCGAGATGGTGGAGCGCTACGGCGAGCTCATGGACATGCAGCCGGAGGGCTATGCCATCGACACGACGCTACCCGGAACTCATCTATGTCCCGCAGAACCTGCGCATGGACCTGAACGCCCAGACCATCAGCTGGGAGAAGGACGGCGCGCTGCAGACCATCCGGCTGCAGCCGGAGAAGATCTACATGCAGCCCAACGGCTACAAGGTGGAGATGCAGAAGCACCCCGGCGCCCCCTCCTGGCGCCTGGTCGGCACCGACGCCGGAAGGCACCTTCTGCCACAAGCCCTGCACCGTGTCGGGTGGCGGCAAGTCGGAGATTTCCAAGTCGCTGAACGACGCGGTCATCTACGGGCCGCTGTTCGTGGACGACCTGCAGAAGGACCTGGACCAGGTGCAGGCGATTTTCGACAAGGACTATACCCGGCGCTTCAAACCCGGCTTCGAGGGCGAAGACCGCGACCCCAGCCGCAAGCCCCTCAGCCCGGAGCGCAGCCTCGGCTCGGTGATCAAGCTGCTCACACCGTCTTCGGCCTACACCGATGAATTCAACGACTGGCTGGCCGGCATTCCGCCGCGCATCCTGGCGCTGGTCTATCTGATCAAACGCTTCTACCGCCCCGAGTGGGGTGAGCGCTGGCGCGAGCACCTGTCGGTCGACGAGGTCGACGGTGCGCCGGCCCACGAGCTGAAGCTGGACGGCCGCAACATCGTCGCCTCCTACCTGCGGGTGGGCTTCGACCGCGACGGCAAGTGGCGCACCTTCAAGCTGCGACAGGACTTTATCGCCGCCGAGAAGGTGCAGATGGAGGACGACATCACCGCCTCCATCGTGGTGCCGCCGGAGTGCATCAGCGACTGTGGGCCGGCCCACGACGCTACGCACAGTGTCAAGCTGACCCACAACTGCGAGTACCGGCTGTTCCAGCGTCCGGACGACGCCATTCATCCCGGTTTCGACAAACAGACCGAGCTGGACATGTCCCAGCCCGGCAACTTCGTCGCCAACTACGAGCCGCTCGGAGGCCAGCCGCTGGCCGACCTGGTGGAGGACGTACTCACCTTCTGGCGGTTCACGCCGCCCATGCAGGCGCTGCTGCAGCAGACTCGCGACGCCGGCAAGGGCTATGTCGTGTCCTCAGCGCACCCGCGCATGGTCGACGGCAAGCCGTCGAAAAATCCGCGCTACCTGCAGATTCGGCCCGACCTGGTCAAACCGGCGCGCAAGTACATGGCCGAAATGAGCGCCGCTTCAACCGCAAGCTGCCGCTGGAGAACAGCGTCTGTCACCCGGTCGACGCGGTGCTCACCGGGCGCCGCAACAATCCGCCCGAACCGGGCATCCGCTCCCTGGCGGTCTACAACCCGATCCATTACCAGGAGCTGCCGGAGCTGTTCATGGACTTCATCTGCAGCCTGACCGGCAAATCGCCGTCCACCACCGGCGCCGGCAGCGAGGGCGCGCTGACCAAGGGGCCGTTCAACGCCCTGCGCCCCACCGCCGACCTCAACAACGCGCTGGTCTCGTTCATTCTCACCGGCTATCACGGCTTTTCCAGCTCTGCCGGTTACGTGGGCCCGCAGGTGCGCGTCGATCACGACATCAGCCTGCTGGTGCCCGGAAATCTGGGCGCGCATCGACCCCGAGCAGCGTGACCCCGCCTACCTGATCGAGCGCGGTTACCTGGAACCGCTGGAGGACTTCGAGCACCAGGGCAGAACGGTGCTCGCCAGCCGCCTGGGCTACCGCATCACCGAGCGCTTCGTGCACGGCTTTCTGGGCAAGATCTTCGATAACCCGCAGGCGGTGTTCACCGAGGAGATCCTCAAGCCGGAGACCCAGGGCCTGGAGGTGTTCGTCGACGGCGTCGAAAACATCGTCGAGGCACAGCAACGGCGTGGCGCAGCGCTACCTGGACGACGGCAGCATCGAGGATGCCTGCCCGCCGCTGCAGGCGCTGCTGCACATCATGGCCACCGGCGAGTACCGTGGCATGGACGCGCACCACCCCGACCTGCGCGTCATGTTCACGCGCGATTACCTGCTCAATTCCGACTGGTACCACGAGCGCCTGAGAGTCAAACAGCTGCGCGATATCGAGCTATGGAAACGGCACGTCAGCAATCTGCAGACGTTTCTCGACGATATTCACTTCAGCGACGAGGCCGAGCGGCTTGGCATAGCGCAGCGCTTCGATTTCGCCACCGAGAAGCTGCGCGAAGTGCAGGGCGAAGCGTACCTGCAGAGCCTGGTTGGAACCCTGGGCGCCGATCCGCTCGGCCCGCCCGGCGCGGTAGCCGAAACCCGCGTCATTCACTGGAGCAAGATGATCACGTCCTTTACCAAGGACAAGATGTTGGAACCGGAGCTCGAACCGACCGAAGATCAGAAAATCCCGTCGCTGCTGGAGCGCTTCAAGGCCAAGTTCCAGCGCGCCCGGCTGCAGTGAACTGCCCCGCACGGCGGCGTCCCGGTTATGCAACCCTGGCGAGCCCGGTGGACGTCGACAAGCAGGGGTTCAAGTCGCCCGGGCGCACACCCGGTCACCGCGTAATTCTCTAACCGTGCCGGGGTCGATCGCGGTCGCGCTGATTGTCTAGCGGTACGTCGTCACATATTCGTCGCAGGCATCGCCCTTATGCCTGATGCTGAAGCTGTGATCGCGCAAGTCCGCATCCAGGGTCGCTACGCAGGTGTCGTTTTTCCAGGTCAGGTGCAGACGATGCTCCTCTGAGCTGTGCACCTCCAGCTGACCGCGGAACGCGGGCGATTTATTGCGTAATCTCATCAGCTCCAGCTGGTCGCGCACCACAATCCGGGTCAGTCCCTGCTCGATATCGCCTTCGGTGAGCGTGGTGCGATTGATTTCTTTGTGACCGCCGGCGGCGACTTTGTCCGCCGCTGCGTAATCGTTCCTGCCGGCAAACAGATCCAGATACCACACTTGCGGCACACCCGGCATGAACATCTGAATCGCACGGGCCAGACGCAGCTTCCGCTCGTCTTCGCCCAGTGCGCTGAAGAACGTCGCATTGACCTGGTAATACGCTATTTTCTTGCCATCCGCGCCATACAGATTTTTCACTCTCCCGCCCCGGTCCATGACGGTCTCGACAATTTCGTCGATCTCTGCATCGCTCAATAATCCGTTTCTGGCGACGCCACCAACGACCTTCCCTTTCAAGTCCAGCACCGGGATGCCATCGTGACACCCGAGCATGTTGATGGTCTTGATGTTCTTCTCTATAAGCTCGCCGATCCAGCGCAACAGAGGCCCGTTGGTGCCGCGATCCAGCGCATCGATGACCAGCCCGGGAAAGAAAAAGTCATAGATGGGAAATCCATTGCTCGCCACTTCCTCATGGAGACCGCTGCCATACTCGGAATGTATTTCGGGCAGCAGGATCAGGTCATACTTATCAGCTATCCGCTTCAGTCGCTCCAGATACTCCCAGGTACCGGGCTTATTGAAGAAATTGCTCTGACCCGGTTCTTTGTGCAGATACGCAAATGCGTCGAGCCTGACGAGCTTCCCGCCGTGTTCGCTCAGCTTCTTCAAGGTCTCATCGTAGAAATCCCAGACGTCCTGCGATTGAGCATTCAGATCCATCTGCCCGAGGTATTTGCGGTTCTGCTCGACGACGGAAACAATGGTATCGCGGTGCCGGGAATATTCGCCCAGATCGATTTCGCTGAGGTCTCGATTCGCATTCAATACATCGTTCACGATTGCCGCAATTCGCTCGGCGTCCTCGTGGGTAAGCTCCTCGATCCCCAATGCCTGCAGCAGATCGTGAGCGGTGACCTGGTGATAAACAACCTCCTGGTAAAAGGTGTTCCAGTAAGGCCGTTCCGATCCATCCGGGAAGCGCACCTTGAGTATCGGGAGGTCAGGTTTGCGCATGAACAGCTTCCCGAGATACTCTTGATGCGGTATTACATACCCTTCGGGGCTCATCTCGCCGTGCGCACGCCAGAATTCATTCCAGTCAATGAAAAAGTCCTTGTATTTTGAGTCGTCTCCGTTTGCCAACAGATCCTGAAACTGGGGAGAGCCGACCGACAGGTGGTTCAAGACCAGGTCAAACTTGAACATGACATTGAGCTCGTGGAGCCTTTCCAGATCCTCCCGGGATGCGAGCTCATCGTTGAGATCGTAGTCTATGATCGAAAAGCCGCGATCCAGATCGCTGTTGAAGACCGTCGGAAGAATGTAGAACAAAGAAAAAACATCTTTGAATTCGGGCCTCTGGAGCATATGCACAATGTCGGCCAGGTTGCGGCCAATGCTGTCGGGGTAGGCGTTGAAGATCACGCCTTTGGGCAGTTCGTATGGTTTCGTAACGTGTTTGGCATTCATGGATCGAGTTCTATCGGCCGCATCAGCACCGCGCGACGCCATACCGGGCTGATTTTTCGCAACGGTCTGAAAAACATGGAGATGGCTATTCTAGTGTGAAAACCGGGTTTATGAAAACACTTGCCGGCCTAACGCCGCTCTGCGCCACGCAGGCTCAGTCACCAGGCAAGCGAGACACTCCGGCATCCGCTCGCTGACGCTGCCCCCGTATTGACAGTTATCAAGGCAATTTCAGTCAAAACCGGTAACATGATTTTTGGGTAAAACCAACAGGTCTGGTCAATACGCGATCACAACGCGGAGGTGTGTCATGAGCAGATCTTTTCTCACGCGAAACAAAGGTAAACTGCTCGCCACCCTGATGGCAGCGGCGGTCCTGTTTCCGGCCGCAACGGCAAGCGCCTGGTGGGGCGGTTACGGTCCCGCTGGATGGGGCTGCGACCCGCAGTGGGCCTACCTGGAAGAGTATGGCTTCCTGGATCCCTACGGACCCAGCCCGACCGATCTGCGGCGTTTAAACCGTGATCAGTGGCGAACGCTGACGAGTTCCGACTATTACGCGGGCTATGCGCACCATGACCCGGTCGCGCAAGCCGTACGCAGGCAGTGCCAAGGCTGGAGGCGGCCGCATTACTACTGGTAAGGCGTCGCTTGCTGCGGCGCGCTGAGCAGAGCCGCCGAGTGAACCGTGAAGCGCGCCCGACAGAGCGCTGCGATGAGGGGGTTCCCAAGTCGTGGCGCGGCACGCTCGGGCGCCTTAGGTTCTCTACATCCTCAGAACAGCTGTCGTCCTACCGCTCCTCCAGCAGAGGGTTTGCTCTGTCGCGAAGGAACGCGCGCAGATAGTCCGCGGTATGCGAGGTTTTGCTCCCTGCGCAGTGCTCGGGTGTTCCCTGCGCGACAATCCGACCACCGCCGTCGCCGCCTTCCGGGCCCAGATCGATGAGCCAGTCCGCTTCGGCGATCACATCCAGGTTGTGCTCGATAACAATCACGCTGTTGCCGGCGTCCACCAGGCGCTGCAGCACGCGGATGAGTTTCTCCACGTCGGCCATGTGCAGGCCGACGGTCGGTTCGTCGAGGATATACAGTGTGCCAGGCCGGTCGGAGTACTGCTGGTCGGCAGGTTTCGCCTTGGCGAGTTCGGTGACCAGCTTGATGCGCTGGGCCTCGCCGCCGCTCAGGGTGGGACTGGGCTGCCCGAGGGTGAGATAGCCCAGACCGACATCGTCCAGCAGCTGCAGGGCGTGATGAATTTTCGGGTGGGCGCGGAAATACTCGGTCGCATCGCGCACATTCATGGCCAGAACATCGCCGATGCTCTTTTCCTTGTAGAGCACGCCGAGCGTTTCGGCGATTGAAACGCGCGCCGTTGCAGACTTCGCACGGCACCTTCACGTCGGGCAGAAAGCTCATTTCGATCTTCTTGCTGCCCTGCCCTTCGCAGGCTTCGCAGCGCCCGCCCTTGACGTTGAAGGAAAAGCGACCAGGCCCATAGCCGCGCAGGCGTGCCTCGGTGGTGTTGGCGAACAGCCTGCGGATGCCGTCCCACACCCCCACGTAGGTGGCCGGACAGGAACGCGGCGTCTTGCCGATCGGCGTCTGGTCCACTTCCAGCACCCGCTGGATCAGTTCGATCCCCTTGATGTCGCGACAACCGACGGGCGCGGGCGGGGCGATTCTCTTTTTCCGTTTCACGCGCATCTGCAGCAGGTGCCGCAGGTTGTCGTGCAACACGTCGCGCACCAGCGTGCTCTTGCCGGAACCCGAGACGCCGGTGACGCAGGTGAGCCTGTGCAGCGGAAAACGCACCGACAGGTTGCGCAAATTGTGCAGACGCGCTCCCAGTACTTCGATACGCGGGTCGGCGCCCCGCCCCTTCAGCTTCACCGCGCGGCGCGCGCCCAGCGGGTGGCGCAACGGCTCGGCCAGGAAGCGGCCGGTCAGTGAGCGGGGCGTTTTCATTACCGTCTTGACCGAACCGGCGGCCACCACTTCACCGCCATTGACGCCGGCACCGGGACCCAGGTCGATGACGTGCTCGGCGCGGCGGATAGTGTCCTCGTCGTGCTCCACCACCACAATGGTATTGCCCTTGCCTTCCAGTTTGCCGAGCGTGTCGAGCAGCATGCGGTTGTCGCGCGGGTGCAGACCGATGGTGGGTTCATCGAGGATGTAACACACGCCGCGCAGATTGGAGCCGAGCTGCGCGGCGAGCCGGATGCGTTGCGCTTCGCCGCCGCTCAGGGTCGGCGCGGCCCGGTCCAGGGTCAGATAGGACAGGCCCACATCGGCGAGGAACCTCAGGCGGGTCTGCAGCTCGGGCAGAATGTCACGCGCGATCTCGGCGTCGCGGCCCTTGAGTTCGAGGCCGTCGAACAGGGCGCCGCCGGCCTGCACCGTCAGACCGGTGAAATCGGCGATGGACCTGTTGCGGAACCGAACCGCCAGTGCCTCGGGATTGAGGCGCCTGCCATCACAGCTGGGGCACAGTGGCGTTTCGCCCTCCCACCAATCCGTCCACCAGATTTCCTCGCCACTCTGCTCCTGGTCGAAGCCGGCGAGCTTGAGGCCGGTGCCATAGCAGGCCTCGCACCAGCCGTGCTTGGAGTTGTAGGAGAACAGGCGCGGGTCCAGCTCCTCGAAACTGCGTCCGCAACCGGGACAGGCGCGGTGGGTGGAAAAGGTGGTTTCACCGCCGGCCGCGACGACCGTAATCACACCGTTGCCGAACGCCAGCGCGCGGTGCAACAGATTGCGCAGGGCGGTTTCGTTTTTCGCCGTCACGGCGACGCGGCCGACCGGCAGTTCGATGTCGTGTTCCCGGTAGCGGTCCAGGCGCGGCCAGGGTTCGGTCGGCAGTAACTCGCCATCTGACGCGCAGCTGCCGAAACCCCTTGCCCGCGGCCCACTTGGCCAGATCCGTGTAATAGCCCTTGCGCGCCACCACCAGTGGCGCCAGCAGTTCGATGTTGCGGTTGCGGTGCGCCGCGAAGCAGTTGGGCGAGGATGCTTTCCGCGCTCTGCGGCTCGCACCGCCAGATCGCAGTCCGGACAGTACTGGGTGCCCAGTTTGACGAACAGCAGGCGCAGGAAGTGATACACCTCGGTCAGCGTGGCGACGGTGCTCTTGCGCCCGCCGCGGCTGGTGCGCTGTTCGATGGCCACCGTCGGCGGAATACCGAAGATGGCGTCGACGTCGGCGCGCGAAGCCGGCTGCACGAACTGGCGCGCGTAGGCGTTGAGCGACTCCAGGTAACGACGCTGGCCTTCGTTGAACAGGATGTCGAAGGCCACCGTGCTCTTGCCGGAGCCGGACACCCCGGTGATCACGGTCAACTTGTCGCGCGGGATGTCGACGGTGACATTCTTCAGGTTGTGCTCGCGCGCGTGCAGGATCTGGATGGCGGCGGGTGAACGGGAGAAAGGGGTCAGTACCCTTTTCTCACTTTGTTTCGGTGCGGAAAAGGGTACTGACCCCTTTTTGCAGCTGTTGCCGGTACTCGCGCAGCGCTGCGCCGGTGTGACTGCTCTGGTGTTCAGCGACCTGCTGCGGCGTACCCGCGCAGATCAGTTCGCCGCCGGCCTCCCCGCCTTCCGGGCCGAGGTCGATCACCCAGTCCGCCGCGCCGATCACATCCAGGTTGTGTTCGATGACCACCAGCGAGTGCCCCGCCCCGATCAGGCGCCGGAAGGCACCGAGCAGTTTGCGGATGTCATCGAAATGCAGGCCGGTGGTCGGTTCGTCGAACAGAAACAGTGTATGGGGAACCGATCTCGGGGGGACAGAATTGAATTCTGTCCCCGGCGACTTTCTCTTACCGGCCGCTTTGGCCAGGTGCCCGGCCAGCTTCAGACGCTGGGCCTCGCCGCCACTCAGGGTCGGCACCGGCTGGCCGAGCGTCAGGTAGTCCAGACCCACCGCGGCGAGCGGCTCGAGCACGTTCTGCACGGCGGGTTGTGCGGCGAAAAAAACCAGCGCCTCGTTGACCGTCATATCGAGCACGTCGGCGACCGATTTACCGTCCAGTCGTATCTCGAGCACCTCCGGGCGGTAGCGGGTGCCGTCACAGTCCGGGCAGCGCAGATAGACGTCGCTCAGAAACTGCATCTCGACGTGCTCGAAGCCGTTGCCACCGCAGGTCGGACAGCGGCCGTTGCCCGAGTTGAAGCTGAACGTGCTGGCCTTGTAAGCGCGCTGCTTCGCTTCCGGCTCGGCCGCGAACAGTTCGCGAATGGCGTTCCAGGCGCCGACATAGCTGGCCGGGTTGGAGCGCGTGGTCTTGCCGATCGGCGACTGGTCGACCGACACCACGGCGTCGATGTGTTCATGTCCCTTGATCGTCCGATAGGCGCCCGGCGTTTCCACCGGTTTGCCCTGCAACTTGCGCAGGGCGTTGTAGAGCACGTCCTGAATCAGTGTCGACTTGCCCGACCCGCTGACGCCGGTAATGCACACCAGTCGGTTGAGCGGCAGCTCGACGTCGATGTGCTTGAGGTTGTGCTGGGACGCACCGCAGATCTGCAGACCCAAAAAGGGGGCAGTCCCCTTTTTCTCCAAATGGGGACTGTCCCCTTGTGTGCAAACCACTGTTTTGTCCCCGCGCAGATATTGCGCGGTGAGCGAGCGTTTCGAACGCAGCAGCTGTTTCGGGGTGCCGAAGAACACCAGCTCCCCGCCGCGCTCGCCGGGGCCCGGTCCCATGTCGAGGATCCGGTCGGCGGCCAGCATGATCTGCGGGTCGTGTTCCACCACCAGCAGCGAATTGCCGGCATCGCGCAGCCGCTGCAGCACGCCGATCACGCGCTGCATGTCGCGCGGGTGCAGGCCGATGCTCGGCTCGTCCAGCACGAACAGGGTGTTGACCAGTGAGGTGCCGAGCGCAGTGGTCAGGTTGATCCGCTGCACCTCGCCGCCGCTCAGGGTGCGCGACTGGCGATCCAGGGTCAGATAACCGAGACCGACATCGACCAGGTAGTTCAGCCGCGTGCGGATTTCCGCCAGCAGCAGCTCGGTGGCTTCGTCCAGTCCGCGCGGCAATGTCAGCGCGGCGAAAAAACCCGGGCAGCGTTCGATGGGCAGGCGCATGACATCGTGAACCGTGAGCCCGGGCAGCCGCTGCCAGGTCGTGTCGGCGAGCGCCAGGCCCACCGGTCTGAAACGCTGTTGCGGCGCCAGCACCGCGTCGGCTTCGGACTTGCTCCCCAGCCGCCACAGCAGGGCATCGGCTTTCAGGCGCGCGCCGGCGCAGGCCGGGCATTCATCGTAGGAGCGGTAGCTCGACAGCAGCACGCGGATGTGCATCTTGTAGGCCTTGCTTTCCAGCCAGTCGAAGAAGCGCCGTACGCCGTACCAGACGCCGTCGTCCCAGTCGCCCTCGCCTTCGATCACCCAGCGGCGTTGCGAAGCCTTGAGCTTTTTCCACGCCACGTCGGTGGGGATGCCGCGCCGCTGCGCGAAACGCATCAGATCCTCCTGGCACTCCAGGTAGGCCTCGGTCTGCCAGGGCTTGACGGCGCCGCCGGCCAGCGTCTTGTTTTCATCCGGCATCACCAGCGCGTAGTCGATGCCCATGGTGCGGCCGAAGCCGCGGCAGGTTTCGCAGGCGCCGATCGGTGAGTTGAAGGAAAAGTGATTGGGCGTCGGCTGCCGGTAATGGATGTCGCAGTCGGCGCAGTGCAGATCGCTGGAAAAACGCCAGGGCGGCTCGGGTGTCGCCGTTGTCATCCAGTGGGTAGACGCTGACATGCCCGTGACCGTGTTTGAGCGCCGCCTCCAGCGCCTCGACAATGCGCGCCCGCCGCTCCGGCGCCAGGCGCACGCGGTCCTGGACTACCTCCAGGCGCTTGCCCCGGCGCGCGTGGATGCGCGTGTAACCCTGCTGCGCCAGCAGGCGCTCGACTTCCTCGCTGCTGAAGTTGTCCGGCACCTCGACGCTGAAGCTGATCAGGGCACGCGGCGCGTCGCCGCCGGCGCGCTGCAGCAGTCGCATCGGCGATGCTGTCCGGACTGTCGCGCCTGACCGGCGCACCGCAGCCGCGGCAGTACAGCTCGGCGGCACGCGCGAACAGCAGCTTCAGGTGGTCGTTGAGCTCGGTCATGGTGCCGACCGTGGAGCGCGAGGTGCGCACCGGGTTGGTCTGGTCGATGGCGATGGCCGGCGGAATGCCGTCGATGCGGTCCACGCTGGGCTCATCCATGCGATCCAGAAACTGCCGGGCATAGGGCGAGAAGGTCTCGACATAGCGCCGCTGCCCTTCGGCATACACGGTGTCGAAAGCCAGCGACGACTTGCCCGACCCGCTCACCCCGGTCACCACGATCAGCTCGCCGAGCGGCAGATCGAGGTCCAGATTCTTCAGGTTGTTCTGGCGCGCGCCGCGAATGCGAATCGATTCCTTGGCCACGTTGGGGGATAGATCCTGTCAATGCATTTGCCGGATCGGCAAACCGCATGTTACCCCATCGGAAAGCGGCGACAAGCCGGCAGTGGATCGCACTCGGTCGACCTCGCGCTACGAGAAGCCGCCTGGAAACAACGGCACCCGCCGCGTGGCGCCGCTCGCGGCAATATCGTTGCTCAGGGCAGCAGCATGCCGCGAACGGTGAAATACAGCAGCGCCCCCATCAGCGCCGACGCCGGCACCGTGATGAGCCAGGCCGCCACAATGCGCATGAACAGAGAGCGCTTGACCAGTTCGCGCCGGTACACTCTGCGCAGCCCCTTGCGCTCCTTCTTGGTGAGCAGCTCCGGCAGCGCGGCTTTGCGCTTCAGCTCCTTGAGCATGCGGCCCTTTTCGATAATCTCCGCAGCCTCGAAGCGCGTCAGGAACCCGTCGAGGGTCGCCGCATCCTGGCCGGCGTGGTGGTGCTTGATCTCCTCGATCATCGCCGCGTAGCTGGTCTTCAGGTATTCCCTCAGGAACCCGACCCCGAACACCGCGCCCACGGCGATGTGAGTGGAACTCACCGGCAAGCCGAACTGGGTAGCGAAAATCACCGTGATGGCCGCGGCCATGGCAATGCAGAAGGCGCGGCTCTGATCGAGTTGCGTGATCTCGGAACCGACGGTACGAATCAGCCTTGGCCCGTACAGGGTCAATCCGGCCGCGATACCGAGCCCGCCGATCACCATCACCCAAAGCGGGATGGCGGCCTTGGTGGCCACCACGCCGCTCAGTATCGCGTCGCTGATCGCCGCCAGCGGTCCTACGGCGTTGGCGACGTCGTTGGCGCCATGGGCAAAACTGAGCATGGCGGCGGCGAAGATGAGCGGCACGGTGAAAAGACGATTGATACTGTCCTTGTCGTTCTCCAGAGCGTCTGCACGTCGCGCGATCCTCGGTCTCACCAGCAGGTAGACAATGACCGCAACAACCAGACCGAGCAGCGTGGCCTCACCTAACTGCACCACCCAGATTTTCTTCAGACCCTTGATGATCAGATAGGTGCTGAACGCCCAGGCCATGGCGGCCACCAGCAGCGGCACTACCCTGCGCGCCGCCCGCCGCATGTCTGCCTGGTAGGTCACGCTGCGTTTGATGAGATAAAGGAACCCTGCCGCGATGATGCCACCGAAAAGCGGGGAGATGACCCAGCTCGCGGCGATGGTCCCCATGGTCGACCAGTTGGCCACTCCCCAGCCGCCGGCGGCGATACCGGCGCCCAGCACCGCACCCACGATAGAGTGTGTGGTAGAGACCGGCGCTCCCAGCGCGGTCGCGATGTTCAGCCACAGCGCACCCGCCAGCAGCGCCGCCAGCATCAGCCAGATAAAGCTGTTGGCATCCCCGATCAGGGCGGGGTCGATGATGCCGTTCTTGATGGTGCTCACCACGTCGCCGCCGGCGATGAGCGCCCCGCCCGCCTCGAAAAACGCGGCAATCACGATGGCACCGGCCAGCGTCAGGGCGCCAGAGCCCACCGCGGGCCCGACATTGTTGGCCACGTCGTTGGCACCGATGTTGATGGCCATGTAGGCACCGACCACCGCCGCGACAATCAGGAAGGTCGCACCCGGCACATCGCCCGCCTTCCAGCCCGCCAGCAGGGCGACAGCCGCTATGACCACCAGGCTCAGGACCAGCCTGAGCGAGCGCTGCCCGCCCTGATTCCTCGACGGGTTCACGGTTTGCGGCGCGCTCGGCGCCTGTCGCTGTATTTCCATGACTCAGATCCGTTATCGGTGCAGGGAGTGGCCGGCCGCCATGATAATGGAATTGGCTGGATTAGCCATAACCGGCAAGCGACATACCAGAGATTTAGGCAACACTGGCTGGCAGGTCGCCGGCATCAACTCACCGAAGTTCAGAGCGATGTTAGCAAAACCCCTGACACGGATTGAACAGGAGCAGAGCGACGATTCACCGTGCGTAACGCCGATTACCCGAAGCTGCATCCCATGTTCCTGGAGGACTGATGGAGATCGTTTCGGTGCCGCTGGCCGGCGAGGCTGCCATCAGCGGCGCGCAGGACAGCCGACTGCTCCTTATCGACGTACCCATGCACTGACGCCGGGCCGTTCTCAGCCGCCGCTTTACGGCACGGCCGTGGCACCGCCAGCCGCGGGTGCTCTATGCTTGCAGTGAGGCGTTCGCCAGCGCGACGCCTCTGACACAGCAAGCAACCACCCAGGCCCTGGAGGCACCCATGGTACGCCGCTGGTTCTTCGCTCTCTCGACCCTGGCGCTCAGCGCTGTCGGATTACTGAGCCTGTGGTGGCCGGGTGCCGTCTGGTCGCTGCTGTTCATCGGGCCGCTGGTCCTGCTCGGCATACGCGACAGTCTGCAGCGCAAGCACACGCTGCTGCGCAACTTCCCAGTCGTCGGGCACGGCCGCTACTTCATGGAAATGGTGCGCCCGGAAATCCAGCAGTATTTCATCGAATCCAATATCGATGCCTTTCCCATCGAACGTGAAATGCGCAGCGTCGTGTACCGGCGCGCCAAGGGTGATCTGGACACCACGCCGTTCGGAACCCAGCGCAACGTGTACCGGATCGGTTACGAATGGGCCAGCCATTCGATCGCGGCACGCAGGCCGCCGCAACACGCCCCGCGCGTCAGTATCGGCGGCCCGGACTGTCAGCAGCCCTACTCGGCATCGCTGCTCAATGTCTCGGCGTTGAGCTTCGGCGCGCTGTCCAGCAACGCGGTGCGGGCACTCAACCGCGGCGCCCGGCTCGGCAACTTCGCGCACAACACCGGCGAAGGCGGCATCTCGCCCTATCATCTCGAACACGGCGGCGATCTGATCTGGCAGATCGGCACCGGCTATTTCGGTTGCCGCAACCGGGACGGGGGTTTCGATGCCGGGCAGTTCCGCGAACAGGCGGCCGGGGATTCGGTGCGCATGATCGAGATCAAGCTGTCGCAGGGCGCCAAGCCGGGCCACGGCGGCGTGTTGCCGGGGGTCAAGGTCAGCGCGGAAATCGCCCGTATCCGCGGTCTGGAAGCCGGCAAGACGGTATTCTCACCGCCCTCACACACGGCCTTTGATACACCCGTCGGGCTGCTGGAGTTCATTGTTCGGCTGCGCGAGCTCAGCCACGGCAAACCGGTGGGTTTCAAGCTGTGCGTGGGTCGGCGCGGGGACTTCTTCGCCATCTGCAAAGCGATGCTGGAAACCGGTATCACCCCCGACTTCATCACCGTGGACGGCGGCGAAGGCGGCACCGGCGCGGCACCGCTGGAATTTTCCAACTCGCTCGGCATGCCGGCACGCGACGCCTGGATTTTCGTTCACAGTGCCCTGGTCGGGGTCAAACTGCGCGAGCGTATCCGGGTGATCGCCAGCGGCAAGATCCTGACCGGCTTCCACATGGTGCGCGCCGTCGCGCTCGGCGCCGACCTGTGCGCGTCGGCGCGCGGCATGATGCTGGCGATGGGCTGTATACAGTCACTGCGTTGCAACACCAATCATTGTCCGACCGGCATCACCACCCAGGATCCGGCACTGGTGTATGGCCTGGAGGTGGGTGACAAGTCACAGCGCGTCGCGCGCTTCCAGCGCGAGACGGTCAAGGCGTTCATGGAACTGCTCGGCGCCATGGGCCTGCGCGACCCGCGCGACATTCAGCCACAGCACATCTTCCGGCGCATCGACGATCTGCGGGTGCGTAATCTGGGCGAACTCTACGACTTTCTGCAGCCAGGTCAGCTGCTGCACGCAGACGGGATTCCGGAGGGCATGCGCGAGGAATGGAACCGGGCGCGGCCCGACTGCTGGAGCCTGGAGCCCGAAACCGGGCAATACGGTGGTGACGCACTGCGCGAAGAACGCACCGAGACGGGCGGCTGACCAGCGGCCGTCGACCGCCAACGCCGTCCTCCAGCGAACTACCGGCTAACCGCGCGCGTATTCCTTGCTGACCTCGAAACGTTTCTGGTCCAGCAGCGCCAGCAGCGCATCATAGGAGTCGGCGAATTTGGCAATACCGTCGCGCTCCAGTTCTTCGGTCACCTGTGCAAGGTCGATGCCCAGTTCCGCCAGAGCCTGCAGATCTTTCTCCGCCTGCCCGCCGTCCTGCTCCAGGGTGGCATGCATTTCGCCGTGCGCCTGGAAAGCGTCCAGCGTCGCCGGCGGCAGCGTGTTCACGGTATCGGGTCCGATCAGGCTCTCGACATACAGGACGTCCCGGTACTCGGGGTTCTTGGTGCTGGTACTCGCCCACAGCGGTCGCTGCACCCGCGCACCACGCTTGCGCTGTTGCTCGAAATCCGCCCCGCCGAAACGCTCTTTGAAACGGCTGTAGGCCAGCCTGGCGTTGGCGATGGCTATGCGGCCACGCAGCGCCGCTGCCTGCGGAACGCCCAGTTCCGCCAGCGCGTCATCCACCATGCCATCGACGCGACTGATGAAAAACGAGGCCACCGACGCGACCGAGTGTGGATCCGGGTTGCGCGCCAGGCCGCGCAGGTAGGCACTCATCACTTCCTCGTAGCGCGCGGTCGAAAACAACAGGGTCACGTTTACATTGATGCCCTCGCCGATCAGCGTCTCGACCGCCGGGATGCCGGCACGGGTGGCGGGCACTTTGATCATCAGGTTGGGTCGTTCCACCATCTTCCATAGATGGCGCGCCGCCTCGATCGTAGCCTGGGTGTCATGGGCCAGGTGCGGTGAAACTTCAAGGCTGACGAAACCGTCCGCCTTGTCGCTGCTGCGATACAGCCCGGCGAGCAGGTCCGCAGCCATTTGCACATCCTGAACCGTCAGCCACTGATACAGCGTCGGGGCATCAACCTGCGCATCCGCCTGCATCAGGTCGCGGATGGTGTCATCGTACAGCCCGCCTTCCGAGATGGCCTTATGGAAGATGGTCGGATTGCTGGTCACGCCGCGCACGCCTGCGCTCACCAGTTCCCGCAGCCCACCGTTGACCAGCAGGTTGCGGTCGATGTAGTCCAGCCACAGGGACTGCCCGTAGCTCGAGTATAAAGTCGTGAATTTTGACATGGCCCCTCCGGCTCCCCTTTGCTGCTGTGTGCGTAGACCTCTAACTCTAGCGGCGGCGCGCCCGGATTCAATGGACGCAATACCACTGAATCGACCCGGAATAGCGACTGACCGCGTAACCAGCCCTGCGCGCTGCGGCGGCGCAGCCCTCGCTGCGCCCATTCACACCTATACTGTAACGAAGTTCTGATTGATTCGACATTGCAATGACGAATACGTTCGACTTGATCAGATCTTCCCCAGGCCACCCATCACAGCGGATTCGATTTGCCCGCACGACACAAGGAGAACACTCATGTCGATCGCCAAAGTTACTGAAATCATTGCCGAGTCGAAGGACAGTTTTGACGACGCCGTGCGCCAGGGAATCAAGCGCGCCACCAAGACCCTCGACGGCGTCACTTCGGCCTGGGTGCAGGACCAGACCGTGAAGGTCGAAAAAGGCAAAATCACCGAATACCGGGTTCACCTGAAGGTCACTTTCGTGCTGAAGAGCTGACCCGCCGCGCACCGGCACGGTTGCCTTGCACCGCTCGGCGTCACACGCCGGGCGGCACTCCGGCCGCAGAGATCAAGCGCCCGCGCGCTGAGGCTGCTGCCGGCTTGCCTTAAGGTGTTGCGTATTGCGTCGATTTGGGTTTTAGTCATACCCCCTGACCGATTGCAGCGGTCCTGCCTGGAGGCGAGGAATCAAGATGAAGCAACTACGGCGCCGGCTGTTCACTGCGTTTCTGCTTTGCGGGCTGTTCCCGCAGTCGTTACTGGCTCTCGAACTGACTGTGGTGCACAGCGGCGTCTGGCCGCCCTATGCGGATGAGGGACTGCCGCAGCAGGGGCTGGCGATCGATCTGGTCACCACTGCGCTAGAGCGCGCCGGGCACCAGGTCGTGGTTCGGGTCGATTCCCTGGAGCGCATTCTGGAAGGCGGCAAGCTCGGCGTTTACGATGTTTTTGCGACTCCCTGGTACAGTGAAGACCGCAACCAGTACCTGGACTTCAGCGAGCCTTATCTCGAGTCGCGCATCCGTTTCATAAAACGCAAGGACAAGAAGTTCGAGTTTAACGACTTCGGCGACCTCAAGGGCCAGATGATCGGCGTGGTGAAGGACTATGCCTATGACGACACCTTCAACGAGTCGCGCAATCTGATCAAGATCAGTGAACGCAACCTGATCCAGAACCTGCTCAAGCTCACCCAGAATCGCCTCGACCTGACCCTGGATGACGAACTGGTGTTGCAGTATGAGATTAACCAGTACATGCCCAACAGCATGAAAGAGCTGCAGATGCTGCCCAAACCTCTGGCGGTGCGCGGTGTGCACATCGGCGTGAGCCGCGAAAACCCGGCGCATGCGCAGATCGTGGCGGACTTCGATAAGGCGATCGCGGCCATGAAACGCGACGGCAGCTACGACAGGATCGTGGCGAAACACAAGGCGTATATCGAAAAACCGGCCCCCTGAACATCAGCCCGGCGGCACCAGCGCCCCTGTACCGGTTGCGTCGCAGGCAGCATTTCCGCTCAAGAACCCGGCCACCGCGATCGCTAAAGTCTGGATATCGCTGTTTCCTGCCGGGGGTCCAAGCCAATGAAATTTCTGTCCGTTTTGCGCCGTCTGCTGGTGCTGGGCGCCGGCGCCATGCTGTTCTCCTCGCTGAGCGGCTGCGCCAGCACTCCGCTGCAGCCGCAGGACACGGCAGTACTGGTCACCGCCGCAGACCTGGGCCCCCTGGGGGCCCCCCTGCCGGCAGATTTCCCCCGCTTCGAGCAGAGCAGAAAAACCGAGCTGCTGGGCAGCGTCGAGCTCGAGTACCAGTTCGATGCCCGCGCCGCTGGCGGCGCCTATCCCTACCTGTACAGCACCATCAATCGCGAGACCACGGTGAGTTCCGCAGTCGCTGCCTACGGGGCGGTCAAGGCCGGCCTCGGTATGGCGGATATCGAGGCGCGCGACGACAGTGAGCGGTTCCGCTATGGCGACTGGTCGTACTTCGGTACCCTGCTGCGCGACGGTGAGCCGCGCGGTTTTGTTTTCTATATGCGCGACGATCTGACCGTCTACCTGCTGATGGTCAGCGGTACGCACATCGACGTGGAACAACTCTGGCAACAGCTGCTGCTGCCGCGTCTGGAAATGCTCAACCGCACCCGGCTGAGCCGCCGCTGATGCGCATTTCTCACCGGAT
The DNA here is from genome assembly GCA_963695455.1 of uncultured Gammaproteobacteria bacterium. Classification (GTDB taxonomy): domain Bacteria; phylum Pseudomonadota; class Gammaproteobacteria; order DSM-19610; family DSM-19610; genus Thiogranum. Next base: position 208,122 of record CAVOGN010000008.1, on the reverse strand, counting down.
TAGTTACGAATTAACCGCTAAGGACGCGAAGGGCGCGAAGGGCGCGAAGGGCGCGAAGGGCGCGAAGTAACAAACACTGATTATTTCTTCGTGACAACTTAATCAGGGACGATACGCAGTTCCGCGCAGTTCAGACCAACGCTGCAACCTTATTCACCTGCAATTATTTTCTGACCTTCGCGTCCTTCGCGTCCTTCGCGGTGAAGCCCAACCGCTAACCCGTCCCTCAGCGCCCGCGCCAGTAGACACTGTACAGGTCGTGGCGGCGGTCGCGCAGGTTCTGCACCGTGCCGCTGTTGCGCGCCATCATCAGCGTGTCGGGGCGCAGGTCGGCGATCGCCACGGTTTCCACATTGGGCGTGGTGTCGGCCGCCACGCCGTCGCGTGCGAAGGGAAAATCGCACGGTGTCAGGATACAGCTCTGCGCGTACTGGATATCCATGTTGTGCACATTGGGCAGGTTGCCGACATTGCCCGACAGCACCACGTAAAACTGGTTCTCCACCGCGCGTGCCTGGGCGCAATAGCGCACCCGCAGGTAGCTCTGGCGCTCGTCGGTGCAGAAGGGCACGAACAGGATCTGCGCGCCCTGGTCGGCCAGATGGCGCGCCAGCTCCGGGAACTCCGCATCGTAGCAGATCAGCACGCCGATCGGACCGCAATCGGTCTCGATGGCGTTCAGCACGTTGCCGCCCTCGATATTCCACCAGTAGGACTCGTTGGGGGTGGGATGGATTTTCGGCTGCTCGTGGACCTGGCCGTCGCGCAGGAACACGTAGGCGATGTTTTCGACCCGCCCGTTTTCCATGCGCGTGGGGTGTGAGCCGCCGATGATATTGATGTTGTAACGCAGCGCCATGTCGCGCAGCGCCTCGCGGAAGCGCGGCGTGTACTTGGTCAGTGCCTCGATGGACTCAGAGGGCGTCAGCTCCTGGTCCTCGATGGACAGCACCTGCAGCGCGAACAGCTCCGGGAACACCACGAAGTCGCCCTTGTAATCGGCCACCACGTCGACAAAATACTCGATGAAACCCAGGAACTCCTCGAACGAGCGCACCCGGCGCTGCATGTACTGTACCGTACCGACGCGCACCGTGTCCGGCAGGCGCCCGCCATAGCGTTTCTCGCGCTCCCCGGCCGGCTCCTCGGACACCTTCGGGTTGCGCCACACCAGGTGGATACCGTAGCCCAGCGATGCACGGTCGATATTGAGGTAGCCAGGAATAATGCCGATCACCTCGAAGCCGTTGTGCAGCTGAAACGACAGCACCGGATCGCGCTGCTTCTTCTGCTTGATCTGCTCGACATACTCCTCCACGCTGGCGAAGCGCTTGATGCGTTTGGCCAGCGTCGGCAGGCGCCCGGAGAACACGATGCCCTTGAGGCCCAGCGCCTGGCACAGTTTCTTGCGTTCGTTGTAGAGCCGCTGCCCGATGCGATAGCCGCGGTAATCCGGGTCCACGCACACTTCCATGCCGTACAGCCAGTCGCCCTGCGGATCGTGACGCGAAGCATAGCCGCTGCCGGTGATCGACTCCCAGGTGTGCGGTTTCAGCGCCACCTCGCCGGCGATGCGGAAGGTGGCGCAGTAACCCACCACCTTGTCCTCTACGGTGGCGACGAACTGGCCCTGCGGGAAATTGTTGATCTGGCCAGTGAGCGCGCCTTCCGAGTAACCGTGCATGCCGGTGCCTGCGTAGGCACGGGCGCTGAGATCGGCGATGGCCGGAACATCCCTGGTGGTCGCGTTGCGCACAATCAGGCGGCCGCGCTGGTTCTTGAACGGAGTGCTATCGGATGAGTCGGTCATGGCGCGGTTTCCTCTGGGCCTGGCAGAAAACTCTCAATCTACCGGAAACGCCCGCAAGGCGCAGCAGGTGAATGTCCAACCCGGTGGACAGCAGCGCAGGTTGAACTGAACGAAATTGATGCCCAACGCATCGTTCCGTTGGGCTTCGCACGCTCAGCCCAACCTACCAGTGTTCGGCAGAATCCTGTTCGGAAACGGCGGGTGCACGCTGCGCCAGCAGCGCCTGCATCGCCGCCAGCAGCTGCGGGATATCGCCGCGCTGCGGCTGCACGTCGACGTGGGCGAAGCCTTCGATCAGAAACAGCTGCACCTGCTCGGCAGGCAACGCCCCTGCCAGCGCGACACTTTCGGTATAGGGAATCATGGTATCGCCGCGCCCGTGTACCAGAATCGCGTGGGCGCGCAGCTGCGACAGATCCTGAGAGGCAGGATCGATGCCGTGCAGTTCGGCGCGGATGCGCGGTGAAAGCCGCTCGATGAGCGCCGCTACGCGCTCCGGGTCCTCGTTGGAGAGCAGCGCGTGCAGCGCCCGGGCGTCGGGCTGCAGCGCTTCGAGCGGCACTGCGCCGGAGCCGGCACCGCTTCTGGCCCGGTCCGCCAGGGTCTGCAGCAGGGCGCGGTCTTCGGCGCTTTGCAGCAAGTCGGCGTTCGACAGGCTGAACACCCATTTGATATAGGGATTGGGTCGCTGGTAGCGCCAGCGCCTGCCGCCCGGCTCGCGGTAATAGCCGGTGGTGAAGTAGCCGACGATGCTGCGCAGGTCGTAGTAGCCGCCCAGCGTCAGCACGAAGCGCACCTGTTCCCGGATGTCGGGTTCCAGGGCGGCCAGCAGAACCGGGCCGGCGCCGTAGCTGAAACCGGCGATTCCGGCGCGGCCCTGCGGCGCCAGCTCGCCGCGCGCCACCAGGTAGTGGAATGCGTCTGCCACCTCACGTACGTTGGCGGCGCGCACCCGGTACTTGCGCAGGCCGCGCAGGTCCGGCACCAGCACCGCGAACTGCAGTCGCGCCAGGGTGGTGGCCAGCACCACCAGGCGCGCGTCGTCCTTGCCGGCCGCCACTACCCCGGGTACCAGCACGATGCCGGCCCGTACCGGCTCGCCCGGCAAGTACAGGTCGGCGCTGTAGCGACGTCCCTGGATCTCGTAGTCGACGGCGCTGCGCAGCGGCGCCGGCGTGCGGGCCTTGAGCCGGCTGTCGCGGCCCTCGGCAATGATATCCTCCAGTGCCTGCGCCGCCTCCGAGTCACCCAGGCGCGGTGCACAGCCGGGCAAGACAGCCAACAGGGCCAGCAGCAGGCTGTAAAGACGCTGCAACCGCATCAGCCGCATGACAACGCAACTCCCCGGTTTCCCGCGCCAGCGGCTTCACTCATGACGCAACGCCTCGATCGGATCCAGGCGCGCCGCGCGACGGGCCGGAAAATAGCCGAACACCACACCGACTGCAGCGGCAAACAGGAACGCCACCACCACGATGCCCGGATCGAATACGAACGGCACCTGCAGGAAGTGCACCGCGACGGCCGCAAAACCCAGGCCGAGCACGATACCGATGAGCCCGCCGAACAGCGACAGCACCACAGCCTCGATCAGGAACTGCATCAGCACCTGCCGCTCCAGGGCACCGATGGCCAGCCGGATGCCGATTTCGCGCGTGCGCTCGGTCACCGACACCAGCATGATGTTCATGATGCCGATACCGCCCACCAGCAGGCTGACCGCCGCCACCGCGCCCAGCAGCCCGGTCAGCACGCCGGTGATGCCGGTCAGCATGGAGGTGATCTCCTTCATATCCAGCACGTTGAAGTCGTCGTCCTCGCCGGGTGAGATCTGGCGGCGCTCGCGCATCAGCAGCTCGATATCGCGCTGCACTTTTTCGGTGCCGACACCGTCCCGCACCGCGATGTAAATGGCCGTGGTGTCCGGGTTACCGGCGATGCGCCGTTGCAGGGCCCGCAATGGAATCAGCACCAGGTCGTCCTGGTCCATGCCGAAGCTCGACACGCCCTTGGCGCGCAGCAGGCCAATGATACGGCAGGACAGTTTGTCCAGGCGCATCACCTCGCCCACCGGCGCGCTGCGCCCGAACAGATTCTTGCGCACTGTCTCCCCGATCAGACAGACCATCTGGCCGGCGCGCAATTCGCCCTCGTAAAAGGCTCGGCCGCTGGCCAGGCTCCAGTCACGGGTACCGAGGTAACGGTTGTCGGTGCCGATCACCGTGGTCGACCAGTTGCTGTTGCCGTAGATCGCCTTGGCGTTGTGCTGGGCGGTCGGGGCCACCATGCGCACCCCGTCGATCTGCTGCTCGATCGCCGTGACATCCTTGAGATCGAAGGCGGCAGCCGTTTCCCGCACGCCGCCGGGGCCGCGCCGTGCCTGACCGGGGCGCAGCACCAGCAGGTTGGTGCCCAGCTTCGCGACATCGGCTGTCACCTGGGCGGTGGTGCCGCTGCCCAGGGTCACCATGGCGATCACGGCACCTACCCCGATGACGATGCCGAGCACCGTCAGAAACGACCGCAGCGGATTGATGCGTATCGACTGCAGAGCCAGCTTGAGGGTTTCGCGGAACATCAGCCGGTCTCCATACTGTGGCCGTCGGACTGAATCCGGCCGTCCAGAAAATGAATAATGCGCCGGGCGTAGGCCGCCATGTCCGACTCGTGGGTCACCATGATCACAGTGATCCCTTCCTCGCTGTTGAGGGCCGAGATCAGCTGCATGATTTCGTGACTGCGCGCCATGTCCAGGTTGCCGGTCGGTTCGTCGGCCAGCAGGACGGCAGGGCCGGTCACCATGGCGCGCGCAATGGCGACCCGTTGCTGTTGCCCCCCGGACAGTTCCGAGGGCAGGTGCTCGGCCCAGTCTTCCAGGCCCACCTTTTGCAGCGCCGCCAGCGCCTGCGCGCGCCGCGGCGCCGGCGCCATGCCGCGATAGATCAGCGGCAGCTCGACGTTATCCACCGCGCTGTTACGCGCCAGCAGGTTATAACCCTGGAATACGAAGCCGAGGAAATTGCGCCGCAGCAGCGCCCGCTGGTCGCGGTCAAGCTGTCCGACATCGACGCCCCGGAACCGGTACTGTCCCTGGCTGGGGGTATCGAGGCAACCCAGTATATTCATGGCGGTGGATTTGCCCGAGCCGCTCGGGCCCATGATGGCCACGAACTCCCCGGCATCGATGCGCATATCGATACCGGCCAGCGCGTGCACCGCCGCCTGCCCGCTGCCGTAGGTCTTGCGTACGGCCTGGAAGGCGATAAGCGCCTCGGACGGCTGTGCTGCAGTGGAGGTCACGGCCGGGCGACCGCTCACTTGCGCGGCGCGATGGTATCGACGATGACCGCGTCCCCGGCGGACAGGTCACCCGCCAGGATCTCGGTCACGGAGCCATCGCTGGCGCCGGTGCTGACCGCGACGGCGACCGGCGTGCCGTCGTGCAACAGCCACAGCTGCCGCTCACCGCCACTGCCGACGTTGGGGGTGCGCACCCGCTGCGGGCGGTGCGGAAACAGCTTCCTCAGTATGCTGCCCGGTTCGGGCTCGCTCTCGCCCGCGGGCGGCACGAAACGCAGTGCAGCGTTGGGAACCAGCAACACGTCCTGGAGTTGCTGCACCGTGATCTCGGCGGTCGCCGTCATGCCGGGCCGCAGCAGCAGCTCGGAATTATCGATCGCCAGCACCGCCTTGTAGGTGACAACGCCCTCCACCGTCTCGGGCGCGAAGCGCAGCTCTGTTATGGTGGCCGGCATGTCGCGCTCCGGGAAGGCCTCCACCGTAAAGACCGCCTGCTGCCCTTCCCTGACCCTGCCCATGTCGGCCTCGTCGATATCGACCTCCAGGGTCATCTCGGCCAGGTCTTCGGCGAGCCTGAACAGCACCGGCGCCTGCAGTGACGAAGCCACGGTCTGACCGGGTTCCACGTCCCGGCTGAGCACGACTCCGTCGATGGGTGAACAGATGCAGGCTTTCTTCAGGTTGGTCTCGTCGACATCCAGATTGGCCTGGGCCACCTCGACCTCGGCGCGGGCGCTGGCGAGCGCCGCCAGGGCGGTCTGGTAAGCCGCCCTGGCGGTATCGAGATCGGCCTGTGATGAAAAGTTCTTGGCCTGCAGGCGCTTGATGCGCTCGTACTCGCTCTGCTTTTCCGTCACCCGCGCCTCGGCTTCCTGCACACTGGCCTGGCGGGCCAGCAGCGTGGCACGCGAGTGCGCGACTTCGGCCTTCAGCTTGTCGGTGTCGAGCTCGGCGAGCACCTGCCCCACTTTCACCCGGTCGTTGTAGTCGGCCTTGACGGTGCGAATGATGCCCGACAGCTCGCTGGAAATTTCCACTTCATTGGTGGGCTGCACCGAGCCGGTCGCGGTGACCGTCACGGTCAGATCGCCGCGCTGCAGCACCGCCGTCCTGTATCGCGTTGCGCTGTGGTTATCCAGCCTCAGCCACAGCAGCACCGCGCCCGCCACAGAGATAACCACGATCGACGCGACCAGCCAGCGCCCCGGCCTGCCGGCGCGCGAGCCGCTCTGCCCCAGCCCCAGGCTGGCGGCGACATCTGTGTCCTTATTTACCTGCATGAGACCCCAAAACCCGGCAAACCCCGATTAATCGAAACCTATCATAACCTGTCTCAAACCGGTGCGGCGAAATCGCAGCGACCCCGCGCAGCTCGAGCTGACCGAAGCGATGCCCAAAACAGACTCATAAGGCGAGGAAACCTCCGACCGGTCTCTGATTCGTGCCCTCGGGCGCCCTTTGCGTACCCGCTCGCACACCGAGGACAGACAACGGGAAGTTACGAATGTCGGGTATGGAGCGGCTGCCGGTCACTGTGTTGCCTTGCACGTGCAAAAGGAAGGACCCCGCCGCCAGTCGTGTTGCCTGTAATGATCTGAGGGAGTAGCGTTTGGCTTCCCAAAAGCAACTGATCGAATTTCAGGAGTCGTTTATGTCGCGCATTTTTCACGCTTGCACTTGCTCTCGGCATGGCTTCTATGATGTCGACCACTTTGGTCAGCGCATCCGGCGAGCCGTCGTCCGGTGCCAAAGGGATGCCTGGTGCCGTTGGCACCTTCGAGTTCAAACCTGCCGACTGGATGGAGGGCACCACCTCCTGGTGGAAGGACAGCGACGGGGTCGATCCTGGATCGCCGCTCTTCACGCGTTTGCCGTCTGCTGCGTTTGAACCGTTCAGCGGCGGCGCGTCGCCGTTCTCAGTAGCACAGATCGCCTGATGGAAACGGCGAGTTCTTGCTGCTACTGAGACCTTTACCCGATGGCAAGGAATGTCTTCTTGCCGCCGGTTATCCCCGTTGCGGAGCTCCACAACAAACGACTTTGAGCATACTCAGAACGGCAGGGTGCCGGCCGATCTCAGACCTTTAACCTTGAACGCGACGCTGAAGGAATTGTAGACAGGGGCCGGGTGTGGTGAGGCTGGAGACCATCAAGGAAGAACCACAATATGACGCGCGCTCCACGCCAATCCTGTTCGTGCATGGTATGTCGCATGCCGCATGGTGTTGGGCAGAACACTTCCTGCCCTATTTCGCCCGACACCGATATGCAGCTCATGCTTTGAGCTTGCGTGGCCATGGCGGCAGCGAGGGGCGAGAACGGCTGCGCTGGACAGCGCTGAGCGAATACGTGTCTGACGTGGCCCAGGTGGCAGGTCAGATGGAGAGGCCGCCGGTGCTGGTTGGCCATTCAATGGGCGGCATGGTCGTCCAGAAGTACCTGGAATCGAATGCTACGCCAGCCGCGGTGCTATTGGCATCTGTACCCCCTGGGGGCGTGGGTCCGGCGACTCTGCGGATCAGCGTTGGGCACCCGCTGCTGTTCATGAAAGCCAACCTCGCTATGAGCATGATACCCCTGTTCAGTACGCCGCAATTGGCGCGGGAGTATCTATTTTCGCCCGGCATGCCGGAGGACAAGGTGAGAGCCTATTGCTCGCGGCTGCAGGATGAGTCGTACCGGGCATACCTGGACATGATGGGCCTGGACTTGCCGCGGCCTGAGCGGGTGAGAGTGCCGATACTCGTGTTGGGGGCGGCTGATGACCGTCTCATCACGCCCGGCGAAGTCGAGGCGACGGCGCGCGCTTACCGGACACAGGCAGAGGTGTTACCGGGTATGGCACATGACATGATGTTGGAGGCTGGATGGCAGGCGGTAGCAGATCGGATCCTGATCTGGCTTAAAGAGCTGGGATTGTGACGGTGGACGAACGCTGACGCCCGGTCGCAACGCGCAGTGTTCCGTTCAGCCGGCCGGCGCCGACTGCGGCGCGCTGTCGCGACCGTGCTCGCGCGCCATCAGCAGATACACCGCCGGCACCACGAACAACGTAAACAGGGTGCCGATGCCCAGACCGGTGGCGATGGTCAGGCCGATGTGAAAACGGCTCACGGCGCCCGGGCCGCTGGCGGTGAGCAGCGGCACCATGGCGACAATCATGGATACGGTCGTCATCAGAATGGGCCGCAGGCGAATCGCTGCTGCACGCTCCACCGCGGCACGCTTGCTCAGCCCTTCGTGAATCTGCAGCTGGTTGGCAAACTCGACAATCAGGATACCGTTCTTGGCGATCAGACCGATCAGCGTGATCAGCCCCACCTGGGTATAGATGTTGATGGTGGCGAACCCCAGGGTGATGAAGGCCAGCGCCCCGGCGATGGACATGGGCACCGACACCAGGATGATCACCGGATCGCGCCAGCTCTCGAACTGCGCGGCCAGCACCAGGTAGATCACCAGAATGGACAGGAAGAAAGTGACGATCAGGGCGCTGCCCTGCTGCGCATACTGGCGCGAGCCGCCCGCATAGTCCCAGCTGAAACCGCGCGGAAAGATCTCCCGCGCCACCGCCTTCCAGATACTCCAGCGCATCACCGAGCGGCACGCCCGGCGCCATCACGCCCTGCACGGTGAGCGAGTTGAGCTGCTGGAACTGGGTGCGCTGGTTGGGCTCGACATGTTCCTCCAGATGAATGAAAGCATCCAGCGGCACCAGCGGCGCCGCGTCCAGATCGCGCGCCAGGTCGGTGCTCGACACGCCCGCCGCCAGGTTGACCAGCTCACCGGAGGCGGGACGGATGTAGTAGTCCTTGAGCATGTCCGGCTGCAGGCGGAACTCGCGCGCCACCTGGGGAATGACCTTGTAGCTGCGTCCTTCCAGGCTGAAGCGGTTGACGTCGTTGCCGCCGAGCAGCGTGCCCAGATTGCGGCCGATGTCCTGCATGCTGATGCCGAGATCGCCGGCGCGGTCGCGGTCGATCACCACCGTGGCGCGCGGACGCGAGTACTGCAGCTCTTTCATCAGGAACATGAACCGGCCGCTGCCCATGGCGCGCCCGACCAGCTGGTCAGCCACCTGGTCGAGCTCTTCGTAGCCGCCTTCGCTCTTGATCACGAACTGCACCGGCACACCGCCCCCGGACCCGGGCAGGCTGGGACGCGGAAACACCGCGATCTGGAAACCTGCGATCTGCTGCAGCTTGTTCTGCACCTCGGGCTGCACCTCCATCTGCGAGCGCGGCCTGAGCGACGGCGGCTGCATCTTGAAACCGCCGAAGGTGGTGGTCGGCTCGCCGCGCCCGAGCAGGAAAAAACTCTCGTGGTATTCGGGCACGCTTTCGAAGGCCTCCACAATCTGGCGCGTATAGGCTTCGTTGTATTCGATGGTGGCGGTCTGCGGGGCGGTGGCCTGGAAAAACAGAATACTCTGGTCCTCCACCGGCGCCAGTTCGTTCTTGCTGGTGATGAACATGAAGACGATCGACACCAGCACAGTGACGGCGAACACCATGGTCACCGGCAGGTATTCCAGCGCGCCGTGCAGGAATCTCCGGTAGCGGTCCGCCAGGCGGCCGAACCAGTGCTCCACCCATTCCTCGAAGCGCCCCTGCTTGCCGTAGGGCTTGAGCACTTTCGACGACAACATGGGCGACAGGGTCAGTGCCACCACACCTGAAACCAGCACCGCGCCGGCCAGGGCAAAGGCGAACTCGGTGAACAGCGTGCCCACCAGCCCGCCCATGAAACCGATGGGCACGTACACCGCCACCAGGGTGGTGGTCATGGCGATGATGGGCAGCGCCAGCTCGCGCGCACCGACCAGGGCGGCGTCGAAGCGCGACTCGCCCTGCTCGATATGCCGGTGCACGTTCTCCACCACGATGATGGCGTCGTCCACCACCAGGCCGATGGCCAGCACCATGGCCAGCAGGGTCAGCAGGTTGACCGAAAAGCCCATCAGCAGCATCAGGAAGGCAGCGCCGACCAGCGACAGCGGCACCGCCACCGCCGGCACGATCGCGGCACGCATTGAACCCAGCGACAGGTAGATGACCACCAGCACAATGGCCACGGCCTCGACCAGGGTCTTGAACACCTCGTTGATGGAGTCCTCGATAAACACACTGGCGTCGTAGGGAATGTGACCGTCGAGCCCCTCGGGCAACTGCTTGCGCAGCTCCGGCATCAGGTCGCGCACCCGCTGCGCCACGGTCAGCGGGTTGGCGCCCGGCGCCTGCTCCACACCGATGAAGATGGCCGGCTTGCCCTTGTACCAGCTGGTGGAATCGTAGTCCTCGGCACCCAGTTCGATGCGTGGCGACGTCCTCCAGGCGCACCAGCGTGCCGTTGCTGGCGCGCACCACCAGGCGGCGGAAATCGGTGTCGCTGGCCAGGTCGGTGGTGGCGGTGAGGTTGATGGCGGTATACACGCCTTTGGCCTGCCCCACGCCGGCCAGGTAGTTGTTGGCGCGCAGCACGTCGCGCACCTCCTGGGCGGTCACTCCCAGCGCCGCCATGCGCTGCGGGTCGAGCCAGATGCGCATGGCGAAGATCTTGTTGCCGATCAGTTCCGCCTTGGCGACACCGGGCACCGCCTGCAGCTGCGGCTGTACCACGCGCAACAGGTAATCGGTGATCTGCGAGGGCTGCATGCTGTCGCTGTAGAACGCCATGTACATCAGCGCGGTGCGATCCGCCGGTGGTGGCGTCGATGACCGGGTCGTCGGACTCCTCCGGGAGCACATTGCGCTGGCTGGCGACCTTGGCCTGGATCTCGGCCACCGCGGCGTTGGGGTCGTAGTTGAGCTCCATGTGGGCTTCGATGGTGGACAGCCCCTGGGTGGAGCGCGAAAACAGGTAGTCGATGCCGTTGGCCTCGGCGATGGCCTGCTGCAGTGGCGTGGTGATGAAGCCCTTGACCAGCTCACTGTTGGCACCCGGATAGGACGTGGTGACGGTCACCACCGTGTCCCTGGTCTCCGGGTACTGGCGCACCTCCAGCGAGCCGATGGCGCGCAGGCCCACCAGCAGGATCAGCAGGCTGATCACGCTGGCCAGCACTGGCCGGTGCACGAACAGATCGGTGAATTTCATCCGCCGCCGGCCTTACCGTCCAGAGTCACGCTGTTGTCGATGTTGACCGCCTGGCCATTGCGCAGCTTGACCTGGCCGGCCGACACCACCTGCTCGCCGGCCTGCAGGCCAGCGATGATTTCGACGCGCCCTTCGCGCACCTCGCCGGTCCTGATGCGGCGGTTCTGGACCACCTGCTGGCCGTCCTGCTCGACGATAACGAACACCGACTCGCCGTAAGGGTTGTAGGTGACCGCGGTGCGCGGCAGGGTGAGAATGTCATCGCGTGCCGGCAGAACAGTGCGCACCTCGGCGAACATGCCGGGGCGCAGCAGCTGCTCCGGGTTGTCGAGGGTGGCACGCAGGCGCACGCTGCGGGTACCGGGATCGATGCCCGGATTGATGGCACTGATGCTCCCCTCGAACACCCGTTCCGGGTAGGCCTGCACTTCGACGCGTACCCCCTGCCCCACTGCCAGCTGGTCGAAATGGCGTTCCGGCAGGGTGTAGTCGACGTACACCGGGTCGAGCGCCTGCAGCGGCACGATGCGGGCCCCGGGCGACAGGTACGCGCCGACATCCACTTCGCGGATGCCGAGTGAACCGCTGAACGGCGCGCGTATTTTCTTCTTGGCGATGACAGCGCGCTTGGAAGCGACCGTGGCCTCGGCGCTGTCGAGCTGGGCACGCGACTGATCGTACTCGGACTGCGACACCGAGCGTTCCTTGACCAGCTTGCGGGCACGCTCGAACTGCAGGCGCGCCAGGTTGAGCTGCGCAACCAGACCTTCCAGATCGGCTTCATCGACACTATCGTCGAGCTGCAGGATCACGTCGCCCGCCGCAACCTGGTGGCCGGACTCGAACAGGATTTTCTCCACCTGGCCGGGCACCTCGGTGGTCACGAACACGCCCTGGGTGGCCACCACGCTGCCGACCGAATACAGGAACGGCTGCCAGCTCTCCACCTGCACTTCGGCAGAGGCGATGGTCGCCGGCGGCGGTGGCGCCGCCATCATGGCCGCCATTTTCTGTCCGGCGAAATACTTCCAGCCGAAAATGCCGCCGAACATGACGATCAGCAGCAGGATGACGAAAACGAGACGTTTGATCACGAGGCGGATCCTTACCTTACAGACGGGTTGCCCGGCATTGTCACCAGATTCGAACCTGCCAGCAACTAAACCGCATGAACGCCGAGGTAGCTTCAGCCCGTTGCGCTTGACTGCCTGGCGGTTCGCGCATGCGGGACCTGCGAGAGCACAAAGGATGGCTGTTCAGCGCGCAATGCACCACGCCGCTGGCATCCCCGATGGGCGTTGATCACTCCGGTGCGACTGCACTTCACAGGCGCCGGCCTCGCACCACGCGCTGCCCGGTGCAGGCAGGGCCACAACCGCCGCCAACAGCACAGCCACTCCTCATCACCCTATATTTTTTGTTTTATAAACCATATCATTATGTATTTTTTGTAATAGTTAACTTTAACTCGTACCCCGTTCGTCACGGCACTATCCGGACAGCACCATGCACCCCTTTCGGGGAGTTGAAAATCCGGGTTCAAAACCGCATGTTATATCTGATTGGTAACAGGAGTCTGAGCATGCGTGAGGCCAGCTTAGCGCCTATTGTTCCCCCCACCCGCGACCTGCAGATGCCGCTTCCGGGCAGTATAGCGCGCCCCGACTACGCGCCCGGAGAGCGCGTTGAGCTGATCGCCCGCATCAAGCGCCTGCTGAAAGAAAAGGATGCGGTGCTGGTGGCGCACTACTACACCGACTCCGATCTGCAGATGATCGCCGATGAAACGGGCGGCTACGTATCCGACTCGCTCGACATGGCGCGTTTCGGCAACGAGCACCCGGCCACTACCCTGGTGGTCGCCGGGGTACGGTTCATGGGCGAAACCGCCAAGATCCTCAACCCCGAGAAGCGCGTGCTGATGCCGACCCTGCAGGCCGAGTGCTCGCTGGATCTCGGCTGTCCGGCCGAGCTGTTCGTGCCCTACTGCGATGCCAACCCGGAGCGCACGGTGGTGGTGTATGCCAACACCAGCGCAGAAGTGAAAGCGCGCGCCGACTGGGTGGTGACTTCGTCCATCGCCGTAGACCTGGTGCGGCACCTGCACGAGCAGGGCGAAAAGATACTGTGGGCGCCGGACCGGCACCTCGGCGAATACATCCAGGAGCAGACCGGAGCCGACATGCTGCTGTGGCAGGCGTCCTGCATCGTGCACGAGGCGTTCAAGGCCGAAGCGCTGAAGAGCCTGATGCAGCAGCACCCGGATGCCGCAGTACTGGTACACCCGGAATCACCCGAGGCGGTCATCGAGCTCGCCGACCGGGTTGGCTCCACCACCCAGATCATCAGGGCGGCCACCGAAATGCCCAACAGGGAATTCATTGTCGCCACCGACAACGGGATTCTCTACAAGATGCGCCAGGCCGCACCCGACAAGACCTTCATCGAGGCGCCCACGGCCGGGGTCGGAGCCACCTGCGAATCCTGCGCGCACTGCCCCTGGATGGCCATGAACGAGCTGCGCAACCTGGCCGCAGTGCTGGAAACCGGCGCAAACGAGATCCACGTCGACGAAGCGGTGCGCATCAAGGCGCTCAGGTCGACCCAGCGCATGCTCGACTTCGCCCGCAACCGCAAAGCTGCCGTGCTGGGCGCCGGCAACGCCTGATCCCGGCTGCCCCTGTCGGGGACGCTCATTCAGTATTCACATCGAGGACGCAGAGGGCGCGGAGAAGTTCGTATTTCGCGTTTTTATACCTCTGCGTTCTCGATGTGAAAACACCCAACCCCGCCGGCCCGAGCACGTTATTCAATGCTTATTCACACCGGAAACGCAGAGAGCGCTGAGCAACCCGTATTTTTGCCCTTTCATACCTCTGCGTCCTCTGCGTCCTCGATGTGACAACGCTTACCGCCGCAGACCGGGACAGATTCCGCTATGCTTTTGCATACAAAACCAAGGAAAAAAGGGGGCACCTGCACATTGGCTGGCGCCCCAACCAAGCATGTTTCGACTGAAGATTTACCTCTGTCGTCTGTTCCTGCTGCTGGCGCTGACACCGCGCGCCGGCGTGCACGCCGACACGACGCCCGAGCTCAGGGAACTGCTCCAGGACATTAACGCCATCCGCCGCGACTATCGGATTCCGGGCGTCGCGCTGACCCTGGTGTCTTCCGAGGCGCTCATTTGGAGCGGGGGCATCGGCTACGCCGACCTCGCAACGCGTCAGCCGGCTACACCCGACACTCTGTATCAGGTCGATGCGGTGTCCAGAACCGTGACGGCACTGGCGGTGCTGATGGCGGCGGAACGCGGTCGGCTGTCGCTTGACGACCGCCTGCAGGTGCTGGCGCCCGACACCGGGCTGCAGAACCCATGGGAGGAAACGCACCCGGTGCGCATCGCGCACCTGCTGGAACAGACCGCGGGCCTGCTGGACACGCCGCCCGGCGAGAGCGGGGATTCACCCCGGCGCTGCCAGTGGCCACCCGGGCTGTATGCCTCCCCTTCCGGCGCCGGCGCCGGACTGGCGATGACCGCACTGCAGGCGGTCATCGATGAACCCTACGCGGCCTTCGTGCGGCGGCGCCTGTTCGCACCGCTCGGCATGCAACAGGCCCGTGTCTCACCGACCCCGCTGGCAGAGGCGCAGCTCGCCAGCGGCTATGACGCCGACGGCAGGACGCTTATCGACTCCCAGCCGTCGCGCACTGTGATTGCCAGCCCACGCGAAATGGCTGCGTTCTTGCAGCTGCTGCTGGCGCGCGGCAAGTCAGGTGATCGCGTGTTGCTGACCGGCGCCGCCATGCAGCGCATGGAGAGCCCGCGCACCACACTCGCCGCGGTGCAGGGACTGGAATACGGATATGGGCTGGGCAATGATCAGTCGCTGCACCGGGGCTTTGTGTTGCACGGCCAGGAGGGCGCGGCCGGCGGCCAGCTGTCGCGCTACGCCTACAGCCACGCGCTGGGACTCGGCTACCTGGTGGTGATCAATGCCCGTCAGCCGGCGGCGCTGGCGGAGCTGCGGCTGCGCATCGAGGACTACCTGGTCGAGGGCGAAACGCCGGTGCTACCGCCGGTCGCCGACGTCGACACGGCACAGCTGCAGCGCCTGAAGGGGCGCTATCGGGCGCTGACCTGGCGTTTTCCGGCCGCCGCCGCATCCGGGCTGGAACGCGACCACCTCGAGGTCGAGCTTTCCGATGGCGGTTTGCTGCTGCGCACCGCCCAGGGTCAGCAACACCCGCTGCTGCCGGTCAGCGCCCGGTTGTACCGCCGCGCCGACCAGCCGCTCGCCACCAGCGCCTTCGTCGAGTACGGCGATGACGTGTACCTGCTGGGCGAGTTCGGCAATTACCTCAGGATGCCGGCCGAGCGCGGCACGGCCAATCAGAGATAGCGCAGATAAACGTAAAGGCTGGCGACCGCGATTGACAGCAGCATCAGCGGGAAGGCCATCAGCATGAATGGCAGGAAGCGGATCGGCTGACCGGCACGCTCGGCGATGCCGGCCACGATCAGGTTGGCACTGGCGCCGATCAGGCTGCCGTTGCCACCCAGGCAGGACCCCAGAGCCAGCGACCACCACAAAGGCATCAGCTGGTCGGCACCGCCCAGCGCTGGCCCCATGCTCTCGATCAGCGGAATCATGGTCGCCACGAAGGGGATATTGTCGACAATGGCCGAGGCGATAGCCGACACCCAGATAACGGAAATGGCCGTCACTGTCGGATCGCCACCGGTGAGTTCCAGCACCCGGTGCGCAAGCGCTTCCAGCAGACCGGTGGATTCCACCCCGTACACCACCACGAACAGGCCGATGAAAAAGAAAATCGTGATCCACTCTATTTCACCGCAGGTGCTGTGGACCTTGTGCGACTGCTCGGTGATGTGGTGCGGCAGATTCTGCAGCAGCATCAGCAGCGCGGCGCCGGACATGGCAATGGTGGCCGGCTGTTTGTCGATCTGGTGTGCCAGCACGAAGCCGGTCACCACCAGTGCCAGCACCAGCAGCGACTGCCACAGCAGGCGCCGGTCGGTGATCGCCTCCGCCGCGGGAATGTCCATCACGCGGCGACGGTTCTCGACCGTGGTCTTCAGACCGCGGCCCCAGATCATATAGATCGGGATCAGCATGACCGGCAGAATAAGCGCCACCACCGGTCCCAGGTTGAGCAGAAAATCGTTGAAAGTGAGCCCGACCGCCGAGCCGATCATGATGTTGGGCGGATCCCCGATCAGGGTCGCGGTACCGCCGATGTTGGAGGCAAAGATCTCGGCAAACAGGTAAGGATAGGCACTCACCCTCAGCTCTTCGGTGATCAGCAGCGTCACTGGCGCAATCAGCAACACCGTGGTCACGTTGTCCAGCACTGCCGACAGCGCTGCAGTCACCAGTGCCAGCATCACCAGCACGCCCCAGGGATTGGCCCGGACCTTTTTCGCCGACCAGATAGCCAGGAACTGGAACACTCCGGATTGCTTGGTGATGGAGATAATGATCATCATGCCGGTGAGCAGGCCGATGGTATTGAAATCGATACCCTGAGCGGCGGCTTCCTGGGTGAGCACCCCGCCGAGGATCATCAGCCCGGCCGCCAGCAGGGCGATGATGGCGCGGTTGATGCGCTCCACCATGATCAGCAGGTAGGTGAGCACGAACAGCGTGCCGGCAAACCACGTCGCGTCCAGGCCGAACACCACCTGTGCCGCTTCTGCGCTCTGGGTTACCACTCAAACCTCCGCAGCCAGAATGGCGGCCCCCACGTCCCAGTACGAGACAAGACCCTCGAGCCGGCCGCTGTCCGGATCGACCACCGGCAGATTGGAGCGGTGCTGGTAAAGAATGAAAAGTGTCTGGATCAGCGGCGTATCGGGATGCACGATAACCGCCTCTTCCATGGTGCACACGGTGATAGGCTCATCCTCGAACTCTCGGAAGCGCCGGTGCAGATCGGAGAGCGTGTCGCGCGGGATGTGCGCCAGATTCCCGCCGTCCTCCATCGTGATCGCCTTGGGCAGCACCATCCCGAGCAGGCAGTTGACGCCAAACATGCCGAGATAGCGACCATCGGCACTAACCACCGGCAGGCGCCGATAGCGGCCGCTCATGATGACGTTCGCCGCGGTCCTGATGAGATCGGTGGGACGCAGCACCGGCGGTTCAGGATCCATCACCAGGCGCGCCGTCATGGCCGCCGTCCCGGCGCAGGCTGTTGGTGAACAACAACGGACTGAACGACTTGCATACAGAAGCACCCCGCGTATCCGCTAACTTCGACACGGCGAAGCTTGCGGGACTTGGCGCGGCGGGTCAACACGCGACACTACAGCGCCGGCACGGAGCCGGGGCCGCGGGTGCGGAAACCTTATGCCGGCCCTCAGGCCAGCGCCAGGCGTGCTTCGGGTGGTTCCTCCACAGCTTCGAAAAAGCAGGCGCGCAGCTGATCGTGCAGTTCGCTGTGCACCAGCTGCAGTTCGTTGATGAAATCGGTGAGCCCGGCGTGCACGATACCCGAGACGTCCACGCGCTGCACCAGGCGCTGTGCGCGGCCCAGCACACGCAGCGCGGACTCGTTACCGGGCAGACTGCGCAGGCAATGTTCGACTTCGCTGAGGGTGTACTGTACGGCGCGCGGGAATACCGCATCCTGGAGCAGAAAGCGCAGCACCGCTGTGCCGAATACGCGCACATGCACCTGGCGTCGATACATCTGGTAGGCGGCCAGCGAGTCCAGCACACTTTTCCACTGGATGTCGTCAAACGGCTTGAGCTCCTCGCTGTGGCTGGGCAGCAGGTTGCTGCCGCGTACATCGATCACGCGCGTGGTCATGTCGGCGCGCTCCATGTTACGGCCCATGCGCAGGAAGTCATAGGTCTGGTCATGACTCATGGTGCCGGACAGCTTGCCGGCCAGCATGTGACAGTAGTCGATGATATGCCGCAGGTAGGCGTAGCGCCCGCGCCGCGTGGTGGCGGCGGCCTTGCTTTCGCTGGCATAGGCATAGGTATCATTGAGTGTCTCCCAGGCCGACCGCGGCACAATGGCGCGCGTGGTGCGCAGGTTCTCACGCGCCTGCGCCAGACACGCCACCAGCTGTTGGGGTTGCGCGGATCCGAGACCAGGTACCGGATCACGTTGCGTTCGCTGGCCTCGTCGTAGGTTCTCGAAGAATGCTTCCTGGGAACCCATGATGGCGACCAGCGGTTCCCAGCCGAGTTCCATGGTGCGCGGCATATCCAGCAACAGATTATGGTTGACCAGAATAATGCGCGCGGTGTTTTCCGCCCTTTCGATATAGCGCGACATCCAGTACACGCGTTCCGCAACACTCGATAGCAACATGGTCAGTTTGCTCCGTTTTCAACAATCCAGGTGTCCTTGCTGCCGCCGCCCTGCGACGAATTCACCACCAGCGAGCCCTTCTTCAGCGCCACCCGGGTGAGGCCGCCGCGCGTGACATGGCTGCTTTCCCCGGACAGGATGAAGGGGCGCAGATCGATATGACGCGGCTCGACACGCCCGTCGCACAGCGTCGGCGTGGTCGACAGCGACAGGGTCGGTTGCGCGATGTAATTGCGCGGATCCTTCTTGATCAGCTGGGCGAATGCCTGGCGTTCCCTGCTTGCTGGCCGCCGGGCCGATCAGCATGCCGTAGCCGCCCGACTCATTGGCCGGTTTGACCACCAGCTTGTCCAGGTTCGCCAGCACATGTTCGCGCTGCTTCGTCGTCCACGCACAGCCAGGTGGGCACATTGGGCAGAATCGGGTCCTCGTCCAGGTAATAGCGGATCATGTCGGGCACGAAGGCGTACACCACCTTGTCATCGGCGACCCCCGCGCCGGGGGCATTGGCGATGGCCACGTTGCCCTTTGCGCCAGGCCTGCATCAGGCCGGGAACGCCGAGCACCGAATCGTAGCGGAACACCTTCGGGATCCAGGAACAGGTCGTCGACGCGCCGATAGATGACGTCGACCCGCTCGCGGCCGCCGACGGTGCGCAGGTAGACCACATCGTCCTGCACCACCAGGTCGCTGCCCGCGACCAGCTCGATGCCCATCTGCTGGGCGAGGTAGGAATGCTCGAAATAGGCCGAGTTGTAGATACCCGGCGTCAACAGCACCACCGTCGGGTAGTCCGCCGGGCGCGGCGACAGTGAGGCCAGCGTATCGAACAAGCGGGTGGGATAGCCGTCCACCGGCAGAATGCTGTAATCCTCGAACAGCTCGGGAAACACCCGCTTCATGACCAGGCGGTTCTCCAGCATGTAGGAGACGCCGGAGGGCACGCGCAGGTTGTCCTCCAGAACATACAGGGTGCCGTCGCTGTCGCGCACCAGATCGCTGCCGCAGATATGCGCCCAGGTGTCGAGCGCCGGCCTCACCCCACGCACTGGGCGCGAAAGTTCACCGAGTGTGCCAGCACCCACTTCGGTAACACCTTGTCTTTGATGATGCGCTGCTCGGCATAGACGTCGGCGATAAACATATTGAGCGCCATGACCCGCTGTTTGAGACCTGCCTCGGTGCGGCGCCACTCGCGCGCGCTGATGATGCGTGGAATGATATCGAAGGGCCAGGTACGGTCTATGCCCCCCTCCTCGCTGTACACCGTGAAGGTGATGCCCATGACGCGCATCGCCAGTTCGGCGGCGTCACGACGCTCGCGCAGCTCCGCATCGTCGAGCGAGCCCAGGTAGCGGATCACCCCCCGAGCCACCGTGCGCGCGCGTCCTTTAGACGTGATCAACTCGTCGTAGGCGTCGACCCGCCGAATAGTTGTTCCATTGAATGCGCCATTGCGGCTCCACCAGAGTACCTGCGGTCAAATCCGGCGCAGACTCTGTCCACCGCCGCAGCGCAGCTAAGGCCTTGTATTGCCTGGCTTCCGTTCCGGTGCGCCTGGAAGCCGCGCACCAAGTCGAAGCGCGCCCGCGTTCGCGAAGGAACTGGACGCACCATTTCGGCCTGCCCGCGTTGACGTACTGGGTTCGCACGTCGCTACGCACCAGTCGTGCAGGTCAGGTGTCAGGCGGACGACCACCTTGAACAGTAGTGGCTGCCGCCATGCCCACCGCCCGCTGCACTGCGGTGCAGGCGAGCGTCACCCCAGCGCCGCACGGGAACCTGTCGGCTGTCGTCGTACAACCAGTCGCTGCCGCTTGCGCGCCGAGCACAGCTGGCCTGGATGTTGCTGCGGACCAGCTGACCTGTTTCGCTGCCGATACGGAAGTGCCTGCTTCATGACTGTTTCGACTTCGTTTCCCCGCCACGGTGACAAGCAGAACTCGGCCTTTTTCGAGGACTACCTGGTGCGTCTGCTGGAAGAGCGCGACCGGCGTCGGCCTGACCGGCATGGTCGATGAAATCGATGCCATCATGATCACGGTCGACCCGGGACACTCGATCCGCTACATCGGCGAACTGTGCGCTGATGACGCCGTACCACTACCTGGTCACGCTGGAGAGCGAAAGCCACTGGACACACATCCTGCGCGTGGACATGAACTCGCCCGATTTTCTGGTGCGCGAAGTAAAGGACCCGCAGCACCAGCGGCATCTTCCGCAGCCTGAACGAGGTCTACCCGATCGGCGCCAGCAAGCCCAACAGCCGTTACATGGGCGAAATCCTGCGCGTCGACCGACCTGCACGGCGTGGTCGAGTGCCAGCAGGAACGCGGCTTCCGCTTCTTCTCCCAGGACCAGATCCGCAAGCTGGAACTGCCCGGCAACCTGGCGGTGAGCAAGCCCTCCCCCTACACCCACAACATCGTCGCCTACATGGAGCGACCGCCGGACCAGATCCGCGTCTATGCACTCGGCATCAGCGAGATCCGCCCCGGATGCCCAGGAGGTCTACCTGGCCGCCAAAGAGCTGCAGAAGCAGCTGGGCATCGATGACCTGATCCTGCCCATCGACCACCTCGCCACCCGTGTCTACAGCCAGAACCGCGAAGTGGCGATACTCGAGTGGCTGTCGCTGTCCAGCTACTACTACTGGGGCTCCTACGACATCCGCGACCAGAACTCCTCCACCAACGTCACCAAGAGCGTGCACCACGCCGTGAGCTGCGCAGCCCGGCCAAGGTGTTCACTGCCAACAACACGCCCTATTTCGTCAACCACCTGGAGCGACTGCCCTCGCCCACCGAGACCTTCGTCCGCAACTACGGCCCGCGCCTGCACCACATCGCGCTGGCGGTGCGCGACGGCGAAGCCAACGGTGTGCAGAACATCGAACACGTCGTGCAAGCGCATCGCCGCGCAGGGGCGCGACTTTCTGCTCGACGTGATCGGCTCCAAGGAACAGGGGCTGAAACAGATCTTCTCCAGTGCCTCGGAACACTCCTCGCTGATCATCGAATACGTGCAGCGCTTCGGCGACTTCGACGGTTTCTTCGCCAAGGACAACGTCGCGGAACTCACCCACGCAGCGGGCGTCGAAGAAGAGCTGCTGGAACTGCAGGCACAGGCACGGATCAACCGCGGCGGAACGATCTGAGCGCGCTTGTCACGCAATCCCGACACAGCTGCCCGCAGCTTTAACATGCCGGGGTTTCCACGCAATCGGTCTACGGCTGCCGGTTGGCGGAAACGTCTGCTGCCTCCGCCAAGTGCTTCCGCGTTCGCTGGAGTCGATCGGCGCACTTACAGGGAACGGTATACTCCCTTTCGCCCTGCGCACTGCCGCTCGACATCGTGGCACCGCACGCGCGCCAAACGGCCAGCCCGCCAGCGGCTTCAGGTTACGCTACCGTATTTCAGCTTCCGTTGGGCCTGGTGTTCACGGATTGCGGTAATGGCTTCGTCTGCTGTATTCACACACAACGGAAGCTCCATGTCCTCACGGCTTGCCAGTTCGAAGCCGGGACGGAGCATGTAGGTTCGTGCCCAGTCGACCATCTCCCCCCACATGGGGCCGGCGAAGATCAGCGGTGTGTCCTGCACGTGCCGCACCTGCAGCAGCTGCCAGATCATCATGGCCTCGAGTACCGTGCCGATGCCGCCGGGCGCCACGATGAAGGCATCCGAAATCAGGACAAAGTGGTGCAAGCGGCTGAAGAAGCTCTGATGCAGGAAGGAGTGTTCCACGAACGGGTTCACCTCCTGCTCGAAAGGCAGCTCCACCCGTATACCCATGTTTTGCACACGGTCCGGGGCATTCGCGGCCTTGGCACCTTCGTTGGCGGCCTGCATCAGGCCCGGACCACCGCCGGTGACGATATCGCAGCCCATGTCCGCCAGCGCTTTTGCCATGCGCTCGACCTCGGCATACACCCAGTGGTCAGGATTCGTTCGGGCCGAGCCGAAGATGGTCACCCGGTAGCGTTCGCGCCGCGCGGGGCGCAAGCGGGTGAGGTTGTTGACGATGCCCCATAAACCGAACACCGTTTCCACCAGGATGCGGTTGACGGCTTTCTCGTCGGCGAGGCTGACCGTGTCGGGGTCTGTCTCGGTTGGTTTCGAATCGTTCATATCCTTGATCCTTCCCGGCTGTGGGAATTAAACGGCAACGCCGCGGTCGACCCAAAGTTTAGCGTGTCTTGCGGCCGGGGGTTTCCGTCCAACCTGCAGACATTCAGACCGGAATCCTGAGCTTACGCATTGGGTCAACACCCGTCCTCTAACAAATCTCAATATAAGCGAACCCGGACGTTAGCTACAGGTGCTTCTCTATCGGAAGCAGCCCAATCAACCAGGTGCTGAAACGTCGCCAGGGGCCTACCTCCGGTTCCGAGTAGTAACGCGATTCCACGCCATCCGTCTCGGTAATCCATACCAGACGTTCGCCGCCTGTTTCGGCGTCGGTCTCAAGCATCACGCGGTAGCTGTTTTCGGGCCGAACACCGTCGTCCATGAAGTCGATAACCTGCGCCGCCAGTTCGCTGCTATCAACCAGGATAACAATCTCGGTATTGAGAGCTGTAGAGCGTGGATCGATGTTGAACGAACCAATCGCAACAATTCTCCGGTCAACAACACCGGCCTTGGTGTGCAGGCTCGCCCTCGATCTCCCGGCCAGTAGCGACCAGCTTCTCTTCACCGACTCCGCGTCCGCTCGCAACTCGTAGACTTCGAGCCCGTTACTGATCAAATCGCGACGATATTTCGCATAGCCGGCGTGCGCCGCAGCGACATCATTCGTCGCCAGTGAGTTGGTGAGCAGCCGCTGCCGTATCCCTCGCTCCTTGTTGAGGCGCACCCTTTCCACATTGTCGGCTCCAGGGATTACATAGGCGGACTCGACCAGGAGTTCTGACTCCTTATTTTGGCCCAGCTCAATCAGATGATCCATGACGTCTTCGTTCTCGCCTTCCAGCTTGTCGGGTTCGTCGTACAGAACCTCGGCTGGCGCCCAGATGATGTCGCCACGCAACTTTTCCAGTCTGTCCATCACTGAATCGCTCGTGGTGCCTATTGGGTAGGGGAAGTCTTTTAGCTCTGCTACCCAGCGGTAGAGATCCGCTTGCCTTGCCTGCAAATCCTCTTCAGTGAACCGCTCTTCGATGACAACACTGACGGGCACGGCAACTTCACTGTTCCAGTACGTATCGAAGCTGCTCGAAACATCCTGCACCACGGGTCCGACCATTGCCAGATCCAGGTCGCGGAAATTTTCTGCGGCATCGATGCCGAAATAGTTGTCCCCGATATTGCGACCACCGACGACGGCAACCGCATTGTCGACAATAAAGGCCTTATTGTGCATGCGGTACTTGAGTCTTTCGAGGCTGAACAACAGTTCGAGCACGCGGAACCCTCGATTCATGAACGGATTGAAAAGCCGGATCTCGACGTTGGGATGCCGGTCCATCCTTGCCAGACTGAAATCCCTGTTACCGACCGTAATATGGTCGAGCAGCATGCGCACCCGTACACCACGGTCAGCCGCACGAAGGATCCGCTCTGCCAGTATCCTCCCCGAGGCATCATCCTCCCAGATGTAGTACTGGACATCGATGGTCTTCTCGGCCTGATTCGAAAGGCCTGCACGGGCACGGAAACCCCACTCCCCCGTAGGCACCAGGAGCACACCAGAGTCTCCGGGGTGGGCAGCAATCTCGGGCTGAAAGAGTCGACCCAGTTCAGTCTCTGCCGGATCGGCTAGCGACGTGGACACAGGACGCTCGTAATCCGTGGGTATGGTTGTGGCGCAGCTGACGAGTAGCAGGCAGGCGGATAACGGCAGTAGCAGATGTCGTGGAATCATGAGCGATACCGCGGCAACCTGTCCTTGTCTTCTGTGAACCTCATGTCTGCCCGACAACTCGAGGACGTTGAATACAATAGAACGCGGAGCATCGTTAACGCCGCCTGGAAACTCCATCCGGCCTTTAATTTAACCGGGGGTTCGGGTTGGCCCGGAGTCACCTCTGTTTGCGGGTCGCTGTTAGCGGACATAGTGAACCACCGTTTTTTGAATCACTATAAAACATGGTCCGTCCGCGCCCTGTCAGTGCAGACTCAGGGCGAAGCTTCAGCCAACCACACCGGGTCCGTTTTCCCTGCCACATCCATGCTCTTCAGTCTGTGCCCGCCGACGAACGGTGAAAATGACATCTGACCACGCGACCCCCCTCGTTCGGTTACTCTACTCCATGGAAGTCTGACCCGCGATAGTCGAACTCATGCGGAGAAGGCAGCGACTCATAAAAATAAACCGCAGTTGACGCAAATCAAACTCTGCTAACAAACGGGTCGTGCTTGAGCGAAGCGGACTTGACATTTCGGCAGGCGGTGACTAGCGGAATCGCTGATAGACCGGCGTTCGGCCTTCCGGTCGACCGTCGCCGAAGGCACGATCGCCAACAGCAGCTGTGGCACCCCGCCACCGACACTGCCGGAACCGCGCTCGGCGCGTTCCGGGTGCGGCGGGGTCCAATATGACGCCCGCATGGCAGGCACACCCAGCTGGAGCAGGAACCGTGTTAGCTCAGAGCTGCCACCACCCTGAATGAATGTACCGACCAGTCATTCATTGAATCACGAATACCATTTCGCGCTATCATTCGCCCAACAGTCATGATGCGATAGACACCGGTGGCTAAGCAATGATGGCCCACCCCCACAACAGATTGCCGCCTAGACCGCACATGGTCGCGGTGGCCCGGCAGTGGCTGTGGTTCCCGCTGATGATGCTTATGGGGCTCCTTGGCGGAGCGGGACAGGCGCAAACGCCGGATGTTTCGGAAACGGTGATGGTGCAGGCGAATCCGCGTGTCCAGGCCCTTGACGGTCGCGTCTCCAATCGTGGTCTGCAGCTCTACCGCATGTCCGGCCTCACCAGGGGATCTGTGCTTTACGTCCACGCCGAGGTCACCTCCGGCCACCTCGACCCCCTGGTTGCCCTACTTAAGCCCGACGCCAGCCAGGAGGCACTCTCGAGAGAGTTACAGGACGAGCAGATCAAGATCCTGTCCCGCGCTCATGACCCTCTAGAGGTCGCCCGGCAGATTTTGGACCGGTACGCCCTTGCCTGGAACGATGACTACCAGGGGCACTACCACGCGGCGTTGAAAATAGGGATCCCCGCGGACGGAGACTACTGGCTTGTCGTCGGCAGTTCCCTGGTTCGCGGCACCGCCGGTGGCTATCGACTCACAGTCGGTATCGATGCACCGGAAGTGCTCACCGGTCAGATGGAGAATAGCGGCCCCCCCCGTTCGTCTTTGCCGGAAAAGACACAGGGGCGCTGGACCGGGGTATCGTACTGGTCAACGATGAACTGCGGAAAGACCAGGCGATCAGGTTCTACCATCTGGCCGATCTGGCCGCAGGCGAGACGCTCTACGCCTATGCCGAGGCGATCACCGGCGATCTCAAACCAGTGTTGACCCTGTTTGACCAGAGCGACAAGCCGGTAGCCTATGCGAACTTCGCAGCCACCGATGAGCGGGCGCTGCTGCAGTACCGGCTGCCCTGGAAAGCAGAACGCTACCGGCCCAGGATCTCCAGCCAGGATCCCGAGGGCAAAGCAACGGCGGGCAGCTTCCGCCTGCTGGTTGGCCTGAACACTCCGGAGGTGCTGCAGGGCAAAGGGGAGCCGACCGGCCGGGAGATACTGCAGGAACCTATTCCCGTCAGCATCGGCATGAAGATGCAGCAGCTTACGTCGGTAAACCAGAAGGTGGAAAACTTCGGTGTGGTCGCCACAATCGTGATGCACTGGCAGGATCCTCGACTGGCCTACGATCCCGAAAAGGTGCAGGACCGCTTCAAGGTCTTCCTGGGCGACGCCTTCAGCGCGGAGATGAACCGTCTTGGGCAAACCTGGCCACAGTACACTGTTGTCAATCAGCAGGACAGACAGTGGGTGCAGAATCGCGTCGTGGTGATCCGACCCGACGGCGAGGCCGTGTACTTCGAGCGGGTTTCGCTCACACTGCAGGCACCAGACTTTGACTTCCGGAATTTCCCCTTCGACAAGCAGAAGTTCTTCATCCGCTTCGATCTGCTGGCACCCGAATGGATGTTCCAGTTTCGCGAGATCGAAGGCTACAGCGAGATCGGCAAGAAGCTCGGCGAGGAGGAATGGGTCATCACCGCCTTTGACACGAGCATTTCCACAGGACAGATACTGCAAAGACCCGTCTCGCGGTTCAACTTCGAGTTTTCGGCAAAGCGTCACGTCGAATACTATTTAATCCGCATTCTGCTCCCGCTCGTCGTCATCATCAGTGTCTCCTGGATCCTGTTCTTTCTCAAGGACTACGCCAAGCGCATCGACGCAGCGGGGGCGAATCTCCTGTTGTTCATTGCCTTCAATTTCGCCATCTCCAGCGACCTGCCCCGCCTCGGCTATCTGACGTTTCTCGACACGCTGCTGATCAGCGCCTTCCTGGTCACCGCCGTCGTCCTCATCCTGTCGGTCTATCTCCGCCGCAAGGACATGAGTGGCCGGGATACTTTTGTCGCCAAGGTTGATCGTTATGTGATCATCTTCTATCCGCTCGCCTACGTCCTCACGATCGCTTCGGTGACTATGCTGTTCCGCTAGGGTCGTTACAGGTGTGTGGCTGACAAACGGATTCGAAAGCACAATTGCCCGCCGTTCACAAGGTCTGAAAACAGCGTGACCCGCAAGCGTCACCAATAGTTCTGGAACCTGTCTCATGATCCCGCGCTCGCCGCGCCGCGCCATGGGGCAAAAATCGCCACCGTCGCGGCCGCGAGGGATTACGAGATAGGTTCTAGTAGCCTATGCGAGCAGAATATGCAGCCCGCGGGCTATCAGCAGTGCGCCCAATATCAGCAGTAGTGCAACCATCACCTGAACATTGTTCCTGATCAGCCAGTCTTTCCAGCGGTCGAGCGTGGCTCTGACCCTGCGCCTTGCGATGAAATAGGCCGCTATTGGCACGCTAATGCCCACACTGGCGATAAGCGCAAACAGCACAAGTGCAATATACTGCGTCCCTGAATCAAGTCCGGACGCATCGATGGCAGCCGCGCCGGCGGCATTCAATATCAGATTCTTCGGGTGTATGGCAGAGAGCAGGAATCCCGTAACTGAAGACTGCATGACACCGATGGTATCGAGACGGGCGAGAGTCGGCGGTACATTAACCGCCGCTTCCGGCTCGGGCCGCTGCCTCCACTGGCGCCCGGCCAGCAACAGGAGAGCGGCACCGAGGGCAACCCGGGTCAGAGCGGAAAGCTGAGTTGGCTCGCCTCGCGCGGTGACCAGACCCGGCGCCAGGGACACAACCAGACCAATCGTCAGGATGCCGGCCATCCAGCCCAGCAGAAAGGCTGGCGCGTTGGCCCCTGCCCGCGGGGACATCAGAATAATCAGGATTGCGGCTACCGGGATCGGGCTCAGCGCTACGCCAACCGACATCGGCAGGGAACTGCTTATCGCATCTGCCAGCATGATGAAATGCCCCCTGCGCAGTGCTTGCCCCGGCGTCGTGCTGACACGCCGTCCCCTCACTCACGATCGACGTATGGTCGAGCGAGACTTGCCGTCCAGCGCAGACAAAGACAACCGCGCTCATACGAACTCATTAACAGTGAAGCGCGACGCTGCGTCAATGTTTGCAGAAAAAGATTGCCGCTACCAGGGTAGCGGCAAATTACCACGTCGGAGGAGAGTTCGAAGGGTACCTGAAAATCCAATTCGCACAGCGTCTAGAGCGTTCTTCGCTTGAGCACAAAAAACAACGCTGCAACTATCAGTCCTGCTAGCACGGCACCAAAAACTGTAAACGCATCGACAATCATAATGGTCTCCATAGTACCTGTCGCAAAATCGCGCACCACTGCGAACGTACGCGCGGACCGGCGGTGCTCTCCACGATCACTGTGCTTAACTCACCAACTGGGCGTGGAATACGTTCAGGTGCAGGTTTGCATAAACGCGAACACCACCCATTGACAATTGTCAAAAAGGGCTAATTGAGCATGCGGCATAGTGTCGCAGGCGTATACCCAGGGCACACCCTAAAAAAGAACTCCAGCAGAATCGCGCCTGAGTCGAGGACACTTCTCCAGCCGGTCTGTGCCCGCTCGGCCACGGCTTGGCTACGGAATCACACCGGGCCTCTGCTATTCGGGCCAAAACCGCCCATCGGTGGGCGGCGTTTAACCCTGATCGCCCGAAGGTATTATTTGCCGCTATCTATTGAACGGGCAGAGGCAGGGCCGGGACTGGCTGACGCGTAGAACGGCTAACCGCGAAGGCGGCTATCGCCGGGGTTTTGGAAGGGCCTACTCGTCATCGGACATCGATACGCGTGGCTCTCTCATTTGCAGGAGTTCGGTCTTGGTTTTCCAGGCGGTATATTCCAGCGTCGAAATAATTTCCTGCAACCTTTCGTAGGTGGTTATGCGATCACCTTTGGTCTCGATCAGTTCCAGGCTGTTGAGACATGCAAGCAGCGATTCGCGGATAGAAACCACGGCGTTTCGATTCATGTCCAAGTTTCCTGTCGGTTTGGCAACTACAGTATTTATCCATATTCTCAAGACAGACGCCAGGCTGACTGAGTTCATCAGCAGACAAGGCGCGTCTCCGCGCAATCCCTTTTAACGGCTGTAGCGGTGGCTTACTGAATGGCTCTGATCCGGATTTACTCGACAGCGGCACTCATGCAAGCCGCAACCGGGACTGTACCTTGTCGAGCGCGGACCTCGCTTGCATCCAGTGCCCTGCCCCGCCGGCCACGGGGATCACCGCTCTGCCAGCTGGGATTGCTGCATCCCCGCGAGAGCGCGTGCAAATCGAACCTCGAGCGCGGCCATCTCCGCCACCGGCGCCGGGCCGGCCTGGTACCAGGCCATCTGCAGGGCGCGCAGCCGATCGCCAGCGGTATCTTCGTGCCTGTGTTTGAAGGCATCCTCGAGCCGTGACACCTGCAACTGCATGCGCGCTTCGGCAAACTCGGGAGGCGACTCGATTCCCGCCTCGATTTCCATCTGCAGGCACAGTTCCAGCCGCCGGTTCAGATTCTTTTCCAGCCCGGTCTCGAGCACCTGACGCGCCTGCACATCTCCGGCCAGCGCACGGCCGGCCAGCGCGAAGCGTTCCCGCAGCGCGGCCTCGCAGGCCTCATCCAGCGGGGCTAGCGCCTGCCACGCCTGTTCTGTTTCGTCCAGCAGCGCCTGCCGGTCCGGCTCCGCCATGCCACCCGCCAACACGCCACTCTCCAGCCGTTCACAGAGTCGGGCACGCTGGCCCGTGCCCTCCAGCTCCTGCTGTGCGGCGACCTGCGCCGCCTGCTGCTGGCGCTGCGCGAAACGTTTCTGCAGCGACTTGTAGCGCGCCGCAATCCCCTGCTCGGCCTTGCGCGGAACCGCTCCCGTTGCGAGCCAGGCATCGCCCAGCTCTCCAACGCGCCTGGTGAGGACGCGGATATCGGCGCCCGCGTCGCCGAGCAGGGTATCCAGTTCATCGCACAACGCCTGCTTGCGCTGCAGGTTGGATTCCAGTTCCCGCACAGTGGCATCGCGCTCGGCGCTGATGCGCTGGAAAACGGCATCACAGGCGGTGCGGAACTGCTGCCACAGCGCCTGTTCGGTGCGCCGGTCGGCCTGCACTGTGGGCTTCCAGTCTTTCTGCGCCTGTTTGACTTCGTCGCTCGCGGCACGCGGGTCGGCGGTATCGGCCAGCGCCTCGACGCGCGCAATCAGGGCACGGCGACGGCGCAGCTCGCGCTCGCGTTCGCGCCCCAGGTGGGTTTCCAGGCTGTCGAGGGCATTCCGGTAGCGTTGTTCCAGTGATTTGGCCGCTTTGCGGGGCACCGGCCCGATACGGCGCCAGCGCTGCTGCAGGCTGCGTACGCCGCGGTCGGCTTCGCTCCAGTCGACCGTCTTCCAGTCCGTGTCGTGCGCCAGCGCTTCCAGCTCGGCACACAACGCCTGCTTCTGCTGGTGGTGTGCCTCGAGCTGCGCCATCCGCTCGCGGCGTTGTTCCTGAAACGGCGCATAGGCCCGCGTACAGGCCGCGTCGAAGCGTTCCCAGAGCGGTGCGGGCGCCGGGCCTTCGGCGCGATCGATGTGTTTCCACGCCTCGCGCGCGTTACGCACGCGGGCGGCTATGTCCGCAGCCTCCAGCACGGCCTCGGCAAGCGCCTCCATCTCGCTGCACAGGCGTTCGCGCGACTGACCCGAGCCCCAGTGCCGCCAGTCGCGCAGGGTGTCGAGCTGCGGCTGCATGGCGTGCAGGCGCCGCTGCAGAGCCGCGCGCTTCAGCTCGTCGATGCCCTTGGCCGTCTTCAGGCGATGGCGGGTGCGGTCACGCAGCGACAGGGCGTGTTCCAGCTCCCCCTTGTGCAGTGCCTGTTCCAGCTCGACGACGAATCGGTCCGCCTCTTCGAGCGCCTGTTTGCGCTGCTGGATCTGCCGGTTCAGGCGCTCACGCAGGGCGTGCAGCAGGCTGTCGAATTGCTGCTGCAGGTCCTCCGCCAGGGCCTTGGCATCCGGCAGTTCGAGTTCGCCCCAGCGGCGCTTGAACCCCTTGACCCGGCGTTCGTCGAGCTCGGCGGTGTCATTCAGGGTTGTCCTGGCGGTTTCGATCAGTTCCCGCAGCCGAGCGGCGCGCGCTGCATCGCGGGCAAGGCCCTGGACTTCGCGCTCGACCTGTGTCGCCAGGTCGGCGAACTGTTCGGCCTCGGCGTCGGTATGCGCCGTGTCGGCAGTCAGCGCCTCCCAGCGGCGCCGCAGGTCCTGCAGGCGTTCGGACGCGGTCTGGCTGGAACCGGCATCCTCGCCGGCGCTGTCGCGCATCCGGGTCAGCAGCACTTCCAGCTCGGCACACAGCGCGCGCCTCTGACTCGCCAGCGCCTCGAAACGTTCGATGACCGCTGCCACCCTCTGAGCGGCAGTGTCGAAGCGCTCCTGGACGGATGCGGGTAACGGGCCGTCCAGTTTCCGCCACTGCAGGGTCAGGCGGTTGAAGTCGGCCCGGGTGGCAGCGGTCGCGGAGGCCCCGGCCAGTTGCTCCAGGGAGCCGCACAGCCGCTCCGCGGTCTCCTGCTCGGAGCGCGTTTTGTGGAAAGCATCCAGACGCTCGCGGGCAAGACGGCTGATCTGTTTGTCCTTGTTGCGCGCGTTGCGCGCCACGACCTCCCAGCCGTGCGGTTCCTCGATACGCTCGAGCGCAGCACGGCGCACCGCCGCCACCGGATCGTCGACCGCCACGGCGCACAGCAGCTCGATGTCCTGCACCTCTGCCAGCGCCGCGCTGCGAAGCTCCGCAATTTCCGCCTGGCGCGCCAGGAATGCGCACAGCCCGGGTGACGGCATACGCCGGATGACCTGCAGCCGCGCCTCCAATGGTGGGCCGTCCTGCAGCGGCCCGGCCAGCAGCGTGCGCTGGCGGCGTCCGGCGGCCTCGCGTATCGCAGCGGACGCATCCGAACCGGCCAGTTCAGCGAGCAGATCCAGGTCCTCGAGGCGCTGCACTGCGCATTGGCGAACCTCGGAGTCGCTGTCCGAGCGGGCGGCCTCGCACACCGCTTGCGCGGGCGGGTCGCCGGACTCGAAGGCCTTGCGGCGAATACGCGGATCGTCGTGTTGCCACTTGGGTTTGAAAAGCCGGGTAAACATCCTGCTCTATGCTCGAGTCTGGCTGCTGCAGCGTTGCCGGGCTGATAAGCTTACCACCGCTTGGGACAGGATGATTAGCGTCGATGCACGCGACGCAATCAATCGCCGAAAACCGAGCAGCATAAACGGACGGCAAACAGAATCCTCTGCGACCGCTGCGTTCTCGATGTGAATCCCTGTGGCCGGCGCTCCCGCTTGGAATCCACCCGTCAGATACGCTCGACGTCGACCGCCACTTCGAGCTGATGCCCCTCGCCGCCGCCGAATACCACGCCCTTGAGCGGCGCCACGTCGGCGTAGTCGCGCCCCCAGGCCACGGTGATGTGGCGGTCCGCGGGTATCTGGTCGTTGGTCGGGTCGAAGTCGACCCACCCCTGGTGGGGCACGTAGACACTGAACCAGGCGTGCGATGCATCGGCGCCAACCTGCTTTTTCTCACCCGGCGGCGGCAGGGTTTCCAGGTAACCGCTGACATAGCGCGCCGCCAGACCCTGCGCCCGCAGGCAGGCGATCGCCAGGTGCGCGAAGTCCTGGCACACCCCGCGCCGGTGCTCCAGTACCTGGTACAGCGGGGTGGCAATATTGCTGAAATGTGGATCGTAGGTGAAATCGCGATGGATGCGTTGCATCAGGTCGTGCACCGCCTCCAGCAGCGGCCGCCCTGCCGCGAAGGAAGGCGCTGCGTACTCCATGATGCCGGGACTGAATTCGACAAAGTTCGATTCCAGCCTGAACTGGCGCGCCTCCAGCACCCGCGGGTCGCTGGCTTCACGCAGGTGATCCAGCGCCTGCTCCCAGGCAATGGGAAAGGCACTGATCAGCAGGTCGCCCGCGGACACCACTTCCACTTCGCTCAACGCCGTGACGCTGAGCTCGCTATGCGGCTGCTGGATACTGAATGCATCCTGAAGATTACCGAACAAGTCTTCCCAGGCGTGCACATGGGCAGGTGCGGGCATGACGTTCAACTGGCTGCTGTGGCAGCTCTGTGTGGCGGTGGCGCGCGGACGCAGGTGGGCGACGTTGTGACACAGCGATACCGGTGCGCCGTAACGATAGCGTGTGGTGTGTCTGACCCTGAATTTCATGACTCGCTCGGAACCCGCAGCGGAACCAGCTGATGCGGTGTCTCGGCAACCTGGAAATACGTCGCGGCCAGGCTGTCGGACAGTGCCGGGAGGCGCTGGCTCATGCCACCCAGAAACGCCGCCAGGGTGTCGCGCCGCCGAGTCTGCGGGTTGGTCTCGGCAAGCTGGCGCACATCGGCCAGCCGAACCACGGTAGCGCTTTCCAATGCCAGCCGTTTCAGGTCGCTGAGATAACCGGGCTGCCGCTCGTCCGGCAGGTCATTGACGTGTTCCTCCATGCGCGACAGCTGGTAGGCCAGCGACCGCGGGTTGAGCGCGTCGGTGACCACCATTTCCAGCAGGCTGGCGACCGACACGCCGCTGCGGTATCGGCGCCGGTAACTCATCATGCTTTCCACCACCAGCAACAAGGACTCCATCAGCACTGCCGCCGCAGTATCGTCACCGGGCGGCACCAGCAGGGAGTTGAGCAGCCGCGTGGTCTGGATGGCGCGTTCCAGACGCCGCCCCATGTCCAGGAAGGTCCAGCCGCGACCGCGTGCCATGTTCTCCAGCGTCAGACCGCTGAACGCCGACAGGGCCTTGACCAGATTGTCCAATTCATCGAGCGCGTCGGCCAGTCGTTCGGGGGCGATATGCTGCAACGAAGAGAGCTCGTCGTCGATATCATTCACCACGCTCCAGGTGTCGGTAGACAGGCGATCGCGCAACGAACGCGCGGCCAGCAGCAGATTATGCATGGTCTGCGACAGGCTGCCGGCACGTTGCCGGTCGGCGATGACCGAAAGCAGTTCCTGCTCCGGAGACTGCAGGCGCTGCTCGGCACCGGCGCCGACAAAGCCCGGATGAGTTACGGTCTGTTCGGTGACGGCCACCAGCAGGCGCTGCAGGCAGCCACTGTAGTCATTTTCCCCGGTGACCAGGAACTGCAGGGTCAGACGCAACAATCGACTGTTGAACTCGGCGCGCTCGGCATAGCGACCCACCCAGAACAGGTTGTCGGCCACGCGCCCGGGCAATTCCGCCTCCTGCCCGTGCAGCGGTTGCACCTGGCGGGTCTCACCGAGCAGGCTGACGCGTTTTTCAGGCTCGGTCGCCAGCACCCAGGTGTCCTTGCTGAGTGCGCCGGCCTGGCTCGATACCATCAGGCTGGTGCTGTCGGCAGCGACCCGCGTCAGGCCGCCCGGCATGGCGAGGTAATCCTGGTCATCGGCGACCAGAAAACTGCGCAGTACGGTGCGCCGGGCCTCCAGACCCTGTTCCGCCAGCACCGGGACCGTGGACATGTCGAGCACCTCCTGGCCGACGAACAGATACGGCCGCGCGCGGATGTGCTCGGCGAGCTCGTCGCGCTCCGCGGCGCTGAGCCTGGAACCGAACACGCAGCGGAAACCGACGTTGTGGTGGACGGTCTTGATCACCAGGCGTTCCAGGTTGGCGAGCACGTGGTTGCGCTGCTGCCGGTCACCGCACCACCAGGTGGTCACCGAGGGCAGGCGCAGATCCTCGCCCAGCAGGTGCTGCGCGAGCCTGGGGAGGAATGCCATCAACGCCGGGTTATCCAGTATCCCGCTACCCAGCGGATTGGCGATCCCCACCCCACCGGTACGCACCGCGTTGACCAGTCCCGGGACGCCGAGATAGGAATCCTCCCTCAGCTCCACCGGGTCGCAGTAGCTGTCGTCCATGCGCCGCAGGATGACATCGACCGGCCGCAAGCCCGCCAGGGTGGTCAACCAGACTTTGCCGTCGCGCACCACCAGGTCACTGCCCTGCACCAGGGTGTAGCCCAGGTAGCTGGCCAGGTAGGCCTGTTCGAAGTAGCTCTCGTTGGCCGGACCGGCGGTCAGCAGCACGATGTTGGGCTGATCTCCGGGGCGCGGCGCCAGGCGCGCCAGCGCCTGGCGTGTGGTGCGGAAATAAGTGGCCAGCCGGTGCACGTGGGCATCGCGGTAGAGACTCGGCAGCACCCGCGAGACCACCAGCCGGTTCTCCAGTGCATAGCCGGCGCCGGAGGGCGCCTGGGCGCGATCGGCCAGTGCCCACATCTGCCCGTCAGGGGTACGCGCCAGGTCGGTGGCGTAGAACATCAGCGGGCGCCGTTCCGGGTGCTCGATGCCTGCGCAGGGATACAGAAACCCCGGGTGCGAAAACACCAGCTCTGCAGGCAGTATGCCCTTGCTCACGAGCAGGCGCGGCCCGTAAAGGTCAACCAGTATCAGGTTCAGCAGCTCGGCACGCTGGATAAGGCCGGCCTCGATGTCGCGCCACTCGTCGCTCTCGATCAGCATCGGCATCAGGTCAAGCTGCCACGGGCGCCCCATGCCGCGCGGATCGTCGTAGATGTTGTAGGTGACGTCGTTGTCGCGGATCAGGCGCTGCGTTTCGCGGTAACGACGCTGCAGCTCGTCGCTGCCCATGTCCCCGAGGGCGCGCGTCAGGTAGCGCCAGTGCGGGCGCACCCCCCCGTCCGCAGCGCACATTTCATCACGCGCACCCGTCGCGATCCGGTAACTGTCGCAAAGCGGGCAGTCCTCGGACCGCACATCATCTGGCTTTGAGTTCACGCACGCGCCTTGGTGTCGATTCTCGTTTCAGGCAGTGTAAGCAGGAGCGGTGGGCAACTCAACGCCAGCGCTCAGCAACCGTGCCGCCCGCCGGCGAGAACGCCTGCACCGGCAGCAGCGGGTGAAAAAACACGATCAAGTTGCGTTTCGTGAGCTTGACTTTTCGCACTGCGTTTCACTCGTTCAATCAGCTTATTCACAGCCGTAACAGAACAGTAGGAAAATTGCTGCACCAAGCCACTGCCGCTTGACTCTAGATCTAGAAAACATCGATAACTAAATGTATTATAAACTCTTATTCAATTGAGGCAAAAATGAGCAATTTAACAGCGGAGCTACGTTTTTGCGGTTTGCGGTCATATTCGCACCTTTCATCCACAACATTATCCACAGGAACTGTGGATAACTGACATCGCTGCCAGGCGGTTCACGACACCACTTGAATTCTCTACCATGACGCTCCAACTAATGAATTCAACTCGACGCAATGAAGGGACCCATGGACATAGAACACCCGGAACAAGTCAGCGCCGAGAGCGCCAATGAACTGGTGCGCGCCAAGGATGTACTGCCCGGCGCTATTCCCATCCTGCCACAAACAGAGCGGCCATTCTTCCCCGGGCAGGCTATTCCGCTGCTGCTGGACCCGGACAAATGGGGCGACACCATTCGCGCCGCCCAGGAGAACGCGAATGGTGTCGTGGGCCTGCTGCTGGCCCGCAGCACGCGCCCTCACCAGGTCGAGATTGCCGATTTCTACGGCATGGGTACCGCCTGCCGTATACACCGCGTCGGCAAGCAGGACGGCCGACTGCAGGTGCTGCTGGAGGGCGTGGAACGCTTTCGGGTATCGAAGTGGTTGAATGAAGCGCCGCCTTTTACTGCGCGGGTGGAGTACCTGCCCGAGGCGCGCTACCGGGAGGTCCCGGAAGTCAAGGCCTACGCGGTGGCAGTGATCAACACCATCAAGGAGCTGATCCCCCTCAACCCGCTGTACGGCGAAGAATTCAAGCTGTTTCTGGAACACTTTCATCCCAACGACCCGTCGCACCTGGCGGATTTCGCCGCGAGCCTGACCACCTCAGCCAAAGAGGAGCAGCAGGCGGTACTGGAAGCGGTAGAGCTGCTGCCGCGTCTGGAACGCGTCCACGCGCTGATCAACAAGGAGCTGGAACTCGCCAAGGCACAGGCGCACATCCGCAGCCAGGTCGATGAAGAAATGCAGGCGCACCAGCGCGAGCACATTCTCCGCGAGCAGCTGAAAGTCATCCAGAAGGAACTCGGAATTTCCAAGGACGACCGCACGGCCCAGGTGGACAAGTTCCGCGAGCGCATCGAGTCGCTGCAGCTCCCGGACGCCGCCCACAGGCGTATCGATGAGGAGATGGAGAAATTCTCGGTACTGGAAACAGGGTCCCCGGAATACGCCACCACCCGCAACTACCTGGACTGGCTGACCCAGCTGCCCTGGGGCAGGCACACCGCGGATCAGCTGGATCTGAAACAGGCCAAACAGATCCTCGATGAAGACCACGACGGACTGCAGGACATCAAGCAGCGTATCCTGGAATTCATCGGCGTCGGCATCATGAAAGGTGAAGTATCGGGATCGATCCTGCTGTTTGTCGGACCGCCGGGCGTGGGCAAGACCTCGCTGGGCCGCTCCATTGCACGCTCGCTGGGGCGCAGGTTTTTCCGCTTTTCGCTCGGCGGCATGCGCGACGAGGCGGAGATCAAGGGCCACCGCCGCACCTACATCGGTGCCATGCCAGGCAAGTTCATCCAGGCGATCAAGGATACCGAGTCGGCCAACCCGGTCATCATGCTGGACGAAATCGACAAAGTCGGCGCCTCCTACCACGGCGACCCGGCTTCCGCGCTGCTGGAGGTGCTGGACCCGGAACAGAACGTGGACTTTCTCGACCACTACCTGGACGTGCCGTTCGACCTGTCCAAGGTGCTGTTCATCTGTACCGCCAACCAGCTCGATACCATCCCCGGCCCGCTGCTCGACCGTATGGAAGTCATCCAGCTATCGGGTTACCTGGCCAGCGAGAAGCTGGAAATCGCCCGCAACCACCTGCTGCCGCGGCAACTGGAACGCGCCGGGCTGAAGCCGCGCGGTCAGCTGCGCATCGACCAGGCGGCGCTGCGCCGCATTGTCGAGGACTACGCACGTGAAGCCGGGGTGCGGCGGCTGGAGAAATACCTCGGAACCATTGCGCGCAAGGCAGTGGTGAAAATTCTGGAAGGCGAAAAGACACCCATTCAGGTACGCGCCAGAGACGTGGAGGGATATCTGGGCAAACCGGTCTTCGCCAAGGAAAAACGCCTGGCCGGGGTCGGGGTTGTCACCGGTCTCGCCTGGACCGCCATGGGCGGCGCGACGCTGAGCATCGAAGCGACACGCATCCACAGCTTCAGCCGCGGCTTCAAGCTCACCGGCCAGCTCGGCGATGTGATGAAGGAATCAGCCGAAATCGCCTACAGTTACGTGCTGGCCAACGCCGAGCGCCTGGGCGCCTCGCCGGATTTTTTCGAGAACTCGCTGCTGCACCTGCACGTGCCGGCTGGCGCCACACCCAAGGATGGCCCCAGCGCCGGCATCACCATGGCCAGCGCCCTGCTGTCACTGGCCAGGCGCCGCAAGCCGGTGCGCAACATCGCCATGACCGGCGAGCTGACCTTGACCGGTCAGGTGCTGCCGGTGGGCGGCATCCGCGAAAAAGTCATTGCGGCGCGGCGCGCCAACATTCGCGAGCTGATCCTTCCGGAGGCCAATCGCGGCGACTACGAGGAGATTCCGGATTACATCCGCGAGGGCATCACAGTGCATTTCGCCAGCCAGTTCTCGGATGTGGTGCCGGTGCTGTTCGACAAGCAGTGACCGGCGCCAGACGCCAGGCCGACCCAGCAGCCCGGCCCGCGGCACCGGACCCCGGCAACGATCTCGGCGGCTCGAGCTTGCGCGCCTATCTGCGCCTCGCGATCCCGGTCGGCACGCTTTTCGCGGTGGTCTATTTCACCCTCAACTGGCTTACCGCGCACCGCCCCGGGCGCTACCGACTGTATTTCGAGTGGGAACTGTCCATTCCGTTCGTGCCCGCCATGATCTACGTCTATGCTTCCATCCTGGTCCTGTTCCTGTTGCCGCCGGTGCTGTTGAGTCGCCACGCGTTCGCCGCCCTGGCGCGCGCCATGGCGGTGGTGATCCTGGTGGCGGCCGCAGCTTTTCTGCTACTGCCCGCCGAACCGGGTTTCCAGCGCCCGGCTCAGGTGCCCGGCTACGATGCGGTGTATCAGACCCTCTACGCTCTCGACCAGCCCTACAATCTGGTGCCGTCCCTGCACATCGCCTGTGCCGCACTGTGCATCGCCGCGCTGCTGCACGCCGGCCCGCGCACGGTCATCAGGCTGGGGCTGATGTTGTGGGCAGGACTGCTGTCGGTGTCGGTGCTGCTGGTACACCAGCATCACTTGCTGGACGTCGTCACTGGCTGGCTGCTCGGCCTGGCGGCATACCGGCTGGTGTACCTGCCGCGCATCCAATGATTGTGTTGTTCAACAAGCCGTTCCGGGTCCTGTCGCAGTTCAGCCGCGCTGGCGATAAACACACGCTGGCCGATTTCATCGACATCAGGACTGTCTATCCCGCCGGGCGGCTCGACTACGACAGCGAAGGGTTGCTGATCCTGACCGACGACGGCGGACTGCAGCAGCGCATCGCCAATCCCCGCTACGGCAAGGGCAAGGAATACTGGGTGCAAGTGGAAGGCATACCCGCGGAACGCGACCTGGAGCGTCTGCGCGCCGGGGTCACGCTGAAGGATGGCCCGACCCGTCCGGCGCGGGTGCGGCTGATCGAGCCGCCGCAGGTCTGGGAGCGGGTGCCGCCGATCCGGGAACGCAAGCACATACCGACATCCTGGCTCAGCCTGACGATTTCAGAGGGCCGCAATCGTCAGGTGCGCCGCATGACGGCGCATATCGGTTACCCCACCCTGCGCCTGATCCGTTACCGGGTCGGCGACTGGACGCTGGAGGGGATTCCGGTCGGCCAATACCGCCTGGAAACCTGACCCTGGCCCGCCCGCAGCCGTTTATCCATGCCAGATAACCGCGAAGGACGCCAAGGTCGCGAAGGTAGGCCGTATGCTGCAATCGAGGGAGCGGCGCCGATGGTCGCCTCTGGCCGGTCCGAAACGCGGATACGAGAAGCCGAATGAACAACAGAGTCCTTCGCGGCCTTAGCGTCCTTCGCGGTTAATCAATCGACGCTGGCGGGCCGTCCCCGGCGGGGACGCCGCCCACAGCGTGCGACCCAGTTCAGGTAGCGGTTTCGGAGGCGTTTCGGCTTACCAGCGCCGCACCCGGCCGGTGTCGACATGGATGAAATCGGATTTCGGGTAGTAGCCCACCCCGCCCGCCTGCAGCGCCAGCGCTGCCTTCTGCAACTGCTTCAGCTCGCAACCCGGCAGGCGGATATCGATGGCTTTGCCCTGCATGTGCAGGCTTTTCTTGGCCACCCCGCTGCTCCTGGCACTGAGTAGCTTGTTGGTGGCCGGCGAGCGATAGCCGGATATGATGTGGAACGCCCCCTTCACCGCCACGGAATGCTGCAAAAGGTAAAGTAAATCCAGCAGCTTGGGATCCATGGCGTGCACATCACCCGAGCGGTGATCGCGTAACACCCGGTTGACGGCCTTCAGCTCTTCGCGGATGTAATCGCCTTGCGCCCAGAACGTGGTGCGCAGCTTTTCCCCGGTATGCAGGTTCGTGAAACTGAGCGTACGCTCCGGGGCCCGGTGTACCGAGGCCCACAGCGAGGGCGCGGCAAGCGTGGCACCAGTGCCCAGACAGCCCTGCAGGAACCTGCGACGGCCTGGGTGCGGAACTTGGTAATGGTGTGCAATCAGCTTTTTGTCTTTCATAGTCCTTTACGTGTGCATGGCCTGTGCCAACCAGGCGACCCGCGCATTATACCGTCGCTTTACCGATTTACCATGCTTTTCACATAGTTAGATTATTCGACAGCGCTAATGTCTTTGATCTGCAAGGCACTTAGCGGCCAAATCGCCGTTATTTTGACGGATAGAACCTGCCGGCGATGACCAGCGGCGGGCCGCTTCAGCCGCGCGGCATGCCCGACGGTCGCGGCTCAAGGTAGCCGACGGCGCGAAAAAACAGCCCTATAAGGTGCTCGACCAGCGCGTCCAGATCCATGTCGCGGTAGCGCGGGGACCGATTGATGCACTTGGCGTACAGGGCCTCGCGAATCATGCCTTGAAACAGCAGTGCCGCGACCGCCCCGTTGACGGGCCCGATACGGTTCTCGCCGGCCAGCTCCTTAAGGCTGTACTCGATCAGATCGGTGAACGGACGCCAGCGGTTTTCGAAGAACTGGCGCGTGGCGTCGCTGCCTTCAAGTGCGCTCTGCAGTTCCATGCGCAGGTAGTCCGGGTCTCTGGACACACTTGCGATATAGATGTGTGTAATACCCCGGAGCACGTCACCGAAGCTGCCATCGCTGTTTACCACCACCTCGACATAGCTCTCGCGCTTGCAGGCGATCTGGTTGAGAACTTCTTCATAGAGCGCCTCCTTGGAGGCAAAGTGACGATACAAAATGGCAGGGCTGACACCGAGACGTCTGGCGATCTCATCGACCGACACCCCATGGTAGCCCTTGTCGGAAAACAGCACCTTGGCAACCGCCAATATGGTCGCCCGCCGTTCGCTGGCTTTCAGCCGCTTGGCCACAGCGCGCCCGCCTCAGGCTACCAATGCTGTGTAACGCGGGCGCACCGCCCCGTCTTCGGCATCAGCGTCCGTTTGCAGCGCGCAGGCGCGATTACCGATCAGGAAATGGGCACACAGTCCGGTGGTGCCGGCCCGCTCCACATCAAGGTCTGCCTCCTGCAGGATACGCTGCAGGGCCTGGCCGATACCGCCCCGCAGGTCATATTCCAGCCCCAGCACCCGCCAGCAGCGGCGCGCGTGCGGCTTGCCCCGGTTGCCGAGTTCGAACAGGCGCTGCAGCAGGCGCGCCCGCAGCGCTTCCCTGCCAAGTTTTTGCTCCAGTGAGTGCATCGTGGCGCGGGTATCCCCGGCGGCGACCGGAACACGGTAGAGCAAATCCGCAGGAAGAAAGCTGGCGAGCGGCTCCCCATTGACGTGTCCGAATAGCAGGTCCTCATCGACCAGCTGCAGGAAATCCCGCTCCACAGGGCTTGCGGTGCGGTCGCTCAATTGCACTGTCGCCATCGCCTCCGCCCGGTGCCCGCTGACGGCAAAACCGGACAGAAAATGATCGAGAACGTCGTGGATCAGAACCGATGTCGGGATACGGTCGCCGGTTTCGCGAGTGCTGGCAATGATGGCGGGATCACCCACAGCAGCCTCCAGTTTCCAGCCCCTGGCGCCGTAGCCGTCCTGCCACTCGCGCCGGTATCGCACCGCCACCCGGACTCCGTCCGGGCCCGGCTGCAAAAAGGCGCGCGGATAGCGGACCGGCTCACGAAACGCGTGCGTCCCGGACGGCACCCGCACTGGCTTGGGATTGCTGATGCTCATTGCCCCCCCGGAGCCAGCGCCTAGCCTTTGCGAATATCGAACTGGTACTCACCACCCAGCTGTTGCGACGCCAGCAACAGGTTTCCGGTCTGTTTGCAGAAGGCCTCGAAATCCTTCACCGAACCGGGATCGGTCGCGACGATCCGCAGCACCTGCCCGGCATCGAGGCTCTGGATGCTTTTCTTTGCCCGCAAAATCGGCAGAGGACAGTTCAGCCCGCGCGCATCGAGTTCCAGGTCGAAATCAGCCATATCGCACCTCATTATGTTAGTGAACGTTCACTTTTTATTCCATACCGGCTGGTTTGTCAATGCCCGCAGACGCTAACCGGGCCATGGCGCGGCCGCCTGCCACGCAGACCGCGGCCGGCTGGCCGCTCGATACGCAAAGGGGTCTTCCCGTCGTGGGGAATGGAAGTCCGGGCGCGCCGGCCAACCGGCCGGCGCGATACGGCTACTTTTCGGCGCTGATCATGCAGATCCAGCCGGCGTCGGCGTCTCCGTGGGTCGCCGGCTCGAACACACCGCTCGGCTCGTCGCTGTCCTCATCCCACTGTTGCCAGTAGATGGTCACATTGGAGAAGCCTGCCTCCAGCAGGATTTCTCTGACCTCCGGCAGGGTCCACAGCCGCCATTCGTAATGAAACGCCTTCTTCAGTTTGGATCCGTCGCTGAAATGGAAATGGATATGACACACCATGTGGCCGGTGATCGGGTCATAGCTGGCCTGGTCCCAGACATAGGTAAAACCCTTGTGCTTGGTCTTCTCCTGCAGCTCCCGGAAAGCGTCGTAGCCACCGAAGGCGTCGAGGAACAGAATACCGTCGTCGACCAGGCTGTCACGCACCGCGGCGAAGTAGCTGCGCAGCATGTCGCGCTGCTCGAACACCTGCCAGCTGAAATTCATCGCCAGCACGATGTCGACGGGATCGGTCTTCACTTCGCGCACATCCGCCTGCAACAGGGTCACGCGGGCGCGCTGCGCCGGTTTCAATGCCGCAATGTGGTGCTGACGGCCCCACTCCAGCACCTCCTCATCGAGATCGACGCCCATGGCGTGGTTTTCCGCCCGCCCGCGCACCCACTCGCAGCACATCTGCGCGGTACCGCAGAAATCCTCGCGCAACAGCGCGGCGGTGCGGCCGCGGATACGGCGGAAATTGGTATCGATGAATTCATATTCGAACTCGGTGGATTGCACCGACTGTTCATACAGGGCGTGCCTGTCGGCCCGCTCGGCCTTGCTGGGTTTCCTGCTCTTCTTGCCCTTGCCCGGTTTCTTCGGGTCTTTATGCTTGGTTTTCTTTATGCTCATGGCCACCCTTTATGCGACAATCTTGTCGAGCGCCTGATAATAGCAACTCGATTCCCGCAATGCTCCCCGAATCCCTGCAGCAGTTAGCCTCCATAGTTCGTGTTATCGCTGACCGCGAGCTACCGCCGCGCTTCAGCGCTGCGACCACTATCCGCAAGCCGGATGGCAGCCTGCTCACCGAGGCCGATCTGGTCATGCAGGACGCGCTGGTCGAGGCGCTGACGCAACGCTGGCCGGAAATCGACGTACTCGGTGAAGAAATGGACGAGACCACCCAGCAGCGCGCCTTGCAGCACGAAGACACCGGGGTGTGGTGCATCGACCCGCTCGACGGCACTAACAATTTCGCCGCCGGAGTCCCCTACTACGCAGTATCTGTCGCCCTGCTGCGCAAACAAGTCATCGAGGCCGGGGTCGTCTATGACCCCAGCCGCGCGGAATGTTTTACCGCTGCCCGCGGTCAAGGTGCCTGGCTGAACGGCAGGCGTCTCCAGCGGCGGCCGCCGCGCGCGCCGCTGTCGCGCGGCCTTGCGCTGGTGGATCTCAAGCGTCTGCCGCGCGGCCTGGCCAGTCGCCTGGCCTCCGAGCCACCCTACACGTCCCAGCGCAGCTTCGGTGCCGTAGCCCTGGACTGGTGCTGGTTGGCGGCGGGACGCTGCCACGTGTATCTGCACGGGCAACAGAAGTTGTGGGACTACGCGGCCGGTTGCCTGATTCTGCAGGAGGCGGGCGGCCAGGCGGTCACGCTGGCGGGTAATCCGGTGTTCGCTCCCAGTCTCGAACCACGCTCGGCGGCCGCGGCGCTGGACCCGGATATCTTCCGCCAGTGGATCGCCTGGCTGGACATAGCACCCGGCTGCGACTACGCAGCATCCCCGCTGACCGCGTGGAC
Source organism: uncultured Gammaproteobacteria bacterium (assembly GCA_963695455.1). Classification (GTDB taxonomy): domain Bacteria; phylum Pseudomonadota; class Gammaproteobacteria; order DSM-19610; family DSM-19610; genus Thiogranum. The sequence goes on along the minus strand of CAVOGN010000008.1, from coordinate 163,427 downwards.
AGTCTCCCGTAACACGACGCCCTCACCGCACAGTGCACCGCGAGCGGTGCAGCCGGCACCGAGAAAGGACAGCGCCAGGTTACCCTGCTGGGCGAAGTGCCTGAAACTGGAGAAGCTGTCCTCGTCCAGCGGCCGTCCGCTGACTTTCCGGTCGGCATAGAACACGCCGATCACCTTACCGCGTATCTCGATGGGGGTGACGAAGAACGGCGCGTCCGCGCAGATCGCCCGTACCTGCGGGGTGAGCAGCTGACGGTCCGCAGCGTTCCCCGGCTGGCCCGCCCACAGCGCCTGGCGGGTTTTGATCACGTGCTGGAACAGGTTGGGCTGTGCCTCCAGGGTTTCGATATGAAACTTCTGGCGCAACACTTCGTTGTCGACACCGAGCGCATAACGTCCTGCCAGAAAACGGTGGTCCGGCGTACGCAGCGCAAACAGGGTGCGATCCATGCCGACCCCGCGATACATGCCCTCCAGTACCATTTCCAGCACCAGGTTGTAGTCGGGGCGGGTCTCCATCAGAGCCGCCAGCTCGCGCAGGATGGTGAGTTGCAGCATCGGATCGGGTTCCAGAAATACCGGGGTGACTGGCTGCTCTGTGACGACATCTGATGCCGCGACGGTTTCGCGCACGACGGGAATCAACTGGCTCGCCCGCGCGGCACCGTAGAAAGCCGCAGTATCGGCGGCTTCGTCGGCATTGCTGCGCACCAGTTTTGTCACTTCCGGCACCGGCAGGTACAGATTTTCCGCGATCCGCTCTATCAGCCGCTTTACTTCCGGGGCATCCCAGCCGTGCTCGGCGGCGCTGGCAAGTTGGTACCCGAGTATGACATTGCCGGCACGCGGGTTCCTGTCACTGCGCCCCTGTAGCGACTGCTCGAGCAACTCTCCCAGTTTCCACTCGCGGCTGAGCCCCAGGGTGAGGTCGCTCAGGGCGAAACCGAGCACTTGACGCTGCACCGCCTCGGCTGAGTCACCGCCCTGCTGTTGCAGCGCGGCATCGAGACGCTCGGCGGACGGACCGGCGAAGGCCCAGAACGCCATGTCACCAAGACGTGACAGCAGCGTCGCGATGAAAACCTCTTCGGGGGCGGGATCCTTGCGTTTTCTGGCGATGGCAGCGCGCCTGCACAGCGGCGTGGAAGGAACGGGCCATTTCTTCGATGACCCGCTGCTTCTGTTTGCCCTTTGAGCATCGATTCGACCACCGCAATGGACAGGCAGATGCTGCGCACCTCGTCGAAGCCGAGCAGCACCACGGCCCGGCTGACGGTGCTGATCGACTTGCCGGTGAAGTTGAACATCGGGCTGTTCGCAACCCGCAACAGTCTGGCAGTCATGGCAGCGTCCTGAAGCACCACCCGGGCCAGCTCGGCGGCACTGCTTTCCCGGCTGGCGGAAAGACGGGAAATATCGCGCGCCGTATGGGCAAACACCGGCATGCCGGAGTCCCCCAGTTTCTGCACCCACTCGCTGAGACTGCGCGGATCCGCGCCGGTCGACGCCCTCGACTGCCGCTGTTTCGGTCTCCCTGTCAACCGCTGTGCTCATTTCCGCTCTTGGCAATCACCCTGTCTACCAGTAGGCTTTCGGCAGTTAGCCGGGCAGGTTAAGAACACCTTGCCCGCCATTCCCAGACGCACAAGGAGCATGCCATGCACGTCACCCTGGTCCACGTTCACGTGAGCCCGGAGCACATCGAGGACTTCATTGCTGCGACGCGCGCCAATCACGAGGCTTCCGTGCAGGAGCCCGGCAACCTGCGCTTCGATGTTTTGCAGTCCCCGGAAGATCCGGGCTATTTCCTCCTCTACGAAGCCTACCGCTCGGCCGCGGATGCCGCGGCTCACAAGGAGACCGCCCATTACCAGCGCTGGCGCCAGACCGTCGCCGACTGGATGGCCGAGCCACGCCAGGGCGTGCCCTTCAGCGGGCTGTATCCGGCTTTCGACTGATGCATGTCTGGCTGGTTTTTCCATTGCCCGCCTGCCGCGTATCGAGTTCGGTGCCGGCAAGATCGCGCGCACTGCCGGCGCTCGCGGCAGCCTATGGCAACAGGGCGCTGCTGGTCACCGGTGCCCGCTCGTTGCGCGCCGCGCCGACCTGGAGCGATCTGGAGCAGAGACTGCAAGCGCGCCGGGCTGGACTGGCAGACGCGTTACCGGTCAGCGGCGAGCCGTCGCCGCAGACTGGTCGACGCGGCGGTGGCGCAGTACGCGCGGCAGCGATATCGACGTGGTGATCGGGATCGGCGGCGGCAGTGTGCTGGACGCGGCCAAGGCGATCGCCGGCCTGCTGCGGGTGGGCGACTCGGTGATGGAATACCTGGAGGGCGTAGGCTCGGGCAAGGCGTACAACGGCCCCGCCGTGCCTTTCATTGCGGTGCCCACTACCGCCGGCACCGGCAGTGAAGCGACCAAGAACGCGGTACTGAGCGTGGCCGGCAAACAGGGCTTCAAGAAGTCGTTTCGCGACGACCGGCTGGTGCCCGAATATGCCCTGCTCGATCCTGACCTGCTGGCAACCTGTCCAGCCGAACTGATCGCCGCCAACGGCATGGACGCACTGACTCAGCTGCTGGAATCCTACGTTTCACTGCGCTCCAACCCGCTGACCGACGCGCTGGCCTGGAGCGGTCTGGAAGCGGCGCGCGACAGCCTGCTGCCCTGGTTCGAGGCCAGCGGCGACCCCGTCGGCGGCGCGTTGCGGCATGGCCTATGCCGCGCTGCTGTCCGGCATTACCCTGGCACAGACCGGGCTGGGGTCGGTGCACGGACTGGCATCCCCGCTCGGCGCATTCTTTCCGATACCGCACGGTGTGGTGTGCGGCACCCTGGTGGGCGCGGCCACCCGCGCAAATATTTCCGCCATGCGGGCGCGCGAGCCGGACAACCCGGCACTGGAGAAATACGCCCGGATTGCAGAACTGCTGTGCCGGCGCCTCCTTCGAGAGCCGGGAACAGGCCTGGGAGGCGCTGCTGGAACTGCTGGATGACTGGACCGCACGCCTGCGACTGCCGACCCTGGACGGTTACGGAATCACGCGCGGCGATTTCGCGCATATCGTTGCGCACGCACGCGGCAGCAGCATGAAAACCAATCCCGATCGTGATGACGGACGAAGAAATCAGCGCCGTGCTCGAACAGCGCTGCAGCACTTCCGGAGCCGCATGAAACCATTTGCCGAATCCTGCGAGCAGAATCGCGACCCGATTCTCGAAGTGCTGCGCATCGAACTGGCTGACAAATCGCGTCTGCTGGAGATCGGCAGCGGCACCGGTCAGCACGCGGTGTACTTCGCACCTGAATTTCCGCGCCTGCTCTGGCAAACCAGCGACGTGGCCGACATGCACGCCGGCATACAGGCCTGGCTGGACGAGGCGCGTCTGGCCAATGTGCTGCCACCACTGGCACTGGACGTGTGCACAGATCACTGGCCGCACTGCCGGCTACGATGCCATCTTCAGTGCCAATACCGCGCACATCATGAGCTGGTCGCAAGTGGAATGTTTTATCCGCGGCGTCGGGCAGCGTGCTGCAGACCGGCGGCGTGTTTGTGTCTTTACGGCCCGTTCAACTACGAGGGTCAGTTACACCAGCGAGAGTAATGCGCGCTTTGACAATGGTTGAAGGGTCGTGATCCGCTGAGCGGGGTCAGGGATTTCGAGGCATTGGATGAACTGGCCCGACAATGCAGGCCTGGTATTGCGAACGGACTATGCGATGCCGGCCAACAACCGCACGCTGGTGTGGTCAAAGCACAGCTGATACGGTTGCGGCCGGCTGCACGATCCTCATTCCAAGTGGTTTTCCAGCCAGGGTTTGAGCAACAGCGCAACACCGAAAGCCACCAGATAGTCGATCGCCGGAGCCGCCGAACGCCAGCTGCTCCAGTGACCGGCTCACCGATCACTGCCATGACTGCCACAGTACCATTAAATATACTGCAACATAACTTCTTACTCCTGATCCATTGGACACAACGCTATTTGACGGTTGCAGTATGCAGAGCGCGGACCAGGTTTCTGTGAACGGTTCACTGACCGTCCTTGAACGGTTTCACAAATACAGCGTCTGAATGCCGTTTCTTTCGGAGTTTCGCTGGCTTCAGGCAGCTTCACGCGACCGTCACGGGCGGAATCCCGGGACGGTGGTGATCGCGCTCCTGGCGACGGATAACCGCCTGTACCGTGGGCCGGCTCAGAAAAGCCTCCAGCGTGATACTGTCGAGAAAGCTCGTAGATCTGTCTGGACAGACCGCACCAGAGTTCGTGCGTCAGGCACTCCTGGATCCTTGTCCACAGTCGGCTATTCGCCCCACAGGTCGAGTCGACTTTTTCGTCGACGGCGGCAATGATGGCCGCAATGGTGATTTCATCGGCCGGGCGCGCCAGCCGGTAACCGCCGCCGGGGCCCCGGACACCGCGCACCAGGTTCTTTCTGCCGCAGCTTGGAAAACAAGTTGCTCCAGATAAGACAGCGAAATACTCCTGGCAGTCGGATATATCAGCCAGGGTCACCGGCCCGCTTGGTTTCGTGGATGGCGAGATCCATCATCGCGGTGACGGCATAGCGCCCTTTGGTGGAGAGTCTCATGTGGCAACCTGCGGGACAGACCCGTGGCTCGTATTGAAACCCTAAATAAACCGTGCAATTTAGTCAAGTATTGGCGCCGCAGGCTCAGGATTCCAGGCTCAGGGCCTGTTCGTCCTCTATCACTCTGCAAGCGCCTCGGAGAGCTGTTCACGCGCCGGCGAGAAAGCGTGCCCCTGGTGCAGGCAATAGCCCAGCCACTTGTGCAGGAAACGGTTCACATGCCACTTGGTTGCCAGCGAATACCGGCTGCGGAAACGATCGTACTCGGCCGGGAGGCGGTCGTGCCGGCGGCTGTGGGAAATAACTTCGGCCAGCTGAGCGTCGTGGTACATGCGCACCACTACGATCTGGCGCCAGGTAACTGTCGCCGGCCTCAACGAAATGGTAACTGAGATTCAGGGTGGTTGTGTAGTGCGTGCGTTCCCGTAGCGTGAGGTACAGGTCCAGAGCCGCATTAACCTTTGACACGCTGCGATCTTGCACGGCGTCCAGATCAGGCACCAGCCGTCGCAGCTGGATGTAGTTGAGTTCGTACAGTTCCATCAGCGCGGGCAGGTCACGTGCCCGCACGCCGGGATGTACAACTTTGTTTGCCTGAATAACGCATGAACTCATAGTAGCATAGTAAAATGGCGCTTCGGCAAATTACCGACTACGGCGCGATTACGCTACGCTTATCGGCGCCACCGTCTTAAGCTTGACCAGGCGCCGTGGAAACTCACACGACATCAGAACAAGGCTGCATTACCAGTGAACAGTGACAGAAGAAGAAACTCAACCCTATCCGGATCAGCGACCGGGCACGTCCGGTTTACGCAAAAAGGTGACCGTATTCCAGCAGACGAATTATCTCGAGAATTTCGTGCAGTCGATATTCGACAGCCTGGAAGGTTTGCAGGGGCAGACGCTGGTGGTGGGCGGCGACGGCCGCTTTTTCAACCGCCACGCAGTACAGGTCATACTGCGCATGGCGGCGGCCAACGGCCTGGGGCGCGTGCTGGTCGGGCGCGGCGGACTGCTGTCGACACCGGCGGTTTCCTGCGTCATCCGCAAGCGGGCTGCGTTCGGCGGCATTGTCCTCTCCGCCAGTCACAATCCGGCTGGCCCGGACGGCGATTTCGGCATCAAGTACAACATCGGCAACGGCGGGCCGGCTCCGGAGAAGATCACCGAAACCATTTACCGGAACAGTCGCGAGATCCGCCGCTACCGCATCGCAGAACATGCCGACCTGGATCTCGACGCGCTGGGTAAACAGACCATCGGCGCCATGGTGGTCGAGGTCATCGACCCGGTATCCGATTACGCCGAACTCATGCAGCAGCTGTTTGACTTCGATCGCATTCATGCGCTCATCAACTCGGGCCTGTTTCAGATGCGTTTCGATGCCATGCACGCCATCACCGGCCCGTACGCGCAGGAGATCCTCGAAAACCGGCTGGGCGTTACCCCCGATGCACTCATGAACGCAGTCCCGAAAGAGGATTTCGGGGGTGGACACCCCGACCCGAACCTGGTCTACGCGAAAGAACTTGTGGATGTCCTGTTCGCTGCCGACGCCCCCGATTTCGGCGCTGCCTCTGACGGCGACGGTGATCGCAACATGATCCTGGGCCGCAAGTTTTTCGTAACCCCGAGCGACAGCCTGGCGGTGCTGGCAGCCAATGCACACCTGACGCCGGGCTACCGACTTGGCCTGGCTGGGATAGCACGTTCCATGCCGACGTCGCAGGCCGCCGACCGCGTTGCCGAGCGGCTCGGCATCGAGCTGTTCGAGACACCGACCGGGTGGAAATTCTTCGGCAACCTGCTGGACGCGGGCAAGGCAACTCTGTGCGGCGAGGAAAGCTTCGGCACAGGCTCCAATCACCTGCGTGAGAAAGACGGTTTATGGGCGGTGTTGTTCTGGCTGAACCTGCTCGCGGTACGCAAGGAATCCGTGCAACAGATCGTCACCAGCCACTGGCGAAGTTACGGGCGCAACTATTACTCACGCCACGATTACGAGAGCGTGGACAGCGAACGTGCCGGCGAACTGATGCAGCGGCTGCGCAATCAGTGCGGCGGCGCTCGCGGGGACCCGCTACGGCGACTACGAAGTCGCGTTCAGCGACGACTTCGCCTACACCGATCCCGGTGGACGGCTCCATCAGCGAGCGCCAGGGTATTCGCGTCGGCTTCAGCGACGGCTCGCGCATCGTGTTTCGCCTCTCCGGCACCGGCACCGAAGGCGCAACGCTCAGAGTATACCTGGAACGCTACGAGGCGGATCCGGCAGCGCCAGCTGCAGGACCCGCAGCAGGCACTCGCCGACCTGATACGCATCGCCGAACAGATCGCCAGCATCCGCCAGTCACACCGGGCGCGACGCCCCGACTGTCATCACCTGATCTGCGCGCCGCGGTCGACGATCTACGCTTGCGCAGCCAGGCTAGGCCGGGAACGGTTTGAACAACTGTTCGCGGTAAAACTGCAGTTCGCGAATCGAATCCCTGACGTCGTCCAGCGCCAGGTGCGCCGAGGTCTTGCTGAAACCAGCGGCGGTTGCCGGCGCCCAGCGGCTGGCGAGTTCCTTGAGCGTGCTGACATCCAGATTGCGGTAGTGGAAAAACGCTTCCAGTTCCGGCATCAGACGCGCCATGAAACGGCGGTCCTGACAGATCGAATTACCGCACATCGGCGATGCCCGGGCCTCGACGTGCCGGGCCAGAAACTCCAGCGTCATGCGTTCCGCATCGCGCACCGTAAGGCGGCTGTCACGCACCCGCTGGGTGAGGCCCGACTGCCCGTGCTGGCGGGTATTCCACTCGTCCATGCCATTCAGCACCGCGTCGGGCTGGTGAATCGCAAGCACCGGCCCTTCCGCGACCGGATTGAGCTGCGAATCGGTGACAATGGTAGCGATCTCGATGATCTGGTCCTGCAGCGTGTCCAGCCCGGTCATTTCCAGATCGATCCAGATGAGGTTGGTTTTCTTGTCAGACATTCATCATGCTCCGTGAGGTTGTGTTGCATTGTAGCAAAGGCTAACCTTTGAAGACTCATTCGCAATGACGCCGATGAACCGAATGAACAGTTTCTCCTGGATTTTTGTCGTTGCCCTGGCCGCCTATCTGGCGCTCAAACTGTGGCTGGCACAGCGGCAAATTCGTCACGTCAGCGAGCATCGCTCGGCTGTGCCGCAGGCCTTCGCGGACCGCATCGCACTGGCCGATCATCAGAAGGCCGCTGACTACACCCTGAGCAATGCCCGCCAGGGTCGAGTGGAGCTGGTGTACAGCACGCTGCTGCTGCTCGGCTGGACACTGGGTGGCGGCCTGCAATGGCTCGACAGCAGCTGGCAGAGGCTTGGCTGGGATACGGTCCCTACCGGTGTCGCCGTGCTGGTCAGCACCTTCCTGATCATCGCCATTCTGGAGCTGCCATTCTCGGTCTACCACACTTTCGTCACCGAGCAGCGTTTCGGTTTCAACCGCACCACTGCCGGAACTTTCGTCGCAGACCTGCTCAAGCAGACGCTGCTGATGCTGGTACTGGGCATTCCTCTGGCCTGGGCTGCGCTGTGGCTGATGCAGGAATCCGGTCGCCTGTGGTGGTTGTATCTGTGGCTGCTGTGGGCCGGCTTCAGCCTGCTGATGCTGTGGGCGTACCCAGCGTTCATCGCGCCGCTGTTCAACAAATTCACCCCGCTCGACAACCAGGGGTTGCGGCAACGCATCCAGTCCTTGCTGGATCGTTGCGGTTTCAGGAGCCAGGGCATTTTTGTCATGGACGGCTCGCGACGCAGTGGTCACGGCAATGCCTATTTCACCGGGCTGGGCAAGAACAAGCGCATCGTGTTTTTCGATACCCTGCTCGACACCCTTGAAGCAGCCGAAATCGAGGCGGTGCTGGCGCACGAACTGGGTCACTTCAAGCGCAGACATGTACAGAAACGCATCGTCGACCATGATGCTGACGAGTCTGGCCGGACTCGCGCTGCTGGGCTGGCTGAGCGAACAGACCTGGTTCTATCACGGGCTCGGCGTACAGCACGCCTCCAACCATCTCGCCCTGCTGCTGTTCTTGATGATTGCGCCGGTTTTCACCGTATTCCTGCAACCGCTGGCTTCCTGGTTCTCGCGCAAGCACGAGTTCGAAGCCGATGACTATGCGGCCGAACAGGCCAGCGCGTCGGATCTGGTCCGGGCGCTGGTTAAGATGTACAAGGAGAATGCCAGCACTCTGACGCCCGATCCGCTGTATTCGGCTTTCCACGACTCGCATCCCCCTGCTCCGGTACGGGTAGCGCACCTGGCGTCTAAACTGACCACTTAGGAGGTTCGTCATGAAAAGACTGATCCTGATCGGCGTAATGGTTGCCACCAGCCCCGCGGTTGTTGCCGATGCGGCGCGCGGCAAGACTCTGCACGACGAGCAGTGCACGAAATGCCACGATACCGGCGTCTACACGCGCGACGACCGTTTTATCAAAGACCGCGAAGCTCTCGCCAAACAGGTGCAACGCTGTCAGCTCAGTGCCGGGGCTCAGTGGTTCGACGAGGACGTCAATGACGTCGTCGAATACCTGAACGCTTCGTTCTACAAATTCGAGTAACGCAGTAATGGCCGCTACAGAGCTCCCCGACCGCCACTGCAAACGCGAGACCACGCGGCTTGACTGCACAGGCGGTGGAAGAACTGATGCCGCAGCTGCACGCGGACTGGTCGGCGGACGACGAAGCCCGGAAGTATCCGCCGCAGCTTTCCGTTTCAAGAACTACTACCAGACCATCGCCTTCGTTAACGCGCTGGCCTGGATAGCGCACCGGGAAGATCATCACCCGGACCTGGAGGTCGGCTACAACCGCTGCGCTGGTGAACTTCAGCACCCACTCGGTCGGCGGGCTGTCGGAAAACGATTTCATCTGCGCGGCGCGGATCGACAGCGCTGGTTCCGCCGTCGGACTGAGTTCGCGTGGGAAGCCGCCGCCAGCAGAAACGTCCCGTCAAAGCACTCGATGATTCCAACGGCCAGCCGGGTCTGGTGCTGGCGCACTATGGACAGATCAGCCTGGTGGAGATCCGCGTCCGGCGACGCCGGTGCGCTGCGCGACGCGCAGAAACCTGCCCCGAACCGTGTGCGGTGACAGAGTCCTGTGGCAAGCCAGCAGTCCCCGCGAAGGGAGTCATTACCCGGGTGCTGGAGCGTCGCACGACACTGGCGCGTCCCGACCGCAATAACCGCGGCCGTCCGCTGGCGGCAAACCTGGATCAGATCGTTGTGGTGGTCGCCAGCAAGCCGAGCTTCGAACCCGGCATGCTGGACCGTTATCCTGGTGGCAGCCGAGCTGATGGGCGCCACACCGGTTATCGTGGTGAACAAACTGGACCTGCTCGATGCTGACAGCCTGTCCCGGCTGGAACAGCGCCTGGCGATCTACCGGCAACTCGGCTACGCGCTGCTGTTTACCAGCACGCGCAACACAGACGGGCTGAAGGACCTGCACCGGCAGCTCAAATCCCACACCAGCATTCTGGTCGGCCAGTCCGGCGTGGGCAAATCGTCGCTGGTCAGGGCCCTGGTGCCCGATATCGAGATACGCGTGGGCGCTCTGTCGCAGGTCACCGGTCTGGGCCGCCACACCACCACCGCCGCGCAGCTGTACCATCTTCCTGATGGCGGCGACCTGATCGATTCACCGGGGGTGCGCGACTTTTCGCTGTGCCCTGTGGCGGCGCAGGAGCTGGCGTGGGGTTTTGTCGAGTTCTCAGCCGTATCTGGGCCAGTGCCGTTTTCACAACTGCCGGCACCTCAAGGAGCCCGGTTGCGCCGTGCAGGCCGCGGCCCGCGACGGCGCCATCAGCCAGCAGCGGCTGGAAAACTACCAGGCGCTGGTGAAAACCATGGGTGAGCCGGAATGAGCGATTCGGGGCCCGCAGGCCGCCCGAATTATCCGGGGGGCCAGCCCATGACGCGACCGCCGAGCAGGTGCAGATGAATGTGAAACACGGTCTGGCCGCCGTCTGCATTGCAGTTCATGATGGTGCGGTAGCCCTGCTCGGCAAAGCCCTCGCGCCGCGGCGACCTCGGCCGCCGCCAGCACCATCTTCCCTACCAGGCCCGCGCTCTCGCCATCCAGTTCGTTGAGAGTCGCAACGTGACGCTTCGGGACCACCAGCACGTGCGTGGGCGCCTGCGGATTGATATCGCGAAATGCCAGCACATCGTCGTTTTCGAAAACCTTGTCAGGCACTATCGTCACCGGACACCATTTTGCAGAACAGGCAATCGGTCATGGGAACCCCCGGTTTGGAAATCTGCGTATCACTTGCGCTCCCGCGCAAGCGTAACGTCCGGCGCCGCCGCGAGCAAACGCGGGCGCGCGTCACACGATCAGATTGACCGAGCGGCCCCGGGTCAGCTCCGGAACGGTTTCGGGCCGGCTGTGATTCAGGTAGCGCGCAATCGCGGGGCGGGTCTGATACAGCGATGCGGGTTGCCGCTCGGCGGGCTGCGCACTCTCCACGCTGCGCTCGAGAAGAAAGGCGCGGGTCGACTGGTAGCGCGTCGCCCCCTCCCGCTCCAGCAGCTCACCCTGGACAACGCGTTCGAAGCCGCCGGGCGCGCGCGCACGAGCGCCGGATACCCCTGAGCGCCCACCCCCCTCCACCGCGTGGGGCTGCTGCACGTGCCTCGATGAAGAGCTTGCCGGACGCAGCGGTGCCACCGGCAATCTGACGATATCCATTTTCGTCAACCAGTCCTTTCTATCCGATCCACCAGAACGGCGGCATACAACGAAAGTTTACATAAAAAACACGGAGTTGCACTGCGACAAAATATCGTCACAATGGCACCCCAAACGCCGGTCGTTTCCCGATCCAATTCAGCATGTTGGAGAGGCTCCCCGATTTCGCCTGAAAACCGGTGCCCGACACAGGGAACGGCGGGTTCAGCTACCGCTCGGCGGTGACGACATCCCGGGGCAGACAAATCACAACACCCCCCCGCGAAAGGAGAGGCTATGGGCACACCCACCGAACAGGAACTGGAGAGGGCATTGAGCGAGGCCAAGCGGCTGCGCGAATCAGGCCAGGACACTGACTTCCTGGGCAAGGCATTACTCAACTGCAACTACCGGAACAGCCTTCTGCTGGAGGTGCTGCACGCCGCAGAACGCTACCTGCTCAGCGGCATGGCAGAAACCGAACACTCCCGTCTGGTGCGCGCCATCGACAAGGCGCGTCAGGCCGACGATCGCAGCGCGCACCGGGAACGGGAGACGATCGGCCTGTGAGCCGGCGCCGCGGCAGCAAGCTATGCCCATCAGTGTCTCTAATTGAGTCGTTGATTAACCACTAAGGACACAAAGGTCAGGAAGGAAACACCAGTAAATAAGAACAACAACCTACAATACATTTAATACCTTTGTGTCCTTCGTGCCCTTCGTGGTGAATATTTCTTGACAGCAGATCAAGACAGGTCGCGCCGCCCGGCGAAGGCGTGCGACAAGGTGCCACTGTCGATATATTCGAGTTCACCACCCATCGGCACCCCGTGCGCGATGCGCGTGGCGCGGATTCCGTACTGGTGCGCCAGATCGCTGATGTACTGCGCCGTGGCCTCCCCTTCCACCGTCGGGTACTGGTGGCCAGGATGACTTCTCTCAGCGCGCCCGTTTGAGAAGCGCGCTTCGAGCTGGTCGAGTCCCAGCTGCTCCGGGCCGATACCGTCGAGCGGCGACAAGTGTCCCATCAGCACAAAATAACGTCCGCGGTAATCAGTCGCCTGTTCCAGCACTTCAACGTCCACCGGTGATCTCCACGACGCACAGCGTCGCCGGCATCGCGTGCCTCACTGGTGCAAAGGCGCACAGCGTTCCGCTCTCACACAGCGTGCGGCAGTCGCAGCAGCGCCCGACGTCCTGCATCGCTCTGGCAGCACCTGCGCCAGCTGCCGGCCGCCCTCCCTGTCGCGCTCCAGCAGGTGGTAGGCCATGCGCTGGGCGGTCTTGTTCCCGACCCCCGGCAGGCAGCGCAACGCGTCCATCAGCTGCCGGATCAGCGGCGACACGGGGTTGCCAGGGCCTGTAAGCATTGTGAAGGCCCTAGAACGGCAGCTTCAAACCGGCGGCAGATTCAGTCCGGCGGTCATTCCGGCCATGCGCTCCTGGGTGACGGCTTCGACCTTGTGGGCCGCATCGTTGATGGCCGCCGCCACCAGGTCCTCGAGCATTTCCTTGTCGTCGCTCAGCAGGCTCGCGTCGATTTCGACCCGGCGCGCTTCATGGCGACCGGTCATGGTCACTTTGACCATGCCGCCACCGGATTCACCGGTCACTTCCATGCTGGCGATCTCTTCCTGGGCCTTCTGCATGTTGGCCTGCATCTGCTGGGCCTGTTTCATCAGGTTGCCAAGTCCACCTTTCATACTCGATTTACCTCGATCAAAGTATCATGCTGTCCAGAGGGCGAATCGACTCGGTATGCACAGTCGCATCGAAGGCTTTCTGGATAGCTTTTACGTTGGGGTCCGATTCAATGGCATTGACGGCCGTGGCCTGACGCGATTCGGCCTCCCTTTGCCGCTGCTGCGCCGGGGTGTTCTGCGGTTCGCCCTCGGCCACCTCGATCTCCAAGCTGATGCTGCGCTGCACACGGGCGCGCACCTGCTTTCTCCAGACGCTGCTGGCGCTCCTTGTTCAGCAGCTGCTGATGACCCGGATCCAGTACCAGTGACCAGCGGTCGTCGTCCTGTTCCCTGATGGCACAGTTCATCGCCAGTTCACGCAACACGCCCCTGAGCTGCATGGCCTCAACCAGTGTACGCCAGTCCTCACCGCCCGCCGGCCGGGCGCGGCGCGGACTGCGCAGGTTGCGGCGCCTGACCGGCGCCCGATCGTGGTGCTGTCACGGCGGCTGACCGGTGCCGGCGGTTTACCGGCCGCGCGTTACCGGCCGCTCAGCCGTCGAGCCGGGCGAAACGCCAGCATGCGCAACAGGTCATCTCCAGACCGCCGCGCAGATCCGGCGCCAATTGCAGGTCGCGCCGCCCGATCAGGCCGATCTGGTAATACAGCTGCACGTCCTCGGCTGGCATCTGTCGCGCCAGGTCGAGCACCGCCTCGCGCTCATCCAGGTGTTCGTCCACCGCATCAGGCAGCGTCTGCGCAATGGCGATCTGCTGCAGGTAGCCGAGCAGCTCGGCCAGCACGCCTTCGTAGTCCGGCGTCTGCTGCGACAGTCGCTCGACAGTTCTCAGCACGGTGGCGCCATCGGCCGCCGCCAGGGCGCGCAGCAGTTCCACCACGTAGCCGTGTTCGATGCTGCCGAGCATAGTGCGCACCTCGGCTTCTTGCACCCGCGCCACCGCCAAAGGCAATGGCCTGATCCAGCAGACTGAGCGCGTCGCGCATGACTGCCGTCGGCAGCACGCGCCAGCAGCCGCAAAGCGGCAGCTTCGTGACGCAATACCTTCGGCCGTCAACAGGTGCTCGAGATGACCGACGATCAGGGTCAGCGGCATGCGCTTGAGGTTGAACTGCAGACAACGCGACAATACGGTTGCCGGCAGCTTCTGCGGATCCGTGGTCGCCAGCAGAAACTTGACGTGCGGCGGCGGTTCTTCGAGCGTTTTCAGCAGCGCGTTGAAACTGTGCGCCGACAGCATGTGCACCTCGTCGATGAGGTAGACCTTGTAGCGACCGCGCGTCGGGGCGTACTGCACGTTGTCGAGCAGATCGCGGGTGTCCTCGACCTTGGTGCGCGATGCCGCATCGACCTCGATCAGGTCGACGAAACGTCCCTGGTCGATTTCCAGACAGCTGGCACAGGTCCGCAGGGCTCCGCGCTGACACCCGATTCGCAGTTGAGCGACTTGGCAAAAATCCGTGCCACCGTGGTCTTGCCCACGCCGCGCGTGCCGGTGAACAGGTAGGCGTGGTGCAGGCGATCGTTGTCCAGCGCGTTGATCAGGGCACGCAGCACGTGCTCCTGCCCGACCATCTCGGCGAATTTTCGCGGCCGCCACTTGCGCGCCAGGACCTGGTAACTCATGACTGATCCGGTGGCCGTTCTCGGCTGGTTCACCGTGATTACTACAGCAGCACGCCATTAAGCATCGCTCATCGATAAGGTGGTGGCCCGCACCAGCCACACCCCGGCGCCCAAGTCCACTGCTGCGGCTGCTCCCTTCCGGGCCTGACCGGGTTCACAGCTTGTTGTCGCGAGGGGACCGACACGGACCACCATTGACTGTATCGGATATTCCGGCCCGAATACCGGTAAAGCCGGGTATTGTACCAACATAACCCGCACACAGCCATGCTCGGCGGGGCACGCGGCGCAACGGCCAACACGGGCACCCCCGCCCCGACAAACCGAGGGCGGCTATGGACTTATGCTGGGCGAACACTATGCTAGCCACACTGAAACGCGACCGCCAACGTCCCGGAGACCGGAGCCACCTCCGCCCTATGGTCTTGCCTGATCCCAGACAGCTGTTATTCCTGGCCGTGCTGCTATGCGCCTGGCCGTGGCCCGGCAACAGCGCGCCCCCTGGCCAGACGCGTGTGGAAGTCGTCGTGTCCGGTCTGGAAGACCGCCTGGAGGATAATGTTCTCGAGCTGCTTTCGATCGAGCAGGAAAAAAACGCGGCAGAATTAACCGAAGCGCGCGTCCGGCGTCTGCACAAGCTGGCGCGCAAGGAGATCCAGACCGCACTGCAGCCGTTCGGCTACTACCAGCCGGTGGTCGAATCAGAGCTTACCGCCACCGAGCAGGGCTGGAAAGCCAGCTATCGGGTCGAGCCCGGCGAGCCGGTGCGGGTCGCGGCGCTCAACATCAGCATCATCGGTGAAGGCGCCGACGACCCCGCCCTGACCGAGCTGATTGCCGGATTTCCTCTCCAGCAGGGCGATACCCTGATCGACAGCGAATACGAGAAAGGCAAGACACAACTGTTACGCACCGCCCTGCGCCGCGGCTATCTCAAGGCCAATCTCGCCGAACACCAGATCCGCGTGTTTCCCGCCCAACAACGGGCGGATATCAACCTGACACTGGCCAGCGGTATCCGCTACCAGTTCGGCACGGTCAATTTCAGTGACTTCGTCATCAACCGGGACCTGATGGAACGCTACTCGGACATCGAAACCGGCGAACCCTATGCGGCGGAGCAGCTGCTGGATCTGCAAAACGCCCTGTTCGACAGCGACTACTTTTCGCGTGTGGAAGTATCCCCGCAACTCGACGACGCCGAGGGCCGCCGGGTACCCATCGAGGTCGCGACCACAGCGGGCAAACGCCACCGTTACAGCTTCGGTGTCGGCTACGGCACGGATACCGGCGCGCGCGGCACCGTGGGCTACAAGAATCGGCGTATCAACCGGCGCGGCCACCGCTTTTTCGCAACGCTGCGTCTCTCCGAACTGCAGGAAAACCTGACCGCGGGCTACGCAATACCGTTTCGCAATCCCCGCACCGACCAGTGGGAAATCACCGCATCGCGGATCAATGATCATCCCGACAGCGACCGCGAGGAAAAAACGTCCATAGTGGGCGTCAGCCGCCGTGTCAGCCCGAGACCCAACTGGATCGAAACGCTGTACCTCAACTACCGCCAGGACTCCTACCAGATCGGGTCCGACAAGGGTCAGACGCTGCAGCTGGTGCCCGGCGCCATCGTGGAGCGAATCAAGGGTCAGATCAAAAACAACCAGCGCACCGGCAACCGCTTCTCGCTGGAACTGCCGCGGCGGCCACGACGGAGTGATTTCCGATGTAACGTTCTTCCAGCCGATACTGAACGCCAAGGTCATCCACGCGCTCTGGCCGCGGACGCGGGTACTGCTGCGCGGCGAGGTCGCGGGCACCCTGATCAACGGGTTCGACACGCTGCCCTTGTCGCTGCGCTACTATGCCGGTGGTGACGACAGCGTGCGCGGCTATGGCTACCAGCGCCTCAGCCCGCGCAATGCGGACGGTGATATTCTCGGCGGCAAACAGAAGCTGGTGGGCAGCATCGAGCTCGATTACATGTTCCGCGACAAATGGAGCGCTGCGACCTTCTTCGATACCGGCAATGCCTTCGACGACTGGAACGACATCGGCCTGGAACAGGGCGTCGGTGTCGGCATCCGCTGGTACTCGCCGGTAGGGCCGCTGCGCATCGACCTGGCCAAGGGCATCAGTGAGCCCAACAGCGACCTGCGCCTGCATATCGTGTTCGGGCCGTCGCTATGAAGATACTGCGCTGGCTGCTGGCCTCATTGCTGCTGCTGGTATTGCTTGGCGTCGGCGTGCTGACTGTTGCCTTTTATACGGAAACGGGGCTGCGCTGGTCGCTGGCCGCGCTGCAGACGGCCCTGCCGGATACACTCGAGGTCGGTGTTATTGAAGGTCGCCTGGCCGGGCCGCTGAGCGCCACCGACCTCAGTTATCGGGATGAGAGTTTTCAGCTCAGCGTCTCGCGTGTCGCCATCGACTGGCAACCCGCAAAGCTGCTGGACCGCGAGCTGCACGTTTCCCTCCTGCAGCTTGACAACGTAGCGGTGGTGACTGCGACGGCGCCTCAAGCAGCGCCAGCGCCCGCCAACGAGCCCGTTACGCTACCCGACATCCGCCTGCCTGTTGCGATAACAATCGTCGCGGCGAGCCTGGACCAGCTGAGCGTCCACAACATCGATGCAGGAGAACCATTCAGCGCCGCCAATATCAGGACTGCTCTGAGCTTCGATGGCCAGACGCTGGCCGTACAACGGCTGGAAGCCCAAACCATGGGGCTGTCTCTGTCCGCGCAGGCTCAACTGACCCCCGCGGGCAACTATCCGCTGACACTGTCTGGCCGTTATTCGCTCAGTCCGGAGGGATTCCCGGAGCTGACCGGGGAGCTGGCGGTGTCCGGCAACCTGGACCACCTGCAGGTGGAACACCATACCCGGGCGCCGGTGCATACCGAACTGGTCGCGACCCTTACCGCCGTGCTGGAAAAGCCGGCCTGGGATGCCAGCCTGCAGGTTCAGCAGTTCGACACTACGACAATCAATCCGGACTGGGAGCCCGTCACGCTGCAGGGTGCGGTGCGCAGCCAGGGTTCGCTTGACGGGTACCGTTTTGAGCTTGAAACACGCCTCGGCGGCGCACGGATTCCAGACGGCAGCTGGTCTGTCAGCGGCACCGGCACAGCCGACGTAATCGATGTACAGAGCCTGCGCGGCGAGACCGTGGCGGGCATCGTGGCGGGCCGGCTGCGCGTCGAAAACCTGCTGGCGACGCCGCGCTGGGACGCCGACCTGCAGGTCGAGCAATTGGACACCACCCGGCTCGATCGGAACTGGGAAGCAGTGGTCCTGAACGGTGACGCACACAGCCAGGGTTCGCTGGACAGCTACAGCTTCGACGTGGACGCCCGGATCAAGGGAACCCGTGTCCCGGAAGGTCACTGGTCCGTGGCCGGAACCGGCAGCGCACAGGCGATCGATGTGCAGCGCCTGCACGCGAAAACGCTCGCGGGCGCGATTACCGGTAATCTGCAGGTGCAGTGGGCCCCTCACCTGGAGTGGCATTTCGTCACGCAGGCGACCGGCATCGATCCCGGTCTCTACTGGCCCGACTGGCCCGGGCGGGTCGACTTCGCCCTGCGCGGCAAGGGCTCGCGGCAGCAGGATCGCTACCACGCCGAGGCTGAATTGACCCGCCTATCCGGGACACTGGCCCAGCAACCGGTCAGCGCCAGCGGCAAACTGAGCGCCGACCACCGGGGCTTTACCATCTCCGAGCTGGATATCAGCGCAGCCGGCGCACAGCTGTTCGCCAGTGGCGAACTCACCGATCGCTGGGCGCTGCGCTGGAGTCTGGAGGCACCGGACCTGGCGGCACTCTACCCGGCCTCGCGTGGCGCGCTGACAGCGAGCGGCAACCTGAGCGGCCCGCGCAACAATCCGAGTATCGACATGAATGTTCGGGGCAACCAGCTTGCCTTCCAGCAACACCGCGCGGAGAGCCTGGTGCTGGCGCTCGACTGGAGTCCCGATGACAGCAAGACCTCGCGGCTCGACCTGCAGGCCTTCGACCTGCTGCTGGATGGGCAACAGATCTCGCAGCTGGACATCAGGGGAACGGGGCTCGCCAGTAGCCACAAAGTCAATCTCGCGATCGATGCCGATGCCTTGCAGTTCTCCGGCCGTATCGCGGGCAGTTACAATGAGCGCAGCTGGGAGGGACGGCTTTCCGCAGCAACCCTGACACTGCCACCCAGCGGTGACTGGCTGCTCGAGGAGCCGGCTCAGCTGCAGGTTTCCGGACAGCGTGCCGCGCTCTCGACTCTATGCCTGGCGAACCGCAGCGAGGGCCACGCCTGCCTCGAGGGTTCCTGGACAGCCGAAGCCGGCTGGCAGGCGAAAGCGCGCGCGCAAGCCCTGCCCCTGGCACTGCTGGAACCGCTGCTGCCGGACGACATGAGCACCCAAGGCAAGCTGCAGCTCACGGCGCAGGCGCAACAGACCCAGACCGGGAAACCGCAAGCCGAACTGGAACTCAGCAGCGCCGCTGGCGCGCTGCTTTATCGCGCCGCGACCCAGGAGCAGCTCAGCTTCGACTACCGGGACTTGCTGGTCACGGCCAGCCTGCAGGAAGGCACGGCGCGCCTTGCCACCAGCGCCGAGCTGGGCGACACCGGCCGCCTGAACGGACAGCTGGAGTTACCGCTCAGCGCTCTCGACCCGCCCTCGCAACGCATCGCGGGAACGCTCACCGCCCGCCTGGGCGACATGAGCTTCCTGCAGGCGCTGATCCCCGCGGTTGAACAGGTAAAAGGCGAACTGGCTGTCGACCTCGCGGCGCGCGGCACCCTGCAGGAACCGGATATCGATCTCGACCTGGCCCTGAAGGACGGCGAGGTGTTGCTGCCGACACAGGGCATTACCCTGCGCAACATCAGTCTGCACGCTGAACCGGCGACCGGAGGCACCATCCTGTTTCGCGGACAGACCTCATCGGGGGACGGCAATATCAATCTGACCGGAAAGTTCACACCCGGTCGGGATAACGGCTGGCGTGTCGACATGGCCCTGCAGGGTTCGCGCTTCCAGGCGATCAATGTGACGGAATACCGGGTACTGGTGTCACCCGACCTGAAGGTGGACATGACCTCCACCGCGGCGAAAATCAGCGGTACGGTTGCAGTACCCGAGGCCCGCCTGCGCCCCAGGGAGCTCAGCACGGCAGTGCGCCCGTCGCGTGACGTAATCATTGTGAGAGAGGACGAACAGGACGCTGCCGGCTACGCGCTGTTCACCAACGTGCGCGTCGAACTGGGTCAACACGTGCGCTTCGACGGCTTCGGCCTGAAGGGACGGTTCACCGGCAGCGTGGTGGTTTCCGATGCACCCAATCAGCTCGCCAGCGGTACCGGCGAACTGCGCATTCAGGAAGGCACCTACAAGGCTTACGGCCAAAATCTCAAGATCGAACGCGGTCGCCTTATCCTGGTCGGGGGCCCGCTGGATAACCCCGGGCTCGATATCCGCGCAGTTCGCGAAGTCGGCGACGTGACAGCAGGCCTGCATGTCACCGGCGAACTGCGGGAGCCGGCAGTGTCGGTGTTCTCCGATCCCGCCATGAGCGAGACCGAAGCGCTTTCCTACCTGGTGCTGGGTCGCCCCCTGCCCCAGGACGACAGCAAAGAGCGGGAGCAAGTAAACAGTGCGAGCGCTGCGCTGGCGCTGGGCGTGGGTGGCGCCTCGCTGCTGGGTGAAAAATTCGGCGAAAAGGTCGGTATCGATGAAGTGGGCGTGGAAACCGAGAGTGCTACTGGCGAGGTCACTCTCAAACTGGGCACCTATGTGAGGCCCGACCTGTTCGTCGGCTACGGGCGGGGGCTCGCCAACCAGCTCAACAGCTTTCTGGTGCGCTACCAGCTGACCAAACGTCTCAGCGTGGAGACCGAAAGCAGCAGCGAAGCGATGGGCGGCGACCTGTTCTACACGATAGAACGCTAGCGGCAAGACAAGGCGTGGGTACCCGGACCGCGGGCGTTACTGCGCCGCATACCCTTCCCACCAAGCCGGCAGACTCGCCACCGAGTCCAGCACCACCTCAGGCTGCACCCCGGAGTCCAGATCCTGAAGTTGAAACTTGCCGGTTTTTACCAGCGCCGCACGCAGACCCGCGTGTTGCGCACCTTGCACGTCGCCACGAATATCGTCGCCGACCATCAGCAGCTGATCCGGCGCCAGACCCAGCATGTCGGCGGCGGACAGGAAAAACGCCCGTGCCGGTTTGCCCGTTACCACCGGTTCGATGCCGGTCGCGTACTGCAGGGCGCTGACAAAAGGGCCCGCGTCCAGTTGCAGACCCGCCGGGGTGCGCCAGTATCGCGTCATGCCCAGGGCCACCAGCCGCGGCGCCGGGCTTGTCATAAGCAGCTGGAAAGCCTGGTTCAGGCGTGCAAACGTCCATGCTTCGGCCAAGTCGCCGACCACTACAGCGCCAACCGCCTGTTTGCTATCACCGTTCCAGCGCGGCAGCCCGACGAATTCGGTCTGCGTCGCGGGTGGGACAAAAAGCGCGACGGGCCCCGCGCTCTGCGCGCGTAACCAGCGTGCCGCAGCTGCCGGCGGGCTGAGTATCTGCTCGGGATCGATCGCTATACCCATAGCGCCGAGCTTGCGGCACAGCTCGGAACGAGGCCGGGAAGATGTGTTGGTAAGAAACAGGTGCGGAATTGCCTCGTCGCGAATCCAGGCGATGACATCGGCGGCCCCCTCAATCGGCTGTTCACCCTGGTAGATCACGCCGTCGAGATCGAACAGAATCCCGCGCATGGCTGAACGTTTCCCCATAATAACCGCCTCCAGGCCCGATGCCGGTGTGCTTGTCAGCTGTCCAGGTCCTCCGCGTCTGCAGCGGGAAGACTACACCGCGCCACGTCCCACTGACCACCGGTCCTCGCGCGCTGCAGCGCGATCGCCAAGTCTGACCGGCATTGCTGGTCTCCGGTGCGGGGCGCTCCACCGTGCTGCAGCAGCGCACCAGCCGCGCACTAAACGACCAAGGGCCTGTGCGCGAACAGTTTATACCTCGGGCGGCAATGGTCCGGTTAATGGAACTGACATTTTGTCATCGGACAGTGTCGAAATGTCACAAGCTCCATAATGTGCCGCTGCGGGCTAAATTCACCGAGTTCATGATCCAGATCAAGCGAGCGGCTTTTTAACTTATTGCTCCAGATCAACTAAACGCTTAAATTCCTCACTGCCTCCTTGACTCGGCGCCGGACCGCAGCATAATTCGTATTTAAGCAGATAATGAATTACTTATTTACTACAATGCCGCAGTAGTGGCATTTCCCATCAGGACACAGAGAGGGACGTAACATGATTAAGACTTTGGTAGGTGTCATTCTTGGCATCGTGTTAACCGGGCTCATCGCTGTGGTGTCAGCGAAGAACCTGATGTTCACTATAACCCCCAGTCCGTTCGGCGTGGAGGAAACCGCGGCACGCATTCAGGCGAACATTCAGAAGATGGAGAGTCATGGCTGGAAGCTTTCCGGCCTCAGGGATCCTGGCAGGGCAGTGGCGGCCGACGGCGGTAACGTGCTTCCGGTGCTGCTGGTCGAGGCATGCAGCACCAAGTATTCCGGGCCGCTGCTGAAGGCGGACACCAGCCGCATTTTCTCGATCCTGATGCCCTGTACCATTACTGTGTTCAAGAACGACGACGGCAAGACCTATATCGGCACCATGAACTCGGGTCTGATGGGCAAGCTGTTCGGCGTCGGCGAGATCATGGACCAGGTGGCCGCCGATCAGAAGGAATTCCTCAAGTTCGATCCGAATGAACCCGCACCTCCGCTGATGAGGATCCAGCCCGGCGGTGGTGGTGGCGCCGGTGGTGGCGGCGCAAGCGGCTGTTAACACAGGTGACTGGAACAGGCACAGCCAGGACCCGGGCAGGGGCGCAACACCGGCTCCTGCCCAGCGCCTGACACAGCTCACCGTTACTACACTGGGAACGTATCATGAACCAAGCAATCACGGATTTACGCCGGGTGTTTA
The DNA here is from genome assembly GCA_963695455.1 of uncultured Gammaproteobacteria bacterium. Classification (GTDB taxonomy): domain Bacteria; phylum Pseudomonadota; class Gammaproteobacteria; order DSM-19610; family DSM-19610; genus Thiogranum. The sequence goes on along the minus strand of CAVOGN010000008.1, from coordinate 140,787 downwards.
TTGTCACCGCCTGTCTGCTGGTCGCGGGCAATGCCTCGGCGACAGCGGCTGGCGCCTCGCCCGAGCAAGGCGCGGCGGCAACGGCAGCGAGCGAGGAACAGCCCGTTGCCAAGAAAGGCTCTACGGCCGACCACTCCAAGTTCGAAGAACTCGACAAGACCTTTGCTACCGGCCCTGAGGTCACCAAGGCGTGCCTGGAATGCCACACCGAGGCCGCCAAACAGGTGCAGAAGACCAAGCACTGGACCTGGGAGTACCTCAACCCGGCCACCAAACAGAAACTCGGCAAGAAGAATGTCATAAACAATTTCTGCACCTCGATTTCGACCAACCAGACGTTCTGCACCGCCTGCCACGTCGGCTATGGCTGGAGCGACGACAGTTTCGATTTCAGCTCGGAAGTAAACGTCGACTGTCTGGTCTGTCATGACACCACCGGCGAGTACAAGAAAATTCCCGGACTGTCGGGACACCCCAACTACGAGCGCATGGAATGGCCGCCGCACTCCGGCAAATTCCGCGAGCCGGTCGATCTGAAGAAAGTCGCACAGAACGTCGGCAAGACCAGCCGCGCCACCTGCGGCGCCTGCCACTTCTACGGCGGTGGCGGCAATGCGGTGAAACACGGCGATCTGGATAACTCGCTGGAGAACCCGCTGCGTTATCTCGACATCCACATGGATGCCAAGGGACTGAACTTCAGCTGCGGCAAGTGCCATCTGAGCGACTCGCACGAAGTCACCGGCAGTCGCTATGCACCAACAGCGGCCGACGACAAGGGCGTCCTGATGCGCGGCAAGACCGACGGCAGGAACCCCACCACCTGTGTCGCCTGTCACGGCAACACACCGCACGACGGTAACACCTTTGTCACCGCCAAGCTCAACGACCATACCGACAAGATTGCCTGTCAGACCTGCCACATTCCGGAATTCGCGCGTGGCAACGTGTCCACCAAGATGACCTGGGACTGGTCGACCGCCGGCAAGCTCGACGAGCAGGGCCATCCCATCAAGCAGATGGCCAGCGACGGTCAGGTGAGCTACGACAGCAAGAAGGGACACTTCACCTTCGACCGTTACGTCATGCCCGAATATGTCTGGTTCAACGGCAATATCAAGTACACCCTGTTCGGTGAAAAAGTCGACCGACGACAAGGTCAAGATCAATGATTTCCAGGGCAGCGCCGACGACCCGGATTCGCGCATCTGGCCGGTCAAGGTGTTCCGCGGCAAGCAGCCCTACGACGTGGGTAACGAAACCCTGGCGGTGTTCCACACCGCGGGTAAGGATGACTCCGCCTACTGGGGTAACTTCGACTGGGACAAGGCACTGCAAGGTCGGCATGAACGCTCAGGGCCTGGAATACAGCGGCGAGATGAAATTCGTCGAAACCGAGATGAGCTGGCCGATCACCCACATGGTGGCACCCAAGGAAGACGCACTGAGCTGCGCAGCAATGCCACAAGGAGAACGGTCGTCTGGCGGCGGTTACCGATATCTACATGCCGGGCCGCAACAACACACCGTTGATCGACAAGCTGGGCTGGACGATTGCCCTGCTGACCTTGATCGGTGTGCTCATCCACGGCGCCATCCGCTATATCATGAGCAAGAGGGGATAAGGCAATGGCCGAAAGAATCTATATCTTCAAACGGTTCGAACGCTTCTGGCACTGGTCCCAGGCTGCGCTGATCATCTTCCTGCTGATCACCGGCTTCGAAGTGCACGGCTCTTACCACCTGTTCGGTTACAAGGAGGCCGTGACCTACCACACCATCGCCGCCTGGACCCTGGTCGGCCTGTGGGTGTTCGCCGTCTTCTGGCATTTCACCACCGGGGAATGGAAACAGTACATCCCGACCATGGAAAAGGTGGAGGCCATGCTGCAAGCTACTACCTGACCGGTATTTTCACCAATGCGCCGCACCCGTTCCGCCAGACCACGCTGACCAAACATAACCCGCTGCAGCGCCTGGCCTATCTGTTCGTGCTGGTGCTGATCAATCCGCTGATCTGGATCACCGGCTGGTTCTACCTGTTCTACAACTCCTGGAGCGACTGGGGCGTGAGCTGGCTGAACCTGGAATAGGTGGCCTTCTTCCACGTCATCGGCGCCTTCATGATGTTGATCTTCCTGATCGCTCACGTGTATCTGGGCACCGCCGGGCACACACCGACGGCGCACATCAAGGCCATGATCACCGGCTGGGAAGAGGTCGAGGACTAGGCTGCGCACCGGGGTATCATTGGCCAACGCAACGCCGCAAGCTGCAGCACAAGAGCCCGGCCCTGTACCGGGCTCTTGCCGTTGTGCTGCTGCTGACCGCCGGCAGCTCTCCAGTCGCTGGATTCGCATCGGAGCCATGCAGACGCCGATGCCATCCCGCATGTAAACGCCAAGGCAAGAGAGAACTTCCTGACCTATCGAAAAGCCGCCAACCACAAGGCCTTCGCCATTGCGCCCGGCGGCGCATGGGGCTGGGAGGCCGAACTGCCCTCGCCGGAAGCGGCCGACGCGCGCGCCCTGCATAATTGCCAGGTCACCACCCGGCAGAAGTGCGTGTTGTATGCGGCAGACGACGCCATCGTGTTCGACGCCGAGACATGGCCTACGTTGTGGGGCCCTTATCCGCGCGGCGCAGACGCGGCAGAGGCGCCCACCGGGGCAGCCGTCGGCGAGCGTTTCTTTGACATCGCCTACCAGGATGGCTCGGGCGCCGGCCGCTCGCTCGCAGAGTCGCGCGGCAAGATCGTGTTCGTGCACTTCTGGGGCTCGTGGTGCCCGCCCTGTCTGCGCGAACTCCCCGCCCTGCAGAAACTGCAACAGCAGCTCGACGCCACCATTCCCGATCAGGTCGTCATGATCCTGCTGCAAGTCCGGGAACCCTTTGACGAGGCACAGAGCTGGGCCGAAGATCATGGTTTCGCCGATCTGCCGCTGTATGATTCCGGCAGTACCGGCAGCGATGACACCGGTCTGGCGCTGGGCGACGGCGAGCGGATCGAGGACCGTAATATCGCGCGCGTATTTCCCAGCAGCTATGTGCTGGATCGCAACGGTGTCGTTCTGTTCTCGAACTTTGGCCCGGTCGAGGATTGGCTGGAATACCTGCCCTTCTTCGCGCACGCAGCCCGGCACAGCGAGACCCCGCCCCCGAAAGCCAGCGCACAGCCCTGATCTGAGCGACGTCAGCGTCGCCCACGTCGTCGCGATCCCCGCCCCGCCCAACCCCCGGGGGCCCTGGACCGGTCGCCGCCAGCACCACCCCGGCTCTGCGATCTGATCGATATCAAGGCCGAACTGGCGCCGTTCCAGAAAGCGCGCTCCAAGAAACTGGTGTCCTGACCCCGGCGGGCGCTGCCGCCCCTGCAATCTGGCTTCGCGCCACACCACCCTGCCCTGATGAGCTGAAGCCGAAGGTCTCCGACCAGGTCCATGACTGGCAGTCCACTGACGTGGACTCTGAACGGGAGATTATTTCGGTGCCCGGCACCGGAATTTCGGTGGATCAGCCGAAAATGTGATCGACATCCCACTTTTTTCCCGCTTCCCTGCGCGCTCTCCGCAGCCCCCCGGCGAACCAGCTGAAACTCCGCGTAAGGCGCATAGCGCCCTGATAGCAGTGATGTTTTCCATCTGCCTCGGCAGCCGAAAACCAGCTGGCGCAGCACAGCTGGCCAGAACCGGCACGGCCGTTGCTCCAACACAGGCAGGACAACACAACCCGATCCGCAAGCGGAAAAAAACACAAGGTGTAACTATGCATAACCCGATCTCTCGCAGAACCATCAGCTGGCTGCTCGTCGCACTCATGGTACCTGCGTCTTTCCTCGCCAATGCACAGGAACGCATGAGTGCCCGCGCCCAGGAGGCACTGGACAAGCATCCGCACGAAATGGTCGATCTCATTGTGACCTACCACCAGCGACCGGCTGCAGCAGACAAGGCCAAGGTCAACAGCAACGGCGGCAGCATTCGCCACGAGTTCGAAGTTATCCCCGGTCACGCCATCAGGGTGCCTGCTCACGCGGCCAGGGCACTGGAGAACAACCCCAATGTCGAGCGGATCAGCCTCGACGAGCCGGTGAGCGGCGCGGTCCTCTCGACGCTAGACGACGGCCTGTACACGGTTACCGGTGCGTCCACCGCCATTGTCGCGAGCCTGCCCTCCTCGGTCAGTGACGGCCTGCCCGGGCTGGATGCCGTTCCCTACACCGGCGCCGGCGTGAAGGTGGCGGTGCTGGATACCGGCTTCAAGAGCCATCGGACCTGAGTCCGCTGCACAGGGTATCTCTGGTCGGCAAGAAAGCCGACGACGAGTACGGCCACGGCAACCACGTGGCCACCATCGTCGGCGGTAACGGCAACGATTCCAGCGGGATGTACCGCGGCGTCGCCCCCGACGCCCAGGTCATTGCCGTGCGGGTGCTGGACGAAGTCGGCCAGGGCCTGACCTCGGACGTGATCGCCGGTCTGGACGAGGTCATCGCAATGAACCAGCAGTCCTGGCACATCCGGGTGGTCAACATGTCGCTGGGCCACCCCGTCTACGAGGCGGCCGACGTCGATCCCCTGGTGCAGGCCGTCGAGGCGATGTGGGACTCCGGCGTGGTGGTGGTCTGCTCGGCGGGCAACGCCGGGCGCGACGGCTACGGCACCATCACCAGCCCGGGCAACTCGCGCAAGGTCATCACCGTGGGCTCGGTGACCACCTGGGGCGACAGCGACGCCAGCAACGACATCGTCTCCACCTTCTCCTCGCGCGGTCCGACCCGCATCGACCGCTTCGTCAAGCCGGACCTGATCGCCCACGGCAACCGGGTGATCTCGCGCAAGGCAGACCGCTCCTACCTGGAGAACAACTACCCCGAGCGCCTGATCACAGGTCCCGGGCGCCAGGGACGCCGACTACTACCAGCTCTCCGGCACCTCGCATGGCGGCGGCGGTGGTCTACCGGTGCGGTGGCGCTGATGCTGGAGAAGGACCCGAGCCTGACGCCGGACACGGTCAAGGCGCGGCTGATGCGCTCGGCCACCAAGGTCGACTTCTCCGACGTGTTCGCCACCGGTGCGGGCCTGCTCGACATCCAGGCGGCGCTGGACGAAACTGGCACCGCCGCCCAGGCGCCCTCGCCGCGGGTGGTGCGTGACGAGGCCAACGGCCAGATGGGCTTCGAGGAGACCGCCCTGCTGTGGGGGCACCAGCAGTGGGCCCTCGGCTACCTGTGGTCCGACGGGTACCTGTGGACCGACGGCGGCGTCGACGCCGACGGCTATCTGTGGAGCGACGGCTACCTCTGGTCCGACGGTTATCTCTGGAGCGACGGCTACCTCTGGTCGGACGGCTATCTCTGGAGCGACGGCTACCTGTGGTCGGACGGCTACCTGTGGTCTGACGGCTACCTGTGGTCGGACGGCTATCTGTGGTCGGATGGCACGACCAGTTCCGACTATGCGCTCCTGAACGATTGATCATACTTGCCCATGCGGGGCGGGCTTTGAGCCCGCCCCCTTTAGTTTCCGCAGCGGCACCATCCCTAGAGACTCGCGCAAGACGCCCCTCGTCCACACCAGACAGCGGCGCCCTCCCGGTCGAAACATCTCGTCTCCGACCAGAGCAAAAACTGTCAACCAAACACAGTTCAGTACCTACCACCGTTCGCCGCCAGACCGGGCAGGCCTATACCCTCCACCCGTTCAGCAATGAACCGCGCCGGTCGATGGGACCGCGCACCGATTCGCACGCCAGTATTTTTGTGAACCCGATCACAATTGCAGTGGATACACCGAAATTGCGGCTGATTTGCAGTCCACTGACTCCATACCGACTCCAATCGACGACGCTTTCAGTTAAATCGATACATTATATTTAATCCATAACTATACTTTTTTTCTATATTTTTGGTATCAACAAACACGCTAGACTCACGAAGCGTCGGAATTTTGGCATAGCCGTTGCTCCCGATCAGGGTAACTCTGAAAACGGCCTCCGCCCGGTGCGGAGGGAAATGCAAGCGGAACACAGGATCCCGAACATGACGAACCGACACCTGTTAAACGTTATTGCCAGCCTGGCACTGTTGGCCTTCTCGGGAGCGCTGGTCGCCGGCGATCACGGCAAGATGAGCGACAAACTCAAGAACAAGGCAAAAGGCGGTGGCAACGAGACGGTGAGTGTCATTGTCCAGTACCACGCGAAACCGGGTCAGGCCGAGGACAACCGGCTCAACGGGCTGGGTGCCACCAACAAGCGCGCCTACGGCAAGCTGAAGATGAAGGCCATGAAGGTCAAGGCGAAGAAGCTCGAGAAGCTGGCCAACGACCCGAAGGTCAAGTTCGTCACCCTGGACAGCCCGGTCGTGGGCTTCACTGAGGCCGCCCGCGAAACCGCCAACCAGCCGACCGAGGGGAGCAACCGCTATTACGACGGCACGAATATCACCGTGGCCGTCATCGATTCCGGTGTCGCCGATCACCGCAACCTGCCTTCCCGCTGGCATGTCGATCAGTTCGACTTCCTGAACGGCAACCAGCCGGGCCCCAACGACGACCTGTCCCTGAGCGACCCCTTCGGCCACGGCACCCATGTCGCCGGCATCATCGCCGCCCACAGGGGCAGCGGCGATTCCAGATTTGGTCCGTATGTCGGGCTGGCCGATGACGCCGACCTGGTCTCGCTGCGCGTGCTCGATGCCGAGGGCCGTGGGGTCGCCTCCGATGTCATCGCCGCCCTGGACTTCATCCTCGCCCACGGTGCCAGCAAGGGGATCCGGGTGGTCAATATCTCGCTGGGCAAGGCGGTCGAGGAGAGCAACACCACCGATCCGCTGGTGCAGGCCGTCGAGGCGGTGTGGGACTCCGGCTTTGTGGTAGTTGTCTCGGCCGGCAACCACGGCCGCGATGGGCACTTCACCATCACCAGCCCGGGCAACTCGCGCAAGGTGATTACCGTCGGCTCCATTACTGACAACGGGACCGGCCACAACCCGAACGACGATTACGTCTCCAGCTACTCCTCGCGCGGTCCGACCCTGCACGACCATGTTCTGAAGCCCGACCTGCTGGCGCCAGGCAACCGGGTCGTTGCCGCGATCCCGGACAACGCCAAGCTGCGCACCGACCTGCGCGAGCGGCTGGTACGTTGCGGTGAGGATTGTGACGATGCCCTGGAGCTGTCCGGTACCTCCATGGCCGCGGCCCTGGTCTCCGGCGCCGCGGCGATGATGCTGGATAAGGACGAAAGCCTGAGCCCGGACACTGTCAAGGCCCGCCTGATGCGCTCGGCGCGCAAGATCGACGGCGATCCCACCGTGGTCGGCGCGGGCGTACTGGACATCGATGCGGCCATGAACGAGAACGGCGTTATGACCACCGCCGCCCTGTCGCCCATGATGGCGCTCGGCACCGGCGTTGCCGGCAGCACCGTGGTGCTGGTGGAGAACACCGGCTACCTGTGGTCCGACAGCCAGTGGAGTGCCGGCTACCTCTGGAGCGACGGTTATCTGTGGTCCGACGGTTACCTCTGGAGTGACGGTTATCTGTGGTCCGACGGTTACCTCTGGAGTGACGGTTATCTGTGGTCCGACGGTTACCTCTGGAGTGATGGTTATCTCTGGAGCGACGGCTACCTGTGGTCCGACGGTTATCTCTGGAGCGACGGCTACCTGTGGTCCGATGGCTACCTGTGGTCCGACGCGGTTGGCAACGCAACGCCGCTCTACGATGCCCAGAATCAGAGTCTGACGCTGAACGATGACTGACGGCCCTGGCCAAATGACCGCAACGCCCGTTACGCAGAAAGCCGCGGGCCGCAGCAAGTGACGGGGGTGACGGACGCGGGGACAACGGTCGCCGCAGCTGTTACGCCGGTCAGCCGAGCCGCAGCAGAGAATCACAGTCATGAGCGCGACCACAAATTACTCCAGATCCGGTAAACCCGAGAAACAGGGCCTGTCCGCACGCCGGGCCGCAGACACGCTGGCAGGTAAAGCCGTCCACGCAGACTTGGACCGTATAATTCCCTTTCCCCCCCCGGGGCCGGGATCACACGCACAGGGATCGGCCTTGCCCCGGACCAGCCCATCGACCGCGGACGTCCTGCCGCTCGGCCACGCCCCGATCCACCTGCCGCTGGACGAACTTTCCGAGGCGGCCATCACGGCGCTGCTGCGCAGCGCCGGATCAGCCGGTCACCAGGCCGCCTGTCTCTGGTTCCGCACCGGCAAGTACGGTGTGGTCGAAGAAATACATGGCCACGCAGCCGGACAGAAGCTGATGAAACACATCGAAGCCCGCCTCGGCGAATGCCTGCGCGAGGATGATGTCCTGTGTCGCGTCACAGACAACGAGTTTGCCATCGTGCTCTACGGCATCGAAGATATGAACCACGTCGCGAGTGTGGCAGATCGCGTGCTGGCGCACTGCGGCGGGATTTATGATACCGGCGACTTGCGGCTGCACGTAAGGGCCAGCATCGGCATCGCCATGTACCCGGCCGATGCCAAGCAACCGCACGACCTGCTGCGGTTTGCCCGCATGGCGCTGCGCGATGTGAATCAGCAACATCCAACCCAGTACCGCATATTTTCGCCCCAATTGCTGACTCGGTTGCGCGACCGCGCCTGGACGGTGACTGAACTCCAGCGAGCTCTTGAGCAGGACAGGCTGGTGCTCCACTACCAGCCGCAGTACGCCATCGATACCCAGCGCATCGTGGCGGTTGAAGCGCTGGTGCGCCTGGTTACCGAGTCGGGCGAACTGCTCGGACCCGATCATTTCATTGATCTCGCCGAACAAACGGGACAGATTCACCAGCTGGGACGCTGGGTCATGGAGCAGGCCTGTCAGCAGCTTGGCCGCTGGCAGAAGGCCGGGAGCCGCAGACTCCGCATGGCGGTGAACATCTCCCCTGCACAACTGATGGCGACCGACTTTTGCGCCATGGTCGACGCGGCGGTATCCCGAGCGGGCATCCAGCACAGCGACCTGGAACTGGAAATCACCGAGCGCCAGGTGGTCGAACATCTTCCCCGGGTCGAGCAGACCCTGCGTACGCTCACGGCCAAAGGTGTGCGGGTCGCGATCGACGATTTCGGCACCGGCTACTCTTCACTCGCCTATCTGATGCAAATGTCGATTCACGCGGTAAAAGTAGACCGCGGCTTTATGGCGCAGATCCCGGAGAACGGGCGGGCCGGGCGCATCGTCGCACTCATTATAGACATGGCGCGGGAACTCGAACTCGACCTCACCGCAGAAGGCATCGAGACCGATGCACAGCACCGCTTCCTGCTGGAATCCGGCTGCGCTTTTGGCCAGGGCTACAACTTCGCACGCCCACAGGATGCCCAGGCGATCGAACGCCTGTTGGTTTGAGCACTGCACAAAAGCGCGCGCCGGCGATGCGAACCTAAAGTGTCTCACATCGGGGCCGACAGGTGCGGTGAAAAACCGGGTCGGTACGTCCCGTGGACTGCGTACGCGGGGCACGACAGAGTGCCGGCGGCGGTTTCAGCAACGGCCCGGCCAGCGACTTCAAGTGCACCGGCACCCTGCCGTTAACTCGTTGAAGATGAAACATTGTATGTCGCAACACAGGCCACGCGTCCGGGGTGCAGGGCAATCGCATTCGACTGGCGACGGGTTAGAGATTCTGCCAGCCGGGTAACAAGGGACAACAGGAACACTAGACGTTATGGACAAACTTGACCGCTATCCAGACAGGATCACCTTGGTACGGGCTCTGTCACTGTTTGCAGGCTTCGCTGCCTGGTTGCTCGTGCCATCTGCGTTCGCAGCCTCCGAGACACCGGTTGCGCTGGAGAAATACCAGGTCACCGGCACGCACATCAAACGTTCGGACACCGAGGGCATGTTACCGGTGTTCGTCGTGGATCGCGCCGCAATCGACCAGTCCGGCGCCACTACCGTCAACGAACTGTTCAGCAAAGTCATCTACAATTCCGCCGGTATCGTCGATGAGAAGTTCACCCAGGGCTTTGCACCGGCATCGGCCGGTATCGACCTGCGCGGCCTGGGCGTGTCGCGCACCCTGGTGCTGGTCAACGGTCGTCGCGTGCCGCAGTTTCCCTTCGGCCAGGACGGCAGCTCTAGCTTTGTCGATATCAATCTGATTCCTCTCGGGCTGGTGGAGCGTGTTGAGATACTCAAAGATGGGGCTTCCGCCATCTACGGTTCCGACGCGATTGCCGGAGTGGTCAATATCATCCTGCGCAAGGACTACGACGGTGTGGACGTTTCGGCGTCCTATGGACAGAGCGATGAAAGCGACGGCGATGAGCGCCATTTCACCTTCGCCGGCGGCCGCACGGGCAGTCAGGGTAATGTCACCTTCGGCCTGGAGTATTTCGACCGCGATAACGTCTGGTCCAAAAACCGCGATCTCAGCGGCACCGCCAACGGCCCGTTCGACGACCGGAGCCGCGCCGGTAATCCGGGCACCATCATTCGCGCCGCCGGGTTTCCCGAGCCGGACCCGCGCTGTCCACCGGATAGCATCAGTGCTGCCAAGGGTCCGTTCTGCCTGTACGATTTCGGCCCCGACACCACGCTCATCCCGGAAGCCCAGCGGATCAACCTGATGTCCTCCGCAAGCTACGACCTCACACACAGCCTGAGCGTGTTCGCCTCAGTCAACTACACCGACTCCTCCAGCAAACGCGACCTGGCGCCGACCAGCGGCAGTTTCTCGGTCAGCGGCACCAACCCGAACACCATCTTCCCGGGCGAGGACGTTGATGTCATCTACCGCCTGCTCGAACTCGGTCCACGCACCGATGACTTCGAGACCGATGCCTACAACCTGCTCGCCGGCCTGACTGGCACGTTCCGCGACTGGGACTGGGAGCTCGGTGCCGGTGGGGGTAAGATCGACACCAAGATTACCGGCGAGAACGGCTACGCTACCCAAACCGCTGTGCAGACGGCGGTGGATAACGGCACACTCAATCTGTTCGGCGCCAGCCCGAACCTGGACCCGAGCGCCATCAGCTACGAAACGACGCGCGACGGTGAATCCAAGCTTTACTTCGTGGACTTCAAGATCAGCGGCGATATACTGGACATGAAACACGGTGCGCTATCCGCAGCGGCCGGCGCCGAGTACCGCAAAGAAGAATTCTCCGATGAGTTCGACCCGGTGACCGAGAGCGGCGACGTACTCGGCGTCGGTGGCATCTCCTCAGACGGTGACCGGCATTCAGAATCGGCCTTCCTGGAATTATCCGTCCCGGTACTCAGCAACATGGAAGTTCAGCTCGCCGGTCGCTATGACCATTACAGTGATTTCGGCGACACCTTCAACCCGAAACTGGGCCTGCGCTGGCAGGCTCTGGACAGTCTACTGCTGCGCGCCAGCGCCGGGACCGGGTTCAAGACTCCGACACTGCAGGAACTCTACAGCGCAGAGATCTTTTCCTTCGAGACTGTGTTCGACCCAGTAACCGGAGAGGTGGTCGAAGTACCGACTCTGGCCAGTGGCAACGACAATCTTGATGCAGAGGAATCGGACAACTACAGTCTCGGTCTGGTGTGGGACGTCACCCACGCCTGGGATATCAGCGTCGACTGGTGGCGCATCAAGAACGATAATGCGGTCACCAATAATCCGCAGTTCTACGTCAATAACAGCAACCTGTATCCCGAAAACGTCATCCGTGACCCGAATGGCGACATTGTCGTCATTTTCAGCCCGTTTCAGAATGTCGCAGCGCAAAAACTCTGGGGGATCGACTTCGATACCGGTGTTGACTGGGGAATGGGGCACCTCGGTGACTTCAATTTCAACGTCATGGCGACCTACCTCGGCTCGTATGAGGTTGAGCCCGTATCCGGTGCCGGCTACGACGACCTGGCCGGCGAGGACGGTCGGCCGCGGGTGCGCGGCCAGAGCATATTCGGCTGGAACAAGGCAGATTACGCCGCCAGTCTGACTGTTAATTACATCGGCAGCTACGATCGCAGCGACGTCAACGACGGCATCGACTCCTGGACCACGGTCGACGGCCAGTTCAACTGGCTGCCGCGCTCCCTGCCGGGCGGGAAGCTCACGTTCGGAATCGAGAATCTCCTCGATAAGGATCCGCCGGAAGACCCCTATCTGGAGGGATGGCCGTTCTTCAACCGTGCGCTGCACAACCCCCGCGGGCGTTTCTTCTACCTCCGCTACCGGCACCAGTTCGACAGCTGAGGGTACCGAATTTCGGTTTGCGGCAGACCACCAGGCATTGCAGGTTCGGCGAGATGAGAGTTTGCTTGTTCACCTTTGTGCTGCTGTCTAATCTGGCGACCCTCGTCATCACCGCTGCCCCCGCCGGTGCCGCAAACCCGGTCAAGTCGAGTATCGATTTACAGTCTGAGACAGACCGCGCGGCGCTGAAGTCGCAGCAGCGCATCGAGCAGATCTCCGACCAGACCCGTGAACTGCTGCAGGAGTACCGCCAGGCGACACGCGAGCTGCAGAGTCTGCGTGATTACAACGATCACCTGGAGCGCATGGTCGCGGCCCAGCAACAGAGCATTTCCTCGTTTGAAACACAGCTCGACGAAGTGCACGTCACACAGCGCGAGATCATCCCCCTGCTCGGCCGTATGGTGGACACCCTGGCGCAATTCGTCGAACTCGACAGGCCGTTTCTGCTTCAGGAGCGTCGCCAGCGCGTCGAACAGTTACGCGCCCTGCTCGATCGTCCTGATACCAGCGTGGCGGAAAAGTACCGACGTGTCATGGAAGCCTATCAGATCGAGACCGACTACGGACGTTCGATCGAGGCATACCGGGGCGTACTCCATCAGGATGGTGGCGAGCGCACGGTCGACTTCCTGCGCGTTGGGCGCATCGGCCTGTTCTATCGTTCGCTGGACGGGATACGGGCGGGCAGTTGGGACGCTGCTTCGCGCTCCTGGCTCGCCCTGTCTGATGACTACCGGAGCGCGTTGAAGCAGGCCTTTGCAGTGGCCCGCAAGCAGGCGGCCCCCGAGTTGCTGATACTGCCTTTTCCCGCGCCCGAGGTAGTGCAGTGAGCTGGCTAAGGGCTTTCATTCTGGCCCTGTTGGCGAGCGTCGGGAGCGCGTCGCAGGCGCAGCCATCGACCAGCACTGATCTGGACACACTGCTGGAGTCGGTGCGCCGGCTACAGGTCACCACGCAGCAAGGCAACCGTGAACGGGAACAGCGATTTCTGCTGGAAAAGGACACTCAGGCAGCCAAGCTCACCGAACTCCGGGCATTGCTCGCTGCCGAGCAGGCGCGCAGCGACGCCCTCCAGCAATCCTATGACAGCAACGAAAAGCGGCTAATCGAGCTGCAGCGGCGAGTACGTGAGCGCTCCGGTGCACTCGCCGAGTTATCCGGGGTCTACCGACAGGTATGGGGCGACACCCGTGCGATTATGGAAAACTCCCTCATCTCTTCACAGCTACCCAAGCGAGTTGCAGCTCTCGAGCAGCTGGAACTGCAGCAGGAACTCCCCTCTATCGCACAGCTGGACGGACTCTGGTTTGCGCTGCAACAGGAGATGACCGAGTCGGGAAAACTGGTCCGCTACAATACCGCGGTAGTAGGCGCCGATGGCTCCGCCCGGCAGCAGCCAGTCAGCCGAGCCGGCACCTTTACCGCCGTATCGGAAGGCAAGCTGCTCCGGTATCTGCCCGAAACCGGAGCGTTGCAGGAACTCGCCCGCCAGCCGGGCAGACGCTTTCAGCGTGTCGCGTCGGCATTCGAACAAAGCAGCTCAGGTCTGGTTCCCATGGTGGTCGATCCCTCCAGGGGCGCCCTGCTTACAGTACTCGGTCAGGTACCCGACGTCGGCGAACGAATCATGCAGGGGCGGCTGATCGGCTACATCATCATTGCTATTGCGCTGCTCGGTGTGGCGGTCGCGCTGGAGCGTACCTGGCACATGGCGCTGGTCGGGCGGTATATCACACGCCAGCTCGGCAGCGACATTCCGGACACTGCCAATCCGCTGGGTCGAGTGCTGGCGGTTTACCACCAGAACCGCGGCATTGATACCGAAACGCTCGAACTTAAGCTTGACGAAGCCATTCTGAAAGACACCCCGGCGCTGCAACGCGGACTCGTCACCATACGCGTTCTCGCAGTGATCGCCCCGATGCTCGGACTGCTCGGCACTGTAACCGGACTTATCGAGACTTTTCAGTCCATTACCCTGTTCGGTACCGGTGACCCAAGACTTATGGCCGGGGGCATTTCGCAGGCCCTGGTCACAACCGTACTCGGCCTGGGTGCAGCTATCCCGCTGATACTGATGCACAGCGCTCTGAACACCAGAAGCAAGCGGCTGCTGGCGGTACTTGAGGAACAGAGCGCCGGCCTCATCGCCCGGCACGCCGAACGGGAACGACACCATGTTGCCTGTGCGTGACGTTCTGGAACCTCTGCGTGATTTTTTCGCTTCCGGCGGCTATGTGCTGTGGGCCATCTTTCTGGTCTCGCTGCTGTTATGGGCCCTGATCATCGAGCGCTACGCCTATCTGCGGCTGCAATATCCACGCGAGCTCGAGCAGCTGGTCAGTACCTGGCGCAGACGAACCGATCAGAGCTCCTGGTTTGCCCACAAAATTCGTCTGGCCCTGATCTCCGATATTTCCCTGCGGCTGACGCGCTCGCTGGCGCTGATCAAAAGCCTCATCGCGATCTGCCCGCTGCTGGGCCTGCTCGGTACCGTGACCGGAATGATTCATGTCTTCGACGTCATTGCCGTTCTGGGCACCGGCAATGCGCGTGCCATGGCGAACGGCATTTCGCTCGCGACCATACCCACCATGGCGGGGCTGGTGGTCGCTTTATCCGGCGTCTTCTTCAGCGTGCGGCTTGGCCAACGGACTGCACTGGAGCAACAGAAAGCGGCGGATCTGCTGCGCGATTACCGCGAGGCGCCGGCATGAGAAAAAAGAAGCACCTCGAGGCCGAGGATGACATCGACCTGAACATCACGCCGATGCTCGATATCGTATTCATCATCCTGATTTTCTTCGTGGTGGCCACATCGTTCGTGAAAGAGTCCGGTGTCGATGTCAGTCGCCCCGGGGCACACAGCAGCGAGCGCAAGGAGCGTGGCAACATCATGGTCGCCATAACCGCGGACAACGCGGTGTGGATCGACAAACGCGAGGTCGATATCCGCGCGGTGCGTGCCAGCATCGAGCGCCTGCACGCCGAAAATCCGGAAGGTGCCGTGGTAATCCAGGCCGACGAAAACTCACGTACCGGATTGCTGGTGCAGGTAATCGACCAGGCACGACTCGCAGGTGTGAGCGACGTATCGATCGCCGCGCACCCGATCTAGGTGAGCTCATGCGCCTTGTTACTGCTATGTTTCCGGCGCTGCTTGTCACTCTGGTCCTGTTCGGCCTGATGCAATACCTGATAGGCAGCAGCCGCCCCGGAGTGGCACGCCCCGATTATCCCGGTTTCGTGCGTCTGATCAGGTTGACGCCGGACACTGGCGAGACACAGCCGCGCGCGGCGACACGCAGCCTGCCAGAGCGTGACAACCGGTCCGCAGAAACTCCAAGTGCGCCACTCCCGGCGCTGGCGGATATCGAGCCACCCCCTTCAACCCCCCTGTCCGTTGCGCTACCTGGACAAATTCCACTCGATCTCGGTGACGGCCCCACTCTGGAACCGTTCGATCCAGCACCGACCGCCCACGACAGCAGCCGCAACCCGACGGGGGGCGGCGACGCTTTGCGCGAAAACACGGCACCGGCAGTGAGTGGGGACCTGACGGCGGGACTCGGTGATACCGGGAATAGCGGCGATATCATCGCACTGCTCAGAGTCGAACCCGCTTACCCCCGCAAAGCCGCCCGCAACGGAGAGGAAGGCTGGGTCAAGCTCGAGTTCACGATCACCGAGCAGGGTACGGTGATCGATCCCGTGGTACTCGACGCCCGGCCCCGCCGCACTTTCAACCGTTCCGCCGTCGCGGCAATAAGACAGTGGCGTTTCAAGCCCAGGGTTGTTGGCGGCAGAGCGGTACCCGTGCGGGCGACCCAGGTGATCGAGTTCAATCTGGCGGGGCGCTGAACATGACAAGATTTTCCGTCGCACTCGCCCTGGTTCTGGCACTGTCTGGTCTGACTCTCAGCTCAACTGTCGCCGCCGAACGTGACGCGCAGCGAATCAGCGAACGCACCTATCAGCAGCTCAGCCGCGCCCATGCCTTAATGAAACAGGGACGCTATGAAGACGCCTTGGCTAACCTGGACAGGTTGCGGCCCCGTGTGGAACGCAGGCGCGATGAGCTGGCGCTGCTGCTGCAAAGCTACGGGCACCTGTACGCCGCCCAGGAAAAGTATCCACAGGCCATCGCCGCCCTGACCGACTGTCTAGCCCTGGATGCGCTGCCCGCCTCGGCGACCATGCGTACCCTCTACGTACTGGCGCAACTGCAAATGGTGGTCGCCGACTATCCAGCGGCCGTTACCACGTTGGAGCGGTGGTTCGCCCTGCAGCGGGATCCTGCGCCCGCCGCCCGTGCGCTCGCCGGCACGGCCTATGCACAGGTACAGCGCTATCCCGAAGCCGTCGAGCAGCTGAGTATGGCCATCGAACAGGCCGATCTACCCGCGGAGAACTGGTATCGCCAACTGCTCGCCGTACATTACCAGTCGCACCAGTACAAAGCCGCCGCGGAGCTCTTACAGCGCATGATAGTGCTGTTTCCGGCGCGCAAGGACTACTGGCTGCAGCTGTCCGGCGTGTATGCCGAAAGCGGCAGCCAGACCCAGGCAGTGGCCGTTCTGGAGCTGGCCTACCTGCAGGGTCTGCTAACCGGGGAGCACGACCTGCTCAACCTGGCGCGGCACTACCTCTACACCGGTCTTGCCCACAAGGCGGCGGAGCTGCTCGAGCGGTCGCTCCGCGACGGCGCGGTGACAGCAAGCGCAGAAAACTGGAAGTTGCTGGTCGATGCGTGGTTACACGCCCGAGAGACTGACCGCGCGCTGGTCGCCGTGGAACAGGCGCTCGAGTCTGTACCACACGCCGATCTGTACCTCCGGCTCGCGCAGCTGCTGGCCGATGGAGAGCGCTGGCAGGAAGTTGTGCGCGCCACCGAACTTGCCCTGGCCGGGGACGGGGACGCGCTCACAAGCCCGGGGACAGCCCATCTGCTGGCCGGTGTGGCCCAATTTCACCTCCAGCGCCCGAGCGAAGCGCACAGCTGTTTCGAGCGCGCCTTAAAGTTTGACCACAGCCGCACCCAGGCCCAGCAATGGCTCCAGCATCTGGCGACCACACAGCTGTATGCGGAAAACCATTCGGCAGAGCATTTAAGTCCCTGATCTGGGAGACGATACAGAAGCAGATAGACTGATCGAAAACACCCGGGTTGGAGGCCGCCTTCAGCGCGCGGCACAAGATCCTGTAGGGAGCTATGGTGGCATGAGCACGCGACACATCCTGTTCGTGGAGACAGAAGGAACCACCCTGCAGACACTTATGCGGACCCTGAGCGGTGCGCATGACGACTGGCAGATCGTGCGCGTTTCCGAACCCGACGCCGCCCTCGAGATATTGTCACGGCGCGTCTTCTCTGTGTTAATCGCGGGCTTTGGCAGCGACCACGTAGAATGCGACACATTTCTGCGCCAGGTCCAGACCCGAGCCCCTTCGGTGATTCGATTCGCGCTGTCGCCGGAACCAACTGAAGACGATGCAGTACCGATGCTGGAATCCGCTTGTCAGTGTTTTCCGGCCAGCTGCGCAGCCGCCGAACTGGTGACCGCAATCCGTCGCGGCATAAGAGTGTGGCGACGTTGTCGTGACAACACCGCGCTCACGAACCTGCTTTCCGAGCTACGCACCCTCCCGACCCCGCCACGGTTGTATTTCGAAATCCGCGATGAACTGGACTCGGCCACCAGCGATGCGCGCAGCGTCGCACAGATCCTGGCACGCGATCCGGCGCTTACGGCAAAGTTGTTGAAGATAGCCAATTCCGGATTCTATGCGCTACCCCGCAGCGTCACAGACATTCGCGACGCTGTCACGTTCTTGGGCACCGACGTGGTTACATCTCTGGTACTGGCGGCCCACGTTTTCGATCGCATGCCGGCGCCCGGCGTTAACCTGGACGCTCTATGGAAACACAGTCTCACAGCGTCGGCACTGGCACGCCACGTGGCGGCACAGGAAGGCGGCGACAGGCTCACCATCACCACGGCCGGCATCGCCGGTCTGCTGCACGACATCGGGCAACTGGTCCTGCTGGCCAACGCGCCGGACATCTATTATCCCATGTTGCGCTGTGCCGGCGGTGATGAAAACACGCTGCTCGGCATGGAACTGGACCATTTCGGTGCAACCCACGCGGAACTCGGTTCCCACGTGCTGGCGCTGTGGAGCCTGCCGGAAGCGGTGGTCGAAGCCGTTGCGCTGCACCACGACTGTAGCCGCTACGCCACCGAAACGGTGGCTGTCACCAACAAGGCCGTGTTCGTGGCGGAGTGGTTTCTGCAGGAGTCGGCCCTGCACGACCAGAGTGGCACGCGCAGCGCCGAGCTGGAGGGCTGCCTGGACAGCCCGCGCGGCAAAATCCGCGACTGGAGAGAGGCCTGCGCCCAACTGATGGCCAAGAGCGCTTGATGGTCAGCTATCGGAGATTCTCTGCGCCGACCTTGGGTAGCCATGGCAAACCGGAACGTTACCGACTGGTATCAACATGCCCGCAAGACAAGCACTGACAAGCTACCTGCTGACGGTACGACGTATCACCGGAGCCGATACCGTGTCGCTGGTTGTTTGCTCCAGCTCCAGTTCGCGGCCATGCCTGGTAGTGCACGAAGGTCTTTCGGCGCCGGTTCCGGAACTGGAGACCGAGACGCTGGCCGCGGAATTTGCCTCCCGGATGCTGCAACAGCGGCAAGGGCAACAAACCGCAGGCTTGACGCAGCCACTTTGCATCCACCCCAGCAGCGGCGACGGCGGATACCTGGTTGGTCTGGATGTCGCCCGGATGCGGGCCGCCCTGGCCGAAGACCGGGCTCAAACACTGGCCGACAAACGTCGCCGACCTGCCGGGTCGACACCCCACGCTGCTGAACAGAATGTGGTTTGGCTCGGCTTGCGCTACGACGGCAGACCGCCACCACCTTTCGTCGTCGATGATTTCAAGCGCCTTGACGCATTCAACGCGCAGACTCCGGTGGGTCGGGAGGACTGGATTGCCTGGCATCTGGCCCTGGGCGGTTACATGGCGTGGGAGTCGTATCAGCTCGCAGTCCTGCAACAGGACCCGGTCAGCCAGTTACCCGGGCGCAGCGAGTTCCAGGCCTACCTGGAGCGCGAGTACGCCAAGGCACGACGCGACCGTTTGCCCCTCGCGCTCTTGCTGGTTAATCCGGACGAGTTCGGCCTGACTAACCATCGCCTCGGCCGCGAAACCGGTGATAACGCGTTACGCGAAGTGGCGACGCGCCTGTCCGCAAACCTGCGGCGCTCGGACGGCACATTCCGATACGGGGGTGCGGTGTTCGGTATCGTAATGCCGGAAACAACGCTCGCCGCGGCGCAAAGCGCCGCTGAAAAACTTCGTCACGCCCTGACACGACACGGGTACCTGGGCGGCGCTGCGCGTTTTGCATTCAGTACCGGCGTAGCCGCCTACGAACCAAGCGCAGAACGCGAGCTGCTGGATGATCCCGCCGAGCTGCTGCGGCGCGCCGACCAGGCGCTCAACGTAGCCAAACTGGCTGGCGGTGCGCGCACCGTGGTGTGGACTGCGGATGGCACCGATTCAGGTGTCGGCACCCTCGACAGGCTGAGCGGAATATTCACCGCCGACACAGAGAAAGACTACCGCAACATGCTGTTGCTGTGGGACACCATCACAGTGATCTCCGCACGCCCGGAAACGGAGTCCATTGCGTCTGAATTCGTCGGTCGAGTCGGTTCGACCTTCCGTCCCGAATGGGTGGCACTGTACTCAGGCTTGGAGCAGAACCCGCCGCGTCTGCTGGCGGCGGACTGCCCGAGTTCCGACGGCGAAGGCCGCATTTCGGACCAGCGCGAGGCATCCCTGTCCGAGCAGCAGAAACAGCTGCTGGCGATGGCGCGAAAACACCGGCGCACTGAGCGCCTGCGCCTGGACCCCAGCCGCCAGGGCGGCAACGGCAAAGGGTATACCGCCTATGCTGTTCCTCTGCTCGCGCAGGACGACTGTCTCGCGTGTCTGTACCTGCACGGCCCCGAAGAGACCCTGGCACTGGATAACTCAGACCTGGTATTTCTCAACGCCCTGGCCAGTCAGATCGCGGTGGCACTGGACCGGGCCGAGCTCGCGGTGCGCTGGAGACAGGACAAGGAACGCGAAAGCGAGCGGCTGCGCGAGGAAGTCAACGAATTGCGTCAGGCGATGCAACACAGCCGGCTGGTGTATCAGTCACCCCAGATGGGCGCCGTGGTCAAGACACTGCGCAAAGTGGCACCCACGGACGTCACGGTACTGATTACCGGCGAGAGCGGCACCGGCAAGGAAATGCTGGCGCGCACACTGCATGACTTGAGCGCGCGCCGGAAACGACCCTTCATCACCGTGGACTGCGGTGCCATCGCACACAGCCTGATGGACGCCGAGCTGTTCGGACACGTAAAGGGCGCCTATACAGGCGCGCAGAGTTCGTCACCGGGCCGCATCCTACAGGCCGAAGGCGGCACCTTGTTCCTGGACGAAATCGGTGAGATACCGCTCGAAATCCAGACCAAGCTGCTGCGTTTTCTACAGGAAAAAGAAATCACCCCGGTTGGCGCTACTCAGCCCGTGAAGGTCGACGTACGGATTGTAACTGCGACCAACCGCCTTCTGGCCGACGCAGTCGCCAAAGGTCAATTTCGCGCCGACCTGTATTATCGCCTGCAGGTGGTGACCGCAACCGCACCGGCGCTGCGCCAGCGCCCGGACGACATCATGCCGCTGGCGCACTATTTCCTGGAAAAATTCTCGTCCGAGTACGGCAAACGCCCGAAATCGCTGAACACCGCAGCCGCACAGGCACTGGCCGATTACCCCTGGCCAGGTAACGTGCGCGAACTGCAGCACCGCATACTGCAGGCGGTTGTCATGTCCGATGGCGACGTGATTAACGCAGCGGAATTGCAGCTGCCGGACGCGCGCAGCGTATATAGGGCAGCGCTACCGGATCAGCAGCAGCCAGAAGACGTTACCGCGCCCGTGCGGCCGCTGGAGCCGGACGGCGACCCGGCAGACGCTCCAGCGCCCGGCACGGTCAACGGAAATCCCTGGGCAGCCCTGCGCGACGCCCTCAAGCAGCAGGTGACGAAAGCCCTGGAACCCGGCGGTCCGCCCGTCCCCCTGGGACGCTGGTTGGCCGATGACCTGGTGCTGGCTGCCGACAACGCGAGCAGTGGCACGGCACGGCGTGCATCGACGGCGCTGGGCATGGCAGAAACCACTTTCCGCCGCCGACTCGAAAAAGTGAAACGGGAACTACAGAGCGGTCTGATGGCGCGTACCGCGGGCTGGTCAGCGGTTCAACCTATTCTGCCCCGCCTGGTTACCAATAGCGCTGCCTCGGCCAACAAAAACATCCTCGATCACGCACGTCAGATTCTGTTGGAAGAGGTCGCAGCGCGCGTTCGGCATGACAACGCGCTGGGATCAGCGTTGATGGGCGTGACCGCCCCGACTTACCGGCGCTGGACAACACAGTAGACGACGGCTGCAGACGCCGTTTTTTTGCACTCACTCACCACAATTTCGGCGTATCCGGCGGAAATTGTGAAGACCATCACACCGCAGAATGCCCTCCCCGCCTGGGTGCGCTGCGCCCGCGCCGCCTCACACCCCGAAGCAGTTCCAGAAGCGCCTTAATATTCAAAGCCCTAGGCCTGCCGACCGAACGCGCAATCCGGGCCGGCCGGGTACTGGCATGGAGGTTGCTGCTGGCTAAGCAGCGCAACAAAAAACTCACAACAGCAATTGGCGGTAGCCTTGGCATGACGTCAGTGGAATCAGCGTTACACCACCAGAGAGACAGAGGTTTTCCACGCAGCCTGAATGCAGCGCAGCAAGACCCGAATAGCAGGCTAACCATTGGTCGTGGCCCGTGGTTACGGCCCGACGCATCGGCACAATCGCTATCCAGGCTGCGCCCGCGAACATGGGGTTTCTGGCTGACTCTGTTCGGCGTGCTCGTGGTGCTGAGCTGTTGCTACAGTGCCGCGGCAGACGCGAAGTCCGTCAATCACACGTTTGGCACCGACGCCGGTCTGGCGACGCGCAACATCCTGTTCTCGACAGTCACGCAGCAGCAGGGTCTGTCCCAGGGCGCGGTCAATGCCATCGCACAGGATCGGCACGGTTTTATCTGGTTCGGCACCCAGGAAGGGCTCAATCGCTACGACGGTTACGAGATCGTCGTCTACGACCACCAGCAGAACAACCCCAGCTCGCTGTCACACGACTGGGTCTGGTCCGTTTACGTGGACAACGTGGGAGACCTGTGGGTAGGCACGGACGGCGGCGGACTCAATCGCTACAACCGGGAAAGCGATTCATTTACCCGCTTCCGCCACGCGCCCGGCAACCCACACAGTCTGAGCAGCGATCGCGTACGGGTCGTTTATCAGGACAGCAAGGGGCGTTACTGGATTGGCACCGATGGGGGGGGCCTGAATTGTCTAGACCCAACTACCGGTCGCTTCGTCCACTTCCGTCACGACCCCAAGGTGCCGGGCAGCCTGCCCAGCGACAAAGTGCTGGCAATCTTCGAGGACTCCAAGGGCAGGCTCTGGGTCGGTACCGAGGCCGGTCTCGCCCGCATGGACCATCACACGCGGGAAAAGTTTGTTGTCTACCGTCACGACCCGTCCGTAGCCGACAGTCTGAGCGACGATCAGGTGCGCAGCATTTACGAAGACCGCCGTGGGCAACTCTGGGTGGGGACTTACCAGGGTGGTTTGAATCGGTTTGAACCCGACAGCAACGGCTTCACAAACTATCGACACAGACCCGAGGACCCGCACAGTCTGAGTCACGACCGGGTAAGAAGCATCTACGAGGACCGGGCTGGCACCCTCTGGGTCGCCACCGACAGCGGGCTTAATGAATGGCGTGCGGCCAGCGAGTCCTTCGTTCGTTATCGGCACGATCCGCTGCAACCCGGCAGCCTCAGTGACGACCGGGTGACTGCGATATTCCAGGATAGCGGCGGCGTACTCTGGGTTGGAACTTTCAACGGCGTCAATAAATGGAATTATGTCAGCGACGTGTTCCGTCACCTGCGCGTTCAGCCCGGTGACCGCGCCACACTCAGCGGCAAAGTGATCACGGCCATCGCCGAATCCCCCGACGGCGCACTCTGGGTGGGGACTTACGGCGACGGGCTCAACCGCATTGACCCCACGACCGGCGCTACAGCTCACTTCCGCCACCAGCCGGCGGACCCCCTGAGCCTGAGCGACGACCGGGTGATGGCAGTCACCATCGCCGCGGATGGCGGTGTCTGGGTCGGTACGCGCAACGGCGGACTCAACCACCTGGATCCGAGCTCCGGAACGTTCACCCGCTACCGGCACGACCCGACTGACCCGACGACTCTGAGCTCCGACTCTATCAGCAGTTTTTCGGCCGATGAAAACGGGCTTCTCTGGGTCGGAACCTACGGCGCCGGGCTCAACCGCTTCGACCCGGCCACGGGCAAGTCCCGCGTTTATCGACACGACCCGCACGACAGCATGACGCTTGGCAGCGACCGTATTCTCAGCCTGTATCGGGATCGTTCCGGGGTGCTATGGGCTGGCACCGAAGATGGCGGGCTGAACCGCTTCGACGCGGCCACTCAGACTTTCACCCGCTACCGGCACAAACCCGACGACCCTGACAGTCTCGGCAGCGATGCGGTTCTGAATATCGCGGAAGGCAGCGACGGGTCACTCTGGATCGCAACCCTGGGTGGTGGTTTGAACCGCTGGAGCAGCAGTGATCGCGCCGCCGGGCAAGCGGTTTTCCGCAACTACCAGAAGATCGACGGCCTCAAGAGTGACACCGTATTCGGCGTCCTGGAAGACCGGAAAGGCTTTCTGTGGATCAGCAGCAATCGCGGGCTGTCGCGGCTGAATCCGCGCGATGGCGCACTGCGCCACTTCGACCGTTTTAACGGTTTAAAGGGTGACGAATTCAATTTCGGCGCACACCTCAAAACGGACACCGGTCAGCTGCTGTTTGGCGGCACAGACGGGCTGGTCACTTTCGATCCCGAGCTGCTGCGCGTCAACATGCACCGCCCTGACGTGGTTTTGAGCGCGCACTCCCGTCAACAGAAGCTGACTGCCGCCTACAGCACCGATCAAACGGAACCCGATACGCTGTTTCTCGACTACCAGGACGACTACATCACGTTCAAATTTGCGGCGCTGGATTATGCATCGTCAGACAAGAACCAGTACCGTTACAGACTGGAGGGATTCGACGAGGACTGGGTCGATCCGGGTCAGGTTCGCCACGCCACTTACACCAATCTGCCAGCCGGAGACTATACCTTTACGGTAACCGCCTCAAACAACGACGGCGTCTGGAATGACCAAGGCGCCTCCGTACAGCTTCATGTCGAGCCACCGCCCTGGCAGAGTCCCTGGGCCTACTCGCTGTATACGCTCTTTATCGGCGGAACCCTGGTAAATTACCGGCGCAGACAGAACAAGAAACTGAACAGAGCTGCCAAACACAGCGCCAGGCTGGAGCGCGAGGTGCAGATGAGGACGCGCGAACTGTCCGTGCGCAATGAACAGCTCAAGGCGCTCAACGATAAGCTACTGGAAGCCAGCACCACTGACTCTCTCACCGGTCTCAAGAACAGGCGCTACCTGTATGATTTTATCGAGTCGCGAGTGACACTCGTGGAACGGCGTTCCGCCGGCAACCAGAATCCGGACTCAGAATCGAAGACCGTTGATATCGCGCCGTCACTGTTCTTCATGATGATCGATCTCGACGGATTCAAGGCGATAAATGACACCTATGGCCACCTGGCCGGCGACCAAGCACTGCTTGAGGTCCGTGACATCCTGCAGTCGACCTGCCGCAAGTCCGATACCATCATCCGCTGGGGCGGTGACGAGTTTATGATCATTGGTGAAAACACCAGTTCGCGCGCGGCCGAACAGCTGGCCGAACGTATCAGATACAATCTCGCCGAACGCCAGTACCAGCTCGGCGGCGGACACGTGGGGCGTCTGTCGGGCTCCATCGGCTTTGCAATGTATCCGTTTGCACCGCTGCACGCCAAAACGCTTTCCTGGGACCAGACGGTCGCCGTTGCCGACCATGCGGCCTATACCGCCAAGAAGAACGGACGCAACGCATGGGTGGGAGTGTACGGGACGCGCAAGAGCATCTGGGAAGAATTCACCAAGACCAAGATAAACCTGGAACTCCTTGCGAGCCAGGGCATGATCGACATTCGATCATCTCTCAGCGCGGCACTCAGTTTCATCGACAACGTCAGGCAGGAAGAGGTCCATTGACATGCGCACGGAGCGTTGCACCGGTCCTAGCGTCGGGTCACACGCCCGCCGCCAATTCACAGGCAGCCCGATGTCATCGTACCTGCGCGCCGGCATCCTGTTCCCACACTCATCTGCGCGAGCTTGACCTTATGGCCACCGGAAAAGTTCTACTCCACGTCAGTCAGCTGAAGCTGGGCATGTTCGTCAGCGAACTGGATCGCCCCTGGCTGGGCACGCCGTTCCTGTTTCAGGGCTTTCGCATTCAGAAACCCGAAGAGATCGAGCGCCTGAAAGCCGTTTGCGACAGCGTCTACGTGGATCTGGAAAAGAGCGTGAAAATCGCTAGCGGACAAACCCGCAAGATCATTCCCAACCGACGCGCCTACACGTTGGCGGCCTCGTTCGAGGAGGAGATTCACACCGCCAACGAAATACGCGAGTCCACCCGCGTGACGGTGGACCAGCTGTTCGACGACGTCGCCAACGGGCGCATGATCGACCTGGTCAGCATCAAACGCGTCATGCACGACACCGTCGACGGCGTACTGCGTAACCCGGACGCACACGTGTGCCTCACCCAGCTCAAGCAGCGCGATGCCTACACCGCCCAGCACTCCATCAACGTCTGTATCCTGGCACTGGCCCTGGCCAGGCACGTCGGCCTGTCGCGCACGGACATGGAAACCCTCGGCATCGCCGCCCTGCTGCACGATATCGGCAAAATCAAGACTCCCCTCGACGTGCTCAACAAACCGGACAAGCTCACGCCGGAGGAATTCACCATCATGCAGCAGCACCCGCTCACCGGCCGCCAGCTGCTCGAACACCACTACGCCCTGCCCTACCAGATCGCCGATGTCGCCTTCTCCCACCATGAACGCATCTCCGGAAAGGGCTATCCGCGCGGCCTCAAGAGCAGTGAAATCTCCCTGTTCAGCAAAATGGTCGCCATCGTCGACGTCTACGACGCCATTTCCAGCGACCGCTGCTACCACGACGGCATTTCACCCACCGAGGCGCTCACCAAGATGTACAGCTGGCGCCTGACCGATTTCGACGGCGAGCTGCTGGAACAGTTCATCCAGTGCGTCGGCATCTACCCGGTCGGCACCCTGGTGGAGCTGACCAGCGGGGAGGTCGGCATCGTCATCTCGGTCAATCCCGACTTCCGGCTGAAACCCAAGGTCAATGTCGTTCTGGACAGCAACAAACGACCGGTGTACCCGCACCGCGTCGTGGATCTTACCCAGCACCAGCTCACGGCACCGGAGGCCACCTATGCCATCCGCCAGGTGCTGACCCCCGATGCCTATGGCATCGATATCAAGACCGAACTGGCCCCCTTCCAGAAAGCGCGCTCCAAGAAACTCGTGTCCTGATCCAGCCAGCGGCTGCTACTCTCGCCGTCCGGCTTCGTCGAACCCACCCACTCTGGGTACGACCGGCTGCGCTCAGTGATCGTCCACAGGGCCATGACCGGTTAGAATCGCCTGGCGCACGGTCTCGGCCTTGCCGGCCAGCAAGGCTCTCGCATCGGGATCCATTTCAACCAGCCCCAGGATGCGGTTCACGGCCGTGACGGTATCCTCGCTGATCGGGACGGTCTTGTCCGATGCCGAGCCAAGGAATATCGCCGCCAGATCGAGCTGGCTGGCTGGCACCAGATCGGGATCCAGGCTCCGCAACTGGGTGTCCCCGAATGTCATCACATCCTTGTACAGCGCCAGGTTCTGGAGCGGAGAATCATAGCGGGCGACGTCGCCGAAGCTGGTCGCGAGTAGCGCCGCCGCCTGATCGGCATCCAGACTGTACAGGGCTCTCATCCCCTGCTGGTAGGTTGCCAGCGCTTCGCCCTCGGCGCGTCCAAGCACATGACCGGGTGCACGGGAAACATTCAGACGCCCCAGTTCGACTTCCGGGATTCCTTCGCGCGCCCATACCGGCCGTCTTCCTGTGAGAACCTTGTCCTCGACGGCCTTGCCACCACCGCGGGCGGCATCATGGTTACCCCCCCCGCGGCGACCGCCCCGGTTGTCAGGACCCTTGGCCCCCGCGGTGTGGTCACTGCCGTGATCATCACCGTGGTCGTCGCCGTGCGCGTCATGACCGCCGCCCCCGCCACCGGAATGACCACCTGAACGGCCGCCGCTGTGGCCAGGCTCCGCCGCGCTTACATCCGAGCACCAGCCGAAGCCGGTGTGACTGGGATAACCGAATCCAGCCGTCAATGCAAGCAAGGTGACCACCACTCCCACTGCGCGACGTGCGCAAACAATGCGTTTCGCTTCTGTGTTCATGATAACGCCCTCCGCGCCTGCCCCGCACCGATACCTTTCGGTACCCGTGCGGTTCAGGACGGACCCGGCAACTGCCGGAACCTCACACCCGCTTATTCGACCGGCCCGATCGTGCCAGGCAGTTCCTCGGTATGGATCTGGGTGTGCACGAACTCGATTACCTCCACGGCGTCATCAGCTGCCGCCGCGAACAGGGCTGCATCACCCGTAGGCAGGTCGCCGTTGATCTCGTCAAGGTAGGCATCGAGATCGATCCTGTACAAGGTCGTAGTGACACCGTCAGTCGAGACCCAGTAGGTCGTCTCACCGAAGTCTCTGTCATAAGTGAAGCCGTCATAGTCGTAGTAGGTATCCGGGTTCGTCACCACGTCAGTGATCAGGTTCTGATAGAAGACGTAGTCAATCGAAATGTCACCCGTCTTGTCGGCCACACCCGCCAACAGCGCGGCAGCGGTGTTCAAGGTCGCCAAGTCGCCCAACGCCGCTTCGGCATCCGACGTACTGTCGGAAGCCAGACCCGTCATCAGGTCGATGTACAGCGCCAGGTTCTCCAGCGGCGAGTCGATGGTGCTCGTGACCCCGTCCACCGTATAAGTGACCCTTCCGGCAGCATCCGTGGAAATCACGACACCGTCAGCGGTCAGCTTGGTGATGGCGTCAGTCAACGCCTTGTCGATCACGTTAGTCGGCGAACGCGCCACCGCGGCACGCCCGAAGTCGACTTCGACAGGCGTCACACCAGCAGGAACCTCACCGTCAACCGTGGGCACCGGCTCCTGCTCGCAGGCCGCGTCGAGACACACCAGGTATTCACCGTCTGCGTTGACGATCGGCAAACCAGTGTCCGGGTCTCGCAGCAGTACGATCAAGTCACCGTACTCGTCACCCTTGGTTGTGCCAGGCGTAGGATTGCCACCGCCGCCGGGCCTGCCTTCGCCACCGGGCTGGCCGGCCCACGTCGGACGATCCGAATCATCGCCTTCATCGCTCGGCTTCCAGCACCTTGTCCATACCGCTCTTGCCACCCTGGCCACCCGCTCCCTGCATCTGGCCGCCAGCCTGACCACCGGCCTGGCCGCCACGCTGACCGCCACCGCCGGCACCCTGCTGGCCCTGGCCGCTGCCTTGCGCGGCATAGGCCTGCGGGAACAGGCCGGGGGCGTCCATGTCCGCAGTAAAAACACCACCCATAAACGCCGGTCCGGCCACCAGCGCGAGCGCTGTGGCACTGGCGATTACGGTCTTCTTCCAATGGAACGTATTGGCTCTCATGGCCCTACCCCCTTTCCGGTTGTGCCGGAAGTGCGACTGCTTAGTAAATCCTTCTGCTGGTAATTCCTTCTATTGGTATTGTGATCCCAAAGAGTGGCGGATCTCATTGACAGTTATCAATTTGTTACCGATTTGTTACGCGACTGTTACAGCCGGGAAGTCCAGACTGACGTTTTGTTATAGATGCTTGTTTAGCCTCGCGAGATCGGCGACGCACTGTAATGGAGGCGCGCTGAAAAGCGCGTCGGTCGGGAGTTGGAACAGCCGCTACGGCACAGCTTGCCAGCTCAGAACCGGATACCGAGACCGAGCCGGAACAGGGATTCATTGTTGTCGAATTCCATACTGTCGCGGATTCGGCTGACTGGTGACGAACTCGTAACGGTTGTAGTCCGTATAGCTATAGTCAAGGCGCACAAAGGCGCTGCGGCTGACGGGCAACTCGGCACCTACCCCCAGGCGGTTACCGGATCTGCGGTCATCCCGGTCGACATCATCAGCAGGATCGCTGCCCCTGACCCAGCTGGTATTGAAGCGCGTACGCACCTTGCCGGCGCGTGCATAGACCAGGCTGCCGTTATCCAGCACATACCCGCCGCGCAGCGCGGCGCCCCAGGTTTCCATTTTCTCGACCGGAAAACTCGCGGTCATCGGGATCCTGCCTATAGGTCCAGTCGGCATTGGCGTCCTCCAGTTCCCCTTCCAGGCCCAGATACCAGTGCCGATGCTGGAAACCGTAACCGAAAAATACCCCCCCGGTCACAGCCGAGTCGTCGCCGAAGTCGCCAACAAAGCGGAACGGTCCCGGATCTCCGGGCGTTGCGTTCGCCGTCGTTGGTCTGGCCTTTGACATGCGACTGCAGCGCACCATGCCCAATGTGCGCACCCGCATAGAGACCGGTGTAGTCGCTGGCCTGTGTCGCCCGGAGCTCGCCGGACCCACCCCACTGCCAGCCCAGACCCACGCGGAACAGGTCTTCACGCGGCCGGAAACGCTCCGTCTGGGCCTGATCCTGACTATCGACGATGTCGGCCTCGAAGTCATCGTACTCGGTAAAGCTGTACTCGAGACGCAGGAACAGATGCCGGGTCGCGGGAATGTCGGTACCGAAACCGAGCCGCATCCCGGTTTCGGTCGTATCGTCATCCTCGGCGGCGTCGGTTCTGGCGTTCACGGTGTCGTACAGGTCGAAACTGGTGCGCACCGCCCCGGCGCGTGCATACAGCAGCGACCCGCCAGCCAGGGCGTAACCGCCGCGCAATGCCAGACCATAGGACTCATTTTTGTCGACGCTGACCGTGCGACTGCTGCTCCTTTGCCTCGCTGTAATCGGTGTCGACCCTGCTGTCTTCGTAGTCGGCTTCCAGACCTGCATACCAGCGCCCCCAGTTAAGCCCGTAACCGGCGAACAGCCCTGCGCTGGCGTCACTGTCACTGAGTTCGCCCTTGTCGGTGCCCTGGTCTCGGACACCCTTGGTGCGCAGATTCAGGCTGTCATACCCCAGCAGCGCACCGGCGTAAAAACCGGGGGTCGGCGCACCGCTCACGGCCAACGCCTGCCCCGAAGGAGCGTCCCAGTAGGCGCCGGGCTTGACCGGGTATAGCAGGGTGCCCAGGCTCAGGAAGAACTGGTTACGCCCGTAGTCCTCCAGTTCCTGCTGACTGGCCGGGTTGTTGACCTGGGCATCGCTGCTGGAGTCGCGCACCAGAACCCGGTACTCTCCGCCCAGGTACCAGCGCGTGGTGAGGTAGTAGCGCATGCCGAACCGGGCGCTGTAATAGCTGGTCTTCGCGGCTGATATCGTTGTATTCCGCCTCGGCGGCGGATACGCCGACATTCACGTTCATGCGTGGCGTGAGTTTGTGTCTCACAGTGCCGCTCAGCGAGGTGTACAGGTAACCGGAACTGCCCGCCAGGGTGGTTTCCTCCAGGCTGCGCTCCAGATCGGCGCCTACAATGGTGCGCGGCGTGGGACGCCAGCTGAGGCTGCCACCGTAGTCGGGCTCGCTGACGTCGTCGAAGCGGGCGTCGTCGTAGGCCTGTTTGAGATAGCCCGACATAGGCCTCGCCCTTGAGCCGGTTGGTAAAGGTTGCCAGCACCCCGGCCACGGCCCGGTAGCCATCCGAGTCACGCTGGTAGCCGTTGTCATCGGGGCTCTTGTCGTAGTCACGCTTGTCCAGGATGCCTTGTCCGTACACGGCTATACTGCGGGTGCAGCTGCCAGCTCACGCGCCCTCCGGCGCCGGTCAGCGCGCGGTCGCGGTCCGAATTGTTCAGCGTGCCGGCATCGTCGAATTTCAGATCTTCATAAGTGCCGCCCAGGCGCACGCCGAGCTTTCCCCAGTCGTGACTGATACCGGCGTGGGCACGGCTGGAATCGTACACGGTGGGTTCATCGCCGGCCTGCTCGTCTTCCGGCGAACCGCGATCTTCGTGTTCGTGGGAATAACCCAGACCGCCGAACAGGTTGGTATTGTCGCTCAGGTCGTAGCGACCATCGGTGCTGGCCCAGTAGTCGTCGTAGTCTTCGTCGTCATTGCTCGAGTAGCGGGCGAATGCCCCGCCCAGATCGAACTCCAGCTTGTGACGCGCCCAGCCGGAGTCCGCTGCCAGGGTCGGCGCGAACAGCATAATGCTGTCCTCCACTTCGTCGGTGGGGGTCGCAAAGATATTACTGTCGTAAATACCGGACACGGCCACTTCGGGCCGGACGGTAAAGCCGCCTATACGGTAGCCATCCTGTGCCTCGGCGTTCAGCTGCGTAAGCTCGGTCTGCGCGCCGCTGTCAGTGTCCGGTTGCGTCGTGCCGGGCGTATCCTCGGCGCCATACAGCGCGGGACTGCCCAGCAGGCAGACAAAGGTAACAGCAGGCCGGAGCTTCGACGCCATCCTGTTCAACATACCCTGAAAGAAAAGAACCACTGCGGCGAACCGTCTTACGGGCCGCCCTTGCACAGGTGAATTGTTACCAAATATGCGCCAGGGAGGCTTGACCAGGATCAACTCCGGGCGCCTTTTCTCACCGCGTTGTCGACCCGCCGGCTGCATCGGGGAAACCCCTAGCCGACCAGCAGCGACTCCGCTTTCGTCGCATCGAAATGACTTAAGCAGACACAGGCGCAACGTCGCGGCCGCGAACCCGCATGCCGCATGCATCGGCTTTTCAAATGATCTGGGTCAATTCTTTTTCCCATAAGCCTACGGTATGTTAGGAAAGTGTCCGATCAGCCCGCACAACGTTGCAGACAAGATGGAGCAACGAAATCCAAATCATTAAGGGGCATGAGGCATGGCTGCCCTGCGTAGCATGTTGATTACTGCGGTACTGCTGCTGCCGTTGCTCGGCGGCGGTGTGGCCTGCACAGGCGAGACCGAGTCACCCGATACCGACCGCCCGGCCGACAAACTGCCGCAGCACCCGCTGCACACCGACCACAGCAGCTTCTTCCAGACCCCGTTCACGGATGGCCCGTCCGTAACCCGGGCCTGCCTCGAATGCCACCCGGATGCCGCTGCCGAAGTCATGGCAACCGCGCACTGGAACTGGCAGGGTGATGAAGTCCAGGTGCCCGGACGCGCAACCCCGCTGCGCATCGGCAAGCGCAACCTCATCAACAATTTCTGCATCGGCGTGCAATCCAACTGGCCCGCCTGCACCAGGTGCCACATCGGCTACGGCTGGGCGGACGCAGACTTCGATTTCAGTGACCCGGAGCGGGTCGACTGCCTGGTGTGCCACGACAACAGTGGCGTCTACCTCAAGCAGGCGGGTGGCGCAGGCGCACCCGATCCCACAGTGGACCTGCTGCAGGTCGCGCGCAGCGTCGGCCTGCCGCTGCGGCAGAACTGCGGCAGCTGCCACTTTCAGGGCGGTGGCGGCAACGCCATTAAACACGGCGATATGGACGAAACCCTGCTGTTTCCCAGCGCCCGCATCGACATCCATATGGGCCGGCAGGATATGCAATGCATCGATTGCCATCGCACCGAGCAACACCGGATTCGCGGCCGCGCCATGTCGGTCAGCATGGACCCCCACAACAGGGTACATTGCACTGACTGCCACGCACCCGAGCCGCACGCCGACATCCGCCTGAACCTGCATACCGAGCGGGTTGCCTGCCAGGCCTGCCACATACCCTACATGGCAGTAGACACCGGCACCAAGATGAGCTGGGACTGGTCACAGGCAGGCCAGGACCTCGATATTACCAACCAGCACGAGTACCTCAAGATCAAGGGTCGTTTCACCTGGGCAAAGAAGGTCCAACCGGAATACCACTGGTACAATGAGACCTCCACACGCTACATCACGGGTGACCGAATCGACCCCGCTGTTCCGACACGCATGACCGCACCGCTCGGTGATCGCACCGACCCCGCCGCGCAGATCTGGCCCTTCAAGGTCCACCGCGGCAAGCAGCCCTATGACATTACCTACCAGTATTTCCTGATCCCCAACGTGCATGGTGAGCAGGGCTTCTGGAGTGCGTTTGACTGGGCGACCGCGCTACGGGTCGGTGCCGAAATGAGCGACCTGCCGTTCAGCGGTTTGTACGACTTCGCGCCGACCGAGATGTACATTCCCCTCTCCCATATGGTCGCAGGCTCGGACCAGGCGCTCGACTGCCGCGACTGCCACGGTGCGCGTACCCGCCTCGACTGGCAGGCGCTCGGCTACCCCGCAGATCCGCTGTATCGCGCGGTACCACAGCACGATCCGATCTATCTGTTCGACACCGACGGGACGCCGGTAACCGAATCCGGCGAGCCACTGTCCATGGCGGCCAGCTGTGGACTATGCCATGCGCTCGACGACCCTGACTTCGTGGACGCGCACGGCTATCACTCCAGTGTGCAGGATGCGCTGTTGCCCGCCGAGCGGCGTCCGCTGATGGTGGATGGCCCGCGCCTGCCGGCAGCGCCGGGCGAGCAGATGAACTGCTTGCTGTGCCACTTCGAGCAGGCCAACCACGCCGCCAGGCTGGCCGCCATTGCATCAGGTCTGGACGACTGGTCGGTAACCGCCACGCTGCTCGGTACCGGGCTGGTCGAACTGACCAGCGAAGGCTACCGGTGGAATGAAGACCGCGTGAGTGCGGATGGGGAGGCGTTGCTCGCACTGACGCCGGTCAGCGAAGTCAGCTGCGGCGCCTGCCACGGCAAGGTACACGACGGTTCCGACCCGCTGCTGGTCGATCTGGGCGGCGGCACGCTGTGGACCACCGAAAAAACCGGCCAGGTCTTCTCGCCGCAGAGAATAAGCCTGTCGGGCATGAATCTCGCCGGCAAGGACGACCTGCACATGGCCTGGGACGTGCACGCCCAGCGTCTGGTTTCCTGTGGAGACTGCCACTACTCCAAAGGTCGCCCGCAGCGACTGGCGGGTGAAGCGACAGCCGCGCAGGTGCAGCCCTCTCAGGGGATCAGGCGACGCTGCGAAAGCTGCCACAGCGTGGCAGGTACACACGACTGGCTGCCGGAACCGGAACGCCACTTCAAGGCCGTGGCCTGCGAATCCTGCCACGTTCCGAAACTGGCAATGGGCGCCCAGCAGGCGATCGATCAAACGGTCATCTGGCCGGACGGGTCACCACAGGTCAGCTACCGCGGCGTCGAGGGCGAGGTGCGCGATGCCGGCACGGCCTACATACGCGGCTATCAGCCGCTGCTGCGCGTCGGCAAGACGGCCCGCGGTGACAAACAGGTGCTTCCCTACAACCTGGTATCGCACTGGTACTGGAGCGACGGCGACAGCGACACGCCCATTGCGGGCGCCGCCTTGCGCCAGGCATGGCTGGATGGAAACCACTACGCCGCGGACATCATGAAGCTGCTGGACAGCAACAAGGACGGCCGGCTGGATACACAGGAACTGCGCCTGGAAAGCCCGGCCAGCGTGGCGCTGCTCAAGCAACGCCTGCGCAGCGCCGGCATCGCTGACCCGACCATACGCGGGGAAGTGCGTGCCTACCACATCCACCACAATGTTCGCCATGGTGAGCACGTGCAGCGCGACTGCGCAGTATGCCATCCGGACGACCCGAGTCAGCTGCAGGCTTTTGCTCTCGCACCCTATGTCCCGGGCGCAGTGAAGCCGCTGCTGGCCCGGGAAAGCACCGCGATCGTTCTGGATGGCGAGCTGCGCACCGACGCGGACGGCCGCCTGAAGCTCGCGCCGCGCCGCGGCGTGTCCGAATCCTACCAGGCGATCGAAGCGAACACGGGGAGTCAGCCATGAACCGCAGGTCGGAAAAGCTCAACTACTGGAACCCCTATGTCGGCGGTGTCCTGCTCGGTGTGTTGCTGTTTCTGTCTTTTCTGGTTGCCGGCCACGGCCTGGGCGCCTCGGGCGGCGTCAATCGGGTCGCAGTGGCCGTGGAGGACCTGGTCATCCCGGAGCACGTGGATAAAACGCCTTATATCGCTGCCATGGCAGGCGGTGACAGGGACCCACTCGACCACTGGATCGTGTGGGAATTGACCGGCATGCTGCTGGGCGGGTTTGTGTCCGGCATGCTGCGTGGCCGCGTGAAACTGGAGACCTACCGGGGACCGCAGATCAACGACCGCAGTCGCTGGGCCTATGCCTTTGTCGGTGGCATGCTGATGGGCTACGGGGCGCGCCTGGCGCGCGGCTGCACCTCGAGCCAGGCGCTGAGCGGAGGGGCCGTCCTGTCGGTGGGCAGCTGGGCGTTCATGTTTGCGGTGTTCGCCGGCGGCTACGGGCTCGCCTGGTTCGTGCGCCGCCTGTGGCAGCCGGAGGTCTGAAGCATGGCTCCGTACGATATGACAGCGACTTTCGGAACCAGCGGTTCCTATTTCATCTACCTCGCCATCGGCTTTGCCTTCGGCTTCATACTGGAATCCAGCGGCTTTGGCGACTCGCGACGGCTGGCTGCGCAGTTCTACTTCAGGGAACTGCGGGTGGTCAAGGTCATGTTCACCGCCATCGTGGTGGCCATGCTGCTGATATTCTGGTCCACGGCGCTGGGTCTGCTGGACTATAACGAGATCTGGGTCAACCCGACCTATCTGTGGCCGGGGATTGCCGGTGGCATTATCATGGGCATCGGCTTCATCCTGGGCGGCTATTGTCCCGGCACCTCGCTGGTAAGCGTGGCTACGCTGAAGATAGACGGCATGTTCTTTTTGCTCGGACTGGTGGCCGGCGTGGTGCTGTTCGGCGAGACGGTCAGCTACATAAACGCCTTCTGGAACTCGGGCGACATGGGCTTGTTCACCCTGCCTGAGTTCCTGCACCTGGAAACCGGGGTGGTGGTGTTCCTGGTCGTGTGCCTGGCCCTGGTGATGTTCGTCGGCTTCGAGTGGCTGCACGACTTTATCTACGGGAAACGCAGATGAAACGGTTACCCGACCTGCGAGTGCCCGGTGCTGCGGTGCTGCTGCTCGCCGCGGCAGGGCTCGCCTGGCACGGTCAACCCGGCGTGGAGCAGAAATGGGAATTCCTGGCTCCCAGATACGAACCGCGACTGATCGAGCGCGAAGTGTACATCGACCCGGCCGAACTCCTGCACCTGATGAATGACGACTACATCGACCTGTTGATCTTCGATGTACGCGATGAATCCGACTGGAACCAGTTTCATCTGGCCGACGCCGAGCGCATACCGCTGGACCAGCTGCCGTCACAGCGCGACCGGTTGCGCGCGCTGCCGGAGAATGCCGTTGTCGTGGTGGTCAGCAACGATGAAATGCTGGCCACCGAGGCATGGAAGCGCCTGATGGTGATCGCCAGGCCGAATGTCTACATTCTGGAGGGTGGGCTCAACCAGTGGCTGAATATCTATGGGGTACCCGCGGAGGAAGTCGCAGGACATGGCCAGACCGGCCTGGCGCAGCCGAACGGCAGGCTGCGGCACCGCTTCAAAATGGCGCTCGGGGCACGTCACGCAGCCGCGCGGCCCGATGAGCATCTCGCCCCGCAGCGGGACTATACACCCAAGGTTCAGCTGTTCAAGAAAATTGCCAGGGCGGGAGGCTGCGGCTGATATGCACAGAGCATCGCAGGCTCTGCGAAATACGGCCTGGCAGGGATTGCTGGTCTTGTGGCTCAGTTTCTTGTCTGCGGCCGCAGCCGGAGCCGGGCCAGGCGACGCCGTCAGCGTCGAGGCAGCGGAGTTCATGGGTGCCGATATCTGTGAGTCCTGCCACGAGGACATCGCCGCCGCGCTGCGCATGAATCCGCACGCTCAGTCCGCCGACCCGCGCACACCCGCGGCACGTGAAGGCTGTGAATCCTGCCACGGACCGGGCTCGCTGCACGTCGAAGCGGACGGCGAAAGCAGCGCCGGTATGCTCAGCTTCCATCCGGTGGCGGACGAAAGCACCGAACGCCAGAACAGCGCCTGTCTTGCCTGCCACCAGGGCAAGCTCTTGATGCACTGGCAGGCCAGCGCGCACGACAACGAAGACACCGCCTGCAGCAGCTGCCACACCGTACACCTGCCCGATCGGGTGCTGGAGCGCAGCACGCAAGCCGAAGTCTGCTACGCGTGCCACCGGAGCATACGCGCGCAAACCTACCAGGCATCCACCCACCCGATCCGCGCAGGCAAAGTGGTTTGCAGCGACTGCCACAATGCCCACGGCGGCATTGGCCCGGCGGAACTCGCACAGCTGAGCATCAACGACAACTGTTATGCCTGTCATGCCGGGATGCGCGGCCCGTTTCTGTGGGAACACTATCCGGCCACCGAGGACTGCTCGCTCTGCCACCGTGTCCACGGTTCGATTCATCCCTATCTGTTGACCAGGCAGGGCCCACAGCTGTGCCAGCAGTGCCATGAGGATATCCGCGCCCAGGGCCGGCAACACGTGCGCCGTTTCCTCGACTTCGACGACCCGGACACGGCGCGCGACCGCTTTATCGTGGGCCTGAACTGCATGAATTGTCACAGCCAGGTGCACGGCTCCAACCACCCGTCCGGGGCCTACCTGCTGCGCTGACACACGGGTTGAAAGGTACTGGTCAGAGGCTGCCATGAAAAGAAACCTGTCACGACCGATTGCCCTGATACTGAGCGGCACCTGCCTGGCACCCGCGGCGGCCGCCGAGGACGAGCTGCAAACCCTGTCCAGCGAGACCTATGAACTCGGAATAGGCTACGTCAGCGACGACGCCTACCGCTTCGGGCGCTATAACGGACTGCAGGACAAAGGGCCCTACACCGTCGGCGGGATCACCGCACGGGGTTACCGCGCGATGACGGTGCCTACTGGCGGGCGCGCGGCACCAACCTCGGTCTGGATTCGCGTTACCTGCGCCTGGACGGCGGCTGGCAGGGGCGCCAGGAGTATTTCATCGAATACGATGAACTGCCCAACAACGACAGCGATTCCGCGCTGACACCCTTTCAGGACGTCGGCAACGCCAACCTGACCCTGCCCGCCGGCTTCGATATCGACCAGAATCTCGACACGGCGCTACATCCTTTCGAGATCGAGACCAACCGCACCCGCCTGGGACTGGGCGCCAGCTTCATCACCCGCTCGCCCTGGACGCTGGACATCAGCTACCACCGCGACAGCAAGGAGGGCACCGGCCGTATCGGCGGTGCCAGTGGCGGCGGCGGTGAGCCCGGCGCCGGACTGCTCGCCAATACCACGGCCGCCCTGCTGCCCGAACCGTTCAACTACGAAACCAACCTCGTCGACGTGACGCTGCACTACGTAAAGAACCAGGCCCAGGTGGATCTCGCCTATCACATGTCACTGTTCCAGAACGACGACCGCGCACTGACCTGGCAGAACCCGTTCAGCCCCGCGAACACCAGCAGCCAGGCGCTGGCCCCGGACAACGAGCTTCACCGCCTGACACTGACCGGCGGTTACCTGCTCCCCTACAAGAGCCGCCTGACCGGGGTGCTGTCCGTCGGGCGCC
Source organism: uncultured Gammaproteobacteria bacterium (assembly GCA_963695455.1). Lineage (GTDB taxonomy): Bacteria > Pseudomonadota > Gammaproteobacteria > DSM-19610 > DSM-19610 > Thiogranum. The sequence continues at coordinate 101,793 of CAVOGN010000008.1, read as the reverse complement.
TGACCCAGAACGAGAATTTCGAGCCCTACGCATTCGCGCCCGGTCCGGTCGATCCTGCCCTGCCCCGCGATTCCCTGGACGGCGAAGTGTGGCTCACCACGGCACAGCTGAAACTGCTCTCGCGCCCCATGCCCCGGCTGCGGCTGGACGCCGCGCTGCGCTACGACGAACGCAACAGCGACACCCCGGTCGACACCTATGAATACGTCGGCCGCGGCCCGATCGGCACGCAGGCGGTGGAAAACAACCCGCTGAGCTACAAGCACTATCGGGCCGACCTGGGCGCGAAATACCGTATCCGGCCTAACATGAGCCTGCTGGGCGGCTACGAGTACGACCGCATGTCGCGCGACTACCAGGACGCCGAACGGGACAGGACCGAGGAGAACACCCTGTCTGCGAAGTGGAAGCTGCAGCCACACGCCACTGTGGACCTGGCCCTGTATGCCGAAGCCGGCCGGCGCGACGGCAGCAACTATCGCGTTCCCGAAGGTGAAAATCCGGCCCTGCGCAAATACTATCTCGCGGATCGGGATCGCACCCGGGTGGGAACCTCGGTCGATTATCTGCCTGGCGACACCCTCAGCATCGCGGCCGGCGCGACCTATAGCAAGGATGACTACCGGAATTCGGAAATCGGGCTGACCGACGCAACGCAGCCGACCTACACGCTGGAAGTGAGTTACCGTCCGCGCCAGGACACAACGACCTACGCCTCGTTCACGCGCGAGGAGATCCGCTCCCGGCAGGCGGGCAGCGAGGCGGGTACAGCCACCCCCGACTGGAAGGCAGACTTCGATGACACCGTGAACACTTACGGGGCAGGCGCCAAAATTACCGGTATCCGCGTCAAGTGGGACGTCGGTGCAGACATCGTGTACACCGACTCGACCGGAGATATCGACATGAAGAACCTGGTCCCCGGCGGCGAGGTAACCCCCTACCCCGACCTGAAAACCGAACTGACCAGCGTCAAGCTGTGGACGCTGTACCGCTACCGCAAGGACCTCGCGCTCAGGCTCACCTACTGGTATGAGAAATACAGCGCCGATAACTGGGCAGTGGACGGCCTGCAGGCCAACAGTGTCCCGGGCCTACTGCTGTTCGGTGAGGACACCCAGGACTATGATGTACATGCGGTCAGCGCCTCTGCGCTGTTCCAATTCTGATGCAGGTGCTGCCTGGGCCGCCAGGTGCGGCAACCAACGCCCCGGCGGCGACATTCTGATCCGTGCTGGCGGCGGAATTCAGCCGTCATTTGACATGACACAGCTTGCACATCTTTTTCTGTGGACCCGCCGGTTCGCCCTTACCCACCGTGTATTCATGGCAACCGATACAACGCGTGTGGAAGGCGGTCTTGGCCGCCGGTGATTCACCGTCTTTCTTCCCGTGACAGGCATGACAAGCCTTGATTGTCTCACCCGGCTTCCAGGTGTGATGACAACTGGTGCACTGGGTAAAACTCAGATCGGCATGCATCTGATGGTTAAAGGTCACGACCCCGAGTTTGGTGTCAAACCGGATGACCGCCTGGTCGGCGGGAATGGCAGGCTCTTCAGCGATAGCACTACCGACACATCCAAGCGTTAATGCAACAGCGAGGAACAGCGGGCGCATGGTGCTCACCTCCCGTTTGGTTGACCTACCTCTGATTCGCATTGATACCATGTAATGGTGCGGCGGTAATTGACAGTCATCAATTGGCGGCCCCGCGCACCACAGCGTAAACCCGGAATCAGGGGTACGGGAAACGGCAACCCGCCCCGGCGGTTCGCTTCTCCACTCAGAACACCAGCGCCATCACCGCGATCGTCACGGCCAGAAACAGCAGCGTCATCACACCACCGGCGCGCATGAAATCCGGCACCCGGTAACCGCCTGGCCCCATGATCAGGGCATTGACCTGATGGGTAGGAATAAGAAACGAATTCGAGGTCGCAATCGCCACGGTAAGGGCGAAGACCGCCGGATCGGCGCCCACGCCACGGGCAATGTTGACCGCCAGCGGCACCAGCAGCACCGTCGCGCCCACGTTCGACATCACCAGTGTGAAGAAAGTGGCGAGCAGGGCAACCGAGGCCTGGATCACCCACACCGGCATATGGCCGACCACGCTCAGGGTATGCTCGGCGATCCACCTCGCCGTACCCGAGGTCTCGACCGCCAGGCCGAGCGGAATCAGGCTCGCGAGCAGAAACACGGTCTTCCAGCTGACCGCCTCGTAGGCCTCCTCGATACTGATGACGCCGCTCAATATCATCCCCATCGCACCGGTAAGCAGCGCCACCGACAGCCGCAGGTCGGTAAACAAAACCAGCGACAGTGCCAGGACGAAGAACACCCCCGCCCACACCACCTTGTGCGGACGCATCTCCTCGTGCGGATATTCGGTGGTCACTACGACGAAGTTGCGATCGTGCTCCAGACGCGCCAGCGCGGCCCACATGGTGTGCACCACCAGGGTGTCGCCCGCCTGCAGCGGCAGATCGCGGATACCGTCTCCCTCGCGCAGCGTCTCGCCCCCGCGGTGTAAGGCCACCATCGCGATGCCGTAGGTCTTGCGCATCCACAGGTCGCGTGCGCTCTTGCCAATGAGCTGTGAACCGGGCGGAATCACCACTTCGCCGATCCCCGCCTGGTTGGCGGCGAGCGTTTTGGCAAAGGTCTGCAGTCCGCGCTTCAGCGCCAGTCCGTGCCGCTCCACCAGTGACAGAATATTTGCCGGTGATGCCAGGATACCGAGCACGCTGCGGGCTTCGATACCGACGTCCCGCGCCAGGGCGCCCGGACCAATACGCGGTTCACCGGAGCCGCGCAGCACCGCGATGACGCGGATACGCTCGCTATGCTCAATGTCGTCCAGCGTCTTGCCGACCAGATCGCTGTCGGGCGGCACCTCGACCTCGAACATCTCGTAGTCGAGCCCGTACACCTTGCGGAAATACTGCATGGCGTCGGCGCCGGTGGTGCCGTTCAGGGTGCCCCAGGCCGGCAGTACCCAGCGCCCCGCCAGCACGAAATAGATGATACCGGTCACAAGCAGTGCCACACCGACCGGCGTCACCGAGAACAGGCCCCAGGTGTGCATTTGCTGGTCGGCCGGCAGTCCGTGGTTGGATGTCAGGATAAGGTCATTGAGCAGAATCAGTGGACTTGAACCCACCATGGTCACCGTACCGCCCAGGATCGCGCAGAAGCCCATGGGCATCAGCAGGCGCGAGATGGGTATGCCGGAACGCGCCGATATGCGGCTCACCACCGGCAGAAACAGCGCCGCGGCCCCGACATTCTGCATAAAGGACGAAATAATGCCGACGGTTCCCGAAATAATGGGGATGATACGCCCCTCGGTGCGACCTCCGATGCGCAGTATCAGTGCCGCCACACTGCTCATCACGCCGGTCTTATCCAGACCCGCACCGATGATCATGACGGCGATAATGGAAATCACTGCATTCGACGAGAAACCGTCGAACAGGTGATGGGTATCCACCAGCCCCTGCTCCAGCCCCATCACCGGTGCCAGTAACGAGCTGAGCCCCAGTAACACCATCACGGTGGCAGCCGCAACATCCACGCCGACCACCTCGAAGACAAATAGATAAATGGTGAATAACAGGATGGCGCTGACCCAGGCGATTGCCGCGCTGGGTGCCAGCGGCGCCAGCAGCAGCGCGGCGAGTGCAAATACGCCAGCTGCCATCCACTGCTTACGGTTCAGTGTCGCGCTGGGCGCGACCATAGGCCCTTCATCCGCTAATGCGATCAAGACTGTGCTTCCTTCATGGTGGTGCCGGGCGACGGAGCGGCAACGCTCACCAGCGCCGCCTCACCTGGGAGCACGGGTTCACCGCGCTCAAGCCAGGCACAAACTGTCCCGACAAAACTGTTTCTGCCATACACGTCCGGAGTTGAGCAACTCCGCAAACTGTCACTCAGGTGGCGACAAGATCCCCGGCGACCAGCACCAGCGGCACTCTGCCGCTGAAACCCTGACGCCTCACGCGACGCTGCTCGACGGTCGCCGCGACCGCGGCGTCCTCGGCACTGGCAACGATGAACAGCAGGCCTTTCGCCGTTTTGGCGTACTGTGCAAGCTCGGCGAGGCAGTCGGCGCCGAGCGGTATCACCCGCCACGGAATGCGGTTTTCCCGGCAGGCATCCGCCACGGCGGCTTCGACCGCATCCACCGCCGGCCCGGCCAGCAGCTCGAGCTGTGCGGACAGGCGCTCGCAGACATTGACCGCGTAGCGCAGCGCGCCGGGCTGCAGTGACTGCTCAGCAACCAGGGCGATCCGACGCTGCGGCGCTGGCGCGCTCACGGCAGCAGCAGACCGGTTGGGCGCCTGCTGCTCGCGGCCCACCAGGCCGTGCCTGAGCACTGCTTCCTTGTCCCGCTGCATCAGAAACTCAGCGGAATTGGCGTATTGCAAAGCCTCGGCAGCACGCCGGGCTTCATCCCAGAAATTTTTGATACGGCTCTTCATAACTGCTCTCCTGCTTGGTGATACAGACAACTTTGCATACGCCGTACCAGAAACAAGAATTTCATATCTTTATGTTTTTAATACATTTATTTATTGTCGGCCTATGTTGCGCGTTGCATTGTGCAACATACCGCAGAGATATCCCGGACGATGCCCGGATAAGCAGCCTGAGACCGCTGTTCCACAGCCAAAACCGCCCGATGTTTCAGATCGAAATTAAGTGTTACACTTTGCAACGGCCATTCCTGGCCTTAGTAACCTGGAAACAAACTTCAGCCGAGCCGGACCAGCGTGCCCAGCATTCGCCGCAAAATCAGTTTTGGCTTCTACTCGTTCGCAGCGACCCTTGCAGTGCTGGCGATGCTTGCCTACAGCGACCTGTTCTACCTGGAGCAGCGCATCGAGGCGGGCGTCCCGGTACACGAATTTCTCAGCGCGGTGCTGGAACTCAGACGCTACGAGAAAAACCATTTCCTGTATGGCAGCCAGGAGAACTTCGACACCGCGCGCGGTTTCGCGCAGCGATCCGCGGACATCCTCGACCGGCAGCAACACGCCTTTGTCGCGCTGAGTGGTGAACGTGCGACCCGGGAAGCCGACGCGCTGCTGCGCCGCTACACCGATCAGTTCACGGCTTATGGCCCATCCGGTCCCGAGGATGCCGGCCAGCGCAAGCAGCTGCAGGACTCTATCCGGGCACTGGGTCATCAGCTGGCGGAAATCGCTGACACTATGTCGCGCAGTGCAAACACCGCGCTGGCCGCGGCGGTGAACCGCTCGCAGTGGATTCTGGTCTCGGCCGTGGCCCTCATAGCGCTGCTCGGCATAGGTGCGGCGCGGTTTTTCTCGCGCGCTGCGGTCGAGCCCATGACCTGGCTGGAGACCCGCCTGGCGGCTATCGGCGAAGGCCGCTTCAAGCAGGTCGAACCGGCCACCCGCGACCAGGAAATCGTGTCCATCTGCCGGGCACTCAATCGCATGCTGGCTGAGATCGAAGTACGCAACCGTCATCTGCTGCAATCGGAGAAACTGGTGTCGCTGGCCACGCTGGTGTCAGGTATCGCCCACGAGTTGAACAACCCGCTGTCGAACATCTCCTCTTCCTGCCAGATTCTGATGGAGGAACTGCGGCAGGGCACGGCGACCGAGCCGCTGCAGTGGCTGACCCAGATCGACCATGAAACACAGCGCGCCAGCCGCATTGTCCAGACGGTGCTGGGGTTCGCGCGGGAGAACCGGTTTCAGAAGTCCCGGGTCCCGTTGCCGCAGGTAATCGACAAGGCGCTGCTGTTACTGGGCCGCCGCAAACGTGCTGACATAAGCGTACAAGTGCCGGAACAACTCATGGTTCATGCGGATGAACAGAGGCTGCAGCAGGTATTCGTCAACCTGATCAAGAACGCCTTTGACGCGACCCCGGAGGTTCAGCTGCAGATCACCGCACACCTCGTGTCCCGCGAGGACTTCGATCTTCCCGCTGACGCGGTATCCGCTACCCGTTGTTATCCCATGGCGGGGGAAAAGAGCCTTGTGGTGATCGAGGTGCAGGACAACGGACCGGGCATCGCCGCGAGCGATCTGACGCGCATCTTCGATCCCTTTTTCACCACCAAGGATGTCGGACACGGCACCGGCCTGGGCCTGTATGTCTGCCACGAGATCATCGACCAGCACGACGGCTGCATTGCAGTGGTGAGTCGTCCCGGTGCGGGCACCCGATTTATCATCGCCCTGCCCAGTGAAGCGGAGGGTAAATCCCCATGAGCAGTACCATAGACGACAGCGCGCGCCGGGCCAAGATACTGGTCATAGACGACGAGCAGGTCGCGCTGAACAACCTGGTCCACGTGCTGCGCAAGGAAGGCTACCAGGCGATCGCCGCCAGCAGCGGACCGGCCGGACTGAAGACCCTGAAGCAGAATGCCGATCTGGACCTGGTCATCACCGATCTGCGCATGGAAAAAGTGGACGGCATGCAGATCCTGCAACACTGCCGCGACGCCTGCCCCGATACTCCGGTGATCATGATCACCGGTTTTGCCAGCATCGCCTCGGCGGTAGACGCGATGCGCGAGGGCGCATTCCATTACGTATCCAAGCCGTTCCGGCTCGATGAGGTGCGTCATGTAGTGCGTGATGCGCTGGAGCTGTCACGCCTGCGGCGCGAGAACCAGCGGCTGCGCCAGCTGGTCGCGGCCCAGGAAGACGAGCGGCAGCTGGTGACCCAGGACCCCGCCATGGAGAAACTCCTGGACACGGCGCGTCAGATTGCACCCAGCGACGCCAGCGTCATCATCAGTGGTGAAAGCGGTACCGGCAAAGAATTACTGGCACGCTTTATCCACGACCACAGCCAGCGCCACGCCGGGCCGTTCGTGGCGGTGAACTGTGGCGCGTTTTCCGAAGAACTGCTGACCAACGAGCTGTTCGGACACGAAAAGGGCGCCTACACCGGCGCCTCTGATGCGCGCGCCGGACTTATCGAAAGCGCTTCCGGCGGGACGCTGTTTCTGGACGAGGTCACCGAGATGTCCGCCGCCATGCAGACCAAGCTGCTGCGCGTTATCCAGGAAGGCGAATTGCTGCGCCTGGGCGGCACCCGCCCGGTCACGGTAGACGTCCGCTACCTGGCCGCAACCAACCGCGACCTGCGCGAGGCCGTCGCCACCGGTCGTTTCCGCCAGGACCTCTATTTCCGCCTCAATGTCCTCCACTTCCATCTGCCGCCGCTCACAGAGCGCAGCGGCGACGTGCCCTTGCTCGCACAGCTGTTCCTGAAAAAATTCGCCACGCTGATGCACAAGCAGGTTGCCGAAATCGACCCGGCGGCCCTGGCTCTGCTCGGCAGTTACGACTTTCCCGGCAATGTGCGCGAACTTGCCAACCTGATCGAACGGGGCGTGGCGATGAGCTCCGGATCCAGCCTGAAGACGGAACATCTGCCCGAGGACCTGCAACAGCTGCAGATTCGCGCCTTGCGTCACAGCAGTCCGGAGCTTCCGACGCTGGAACAGCAGGAGGCCGAGTATATCCGCTGGGTGCTGGAACACACCGACGGCAACCGCACCCGCGCGGCGGACATTCTGGGTATTGACCGGGTCTCGCTGTGGCGCAAGATCAAGAAATACGAGCTGTAGACGCAGCCCTGCCGGCAGACGCAGCAGGGCTTCTCGCGGCCGGCGTTCTGTTGACCACCCGCTCCCCCGGCAGCTTGGGCTGCCAAGAAAGAGACACCCACCAGCAGGCCTTGCCGTCGGGCTTCGCGCGCTCAGCTCAACCTACGGGTGCTGGCTCAGCCCCGCCCCGAGCGGCTGTTCTGCCTGCGAAGCCATCGCGATCCTGCGCAGGAAACGATAACCTGCAATCAATCAAAGGTTGAACTCACCGATCAGGCTGATCACTATAGCCGCAACCTGAACCTGTCTCGCCCCCTGTTGTTGCATGCAAGAACTCAATTACGTATTCGACGCTACCAGCGACAACTTCCAGCAACTGGTGGTGGAGAACTCCCGCAAGGGTCTGGTGCTGGCTAACTACTGGACGCCCAATGCGGGGCCGTGTTTCAAGCTGTGGCAGGCGCTTGAATCGCTCAGCCGGGAATTCCAGGGGCGCTTTCTGCTGGTCAATATCAACACCGAGACACAGAAGCGGCTGGCACGCGAAACCGGTATTACCAGCGTTCCGACCGTGAAGATCTACCGCAATGGCCGCGTGGTGGATTCCATCTACGGCGCACATTCCGAAGCCTCGCTGCGCGCCACCATCAACCAGCACGTCCCTGCTGCCCGACCCGCCGAAGTCATTCGCGCCATCCAGACCTACCAGGCCGGACACGCCGAAGATGCACTGAAGATCCTGGTCAACGCCGCGATCAAGGACCCCGACAACCCGGAGGTGCATACCACCGCTGTGCGCCTGCTGCTGCGCGAGGGCCGCTACGCTGACATCGAAGCGTATATCGCCCAGCTGCCGGATGCACTCAGGACCCTGGCAGACATCGATACCATGTACACCCACGCCAGGCTGCTGCAGCTGGCCGCCAGCGCACCGGCGACCGGAGCAACTCGACGCCCTGCTGGAGCAACACCCCGATAACCGGGAAGCCGCCTTGCAGCGCATTGCACTGGCCATCACCACAGACGATTACCAGACAGCGTTCGATGCCTTGATGAAGCAGCTGCAGACCGCACCGCCCGGCGAGCGCGAATTCCTGCACAAGGTCATGCTGGCGCTGTTCGGTCTTCTGGGTGAAGACAGCGAACTCACCAGACGTTTCAGAAAACTTTACCTCGACCGTCTCTAATCGGGCTCAGACTGGACCCTGTCTCATAATCCCGTGCGGGATTATGAGATAGATTCCAACGACCGCCATGTTCCCCAGATGACATGTGCAGGCTTGCGCAGCAACTATCATCCGAACGTGTCATAGACGATGTTGTCGTACCAGCTTTCGGCATAAGAGGCCTCCTTGCGCCGGCTGGTTTGCGGGCCTGACACGCCGCCCGAACCCGCAACCTGCCCGATCTTGCCGTCCGCGGTGAGTTCGTAGACCATGGCCACCGAGATGCCGTAGCGCGGAGCCACCAGGCTGTAGCAAGTGTTCACCCAGGTGGGAGTCGGTACCTCCACGCCCTTGAGCATCGCCACCACGGCAAACGCACAGACCTTGGCTTCCGAGTTGGCCGCATAGCCGGACTTCGGCAACGGCGCGGCGATCGAGGCATCGCCGATGACATGGATACCCGGGTGCAGCGTCGACTCGAACGTCTTGCCGTCGACCGGGCACCAGCCACTTTCGTCGGCCAGCCCGGCACGGACCGCGATGGCGCCGGCTTTCTGCGGGGGGATCACATTGATTACATCACCCTTCATATCGACGAACCCCGAGTGCACCGACATGTTCTTTGCATCCACGCGGTTCCAGTCGCCGCCGTTCTCCTGGCCGATCCATTCGATCATGGCCTTATCGGTGCCGTAGCCGTACAGCTCCTTCCAGCCGTCCTCAAACAGCCCCTGCTTGGAGAATTTGGCCTTCGGATCGAGGATCACCACCTTGGACCGGGGTTTGCTCTGCGTGAGGTAGTTGGCGATCATGCTGGCGCGCTCGTAGGGTCCCGGCGGGCAGCGGAACGGATCGGGCGGTGCGGCGATCACCACCGTGCCGCCGTCCTTCATGTCCCTGAGCTGCCTGAGCAGCAGTTCGGTCTGTGGGCCCGCCTTCCAGGCGTGCGGAAGTTTCTCCGCCACTGTGGCGTCGTAGCCCTCGATCTGGTCCCAGCGGAAATCGATGCCGGGCGAGACCACCAGACGGTCGTAGCTCAGCTTGTCGCCGCCTTTCAGCGTCACCGTTCTGGCCGCCGGGTCAATCCCGGAGACCAGGTCATTCACCACCGTCACCCCGTGCGCGCTCGCCAGTGTGTCGTAGCTGAAGGTGATGTCGTTCATGGTGCGCATCCCCCCCAGCACCCAGTTGCTGCCCGGGCAGGTCGCATAGGTCTTGTTGGCCTCGACCAGGGTGACACCGATGGATGGATCGAGCTTGCGGATATACTTGGCAGCCGTTGCACCACCAAAGCCGCCGCCGATAATCACGACCTGGCCGCCATTCCTGCCGGCGATCGCCCGGGCCGTGCCGAGCAGGCCGGTGCCCGCACCGAGCCCCGCTGCGCCCAGAAGCCGGATGAACTCTCTGCGTGAAATCGACATCATCAGGTCCTCCGCATTACTTGAGCCGGGAGAAATATTCGGACACCGCGGCAATTTCCTCGTCGCTGTAACCCTTGGCGATGCGGTTCATGACAGTACCCTGCTCCTTGTCGGTCTTGTAGTCCATGAGCATTTCCTTGAGGCGTTCGGCATCCTTGCCTTGCAAAGACGGCGCCGAGCCCTGGCTGTCCCCGTCGGTACCATGACAGCCCGCACAGGTAAAGCCGATCGCCTGCCCGCTCGCGCCAGCGCCAAGCGCCAGCGGCGAGACCAGCATACACACAGCGAATCCGGAAGATCTGAGTGAGTGTTTTGGTTTCATAACCCCTCCTCATGGGTTGCATGCCCGACGCGCTCCGCGAACCGCGCATGAGTGCCTCAGCGGAACGCCACGGCCGAATCAGGGTGTGCGCGGTGGTAAAGGGTTGGAAATCCACTGCAACCGATCGCCGTGCATCGATCCTCACAGTCGCGGGCCGAGCCGCAGGATGTGCGCCCAGGCCACGTTGCACGGTGATCCTCAGCACCGGCCAACGACGACGGCGTTGCGCCGGGCGTTCACTCCGGCCTCACTCTACCTCCGCACCCACAAGCCGCTGCATGTGCCGGGATGTCAGGCCGACACTTATGCCTCGCTGCGGCCAGTTGTGTTATTGCTTTGTTGTTGGACTGCGTAATTGCGCTGGGGTTCCAGCCTGTTTTCTCAGCATAGCATGCAGTGGCAGTCTGCCAAGTCCCTGTACACCGGTGCCGACCCGGCCAGACTTCGCCACGATGCGGCACCCGTGTAGTTCATAAGCGCTTGTGAGGGTACGAAACCAACACCTGGCCAGGCGCCGGCGACGGCCGGTCAACCGCTGCGCGTCGGGCGCACCACAGCAGACCGGTTCCGGGAACCTGCCGCATGATTCGTCACCAGCCGCGTTGCGGTCCGAAATGCCTGCCGGCAAAGCGCGGCGCGAAGCACAGTACTCGGCGTACGGGAAAGCGCTGCAAAGCCACGCGCGCGCACTTCGGACGCAATCCCGTGGGAACCGCGGCCGTCGGGAATTATCCGCGAGGTTCTAACTACCCTGCGTCAGCGCGGCAGTACCGCGCGTCGAACCGTCTTCGCCAGATGCATCAGCGCGAGCAGTCCGGCGCCAACAATCAGGCCGGCTACCAGTTCGGCGGCCACGGGCGGAACCACGTGCAGCGCGTGATGAACCCATGCGACGTTGTGTATGAACATCCCGCCCCCAACAAGCAGCATGGCGAGAGTGCCAATGACACCCAGCAGCCGCACAACCCTGGGCAGCGAGGCCACGAGCAACTTGCCACCGAGTCGTGCAGTACGCGCCGCCCATCCCTGCAAGAAGACCGCCCGGCTTATGAGGTACAAGCCCGTGTCATCCATACGCACCAGGAGCGCCACCAGGCCGTACACCCCCACGGTAGCGAGCAGAGCAATGAAGCTGACCACCAGAATTTGCATCGGGAGAGTCTGTCCAATAACGGTCTCGAGTGCGATGACGACAATCTCGATAGAGAGGATAAAGTCGGTTCGAACTGCAGCCTGGATTTTCGTCGCTTCGCGCGCCAGGATCTCCCGCGGCTCGAGCGTCTCCTCGGCGGCAATTGCAGGGGTCTCATGCGGCAGGAACCACTCCAGAACTTTTTCCGCACCCTCGTAACTGAGGTACGCGCCGCCGATAAGCAGTATCGGAACAATCAGCCAGGGGAGGTAGGCGCTGAGCAGAAAAGCGACAGGTAGAATAATCGCCTTGTTGACCAGCGAACCTTTCGTAATCGCCCAGATAACCGGTAGTTCCCGTGACGCGTGAAAGCCAGTCGCTTTCTCGGCATTAACGGCCAGATCGTCACCCAGCAGGCCGGCCGTTTTCTTCGCAGCCACCTTGCTCAGAACGGCAGCGTCATCGAGAAGCGCGACCACATCATCGAGGATTGCAAAAATGCCGCTCGCCATCGTCTCTATCCCCTGCCAGTCCTGAGGTAAGTGGTCCTGATTCGGCATCCTGCGGTGACGGGCCCGCCATTTCTGCGTCACGCGCCTGTTGGTCGAGCCCGGTAAAGGGCGTGGTACGTATTGTAACGCTCCGGTTACGAGAAGAAACGATATACGCTGCAGCCGACGCTGAGCTGTGATTCAGGCCGTTCAGTGCGCCGCGAAGTCGTTGGCTGCGGCAGCGCCACCGCCGGTCACGCGCATTCAGGACACAGCTCGGACCATCGCCCACCGAGACGGACAAGCAGTGCACCGCCGGGCATCGATTCGTTGCCCGATGGTGCGCACGCGAACTGATGGATGGGAACGCCGTGACGCTGTATGGAAGCGCGCCAATGCAACGGTGAGATCGATCAGGTCGCGGCCCGTGCATGGGATCCTGCCGGCCAGGCCCGCGTACACGAGCGCCCCCCTTCTCGTGCCGGGTCTATTCCCCGGGGGACCCGCTCAATTCCACCCGCACCAGATCACAGATGCGCCGGCGGATTTCGTCGATCACCGCTTCCGGACTACGCGCGCCAAGGGAAGCGACCTCATCGATGATACAGGCCGCGAGATAAATGCCTTGTCTGCGGGCCTGAATGTAGCGCGCGTCGGAAAGCAGTTCGTATCCAGGGCTGCTATCATTCAGTTTTCCGTGCCTGCAACTCCAACGGAAAGGGCAGCTCGTAGGTGACTCTGTTCTGCTCTGGAGAGCAAGTGACCGGGGCTGATTCTTCATTACTATTGCTCCGAACTGTGGATTGTTGTGCGCTGGCCGGACTTCCACTATAGATGTCACCGCCAACCGGAGTTAGGGAATTTTCGTGGTTCGTGGTGTGAATATTCACACCGCGACTCAGCCGAGGGCCTCCGTGACGATCAAGCGGCCTCGCGATGGATACTGCCAGCCGGCGCCGCAACCGCAGGCACGGCAACGTCGCGCGTTCGGGCCGGCAATGTCGCGACGGTTTGACAACGCTCCCCGGCCAACGTCAAATGGGCAGAGCGCTTCGCCAGTCACACCATGATGCATCGTCTCGCCAGATCTCTCGGCCTGGGAATCCTTATTGCTGCCACGGGGCTGCTGGTTTACTTCGGTCTTTTCGGTTTCGATCTGGAAGAAAGTCTGGGCCTGGATCTCATGATGAAAGCGCGCGGCCCGCTGCGCGCGCCCGATGACGTGGTGGTGGTCAATCTGGACAAGCCGGCGGCATACCGGCTGGGGCTGGCACTGGAACCCGATGAGTGGCCGCGCAGCGTGCACGCGCGACTGGTCGACCGTCTGGCCGGCGCCGGCGCACGCGTCATTGCTTTCGACATTTTTTTCCGGGAAGCGCGCGAGGCGACCCAGGACCAGGCCCTGGCCGAGGCAATCGAGCGGGCGGGCAATGTGATTCTGTTCGCCTATCTGCGCCGGGAACGGCTCGAGCTGCCGGTGCCCGGCGCGGCGCCAGACCGTTCGCTCAACGTGGAACGCCTGGTCCCGCCGACACCGGTGATTGCGGCGCCGGCCGCAGCGCTGGCGCCGTTCGCACTGCCGAAAAACAAAGTCAAGCTCAGCCAGTTCTGGACTTTTCGCCGCAGCGCCGGTGATAAGCCGACCCTGCCGGCCGTGGCGTTGCAGCTCCATGCGCGGGATGTCTATAGGGAGTTTGTCGACCTGTTGCGCGAGCTCCGACCGGAAGCGGCGGCCGGACTGCCCGAGGACCAGTACGATATGCTGCGCGATCAGGGCCTGCCGCGACTGATGGACCGTTTGAAGGCCATATTCGTTGCCGACCCGGGGCTCGCAGAGGGTCTGCTGGAGCGCCTGGAATCCGACCCCGGCCTGGCGGGAGATCCGGATCGCCGCAGGCGTCTTGCCGCCATGATCAATCTGTATTCTGCCGGCAATCTGCATTACCTGAATTTCTATGGCCCACCCCGCAGTGTGACGACCGTCTCCTATGCGGAGGTGTTGCAGGGGAGTGCCCCGCCGGCGGATTTTTCCGGAAAAGCGGTGTTCGTGGGTTACTCGGCCGGGTTTCAGCCGGATCAGAAAGACGGGTTCTATACCGCCTATTCGCAACCGGACGGACTCGACATCAGCGGTGTCGAGATCGCCGCGACCGCCTTCGCGAATCTCCTGGATCGCTCGGCCATCCGGCCGCCTGCGCCGCTGCAGTTCGTGCTGATCATCGTCGCCTACGGCCTGCTTGCCGCAACCCTGAGCCGGCGCGGCTCCGCGCTGGCCTCGATCGGGCTCAGCATCCTGCTGCCGGTAAGCTATGCTGCCACCGCCTTTGCACTCTTCAAGAGCTATCAGCTGTGGTTGCCGGTTGCGGTACCTGTGTTGGTACAGAGCCCCCTGGCGCTGCTCGCCGGACTCGCGATCGGTTACTGGGAAACGCGGCGCGAGCGCAACCGCATTCGCCGCGCCTTCGGTCATTACATTCCCGACCGGGTGGTCGACCGGCTGCTGCGCAGCTCGGGTGCACCCCATACCCATCGTGAACTGCAATACGGTATTTGTCTCGCTACCGACGCCGAGCAATATACCCGGCTCGCGGAGTCAATGGCCCCGGACGCCTTGCACGATTACCTGAACCGCTACTATGCGACGCTGTTCGAGCCAGTGCGTGCCCATCGGGGAGTGGTGTCCGACGTCGTCGGGGATGCCATGCTGGCGATATGGTCGGCGTTTGACAATGACAGCGCCCTGCGCGCGCAAGCCTGCCGTGCAGCGGTGGAGATCGCGCGCAGCGTTGACCGATTCAACAGGGACAATGCACACCAGCTGCCAACGCGCATCGGTCTGCACGCAGGCGAACTGGCGCTGGGTAATGTCGGTGCGCTGGATCACTTCGAGTACCGGGCCGTGGGCGACATCGTCAATACGGCGTCGCGGATACAGGGAGTCAACAAGGTACTGCAGACCCGCATAGTGGTTTCCCCGATGGTGATCGAAGGTGTCAGCGGCTTTGCCACGCGGGAGCTCGGCAGCTTTCAACTGGCGGGGAAACAGCAGGCGCTTACGTTGCACGAACTGATCGGCGAGCTGGAGTGCATCGATGCGGATCTGGATCGCCTGCTGACGAAGTTTGCCCAGGGACTGGCGGCGTACCGGCGGCAGGACTGGCGACAGGCGCTGGCCGTATTCGAGGAAATTCTGCAAACCGGAACGTCGGACGGACCGACCCTTTTCTATTACGAGCTGTGCAAGCTGTATACGCAACAGCCTCCACCACACTCGTGGAATCCGACTATTTCACTCAAGAATAAATAGTGTTCAGCAAGGTGTAAGCTCGAGAGTAACGCCGCATCGCGCTCCGACTTTCCACGCAGCCGTGTAAGCTGGATATCTCATCACCGCGCTTGCTGGTCAGTTCGTTAACAAACCGGGCTGCACTCCCCGCAAGCGCAGGTCGTTTTTTTTGTCCCAGCGACTATACTTCGGAGTGTCAAGGGGTTGCCGAATTGCAGTGGTATGCTCCTCGTCTCTGAAAAATAATCTCTGAAGAATTAACAAGAGCAAAGGAGGCATCGTGCATTACAGGCAGGGCCGCGCAGCGAGGCACGACTTCCACCCGGTCAGGAGATGTCTGGTCCCGTTGTTCGCGCTGCTGTGTTGCCTGGCCGGTTTTCCGCTGTCAGTTTGGGCCGCAGGCTGTGAACCATGGGTAGCCCGGCTTGCGTCCGCGCAGGGTCACGTTGAACGGCGCGTTGCGGGCCGCGAACAATGGATTGCCGCCCAGCCGGACGAGTTCTTCTGCGAGGGAGACTCGGTCCGGGTGCGCAACAACAGCCGCGCCGCACTGACCCTGAACAACAATACCGTTGTGCGGCTGGACCAGGACACCACGGTCACCTTTACCGGCATGCAGCCGGATGAACCCGCATGGCTGGACCTGGTCAATGGGGTCGCGCATTTCATAAGCCGCGTCAGGCAGTCGTTCAAGGTCATCACACCGTTTGTCAACGCGGCGGTGGAGGGAACCGAGTTTGTCGTCGCGGTGCGCAAGCGGGAGACGCAGATTACCGTATTCGAGGGGCAGGTGGCGGCGCGTAACGCGCAGGGTGAGATGGTCCTGACGGCCGGTCAATCCGCCGTTGCTGCGGCTTCACAGGCGCCCGCGCTGCGCAGCGTCGTGAAGCCGCGGACGGCAGTCGATTGGGCACTGTATTACCCGGCGATCCTGGACTTCGACGCGGCAGCGTTCGCGCATCTGCCCGGTCAATGGCGAAAAACGATTGACGAGTCGCTGCGCGCCTACCAGGCGGGCGATATTACCGGGGCGCTCAACCAGATCGACCCGCTGCCGACCAATCAGCCCGAGCTGGCTCCCGTCTACCTGTTTCGGGCATCCCTGCGCCTGTCGGTTGGCCGGGTGACGGAAGCCGCCGATGACCTGAGAGCCTTCGCAGCAGTTGATAACAACACAAGCCCCGTACTCGCTCTGCAGAGCATTATCGCCGTGGTGCAGAATGATCCCGTCCGGGCGCTGGAGCTCGCGCGGCAGGCGGTCGCAGCCGATGCATCGGACACCGCCGCGGCGTTGGCGCTCTCCTATGCGCAGCAGGCGCAATTTGCCGTGGAGGGTGCTTTGGCGACGCTGCAATCCGCGGTGCGGCGTCGACCGGACAACGCCTTGCTTTGGGCGCGGCTTGCCGAGCTTTACCTGTCGGTCGCAGAACTCGACGCGGCGCTCGAGGCGGCCCAGCGGGCGACGCAAATAAGCCCCGATCTGGCGCAGACCCGGACTGTGCTCGGCTTCGCCTACCTGGCGCAGATCCGCATCGAGCAGGCCGAAGAGGCCTTCAAACAGGCGATCGAGTTGAATCAGGTCGCCCCCTTGCCACGCCTGGGACTGGGGCTGGCCACCATTCGGCGGGGCAAGCTCGATAAAGGCCGGCGCCAGATCGAACTGGCGGCCAGCCTCGATCCCGGCAACAGCCTGATTCGCAGCTATCTGGGCAAGGCATACTTTGACGAGAAACGGGACCGTATCGCGGCGACCGAGCTCAGCCTGGCCAAGCAGCTGGATCCCCATGACCCGACGCCCTGGTTCTATGATGCGATTCGCAAGCAGACCGAGAATCGCCCCATCGAGGCTTTGCAGGATATGCAGAGGTCGATTGAATTGAACAATAACCGCGCCGTATATCGCTCCAAGTTGCTGCTCGACCAGGATCTCGCCGCCAGAAGCGCGAGCCTGGCGCGGATCTATACCGATCTGGATTTCGACCAGCTGGCGCTGGTGGAAGGCTGGAAGTCTGTCAACACCGATCCCGGCAATTTTTCGGCACACCGCCTGCTCGCGGACACCTACGCGACCCTGCCGCGCCACCAGATCGCCCGGGTGAGTGAATTGCTGCAGTCTCAGTTGCTGCAGCCTATCAATCTCACACCCTTGCAGCCAGAGCTCGCCGAGGCCAACCTGCTGCTCTACGAAGGGCTGGGGCCCTCCGATCCGTCGCTGCTGGAATTCAACCCGCTGTTCACCCGCAATCGCCTGGCCCTGCAGGGCAGCGGTGTGATCGGTGGTAACGATACCTTCGGCAACAACCTGATTCAGTCGGGCGTACACAACAACTGGTCCTACAGTATGGGTCAGTATCACTACGAGAGCGACGGATTCCGCGACAACAATGACCAGGATCAGAATATTTACAACCTGTTTGTTCAGAATGCCATTTCCTTTCAGACCAGCGTGCAGGCGGAAGTGCGGATTTCGGATATCGATCAGGGTGACCTGCCGCTGCGTTTCGATCCGGATGATTTCAGTACAGCCGAGCGACGCGATCTCGATACAAAAACCTATCGCCTGGGCTTCCATCATGCCTTCAACCCGCGTTCCGAACTGATCGCTTCCGTGATATGGGGGGACCGCGAAGAGAGCGTCGACGATTCGGACTTCGGCTTCAAGATCGATCTGGACACCGACGGCTACATCGCGGAAGTGCAGCATTTATTCCGCTATCGGCGATTTCACTTTACCGGCGGTGCGGGGCGCTTCGATGGCAACGAAAAAGAAACCGTGGAAATCGACTTCGGCCCACCCATTGGCAGTGTCGCGACCCGTGACAAGACAGATCTGGAGCACAACAACCTTTATATCTATTCCCAGACAGACGTATTGCGCAACCTCAGCATCATTGGCGGTATCAGCTACGATGACTACAGCGATGATCTTACCAACCGTGACCAGTGGAATCCGAAGGTCGGTGCGCTGTGGGATATTGCGCCAGCCACCACGCTGCGGGCGGCCGCCTTTCGGGTCATGAAGCGGACCGTAACGTCGAACCAGACAATCGAGCCTACTCAGGTCGCGGGATTCAATCAGTTCTACGATGATCCGAATGGATCCGAATCGAAACGCTACGGTGCGGCTCTGGATCATCGCTTCTCGAAACGCCTTTACAGTGGGCTGGAATATTCGCGACGCGATATCGAGGCGTCCTTCGAGTTCATTCCGCCACCGCCGGCAGTGTCTCAAGTGGACAAAGCTGACTCGAACGAGGAGCTTGCGCGCGCCTATGGTTATTGGACACCGACGCAGTCCGTGGCCCTGTCCGCTGAGTACCAGTACGAGGATATTGATCGGGATGACGACTACCCACCCGATCTGGTTACGGGTACGCCCTTTACTGAGCTGCAAACGCATCGGGTACCTTTAGGGGTGACGATTCACAGACCGTCGGGTTGGTTCGCGGGTCTGAAAGTGAGTTATGTTGACCAGGAAGGAAGCTTCCTGGATCCGTTTTTCCTTTCGAAGGTGAGTGATGATGACGACTTCTGGATCGTCGATACCGGTGTGGGTTACCGGTTACCGAAACGGCATGGCTTAGTGTCGGTGGGCGTCAAGAATCTGTTTGACGAATCCTTCAAATTTCAGGATACCAATCCGAGCAGCCCCACGTTCTATCCCGAGCGGCTGGTTTTCGGGCGCATCACACTTTCCTTTTGAGTATGCCGGCCTGATGGACTGGTGGCTAGATGAGGAGAAACGGGATAGCTGGTACGGAAACGCGGGGATGGTTAAGACTGTGCGGGCTTTGTGGTGAAGCCCATGACAGTGGAAATGAAGTACTAGAACGGCGGGGCGCGCGCTGAGCCGTGGCCAAACAAAGCGGAAACTGCAGAGATTCAACTGAAGTTGAACAAAACCAAGCATGAAGTTTATGAGCCAGTGATCACTATCAACAACGGGAGAACGTAACGATGAGCGAAATAGCGATGAAAAGGGAGTGTGACAAGCTGGAGGTCGATATCGTCCTGCGACTCAACGCGAGCGGGGAAGCTGTGCGGGTAGAAGACCGTTACGGCAAACCTCTGGAGCCCGCTGATATAAAGGAGGAACCGATCCAGGGGACGGTGAAGGCCCTGGAGCCCATAATATTGATTACGACACAGATCAACCCTACCTGTACCTGGGTTTGCATCGGTGGGAGATATTACAAAATCTGCAAATAGACCGGGTGTCCAGGCGACCGAACCGGGGTCGTGCAGCCCGGTGCCCTGGGTCCGGAATCGTTACAGTATCAGCCAGGAAACGGGGCAGGTGCGCGGCGCCTGCCCCACAAGGTTCTCCGGTTTCTGCATTCCCTGGCCCTGTATCGCCCCCAGCGATGTTGTTTACGAGTTCTCCGGTGCTGCCCCCCTCTGAGTAAGTCCTGCACTGCACAGGGAGTTTCGTATGCCATCGTTCCTCGCCAGCTGGACACTTGCCATGCAGCGCAGTTTCTCCGGCCACGGGCGCTGACTGCGCCGTCCGGCGAGGACCATGACGGGCATGTCTAGCGAGGCCACGCAGAGCGTTGAGACTCACCAGACGCAACCCTGCGCAAACGGTTTTGCAGTGCGGCCACGTCGCTGTCGAAGTAGACGGTAATCTCAACCTCGTCGCTGACCAACAGCGGGAAGGCGTCCAGGCCGAAGGCGCTCCGATTGATGGTCGCTCGCGCCGCCACCGCGATGGGGGCGCCCGCCTTTTTCCAGGCGTCGCGCCGCGGCTCGGTGATGCGGAAAGCAACAGGTCGGCTTACTCCGTGCAATGTCAGTTCGCCCGCCAGGTGACGCGCTCCGTCGTGGGTGGATACCACACGAACGTCGTCGAAGCGGATGGCGGGAAACCGCTCCACATCGAAGAAATGCCGGCTGCGCAGCAGGCGGTCGCGCTCCGCATCGCGTGTGTCCACACTGTTCAGGCATACGGTGATGTTGAACCCGGGTTTCCTGTTTAATGCCGATTTGACTGCGCGGCCGCGCACGTCGCGGAACAGGCCGGTAACCGGGATCACTCCAAGTACCTTCACCTTGAATTCGACGGTAAGCTGCGAGAGGTCCAACTCCGGCGCCGACCGCTTGTCGGCAGTGGCGTCGACCGCATTGATCAGCAGCAGAGAGAAACCGAGCAGCGCGTGGCATAGTGCTGAAATGTAGACTGTTGTCATCATGGCGTACCTCCTGCACTTCGTGGGTACAGTTTCAAGGTACGCCTGGCACTAGCTTTTCAATAGTAAGTTTTAGCGCTGATTGATGTGAAATAGTTACACGGCCCAGCCCCATTGCGGCGCGACCATCAGAGCCGGTTACCAGTGATGCGGAATCTTCTCTCGGATAATAATCTGTTTGTCCCGATTTTCTATGTAACCGCCGGTCTTGAGGTCTTTGAGAATACGGCTGACCATTTCACGGGAAGAGCCAACGCGGTCGGCGATATCCTGCTGGGTGAGCCGCTCCCTGACCACCAGTTGCCCATCCTCGGGCTCGGCGAGTTGCAGGAGTAACCGGGCGACCCGCCCGTACACATCCAGCAAGGCGAGACTGCGCACGTTTTCGGTGGCAATCCGCAGCCTGTTGATGAGGCCGCGAATGATCTGAAACGCCAGCTGCGGGTTACGCCGTACACAACTCTCGAAATCAGACCTGGAGATGATCGACAAGCGGCTCTTCTCCAGGGTGACGACCGAAGCCGATCGCGGCGCATCGTCAAACAATGCCATTTCGCCGAAATATTCCCCGGGGCCGTGCGTATTGAGAATAATTTCCTTGCCCTGCTCATCACTGAGATAAGCCTTTACCCGCCCGGACACAACGACATAAAGCGCATCGCTGGTATCACCTTCATTGATGATGATGCTGTGTTTCGGGAACACGCGTGTGACCGCATGGGCCGAGAGGAATTCGCGCTCCGATTTGTCCAGGCCAGCAAACAGAGAAACGTCTTCACGCATGATAATGGGGCTTCGCTCATGTTTACCCGCAGGGGGAGACGCTACAGGTACCATAGATGTCTGGCTCGAGCAACACGGTGCACTGGCTCGGAGGCAGCCTGGCTCCACCGGGGCCCCGGGCACACGCCGTCGCGCAACCCGCCATGGCAGGCCCATGCGAGCTGCTCCCGGTTCTGTTGGTCTGAATATCGGCACCACCTGCCGATAGCGCGCTTCGCACCCCGATTCGCGCATTGCTGCTGCCCTCCCCCTCACCGCCAGACTACTCGAGCCTCTGCAGCGCTACGACGGGGCGACTTCTCGCCGTTCGATTGGGGTTCCAGTCAGTCCCTGACGTGATTGCGTTAGCGCTTGATTGGTCCACAGCGTGATTCTTGCACACTGCTGTTGTGATTTTGTCACAGACTTTGCTCATGCACACATGTCAGTCTCGGGACGAATGCGGCTGCGTCGTCGCGCTGTGGCCTGGGAGTGCACAGCGCAAGCGGCCCGCCGTCGTGTTATCCATGATTCTCCGCAGGAGGCTGGTTATGCCTGGCGAAAACTTTGACCTGGACCTCAGCGAAGTCTTGCTGCCTGGTCGGGATATTCATCATCTGTTCAGAAAGGCCGTGATCAGGGTGCTGGTGATCACAGATACCGAGATATCCATCAGCAATACCGGCGACTTCGGCGTCGGCCGCTTTGTCCGTTTGCTGCGCGAAAGTAGTGTCGGTTGTACACGCTTTGAAGTGGACATTGCCGTACGCAGTCCGGGAGGCTTTTCCGAAAACCCCAGCCCGGCGGTGGGCCAGGCCCGCTACAGCGGCTTTCGTTTCGACTCCACCGGTGCCGGTGGCGGGAATGTCATAGACGATTACCACGAGCTGTTCGTGTTCGGCTTCAAACCGGACAATTTCGCCCAGTCCGATGCGAATATCGATTTACCGGCCAGCCTGCCTGCCACCGACGCCGAGCTGCAGGTCCTGCACGGCTGGATGCAGAATGGCGGCGGCATCTTCGCCACCGGGGACCATGACTATCTGGGGGCCTCGATGTGTCATCGCATTGCCCGCGTCGGCTCCATGCGCCAGTGGACCAATGCCGACGGCGTGCCGCCGATCGATGGCCCGACCCGACTGGACACCAATCAACCGGACACGCCGGGAGAACTGGCCGGCACCGATATCATCCCCAACACCGCCGAACGCGACGCCACGCCGCAACCCATCCGCTGGACGCCCGAGTTCAGTATCCGACTGGGCTGGCGGATACACAAACGCCCGCATCCGATCCTGTGTCACCCGGAACACGGGGTGATCGATGTGATGCCGGACCACCCACATGAGGGACGCTGCAACGAGATTGCAGCTATTGATCTCAGCGCCAAGACTCGATTCGACGATTCAGTCGATGAATATCCCACTGTCGGTGGCGCGCAACCCAAACCGAAAATCATTGCCCGCGGTGATACCGTGGCTGACCCGCCGTATGATCATGCCAAGGGCACGGCCAATCATTACGATTTTCCGATGATCAGCGTCTACGACGGTCACCCGATCGATATCGGCCGGGTAGTGGTCGATTCTACCTGGCACCACTGGTTCAATCTGAACATAGACGGCATCGAGACCAGTGGTCATCCCACGAACTGGGCCAAAATCTCCCGTTATTACCTCAACGTCGCCGTATGGCTGGCGAACAAGGGCACGTACAAGAGCCGCTGCTGGTGGGAGCTTCTTCAGGCACATCTGACTTACCCCGGCATCGAGGAATTACGTGCGGATCTGCCGTTGCTGGACAAGGGGCGAATCATACGCGACTACCTGGTCCGTCTGTGGGGTCCGTGCATGGTCACGGAGTTCGTTCTCTTAAACCTGTGTGACCTGCATCCGGCGATATGCCGTCTTTACGAACAGCAGTTACGCTTCCCGCCGCAACCCGATCCCTGGTGCCTCACCTGCCCGCCCTGGGAGTTTATGGAACTCACCGTGCTGGGCGGCATGGCCGAAGGTGTGGAGCCGATCGTGGACCTGATTCGCACTGTATTGCGCGACGGCAAACCGGTCAAAAAACTGATCACTACGGATGAGATCGAAAAGACGGCGCTGTCAGGCGCCAAGCAGGCTATTGATCGCATGCAGTCCGAAGTTACTGCCTCGCTAAAGAAGACGAACGAGGTTTTCTGTTGAACCGTACCTGGCCGCCGAATCGAGGGTTTTTGCATAGAACCTATCTCATAATCCCCCGCGGCCGCGACCGTGGCGCTTTTGGCCCATGGCGCGACGCGGCGAGTGCGGTGTAGCCCATGCCACATGAGCGAGCCGCAACAAAGCCATGGGCCGAAAGCGCCTGTTCCCATAGGGTTGCGCCCGATTATCAGATAGGTTCTAGTTAGATATCGCTTCGATCAGTTGGTGGATAGGCAGGGATCAGTCGCCGCTGCGGGCCCGGCCTCCGGGCCGCACTCACTGCGCTCGCACCTTCTGCGCGGCTACCCGGATTTTCGAGCCTCGTTTACCGGTTCACTATCTATCGCTTACGCTCGTCCACGGACCGGATGTTGAGCATGGAAGGTGCCGCTGAACGAAGGGTCATGGCTCCTCTCCTTGGTCAGGACACGAATCTAAGGCATTTAGGCGAATCAGCCCGACCCAGCGGGTCATCCGCCCTATGGCACCGAGCTATAATGGCCTGCGTCTGGCTAAGTCATTGACGGACTAAGGCGCCGAGGTGACCGCCTCTTTGATGGCCCACGGCGTGGTCTGGTCCACGGCCGGTCAAAAGGACACGGGGCTACTACCATCTGGAGCTGATGGGGGAAGCCATCGCGCGCAAGAGCGACGCGCTCCTGTGTGAAACCAGTACGCAGCCCCACGGGCTCAGCGACGATGCCTTGGCCGAAGGCATTCAACGCAGCACCATGGGCGAGCTCGCGGTGCTAAGCGACGCGGCCGACCGGGAACTGGTCTTCTATAGCCCGAAAGCCAGTCTGTTATTGCACTCCTGCCCTGCTTGCGGCCAGGCGATCAACAGCATCAAGCGACAACTGACGAGGTGCCTTCGGCAAAAAATGAGGAACGACGTGATGAACAACACATTGAATGCCATCGCCTTGGCCCTGTTGCTGTTGGTCAGCAACGTTTCGCCTGCTCAGGAAGATTCAAGACAGTTGGTGGCGTTACCGGAAGTGATGCAACAGCACATGCTGTCTAACATGCGTGATCATTTAGCGGCCATCAACGAAATACTGATCAGCATGGCAAACAGGAATCTGGATCAGGCAGCAGAAATCGCCGAATCACGGCTCGGGATGAGTTCGCTCGAGTCGCACGGAGCGAGTCATATGGCCAAGTTCATGCCCGAGGGGATGCGGCAGGCTGGCACAAGCATGCACAGAGCGGCAAGTCACTTCGCACTGAAGGCACAGGA
The DNA here is from genome assembly GCA_963695455.1 of uncultured Gammaproteobacteria bacterium. Taxonomy (GTDB): domain Bacteria; phylum Pseudomonadota; class Gammaproteobacteria; order DSM-19610; family DSM-19610; genus Thiogranum. The sequence goes on along the minus strand of CAVOGN010000008.1, from coordinate 76,983 downwards.
GGGCGAGGTGCTGTCAGCGTATGCCGTCTTTTCCGAAATTACTTCAGCGTGCGTGGCCTGTCACTCCGGCTATCGCATTCGATAACGAAACGGTTTGCTGGCCTGGCCACAGCAGTGCTATCGCGCCAACGATCTTGAGTCCGCTCGCCAACCAGAGGCAGTCAATTACGCTCCGCCTCCCGAATCTGTGCATCCTCACAGTTCCGATCGCGCGCGGTGCCATCGCCCCTCCTGCCGGCGATCGCCAGACCGTCTGCGAGCCCCGTCTTATAGCACAACACCCACGGCCAATGTCCCCACGAGGTCCCGAGCCATTCCGCCCCAGATGCCTCGCCCGCGTTACCAGATAAGCGGATCCAGGCAGCTTTACTCAAAGCAACGAGCTAACCAGGCCAGACGCGTCAACCTTGATAGCTTGACTCAACCAAGGGGTGTTCGGGATAGCCGTTGCCGTTCCACCAACCAAACAGTGTGCGGACCGGCAACGACCGCAAAGAGACCGTCGGCTGGTCTTAAAGTCCGCGCGTGGCGCTGTGCTGTTGTTGACTTGGATCAAAGGATACGAATATTTACAGGCAGTCCGGGTCGGTTTGAGTACTTTCCCCGATGGCGATGATGTCCCCGCAGTACTTTGATCAAAACTGTCTCATACCAATGCCGCGTGTTCAGGCATCATGATGTCTGCTGGGCTGAGTCGGGAGTGATCGTGAATGGCCTTGTCTCTAAAACGTGACGAGACGTCTAAATTTCGAACTTATTTGATACACATCAATGAACCGGTCCCTTATTCGTGCAGGCAGATGATCTTCGCCTAATAGTTACATAAGTGTCGTATTCAACCCGCACCTTGATCAACGAGGAATCGCATGGAATCAATAATGAAGCGCTGGTGCAAGTCGATCTCAGACTTCAAATTAGCCATACCGGTATTCCGCCTGCTGATCAGCCTGCTTACAGCCGGCCTCGCTATCGCAACCGGAGCGGCACAGGCACAAACACCGGAACGACTCAAATTCCTTGGCTACTACCAGGCTCAGGAGTTGATCGATGAGTTTCAGGATGTGGGCATCGCTGGAGACAACGGTCGGTTTCTGGTTATGACAAGCGTTACCGGTCTTTCCGTTGTCGAGCGGGACGCAGTGACTTCGGGCATTGTGACACGGCCGCTCAGTCAGTATTTCATCGATCGCGACAATGAGCGCTCGAACCTGGATGGGGCACCAGTCCACGTGCGCTGGGCACCCAAGTTCTACGAAGTCGTCAGCCAGGGGGCTTACCTGTACGTGGCGACGCGCTGGGACGGCTTGTGGATTTTCAGGCTGTTAGATAACGGAGCCATCACCGAGGTCGGCAGACTGTTGCGGCCGCGCGAGTTCACCGAAAGCGTCAAGATCCTCACTAACAGGATGTTCCTGACGCATCACGTAGATGGAATCGAAGTGCTCGACCTTTCTGATCCCGCCGATCCGCAAACGCTTGCGATCCTCTCCGATGGCTTCGTCGATGCGTGGGGGATCGCCCCTGAGGCCGACGGATCGGTCTGGGTCGCAGACGGCGCCGGTGGAGTCAAACTCGCGCGCTGGGACGGTACCAGCTTGACCCATGTGACGGGCGAGACCCTGGCAACCAGTCCCGGTGTCGTACAGGACGTCGCCGTCGTCGGTAATTGGGTGGTGGGCGCCGTCGCCGGCCAGGGCGTTGCGATCTATGACAAGGCAACGGCAGCACGGCTACGTACCTTCCCCGTGGAGGGTGTCTGCGTCGATGTGGAACCGATTGATAGTCGGCGGGTAGCCGTATCCTGTAACAACTGGGTGCACGTCATTGAACTGGATGCCGGTGGACAGCCGAGCATCGTGGCGTCGACACGCCTGCATCGGCGTAAACCGTTTTCCTATTTCCTCCCGACTTATCAGGCCTACCGTCTGGCCTGGCGGGGCGATGTACTCTACGTCGGTGGCTGGCACTATGCCCAGGCCTATCAGCTGGTCGCCAACGATCCCGATGACGATCCGGATATTCGGCTCAGCGGTCAACGCGCCCACTTTGGCGCTGGTCCCGGAGCGATGAGCTTCCAGATTACCAATGCCGGCGAAGGCGTGCTCACGATATCAGGGGTGACCTGTCCGGCAGCCATCGACTGCGACCTGGGTTCGACACGGGTGCAGCCCGGTGCAAGCACTGATCTGACGCTGAGTTACGACGGCACAACCCGGGGTCTGTTTACTCAGGTGGACATTCTGTCCAATGATCCCGACGACGGAATCCTGCCTATCTATGTGGTCACGCCAGGCACTTGGGTCGATCCGCAGGAAACTGCGCCTGACTTCACGGGTAACTTCGTTATCTACGACTATGCCACGCAGACCTTCTCGGAAGGTCGTCCGTCGTTGTCCGATTTTCTCGCCGCGGGAGACGCCGTACACCTCGGATACTATCGGAGGCTTCTGTCCTGCCTGCGCCTGGAAGGGTACGTCGATCGCGACTGATATCACCGCCAAGCTGCCGCAGGGGGCGGTGAATATGCTGATTGATGTCGAGGAGGCACAGGCGCCCGTTGAGCATATGATGCAAAAACTGTATTTACCGATAGGCTTTATGTTCAGCGATGCTGCCAACGATCTATACAGGCAAAAAGACAACTGGGGCAACCACGGGCTGCCGGCTTTCCGCGACTATGTCATCGACCCTTCCGGCACAGTGACGACCGTGCTGGCCAACGAGTACAGCCCGGGGAAGATACTGGACGCAGTCGAAGACGCAGTTGGCGGTGGGCCCCCACCGGAGGGAGCGGATCTTGCAGTAAGCAAGTCGGACAGCCCGGACCCTGTCGAGATGGGTCAGACGCTGACCTACGGCCTGCAGGTGCGCAACAATGGGCCCGACAGCGCCCCCAACGTCGTGTTGACCGATACCCTGCCGTCGGCCGTGACCTTCGGCTCGGTAACATCGAGTCAAGGCAGCTGCAGCCAGGCCAGCAGGGTGGTCACCTGCAGCCTGGGCACGCTTGCCGATGGCGGGCTGGCCACGGTCACCCTGCTGGTGACGCCCTCCGCCGAGGGCAGCATCACCAACAGCGTCAGTGTGACGTCCGCCGAGTCCGATCCGAATGTCGGCAACAACAGCGCCAGTGTGACGACCACGGTCATTCCCCCCGCCACCGCGGGAGCGGATCTTGCGGTAAGCAAGTCTGACAGCCCGGACCCCGTCGAGGTGGGTCAGACGCTGACCTACAGCCTGCAGGTGCGCAACAACGGGCCCGACGGCGCCACCAACGTCGTGTTGACCGATACCCTGCCGTCGGCCGTAACCTTCGGCTCGGTAACATCGAGTCAAGGCAGCTGCAGCCAGGCCAGCGGAGTGGTCACCTGCAACCTGGGCACGCTCGCCAATGGCGGGCTCGCCACGGTCACGATACTGGTCACGCCCTCCGCCGAGGGCAGCATCACCAACAGCGTCAGTGTGACGTCCGCCGAGTCCGATCCGAATGTCGGCAACAACAGCGCCAGCGCGACGACCACGGTGGGGACCGCCCCGCCGGAAGCGTTGAATATCACCGACGTGTCACCTGACACAGTCGCCATCGGCTCGGTCGCACAACTGATCGTTACCGGCACCGGTTTCCAGGTCGGCGCGAGCGCGGTGGTCTGCAGAACCGGTGGCGTGACCATTAACAATCTCCAGGTGGTAAACAGCAATACCCTGCTGATTGACATCACCGTGGCGCCTGATGTCGCACCCAAGGACTGCGGGGTCAGAATTACCAACCCCGATGGCGAGGCCGATACCCTGCGGCCCGCATTTGCCATTGTCCCTGCCACCGGGGGAGCGGATCTTGCGGTAAGCAAGTCTGACAGCCCGGACCCCGTCGAGGTGGGTCAGACGCTGACCTACAGCCTGCAGGTGCGCAACAACGGGCCCGACGGCGCCACCAACGTCGTGTTGACCGATACCCTGCCGTCGGCCGTGACCTTCGGCTCGGTAACATCGAGTCAAGGCAGCTGCAGCCAGGCCAGCGGAGTGGTCACCTGCAACCTGGGCACGCTCGCCAATGGCGGGCTCGCCACGGTCACGATACTGGTCACGCCCTCCGCCGAGGGCAGCATCACCAACAGCGTCAGTGTGACGTCCGCCGAGTCCGATCCGAATGTCGGCAACAACAGCGCCAGCGCGACGACCACGGTGGGGACCGCCCCGCCGGAAGCGTTGAATATCACCGACGTGTCACCTGACACAGTCGCCATCGGCTCGGTGGCACAACTGATCGTAACCGGCACCGGTTTCCAGGTCGGCGCGAGCGCGGTGGTCTGCAAAACCGGTGGCGTGACCGTTAACAATCTCCAGGTGGTAAGCAGCAATACGGTGCTGATTGACATCACCGTGGCGCCTGATGTCGCACCCAAGGACTGCGGGGTCAGAATTACCAACCCCGATGGCGAGGCCGATACCCTGCGGCCCGCGTTCACAATCGAGTAAGCACGGTGCATTGACGCAACACACAGGGACGTCCTTTGCGTCGCCGTCACGGTCGCCGGTCGCGCTCATGCTACAAACTGACTTGTGCCACAGATAGCAGGATCTGGAGCGGGCCTGGGGGGTCGTCGCTGACCCCCAAGGCCCGGTTCATCGATCCGCCCCCGCTGAGACAATACGCTCGGCAAGGCGCAGGGAGGGCGGAGAGAACATCAGTCCAACATCAGTCCAACATCAGTCCAACAGGCCAGGCCGGGGCGGCACCCGGCACGGCGGCCGGCGGGAAGCTTTCGGCCGAGCCGCCTTCTGCCTGGCAAAGTCGATGTGCTGCCGTGACAGGCCGGATGTCGGCAGCCAACCTCAACTCCCGGCGTGCGCAGGAAGAAAACGGGGACCGGCGATGGCCAGTGCGGCACCGGCATGCAGAGCGGCTAGCGGTGACTGCCTTCCCGGTAGCGATGACCCCGCTCGCCGGCACTCCCAATCGATGACCAGTTCGTGTTATACTTGGCAGTGTTTACAAATAATAATATATAACAATATCTTAAAGCTCGATGCCGGATGACTCCCGTCGATATCGATCAAATGACAACTTCGGGTGAAGATGTGACCAGACTGGCATTCTCGATTGGGGCTTTGGGTTTTGACTGCGCGTGGGGGATCTCCCGTCGATGAACAGGCCGCGTTATCGCAGGGCCCTTGGCCCCTATACGAAGCCGCTGGTACAGGTCGTGTTCGCCGGTGCGGCGATCATGCTGCTGAACTCCGGCTATCTGGCACTCGTCACCTTGCTTGAACAGGCGACCGGGGATTCTTACCAGGACTGGTTCTACCTCTACATGTTCCTCGGACATGTGGTGCTGGGGATCGTGCTGATGATTCCCGTCTTCGGCTTCATCGCGGGGCACGCACGGAACGTCTACAACCGACCGAACCGGCCCGCCGTGCGCGCGGGATTTGTGCTGGCTGGAATCACGGTGATCCTGTTCGCCTCCGGGTTCTTCCTGCTGCGTCTCGACGGCGTTTTTGTGGTCAAGAGCCCGATGGCCAGGTCAACTGCCTACTGGCTGCATGTTCTCACACCGATCGCGGTTATCTGGCTGTTCATTGTCCACCGCCTTGCCGGCAAGAAGATCAAGTGGGGCGTCGGAGCCAGGTGGGGCGCTGCGGCAGTCGTCGGCGCGATCGCGATGGCGTATGTACAGAGTCTCGATCCGCGGTCATGGGCCGTGGAAGGCAATCCGGAAGGAGCACAGTATTTCTTCCCGTCGCTGGCGAGAACGCTCGACGGGAACTTCATCCCCGCATCGACCCTGATGGCGGACGAGTACTGCAAGGAATGCCATGAGGATACTCATGCGACCTGGTCTTCGAGCGTGCACCGCTTCGCCTCGTTCAACAATCCGGTCTACCTGATGTCGGTACGGGGAACCCGCGAGGACATGATGGAGCGTGACGGCAACATTCGCGGTTCGAGGTTCTGCGCCGGCTGCCACGATCCCGTGCCGTTCTTCTCGGGGGAGTTCAACGACCCGAATTTCGACGACGTGAAGAACCCGACCGCACACGCCGGGATCACCTGTAGCGTGTGTCACAGCATCGTGAACGTGAACAGTCCCAAGGGGAACGCCGACTACACGATTGCGCCGCCGGTACATTATCCCTTCTACGGCAGTGATAGCGAATCCCTCAAGTGGCTCAACCGGCAGCTGATAAAGGCCAAGCCGGAGTTCCACAAGCGCGCCTTCCTGAGGCCCGTGCACAAGACAACGGAATTCTGCGGAACCTGCCACAAGGTACATCTTCCGCAGGAGCTCAACAACTATCGCTGGCTCCGCGGCCAGAATCACTATGACTCGTTCCTGTTGAGCGGCGTGTCTGGACAGGGGGTCCAGAGTTTCTATTACCCGCCCAAGGCGGAAAAGAATTGCAACGGCTGTCATATGCCGCAGATTGCCTCCGACGATTTCGGCGCCGACGATGTGGACGGCGAGCTGAAAATTCGCAGTCACCTGTTTCCTTCGGCGAATACGGCCATACCGAAGCTCGTGAACATGGAGAACGCGGACGAGGTCATCCAGCAGCACCAGGAATTTCTCCGCGACAACGTTCGGATTGACATCTTCGGGATTCGTGAGGGAGTCGGGATCACCGGTGAGCTCCACGCCCCGCTTGGCCCCGACGTGGAGCTCGAACCGGGCAAGAGCTACACCGTCGAGGTCGTCATTCGGACCTTGAAGCTCGGACACCTGTTGACCCAGGGCACCGTCGACTCGAACGAGCTGTGGCTGGAACTCGAGGTGCAGGACGGGACGGGCAGGGATATCGCCCGCAGCGGTGCCATCGACGAAAACGGCGATGTTGATCCCGCGTCACACTTCGTCAACGCCTTCGTTCTGGATCGTCACGGCAACCGGATCGATCGTCGCAACGCGCAAGACATCTTCGTGCCGCTGTACAACAACCAGATTGCCCCTGGTTCCGCGAAGCTGGCCCGCTACGAGTTCACGGTCCCCGAGAACGCCGCGGGTCCGCTGCGCCTGTCCGGTCGGTTGCTGTATCGCAAGTTTGACTCGACCCTCATGCGTTTTGTGAAAGGTCCCGATTACCGCAATGACCTCCCCGTCTCGGTCGTCGGCACGGGTAGTGTTGAGGTTGCCGTTGCCGGCGCACCAGGCGCGCGCCCGGCGGAGGCGCGCGCGCTGACCGGTGATCCACCCGATTGGATGCGCTGGAATGACTACGGGATCGCCTTGCTCTCCGCAGGCCAGGGGGCGGACCTGCTCAACGCGGAGTCGGCGTTTGCCCGGGTGGAAGCTCTGGGCAATTTCAACGGCCCCCTGAACCTCACGCGCGTCTACCTGGCGGAGGGAGAGGTCCGCGGCAAGGCACGCGAGTCGCTGGAACGGGCCAGGAAGTTCGAAGAAACGCCGATCTGGACCTATCTCTGGCTGTCGGGACAACTCTCGATGAAAAATGGCGACTATGATGCCGCCATCCGGAGCTTCTCGGAGATTGTGGCGGGCGGGTTCGCACAGGCCGAAAACCGCGGCTTCGACTTCAGCAAAGATTATCGGCTCCTGAACGACCTTGGGCAGGCCAGCTATCTGAAGGCCTTGAGCCAGCGGCGTGCCGGCGAGCAAGCTGTGCGGGACGGGCTCCAGAAGGCCGTCGAATGGTATGACAAGGCGCTGGTGCTCGACCCCGAGAATGCCACGGCGCACTGGGGTCTGAAGCAGGCGTACATGGCTTTGGGCCAGTCTGAGGATGCCGCTCGGCACAGCGCACTGCATCAGAAGTACAAGCGGGACGACCTCGCTGAGGGAGAGGCGATGATGGCGGCCAGGGAACGCTATCGCCACGCTGCCCACGCGTCCGAGGATCCCGTCATCTACGATCTCACCTCTTCCGACCACGCGTCCGGGGAGTCCGTCAGCCATAAACTCACCGCAGACCGGAACGGGCAATGAATCAGAACAAACGCGCTGCTGCCGCAAGGGTTCCTTACCACGGACAGTGCTTCATCAAGGTCGGCGATGCCGATTGGCAATCTATCAGCAGCGTCGATTTCGGCCCAACCGCGATGAGTGTGCGTTCGTCCACGCTAGCGATTGACCGCGATGCTCCGGTGTGGCTTCGCATCCCGACCTCGGATGCGGAGGTTGAGTTGCCGGCCGTGGTGCGGAACGTCAGCAAGGCAGGGAAGCAAACCCACTACGATCTGGAATTCGATCAGCTCAATGAGGAACAGAGCCGAGCTGTTGAAAGCATTCTCGCATCGGTGACGCGTGTTCGGGCGGCAGTCCGCTGGACCGTTGCCGCGCTTGTTGTTCTCGCCGTGGCGGTGCCGGGCGTCTGGTACGTTGCTACCTCCTGGACCGGGGAAAAAGAAGTGGTGCGCGAGGTCGCCGCGCCCGAGCCGGTGCGCTACGAAGACGCCACCGCCGAACGTCCGAAGGTCGTCTTCACCGACATCACCGAGGAATCGGGACTCGACTTCGTTCGCTACTACAGCGGTGGAAAGTGGGTCCCCGAGGCACACGCGGGCGGGATTGCTTTTCTCGATTACGATCTGGACGGGGACCAGGATCTGTTCCTCGTCAACGGTACGCCGTGGCCGTGGGACGAGGCACCCGATGAGCTTCCGACTCACCGGATGTACCGCAACGACGGCACCGGCACGTTCACCGACGTCACGAAGGACGTGGGATTGGACGATTCGCATCTGGGTATGGGGGTCGCTGTGGGCGACTACGACTCGGACGGAGATCCCGATCTGTACGTGACGACCTACGGGATCAATCATCTTTACAGAAACGACGACGGCGTCTTCACCGAGCAGCCGGATGCGGGCGTGGCGGGCGACCCGGGAACCCAGTCGGTGTCCTCGGGTTTCTTCGACTACGATAACGACGGTGATCTCGATCTCTTCGTCACGAGCTACACGGACTGGAGTCCGGATATCCAGCGTCGCTTGAACGTGCGGGTCGCCAACACCGATATCCCCCGGGTACCGAGACCGGCGCAACTGAAAGGCACCTTCAGCTCGCTGTATCGCAACGATGGCAACGGCCGATTCACGGATGTTTCGGAGCCCGCGGGGATTCAGGTCACCGACTCCGAAGGACGGCCGGCCGGAAAGGCTCTGAGCGTGAACTTCGTCGACTTCGACGATAACGGGTTTCTGGACATCTTCGTCGCCAATGACAAGGTCCGTAACTTCGCGCTGCTGAACCAGGGTGACGGCACCTTCGTCGACAAGGCGGCGGAGCTCGGCCTCGCCTACAACAACCAGGGCAATGCAACCGCGACAATGGGCTCGGACTACGCCTATTACATCGACACCAAGACCCTCGCGCTAGCGGCCGGTAACTTCTCCCGCGAGGCGACATCCGTCTGGGTGGCGCTCAGGCCGATGTTGTTCGCGGACTTCTCGACCGAGGAAGGCATCGGAACCCCGACCTTCCCCTACGTGACTTTTGGGCTGTTTTTCGTCGATTACGACCTCGATGGGCGCGAGGATCTGTTCCAGGTCAACGGCCACGTTCACGAGGAAATCCACTTGCTGAAGCCGGAGCAGACTTTTCTCCAGTCGTCGCAGTTATTCTGGAACACAGGTCGGGAGTCACGGGTATACGAGGAGGTTCCGCTCGAGGAGATGGGAGATCTCGGAGCGAAGATCTCGGGCAGGGGTGCCGCCTTTGCCGATATCGACGGTGATGGAGACCTGGACTTCGCTGTGAGTCAGATGGTCGGACCCGCCCTGCTGTTTCGCAATGATCAGGCCCTCGGGCACAACTGGATTCGCTTCCTGCTCGAGGGCACGAATTCCAATCGGGACGCGATCGGCGCCTGGATCGAGGTCGAGGCCGGGGGCAAGGCGCAGAGAAAGCCGGTCATGCCAACCCGGAGCTTCGTCTCGCAGGTCGAGCGCACGGTGACGTTCGGTCTCGGCACGGCGGACAAGCTGGACAGCGTGAGAATCCTGTGGCCCGACGGAACCTACGAGGATCTGACGGACCTGGAGGTCAACAAGACACACAGAATCCGGCAGAGTGAGGATGCGCCGAAGCTGACAAAACTGGGGTCAGAACACAGTTTTCGCTAATATATTAGAGGATTGAGTAATGCGCTGGCTCATCCTCGATTCTCGGTCGCCCGGGAACACCCGGGCGCGCTTGACGGTTAAGCATCTGTTCAATCCTGTCTTTGAAATCCTCCCTGCCCAGGACCAGCTCCTGATTCAATGCTTCTCTGATCTGGTGTATCTCGCCTGAATCCAGATCCTGCCTGAATAATTCGCGATAGGCGTATTCCCGCTGTTGCCGGGTCTTGCCCAGCGCCCCATACAACGGATGCCGCGTCAGCAGCGTATCGGGTCTTCCCTGTGCATTCACCGCGAAGCTGGACCAACGATACTCACCGGGATGCTGCACCATGCCGGCTCGCACCGGGTTCATTTCGATATAGCACATACAGGTGAGCAAATAGGCCTCGCTGTCTATCAGGCTGGCCTTGTATCGCCCCTCCCAAAGACTGCCCGTTCGTTGGTAGGTCGAGTTGATGTAACGGACAAACGTTCGGCCGGTATCCTGCATCGTATGGGTTAAACCGTAGGGGGTTTCGGGCGTGAGCAGCAAATGCACGTGATTGGTCATCAAGACATAGGCGTGAATCTGAACCCGGTTTTTCAATGCAGCTGCGTGAAAGTCGCGCAGGTAGCGCTGATAATCGGCTTCCGCGAAAAAACAGGGGTCGCGATTATGACCTCGTTGGATGACATGCTGGGGTACGCGCGGCAGGACAAAGCGGGGTTTGCGTGACATGGTCCACCTCCTTGTGGTCGATGCACGTTACGGACTCAGGTTTTGAAGCGAAATATCAGCAGAAATTTTGTTCTGACCCCGGTTTTGCGTTGCCGGTTTTGGCCATGGCTAGGTGCGGGACGGGCGCTCTATGGCGGCAATCGCAGCGGCGGCGGCTTCATCCACATCGGCTTCACGACCTGAGACGACCAAACGGCCAAACGCACCCACCGCACGCACATCAATCAAGGTGATGCTGGCGGCTTTTTCGGCCTGGTTGGCGGCATACACGATATAACCGGCCGGTTCGGTTTCGAGAATAAACATACTTTGCTCGGGCAAGATCATTGATCCCATCCGATTTTGGCGATTGATTAACACACAATGATCGGGGGTCATGCCCCGAATCGTCTCAGTCCATGCGATATTGCAGGTTTGACGGTCATCCACCCGGGCATTCATTCTACTCAGCAGCGTCTGGCCGGCGGCGATCACATCGCTTTGATCGCGATGATGTATCACCATCGAGCCATATTCACGTTCCACGATCTTTTGGGTCAGATGTACCTGGGTAGCCTTGAGGGCAATATCGGTGATGCGGTGAATAGCCATGCCAGGCGAAACTTCCACCCACAGACAGGCATCCCCTGGCACCGGTGGAAAACCCTGCGATACAGTCGCCATATACTCAGCCAACTGCGGTTGCAGCGCATCGATATAAACATAAGTTCTGAGCTTTATCATGATGTTAATTCAATGACACCGGCACTCGCGTCGACAGTTGATGCATGTCTGCTTCGCTCAGGTCGATTACCTGTCCAGCCTTCGCTATCCGCGTAAATGCGTGATCAACGGACACAAATCCTGAAGTGTTCAAAAAAACAGGGTTCCGAGCTTTCCAGACGGGAGCTTAGGAGAGTTCGCCCCCTTTTTTCCAATAAATAATTAATAATGACTTGATAGATAATTATCTATGGAAACCGGGGTTAAACCGGCGGAACCGGGGTCAGTAACACGGAAACCGGGGTCGGAACACAGTTTTCACTAATATGCTAGAACGCTCAGCAATGCGCTGACTCGTGATCTATTCTCAGCCGCCCGGGAACCCCGGGCACGTTGTTGATGCAGTTTAATGTACCAGGTCTTGAAGCGGCATATTAGCAGAAACTGTGTTCTGACCCCGGTTTGCAGGTCTACGGCCGGAGTAGCTTCACAACAAGCCAGCCTTTTTCAGCCCGCTGATCTCGCCGGGGCGCGCGAATCGTCTGATGTCGTCGATGCCCAGTCGCGGGCGGATGCGGCGCGCATCGTCCAGAGCGGCGCGGGCCTCCTCCCGGTTCCCCGACACCCAGTGGGCAATGGCCAGCACCACCCGCGGCAGGAAAATCTTATCGTCACACCGGCAGGCACTGCCGGCGGCTTCGATGGCCTCCGTGACGCGCCCGAAATTGAGCAGGCCACGCGCCAGCAGTGCACCCCACACCGCCAGGCGATTGTCGCGCGGGCTGATACGGATACCATGGCGCAAATGCTCGATGCCTTCCTCTTTGCCGGTCTGCAACAACGCCGCGCCAAGGGCAGCCCAGGCCTGCGCATTGCTGGGATCCAGCTCCACCGCCCGCCGCAACATGTCAATGCCGCGATGGTGATCACCCATGTCGGCCAGGGCACAGCCGACATAGCCGAGGACATCGGAATCCTGGTTGTCCAGCGCGACCGCCCGTTCGGCGGCGGCCAGGGCCTCTTCGCGCCACCCGGCCCCATTGACCAGGCCCACCAGGTGGCCGATGGCCAGGATCAGGGCGAGATAGGCGTGGGCGAAGGCCAGATCCGGGTCGCGGGCAATGGCCTGGCGCATCAGGTCGGCACACTCGCCGAAGCTTTCCTCGCTCCAGCCCATCAGGCCGAGGATGGCGTGGCCCTGGCGGTACAGCGCCCAGGCGCCAAGGTCCACGGTGCGTCTTTTGCGCAGTGAGCTCAACTCGGCGCGGTTGAGCGCCGGCTCGATGCGGCTGACTATCTCCCTCACCACCTCGTCCTGAAACCTGTCCAGTTCGGCGCCGGGAATCTCGCTGCGGTCGGCCCACAGCACGCAGTCACTGGCAGTCTCCAGCAACTGAACCGAGACGCGCAAGCGGTCACCCGACTCCCACACCGAACCTTCCACCACATAGCCCGTACCCAGCTCGCGCCCGATCTGCCTGATGCCGACCTCGCGGCCGCGGTAGCAGGCCGTGGAGTTGCGCGACACCACCAGGAAACCCGGAATGCGGGCGAGTTGAATGCTGATGTCTTCACCCATCACCTCCGCGATCCAGGCAATGGCGTCGTTACCGTGGCTGTGCGCGAATGGCAGCACGGCGATTGACGGTCGGTCGGGGTGCAAACCCGGCTGGACGGGGAACAGGCAGGCAGCGCCGGCATCCTCGCTGCCGGCAATGGCGCCCTGCCGGACCAGGTCACCGTCCGTGTTCGGGGTGAGCGGCGCAGGTGCGGCCGGCTGCGGCTGCTCCTGCGCCTCGGCCACGAAGCGGTAACCGCGGCGGTTGATGGTGGCGATGCATTTCTGCGACCGGCCGCTGTCGCCGAGCGCCTGCCTGGCAGCCTTTATGGCGCTGCTGAGGGTGGATTCAGTGACAACCCGGCCGGTCCACAGCCGGTCGAGCAGTTCCTGGCGGCTGATGATGCGATCACGGTGTCTGGCCAGATAAACCAGCAGGTCGAACACCTGGGGTTCCACGGGATGAGGATGACCGCTGCGCCGCAGCTCGAACAGCTCGGTATCCAGCTCGAAATCCCCAAAGGTCAATCGCATCAGCGACAGTTCCGTCAGCAACCGTATTGAAAACGTTAGCAGACAATCCCCACAAAATCTCCACAAAACCTCCGTCCCCCCTGCAAGCAAGCGGACATCGACCCTGCCAGACTTGCCGTCGAGGCTCACGAATGACACATCGCCAGTGACCGTCGCAGCCGGTCTTCAAACCACACTCAATAGGAGAGCAACCATGCCAATGGTCAAAATCAGTCTCATCGAAAACGTCTTCAGCAAGGAGCAGAAGCGCGAAATGATCGAAAAGGTCACCGACGCCATGGTTTCCATCGAAGGCGAGTCCATGCGCGGCGTCACCTGGGTCATCCTTGAAGAAATCCTTGAGGGCGACTGGGGTATTGGCGGTCAGGGCCTGACCAGCGTCGATGTGCACAGATTGCAAAACAACGCCGCCTGAAGAAACCGGGAAACCGGAAACCGGGGTCGGAACACAGTATTCGCTAATATACTAGAACGCTCAGCAATGCGCTCACTCGCGTTGTTGACGCAGGTTAATGAACCAGGTTTCGCAGCGGCATATTAGCAGAAACTGTGTTCTGACCCCGGTTTGTAGTCAGATATCGTAGGCGCGCTCGTCGTGCAGTACCACGTCGAGGCCTTCCGTCTCTTGGTCAGCACTCACACGCAGGCCAATGACAGCGTCGATCACCTTGAGCAGTATGAAGCTGACGATGCCATCGTAGACGATAGTCGCCAGCACGGCCACAGCCTGAATGTATACCTGCTCACCCATGCTCACCCCTTCGCTGAATCCGACCCCGCCCAGGGCTGCCGAGATGAACACGCCGGTGAGGAGCGCTCCCACGATACCGCCCACCGCGTGCACGCCGAAAGCATCCAGCGCGTCGTCGTAACCCAGGGCTCGCTTGACCTTGGTCGCGGCATAGAAGCAGATGACACCGGAGGCCGCCCCGATCGCGGTGGCGCCCATCGGCCCCACAAAGCCGGAGGCCGGCGTGATGGCCACTAGGCCGGCGACGGCGCCGGATGCGATGCCCAGCGTGGTCGGTTTGCCGTGCGAAATCCATTCGGCAAACATCCAGGCGAGCGCCGCGGTAGCCGTGGCTACCTGAGTTACCGCCATCGCCATGCCGGCGGTGCCGTCGGCGGCCAGCTCACTGCCGGCATTAAAGCCGAACCAGCCAACCCACAGCATGCCGGCGCCCACCATGGTGAACATCAGGTTATGCGGCGGCATGGCGGTACCCGGGTAGCCTTTGCGTTTGCCAAGCACAAGGGCAGCCACCAGCGCCGCAACACCGGCATTGATATGCACTACCGTACCGCCGGCGAAATCGAGCGCCCCCAGATCGCCAAGCCAGCCACCGCCCCAAACCCAATGGGCTACCGGGGCATAGACGAGGGTGACCCAAAGCCCCATGAACCAGAGCATGGCAGAAAACTTCATGCGCTCGGCGAAAGCGCCGACAATCAGCGCAGGCGTGATGATGGCAAAGGTCAGCTGAAACATGGAAAACACCGTTTCCGGAATTGTCCCAGTCAAGGCGTCCACGCCGACCCCGCTCATGAAGGTCTTACTCAAGCCCCCGACCCACTGGTTCAGGGCACCACCGTCGCTGAACGCCAGACTGTACAGATACAGCACCCAGAGCACCGTAACCAGACTGGCAATGGCGAAGCACTGCATCATCACCGACAGCGCATTCTTCGACCGCACCATGCCCGCATAGAACAGGGAAAGGCCCGGCAAGGTCATCATCAGCACCAGCAAGGTGGAAGTGAGCATCCAGGCTGTATCGCCCGCGCTCAGCTCGTCTGCGGCGAATACCGGCGCAGGCAGCGCTGCGAGCACTCCGCTCAGAACGCAGAAAACGTGGTTTTGCTGACAATCTTGTTCTCACTGGCGATGCGCCCCCCCGCGGCTTCACAGCGCAGCCTCCCCGGTTTCGCTGGTGCGGATGCGCAGCGCTTCTTCCAGGGGCACCACAAAAATCTTGCCATCACCGATCTGTCCGGTGCTGGCCGTTTGGCGAATCACGTCGATCACCGCGTCCACAGCGGAATCGGGCACGGCAGTTTCGAGCTTGGCTTTGGGAAGAAACTCGACGGTGTATTCGGCACCTCGATAGACTTCCGCATGCCCTTTCTGGCGACCGAAGCCCTTCACCTCGCTGGCAGTCAGACCCTGGACGCCGTTGTCGGCGAGCGCTTGCCGGACGTCGTCCAGCTTGAATGGTTTAATCACCGCAACGATAAGCTTCATCAATCAACCTCCAGCAGGGCCGGTACAAACCGGAAACGATCACACTCGGGCGACGGGTTTGCGCGGCGTCGGACCGCTCGCAGCGGAACTGCAGTGCTGGATTGACAGCCCGTCTTGCCGGAGCAATCCGTCTCGCAGCGTGGTTGAGTCACCGTGTGCAAATCGCGCGCCACGACCGGTTCGCCTGCCGTCGCCGCCCGGCTCGCGCATTGCGCAGCGCTCCAGGCCAATGTTTGCCCGGAAACATCGCAATGCGAAGGAGCGGCTGCCAACTCGACGGCTCGCCCCATTCTGGTTCGGGCGAGCATCATGATGCACCACGATTGGGAGCAGAGGTGCCGCCGCTGGACGCCCGGGAAGGGCGCTCCGAACGACACTGCACGACAGAGCTCTAAGGGCGGCTATCACCAGTGACCTGTGTCACTGATAAGCCGGCTGGCTGCCCTCCTCATTCACCCGGGTCGGATTATCACTCGACGAGAGGCTTCACAAGCGCTGCGCGTAGTGCCCGGGTGCGACCGAAAATCGGGGAATTCCGTGGCGCCATCGGTCGACCTCCCGTCCGCGACACTTGTGATTCCATTCACGTCGTAGCGGACGTTCTCATTCGGGTTGGGCGACAGGCGCTCTGCCGGGGTCGGCGGACGGCTGGCTGGGAACGCATAGCCACCCTTCTCTTATCTCACTTGGGGTGAAAACACTTCCTGCCAGACACGGGAAACGCCGCCCCGCTGCGCGCGTCGGGCACTGTTCCTATCGCCACAGGAGTCGGGTAAGCTCGACGATGGTAACAGCTCAAGCGACGGAGGCTGCAATGCTTAGCCGCATTCCTTCACTGCATCAAACGGTGTTATGACGGACCTGCTCAGACGTAGCGAAGCCAGCGCCGCGCTCTACGACCTGCTTGCGCTGGGTTTCTCCTATCCCGATGAACAGTTGTACGGCGCGCTAACCAGCGGCAGCTTCAGCGCTGACGCAGCAGCGAATATTGCCCTGTTGGGTAATCCGGCGCCGCTCCACGACGCCCATGAGCAACTGGTCGCCGGCATTCGGGTGGTTGCCGGCACCGGTGCGCGCGACAAGCTGGAAAGCCAATATCTGGAATTGTTCGAGCTGAATCGCAACCCGGCGCCGCTGCACCTGAACGCACATTTGTACGCACCCGGACAGGCCGATCCGGTAACCATGTACCGCCAGCTACAAGGCATGTATTGCGCCTTTGGCCTCGAATTGAAAGCCGATCCGCAGGTCGAAGCTCCCGATCACCTGACGCTGCAACTGGAATTCCTCGCCTATCTCTACCGGCTGCTCGGCTCGATGCTGAGAACCCGGGAACAGGACGCAGCCGCCAGGGTACGCGAAGGTATCGAAACTTTCCTGGGTGAACTGGCGTGGATCCACCGCTTCGTTGAGTTGCTGCAGGACCGTTCCGCGCATCCCTTCTACGTCCCGCTGGCCCACTTCCTGGAGACGATGTTGCTGCGCGCGACGGAGCATCCCGCCGCGCGCTGCTGAACCGCAGCTGCTAGAGCACGGTGAACTTTTCAGTGGATTCGTTGTAGCGCACCAGCAGGTACCAGACCAGCATGATGCCGAGTCCGACGGCATAGGCCCAGCCCCAGCCGGAGAACAGGTCGGGCATATAGGCCTGGATGCCGACCGCACTTTCCTCGACCAGGTCGAGGTTCATCTCCTTGCTGGTCAGCCCAAGCTTGGTGAGCACGGCGCTGGCAGTGGCGCCGATCCAGGCGAAGAAGAAAACCGCCACCATGAGCTTGACGTGACCTTCACCGACCCGCCACAGCGAGCCCGATGCGCAACCACCGGCGAATACCATGCCGACCCCGAAGATCAGGCCGCCTGCCAGGGAACCGATCCAGAACGTGGCCGGAATGGCCAGGTATGGATCGACCGTGCCGCCCTTCAGCAGCAGCGAACCGGCCGGCATCCCCAGCGCCAGGGCCAGGATCATCGCCTTGGTCATTTCGCCTTCGCCGGTCATGAACGGCTCCCGGAATACGCGCGAAAAGCAGAAGCGCGAACGATGCAGGGTGAAACCGAGCCCGAAGCCCGCGAGGATCAGCATCCCGCGACTTGCCAGCCGGGCATCCTCGGAATTGAGCCAGTGGGTCGACCACCAGAGCACCAGCAGAAACACCAGGAAACCGGCCTGCGTGTAGCTACTGCGTCCGAACGGCACCTCACTGCGCGCTGGCGCAGTCATGCCCCACTGGATATGCTCCATGGTCCACAGCAGCAACTTCAGGCCGATGAAGGCGCCGGCCAGCAGACCTGCCCACATCGCCCAGCCGGCGGGCGAGGAAAACATGACCGGGGTGAAGAACCCCCCGGTGGTACAGCCTCCCGCAAGGCTGGCCCCGATACCCATGAAGCTGCCCCCCAGGGCGGCCCACAGGTATTCCAGCTTCGGCGGCCGGCTGATACGAAATTGTCCCGACAGCAGCGCCGCGGAAAAGGCGCCGAGCACCAGGCAGATATCGAGAATCGCGACGCGATGCATCAACGGGCTTGCCAGCTCACTCTTGACGCCGAGTAGCGGGCCCAGACCGATCAGGTTGTTGAAATAGTCGCCGAGCAGTTTCAGGCCACCGAACACCCCCCAGAAAAACCCGCTCGCCATCAGCGCCAGAGTGATCACGACGATCACCACGGCGCCGAAGTAGGGAGACCACTCCCGCACAAAGATCGTCTGGTAATTCCAGGGCAGGTCAACCAGGCGCCTGGGCGCGGTGGTGGCGTCAGTGCGTACAGCTGATTCGGTCATGAGGATATCCCCTCTGCTCGCGTTTCATTCCGGGTCACCCCCGTGTGGTTAACTGAGGTTCAAACCGGCATTATTTCCACATAAGTTTCGTGCATGGCCTGGTTGTTGGTGATAGTGTCGGCCGCGCTCTTCATCAGCACCTGATCGGCGCCGCCCTTGCGGTGGGTCAAATCCTGTCCGCCGGAGCTGCTGCCGAAGCCGTGCAGGATAAAGACCGTATCGCTGCGGATACGCCGGGTCACCTTGGCCCTGATGCGGATCTCTGCGATGTCGCTTGTCACTTTGACATAGTCACCGTCCTTGATGCCTTTCGCCTCGGCGACCGACGGATGTATCCAGGCCTCGTTTTCCGGATAGAGTGCGTTCAGCCACGGGTTGTTCTGGTTGGCCGCGTGCGTGAACTGCGCCGCGTGACCGGTAATCAGCCGCTGCTTGCCGGGCTGTTCGACGGGCGACTCGTAGATCGGCAGCGGATCATAGCCGTTGCGGGCAAAGCGCGCGGAAACGAATTCGACTTTTCCGGACGGCGTTTTGAAGGGCTTCTTTCCGCTGCGGTACGCACCGAACGCCAGCGGTTTTTCCTCTTCCAGCCAGATGCCCTGCTCCAGCAGCGTGGCACGATCGACCGGCGCGCGTGCCAGCTGTGCATCGATATAGTCTTCAATAGTGAAATTGAAGGCGTCGACAATGGGCGTTTCGAATTCGTAGCGTTTGTCGAGCTCCGGCGCCAGTCCCTGGATGATCTGCAGAATGGTGCGCGACTCGCCGACCGGTTTGATCACCGGCTGGCGCACGGCAATGAACTTGCGCGTGCCGGGCAGCGAGCAGACCGGGTCGAGCCGCTCCAGGTAAGTGGTTTCGGGCAGAATGACGTCCGACATCCAGGCGGTCTGTGACGGCTGGATATCGATGGTGCAGATAAAATCCATTTGTTCCATCATCTTCCGCGTTTTCGCCTCGTCGAGCACACTGGCCAGCGGATTCTGGTGATAGATCATCCAGCCCTTGACCGGGTAGCTGGCGGTTCCGTCGACAATGGCATCCCGCAGACTGACATAACCGCCGTCTTCGTGGTTGGCCAGCGGGTAGTGCTCATTAAAAGCGTCAAAGCGTTCGCGTTCCTCCATCGGACCCAGCTCCCACTCGAAGGATCCGAGCTTGTGGCTGCCGCCATTGAAAAAACTCGCGCCCGGCGCATCGATGGCGCCCAGCAGTGCCGTAAGCATTGCCGTCGAGCGCCGGAACTGGGTGTCGTTGGTATACCAGGAACTGCGGCGGCCGGGAAACACGGTCACGGCCGGTGCGGCTGCGGCCATCTCCCGCGCCATGGTGACGATGGTCTGCGCCGGCACATCCGTTTCGCGCGCAACATATTCGGGAGTAAACGCCTCCACGTGGGATTTCAGTTCCTCGAAGCCGACGGTGCGCTCGGCGACGAACTGGTGATCATAGAGGTTCTCGCGGATCAGCACGTTCATAATGCCGAACACCAGCGCCATGTCGGTACGCGGGCGAATCGGAATCCACTCGCCCTTGCTGGCCGTCACGGTCATGCGCGGATCGACGACTACCAGTTTGCCGCCCTTCTTGATGCTCTCGATCATGTCGATGTTGTACGGTGGCTCGAAGGCCTCGGCGCGGTTGGCGCCGAACATGATGATGTAGCGGCTGTTGGCCAGGTCGGAATCGGGTACGCCGCCCATGGTGCCGAAATAGCCGACGTTGCGCGATGCCAGGCACAGGCTGGCGTGACGCGCAAAATTGGGCGTGCCGATGTAGCGCCCCAGCTGGACGAAGAAGGTCTCGGTCAGATCCGTGGTGGAAGACCAGAGCAACCCTTCGGGTCCGTACTTGTCGATGATGCGGGTGAGGTTCTCGGCTACGTAGGCATTGGCCTCGTCCCAGCTGGCGCGCCGCCATTTGCCCTCGCCGCGTGCACCCACGCGAATCATCGGATGTCTGATCCGGTTCGGATCATAGGCGGTCATCACGCCGGCCTGGCCCTTGGCGCAGGTGCCGCCACGCGACTTGGGATTGAGCGGCTCGCCGTCGATCTTCTCAAGCACGCCATCGCGCACCCGGCAGCGTATGCCGCAGCGATTTACGCACATGCCGCACACCGAGCTTATCACCCGGCCCTCTGACCAGGTTGCTGCGGGGTGTGGCACGGCAGCTGCGTTGGCCGTGAAAGAGCGCAGGCCCAGCGTGGCAGCGCCGCCGGCGCCTGCGCACAAGCCGAGGAACCCACGACGACTGACGCCCGCCTCTGTTTTTGCACTCTTTGCTTTGTCGCTCACTACCGCTCTCCTGTATATTGCCGGGCGCCAACCAGGCCGGTTCAGTTGCAGGACGCCGGTGTATCGGAGTCGCGCGCGCCCCCCACCACAAAGGCCGTGACATCGGCATAGATCTGGTCCGCCGGTAGTTTGAGAAACTTATTCGCCGCCTTGTTGGTCTCCTTGACACTCTCGCGATAGGCCGTGCTGGTGTAATAGCTCACGCTCGGCTCGGAACTGCCACTGCTGTCGTGCTGGTCCGCTGACATGTAGGCGTCCCACTCGGCCATGGTGCGGGTGTTGGGCGGAATGGTCTTTTCGGCCGTCTGCACATGACACTGCGTACAAACCATCTTGAAATACACCTGGCCGCGCCTCTTGTTCGGCTCGCCGGCCAGGCTGCTGCCGGCAAATCCCAGGGCAAGCGTCGCCACGAGAAAGGTTACCGCTGTCTTGGCTGAAGTTTTCATTGCATGTCTCCTTTGATTTCTTGATCTCAAAGCTTGCCCTGCTGGCGAAGTTCCTCGTACCAGCCCGGACTGTGATGCCTGATATAGTGTTCTTCCAGGTAGCCGCTCTTCATGGATTCCAGCACTTCCGGCTCCTCCACCACGGAGTAATAGATGTGGGCCACCAGTCCTATGTACACGAGGCCCACAAACAAGCCGTGCGCGACCAGCGACCACTGGAAGAGAGCAGCATCGACAAATACCGGTGTGAACAGGAACAGGGCGAACATGATCATGCCGCTCAGCGCGATAACGACACTCGACAGCAGGATCAACGTCCCCAGAAGCCGTTGGGCGCCGTTGTAACGCCCCGCGGGCGGCAGGCGGACAGACTTGAACATACCGAACAGGCCGCCGATGTCGACCACCATCTGGGTTGCGTCGGCGAGTACAGCGCGCGGTGTAACGGACAGAATCTTCTTCAGGAAGGGAAATACCACTTCCGTCCAGTTGAACAGGGTGAACAGGATAAATACGCCTGCCCAGAGCAGGCCGACTGCCGAGTGGCCGGTGATCAGGTTGAACTGGCCGCCGACCAAACCCTGAACCGCGTTCGCGTAACCCTCCGGCATCAGCGCCACGTCGCCCCGTATGATGCCCAGTCCGGAAAGAGTGAGCAGCAGCCAAACGACGGCGTTGAACCAGTGCAGGCGTATCACCTTTTTCGGGCGACTGAAAACCATGCGCGGGGCGGCATCTGTGTTACTCATTCTGGTTTACCTCTTCTCGCCGTTTGAACAGTTTCAACAGGCCGGCGACGCCAAACACACCCATCATGCCGCTCAGGCTGATCTTGATGGCCGGATTCACCCCCTCGGCAAGTACCCGCGCCGACAGCGACTGTTCAACCGTTCTGGGAAGAACACTCTCGTCCAGCTGGGTACTGGCTGAATAGTAGAGATTCGGTGCGGTATTGACTTCCGGGGTGACCAGCGGTTTCCAGTCTCCGCTCGCCAGCATGCGACTGACTTGCGAGGATGGATCGTTGGCGTCGCCGAAGGTCAGAGCGCGGTTGAAGCACACTTCCACGCAGGCCGGCTGGCGTCCCGCGTCCACCCGCGGCTGGCAGAAGGTACACTTGGAAATCATGCCGTCGAGCGGGTCTTTGTAGCGGGCATCGTAGGGGCATGCATCGAGGCAGAATTCACAACCGGTGCACAGCTCCCGGTCGATCAGCACCATACCGTCTTCGCGCTTGTAGCTGGCACCGGTGGGGCATGACGCGACACAGGGTGGCGTATCGCAGTGGTTGCAGCGTCCAGAGAGAAAGGACAGGACGGGCATCCCGTTAGCGTCGCTTCCCTCGACCTCGCGAACCCAGTTGCGCGAGTAACCGACTGGCGTATTCCACTCCGCCCGGCAGGCGGTAACGCAGGCATCGCATTTTACGCAACGTTCCGTGTCGACCAGCATGACATACTTGATGGTCCCCATTTCTCCATCCTTTCCGGTGACTCCGGTAACGCGTGGTGACTTCAGTTTTGAGTAGCGGATCACATTTCGAAACACTTAGGATGTCTATTTGATCTAGATCAATATTGCCTGCGAAAATTAGGCAATTTCACCTCGGCGGCAGAGGACGATGCAGCACAGGGGGCGTATGTACGGCTGCGCGAGGCAGATGAACCAGGCAGGAGCGGGATTACCGGCAACCTGGCGGCGCCGGCATCGACACCGCTCGACAATTTATCGAGTTACTCGGAATTTGAGGCCGCTGAGTAAAAGAGCAAAAGGGGCTGAGAAAACAAGGGGTCAGTACCACTGCTGTCCCCTTTCAGTATTCGTGACGCAGCATTACAGCCTCCCCCGCGCGTCTATGGGGGAGCCATGTCTGTCAAAACTCGAGATCGCCTACAGCACATCCGCGAAGCCTCTTCTCGCCCGTTCAAACAAGACGAATCCCAACCATGCCACAAAGGCGCTGATGGCTGTGTACAGCCCTAACCCGCCCCAGTCCGGAAGACTGCCCCAGATAACGACACCTCTCACCTGCTCAATAACGAACGCCACAGGGTTTATGAACATATAGGGCTGAACCGCCGGCGGAAGCGCCGAGACGGGATAAAAGATCGGACTCAAGAAAAGCAGCGCGGATACAAGAATCCCTATCCCGTGCTGAATATCACGAAAATACACGCCCAGTGCCGACAAGGCCCATGACAAGCCCAGCACCAGCAGCACCAGTGGGAGGAAAATCAGCGGCAGGAGAACGACGGTCCACGGCAGTGAACCCAGTGCAAGAATAATGAATAGTGACAGGATCGCGATACTCATCGCGGCATGGAACAACGCATAGCCCATTACGACGACCGGCAGGATGCTGAGGGGGAACACGACACGTTTTACGTAGTTTGCATTTTCGAGCATGAGCTGTGGAGACCTGTTAATGCATTCGGCGAACAGATTGAACACCAGCAGGCCCGAGAAAAGGATGGCGGCGAGTTCCAGCTTGCTTCCGGAGGCGCCCTCCCAGCGGCTCCCGAACACCATTCCAAACACGAACGTGTAAACCGCCAGCATCATCAGCGGCTGGATGAGTGTCCACACGACGCCGAGAAATGAACCCCTGTACCGCCCCGCAACCTCGCGCTTTACAAGTTGCCACAGCAGGCTGCGCTGTCGCCACAGGGATCGAACATTAACCGGGCCATCCGCCACTGCGCACCTCTACTCAACCGAGTTCTGGAAATGGGGCAATGATAACATCCGTGGCCAGAGGACTTGTCGCAACCCACGGGTCATGACGCTGTGTGGTCGATGCCCGCCTGTTGCGGTGGATCCTCACAGGCAGGCCCATATCCAGTTGATTTGATTCGCCTAAATGATACGCGCATCAGCGAGTGAAGCTGTCTTGCCGATCGTCGGGCGCCGGATTGTTGATCCGGATTGTTGCCACACGAACGCCCGCCCCCGCCTTGCTGCATGATTTCATGAACCGACTGCCAGGGATTCAACGTGCGGCGCTGTTGGCCACAGCGCTTCTACAGGAACGCGTAAGCCCGGCCTTTCTAGAGCCGCCCCAAGACACTATAATCAAGCGTCTATGTTGGACCCGATTCCACGCGAAACGCAATATGGCCGCGGTAGTGACGCCTGACAGTACAGTTCCCGCTGATAGCGCAGGCAGTGTGTTGGTCACCACCGATCTGTCCAAGTGCTACCGCATCTATGCCCACCCCCATGACCGGTTGAAACAGGCGATAATACCACGCATACAGCGAGCCCTTGGAGGTCGATCAGGTCCGCAAGCAAGCCACGCTCACCGTTACTATCGGGAGTATTGGGCGTTGCGCAACATCTCCCTGCAGATAATGGCGGGTGACACCGTGGGGATAGTCGGGCGTAACGGCTCGGGAAAATCCACGCTACTGGAACTCATCACCGGCGTACTCACTCCGACGAGTGGAACGGTCAGGACAAAGGGTCGGATTGCTGCACTCCTGGAGCTTGGTGCCGGGTTCAACCCGGAGTTCAGCGGGCGAGACAATGTTTTCCTGAACGCCGCACTCATGGGGCTGGACTATCAGGAGACCCGGGAACGGTTCGGTGAGATCGTTGATTTCTCGGAACTCGCGGACTTTATCGACCAACCGCTCCGAACGTACTCCAGCGGCATGTTTGTGCGACTCGCCTTCTCCGTGGCAATCAATATCAGACCCGACATCCTGGTGATTGATGAGGCCCTGTCGGTGGGCGACGAGGCGTTCCAGCGCAAGTGCTTTTCGCGGCTCAGGTCATTCCAGGATGCGGGCGGAACAATACTGTTCGTCTCGCACAGCAGCGCTGCAGTCATAGAATTATGCAGTAAGGCTATATTTCTCGATCAGGGTGAAGTACTTTTTTCGGGTGCGCCACGCGAGGTGATTGCAGAGTACCAGAAACTCCTGTATGCGCCGTCTGACCAGGTTGCCGCGCTGCGCAGTGCTTTGGCCAGGCGGGCAACCGGACCAGCAGCAGACGCGCCACCACGCGAGACCACGGCGAGCGCCGGCACGTCCGCTAGATCGCGCAACGGCAGTACCGCGTCCTACGATCCCGACATCCAGCCACGCAGCACCGTGCACTACGAAAAGCGTGGCGCCCGTCTTCACGACTTCCGCATCAGCACCATCGACGGTGAGCGGGTCAACATCCTGGTGCAGCGTAGCGACTACATATTCAGTTACAAGGTGTACTTCGAGAAGCCGGCGGTCAAGGTTCGCTGTGGCATGCTCATAAAGACAACTACCGGTTATGAACTGGGTGGCGCGACGAGTTCTGAGGTCGGCCAGGGTGAAAAATTTATCGACGCGGGGACTGCCATCGAACTCCGGTTTCGCTTCAAATGCCTGCTGACGCCGGGCGCCTACTTCCTGAATGCCGGGGTCGTAGCCGAGATAGATGGCGTCGAGACATTTCTGGATCGTGCTGTCGATGTAGCCATGTTCAAGGTAAAACCGACCGAGGATTCTTTGGCGGTGGGAGCCGTTGACCTGATGATCGAACCAGCTTTGAACCTGTTGGCAGCCACCGCGGGGGGCTCTGGATCATGACAGTGACAGTACCCGGATCCAGGGCGCTCATGGTTCTTGGCGCACACAGAAGCGGCACCTCTGCCCTGACCGGCGTAATACAGCGTCTGGGAATAGACCTGGGGGATCACCTGCTGCCCCCGCAGCCCGGCGTCAACGAGCGCGGCTTCTGGGAACACAGCGATGTAGTGGCGCTGCACGACCGCCTGCTGCAGGAAATGGGATCCCGGTGGGACAGCATTCACCCTCTCACGGCCGGGGCATGGAAATCTCCGGCTGTTAAAGCGATCTCGGAGGAACTTGCGGCCATTGTCAAAAGAGAGTTCGGCAACTCGCAACTCTGGGGATTGAAAGATCCCCGACTGTGTCGACTATTGCCGCTTTGGCTGGACATCCTCGCGAAGTTCGACTGCGAGCCTTCCTTCATCATTATCTACCGCAACCCGCTGGAGGTTGCCGAGTCGCTTTCTCGTCGGGATCAAATGGAATCGCCGCGTGCGCTCAATATCTGGCTGCAGCATATGCTGGATGCGGAACTGTACACACGCGACTATCCAAGAACCATCATCTCTTACAACATGCTTCTGGAAGACTGGCGCGAGACCATGCGCGCGGTCGGCGACCATCTGTCGTTACCGTGGCCAGTCGGCATCGAACAGGCAGCCGGGGATATCGATGCCTTTCTGGACGGCTCACTGTGCCATCACCATCACACCGACACCGATTTAGCCGGACTACCAGCATGGGTCGAGGACGTCTACACCAGTCTTCGAAAGGCCTCTCAACGCGGTGATGAAGGCGTCCGGTCAGAGTTCGACATAATCCGGCGGGACTACCAGGCTGCGCAAGCGTTTTTCGCTCCCTCGGTGGAGTCTCGTGAACAACAATTCAACCAGATCGAGTCCGAATTCATCAACGCCTGCAAAATGCTGAAGGATAAGGAAGCGGCCGAGGCTCAACTGTTAGAGACTCTAGGCGACGTGGAGCGCGGTTTCAAACAGGCCGTTGACATGCTGCACGAGAGAGACGCGCAGCTCGCTGAATGCAATGCCTTGCTCACAGGGCCTGTTCGAGCCTTCGCGGAAACCCTCGCCGAATGGAGCCAAGAAAACCCGGCAGACGAACAGCCGGAAACGGCAGCGCTCGAAAATGATGCCGACGAAGACAAAGCTTATGAGAGCGCAATCGATTTGCGGGTAAGCAACAACGCCCATACACATTTATACAATTTCATTCAGGAAGACAGTGAGGGAAACGCATCGCGCGTACTCGAGGTCGGCTGTTCGTCTGGCTATTTCGGGGAGGCGTTAAGACAAGCCGGGCATGAAGTGTGGGGGGTCGAACTGTCGGCCAAGGCCGCGGCCAGGGCGCGGGAAAAGCTGGACCATGTTTTCGTTGGCACCATCGAGGAATTTCTGGCCAACGATGCGCTGCAAGGCATCACCTTCGACTACATTACCTTCGGCGACGTGCTCGAGCATCTGGTCGACCCGGTACGGGTCTTGAAAGCCTGCAGGCGCTTTCTGTCCTCGAACGGCTGTATTGCTGCATCAATTCCGAATGTCGCGCATAAGGCCGTTCGGCTGATGCTGCTGGAAGGTCGCTGGGATTATGCAGAGTTCGGCATCCTGGATAATACCCACCTCAGATTTTTTACCCGCAAAAGCATTGTAGATATGTTCACCGAGGCAGGATTTGCGGTGCACCGCATGGACGCTGTCCGCCTGCCGACAGATGAAACGGGTATCGAGATCAGTCCCGAGCTGCTCGAGGCGACGTCCGACCTGATGCCGGACGCGGATCAGGAGGTTTTCCAGTACACGGTTCTGGTCTCCAGATCCGATACGGCTGCTGAGCTCGCGGAACAAAACCGCCGATTCTGCGAAGGCGAAGGCGCAAGGATTCTGTGCCTGTTGCCGTTTGCCGACTGGAGCGTGGGGAACATCCGTATCAGGGGTCCGCTCCTGAAATACTGCCAGCAATACGGTGGTCAGGTGCGCATACGCAGCATTTATGAGCATGATAGTCAGGACCTTGCATGGGCGGATACGGTAATCCTCCAACGGGACTCGAACAACTATGTCCTGGGTCTCGTCGATATGCTGCAGAAAATGGGAAAACGCGTGATTATTGATATGGACGATCTCCTGACTGAGGTTCCGCCGTTTTTGCAATGTTACGACCACTGCCAGCAGACCCGACCCTATCTGCTCGAGACACTGCGGATGGCGGATGCGATTACGGTCACCACCCAGCGCCTGAAGGAGGAGCTGCTTGCGTATAACAAAAACGTGTTCGTCGTGCCCAATTGTGCGTCGACGGCGCATGCAGCGACCAGACATTACGCAGGCGACGGACACAAGGTTAATTTGCTTGTCGCCTCGACAGACACCGTGCGGGTGGATTTCATAGCCTCGGCGCTCGCACAGCTCGCCAGTGACAAAGACCTCAACATCGAAATCATATGCATCGGCCCGCCCGGTGAATTCCTGGCCGGAACCGGCCTGGCATTACAGGCTCACGGGAACATGAGCCATTCGCATTTCAAGGCATTCCTGGCCACGCTGGACAACGCCATCGGCATCATCCCCCTGGATGATTCGCGCTTCAGCCAGTGCAAAAGTCCGGTGAAATTTCTCGACTACTCGCTTGCGGGTATCCCCACGGTTTGCTCGGATGTGCCGCCCTATAACGACACGGTCAGCGATGGGAAGAACGGTATACTGTGCGCCAATACCGAAGGAGACTGGTATCAGGCCATTCGCAAACTCGCATTATCCGTGTCGCAGCGCAAAGAGATTGCAGATGCCGCACGCCGCTTTGCTCAGGCAGAATTTCCCATGAAACATGCGGCAGACGTGTGGGATAAGGTCCTTTTGTCTACGCAGGCCGGGCAAGGACAACAAGGCTCTGAACTCCTCAGCGCACGCAGGCACATCTCGTTGTTGCTTCATCATATGATGAGCCCCTACGCGTATCGTGCGGCGTTGCGCGTGTTGCGTCGGGAGGGCTTGGGGGGCGTCAGGTCGCGATTATCACGACTCGTTCAGTAACCGACAATCGGCTACCATCGGCTTGGGATTTACTGACGTATACCCGGCAAAAACGCCTCATCGGTTGCGGAAGGCAAAGCCGGACGGCCTGCGAGACCGACACAGGGATTGTGCCGCTTCTGACATACTTGCAAAAACGGCGGCTCAGAGCCGCCGTACAAGGAAATCGTGGTCATGCATCGTCCCGAGCGGGAAACATCACAATCCGCTACCTAGCATGCCGGTGGTCTGTCCCAGAATCCTATAAGGTTTCCACCGCTACGCTTGTTGAACCGCGAGTTGCACCACCAGCATCCTTGAAACGAACAAAAATGCGATTGTTCGCCGGATCAAACGACACGAAATCATTACCGTTTACAAAGATCGAGAACGTTGGTGTGGCGCCGGCATTAATTGTGGTCGTCGCGCTGGCGACCGGTGATGACAGGCATGCACCCGTAGCTGGATTGGTTTCGCAAATAAACAGATCCAGCGGCAAGGTCGCGCTGCCCGTGTCCGGCTGAGCCGTGATACTGCCCTGACTGCCAACGTTTACCGTTGCCACGGCAAACGCATTGGAACCGAAACTCCCCGGTATCTTCACAATCCCGTCAGCCGATGGCGTCGCTGCCAGGGCGACGATATCCGGCACCGCTGTATCGGAAGCCGACAGCAGCATGGAATTCACGCCAGGAATAGTCGCTGCGATGGAGCTGTTTGTGCATGCAAAAGCGAACTCCACATCCGTCGGGTCAATTGCCAATCCAGGTGTGAGTGACAGGACAAACGTCTGCAATCCGTTATTCGCAGCGATATCGACAGGTGTATCCGGCGTGCCGGTCAATGCGTTGGTTGCCGGGTCAGTGGTCTGATAGGAAAACTCTGCCGGCAGAGCAGGCAACGGCGCAATTCGACACTGAGTGGCTGTCACAGCGCCGACGTTGATGATGGTTGAAAAGATGGTTGCGGCTGTCCCGGTCTGCACCGATCTGCTGGTGGGCAGAATGGATGAGACCAATGCGACCGGCCGCTGCGCGATCGAGTCCGAGGCAAGGACCTGGTACGTCGCGATAGCTCCATCTACGTCTTCTACGGTCTGGACGAAACCGCTCGAATTTGCAAGCCACAGTTCGAAATTCTGCGACTGGGAAAAGGGTTGACCGAGCAGGGTACCGGAAAGTGATAATGAAGCATCGACATCCATAGTGTCGGCGAAGGTGCCGGCGGGCACAGTAACGCTCTCGATTCCCTCAAACGTACTTTGTGCTGTATAGGACACGGAACCCGTTCCCACCGAACCAGTTCCCGGCATGAACAGCTCAAGGGCTGCTGTTCCACTACCCGAGAACATGTCTCCGGCGTTTACTTCCAGCCCGACAATGACTACCGCCGGATCGAGTGTGATTTCGACATCCGCGAAAGTGCCCGGCCCGACCGGGGCCGCCTCTGGCCGGTACAGACGGTGTATCTTGAATCCCTGCTGGTCTGCACTGAAGTAGAACTTTGAGCCATCTGAGAATTCCAGTGAGATGGTTTCCACGCCATTGATCAAGGTAGTGTCAACCGCGAGGGTCGACGCCTGATCGGTAGTCCCACTGTTTTCGGTCACGCTCCACATAATGCGGTTTCCGGGCTGGAGCACGAAATAGTCTGCACTTGTGACGGCATTTACGGTCCCCGCGAACGCGGTCAGGCATAATAAGCAAAAGCTTGAGCTCCAATTGAGAAATGGATGCCTCATGATCCCTCCCTTCGATCAGAATCGCTGGAAGCTGACATTGCGTCGCCTCATAAATACTGATACCACGACGCCCTTGAACTTGCATTGACATTACTCAACACGCCGGCGAACGCCTCTCTAAATCGACCGTATCGCAGTTCCCGAACAGACCTTCCGCCCGGTAGATAGAAGCACCCTCAGCCAAGCTGCCGGCGATAACTGACTGGCACCCCCGAAGCGCAGATGGCGCTGCATCTCAGACTCGACAAGTGGCATTTCCACTACTATAAGTAATGGCTATCAAGCCAATGGAGCCAAGCTTTGTAGAAGCAGGATGACTAATTGAGCAGGTAGAGAACACGATGAGTACGCAACACCACGCAGCCTTTAAACAGCCGCGTCTCCGGTCAGCGAGACGTATCTTGGTATCCACTTTCGCCGCGCTTGCCGTTTTCAGTTGCGTAACGCCAGGCGAAGCCTACGCAGACCTATTTTCCTCCGTGTTGCCGAGCAGCAGGTCCGCGGAGGTAGGCACGCCGGTGACCGCCTTCGCGACCCTCATCAACACGGGACCAGGCACCGCAACCGGCTGCTCCATCAGTCCAGGCACCTCGATCGCGGCTGATTTTCTCTACCAGACAACCGATCCGGCCACGAATGCCTTAACAGGCACACCAGACACACCGGTGGACATCGCCCAAGGGGCCTCGCAGAGCTTCGTTTTCGCCTTAACCCCGACAGCGCCGTTTGCGCCGGTTGATGTCCAGCTGAATTTTGACTGCACCAACACGAGCCCGGCCACCAGCATTAGTGGCCTCAATACTCTGCTGCTGTCCGCCTCCGGCACGGCAGTGCCCGATATCGTGGCCCTGGCAGCGACGACGAGCAACGACGGCATTGTCGCCATGAGTTCATCCTCGCCTGACGCTGCCTTTGCCGTCGCGACAGTCAACGTGGGGAACGCCGGCGCTTCGATTACAGCAAGTGCGGACACAGGTGCCGCGACACTCCCGCTTGCGCTTAACGTATGTGAAACCAATCCGGCCACGGGCGCCTGTATTTCTGCCATAGGCTCGGGGGTCACCACAACGATTAATACCGGCGCGACGCCGACGTTCGGTTTCTTTCTCTCCGCCAGCGGACCAATACCTCTCGATCCCGCCACCAACCGCGTCTTCGTGCGTTTTACCGACAGCGGTGGAACCGTAAGGGGATCATCCAGTGTTGCAGTCAGCAGCGACGTTCAGGGCAGCGTGGATGTCACGGGAACCTATACGGGAACAGGCTCAGCGCAGCTGACAAACTGCCAGGATCCGGCGGATAACATCAATATCGCTTTCAACGTCGTCATCGCGATCCCGAGCCAGTCCGGGCAGACATTCAGTGGCACAGCGACATTGACAGCCAATGTCCAGGGCTTTGCTTTCGAGGAGATAAACGACGTTTCAGGCACCATTGACGCACAAGGCGCGGTGAGCGGCACGCTGGCCGGGGATCTGTTCGTCGAAGGGTTCTATGACTCGTCAAGCGAGGGCACATTCTCGGGCTCGCTGACCGGCGACACGCTTTCTTACAGCTTCGTCACTCATGACACGGTCGGAGACACGTGCACGGCAACGGGATCCGCGACCGCGAGCCGCTGAGCACAACCGCAGATAAACTCAAACGGTGACTCTGCGCGCAAGGCATGCAACCCCTGTTTCTGGCAAACCCTGTTCTACGGCACTGCATCCCCGTATTGGTTGGCACGCTGCTCCTCCAGGTCTTCTTCCGCTGCTTTGAGTTGCGTGGCCAGGGACCGCACCTGTTCGGAGGCTCTACGGGTCATTTCGGCAAGGCGCGCTCTCGTCTCTTCGTCTTCAAAATTGGCCACTCCCGCCGCCCCTGAAGCCGCATCTTTCTGACCCGTGGGAGAGCTCCCAGCACGCGATGCAGGGCGATTGCCAGTGGCCAGGGCGCGATTACGAAGCAGCTCGGAGACAGTTGCCTGGTCCTTTTCTGCTGTTTCCGGGGCACTGGCATCCGCCTTCGATTCCGCATAATCAGGATCCGGGACGGCTTCCGCACTGGCTGGAGCGTACTGTTCGCCCGGTCGCGAATCCTCGCCTTGTATGGTGCCGTACAGAAACAGCTTGGCAAGCCGGTTTTGTGCCTGGCTACCAGTGTGAGAAGAACCGCTGAGAACATAGTTGTAACGGTACTGATCCATTACAAAATGCAGCACATCATCAACCGAGCCGGAAATACGGAATGACCGTCTTTCGGACTGTGCAGCATCGCTGAGCCGTTCATCCTCCGGCCTGAGATCCGCGACTTCAACGAGGGCCTTGTCAACCAGACCGTCCAGCACGTCCTGCAGCGCAGCGTCGAAAGCGACTACCGTTATGCCCGCCTCGCTCACGTCGATCGTTACGCGGGGCGCATAACCACCGGTATTCAGCCCGTCTGTGGAATCACCACCGATTGCGGTCTGTTCACCATCCGGATGCAATGCCGCCGATTCGTCCGGCGGCACTACACGCTGTTCGGACTGGTCTGTTGCAGGTTCAACGCCCGTTGGCTGCGGTGAGTCTGAATATCTGTATAAACCGAAAACAAGCGTTATCGCCAGCACGGCAGCAACGCTTGCCAGCATCGGTTTGCGATGGCGTGAATTCACAGTCACAATACAGAACTTCCTCGTATTCCTGTGCCCGGCGATCTAACGCAATCCCGGCCTGACTGGCCCAGGCCTTTTGTCCGTTGTATCTGACGGCTCATCGGCCTTGCCATGCCTGAACGGGCCGGAACGGTTGCTCAATCCATGGTACAGGCCAAGGACGATCATTCTCAGGCGCTCTGACCGTGGTGCGGGGACAGTGGAAAAGAATACCGCTTTTAACACCAGCATAGACAGCTCCCGCAGTTTCCAGACGCGAGAGATATAGGCACGCCGATATAAGAGTATCGCGTTGCGAAAGAAATAATAATGCCGAATCGGCTCGTGAACTGGCACCGACCAGGTCTTGAGAAACCAGAAGGTAATCGCATCCTCGGCAAGCGAATGCTCTAACCCGGCCCCGCAGACCCCATAGCTGCCAAAACCCATGCTATTTGCCCGCAGACCCCACTCTATGTCGACATAATCGATGAAGAAACTCTCGTCGAAATTGCCTACGGCATCGAGCGTCGAGATTCTCAGCAACGATCCGGAGGAAATCAAAAAGTCTGACGCAATGAACGTCTGGTTGTCACGAGCTTCACACTGATATCGCCGAACGCGCCATTTTTCGGCTCGTGAAAACGGCCGCATCACGCGAAACTTGGGGTCACTGTAGTTCGGGCCCACCGCGGCCACTTTACAGCCGTCCGCCAGCAAGCTGTCTTCCGCGGCGCTGAGACGTTGAATCATCGTGTCGACAGGCAGACTATCCTGGTCCATCAGAAGAACATGACTGCAGCCCTGCTCTCGCGCCCACTCGACACCCGCATTGAATGCGTGTGCAACCCCCCGATTACTGCCCATCGCGAGATAGGCGGAGTCACCGATTGCCGCGAGTATGTTTTTCGACCCCTGCCAGCAGGTATTGTCGACGACAATAATAGCGCTGACCTGTTGCCTGATTCGTTGTATCAGTTCCTGCAACAGGGGCAGATGTGGTTCATAAGTAACGATAATCGCACAGATATGCTTATCCATATCTCGCACCCTCGGCTATCGGGCCGTTCTGATCGTACGCGCGCTGATGAGGCGTTCGCGTGTAGTTGTCGTTGCGATGCCCGGCTTGTGAGTGTACCACGCCAGCCGGATCCTAGACCCCGGCGATCGCGGGGTCGCGAAGCCCAAGCGCCCGTCCGGGTCAGGATCAGTCGGACCGGCAGCTGGGCTAAGAGGTGGATGGGTTGGCATCTGTACGCCCCTGCCGTGAGGGCCATCTGGGTCAGATTTCACACCGTCACACTCGCCGAACCCCGCGGCACGGCGCGGGCCCGGCACCGGGTCGCGGTCCGAGAATATCTCCCAGTGATGGATGGACTCGATTCTCAAGCGCGACGATGACGGAAAGCTTTACTGCGTATGTTGCGTCAATCCGTTGAATCTAAAATCAAAAACGAACATTCCGCTGCCCGCGGAACCGCGGAGGGAAGACTGCCGATTAGCTCGTCGATGCAATCAGACCAGACGCAAAAGACGGGGGCTGACATACTGACAGGCGCCTGCCCCCGCCCGGCTGGCTATTGCGTTCTTACCGCCACGCTGGTCGCTCCACGTGTCACGCCGCCGGCATCCTTGAAGCGCACAAAGATACGGTTATTGGCCGGATCGAACGGTACGCTGGCGGTGCTGGTGACGAAGAATGCAAACGTCGGCGTGGCGTCGGCTGCGATCGAGGTTGTCACCGGCGTCGTGGTCGGCGTGGTCGGATTGATGCACACGCCCGTCGCAGGGTTAGTCTCACACAGCGCGATGCTCAGCTGTGGCAAGCTGGCACTGCCGGTATCGACGCTGGCAGTAATGCTACCGGCGACACCCACGTTTACCGTGGCCACCGAGAAAACGCCGCTGCCGTTTTCCACGTTCACAATGCCGTCGCCCGTGAGCGTGGCCCCCAGCGCCACAATATCGGGTACCGGGCCACTGTCTGCGACCAGCAGCAGGGTGTTCAATCCTACGGTGACAGGAGCGGGGTCGGTGTTGGTGCAATCAAAGCTGAGCTGCACATCGGTTGGACTGAAGGGGGCCGTCGGCGTGAACGCAAACACGTAGCTCTGGCTCCCGCCCGCAACGATATCGACCGGCGTATCCGCTGTGCCAATCAGGGCGTTGTTCGCATTGGTAGTCTGATAGGAAAAGGCCGCCTGTAACCCCGCCGGCGGCGCGATGCCACAGGCTGTCGCGGTCACGCTGCCGGCATTGATGATGGTGGCAAAGGCAGTTGCTGTGTCGCCGACCTGTACCGACCGACTCGCAGGAAGAACAGCGGCCACTACAGGCCCCCCTACTACCGACGTGCTTTCAGCAGGCACGGCACCCGTGAGAAAGATCGTGTACCCGTTCCCCAGAGCGAATACGGACTGCGTGGCCCACCCGCTGAGGGGTGCTCCCCCACCACCACCGGTCGGCCCCACCACATCGGTGTAGGGAGCGTCCGGTATCGGGAAAATCAGGTCGTCGATAGAAGCCCCGGCACCACTGAAGGGGAGTGTTTCGTCACTGAATATGGCGATGTAGTAGATTCCCGCGCTGCTCGGACCCAGGGGATGCCCGGCAGGCAGCGTCGGATCACCGACGTTAAAGGCACCGTCGTCATTCAGATAGACACCAAACCCTTCGGCATCGAAAAGTGCCATGACTGCGTCAAACGGAGGACTGTCCCCACCCGTGGTCGACGCAGAGAAGCCGCTGGGGTTCGAAATCTGGATTCTGTACAGGTCAACGTCCTGGGTACTGCTGATTGTGCCGCTGATCGTGTCCAGGGTCTGACCCGCCGGTCCACTCGTCACCTGAGCAGCTCCTGTCAGCTGGCCGGCATCGCCGGATTCACTCCAGTCGACGGCATGGGCTGGCGGACCCCAGACCGCGCAGGCGAATGCAGTTGCCGAGGCGAGCCTGGCTATACTCGAAGACGTAGTCTTGATAGACATCATGCTGCCCCTCCTTAATATCTGTCATTTTCAGTTTAAAAATAAGCGCAAATGAAAAAATTGCCTTGAGTGAGATCAAACTCGGGTGCTGAAACAGGGGTCAGAACACAATTATCTCTAATATTAGCGGAAACTGTGTTCTGACCCCGATTATAATTGCGCCAATGGACAAACAGGGAAGACGTCGTCGACGCATTGCGGCAGTAACCGGCGCCAGCGGCGCCATCGGGATGGCTATTGCCGGCCAACTTGCTGCGGTCCCTAACCATGCAGTGGTGCTCATTTGCCGGGACCAGGATAAGGCGACCCGCTGCGTAGACACCCTTTCACGGGCAACCGGAAATCCGCATGTTAGCTATGAACTTGCCGATCTGTCGCGGCGAGCTTCGATTCAGGCATTGGCGCAGCGCTGGGAAGGCCCGCTTGACATCCTGGTCAACAATGCAGCCATCGCGCCGCGTCATCGTATGCAGACGCACGAAGGCATTGAAATGCAATTCGCGACCAATGTGCTGGGGTACTTCTGGATGATTGATGCTCTTACCGAACATCTCAGACAAGGGTCTGCCGCCCGGATCATCAACGTGGCCAGCTATTGGGCCGGCGGTCTCGATCTCGAGGACCTCGAATTCAAGCAACGGCCTTACCACAACGATGCCGCTTACCGGCAATCCAAGCAGGCCGACAGAATGCTGAGCGTCTCTTTCGCCCGGCGACTTCAGCCACTCGGCATCACGGTCAACGCCTGTCACTCTGGCGATGTCGACTCCACGTTGAGCAATGATCTGGGCTTCGGCGGACATCAGTCGGCGGACGCTGGAGCAAAAACCCCGGTGTGGCTGGCAATCAGTGAGGCGGGAGCCCTACACACAGGCAAATACTTCGAACGTCAGCGCGAAGTCAGTTGTCCCTATGCCAGAGATCCCGAAGCGCTGGAGGCATTGTATGCCGCCTGCCAGTCCTACAGCACCTAGGGAGTGACGCAGTGTCGCTGGTCCTGGATTTGACTCGCCTTCGGGGACCGCTAAACCGGCTTGTCCTGCTTGGAGCCAGCAACTTGACTCTATCTCTTCGGACAGTGATCAGACTGATGCAGGATCGGTTTGGTGGACCCAGCGAGGTGCTGGTGGCCGCTGGCCATGGTCGCTCCTATGGTCAGTACAGTCAGGTGTTAATCCGCGGACTGCCGGGCATTGCCTCCAGTGGTCTATGGTCGCATCTCGACTCGGGCAGGAAGCTGCCCACCTATGCTCTGCTGACGGATATCGGCAATGACATCGCCTTCGGATATACACCCGAGCAGATTCTGGAATGGGTGAGCAGATGTGTCCATCGTTTGCAGAGACAGGCAGCACGCATCGTCATGACTAATGTGCCCATTGCCTCGATCGCGTCACTCTCGGAAACACATTACAGGCTGATCCGCACGATTTTTTTTCCATTCTCCCGGCTATCCCGCCAAGAGGCCATCAACCGAACCAGACTGCTGCACAGCGGACTGAGGGATATCGCGTCCGAATACAATCTCCAGCTTTTTGAGCAGGAGCCGATCTGGTTCGGTCCAGATGCTATTCATATACGTTACCGAAAGCGCAAAGAGCTTTTCCGGCGTGTTGTCGATCGGCTACCAGCATCCAGTGACGCTCGGGATTCCATGGTGGACGAGGCATTGCGCAATGCAACTTGGAGCAAACGGCCACGATTTGCCTACAGGACGGTGTTCGGGAAAGAACAATACCGCCAACAACCCAGTGGACAACTCACCGACGGCACGTCCGTTTACATGTATTGATCGTATAACAACCCGGCGATAGAACCAGGCAGAAAACGCAGCTGTGATTTCAAGACTCGATATTGTCGTTATGGCGCTTAGCACTGACGAGTTGCTACATGCTGGTTATCTTGATCAGCAGTCAAAGGCGTCTGTCGCGCTGATGATGCAGGCCACCGACCTCTGGCAGTTGCACGACCCTTCCAAAGCGCTGGCATGCCGGCGCGTTGAGTCCCGCCTGGCGCAGCACAGGGTCATATTGCCACCGCCGGTGGGCGCCGGCACCTGCATTCGCCCGGTCACTGAGACCGGCCATTTTCCAGAATCCCTGCTCTGTCCCCGTCGAGCACGCTGTGATAGGGTCGTGCCAGCATTTTTTAAGAAGCAGGTCGATGACTCAGAACACGCTCTACTGGCACGATTACGAGACCTTCGGGGTGGATCCGGCGCGCGACCGGCCGGTGCAATTCGCCGGCATCCGTACCGATGAGGACCTCAACATCATCGGCGAGCCGCTGAATATCATGGCTCGGCCGGCACCAGATACCCTGCCGCACCCGATGTCGTCGCTGATTACCGGCATTACCCCGCAGCAGGCGCTGCAGCAGGGCCTGCCGGAGGCCGAGTTTATCGCCCGCATTCTGGCGGAGTTGTCGCAGCCTGGCACCTGCGGTGTGGGTTACAACTCGCTGCGCTTCGATGATGAGGTGACACGCAACACCCTATACCGCAACCTGCACGATCCCTATGGGCGCGAGTGGCAGAACGGCAATTCGCGCTGGGATATCATCGATATGGTGCGCGCCTGCCATGATCTGCGCCCGGAGGGCATTGTCTGGCCGCGCCGCGCGGATGCCGATCGGCCGAGCTTCAGGCTGGAGGAACTCACCGTTGCCAATGGCATTGCCCATGAACAGGCGCACGACGCCCTGTCCGACGTCTACGCCACCCTTGCGATCGCGAAGCTGATCAAGGAAAAACAGCCCAATCTCTATGATTTTCTCTACCGGCTGCGGCGTAAGAAGGAAGTCCTCAAGTACATAGACTTGAAGGAGATGACGCCGATCCTGCACACGTCGGGGATGTACGGCAGCGACCACGGCAATACCCGTCTGGTGGTGCCGGTTGCCGCTCACCCGACCAACAGGAACAGCATCATTGTCTTCGACCTCGCGCAGGACCCTGCGTTGCTGCTCGATCTCGGGGCGAAAACACTGCTGGAACGACTTTACAGCGCTAACGAGGATCTTCCCGAGGGAGCCGAGCGCCCGGCACTCAAGCAGCTTCTGATCAACAAGTGTCCGGTTATTGCCCCGACGTCTACCCTGACCGGCGATGCCACGAAACGGCTCCGAATCGATCTCGTCACGGGCAAGCGGCACCGCCAGACCCTCCTCCATGCGCGCAAGACAATCGAGCAGAAGATCGCCAAACTATTCGAACCGCGCGAGTTCGAGCCGGTTACCGATCCGGATCTGATGATCTATGCGGGTGGCTTCTTCGATGACAGTGACAAGGCGCTGATGAACGCGATTCACGCTACCGATCCACAGGAACTGGGCACGCAGAGCTGGGGCTTCGCGGACAAGCGTCTTCCGGAGATGCTGTTTCGTTATCGGGCGCGTAATTACCCGGAAACGCTCAGCGCCGACGAGCAGGCGCAGTGGCTGGAACATTGCCGCGCCCGTCTGGTCGACGGGGAATCGGGTCACCTCAGATTCACGGATTTTCAAGCCGAGATCGCGCGACTGCGCGCAGAGGTGGCAATGGACGATCAGAGAACCAGGCTACTGGACGACGTCGCAGCCTTCGGTGCGGAGCTGGAGTCCTTTGTCCGGCTGGCGGCTGAACTGCCGGAAAGCTCTGCTTCTTACTCGTCTACGTAGTGGGGAAGCTTACGCTTGCAACACTTGCGGGCAACACTCAGGTGTTCATTGGTATGAGTTGGCGTGGAGTGGCGCGCCGCGTGACAGCTTTTGCCAGAATCGGGGATTCTGGCGGTTTCGTAAGCAGGTAACTGACTGATCAATCGCAATATCGTGAGAGAGGGGGGGGCGACCGTATCGAGGGCTTTTCCCTGATTTATTTTATTATTATTCAATTGGTTGTCGGAGAGGGGGGGATTCGAACCTTCGGTCTTTCTCGACAATTCAATCGGCTAGTCGGCGACGCTGTCAGGATGTTGCCAAATTTTTCTCGACTTAGCGCTCATTCGTTAACCTGTGAGCGCTCTTATGGGACGCTTCCAAGATCACTCAGTCACTATGGCGATCTCAGACGATCAAGATGCACGAATATTAGAAGAAATTGCTCTCTGACCCCATTTCTTGTTGCCATTGTTGCCGTTTTTGGGATGACTGCGGGCGCGTTTTCTGTGACATATCGCTCGAATTCCTGGTTGGCGACAGGTTTGCTGAAGAAGTATCCCTGCAGGTGATCGCAAGACCAGTTCGTCAGTTGCTGGACCTGATCGGCCGTTTCAACCCCTTCCGCTGTTACCTGAACTCCCAGTTTATGCGCCATGGCGATGATGGCGGAGCATATGGCGGCATTATCGTCATCCTTTTGCAGATCTCGGACAAAGCTGCGATCTATTTTCAACCGATCGAAATTAAAGCGCTTCAGATACGTCAGTGAGGAATAGCCGGTTCCAAAGTCATCCAGAGCCAGAGAGACACCCAGCTCGTTCAAGCTGTTCAAGATCGTCACGGCAGCGTCCTGCACCTGCAGCAAACTGGTTTCCGTGAGTTCCAACTCCAGCGAATCAGCGGGTAAGCCGGTTCGCTGCAGAATATTCCGTACGGTTTCGAGTATATCGGCCTGCTGGATCTGTACCGCGGACAGATTTACCGAGACCGTCAGAGGTCCGTAGCCTTTATCGTGCCAGTCTCGGCATTGCCGGCAAGCCTCCCTTAACACCCATTCGCCAAGCGGGACAATCAGGCCTGTTTGCTCAGCCAATGGAATAAAGGCGTCCGGATAGACCTGGCCTAGTTCCGCATCGTTCCAACGCACCAGCGCCTCGGCCCCCACCACTTCCTGGCTGTGCACATCCAGTACCGGCTGGTAGTG
This sequence comes from uncultured Gammaproteobacteria bacterium, assembly GCA_963695455.1. Lineage (GTDB taxonomy): Bacteria > Pseudomonadota > Gammaproteobacteria > DSM-19610 > DSM-19610 > Thiogranum. The sequence goes on along the minus strand of CAVOGN010000008.1, from coordinate 35,847 downwards.
AAGTGCCAACCCACCATTCGCGATGGCAGTGCGCAATTTGGATTCCAATTGAAGCTGCCGCGCCGTGTCCTTCTCCATGGCTTCTGAGAAGAACTGGAAATTCTTCTTCCCATGGGCTTTAGCGTGATACATGGCGATATCGGCGTTCTTTATCAACGTGTCGGCATCATTTCCATCCTGGGGATACAACGTAATCCCTATGCTGGAACTGACGTGGATATCCTGATCCTGTATCTTTACCGGGGCGGAAAACGAAGTCAGTATTCGCCCCGCAACCATGGCAGCCACTTCTTGCGACCCTACATTGGGCAGTACCAGAACGAATTCATCACCCCCGAGTCGCGCAACCAGTTCCGGAGAATGCTCGACATGCGGCCGGCCGACGTAATCACCCTCGCGCACACAACTCGACAACCGCCAGGCTAATTCCTGCAGGAGTTCGTCACCTGCATGATGTCCGAGAGTGTCATTGATGCGTTTGAAGTTGTCGAGATCGAGAAACAGCAACGCCATGCTCTTGTCCGACCGACTCGCATCCTGCAGCGTATCCTGGAGGTACTCACGGAACATAAGGCGGTTCGCCAGCCCGGTGACGCTGTCATGATATGCGAGGTAATGCACCCGCTCATGACTCTTTTCCAGGCTGTCACGCATATCGCGGAATGCGTTGGCAAGCTCACCGAGTTCGTCCCTAGCCCCGTGCGATATTTCCACACGCAGATTGCCCTGGCCGATTTCGCGTGCAGCCACACCGAGTTTCTGTATGGGGGTGATAAAATGACGCTTGGCGGTGAAATACAACAGGCTCGTAGTGAGCAGAATTGCGAAAACAGTGATGCCGCCTACCGCCGCACCCAACACGTGACTGCTGGCATGCAGTTCTGATACGGGAAGTGCGGCGTATAATTTCAGATCGCTTGCTGCAGCATAGGCCTGCAGTAGATACGCCTCACCGCGGAGGCGGACCTGTTGCGTAGGAATTTCATTCCAGGAGACCGGTGCGTCGGGAATGTACTTGCGATCGAGCGATTCCACCCCCAGGCCGTCCGGCGGAGACAATATGACTTTGCCATCCTTATCCGTAGCAAACAAGAAACCGCGGCTACCGACTTTCACAGTCGTGATCTGATCTTCGAGGAATTCGAGCTTGGCTCTGACAGTAAGAAAGCCCCTGAGGACCGGTTCAGCAAGCAGCGGGTTGTTGGCACGGTCTATCAGGGTGATGCGCCGGGCTACATACAAGCCGAATTCCGTACCGTTTTGATCCAGGTCGAAAACGCTATAGACAGCGCCATCGTGCTTCAACACGGAATGGAAATGAGGTTCTTCTGCTGCGCCACCCTCATAATCCCGCTCCAGTGGATCTGACACGCTGGTGTCCACAAAGCCATCCGGGAGTACGATGCGAATACGCTCATATTCAGGATAGGTTTCTCTATAACTCTCGAACTGCCGTATCAAGGTCGGTTGTAGCAGCGAATAGCGATCCTGCTCGCTGGCGAGCATGTATTTCTGCACCAGCATAGAGTTCGAGAACAGCTCCGTATTCGCTTTCGTGGTTCGAATCGCGTGCTCCACATGCAGACCGACCTGCTGGAGCAGGGTTGACATCTGACGCACGGCCTTGTCATCGACAATCTGTTTCACCTGCACAAACGCCACCCACCCCAACGCCAGCAGCGGCGCCACAATCAGTGGCGTCATCAGCGCAAGGAGCTTTTTCTGCAGGTTGAGTTGCACGGACTGGGCGCGCTGTCACTGCAACAGGCGTCCGAAAATCCGGTTGCGTGCCGCCAGTACTCGCGCAGGGTATTTCTGGTAGAACTCCGATTTGCTCAGAACTTCGGCAGGAGGATAGATAACCGGGTTATTGAAATATTCCTCGGGCAGTAAGGCTTCCGCAGCTTTGTTCGGCGTGGCGTAATAGACATATTCGGCCTGGCGGGCGGCGTTCTCCGGTTCGTTCATGAAGTTGATGAAGTCGGCAGCCAGGTCTTTCTGCTTTGAAGAGCTACCGATGGTGATGTAGTCGATCCACAGGGAGGTGCCCTCTTGCGGCGCAACGTATTTGATATTTTCATCGTGCTCGCCGACCATCAGCGCATCTCCGCTATAAACCATTGCGGCCACCGCCTCACCCGTCACTAGTGCCGAGTTCTCATTCAGCATGATGTAGGAATAGTTCCTCACGTAGGGTTTCTGTGCCAGCAGCAACTGCTCTGCCTCCTGCAGCGCTCTTGGGTCGGCGCTATTAACCGAGTATCCCAGCGCCTTTAGCGCCAAGCCGATTGCGTCCGGCATATTCTTGATCATGACAATTTTGCCTCGCATGGACTCCTCCGGCCGGAAGAGTTGCATCCAGCTGGTGATGGGCTCCGGCACAAGGTCACTGCGATAGGCGATCCCGACTGTGCCCCAGAAATAGGGCACAGCATAGGGGGTGTATTGCGGAAAGCTGTCCTGCCAGCGCAGGTTGATGTGGCGCAGGTTCGGGATCCTGTCCCGGTCCAGCTCCGCGATCCAGCCCTGTTCCAGATAGTGGGCCAGGGCATACTCATTGACCAGGATGAGATCGTAGCCCTTACCGTCAGTCTGAATCAGCAGGTCATTGCGAGTCTCATCGGATTCGAAGTAGACGAAGCGGACCCTCGCTTTGTAGCGGGCCTCAAATTCGGCGACCAGCTCCGGGTCCATGTATTCGGACCAGGTCAGGAACACCAGTTCGCGGGGGTCGGCGTTTGTCGCCAGGCTCAGAAACACAAACAGCGATGAGAAAAATACTCTGATAAGCTGATTTGCACGTCGTATCACGGTACCGCTCCGATCTAGTTGGGGCGTCGTCTGCCCATACTTTGGTTGGCCTTCGGGCCATTAGCGGCTGGCCGGAGAAAAAACGTTAGAGAAACAGCGTCTTCGGCAGATAACCTGAACGCAACCGACGCCCGGCCGGCCGGCCAGGCTGGCCGAGTCGGCTGCTGGCAGAAACCGGGGTCAGAACACAATAATTGCTAATAGTTTAAGGAAACTGTTTTTATTATTTTTCCATGAGTTGGCTAATAGAGAGGACTTCGAACCCTCGGTCTTTATAGACATTTCAATAAGCTATGTGGCCATGCTGGCACGATGTTGCCAAATTTCGTCGAATTAGCATTCGTTCGTTAACACTCCTAACGCCACACGAGCCTTTTCGATCACCATAAAGCGGTATCGGTATTGATGAATGATGTACCGGTAACGAAGGGAGCTGCGCCCTTCGAACACTCCGAAACCCTGGGTTATTCCGCACTCACTACCCAACCAGTCGCCCTCGCCCGTACCACTTGCACGGCTACTCCGAGCATTAGGCCAACCGGTGGCCTGGCTGCCCTTTGAGTAACGGCCATTGGAATGGTGCAGATTCAGCTGGCGGTTAGCGTCATGCCATTGGTGTATTGTTGACTGACACGAATCAAGCTGTGAACAGCAGACTAATGGGCAGTCCCGAGCGATTGCCGTCACTGCGGTTATCAACAAGCATTACAAACCGTACGCGGATTGTCAGGCCGTCTGGCGCGGTTTTCTGCCATCCGGGTTGCTGTCGGAGGCGCGCTGTTGGCATTAGAATGACACCAATCCGTCGTGTCAGCCAAGTGACAGGAACCGCCGTGAGCGACAAACATCACAGACCCAAAGTGCCGGAACCGGCGCACCCCCATCGGCGCAGGGAACCACTGCCGTGGCATAAACCCAAGCCAGTCAGTGAAGACGCCCAATGTGCAGATGCACTGAAAACCATTATGGAGAACCCGTCCTATGTGCCGGCGACCCAGGATGTGGATTTCCTCGATAGTGATGATACACGCGGTGTGCGACTGCAACTCGACTACCTGAAACCGGAGCGCTTACTGCTCGAACACGGTGTGCAGCATACCATCGTCGTATTCGGTAGCACCCGTATCGTCGAGCCCGCAGCTGCGCAATGCAAAGTCGATCAGTTGCATGAGGCGCTGGTAGCCCGACCCGACGACAGCGAATTACAGCGACGGCTTTCCGTGGCCGAGCGCATTGTTGCAAAAAGTCACTATTATGATATCGCACGGGAGTTCTCGCGACTGGTGGCGAATGCCGGCAAAGGCCCGGGTGATTCGCGGCTGGTGGTTATGACCGGCGGCGGTCCGGGCATGATGGAGGCGGCAAACCGGGGTGTTCACGACGTCGGAGGTAAGACCATAGGGCTGAACATTACACTGCCTCATGAACAGTACCCCAACCCCTATATTACCCCTGCGTTGTGCTTCCAGTTTCATTATTTTGCTTTGCGTAAGCTGCATTTCATGTTGCGCGCCCGGGCGCTGGTGGCGTTTCCCGGCGGGTTTGGCACCTTGGACGAACTGTTTGAAACCTTGACCCTGATTCAGACCCGTAAAATCAAACCGGTACCCGTGGTGTTGGTCGGTGAACGGTATTGGCGTAAGGCGTTTGACATTGATTTTCTGGTTGATGAAGGTGTCATCGATGCGGAAGACCGCGACCTGTTCTGGTATGCCGAGACGGCTGAAGACATCTGGCAGGGATTGCTACTCTGGTACGAGCGCAACGGTGCACCGCTGATTGCCGGCAATTGATTCCCCAACAGATTATAGAAGGCAGCATAGCGGGAGTACTATGAAAATATCGTTTCACGGCGCCGATCAGGGCGTCACCGGGTCCTGTCACCTGCTCGAGTGCAGGGATAAACGCATTCTGATCGATTGCGGTATGTACCAGGGCGGGCGGGAACTTGCCGAGGAAAACGCCGAGCCATTTGGTTTCGCTCCGGAATCTATCGATTTTCTTTTGTTGACACATGCTCATCTCGACCATTGTGGCCGCATACCGCTACTCGCAAAGCGGGGTTTCAAAGGTGAGGTGATTACCACCGCGGCGTCGGTCGAACTGGCGCGGTTGGTGATGCTGGACGCGGCCGGGCTGCAGGAGGAAGAGGCCCGCTATCAGTCGCGCAGGGCCAGACGCCATCACGGCACTCGCAATAAGGTCAATGAACCGCTGTATACCACCCTGGACGCGCTGAACAGTCTTGATCATTTCGGTCGCCGAGCCAGCTATGATCAACCGATGCAGGTAGCGCCGGGGATCCGGGCCACGTTTCTGGACGCCGGGCATATTCTCGGGTCCGCCAGCATTTATCTGGAACTGGAAGAAGACGGACACGCTCACCGGCTACTGTTTTCAGGCGATCTGGGTTACAGCGGACGGGCGATACTGCGCGACCCTGCCATACCACCCGCGGTGGACACGGTTGTGATGGAGACCACTTATGGCGACCGTCTGCACAAGCAGTTGCAGCCGTCCATCGATGAGCTTTATGACGTTATCAACGCGACCATCGGTCGCGGCGGCAGTGTAATTATTCCTACCTTTGCGCTGGAGCGCGCCCAGGAGATTCTCTATTACCTGCGTGAGGGGGTGGAAAACCGGCAAATCATACACTTCACTAACGTTTTTCTGGATTCACCCATGGCAATTTCCGCCACACAAATATTTGAGCGGCACCCGGAGTGTTTCGACATGGAAACACTGAAGCTTTCCCACGACGGCGCAGATCCGTTTGACTTGCCGGGGTTGCATTTCACCCGCGAGACTGCCGAGTCCATCGCGATTAACCAGGTCGGTGGCGGTGCCGTCATTATGGCGGGTTCGGGCATGTGTACTGGCGGACGGGTGCGTCATCACCTGAAACATAATTTGTGGAACAAGCGCAACAGCATCGTGTTTGTCGGGTATGCGGCGCAGGGCACGCTGGCCCGCCAAATCATCGACGGCGCGGAACGTGTGCGTATCTTTGGCGAGGACATCCCTGTGCGTGCGAGTATTCACACCATTGGCGGTTTTTCGGCGCACGCCGACCAGGCGGAATTGCTGGCCTGGCATGCGCACACGGGTAATCCGAAAACAACTTTTCTCGTGCATGGAGAACAAGAAAGCATGCAGGTTTTCGCGAAAAAGCTGAGCAATACACGGGTTGAAATGCCGTCCTTGCATCAGACATATGACCTCGGAAAAGGGGTCAGTACCCTTTAACCCTCCCCCTCATCCCGTCTGCGCGTGCGGAAAAGGGAAAAGGGGTCAGTACCCTTTAACCCTCCCCCTCATCCCGTCTGCGCGTGGGCCTGCCACGCCGTGCCTGGCCGACTTTGCGTTTCAGCGCTGCCTCAATCTGCTCCCGGAAGCGATCGTTGCCCAGTGGCGTCCCCGTTTGCACTGCAGACCGGATCGCGTCCAGCTGTCCCGGCCCAAGCGCGGCACGAAACAATTCCCGGTAGGCGCGCTGGCGCAACTCAGGTGAGTCTCCGAGCGCCATATAAATTGCGTGGTATCTGAGCAGCGGGCAAGATTCGTCGCCTGCGTTCGCCCGATAGCTCGACCACCTGTAGTCGCCCGGCGCCGTCGCCATACCGGCGCGCACCGGATTGAGCTCGATATAGCGGCTGCAGGTCAGCAGGTAAGCTTCACTGGATATAATGCTTCCCTTGTGCCGACCTTCCCACAGCGTTCCGCTGCGTCCGTATTGGGAATTGACGTAGGTCACATAATGACGACCGACGTATTGAATCGTCCGGCTGATGGCGTCACGCGTTTCCGGCGTCACCAGCAAATGCACGTGATTGGTCATCAACACATAGGCGTGAATCGCACAACCATGCGTAGCAGCACCCTCTCGCAGCCAGGCGAGATATGCGCTGTAATCGTCATCGTAAAAAAAGACCGCTTGCCGATTGTTACCCCGCTGAATAACATGCGCGGGCACATCCGGCAGATAAAACCGGGGTTTCCTGGGCATGCGAACATCCTTGTTCTGCTTGTCAGGGAAATTAGATGAACGGTGGTCTATTGTAAAGCGTTACGAAGTGTTTTCGATTTAAAGGGTACTGACCCCTTTCTGTTCCCTGCGGAATCGGCGGGCAAGTGAGTTATTTCCGCCCCATTGGCCTGTGGAGGGTTGACGCGGGCGGTCGCATATCTGTAATACTGGCGCATGAGCCGATGGATCTACGCCAGGCAAGGCTTAAGGCTGATCTCAGGACTCGCGATCAGCTTGAGTCCGTTTGCGAGCGCTACCCCGGTGGTCGGGCAAGCGTCGGACGCCGACTTTGCGGCCTGCATCGTGCGCCTCAAGCAGGAGGCGCAGACAGCCGGGATCAGTGCCGACGTTAGCAACGATGTGCTGGACAACGTGCAGTGGGTCGAGCGCGTGATCGAACTGGACCGGCAGCAACCGGAATTCACCACCAGCTTCTCCGACTACTACCGCAAACGGGTGACACCCGCCCGGGTGGAGAAGGGCCGTGAGATGCTGCAGGAACACGCGGAGCTGCTGCGTTCGATCCGTGATCGTTACGGCGTCCCGGCGCACTACCTGGTGTCTTTCTGGGGTCTGGAGACCAACTTTGGCGGCTACCTGGGCAAGATGGCCATCCCCGACTCGCTGGCGACGCTGGCCTGCGATGAACGGCGCAGTAAGTTCTTCACCGCGGAGCTGATTTCAGCCATGCGCATCATCGAAGCCGGCGACGTCAGCCGGGAGGCGATGATTGGTTCCTGGGCTGGGGCGATGGGCCACGTGCAGTTCATGCCGTCGGCCTTTCTGCGCTACGCGGTGGATGGCGACGGCGACGGCCGCCGGGATCTCTGGGGCAGCATCCCCGACGCATTGGCCTCGGCGGGAAATTTTCTCGCGACGCTCGGTTGGCAACCCGGTCTGCGCTGGGGTCGGGAAGTTGTGCTGCCGGCAGGTTTCGATTACGCGCAGGCAACACGCGACATAAAGCAGCCCCTAAAAGTCTGGTCTCGGGCCGGTGTCACCGATGCCTTTGGCGATCGGCTGCCTGACGTCGACCTGCCGGGATCGATTCTCGTTCCCGGCGGCTCTCAAGGACCTGCCTTTGTCGTCTATCACAACTTCGACGTGATCATGCGCTGGAACCGCTCCGAATTTTACGCATTGGCGGTGGGCCGGCTGGCCGATCGCATTGCCGGCGCCGGTCATCTTACCCGGCCGCCGCCCGAGGATGAGCTGCGTTTGAGCCGGCAGACCGTGATGACACTGCAGACCCAGCTCAATCAGCTGGGCTACGACACCGGTACGCCAGACGGCATCTTCGGCTCCGGCACGCGCCGAGCGCTTAGAGAATTTCAACGCGCCCGCGATCTGGTTGCCGACGGCTACCCCTCAGAACAGGTCATCGCGGCGGTGGCAGCCAGCGCCCGCGGCGAAAAGAATTAGCTCCGACCTCACGCCTGTGGGTGGCGAATTACTAATGATTGTCTGAAAGCGTGTTCGGTGCAAAAACAGGATCGTAACATTCAGGCCGCCTCACGATAGTAGAAATTGAGCGTGCCGCCGAGCCGTTCGCGGCATTGAATCGGCCCATCGGTTGAATTGCCCGTGGCACATGGCTCCAACAATCGATTACCTACACCCTGATGATTCCGTTCGCCGCGAAAATGCACAACATACTCCCTGAGCGCCCGACGAAGCGATGCCTCCCCGAAAAGAATTATGCGATCCAGGCATTCCTCTCTCTCATATAGAACACACAAACCGTTCTGCGAATGCGTTACAGTTCGGCGCCCGAACAGGGCAGCGCACTGGCTTCACGCCCTCTCGATCTAGAAAGTCTCTGAACGTTTCCGTGTATTTTGTATCGCGGTCCATAATGAGGTACCGACTGTCTAAAAGAAAACCGTCACTCACGTCTATCAGGTTGCGGGCCACTTGCTTCATGTAGGCGCCGTTGGGCGTCGTGGTGAAGCCGGCGATGTGCACCGCACGCGTCTTGAGTCGCATAACGAACAAGACGTAATAGGTCAGCAAACCGCGAAGTGTCCAGACCTCAACCGTAAAGAAATCCGTGGCGGCCATGACATCCCAGTGCACCTTCAGGAATGTCTTCCATGAAGTTCGCTTCGCTCGTTCAGGCGCCGGCTCTATACCGTGTCTTTTCAGGATAGTCTTGACTGTGTTCGGAGCAACCACCTGACCGAGATTATCGAGCGCACCTTGAATTCGGTCGTAACCCCAGGAGGTATTCTCCCTCGCCATGCGTAACACCAAATCGGTGATCTCCTGCCTGACGCGGGGCCGACCCGGTCCCTTCCTGGAATAGGTCCACTTCTTCGCGATGAGCTTACGGTGCCAGGCGAGCAGCGTATCGGGTGTGACCAGCGTCTCGAGTTAATCAAGTGCTCGGCGACCCAGCACTTTGGCCGTCACGGCCAGGCGTATCCGCTGTTCGTCGGTGAACCGAAGCCGGTGTCCTTCGCGTTGCTCCTTGAGCACACGGTTCTCTTCGATGAGATAGTCGATCACCGCCTGTTGCTGGCGGTTAAGCCAGCCGGCAAGGGCTATTAGAAGGAGGTGGAAGGCCTGTAGCACGATGGTCATTGCCCAAACAGGTTATCCGTAATATTGTTTGATAACAATATCATATTGATCATTCGAGTTCTTGCACCCTACGGGGTACTCTTACGCAAACGTTCACGCGTGCAGGTTCCGGAGACCGGCACGATATCAGGGGGGTGGCGTTACCCATGGAAGCCGATAAATACACAAAACGGTACCGGGCGCAGCTCAACGACGAGAACGCTCTCTTGTTGAGCATTCTCGAAGGTACCTCCGGCAAGACCGGTGATGATTTCTTCCGCTCATTGGTCAAAGAACTGGCCTCGGTCCTGAATACCTATGGTGCGCTGGTCGCCGACTACGTCCATGAGTCCAGTCAGCTGCGACCGCGGGCCTACTGGTTGGGTGACCGTTGGGTCGAGCCCGGCCCCTATGACATCGCCGGTACACCGTGCGAAGGCGTGATCCAGCGTGGCGAACTATTCCAGATACCTGATCGGGTCATCGACCATTACCCACAAAACGCTTTTCTGCGTGATTACGATCTGGTCAGTTATACCGGAATGCCGTTCAAGGATCTCGCCGGCAACATCATCGGTCATCTCGCTGTTCTCGATTCCAAGCCGATCCCCGATGAGGCGCGCTATATGGCGCTGTTTGAGATTTTCGGCAACCGTGCCGCGGCGGAGATGCGCCGCATCCGTGCCGAAGAAGAACTGCGTGAGCGTGAGGAACGGCTGCGACGCCTGATCGAGGGCGCGCTGGATAGCATTATCGATTTCGATGATCAGCTGAACATTCGCTTGGCCAATCCGTCGGCCAAGAAAGTGTTCAATGGCCAAGAGGCCGTTGATCCTCCCGCTTCGATGCACGATTGGTTTACTGACGACAGTATAAGGCTCATCCAGGACGTCATGCAGGGTTTTCGAGACACGACCGGACAGCGCCAGGCCTGGATCGGTAGCCGTTTACGCGGCAAGCGCGTCGATGGAGCGACTTTCGAGATCGAGGCGACCTTGTCGCAAGGTATCGAGCAGGATTCGGCATTTTATACCTTGATACTGCGGGATGTACATGTCCTGCGCGATGCCGAGCGACAGATTCGCCAGTTGCAGCAGCAGGCCGATCTGTTGCGCGATGAACTCGACACGTTGCAGGAGCGTGGACATATTATCGGTCAAAGCAAACCGTTCAAGGCGGCGCTTGCCAAAGCCTCGCAGGTCGCAGCAACAAATGCGACAGTGCTGTTATTGGGTGAGACCGGAAGTGGCAAAGAGGTCTTTGCGCGTGCTATACATGAATCCAGCACGCGATCTGACAAACCCATGGTGAGTGTCAACTGTGCCGCCATTCCACGCGACCTGGTGGAAAGCGAATTCTTCGGCCATGTCAAAGGTGCCTTCACCGGTGCGACCGCGCAACGCGAAGGACGCTTCATGCGAGCCGATGGCGGCACGATCTTTCTGGACGAGATTGCCGAGCTGCCGCTGGACGTGCAGGCCAAACTGCTGCGTGTACTGCAGGAGGGCGAGTTCGAGCCGGTGGGCTCGTCGCAAACACTCCGGGTCGATGTTCGCGTCATTGCCGCCACCAACCGTAAACTCGCCGATGCGGTACGCGCCGGACAGTTCCGCGAGGACCTGTTCTATCGCCTGAATGTGTTCCCGATCGAGATCCCGCCCCTGAAGGCGCGTGGCGAAGACATCCTTCTGCTGGCCGAGTTGTTCGCCGAGCGTGCCGCCGATCGGTTTGGGCGCGCGCGCAAAGTGTTGAACAAGGAACACGCTGTGCGGTTGCTGTCCTATCATTGGCCGGGCAATGTAAGGGAGTTGCAGAACATCATCGAGCACGCGGTGATCACTTCGCGTGATGATCGCCTGTATCCTGAGGTAGTACTTGATCAGAAGGCATCTGCCCAAGAACCCGAGTCACGACAAGCCGGTTTTCCGATTATGACCGCCGATGAAATGCGCGCCGTGCACCGCGCCAACATCATGCGTGCGCTCGAGACCTGTAACTGGAAGATCGCCGGGCAACAGGGTGCTGCCAACATGCTCAACCTCAAACCCTCCACGCTACGCTCGCAGATGAAAGCCCTCGGCATTGTAGCCATAGACAACTAAGACATATCCTCTCGGCGCGAAATCTCGCGCCATGACGCGCGAAATTTCGCCAGTGACGAGATCTCGCGCCTCTATCTTATCCGACTATAAGCACAGATCATTGAATCTATGCTGAATTCTTAAAACGCCTGGCTTGGCCCGATTCTCGCAAAAACAACCGATAAACCCGTCGGTCACCGGGCTGGCGGGATTCGTATACGGGGGAAGGGCCCATGGTGCATGCGACAGGTGGATGTCTGTGTGGGGCAGTTCGATATGAGATCAACGGCAATCCGGCCATGGTGGCCGTCTGCCATTGTGCGACCTGCCAGAAGAATACCGGGTCCGCGTTCTCCACCAACATAGCCATGCCGGACGACGCCGTGCTCATCGAAGGCAGCAGCCTGGCCGTCTATGAGGAACGGGTGCACGCCGACTGCCCGCCGTTTTTCCGGTCGTTCTGCTCCCGTTGTGGTTCACCGATATCGGGTCGCGGTGAAGCCTATCCCGGCCTCGTCTTCATCAAGGCCGGTACGCTCGATGATCCGTCCTGGGTTGAGCCAAGCGCGCATATCTGGTGTGCAAAAAAGCAGCCGTGGGTGAGGCTGGGTGATGGAGCGCCGCAACTGCCCGCCGGACCGGGTATCAATAACAAACTGCCTGGAGGAAAAACGCTATGAATTCACTCATACACAGCGCACTGCGTTGCAGTACGCGAAACTGCGCATTTGTGCTCTGGGACGCCACACGGAAGAACATCATAGTTTCGCAACCTGGAAACATTAGGATAGCTAATATGAACACAATGCGCGCATCCCTGATGCTCCTTATACTCTGCACAGCGTTCTCTATTACTGGTTATGCTGCTCCTATCTACCGATTGCAACACTGGACAGACACTTATGTGGCGCCGGTGTACGGCGGCAATATCGGCCCACAGGGTTCCCCGATCGATTACACATATTACAGTTACCTGGACAATGGCCATAACTTGTCGCAAGTGAATGCAAGCGTTGACGCTGGCGCGATCGGTATCTACGACCGTGCCTGGAACGATACAACCTATGCGCCACGAAGACAGGAAGTTGTTGCCAGATTCACATTCGACGTGATGTTCGCATCAACGGGTAACGATTCGATCGACGCAATGCTGAACTTCGACCTCAGTGGGGATATGCTCAGAGCCTATGACGAACGCTCATTTTTGCAGTCACTCAGTGTGCAGATCGGCCGTGTGGGCTATGAAACCAACGGCGGCAACTACCAGGAGACCTGGGACCCAAATGGACTGCAAGTTGTGTCAAGCGCAAGCGGTCTGCTTTCCGGTTTTCAGGCCGACGGCACGGTTCAGACGCTTTCAACCGGTTTTTTTCAGGATATCCCGGTCAATCAGTCGGTGCAATTCTTCATCCAGATGTCGACAATCAATAGCTATTCGAATGTGGATCCACGGATTGCATTCGGTGACACGCTCAGCCTGACGAGCTTCGGCGACGTCTTCAGTATCTCGGGAGCCGGAGCTGGTGGTATTACGGCTGTGACATCGTCGGATGCAGGCATCATCGATAACCGGTATTCGCTTGCAGCAGTACCGGTGCCCGCAGCTGCGTGGCTCTTCGGTTCTGGTCTGCTCGGTTTGCTCGGTATGGGCAGTCGTAAGAGGGCACCTTGAGAATCCGGAATCTTTAATAATGAAGCAGGATCGATTCGGGATTCCGGGGACTCCTTGCCCATCAATTCAATCTAGAGTATCGGAAAAACAAGAGCCCTTTTGATCACTCGTCAACGGATCATGTACCGGTAACGAAGGGAGCTGCGCCCTTCGAACACTCCAGAACCCTGCGTTGTTACGCACTCACTACCCAACCAGTCGCCCTCGCCCGTACCACTTGCACGGCTACTCCGGGCATCCGGCCAACCGGTGGCCTGGCTGCCCTTTGGGTAACTGCCATTGGAATGCGGTGAAGGGTTTGATGGACTCAGCCAAACAGGTCGGCCGGCGGCGCTCGGCTTTCCGGCCGCAGGCTCGTTGAAACCGAGGTGTCCTTTCCCTGAAAATGGGTGAGAATCTTTTCAACGACCGCCGCGTCTTCAATGCAGGCGAGAGCCTGCCCCGCGAGCGTAGCGAGTGCTTTGGGCATGATCGGCACTGCCCCGCCACAGGCCGGGCAGGTCTCGATATCGATACCGATCTGTTCAAGTGGTGAACAGCAACACGGTCCTGATCGGCATCACGGTGGCATCCGACATTTCGCCCAGGACCTGCGGGGTCAGAATCATCAACCCCGATGGCGAGTTCGATACCCTGTTGCCCGCATTCACAATCGAGTAGGGATGGTACAAGAGCATCCGGCAGGGAGCGGGAGGTCCTTCAGCAACGCCAGCGCAGACTGCGGCGTCGGCCGGCGTCCCTGTTTCCGGAATGACCAGTCCTGGCGGAGCGCGACGTTCAGTTCACGCTACATGAAACGGCAGACGGACAGGGAACGCTTACCAGGAAGGGGCGGCGCTGAGGTCCTTTTCACTGGTGGTAGCCCGCTGCAACCGCGACCACCAGCCCCACCAGCCCCCCGCCACCAGTACCACCAGTACCACCAGTACCACCAGTACCACCAGTACCACCAGTACCACCAAGAGCGGTTCGTTGGTGCGGGCGCCGGGTGGGCATGCAGAGAGCGCAGCGACGGAACTTTGAGCGTGTACAGGCGGCGGACCTGTTCGCGGATCAGTTGCGGGGAGGGGGTGGTGGCAAGCTCACCTGTCGGGTCTACCCGCCCTCTCAGAGCACGTAGGGGATCATCCGCTTGGTTGCGCACGCATATCGCTTGTATTCGGGATAGCGTTTCGCCAACACACGCTCTTCACACAACATCCGGATAACGGCGCCGACAGTGACCAGCGCGCTTAACGCGAGCGCCGGCAGAGTATGGGAAGCTACTGCGGGTGCCCAGACAAACAGGCAGGCGCCTGCATAGATGGGATGCCTTACGAGGCGATAGGGCCCCTCCCTGATAAGTGCCCCTTGAGTCGGTTCCGCGCCCGCATGGAAGCTCCTTAGTCCAAGGTAACTGCGCGCCGTCAGGACGAGAGCAAGCGCTGCGATTTGTATTGCCACAATTGACGGATCCAGTGACAGCAGGGTGCCGCCCATGAAAAGAGCAACAAAGCCGCCGGCCATCGCGAAGAAGCCAAACAGCGACCACGATCGAAGCCACATGATCCTCAACTTCCCAAAGTCGATGCAGTTGAATATAGCGCATCAGCAAGACTAAGGGGGTGTTCTCTTTGCCTGATACGCCGCTTGCCTCCAGGCGCGCGCGGCGATCCCTTCCGGCATCGGCCAGGACGACTTCTGGCGGATGCGCCCCGTATTGTGCTTTAGGTTGTGCGGGAGTATAAGCGCAACGAGATCACCTGCGCGCCGGGTGATTATGGCTGCCATTGGCTGTCGGTGCTGGTCCGTTGACGGGGGTGTGCGAATGAATTTCCAGTTGCCCGGTTCTGAATCGCTGCGCCGTACGCTGGCTAAACGATTAGCGGGTTCCGTACTGATCGCCCTTGTGCTCGCTGCCTTCGGAGTGGCCTGTACCTACCTGAAACCGGTCGCCGAGGATACCGCGACTTTGCAACAGAAAATCCGCTCCGGGCAGGCAGTGGAGCAAGGCGACCGCGTCAGAGTGGTGACCCGTGACGGGGTCTCTCGCCGGTTGCAGGTGGTTTCGGCTCAAGGGGATGCTCTCACGGGTTATCTGGACACCAGACCGGTCGCGCCGGTGCGAACCGAGGTGCCCGGTGAAGAGCCGCCAGAAAAGGTAATGGGCCCATTGGTGGAGATCCCGGTTGCAGACATTGTTCTGCTTGAAAAGGAAACCCTGAGCAAGGGCAAGACGGCAGCAACAGCCGGGGGCGTAACCTTGGTGATGCTGGCACTGATGGCTGCAGCCGCAATGGCGGCCGTAATGACGCCATGAGGATGACGCAAACATTGCCGGTTCGCGGGGCAATGCCATCTGCATGTCGCCGTGCACTTGCAGGCTTCACCCTGATTCTCGTCACACTCGGTGTATGCTTGTCAGGGTGCACCTCGATGCGCCCGGTAGCGGAAGATGCCGATACGCTGCAGAAGCGAATCCGGGCCGGGCAGGTGGTCCGGAAGGGTGACCGTGTCAGGGTAGTAACCCATGACGGGGTGTCGCGCAGGCTGACCGTGGAGTCTGTGCAGGGCGATGTCCTGACGGGTCGGCTGGATAACGAGGCGCCTTCCTCTATTCGTAGCGACCAGCCGGGTGCCCGTAAGCCGGAGCAGGAAAAAGGGGCAGGGGTGGCGATCCCCATTGCGGACATCGTGTTCGTCGAAGAACAGAAACTCAGTGCTGGCAAGACCGTCGCAGCTGTTGGGGGTGGTACGTTGGTCCTGGTATCCGCTTTGCTTCTGATCGCCGTGCTGGCCTGGTAGTGGTGCCAGCATCCCGGCCAAAGTGATACCAGCAGCGGCGCGAGAAGTATAGGTCGACTTAACGCCCTTTTGACCATTCGCCAACAGATGATTCACGGGTAACGAAAGGACCTGCGCCCTGCCAGCACCCCGAAATCTGCCCCCGGCCCGCACGCCCTATCCAACCATGCGCCATCGCCCGTACCAAGTGCACGGCTACCCCGGGCGTCAGGCCAACCGGCAGCCTGGCTCTCCCTTTGGGTCATGGCCATTGGAATGGGGTGACGAGATTGAAGGTATCAGCCAAACAGGTCGGCTGGCGGCGCCCGGCTTGCCGGCCGCAAACCTGCTGGCGCCGGGGTAATCTTTTCCTGCAGGTGCGCCAGTATCTTCTCGAGGGCCTGCCCCACGAAGTGCTTTGGGCATCACCACCGGATCGTCGATGCAGGCGATGATCCTCACCGCCCCGCCGCATTCCCGGCAGGTCTCGATATCGATACTGAACACCCGCTTATGACGTTGCGCCTTTATGCCCTTTGGGTACAGCTCATCGATGCCCGTCGCTCTGCAGGGGTTTGTTCTTGGCCCGCCTCGGTGGCTTTCGGTTTGTTCCCCCTCCCCCGCCTGGCCGGGGTCACCAATGCACGGTGTTTGCTGTTAGGGGCGAACAGACCGTGGAAGCGCGTCAGGTTGACGCGTGGCTTGCACCCAAAGGGCATAAAGGCACCAGGGCGGCCAGCCGGGCAATGAAATCCAATGGCTCAAAGATGACGTGCGTGGTGCCATGCCCAAAGCACTCGCTACGCTCGCGGGGCAAGCTTTCGCGGTACGGTGTCTTGAGCTGGTACCGGACATTGCCATTCGGCGTCAGTGAAAGCCGCTTTTCCGACACCGCCGGACGACTGATGTAGCGGCAAAGCCGTTCCAGCTTCTTGCGTTCCTGGGCCTTGGCGGCCACCCCGGCATGCAGCGAGAATCCGGCTGCCTTGCCCACCGGGTCATCGAACGGCTCATCGCAGGCCGGCAGCGTTTGCAGCGTGAAGACCTTGCGGCCCTGTTGAGGACCTACGGCGATGCGGTAGGTAATGGAATGCCCCAGCAGCTGAGCCATCGAGTCCTCATCCACCGCATCCGAGGCGAAATAGCTGTTCTCGGCGTCGCGTTCCAGTAATCCCTGCCGCTCCAGGAAACGGCCGATGCGATGCGCGAGGGTGTGGGTCAGCTCGGTCACTTCAGCGCTCGTCGGCGCCTTCACCCAACGGCATCGCAGTGAGCCGTCGGGGCGCTCCACATACACCCCGTCGAGAAACAGCATGTGAAAGTGGATATTCAGGTTCAAGGCGCTGCCGAAGCGCTGGATCAAGGTGACCGCGCCTGTCCGGGCCGTGTTGCAGGAAAACCCAGCCTTCTTGACCAGGCGCGTTGCAATGCAGCGGTAGACGATACCGAGCACCTGGCCCATGATGGCCGGGCGGCTCGCGAACAGGGAACGTAACGGATACGGAAAGCTCAGCACCCATTGGCGCACAGGCTGCTCGGGAAAGACTTCATCCGCCAGCAGGGCCGCACTCTCGACCATACGCCGCGCCCCACAGCTGGGACAGAAGCCGCGGCGCTTGCAGCTGAATGCAACCAGGTGTTCGGCGTGACAGCTATCGCAACGTACCCGCAGGAAACCGTGCTCCAGACGACCGCACTTTTGGTAATTCTCGAATTCCCGCTGGACATAGCCCGGCAATGCCGTGCCCTGTGCCGCCAGATGGGACACGAACGCGGGACAGTATTCTTCGACGATCTGGTAAAGAAGGCTGCGCTCCGGGCGATGGCGCACATACACACGCGCAGCAACGTCGGCACTGGCTTCCCTGCCAGCCGGCAACGGCAACATAATCGCATCCTTGCGAGTTCGGCCTGAACGTCAGACTAGCAGGCGGATCAGAGTTCAGCCAGCTCGTGACCTACCCACCGTCAGCGCAGACAGCGTCGCGACGGGCAGTATCACGAAGGTCGGATGCAAACTGGACGGGCGACCTCTACTTCCCTGCGTATTCTTACTCATGCCGCCTTAGGCACCGGCGTCGAGTCCGCGCAACGCTAGCAGGGGCTCGACGATCTGTGAGCCCAAAAGTAGGCCCGGCAAGCCCCCAGGACACGTGCACCGGAGGCTGGCAAGACTCAGGGCTTCATCAGTATGGGTTGGTGTGGAGTGACGCGCCGTGTGACAGCTTTTGCCAAAATCGAGGATTCCGGCGCCTTCGTCAGCGACTAACCGACTGATTGATAGAAATATCGCGAGAGCGAATGGCTACCGTATCGAGGGCTTTTCAGAGATTTATTTTATTCTTTTTCAATCAGTTGGCGGAGAGGGAGGGATTCGAACCTTCGGCCTTTCTTTATGTTTCAATATCTTATCTGTCTATGCTGTCATGATGTCGCCAAATTCTGGTCCCACCTCGCTCAATTTTCCCTGACATACCCGGCTAACAGCGCCTGATGCCGTTTTCAGATTTGCGATCCAGTTCTTGAGTGGTCAGGCGAGGGTTTCCAGGCCCTTCGTGTCGACCAGGTTAAGCAACTTGAGCGAGGGACCGTTCGGTTTTTTTCAATTAACCAGGTTTTGAGCCGGCACATCAGCAGAAACTGTGTTCTGACCCCGGTTTTCCCGGTTTCTGGTGTCGATTTTGCACAGGGCTACGGCATCGCGCGACCACAGCCACTGGACAGTTTGGCCCGAGAATGTTGCGCTAACGCGCCTGTGGATCCCATATGCGCGCCCACACCCATTGGAGACGCTCAAAACTGCGAATGCCCGGCACCCGCTCGACGGGCGCCGGGTGTGGGTGGGGATTGTCCATTTCCCCGACCTTGAAACGAAATACATACTGGGGCTCAAATCCCATGCGCAGATCGGTCATGACAACGTCGCCGTCTATTGAATCAGCGGCGTAAAACTCTTTGGTGAACCACTGCAACCGCTGCACCGCCCAGCTGTCGCGCAGAGGTTCTAACAGCTCCAGTTTGCGCGGCCGGGACGCATACTCAACCGGGTCGGCGCCGTCGAGCAGCGAATAGAAACCTTCGTAGTAACGGTTGTCATCGATCGCCAGAATTCGCCACAACAAGCTGTTGAACGGCGTCGGGGTGGTCAGCACCCGTGTCGTGACCATATCCTGGCTCAGCAGAGAACTCCGTGCGACATGCTCAACGTGCAGTTTCGCACCCAGCGTCCACGCCAAATAGCCAGTACTGAGTACCAGTCCGACGGTGTTGGCCGTGTGGCCCCACGAGCAACGACGCGCAGCAATCAAAGCCGCCAGGACGCCGACCAGCAACGGCACCGTGTACAGCGGGTCTATGATGAAGATGGTCGACCAGGTCATCGGCGTCGTAACGAAAGGCCAGAAGATCTGGGTGCCGTACACCGTAAAGCTGTCCAGCAGTACGTGGGTCGCAAACACCAGATAGACCAGCGCGAACCAGCGTCGTCGATGCGCAACCGTTTCGGGGTGTATCCTGACAATCAGCCAGGCGACCAGCGGGGTTAACGCCGCCAACACGAACAATGAATGGCTCGCGCTGCGGTGGTAGGTAAAATCGCGTACCGCGTCGCCGAGAGGCACGAACACGTCAAGGTCGGGAAGCGTGCCGCAGATCGCACCCCAGAGTATGGCACGGCGGCCAAGCTGACGCCCGGCAGTGGCTTCACCAACGGCCGCGCCTAATGCAAGTTGTGTGAGCGAGTCCATGATTGGCGATCAGAAAGTCAGGTCCCCGTAATACCGATAGGGTCGTGAGTTCACACGGGAAGCTTTTTCAGTGAATTGTACTTAGTCACACCCGCCGGCAGCTTTCGCAGGCGGCGTACACCCTCCCCTCCTGCCCAAATTTCCACATGCGCGGGTAGCAACTGGCGCAACTCGAGCAAGTGCGGCCGGATATTGGTGTACTGATACGAACCGCTGAACGTAACGCCAACAACATCGGCGCGGAACTGTTGCACCGCCTGGGCAATCTGATCCATCGGGACTTCACCACCGAGGTTGACCGCGGAAACACCGTGTGACGAAAGCATGGCAAACACCATCAGCAGGCCCAGCGTATGTTCTTCACCGGGAAGCGTTGCCAACAACACCAGCGGTCTCCCGCCTGCTTTCTGCAACTTGGCAATCTCGGTATTGAGGAAACGAATCAACTGGTCGGACAGAAAGTGCTCTTGAAAAATCTGCAGCCTCCCGCCGGCCCAGAGTTCACCCACGGTGCTCAGCAAGGGAGTGACGGTCTCTACAACGAAACGCTGCATCCCCTGATTCCGGTACCGGGTTTGCAGCAGCGACTCGACTTTGCCGGTATCGGCGCAACGGACCGCGTCAACCAGCTCATGGATGGCCGCGTCCGCCTGTTGCGGTGCCTGGGGTAACAGGCTGGCTTCGAGTCGATGCAGGGCGTCTTCGCCAAGTGGTAGCACTTTACCCGGGCGCAGACCCTGGTCCAGCAAGCGCCGCACCCGTTGCAGGCGCCGCACCTGGCTATCTGAATACACGCGCTCGCCCTTTTCGTTGCGCACCGGCTCGGGAAACCCGTAACGGCGTTCCCAGATCCGCAACGTGTCGCGTCCAATGCCCGTATCGCGCTCGACGATACCGATTGAATAATTGCCCTGGTTTGTCGCCGTATTCTCAGCCATGCGCCATCCCCCTACGGTTAGTGAGTGTAATAATAACGCATTTTGTCCTAGACAAACTAGATTTTTTGTTTATACTTGGGTTCCAGAGCAGCGGTAAGTGCTCTCAACACATCCACCCCGAGGAGACAGGTCATGAGTAACTACGAACTGCAGATTCTTGCCACTGGAAAGATGTACGACCAGGCCATGCGCGCTGCCGAGCAGGAGGATATCGAAATCCTCTCGTCCGTTGTTCCTGGCAGCCGGTTGCACGAGGTGATCCACAACCCGATCGACAGCGGAATTGACGAAGGTTAGGCCTGAAGTCCCCACCCCCTGACCATCAGCCTTGCCGCAGCTGGACGCCTTGCGCCAGCTGCGGCCCCCTCACGCAACACGGCACACGGGAAAAGGGGTCAGAGCCCTTTTCTTTCTTCCAATTTGAAAGGAACTCAATCAGCGCGTTCAGCCAAAGCATGCGCGATGCCTCCCTGACATTTCTGTAATTACTTCGAAGTCGTTCTTGATTACGCAAAGTAGCTGCCCGGCGCCTGTCGGGATTGATGCCAATGCCACCTAGGATGGTCACACGTATTGGCGAACGCCCATCCCTGATCCAACAGCGCTTGGGCTGAAGCCTAAGGACGCAATAGAGATCCTGAACTACGTGGCCGGCCCGGCCACCCACGTTCAGGCGAACGTGCGAACAATCACATCACGTTGCGACTATCGCGCCGAGCGAGACCGCGAAGGCGACAAAGGGGGCCGTTCTTGCATAGACAACGAAGCCCACGAACTCTCGATCACAGGCTGACAAAACTGAAGTGTTAATTGGTATGGGTTGGCATGGAGTGACGGGCCGCGTGACAGCTTTTGCCAGAATCGGGGATTCTGGCGCCTTCGTCAGCGGGTAACTCACTGATTGATCTAAATGCCGCGAGAGAGGATGGCTACCGTATCAAGGGCTTTTTCTTAATTTATTGTATTGTTTTTCAATCATTTGGCGGAGAGGGAGGGATTCCAACCTTCGGTGTTTGTCTATTTTTCAATACGTTACTGAGCCGTCGTGTCCAAATCGCGTCTAATGGTACGTCTGAAATCGAGCAGCCATCAATGCGGACCCCGCTAACGTCAGTTAATTCATCCGGGGTGCACTTGAAATGACCCCTTATCCGGTTCGTGGCCAGCCTCTGTCGCTATCAATCTTTTGGAATCATGCAGTTGTCGGGGCGTCCGTTGCTCACATCGCACCACATTGCAGGACAATGCACCACTAATCCCCCAAAAGTCCCGCACGACGCTTAACGAGATGTCATGTCGATATTATCGTTAATCAACCGAGCAAGCATGGAGTCCGCGTCATACGCTGCCCCCGCATTCAGACGTGTCGCCTGGTAGTTATCCAAACCTTGGCGCTTTTCAAACCGTACATGCGCGAGGAAAATAACTCTGCCCCTGGCGTTATACAAATTTACTTACTGTGGCGTGCGGCTGTCGTATGGCGCACGACGATGATGATAGCCGCGAGTTTTTTTGTTTCTATTCTGCTACCGCGTCGTCAACATCGTTTTCTTCGTCAAAACGCGCGAACTCGGCCTTTTCTCGCTCCGGGGCCCGATGCACCTTTTGAGAGACCGGCTATCGTTTGCTGTTGTAGGCCATTTGCGTATTACTCGAGTTGTCCCGTTCCCACGCCGGCAACGACACATCGCCTGGCCTATGGATCGGCGGTAGCTACGCCGGCGCCTGAAGCCCGACCAACCTAATGCGAGATGAAATGCACACTAAAACCACGCATCAATGGCAACACGAACATGTCTTCGGCCAGGATAAGGTCAAACCGGGTGAGCGCCGTACCCTTTGGGTAATATTCATCACCGCGACGATGATGGTAGTCGAGATCGCTACGGGGCTCGCCTACGGCTCAATGGCTCTGCTTGCCGACGGTTTGCATATGGGCTCTCATACAGCCGCCCTCGGCATCACGACCGTGGCCTATATCTATACGCGTCGGTGCGCCGCAGATTCGCGTTTCTGTTTTGGGACTGGCAAGGTCAATGCCTTTGCTGGTTATACGAGCGCTGTGTTGCTCGCCCTCTTCGCACTCCTGATGGCATGGGAAAGCATCACCCGCTTCTTTAATCCAGTTGCCATTGCCTTCGATCAAGCCATTGTAGTTGCATTTATGGGTCTGCTGGTCAATGGCGTCAGCATGATCATGTTAGGCGGCCATCATCATGACCATAACCACCAGCACGGAGATCCACACCATCATAGCCATACACATGCAGATCACAACCTCCGGGCCGCCTACCTTCACGTGCTGGCAGACGCGCTAACCTCCTTGCTGGCAATTTTTGCCCTGCTCGCAGGCAAGTTCCTGGGCTTGAACTGGATGGACCCGGCAATGGGTATCGTCGGTGCCATTCTGGTGGCGCGGTGGTCTTTGGGCTTAATCCGCGATACCAGCGGCATACTGCTCGATCATCAGGCCCCTGGCGTCATGCTCGAACGCACTCGAGCCGCCATCGAAAGTGTTGACGACAACCGAATTGCTGATCTGCATATCTGGTCCATTGGGCCAGGCATCTATTCAGCCATAGTGGCCGTAGTCAGCGACGCGCCAAAATCGCCAGAACACTATAAAAGTCTTATTCCCAGCGACCTTGGCATCGTTCACACAATTGTCGAAGTTCATCGTTGCCGGCACTAGTCCCGTGTCGTCGTGATAGTACCATCAGGCCACGGCTTGTAGTTGGTGACTATATTCAGATGGCTGCGGATGTCCGCGCCATTGCGGATCGGGATGATCTCTCCGCCGTGCTCGAACGCGAACTTCTTCTTGGCGGTGATCTGCAGGAACCAGCCCTGGCACACCTCATTGACCGCGGTCGGCGCCGCGGTTTCCAGCTCGCCGGCGTTGTTCTTGTCACATGCAAGCGAGACCCTGCCGGCGCGGGGATCCGTGCTCGTCGTCGTGATCCAGTGGAAGTGGCTATGATAGCCATCCTGCGGAATCACCATCCCCGGGGCAGGAGCAAGGGCTTCCTCGGCACGGTTCACCAGCCAGATCGGATGGTCGTCGCCATTCACGCCGCTGTGAGAGACGAACTTCGCCGCGCCCGGCAAGCCGCGCATCTCCCAGCCGACCACACACTTGACGGTGATACCGCAGCGTTCGTCATGCGAACCGTCGCTCGCCAGCCCGCGCGGATGCCGCGCAATCGGCAGACCCGATACCGGATCGGTGTCTCCCGTGAAGATGATATAGAACTTGCCGAGCAGACTCTCCGGTTCGCCCGTGTCGTCATTCACGGTCAGATTGGTCTCCTGGTGCGTATCAATGTGGTTTCCGAACAGAAAATCATACGGTGCCGCGTGGAAGAAACTGGCGGCCTGCACTGTGCAGGTCATGACCAGCCCCAGTGCTGCAAGGCCACTGTTGGTCAGCTTGTTCATGATGATGTGCCTCCCCGTGGTGTTTACTGGGTTCTGGTGGGCCCCTTGTGCAAGTGAACGCTGCGAGCGCAATGCTCCACACAATCCCACCCGTCTTACTTGCCGGTTGGTCCCGGCCCGGTAAGACATTGAACCGTATCCATCAAATCGGCATGCTCGCCATTACCGTTGACCTTAGTGACGCTCACACCCGGTACATCCAGTCTCCGTAACGCCTCCTCCACCTTTTCCAGGCAATCGGGACGGATGATGGCAGTGACTTTGCAAAAATCCAGCTCCATAGCAGTTCCTCCCGTCGGTCAGGCCACATTCTACTTTTCGAGCTCGCGCCGCCGGCGTTCGAATTCCTCCTCATTGATTTCGCCCCGCGCATAGCGAGCCTTCAGGATCTCCAGCGGAGTTTCATGTCGTTCCGCCGGTGAGTCCGGGCTACGCCCGCTGAAAGCCTTGACGAGGACGACAACCACCACGATCAGCAGAATCCAGAAAATCCACATACCACCTCCAATCCAGCCACCCTCTCCATGCAGGTCATGCCTCCACAGACTTGATCAGATGCGCGCATTGCGCAATCGCAGTGAATTGCCAATCACCGACACCGAACTGAAACTCATGGCGGCGGCGGCGATAATCGGCGACAGCAGCAACCCGAACACCGGGTAGAGCACCCCGGCCGCAACCGGCACCCCCAGCGAATTGTAGACAAAGGCAAAAAACAGGTTTT
Source organism: uncultured Gammaproteobacteria bacterium (assembly GCA_963695455.1). Taxonomy (GTDB): domain Bacteria; phylum Pseudomonadota; class Gammaproteobacteria; order DSM-19610; family DSM-19610; genus Thiogranum. Next base: position 11,082 of record CAVOGN010000008.1, on the reverse strand, counting down.
CGCGGATATTACGCATCACCTTGCGGCTCAAGCGCCGTGCCCGCACAATGCCGCGCAGGTCACCCTTCACCAGCGTGACGCCGGCGCTCTCCATAGCGACATCGGTGCCGGTACCCATGGCTATACCCACATGGGCCTGTGCCAACGCCGGCGCGTCATTGATCCCGTCACCGGCCATCGCAACAATACGGCCTTCGGCCTGCAGTCTTCTTGACAATTTCCGCCTTCTGGTCCGGCAGGACTTCCGCCTCAACCCGGTCGATATCCAGCTTGCCGGCCACCGCCGTCGCTGTGGTGCGGCTGTCGCCGGTCAGCATGACCACCTCGACACCTTCTGCGTGCAGGTCACGGATAGCCTCTGGCGTGGAGTCCTTGATGGGGTCCGCGACACCGATGATCCCGGCGGCACGGCCGTCAATAGCGACAAACATGACCGTCTGCCCCTCTGAGCGCCCCGCCTCCGCCCGGTGCGGCAAATCACCCGGATCGAAGCCGAGCTCTTCAAGCAGCCTGATGTTACCCAGAGCCACCGTTCGTCCATTGACATTTCCGGTCACGCCCTGGCCGGTAACAGACGCAAAATCACCCGTCTGGCTGAGGGTCATGCCCCGGTCTTCTGCGCCTCGCACAATCGACTCGGCCAACGGGTGTTCACTGGCACGCTCAAGACTCGCGGCAAGCTGCAACACCTCATCTTCTGAAAATCCGTCAATGGCCTGTACCGCGACCAGCCTGGGTTTGCCTTCGGTCAGGGTGCCGGTCTTGTCCACCACAATGGTATTGATCTTCTCCATGATCTCCAGCGCCTCGGCATTCTTAATGAGGACACCCAGGGACGCCCCCTTGCCGGTGCCCACCATGATGGACATGGGCGTGGCCAGACCCAGCGCACAGGGGCATGCAATGATCAGTACCGCCACGGCATTGACGATGGCATGTGCCAGGCGCGGCTCCGGCCCCCAGAAACTCCACACGACGAATGTAATGACAGCAGCAATGACCACCGCCGGCACGAAATAACCGGCCACAACATCCGCCAGTTTTTGTATCGGTGCTCGGGAGCGTTGCGCCTCGCTGACCATGCGTACAATCTGTGACAACAGGGTATCGGTGCCAACCTTTTCCGCCTGCATCAACAGACTACCGGTGCCATTCACCGTCGCACCAATCAGCTTTTCACCGACGCTCTTTTCTACCGGGATGGGTTCACCGGTCACCATGGATTCATCCACCGAGCTGTTACCATCCGTGACCACGCCGTCCACCGGTATTTTTTCACCGGGGCGTACACGCAATATATCGCCCGGCTGAACCTGCTCCAGCGGAATGTCTTCCTCAGTCCCGTTATCTCGTACCATGCGCGCACTCTTGGGCGCCAGTCCGAGCAGCAGCTTGATGGCTGCGTTGGTCTGGCTGCGGGCGCGCAATTCCAGCACCTGTCCCAGCAGTACCAGCGCTGTAATGACGGCGGCTGCCTCGAAGTAAACATCCACGCGCCCGCCTTCCATTTGCATGATCGCGGGAAAGATGCCCGGAAACAGCAAGGCAACCGTGCTGTAGGTCCAGGCGACAGAAACACCCAGCCCAATCAGCGTAAACATATTCAGGTTCCAGGTGACGACGGATTTCACACCGCGCACAAAAAACGGCCAGCCGCCCCAGATCACGACCGGCGTAGCAAGTATGAATTCAGTCCATTGCACGCCCTGCATGCTGAAGCCGGCCGGGAGTAATGTCGGCGCCAGATCGGCAATCATTGCCAGCACAAACACGGGCAGGGCAAGCACACTGCTCACCCAGAAGCGCCGGGTCATGTCGATGAGTTCTTCGTTTCTCTCCTCAACGGAAACACTGCGCGGTTCCAGTGCCATGCCACACTTGGGGCAATTGCCCGGCCCGTCCTGCACAATCTCCGGGTGCATGGGACAGGTATATTCCGTGCGGGTCGTCGGTATTGGTTCGGATACCGCTTCCAGTGCCATGCCGCACTTGGGACAGGACCCCGGCCCCGTCTGTCGGACGTCCGGATGCATGGGACAGGTGTAATACACGGCGCCGATATCACAGCTGTCATCCGCGCAGTTGTCTGCGGCGCGGGTTTCCGCTGTCGATTCCGGCTGGTCAGAATGCAGATATTTTCCCGGCCTCGCGACAAACTTGTCGTGGCAAGATGCGCTGCAGAACAGATACTCCGTTCCTTCATGCGTGTGCCTGTGTTCGCTGTCAGCAGCCACTTGCATACCGCAGACGGGATCAGTCACTCCCGGCCGGTTGGCCTCACTGTCAATCTTGTGCAGCATGGGTTCTCACCTCCCCGGCAATCCCGGCTCCTCGCCCGGGCGCGGGCCCAGATGTTTCACAGTCGCATCCACGTATTGCAGGTACTGATATTGCATCGCCGAGTGATCAATCTTGTAACGGTAACTCTTGTGCAACACATCTATCACCATGCCGTCACCGGAGAATTCCAGCACGTAAACGTTGGGCACCCCTGCCTGTTCTCCGATCAGGTACAACCAGCCCTCCTTTCCGTTTGGCAAGGTAATCTTGTGAACCGGGCTACCATGATAGGAAAACGCCTCCAGCTCGGTTACGGTTCCCAGTGGGTACTCATGGAGAACCTCGGCCGGATCGTTGTCAATCGAAAACGCTGGTGGCTTCGGCTTTTTTGGTTCAACAGCAAGGCTAACGGAGGACCAGAATACCAATGCACCCAACACAACCCACAGCCACTTACTATCCCGATTCATGACATACCTCCTTAACGCTGGTTTCGCCTGTATTGGCACGGAAGGACTCGATCAGGTAGCACACCGAATAGCTATCCGGCTTGCCCGCCCAGTCGAGCAGCGCGCCCTCCATGGCGTTGTGGTATTCGTCGCAACACCCACCACACACGCCTAAAACCAGAACCGCAACCCCGCGACGAACCGTGTTTCGCTCGCCTCTTCGCCAGCATCTTTCGCCAGATCCTGCGTATCGCCGAAGCGGCGCGCCCACTCAACACCGAGGTAAGGGGCGAACTCGCGCCGGATCTCGTAGCGCAGGCGCAACCCTGCGGTGAAGTCGGACAAACCGCTGCCCACACCGCGTCTGGGATCGCTCTTGCCATAGGCATTCGCTTCCACGCGCGGCTGCAGAATCAGCTTCTGCGTTAACAGCAACTCGTACTCCGTATCGATCCGCAGGGCGGTACGTCCCTCATCACCGAGGTAACCGGTGATATCCATCTCAAACCAATAGGGCGCCAGCCCCTGCACGCCGAATGCCAGCCAGCCCCGGTTGGGCCCTTCCCCGCCGTCGAGGCGTACGCCGAGCTGCGTGTCCCAGTAAGCCGCCACTGCATGGCCCCATAAAATTTCAGTGCGCGCATCTGCGATTTTGTTACTATCGATATCGCCCTCGGCTTTCAGCACGGCGCGGTCGTAGGTACGCCCGTACCAGGCCTGGAGGTCGTATGCCGTGAAACTGTTGCCGTCGCCGCGCGCGGTCTCCAGCCGGTCCACGAGCAACGACGCCAGGCTGTGCGTGTCCGCCATCCTCATCTGATACGGTCCGAAATCGTAACCGTCGGCATAAGCATGCGGATCGCGCGCATCGGGCGGGGCTGAACCACCCTGCATAGAGCCCATGTCCATGCCACCTGTCATGCCGGCTGATGCACCGTTATCGCCGTCGGCATCGCCAGCGGAACTTGACGGCGTTGTCGGAGCACTCATCATCTGATGCCCTGTGTGGGGATCAGGTGCGGGTTGGTCCTGTGCCGCAGCCGCGGAACTCACAAACCATGCTGCCGTCATAGCCCGGACCAGCCTGCCCGATCGCACTTTGGATCGGTGTAGTGCCCATCCGTTGACTGCCCGGCACGGTGCTCACGCCACGACCACCTGGCGGAACATGCCCGCGTCCATGTGATAGAGCAGATGGCAATGCCAGGCCCAGCGGCCCAGCGCATCGGCTGTCACCAGGAAACTCACACGCTGGGCCGGTTGCACACTGATGGTGTGTTTGCGCACCTGGAAACTGCCGTCCGGGTTTTCCAGCTCGCTCCACATCCCGTGCAGGTGCATCGGGTGCGTCATCATCGTGTCATTCACCAGCACCACGCGCAGACGTTCGTTGTGGCGAAAATGCACCGGCGTGGATCTGCCGAATTCCAGGCCGTCGAGAGACCAGCTGTAGCGCTCCATGTTGCCGGTCAGATGCAGTTCGATCTCGCGCTCGGCGCCGCGGGTGTCCAGCGGCCCACCGAGGGTGTGCAGATCGGCATAGGTCAGCACCCGCCGACCGTTGTCGCGCAGGCCGATGCCGGGGTCGTCCAAATTGGTGCGCGGGTAATCGACCCGCATGTCGACGCTGGCCCCGTACTCCGTACTGGCGTGATGCGCCCGTATCGGAGCGGCCGTCATGTCCATACCAACGCGCATCGCATGGGCGCTGTGATCTATACCCCCCATGTTCATCCCGGGGCGCATGGCATGTGCAGCGTGATTCATAGCATCCATCCCTGTCATGCCACCGTGCGCCATGGCACCCATCATGTCCACCATGCCAAGCCGTTCGGGCACATCCAGGGCCGGAACCTCGGCTGTCATACCGGCGCGCGGCGCCAATGTCCCGCGCGCAAACCCGGTGCGGTCCATCGATTGCGCAAAAATCGTGTACGCATGGTCATCTCTGGGCTCTACGATCACGTCGCAGGTCTCGGCCACACCAAGGCGGACCTCGTCGACTGTGACCGGCTCAACCGCCTGGCCATCGACCGAGACAACCGTCATCTTCAGCTCGGGAATGCGCACATCGAAGAAAGTCATGGCCGCCGAGTTGATGAAGCGCAGCTGACGCGCTCACCGCGTCCGAACAGCCCTGTCCAGTTGGCCGCCGGCGTGGCGCCGTTCATGAGATAGGTGTAGGTATAGCCGGAGACGTCGGCCAGGTCGGCCGGGCTCATGCGCATCCGGTTCCACATGCGCCGTTTATCCAGTGCGGCGCCAAGTCCGCGGTCCGCTACGTCCTGAAAAATCCGACGGCGGTCGGCTCATTGAAATTATAATAATCGCTCTGTTTCTTGAGCTTGCCGAAAACCGCCATCGGGTCTTCGTCAGTCCAGTCGGACAACTGCACGACGTAGTCGCGGTCGGCCCGCACCCGCTCTCCGTCGGCAGGATCGATGATGATGGCACCGTACATGCCGGTCTGTTCCTGGAAACCGGTATGCGAGTGATACCAGAAGGTGCCCGACTGCTGCACCTTGAAGCGATACACGAAGGTTTCCCCGGCGGCGATACCCGGGTAGCTGATACCCGGCACTCCATCCATTTTGAAGGGCAGAATGATCCCGTGCCAGTGGATGGACGAAGACTCGGACAGGCGGTTGGTCACACGCAGCGTCACGGTATCGCCCTCACGCCACCGCAGGACGGGCCCCGGGATCGACCCGTTGATGGTCGTGGCCATACGCGGCGTGCCTGTGAAATTGACCGGCGTTTCGGCGATGGTGAGATCGAATTCCCGGCCTTGAAGCACGGGAACATGGCCGCTAACCGTGCGTGTTACTTCCCGGGCAACGGCCGCACCGGTCCAGGGCGGCAGACCCAGCATGACGCCACAGGCGGCCAGACCCTGGAGGAACCGCCTTCGCGGCACATCGGGCAGTATCAGTGTAGAGTTGTAACCGGGCTTCATACTGGTTTGTCCTGCAGTTATCCATCACGCCTTTGCGGACCGCCATGTCAGGCCGGTTCAATGCCCCTCACGACCCTGTTCGCATGCACGATAGCAATGGCTCGCTGTCCATGGCATGACGCAACCATTACAATCTTGTCATCAATCTGTCATTTCTCTGACAGCACGGCCGGGGTACGCTCGATACCCGGTGTCGGAACCTGGGGAATCCGGAGCACCCACACAGTGATTGCCGTTTTACCAGGCAGAGTAAACCAGTCAGAAACGCCATAGACTGCCCATGAAAATCCTGATCGTCGAAGACGAGAAGAAAATCAGTGACTATCTTCGCCAGGGGCTTAGCGAGGCGGGCTATGTGGTCGATTCTGCCCGCAACGGCCTGGACGGCTACCACTTCGCCATGACAGAGCAGTACGACCTGCTCATCCTCGATGTCATGTTGCCGGATATCGACGGCTGGCAAATTCTCAAGTCGCTGCGCCAGGCGAGTCGGAAGACACCCGTCCTGTTTCTTACCGCACGCGACAGTGTCGCCGACCGCGTCAAGGGGCTGGAGCTGGGTGCTGATGACTACCTGGTCAAGCCGTTTGCATTTGCCGAGCTGCTGGCACGGGTGCGCACCCTGCTGCGGCGCGGTGCCAACACAGCGATGGAAACCACGCTGACAGCCGCCGATCTCGAGCTGGACCTGATGAGCCGGCGCGCCAAACGCGCAGGTCAGAGCATCCCGCTCACTGCCAGGGAGTTTGCGCTGCTGGAACTGCTGTTACGGCATCGGGATGAGGTATTGCCCCGCTCCCTGATCGCTTCGCAGGTGTGGGACATGAACTTTGACAGTGACACCAACGTCATCGATGTCGCCATACGACGGCTGCGCATCAAGATCGATGATACGTTCGAACGCAAACTTATCCGAACGGTTCGCGGTATGGGCTACATGCTCGACACCTCCGGCGAAAGCTGAACGGAGCATGCGCTGGCCTCCTTCCCTCGCCATGCGTCTGACCCTGCTGTTCAGCGCCACAGCAACGGTCATCTTCGCAGTATTCGGCTGGCTCATAAACCAGTCGACAGAGCAGCATTTCGAGGCTGGCGATATTGCTGAGCTGTCGGTAATCGAACAAGCCGTAGAAGAAGTGCTGGCCGACGATCACTTCGCAGATGACCTTGCCGCGGCTGAGCGCAGGTTCGAGGATATTCTCGTAGGCCATCACCGGGCTTCCATGTGTATTCTCGGCGAGGACAACGAGGTCATTTATGCCAGTAGCGGACCCGACCTCACAGTTCTTGCTGCAAACCCGCCTGACCCAGATCCCGCCAACAGCCAGGTGCACCGGTGGAACCACGGAAGTCACAGTTACCGTGTACTGATCAGCCACAAGGCTGAACAGACGGCTGTCGCCAACGTCAAACCCCATACCATAGCCATCGCCGTACAGATCGATTATCACCTTCAGTTCCTGGAGCACTTCCACCAGACCCTGTGGGTCATGATACTCACCAGCATCATTATCATGTCCGTCATGGGCTGGATCGCGGTGCGGCAAGGCATTGCGCCGCTGCATGATATCGTCGCGCGAGTCCGGCGCATCAGCGCCGATGACCTAAATACCCGTCTGTCGCCCGAATCCATGCCTGTAGAATTGAAAGACCTCGCGGTCTCATTCAATGGAATGCTGCAGCGTGTGGATGGGGCATTCCATCGGCTCTCGGATTTCAACGCCGATATCGCCCACGAGCTTCGCACACCGATTACCAATCTGATGACCCAGACACAGGTGGCCCTGTCCCGGGCGCGCACCACGGACGAATACCGGGAAATACTCTACTCGAACATGGAGGAATATGAACATATGGCACAAATGGTCGGTGACATGCTCTTCCTGGCACAGACGGACAGCGGACCGATCAGCAAGAACGTGTCTGATATAGATCTGGCCGGGGAAGTGCGTGCACTGTTCGAGTATTACGAGGGCTGGGCGGAAGAGCGCGGGGTAACACTGCAACTGAAAGGCAGGGCCACTGTTTCCGGGGACCGCCTGATGTTGCAGCGTGCGCTGGGCAACCTCCTGTCCAATGCCATCCGGTACACGGCACACGGCGAAGCCGTCAGGGTGGGACTCGGTACAACCGAGGACGGCAAGGTCAGCATCTCGGTCGAGAACCCCGGCGTTGGTATTCCGCCTGAGCATCTCCACAAGATCTTCGACCGATTCTATCGCGTCGACCCGTCCAGACAGCGCGACGGCAACAGCACCGGCCTCGGCCTGGCCATTGTCAAATCAATCGTCGAGGCCCACGGCGGGAACATCGACGTGGCATCCACCGCAGGCCATACTCGATTTCAGGTCACCCTCCCATGTGTAAAAACATGATCGGACAGCACCGGGAGCCATTGTGCGGCATTTATTATCTCTCGACATGCGTGCCGCGCCAGCTGCGGTGACAATGCGGTGGAGCGTCTGTTCATCAGTGCGCTGAGAAGGGGATTCGACCATGGAATCATCGATGCACGCCCCATTTCACATGGGGCATCTCGAATGGGGGGAACTCACATTATTCGCGGGGATTGCTTTTATGGCGGCGTTGCTAGCTGTGCTCTTGCTCCAGCGCCCCCGCCCGGGCCCGCGCACGGTGTCAGCAGATCAAGACGTTCCGCTTAGCTCGCTCGACTTGCCCGAAATCAGACTGATAATACTGGCGTTGCCGCTGCAACTGTTGTGGGGGATCGCCCAGTTTCCCCTTTACACCGTATGGCACCAGAACGACTGGGGCTACATTCTATATGGCCTCGCCCATTGCACGCTGGGGGATCTGGTCATTCTACTGATACTGTACGAACTCACTGCACTCATCCGCCGCGACCGCTACCGGTACCTGCACAGCGCGTTCACCAGCGGGATTCTGTTTACCGTCGCCGGTGTGGCTTATACGGTCTACAGCGAAATACACAATGTCCGCATCAAGGGCACTTGGGGCTACACCGATCTGATGCCCATTGTCCCCGTGCTCAACATCGGTGGCACGCCCTTCCTGCAGTGGCTGTTGATACCCCCCATCATCTTGTGGCTGATGCGTCTTGTGTACCGTCAACGGGTCGGGGGCGCGTCCCCGGAGCAGACAAAATGAGCACTGGCAACAAACCCGGAGCGGATGCTTCGCATCTGGATCAGATCCGGACGCTTTACACTGAACTCGCCGAAACACCTGAGAAAGACTTCGGTTGGGGTAAGGGAAAAGACAATGCCCGAATACTCGGTTATGCCGACGAATGGCTGCGCGCCATCCCCGATGTTGTGTGGGAGTCCGCGGCTGCGGTGGGCAACCCTTTCTCGATCGGCCCTATCGAACCCGGTGAGACGGTTGTCGATCTGGGCTGTGGAGCAGGAGCAGATGCTTGCGTCGCGGCCTTGCTCGTTGGCAGCGAAGGTCGAGTCATCGGCATCGACTGCACACCGGCGATGATCACCAAGGCTCGTGGCAACGCATCGGCCTGCGGACTTTTCAATTTGGAATTCCACGAAGCGGATATGACAAGTCTGCCGGTGGACACCGCAACAGCGGACTTCGTCCTTTCCAACGGCGCTATCAATTTATCCCATGACAAAAAGCGCGTATTGGCAGAGGCCTACCGTGTACTCCGTGCCGGTGGGCGCATTCAGATAGCAGACATGGTCAGAGATCCATCCGAAGGCAGCGCTGTCTGCTGCGCTAGCGATGAATCCTGGGCCAATTGTGTTTCCGGAACGCTCGAGCCCAACGAATTCATAGCACTCATGGAGGAAGCCGGATTCTCGAATGTACGATTGGTCGCCTGTACCGGCTATCGCACGGCTCAACAAACCGAAGGCGCGCTGTTCTACGGAGAAAAAACAAGCGGTCGCACACTATGATCCGTCACAGGTACGTTCTGCCATCGACGGCGTGAACAAGCCGTCGATCTCGTTACTCAAGATCACCAGAAACGCAAAGAACCTGGAAACGCAAAGAACCTGGCTCCCGTCACTAGTGCCGAAGCGCAATAAGTCATTTGGGGTGGCATGAGGTATGTTGGGGCGCGTATCGAGGAATCGCGGCCTCTTGCCGGAACGGCGTCGCCACAACCAATTGACTTAAGTAGTCTTTTGCGATCTGACAAAAGCCGTATCGAGGGTCTTCTTAACTACGCACCTTTTTGTTTTTATTGAATAATTGGCGGAGAGGGAGGGATTCGAACCTTCGATGTTTCTAAGTTTTTCAATTCGTTAGAAAGCAATCGTGTCCAGATCGTGTCCATCACCATGCGAGAAGCTACCGTGCTCCGATCCTCCCGAGGCATCCGTAAGCCGAACAAGGCTGCATTGTTACCGAGCGAGAGCTATATCTGTACTTGAATAATTATACCTGTAGAGATATATTCACGAAATGAAAGCCATCCGGTTCTGTGGCCGCTCTCTCGAAGTAATTCGCAGCTTCCCGGCAGCCGCCAAGCGTGAGACCGGTTATCAGCTAGATCGGGTCCAACACGAGCTGGAGCCTACCGACTGGAAACCAATGCCAGCGATCGGATCAGGCGTTCGGGAGATCCGAATTATGCATGAGGGACAGTATCGGGTGATTTACGTAACGAAATTTGCAGATGCCATTTACGTCCTGCATGCGTTTCAGAAGAAGACCCAGAAGACCAGAAAGCACGATATCGAGGCTGCAAAGCAGGCACTGAAGCAGCTTCAGAATGAGGTATGAGCGATGAGTAAGAATGACCAGTTCACCAGTGTCTGGGATGCGCTCGAGGACGACCCTGTACGTCAGGAGAACCTGAAGCTACGCTCTGAATTGATGATGGAAATCGCAGAACGGATTAAGAATCAGGGACTGACGCAAACCCAAGCTGCCGAGGTGCTGCATATCACCCAACCGCGGGTTAGTGCCCTGTTAAAAGGAAAGATCAACGATTTTCGCCTGGACAGCCTGGTCGATATGGCCCACCGATTGGGCATGCACGTTTCGATCAACGTGGCCGCGTAGAGAGCAGGAAGCAATCCGGATCCCGTACCACGTGGTTAGCCCGGCACCCACGTTCGCGCGAACGTAATCAAATCACGTTGCGGGTATCGCGCCCAGCGAGACCGCGAAGGCGACAAAGGGGGTCATTCAGGCTTAGACAACGAGCCCCACGAACACTCGATCACAGGCTGGCAAAACTGAGGTGTTCATTAGTATGGGTTGGCGTGGAGTGACGGGCCGCGTGACAGCTTTTGCCAAAATCGGGGATTCTGGCGCCTTCGTCAGGTGGTAACTGACTGATTGACAGGGATATCGCGAGAGAGAATGCCTACCGTATCGAGGGCTTTTTTCTAATTTATTTTTTTGTTTTTCAATTGGTTGGCGGAGAGGGAGGGATTCGAACCCTCGGTC
>CAVOGN010000007.1:0-441797 GCA_963695455.1 uncultured Gammaproteobacteria bacterium | reverse complement strand
CCCTACTGCGACATCGAGTGTTTTATCCAAACGCGGACCATTAGACCTGCTCCAGATAGGGATCCGGTAACAGGCGGGAGACGGACAGAATACAACATTTACGGCCAAGTAAAATTTGTATTAATTGATGAGTATCAATGCGCCTGTTTCTATGGAGCGTATGTTTTATATAGATCGGATGAATGGCGTTATGTGAGTCGTGGGTTGGGAGGAAGAACATGGGCCGGCGCTTGCTGAGTGCAGTCTTTGTCTCCCTGGTCATCAGCGTTGCTGCTGAGGCCGAAGCGGCGGCGATTACATCTGCCGAGTACCTCCCGCTCGCTGACGGCAATGTGTGGACCTATAGCGTCGATGACTTGGCTACGCTGTCAGTAACTGTGCTGCCAGGCATGAAACTGATAAACGGTGTCTGGACGAAGGAGCTGCAGCAGTCAGATGGTCAGGTGGATTATTTCACAAGTGATACAAACGGAATACGCCAGCATGGTGAGTTCGATCCAACTCCTCCATCAGGCTCGGTGATTTTTAGCCCGCCCATTGTCCTTGTAAAGGCGATGACGGACTTATCCGATGTGGTTAACACATCAGGCATAGCATCTGTGAGCCTGCCGAGTATCAGTGCGACGCCATTCTCTTATAACTTTACGGCCACGGCTGTGGTAGAGGCATTTGAAACCATCGCGGTGCCAGCAGGCACCTTCAAGACCATTCGCGTGCGAGACACTGTCCGGATTTTCGGTACTTCGCAAGGAGTGCCGCTCGATATAACCCTTGTCGAGACTGATTGGGCCGCCCGGTTTATAGGCACAGTGAAAGCGGTGGTTACAGACAGTGACGGAACAGAGACTGCTGTCTTGACGAGTACGAACATCATGCCGTCCATATTTTCTTCTGTTCTTCCCAGCAGCCGATCCGTTCAGGTGAATTCCTCCGCTACGGCGTTCGCGACCATTGTCAATCCCAGCGGCGCTGCAGCAACCGACTGCAGCATCAGTCCGGTTGCCGGTCTGCCCGCGGATTTTCTTTATCAGACGACTGATCCGCTCACAAATGCTCTAACCGGAACTTCGAACACGCCCGTGACGATCGCGCCTGAAGGCAGTCAGAGTTTTCTGATTGCGTTTACGCCCACGGTTGCCTTCTCGCCAACGGAGGTGGAACTGGAGTTTGCATGCAGCAATACCGATGCCGCACCGACATTCGTTGGGCTGAATACGCTGCTTTTGTCAGCAGCAAACACGCCCATCCCGGACATCGTGGCCCTTGCCGCAACCCAGTCCGGTGACGGCATCGTCAACATAACTGGCTCCCCAGGGGCCGGTGTGTTTGCGGTGGCGACCGCGAATGTCGGCGCGACAGACACTATAACAGCATCTGTCGACACCGGTGGTGTGGCGTTGCCAGTGGCTGTTTCGATTTGTCAGAGCGACCCTTTGACGGGTCAATGCATTTCTCCCACGATGTCGAGCGTTGTCACCACTCTGGATGCTGATGAGACAGCCGCCTTTGTTATTTTCTTGGATGCTAGCGGAACAATTCCGTTCGATCCGGCGAACAAACGTGTTTTTGTCCGTTTCCGTGATGCAGGTGGTGTGACACGTGGATCAACAAGTGTGGCGGTACGAACCTTATAGGCATAAACAAAGCGTTTGCGGTGACGACTATTGTCAGTTATCACCGCCTTCGGTTGTCGATGCTGACGAATCCGATCAGTATTTTCGCGCTTTGACACAGCCTGGATCCATTCGGTACGTAAAACAGCCCCGCATAAGCGGGGCTTTCGTTATCGGGGTAATGGCCACTTCTAGCGAACATAGGACATCGGTCAGCGAGCCAGAGTGCAATCCCATGAAACGCAGTTCGTCATGGTGTATCACCCTGTGCGCCTGTTCTTAATGGACTGGAAATCTGTTCCCATTTTTGTTTTATTCATACCGGCCACCCCCTGCATAACGACTGGCGGGATCTGCTATTTCCCCGGAACGGTGGTCAATCCCAGGATTTCCCAGTCCTGCATGCCGCCACGGTACCACTTGATCTTGTAGGGGGGGTAACCGAATTTCAGCAGGTTCAGGATATTGTTCGGGGACTGACTGCACCAGATGCCGTTGCAGAACATCACCAATGTCTTGGCATCGGTGTAATCCCAGAGCCCATCCAGGTACTTCGCGCCGAACCGGTTTTCCATGATCTCGCGGATCGACATCGGACCCGCGCCCTCGGCCAGACTCAGCGAGGTCCAGGGAATGTTCACCGAACCGGGGATCGTGCCTTTTTTCACCCACTCCGGGGTGCGCGAATCGACTACCAGAATGGAATTATCGCCGGCGCTCATGTGGGCGAGATAGTCGAGCATTTCCACTTCGCCGATGGTTTCGACACCCGGTGCCAGCGTTGACGGCTGGATGCAGAAGGGAGGGCACTTGCGCGACGTCATGGCATACGCGGGATTGATTGTGTGCTTCGGGTCCTGATTACGCATGATGGTAACCATCTTTCCGTCGTGCATGACGTCAAGGGACGGGAGATCACGGGTAATCCTGACCGCGACACCATCCACGGCTGTTGCATTCGTTGAAATCACCAGTATCGCAGTCATGGCCGTTGCGGCAGTCATCGCTTTTATCGTTTTCATTGAGTAAATCTCCTTTGCCTGTTTGCTGACGTTGCGAAACATCGCCGACTCTGAATACTCGCCCCCCAACTCATGCACAACATGGCGACAACGTCATACCCAGAGGCACAGCTTTGAGTTTAGTGAACAAGGTGTTTAGGTGAATCGGTGGTTCTACGTACTCATCCAGCACCATATGCTGAGGACTTTGTGTGTGTCAGAAGACTCGTTGTTGGATCAAAACCTAGTTAACTCATACGGTCTCTGCCATAAGGGTTTTCCTGAAAGTCGGGCGTTTGCTGAACACTGTAGACAGGCGTCCACCTACGCGCGCATGCCGGAACCAGACCGCCCCAATTTGCGCCAGACCGGGACCCCGGCTGAGTGCGTGCACTCAGGACATGCAGATAAACCGCGCAAGCGCCGCGATGTTCGACGCACAAGGAATACTCGAGGACATGCATGAATCGCCCCGGTAGTCGCGGAGACTCTGTTTTCTGAGTGGATCGAGCAGTCAGAAAATCAACTCGATCATCCGCGGAGTTCAGGGAACGCGCGTGGTGCGGCTGGTGTCAGAGCGCCAGGCGGAATACGACTCGCAGTTTGCTCAGCACGAGCAACCGGGCGCAAGGCGCAGTCCGCAGTACCGGGCGTAGGCGATCACCGCGGGACAGGCGGGCGGCGGATCGATAGGGACTTTCGATGGTTGCGTTCGAAAAAATCAATTTGCCCTATCGATAGGCCGGCCCCTACGATACCCGGGGAGTTAAGCTATACCTGTTGGGTGGCTGCGTGGATCTGGAGAGGAAGACACTCCAGCATACCGAGCCTGGTAGACAACAGGCTGAATTTCTGACCTAAGGAGGCGTTTTCGATGATCAGACATACGATACCTTTGCTGGCCGTGTTGGCGGTAGCCGTCTCACCGGTGGCGTCATCCGGCCCTGCTCCTGATCCGGGCGAGCCAAAGACGAACCAGTTCTGGTGGCCCGAACAGCTGGACCTCAGCCCGCTTCGCGATCATGGTGCCGAGTCCAATCCGCTGGGCGAAGATTTTAACTATGCCGAGGCGTTCAGGAGTCTCGACCTCGATGCCGTGAAGCAGGACATCGAGACCTTGATGAAGACCTCACAGGACTGGTGGCCAGCAGACTGGGGTCACTACGGGCCCTTGTTCATTCGGATGGCCTGGCACAGCGCGGGCACGTACCGCGTGGCTGACGGTCGCGGCGGCGCGGGCGGTGGGCAACAGCGTTTCGATCCGCTGAACAGCTGGCCGGACAACGCCAATCTCGACAAAGCACGGCGGTTGCTCTGGCCGATCAAGCAGAAATACGGTGAGAATATTTCCTGGGCCGATCTGATGGTCCTGACGGGCAACGTCGCGCTGGAATCCATGGGCTTCAAGACCTACGGTTTTGCCGGCGGTCGTGAGGACGACTGGGAGCCCGACCTGGTCTACTGGGGGCCCGAGACCGAAATGCTCGCCGATGAGCGCTACAGTGGCGACAGGGAACTGGAAAACCCGCTTGCCGCGGTACAGATGGGCCTGATCTATGTAAACCCGGAGGGGCCGAACGGCAATCCGGATCCGCTCGCGGCAGCCAAGGACATTCGCGAGACCTTCGGTCGCATGGCCATGAACGATGAAGAGACCGTTGCACTCATTGCCGGTGGCCACACCTTCGGTAAAGTCCACGGCGCCCACAAACCAGGCGAATGTGTGGGTCCCGAGCCCGCAGCCGCAGGTATCGAGCAGCAGGGCCTCGGCTGGAAAAACAAGTGTGGCAAAGGCAACGCCGAAGACACGGTCACCAGCGGCCTGGAAGGTGCGTGGACCGTGACCCCGACCCAGTGGAGCATGAACTATCTGCAGAATCTGTTCACCTACAACTGGGTGAAAACCAAGAGTCCCGCAGGCGCGACCCAATGGATTCCGGATGATAAGGCCGCCGGAAATCTGGTGCCGGATGCTCATGTTGCGTCCAAGCGAAACGCACCAATCATGTTGACGACGGACCTTTCGCTCAAGTTCGACCCCAGCTATCGCGAGATTTCGCAGCGCTTTCTTGACAACCCGAAGGAGTTCGAACTTGCCTTCGCCAAGGCCTGGTACAAGCTGACGCACCGTGACATGGGGCCGCGCGCGCGCTACGTCGGGGCTGAGGTTCCCGATGAGGAACTGCTCTGGCAGGACCCGGTTCCCGCGGTCGATTATGAGCTGATTGATACACAGGACATCGCCAAGCTGAAGTCTCAGATTCTTGCGTCCGGGTTGACGGTTCCCGAGCTTGTCAGGACCGCCTGGGCATCGGCGTCCACCTTCCGCGGCACCGATATGCGCGGTGGTGCGAACGGCGCGCGCATCCGCCTCGCGCCGCAGAAAGACTGGGAGGCCAACAACCCGAAGGAGCTGGCCAAGGTGCTCAAGCGCCTCCAGGGCATTCAGAAAGGCTTCAACGACGCGCAATCGGGCGGGAAGAGGGTATCGCTTGCCGACGTGGTCGTTCTGGGCGGTTCCGCCGCCATCGAGCAGGCCGCAAAGCAGGCCGGGCATGACGTGAAGGTCCCCTTCAGGCCGGGACGCACGGACGCCTCGCAAGAGCAGACCGACGTGGAGTCTTTTGCCGTCCTCGAACCGACCGCAGACGGGTTCCGCAACTACTTCGGCACCGGTAATCGCAGGTCGCCGGCGGAAATGCTGGTCGACAAGGCAGACCTGCTGACCCTGACCGTTCCGGAAATGACTGTTCTGGTCGGTGGCATGCGGTCCCTGAATGCCAATGCCGGACAATCTGAACACGGCGTGTTCACCGACCGGCCCGGCACGTTGAACAACGATTTCTTCGTCAACCTGCTCGACATGTCCACGCAGTGGGCGAAGTCGGCAAAAGCCGAAGGCGTTTACGAGGGTCGTGATCGCGGCACGGGCAAGCTCAAATGGACGGCTACCCCTGTGGACCTGGTTTTCGGATCGAACTCTGAACTGCGCGCTGTGGCGGAAGTCTACGCCTATGACGACGCGCAAGAGAAGTTTGTGCGCGACTTTGTTGCCGCGTGGAACAAGGTCATGAACCTCGATCGCTTCGACGCAGCAGCTCGGGACTCGTAAACGAAACAACGGGCCAACGAAACAGCGGCGGCGCGAAATGCGCCGCCGTTTTCGTTCCGTTGCACTACCGGCTGGTTCGCTTTTCGATCCCCCGCACCATGAAGTCTGCGAGGTATCAACGGCGTTCTTCCCTATCCACCGATCCTGTCGACAGGAGCGTGCCTGGCTTCAGTTTTCTTCGGGGTGCCGGTGACGGCTTGCAGCCGCGTCTTTCCAGTCTTGGTACAGGCTATAGGCGAGAAAGGGCAGCATGACAATACATACGGCGGCGTAAGACATGGCGGACCTCCTCCGGGTGACAATTACTGACGCAACCATTGCGGTCCCTACGGCCTTACACTAACCGGCGCAGGGTCGCGTGAAGGTAAAAGGAGGGTCAGAACCGGGCCATGTGTAAACGAAGGTCTATAGTTTCAGCTGCGATTTGACCGCCACTGACGGGCCGAAACGGCGTGCAACCAGAAAGCGGCGCTGATCCTCACCCTCGAGCCAGGTCTGGACTAAACTTGTAGTAGCCGGGTTATTTGCGGGCGCATCATGGAATATGTTGACATCCTCTCGACTGCCCTGTCCTGGTACGCGATTGGCGGGGTTGCCATCCTGATCGGGAGCGTCGTTGTGTACGGGCTCGCCGTGTTGATCTATCGGCTGCTGGCCGGGCTCGGAACGCTGATCGGCCATCTGCTGGCAGCTCTGGCCGCGCGGGTCGATGTTTCCCTCGGAAAGCATCATCCAGTCAGATAGAGCGGTTGCAGCGGGCCGGAAGGTTTCCCCACCGGCCATGTGCCCGTTGCGTTTCTGAACCGGAATCAGTGCGTCGCCGTGTGCCGCCCATGGTTACCCCGGTGCAAGAATGGGCCACCGGTGCTGCGCACGGCGGCCCGGCCCGGTCAGCGCCAGCTGGCGGGGAATAAGCAATTCAGGATATTCGGATGGATTTGCGCTGCTTGACAAGTCGCGGCGAATTGCCTGTTATTGTCCACGAGGAAGCTGGTCGGGTGACACCACCGTTGGGCGCAGGGGGTGCGCCAGCCGGGCTTGCCACGAACACAGTCCCCGAGTAATCCGGACATACACAACAGGATTTGGGAGGAGGTGCAGGATGGGCACGACAACACGTTCGTTCAGCGATATCTGTGTCGCTTGTGTAGTGGCCGCTATTGTCGCGGTCAGTATTATATCGCTGGGCGTAGTCGCCTGGGTGGCGCTGCTCTAGTCTGTCGGAACGCTGTCGTTTCCGCCGCATCCTGCGGCTGGCAGGCGGTGGCCGGTGGGCCGCTTTTCCAGGGCGGGGGCCGGGCCGAGCATACCCGCACGCGGCTCGGCCGCCGTGTAACAGTGGCCAAAATCCGTTGTTATTCAGGCATATCGGCATATTCCAATAAAATGCTTCTGCTTGACAGGCGAGCGGAAATTTTATCTGATCGGCACACGGCAAGGAGCCGGGGTACTTCCGGGGGCCGGAGCGACTCACATTTCATCGGCGCCGGGCCATCCGGGGTATTTTGCAGCGGCAATCAGCGTAGTCCGGAACCGAGAGGGAGGTGCGACATGAGCACAGCGACTCGTTCTTTTGGCAATATCTGCTTTTTCTGCATTATCGCCGGCGTGACGGCGGTCGGCCTGATTACTCTGGGTGTGGTGACCTGGGCCGCCCTGCTCTAGTCCGACAACAGCGCGACCGGCTGTGCAGGCGGTCGCCCAGGCAGTGTGACCTGGAACGGCGGCCCTCGGCCGCCGTTTTTTTTGCGCCGGGGGCGATTTTGCGTTCGGGGCGCGCGCATCGCCGTCCGTGAGCGGCGCCCTGCAGGCCACCCAGGCGGAGCGAAGCGGGGAAAATGGCGCCCAAAAAAAAGCCGGCGCCCTGTGATCAGACGGGGCGCCGGCCTGGCTGCTGGAGGGAAGAGAGCGGTTTCCAGCAGCCACACAGCCGTTTTGGGCATCATCGTACTGTGCATTGCGGTTAGCGGCCCGCCGGCGGATTTTTGAAGGTCCCGGCGGAGAACGGGGCTGGTTTGCGGCGGTTGTAGATGGCGCCAAATCGTGTCAACCGGCGCAGCGAAAGACCAGTGCCGCAGCGAGGAGCGGCCGATCCGGGTCGCTCCACGAAACTGCCGTAGCCGGGTTTTGCGATCAGCACATCACAGGATCGCATCAAGTCCGCGAAGCAATAGCCGAGCGTCTCCAGGGCCGTGGTGTCGGGGTGGCGGCTGTTCCAGGTTTCGGGTACCAGCAGGTGCAGGCCGGGAAAACGCGGCCAGCCGTCGCACGGTGTGCTGATTTCCATGCCGCCCACAGAAAACAGCACCAGCGCGGTGGCCGGGTCGATACCGAGCCTGGCACGCAGCGCGCCGGCGACATCATTGCCAAGCTGGGCAACCGGTCCGATGGCAACCCCGTTTTCGATCCCGGGCATGCGCATGGCAGGGGCCGGTTGCAGAAAACACAGGGCGCCGTTGTAGGCATCCAGCATCTGCTTGCGGATGGGCGCGGATTCCGGGCGCGCGGCAAAGAAGTGCTGGTAGAGTTCCGCCCAGTTCAGCGAACAGAACGCAAGGTTGGGTATACCGAGCTGCTGTGCTGCGGCCAGTGTCAGGTAGGGAATGTTGGCGATAATCAGGTCCGGACGGATGTTGCGGAGCGCCTGTTTTTCGCGCTCCAGCAGCGCTTCCCAGTGCTGGTGAAAGGCGGTGTACTTTGCTGCCGTAGCCTCGACATCAATGTTCAGTGCATCCTTCTGGATGATGCCGATGTCCAGTTCGGCGGCCTGGATTTCGATGTCGTCGCCGAGCTTTTCCCGCAACTTGAACTCGGGCAGCCGGCTGCGCACCACGAGCCGGACTTGTGGCTGGCGTTGCCTGAGCGCATGGATAACGGGCGCGGTCTGTCCCAGATGGCCGTAGCCGTGACTGGACAGGGCGATAAGTATGCGTTGGCTCGAGTCGGCACCCGGGAGCGTTGCGGTGACATAGGCGCTTTATACTAGAGCAGCGTAGCGCTGGGTATTGAATCAGACCTGCGGGTGCAACTTCGGTGAAACTCGCGAGCTGATCCAGGTCAAGAAAAGCGCACAATACCGGTTGCGGATGTGGCGCCCGTGGGCGGGTCGGCTATATTGAAGCTTGTACACGGGTGATCAACAAAGAGATGACAGCGCTGAAGCGCAAATCATAGCCACAAGGGCAACTGTCAAATCACCCGCGAGCGCCTCGGTTGGCGCGGGAGCGGCGAGTCGGATTCGGCTGAACCCCATACGAATATGGGTAGTGTCGAAAACACACCACCTGCCGTGTCGACCGGGGTGTTGCTGTTTCGGCTCCCCGCTCGCGGTTCTGGCGCGCGCTGCTGTTATTGCGCAGCCGCCGGCACGCGGTTCCGTGCATCACTCCAGCAGCGGGAACATGTGCTCGTTTTCGTATTCCACCCGTTCCTTCAGCAGGCGGAAGATTTCACGGCTTTCCTTCACCAGTTCTTCGTGCTCCGCATCATCCAGCGCCGGTTTGCACCAGCGCCTGACATAGCTCGAAAAGCGCTGCTTGATTTTCCTGGCGTTGTCGTGAAAGGTGCGCGCGGTTTCACTCACCGCTTTGTCGTGGTGGCGGGCCAGTTCCGCGTACAGCGTGTTGTCTTCGAACACCAGGTGCATCCAGACCTTTTCTCTGAAACGCGACATCAGTTCGCACACGTACCGGTTGTTGTGCAGCGATTTCTGTTCCACCAGCACCGCCAGCACATCGCACAACTGGCAAATGTCCTGGTTCTGTTGCTTGAGATCGTCTACCGAATACATGCTGAGCTACCTCTGTGGACCCGCGCTGCGCGCCGGCCTTGCTTGCTATGCTGCCCTCAGCCGGCCGTCGCGGATGGTTTCCACGTTAGCATGTTCAGGCCTAAAATCCAGCGTTGCCCGATGCGGGCAGCGCACGCTGTATCAGGGGCTGGGGTTAGGATACGCGCTGTGTATCGCCTCGATCCCTTCCATTACCTGCTGCGACAACGACACGTCGATACTGCCGATGTTGCTCTTCAGCTGATCCATGCTGGTGGCACCGATAATGGTGCTGGTCAGGAAAGGGCGGCTGTTGACGAACGCCAGCGCCATCTGTGCCGGGTCCAGGTGGTGCTCGCGCGCCAGTGCAACATAGCGGGCGGTGGCGGACTCGGCGGCGGGATTGCTGTAGCGCGTGTAGTCAGGAAACAGATTCAGCCGCGAGCCATGCGGCCGCGCCCCGTCGAGGTATTTGCCGGACAGCACGCCGAAGCCGAGCGGGGAATAGGCCAGCAGGCCACAGCGTTCGCGCCAGGAGATTTCGGCAAGCCCTACTTCATAGCTCCGGTTCAACAGGCTGTAGGGATTCTGCACGCTCACGATGCGGGCCAGCCCGAGCCGCTCAGCGGTGTGCAGAAAACCCGTCACGCCCCAGGGCGTCTCGTTGGACACACCGATATGGCGGATCTTGCCGGCGCGCACCTGCGCGTCCAGCGCCTGCAGGGTTTCTGCGATGGGCGTGAAATCGTCCTCGTCGACCGGGCTGAAGCCGAGCCGACCGAAGAAGTTGGTGTTGCGCTCCGGCCAGTGCAGCTGATAGAGATCCAGGTAGTCGGTCTGCAGGCGTTTCAGACTGGCGTTCAGTGCGGCTTCGATGTGGGTGCGGTTGAAGCGGGTCTTGCCCGCGCGGATATGCGGCAGCCAGTCCTCGCCCGGGCCGGCGATCTTGCTGGCCAGAACAATCCGATCGCGTGTACCGCGCTGTGCCAGCCAGTTGCCGATGATTTCCTCGGTGCGCCCGTAGGTGGCCGCTTTGGGTGGTATGGAATACAGCTCGGCGGTATCGAAGAAATTCACGCCCTGCTCCAGGGCGTAATCCATCTGCCCGAAGCCCTCTGCCTGGCTGTTCTGTTCCCCCCAGGTCATGCTGCCCAGACAGATGACGCTGACGTCGATGTTGGTGTTGCCGAGTTTGCGATACTGCATGCGGGGGCGGATCTCCTGCGCCTGGCGCGAAAGCGTTACTGAAAGCGCATCGACAGATCGATGGCGTGCACGTGCTTGGTCAGCGCGCCGACGGAAATGTAGTCCACGCCGGTGGCTGCGCATAGTCGCGCACATTGTCCAGCGTGATGCCGCCGGAGGCCTCCAGTTCCGCGCGCCGCGGCGTTGACTGCTACCGCGCTCGCGTATCTGTGTCGGTGTCGAAGTTGTCGAGCAGTACCCGGTCGGCGCCCGCATCGCAGTGCCTGCTGCAGCTGCTGGCAGATTTTCCACTTCGATTTCGACCGGCAAGAT
This sequence comes from uncultured Gammaproteobacteria bacterium, assembly GCA_963695455.1. GTDB lineage: Bacteria > Pseudomonadota > Gammaproteobacteria > DSM-19610 > DSM-19610 > Thiogranum. Next base: position 430,784 of record CAVOGN010000007.1, on the reverse strand, counting down.
CTGCTTGCGCAGGTGCGCGCGCCGGCACGGATCGCTCGGCAATGGAGCCGGCCGCGGCAATATGGTTTTCCTTGATCAGGAAGGCGTCGTACAGACCGAAGCGGTGATTGTGGCAGCCGCCGCAACGACACCGCGTACTTCTGTGCGCGGCGCAGGCCCGGAATGGTCTTGCGGGTATCCAGAATTCGCGTGGCCAGGCCTTGCAGCTCGCGCGGCGTAACGCGTGCGCCAGGGTCGCGGTGCCGGACAGTGTCTGCAGGAAGTTCAGCGCGGCGCGTTCGCCGCTCAGCAGGCAGCGTGCCGGGCCTTTGAGTGTGCACAGCGCTGATCGGCTGCAATGGCGTCGCCATCGTGCGCGTACCAGCGGATGTCAATGCGGCATCGAGGTGATGGAACACGGCGTCGAACCAGTTGCGCCCACACAGGACCGCGGTTTCGCGACTGATGACGCTGGCCTTCCAGATGTGATCTGCGGGAATCAGTTCGGCGCTGATGTCACCGCTGCCGAGATCCTCTTCCAGCGCCCGCCGCACATCGTGTTCGATCTGGGCTTCCAGCGCCTCGAGCAGCATTTACTCGGAAATTTCCAGCAGCTCGATCTCGAAACTGAGCGTTGCATTGGGCGGGATCACACCGCCCGCGCCCTTGCTCGCCATAGCCCAGTTGCGGCGGAACGGTGAGTTTGCGCACACCACCGACCTGCATGCCCGACCACGCCCTCGTCCCAGCCGCGGAATGACGTAGCCGCACGCAACCGGAAAACTGAATGGTTTGCTCGCGGTCCTTGCTGGAATCGAACTTGGTGCCGTCTTCCAGCCAGCCGGTGTAGTGCACAATGGCGGTCTGGCCGCGCCCGGTACACAGGGTGCCGTCGCCGACCTTGATGTCTTCGTATATGAGACCGCTGTCGGTGGTGGTTTCGCTCATCGATCTGCCTCGCGGTGTTGCGATTCGGAACGAGTCGTGAAAAATACTCGTTCTTCATGTCGCTGCACCAGTCCCGCCAGCAGGGCCAGACTCAGCAGGTTGGGCAATGCCATGAGCATGTTGGTTATGTCGGCGATATTCCATACCAGCTTCAGGGGCACGGCCGCGCCGATCATTACCAGGAAGGTATACAGCACCCGGTAGGGTCGCACCGCGCCCTCGCCAAACAGGAAGTGCGCCGAGCGATCGCCATAGTAGGACCAGGCGATAATGGTGGAGAAAGCGAACAGGCTCAGCCCGATGCCCACCACGCTGGCGCCGGCCACGCCGATAGAGCTCTGGAAGGCGTGCGCGGTGAGCGCCGCGCCGACCAGGTCGTCCTGCTTGATGGTCTAGGCGCCGGTGACCACGATCACCAGACCGGTCATGGTGCAGATCACCAGCGTGTCGATAAACGGTTCCATCATCGCCACCAGGCCTTCGCGCACCGGTTCATTGGTGCGCGCCGCGGCGTGCGCCATGGGCGACGAGCCGAGTCCGGCCTCGTTGGAGAACAGGCCGCGTGCCACACCCCAGCGAATCGCCTCACCGACCGCTGCACCGCCGACCGCCCAGGGATTCAGGGCGTGATTGAGAATGGTCGAGAACGCCTGCGGGAATCGGCTCGACGTGATTGATCAGCACCAGCACCGCGGCACCGATGTACAGCAGCGCCATGAACGGCACAATGGCGCTGGCGACGCGGGCGATGCGGCGTCACACCACCGAGGATCACCATGCCGACCAGCAGTGCCATCACGCCGCCCACGAGCCAGGCGTTGTCGCGCACCTGCGGGAAACAGGTAACCCAGTCCATCGACCACCGAGTTGGCCTGCACCATATTGCCGATGCCGAACGACGCGATCAGCGCGAAGCTGGCGAACAGCGTGGCGGTGCGTTTCATGTTGCAGGCCGTGCAGCAGGGTGTACATCGGGCCACCGGCGATTTCTCCGTCCGGCGTCGATGCGGCGGAACTGCAACGCCAGGGTGCATTCGGTGAACTTGGTGGCCATGCCGAAGAAGGCCGTCACCCACATCCAGAACAGGGCGCCCGGGCCGCCCAGTGAAATGGCCGTGGCGACGCCGGCGATGTTGCCGGTGCCGACGGTGGCCGACAACGCGGTGGCCAGGGCCTGGAAGTGCTGAATCTGGCCGTCGTGTGCGCGGGTCGTTGTAGCGCGCCGGAAATCAGCGCGATGGAATGACGGAAGCCGCGTATCTGTATCAGGCCCATGCGCAGGGTCAGGTACAGTCCCATGCCCAGCAGGATCAGCAGCGTCAGGCCATTGCCCCACAGTATGCCGGCCAGCTGCGCCGCGTCCAGCCGGTCAGCTGCGCGATCAGGTCACTCATACGGGCGCAGAATCAGCGTGTCGCCGCGTTGGGTGAACTCGATACGCTTGAGCACGCTCATGCCGAGCAGGATTTCCATGTCCCTGCATGCCCGGGATTGATACTGGCCGGAACATCGCGCACCACCATCGGTCCGATGGTGACGCTGTCGAGCGTCGTGCGATAGGCGGTCACCGTGCCATTGGCCGTCTGGTACTGCACCGGAGCGCCGCGTTGCAGGCCCAGCGCGTCGGCCAGTTCTGCCGGGATCGCCACGTCGCTGGCGCCGGTGTCGAGCAGAAACTCGACAGCCGGTTGCCATTGACCGTGCCGCTGGTGACGTAGTGACCGAAGCGGTTGCGCTTCAGCACCACCTCCTGCACGCCGGCGTCGTTGATACGGCTGAACACGGCCTGGTTGGGATTGCGCTGCTTGTCCAGTCGGTTGCTGAAAAACAGAGTCAACAGACCGAGCGGTCATAATCCAGGCGGCGAACGGTCATGACCTTGCCGATGCGGCTGCGTATCCTGGTTCTGTTGATCTGTCATGGGCCGATTGTAAACGAAGTCGGGCGCCAAGGCAGGCAGCCGGTTGGGACGCCAGAGGCGAAGGACCGCTGGGGCTGCGCGGGCTCAGTCCAAGCGGCCCTTTACGCACTGATATATCTGGATTTCGCCGCCAGCCTGCTAGTACACCAGTCGCAGGCCGGCAAACACGTGGCGCTTGTCGGCTTCGAAAAAGTTGCGGAAACTGGCGCGTTTGATGGCGGCCGGGTATGCAGGCTGCCGCCGTGCAGGCTGTAGTGGCGGTCGTCGAACCAGGGCTGCGGAGTAGTCGGCGTAAGGAAACGGCCTGGAAACCCGCGTAGGGGTGAAAGGTATTCTCGCACCATTCCCATACCCGGCCGGTGTGCTTCCAGCACCCCGCTGCGGCAGGCGGCTTCCCACTGGTATTCGTGCGGCAGGCGCGCACCGGCCCAGCGCGCGAAAGCGCTGTGCCTCGTAATGGCTGATGCCCGACACCGGTTGCGTCGGCGGCCAGCTGCGTAAGCGCCGCGAAGGCCGACGCCGTACCAGTCGTGAAGCCGGCTGAGACGCCAGTGATCGGGATGTTCCATCTGGCTTGCTGCTCGCAGCCAGTTCCAGCCGGCCTCGTCCCACAGCGTCCGCGCGCGGTAGCCGCCGTCCTGGATGAACTCCGAGATACTCGGCGTTGCTGACCGGGTAGCGGCTGATGGCGAACGGTCCGAGGTCGGCGTGTTGCAACGGTACTTCGTTGTCACAGGCAACCGGGCGGTTCGCCGCCGACGCGGTAGTGCCCGGCCGGGATATCGACGCTGTCGCTGCGCAAGCGGTGTGCCTGCAGCGGCGCGGCGTGGTGGCGTCCGGCCGGTATTCGCCGCAGCGCTTTCTGGGTCAGCACCATCACCATGGTTTCATAGTGCTGGCTGTTGTGCTGAATCAGGAAATGAATGATATAGTCGTCCTCGAACAGCGGATGCTGCCGCCATTCGGGGCGCAGGTTGCGCAGGTAATGCAGATTGAATGCCTGCATTTCGCCGCCCAGGTCAACAGCGCGTCTGCGGCGGCAGCAGTCGCGCCGCGTTCTGCCTTCGGGGTGTTTGGCGGTGTATAGAAATCGGCGATCGGCGCAGTTACGCTGTCGTCGCCACGTATTTTTTCGTGCAGCCAGAGGCATTCGGTGAAGACGCAGTGACCGAGATGCCAGCCGAGCGGGCTCAGGTCGCGGTGGTACTGGGTGCGAAAAGTGGCTTCGTCCAGCGTCTTCTGACCAGTGCCAGCAGCAGCGACTGCGACTGGCCCAGTTCCTCAATCAGATGTCATCCCGGCTCACAACGACAACAGTTCCGGTGGTTCTTCGGGATCGAGTATCAGAATCTGGTGTTCCGGCACGCTTTGCCAGAACGACGGACTCGGTGAGCGGCTCGGAGGCGATCAGCTGTGCATCCGGAAACACTTCGTCATCGGTCGTGTAATACAGCGACGGGCAGTCGTCATTGCAGGCATGGCGAACCGCGTACAGACGTTCACCGTCGCTGACCACCATCTTGAGCAGGCAGCGGCCACCGTCCGACCCAGTGCTTCGATCCGTTGCATCAGTTCCGCCAGTGCAGCTTCCATCGGCAGGTCCGGGTCATTGGTCAGTAGCTGGCGCAGCACGGCAAACAGGTACTCCGATTCGGTATTGCCGCAGATTGACGGCAGGTAGTCGCGGATCCAGTTCGGCGATCAATCTGGGCCGCAACATGCGGTGTGAAAATCGTCGATCAGTCCGTTGTGATCGAACATGAACTCATCGTCGACGAACGGCTGGGTGTTGGCGTGGTTGACCGGGTTGCCGGCGCTGGCGCTGCGCACGCTGGTCATCCACAGGTCGCTGACCAGGGCGCGCGCCAGGTGCGGCAGGTTGGGGTCGGTCCAGATCGGCGCCGGATTCACGTACACGGCGGGCCGGCCGTCGTCGTTGTACCAGGCGAAGCCGTAGCCGTCCGCATTGAGCGTGGCATATTTGCAGTTCCTGCGGCGCCCAGCCCTGCACCAGCAGGCTGTGCGGCGGGTCGAGGACCAGCCCGCCAAGCCCAATGGGTTGCCCGAGGTAGGCGATAATACGGCACATTAAACGGGTCCAGCTCTCTGTTTTCTATTCACCGCAACGATGGTAGCCTAAGCGGCTCCGCTGTCCAACTGCCTGGAACTCCGCCATGGAAGAACGACGCGCGCCCCGCCTCACCAGCCGCAGAATACCGCCCGTCCGACCGCTCGCAGATCTTGCCGAAGATGCGCAGCGCGGCTTGACCGCGCGGCCGCGCTCCATGCCGCCCAAATATTTTTATGACGAACGCGGCTCACGATTGTTCGACGCCATCTGCGCGACACCCGAATATTACCCGACACGTACCGAGGACGCCCTGCTGGGTGCGCACGCCAGCGAGATCATCGCCGAGGTCCAGCCTGAGCACATCGTCGAGTTCGGCAGTGGCACCGCACGCAAGACCCGGCACCTGTTCGATGCCTGCGAGCATCGCGGCACAGCCACGGCCTACTGGCCGTTCGACGTCTGCGAGGCCATGTTGCTGGAAAGCGGCCGGCAGCTGGTGGAGGAATATCAGCGGCTGAGCGTAAATGCGCTGGTCGGCGATTATCTGGGCGGTTTGCAGGGGTTGCCCGAATTAGACGGCCGCTCCCTGTTCCTGTTCCTGGGAGGCACCATAGGCAATTTTACCGAGACGCAGGCCGGAACGTTCCTGCGTGAGGTGCGCGCCGTGATGAAGGCAGACGACTGCCTGGTTCTCGGGGCGGACCGGGTCAAGCCCCCCGAGGTGCTGCACGCCGCCTACAACGACAGCAAGGGCATCACGGCCGAATTCAATCTGAACCTGCTGCGGGTTCTGAACCGAGAGCTGGATGCCGATTTCGATCTCGAGCGATTCGATCATCAGGCCCGTTTCAACAGCGACGCCAGCCAGATCGAAATGTATCTGGTATCCAGCGTTGCGCAGTCGGTGCGCCTGAAGGCGCTGGACGAGACCCTGCACCTCGCGGCCGGGGAACCGATACTCACCGAAATCAGCCGCAAGTTCACCCACTCCCGGCTGGAGTCCATGCTGGCGGCCGCGGGGTTCAGCGTAACGCGCCATCTCGAGCCCGAAAATGGCTATTTCTCGCTGCTGCTGGCCAGACCTGAGTGAGAACCGGGCCATTGGGCTGTCATACAGCCGTAACATTGCTGTGGTCTGCTGCCCGGGATAGCTTGTTGAGATGCAGTGATGAAGCGGATTCTGGTAGTTGAAGATGAACAGGCCATCCGGGAGATGGTCGGGTTTGCGCTGAAAAAAGCCGGGTTTCAGTTCGAGGAGGTTGCCGACGCCGAACAGGCGCTGGTGTCCATTGCGTCGCAGACCCCGGATCTGATGCTGCTCGACTGGATGCTGCCCGGCATGAGCGGGGTGGACCTGGCACGGCGCCTGCGCCGCGAGGAGCTTACGGCGGCCATACCCATCATTCTGCTGACGGCGCGCGTCGAGGAGAGCGACCGTGTCCACGGTCTGGAAGTCGGCGCGGACGATTACATGACCAAGCCGTTTTCGCCCCGTGAGCTGATTGCCCGCATCAATGCGGTGTTGCGCCGCAGCCAGCGCGCTCAGTGAAGACCGCCTTATCGAGTATGACGGACTGTCACTGGATCCGGTTGGTCACCGGGTGCAGGTCGACGGTCAGGTCCTCAACCTCGCGCCGACCGAGTTTCGCCTGCTGCATTTCTTTATGAGCAACCCCGACCGGGTGTACAGTAGGGAGCAACTGCTGGACTACGTCTGGGGGCGCGGAGTGTTCGTGGAAGAGCGTACCGTCGACGTCCACATCCGTCGCCTGCGCAAGGCGCTGGGTGCCAGGGGACATGACCGTTTTATCCAGACAGTACGCGGCGCGGGGTATCGTTTCTCGACCAGAGACTGACATGTGATTGATGCTTGGAAGAGCGAGCTCCGGCGTATTGTCGGTCTGGTTCTGTGTCGCCGTTCTGCTCGGTGCGTTGCTCGGAAACATCGCGGTCGCTGTGCTGCTGGTCCTCGGCGCCTATCTGGTCTGGCACCTCTACAACCTGCAGCGGCTGGTACGCTGGTTGCGGGAGGGCAAGAAACTTCGGCCGCCGGAAGCCGGCGGCATCTGGGATGATGTCTTCGAGCATATCTTCCGCCTGCAGCAGCGCAACCGCAAACGCAAGCGCGACCTGCGCCGGCTGCTCAAGCGGTTTCACAAGATCACGCTGGCGTTGCCCGACGCGACCGTGGAACTGCGCCCGGGCAGTGACGAAATCGAATGGTGGAACAGTGCCGCGGCACGCTATCTGGGCTTTGAGTATCCGCGCGACAGCGGTCAGCGCATCAGCAACCTGCTCCGGTATCCCGCTTTTCTAGACTATCTGCACCGAGGCGACTACGAACGGGAGATTGAAATGCCCTCGCCGGTCGACGAGAGCATGACCCTGCGGGTGCGGGTGATTACCTATTCCGGTAACCGTCGCCTGGTGATCGCCAGGGATATGACCCGCGTGCAGGTGCTGGAACGTACGCGCCAGGACTTTGTGGCCAATGTCTCGCACGAGCTGCGTACCCCGCTGACGGTAGTGGCCGGCTATCTGGAAACCCTGCTCGATGCACAGGATTTTGGCGAGGAATACGCCGATCAGCTGCGCAGCATGCAGCGCCAGACCGAGCGCATGAAGCGCATTGTCGACGACCTGATGCTGCTTTCGCGTCTGGAGTCGGAAGCGCCGCAAACCGATGCCGAGCCGGTCACGGTCGCGCGCCTGATCGATGCCATCGTCGACCAGGCGCGCGAGCTCAGCGGCGAACAGGAGCACCATATCGAGCTGGATGTCGAGCCCGGGTTGTGCCTCAAGGGCCGTGAAGAGGAACTCTACAGCGCCTTTTCCAACCTGGTGTTCAACGCCGTTCGTTACACGCCTGCGCGCGGACGCATTACCGTCAGCTGGAAGTGTGTGCTGGGTGCGCCGGTATTTTCGGTGCAGGACACCGGCGTCGGCATTGCGCCCTATCATCTGCCGCGTCTCACCGAGCGTTTCTACCGCGTCGACACCGGCCGCTCGCGTGCCAGGGGCGGCACCGGTCTGGGTCTGGCGATCGTCAAGCACGTGTTACTGCGCCACGAGGGGCAGCTCAGCATCGAGAGCGAGCCGGGCAGGGGCAGTGTATTCCGTTGCGAGTTCCCGGAGCAGCGGCGGGTGGCCTGTGTCAACGTCTCGCCTGCTGCAGAGTATCCTCAGCCGAGCGCCGCCGCCACGCCGGCATCGTAATGTAACCATCGCGGTTTCGTCATATCATGCGCGTCCAGCGGGTGCCTTGAGTGCCGGGTAGCGAGGAGAAACAGACATGAATCTAAGGCTGTTGGCATTGTCGGTAACACTGGTGTCCGCTGTTTTCGCGACAGCCGGTGCTGGCGGTGCCGAGTCGCGGGTCGATCCCGGTTTGCCCGAATACAGTCGGGCCAGCGGCGTGGCCGGTAACCTGTCCAGCGTGGGCTCGGACACGCTGGCCAATCTGATGACCCTGTGGGCCGAAGAATTCAAACGCGTCTACCCCAACGTCAACATCCAGATCCAGGCGGCGGGGTCGTCGACTGCGCCACCGGCGCTGACCGAGGGCACCGCCAATCTGGGCCCGATGAGCCGCAGGATGAAGGACAATGAAATCGAGGCATTCGAACGCCGCTACGGTTACAAGCCGACCGCGATTCCGGTGGCGATCGATGCGCTCGCCGTGTTCGTACACAAGGACAACCCGGTGCAGGGCATGAGCATCACCCAGGTCGATGCGGTGTTCTCGTCCACCCGCAAATGCGGCGCCGCCAACGATATTACCGACTGGGGCGGACTGGGCCTGGAGGGCAGCTGGAAGACGCGCTCCATACAGCTGTACGGGCGCAACTCGGTGTCGGGTACCTATGGCTATTTCAAGGAGAAAGCCCTGTGCAAGGGTGACTTCAAGAACACTGTCAACGAGCAGCCCGGATCCGCTTCGGTGGTGCAGTCGGTATCGGCGTCACTGAACGGTATCGGCTATTCCGGTATCGGTTACACCACCTCGGGCGTGCGCGCCGTCGCGCTCGCGAAAACCGACGGAGCAACCTTCGTCGCGGCGACCCCCGAAAACGCCATCGCCGGCAGCTACCCGCTGGCCCGCTTCCTGTATGTGTATGTCAACAAGCACCCCAACAAGCCGCTGGCGCCGCTGGAGCGTGAGTTCCTGAAAATGGTGCTGTCCAGATCCGGGCAGAACGTGGTGGTCAAGGACGGCTATATCCCGCTGCCAGCCCGGGTGGCGGCGAAGGAGCTCGACAAGCTCGAACTAGCGGGGTGCTTGCCGGGCTGTGTTTCGAACCCCCGCTGAGGCGGGGGGCTGTTGCTGCAGTCGGCGCTGTGGCGAGCCGTGCCCCGCCTCAGGCGGCATTCAGCATGTAGCGCAGCGCGTCGAACTCGCGGTAATCGACGTGCTGCAGCATCAGGCCAACCCCGTTTTCGCCTGCGTGTACCACGTAAGCGGGCAGCCGGTGTTCGGTGCACCTGCCGTGCAGCTCAGCGGTGAAGGCCACCTCCAGCCGCGCCTGCGCAGGTATGCGCACCCCCTCGAGGTCGATGAACATGCCCTCCAGACTGATGTTGCGGGTGCGCCCGCTGATCATGCCGATCGGCGGGTAATGCAGGTTCACGTTCAGACGAATGTCTTTTCGGGAACTCCAGCGATGTTCGACGCCCATGCCTTATTGCCTCCCTTGCGGCTAACGTCAGCCTTGCAGTCAGACCTGCCACGGAAAAAGCAATATCGATGCCAAAGGTATATTCGCCGATCCCGGGAGCCTGTTGCATAATAATTGCGCCCTTGCCGCGCCGTACGCCACATTAGCCATGTCCGCATCGACCTCGCCCCCCCAGTACAAGACCAGCAGGCACTTTCGCCTGCGGTTGCTCAGGGATCGCCTCGCGCGCCACGCCGTGGCCGCCGGTGGTATCGGAGTCATCGTCGCTATCCTGTTGATATTCCTGTATCTGCTGTATATTGTCCTGCCCCTGCTGGAGACCCCCGAGATGGAGCCGGTGGCGAGCTATACGCTGCCGGGCAGCGCTCCGGTGCTGTACCTGGCCACGGACGAGCAGGCCGAAGTGGGAGCGGTATTCGACGCCGACGGCCGGGTGCGCTTCCTGTCCACGGCCGACGGCAGCCTGCTCAAGCAGCTCGCGCTGCCGATTCCGGCGGGGGTCACGGTGGCCAGTTTTTCGGCGGGGCGTCCGAATTCCGGCGTGGTGGTGCTGGGACTGAGTAACGGCCACGCGCTGGTGGTCAGGCATCGCTACCGGATCAGCTTTCCCGACGACCACCGCGTCATCACCCCCGAGATCGATTACCCGCTGGGCGCCACAACCATTGAGCTGATCCCCGACGGCGCGCCGCTGCTGAAGATCGCGGTGCAGGAAGAACAGGCGTTTACCCTGGTGGGCTGGTCCGGCACCGGTCTGCTCTCGATGGTGCGCGCGGCGCCCGAAGAGTCGCTGTTCGCCGATGAGGCTGCCTACACCTTCGAGCAGACCAGCGGCTACACCGATCTGACCGATATCAGAGCGCTGCTGATCGATCCCGACCAGCGCAATCTCTATGTCATCAGTGCCGACGGCAGGCTGGCCTGGTTCAATATCTCCGAGCTGTCCGATACCCGCCTGGTCGAGCAACTGCCGGTCAGTGCTTCCGGCGTCCCGGTGCTCGACGCAAGGCTGCTGGCGGGCGGCAACTCGGTCATGGTGCTGACCGGCGACGGGGTGGTAAGCCAGTGGTTTTCGGTGCGCAATGAGCAGGGGCTGCGCTACCTGACCCGGATGCGCAGCTTCGAGGCTGTCGGCGCAGCGCGGGAACTGGTACCCGAGTTCAGCCGTAAAGGGTTTCTGACTGCCGGCGCCGATGGCACCGTGGCGGTGTTCCACGCCACCGCGCACCAGTTGCTGATGCGTCGTGCGGTGGCGGGTGCGGCTATCACCAGGTTGGCCGTCGCACCGCGCGCCAATGCGCTATGGGCGCTGGATGAAACCGGGATGTTGCACTTCTGGCGCATCCACAATGAGTATCCCGAGATATCCTTGCAGCTCGCTGTGGTCCAAAGTCTGGTACGAAGGTTACGATGAACCTGCCTACATCTGGCAGTCATCCGCCGCCAATAACGATTTCGAACCGAAGTTCAGCCTGGTGCCGCTGACCTTCGGCACTCTGAAGGCGGCCTTCTACGCCATGCTGTTTGCCATTCCGCTGTCCATCCTCGGCGCCATTTTCACCGCGTATTTCATGGCGCCGCGCATGCGCCGGCTGGTCAAGCCGACGGTGGAAATCATGGAAGCGCTGCCTACGGTGATTCTGGGATTTCTCGCTGGCCTGTGGCTGGCGCCGATCGTCGAAACCCACCTGCCGGGCCTGTTCGCGTTGTTGCTGGTGACACCGCTGGCGGTGTTGCTTGCCGCCTGGCTGTGGAGCCGTCTGCCGGCGGCGCTGCGCCACCGGGTTGCGGACGGCTGGGAGGCCGCATTGCTGGTGCCGGTGCTGATTCTCGCCGGCGTGCTGTCAATCAAGCTCAGCCCGGCGCTGGAGCACTGGCTGTTCGGTGGCAACATGATCGGCTGGCTGGAGAACGACCTCGGCATCGGTTTCGACCAGCGCAACTCGCTGGTGGTGGGTATCGCGATGGGTTTTGCGGTGATTCCGACCATTTTCTCGATTGCCGAGGATGCCATCTTCAGCGTGCCGAAGCACCTGACCAACGGTTCGCTGGCACTGGGCGCCACGCCCTGGCAAACGCTGGTCCGGGTGGTGCTGCTGACCGCCAGTCCGGGCATATTCTCGGCGATCATGATGGGCGTCGGACGTGCGGTGGGCGAAACCATGATCGTGCTGATGGCGACCGGCAATACGCCGGTGATGGACCTGAGTATCTTTCAGGGTATGCGCACCCTGTCGGCGAATATCGCCGTCGAAATGCCCGAATCGGAGGTCGGCAGCACGCACTACCGGGTGCTGTTCCTGGCCGCGCTGGTGCTGTTTGTGTTCACTTTCCTGTTCAATACCGGCGCCGAAATCGTTCGCCAGCGGCTGCGCCGCAACTACAGCAGTCTCTGAGCGAGCCTGAATCATGACTGTCAACTTCAGACAATGGGCGAACAGCGGAGCGCCGTGGATCTGGATCAACGCGGCGGCGGTGGCCGCCAGTCTGATCATGGTGGTGGGCCTGCTGCTGCTGATCGCCAGGAACGGCCTGGGCCATTTCTGGCCCGCTACGGTGTGGGAAATCCAGTACCAGGCGGCTGACGGCAGCCTGCAAAGACTGGTCGGCGAAATCCGCGCCAGCGAGGAGATCGCTGCCGAACGCCTGCGTGATGCCGGCGAGTCGCTCGACGCCGGCACCGGAGAGGTGGTCGAGCGCTATCTGCTCAAGACCGGCAACCGCGATGTATCAGGCCTGGATTTTCGCTGGATACTGCAACCCGGAATCAGCGAGCGCTCCGCGCCCGACGGACCTGGTGGTGCTCGAGCGCCAGGAGTGGGGCAACTTCTACGGCTTTATCGAGTCGCTCGAGCAGGACGGCCAGAGCGTCGCCGCAGGCGAGGCGGCATGGCAGGAACTGCAGTCGCGTCTGCAGCGCGTGACGGAACTGCGACGCGAGATTCGTCAGCTGCAGAAAGGCGACATCGGCACCATCAATTACAAACTCGAACGCCTGCGGCTGCAGCAGCGCGGACTGGAACTGGAGGGAGCCGCCAGCCCGGAGGCGCTGGCCGGGATCGAGCGCGAGCGCGCCGCGCTGCAGGAACGGTTCGAGGTTCTGCAACAGCGACTGGACGCGAAATACCGCGACATCGCAGCGCGACAGCGTCATCATGTCGGTCGATGGACGGGCGCGAGGTTCGATGTCCCGGTGGCGAACATTGTGCGTGCCTACCGGCCAAACACCATGAGCCTGTTCGACAAGACCGGCTTCTACCTTGCCAAGCTCTGGGAGTTCGTCAGCGACGATCCGCGCGAGGCCAACACCGAGGGCGGCATTTTCCCGGCGATCTTCGGCACCGTGATGATGGTGATGCTGATGTCGGTGCTGGTGACACCGTTCGGCGTGGTGGCCGCAGTCTATCTGCGCGAGTATGCCCGCCAGGGCCCCCTGACCCGCCTGATCCGCATTGCCGTGAATAACCTCGCCGGCGTGCCCTCGATTGTGTACGGCGTCTTCGGGCTGGGGTTCTTCGTCTATTTTCTGGGCGGCAACATCGACCAGCTGTTCTTCCGCGAGGCGCTGCCGGCGCCGACCTTCGGCACGCCCGGGTCTGCTGTGGGCGTCGCTGACGCTGGCGCTGCTCACCGTGCCGGTGGTCATTGTCGCCACCGAAGAGGGTCTGGCGCGTATTCCGCGTTCCATCCGCGAAGGCAGTCTGGCGCTCGGCGCGACCAAGGCCGAGACCCTGTGGCGCACCGTGCTGCCGATGGCCAGCCCGGCCATGATGACCGGCCTGATCCTGGCGGTGGCGCGTGCCGCCGGCGAAGTGGCGCCGCTGATGCTGGTCGGCGTGGTCAAGCTGGCGCCGTCGCTGCCGCTGGACGGCAACCCCCCGTTCCTGCACCTGGAGCGCAAGTTCATGCACCTGGGTTTTCATATCTACGACGTCGGTTTCCAGAGTCCCAACGTGGAAGCAGCACGCCCGCTGGTATACGCCACTGCGCTGCTGCTGGTGGTGCGTTATTGTGGTGCTGAATCTGGCTGCCATTTCGATCCGCAACCGTTTGCGCGAACGGTACCGTGACGCTGGAACAGTAAGGCGAGTATGAGTACTGCAATGCAACCGACAGACAAGCGCACAGCGACAGCCAGGCCCGCGTCATCGCCCGCCAGTGGTAACGCCGGCTGAGCGAGGATCATCTGCCTCGAGGTGAGCGATCTGATCTCTACTACGGCGAGACGCAGGCGCTGAACTCGGTCACCATGCCGATTCCTCGCCAGCGCGTTACGGCCTTTATCGGTCCCAGCGGCTGCGGCAAGTCGACCCTGCTGCGCTGTTTCAACCGCATGAACGATCTGGTCGACGGCGTGCGCATCGAGGGCAACATCCGGCTGGACGGTGAAGACATCTACGCGCCGTCGGTGCACGTGGCGCAGCTGCGCCAACGCGTCGGCATGGTGTTTCAGAAACCCAATCCGTTTCCCAAGAGCATCTACGAGAATGTCGCCTACGGGTTGCGCCTGCAGGGGATGAAGAGCCGGCGCAGCCTCGACGAGATGGTGGAAAAGGCGTTGCGCGGTGCGGCGCTTGTGGGACGAGGTGAAGGATCGCCTGCACGACAATGCGCTGGGCCTGTCCGGTGGTCAGCAGCAGCGCCTGGTGATTGCGCGCGCCATTGCCGTAGAGCCCGAGGTGTTGCTGCTCGACGAGCCGGCATCGGCGCTTGACCCGATATCGACGCTGAAAATCGAGGAGCTGATTGACGAGCTGAAAGCCAGGTATACGATTGTGATCGTGACCCACAACATGCAGCAGGCTGCGCGCGTTTCCGACTACACCGCGTTCATGTACATGGGCAAGCTGATCGAGTACAATCCGACTGACACGATTTTTACCAATCCGGGCGACAAGATGACCGAAGACTACATCACCGGTCGCTACGGATAACAGAGGGGTAGAGATGGAAACCTTAGACATGGGGCACCACATCTCCAGGCGCTACAACGAGGAGCTGGAGGATATCCGCAACCGCGTGCTGGCGATGGGCGGCCTGGTGGAGCAGCAGCTGCAGGATGCCATGGCGTCGCTGGAGAAGCCGGACGCGGGCCTGGCAGCCAGCGTGATCGAAAATGATCTCCGGGTGAACGCCATGGAAGTGGCCATCGACGAGGAGTGCAACCTGGTGCTGGCGCGGCGTCAGCCGGCGGCGCAGCGATCTGCGCCTGGTGGTGGCGGTCATCAAGACCATCACCGACCTGGAGCGTATCGGTGACGAGGCGGAGCGTATCGCCCGCATGGCCAGCCGCCTGGCCGGTGAAGAGGGCGTGACGCGCCTGTTCACCCAGATCCACAATCTGGGCCAGCACGTGCGCGGCATGGTGCACGGCGCGCTGGATGCCTTCGCCCACCTGGATACCGGCAAGGCAGTGGAAGTCTGGAGTGAAGACCGCTTCGTGGATCGCGAGTACGAGTCGCTGATGCGCGAGCTGATGACCTACATGATGGAGGATCCGTCCTCGATCCCGTGCGTGCTGCAGGCCATGTTCGCGGCGCGCGCCATTGAGCGTATCGGCGACCGCGCCGGTAACATCTGCGAGTACGTGATCTACCTCGTCAAGGGCAAGGACGTGCGCCATACCCGCGTCGACCAGCAGCCCGAAGGTTAGAACCTATCTCATAATCCCGCGGGGGATTATGAGATAGGTTCTAGGCAAGCAGCAGCTCCAGCAGCGCTTTCTGCGCGTGCAGGCGGTTTTCCGCCTCGTCCCACACCACGCTCTGCGGCCCGTCGATGCACCTCGGCGGTCACCTCCTCGCCACGGTGCGCGGGCAGGCAGTGCATGAACAGCGCATCGCTCGCCGCCTGCGCCATCACTTCGCTGTTGACCTGGAACCCGCTGAAGGCGCGTTCGCGCTTGGCCTGTTCTTCCTCCTGGCCCATGCTGGCCCACACGTCGGTGACGATCAGGTCCGCATCCCTGGCGGCGAGCAGCGGGTCTTCGCCTAGCGCTGATGCGCTCGCCGGCTGCGGCAACAATGTCCGGCGTCGGGTTGGTAGCCGGCGGGCGTGGCGATGTTGAGGCGGAAATCGAAGCGGGTCGCGGCATTGATGTAGGAGTGACACATGTTGTTGCCATCGCCGATAAAGGCCACGGTCGCACCCTGAATGTCGCCGCGCCGTTCGAACCAGGTCTGCATATCGGCGAGCAGCTGGCAGGGGTGGTACTGGTCGGTGAGCGCATTGATCACCGGCACTGCTGAGTAGCGCGCCAGCAGTTCGACCTTCTCGTGTTCGAAGGTGCGGATCATGATGGCGTCGACCATACGCGACAGCACCCGGGCACTGTCTTCGATGGGTTCGCCGCGGCCGATCTGGGTGTCGCGCGGCGACAGGAACATGGCGTGCCGCCCGAGCTGCACCATACCGGTCTCGAACGAAACGCGGGTGCGGGTGGATGATTTTTCGAACACCATTGCCAGTACCTTGTGCTTGAGCGGCTCGAAAATACGGCCCTCGTGCTGCCACTGCTTGAGCTCGACGGCGCGTGCCATGAGTTCGCGCAGCTCGCTCGCCGGACAGGTCCAGCAGGGTGAGAAAATGTCTTGCGCTCATTGTGGTTCGCCCAGGAACATTTCGATCAATTCGCTGACCGTCGCCACTATGGTCTGCGCCTGTTCGCGGCTCAGGGTCAGCGGTGGCAGCAGCCGCACCACACTGTCTGCGGTCACGTTGATCAGCAGCTTGCGCGCCAGCGCCTGCTGCATCAGTTCAGCACAGGGGCGATCGAGTTCGATACCGATCATCAGGCCCTGGCCGCGAATCGATACCACGCCCGGGGCGGTGCCGAGCCGCTCCCGGAACGCCTGCAGCATCAGCGTCCCCATGGCGCCGGCGTTGTCGATCAGCTTGTCCTGCTCGAGGGTCTCGATCACGGCCAGCGCGGCGCTCGCAGCCAGTGGATTGCCGCCGAAAGTGGAGCCGTGATTGCCGGGCTTGAAGACGTCCGCGGCCGCGCCGCGGGCCAGGCAGGCGCCGATCGGTACGCCGTTAGCCGAGCCCCTTGGCCAGGGTCATGACATCCGGCTGAATCACCGCATGGTGCTGATGGGCGAACCAGCGTCCGGTGCGGCCCATGCCGGTCTGGATTTCATCCAGCATCATCAGCCAGCCGTGCTGGTCGCACAGGGCGCGTATTTCCGTCAGGTAATTCTCTGCCGGGATGCGGATGCCGCCCTCGCCGGTAATGGGTTCGACCAGTACGGCGACCACGTTGGGGCTGTTGTCCGCGATGGTGCGCAACGCGTCCAGATCGTCGTAGGGCGCGCGCAGAAAACCGGGTACCAGCGGCTCGAAGCCGGCCTGGATCTTGCGGTTACCGGTGGCGGTCAGCGTGGCCAGCGTGCGGCCGTGGAAACTGCCCTCCATGACGATGACCTGCGGCGTGGCAATACCTTTCTGGTGGCCGTACAGCCGCGCCAGCTTCAGCGCCGCTTCGTTGGCCTCGGCGCCCGAGTTGCTGAAAAAGACCCGGTCCATGGCCGCGACCCGGCACAAGGCGTCGGCCAGCTTTCTGTTGCAGTTCGATGTGGTACAGGTTGGAGGTGTGCAGCAGCCGGCGCGCCTGGCTGCAGATCGCTTCGCTCACCGCCGGGTGGGCATGACCGAGCCCGCACACCGCAATACCGCACAGGGCGTCCAGATAGCGCTCGCCGGTCGGTGTCGAACAGGTACGCGCCCTCACCGTGCTCGAAGGTGACCGGCAATGGTTTGTAGGTGTTCATCAAATGTTCGGCCATCGGGTTCCCCAAAACGCAAAAGGCAGCTTCGGGCTGCCTGGTGATTCAGAAGCGATGGGTCGATCCTGCCGAATCAGCGAGGCTGCATTGGAAGCCGCCATGCCAAAGCCGAGATTCTATAGACTGTCAGGAGCTTTTCCAAGCGCGCGGCAGTGGCGCGCTTGCACTGCGGCGGCCGCGCACGGGGCCAGAAGCGCGAAACCCGGCCGTCGGCCGGGTTTCGCTGCCTGATCCGGTGCGGTATCAGAACGGCAGGCCGTGCCCCTGCGCCGTCATGCCGAGGATCATCGGGATCGACAGCAGGGTGTTGGTACGCGAGGCCATCAGGGCCACCACCTTGCCCTTGGCGATTTCCTCCGGGCTGGCCTGAACGATGCCGAGGATCTTCTTCTGGTTGGGCCAGATCAGCACCCAGACGTTGAACAGCATGATAGTCCCGAGCCATGCGCCCATGCCGATGATGCGAAAGCCTTCCTGGAAGGTGAACGCGGCCACTACGCCGGAACCCTCACCGGCGTGCATGGCTTCCAGCGCCATCGCGCCGGTCAACCAGGTGGCCAGTGCCGCCCAGCGGAACCACGCCAGGGCGGTCGGGGCGATGTACTTGTTGATTGCCGCCGGACCGGGGCCGCCGCCTTGAGCTTCGGCGAGCGCCTTGGCCACGCCGGGAACCTGTACGAAGTTGAAGTAGTAGAGCAGGCCGATCCAGGTGATGCCGACCAGTACATGGGCCCACACCCAGAATTCCCAGGGATTGACCGTGCCGCTGGGACCCAGCGCGAAGATAATGATAACCGCCAGTACGATACCGGAAATAATGGTACCCCAGATGGACTTGAGTGGATTCATGCTTGCTGCTCCTCGAAACAATAGGTTTGGACTTTTTATAACCAGCGGAAAAGCCGACTAATTTGCTAAGGATTGCGAAGCTTACGGCAGGGCTCTGTGGAATGCAATATCGAGCCCGCAGGCGTCCGAGTCGGTGCATAATGCCGCCATGATGGACGCCATTCAGCTAAGTCTGTTTGCCAGCCGCATCGCCGCCGTGTGCGACGAAATGGGTGCCGTGCTGCGCCGCGCAGCGTTCTCGCCGAACATCAGAGATCGGCTGGATTATTCCTGCGCGGTATTCGACGCACGGGGGCAGCTGTGTGCCCAGGCGGCGCATATTCCCGTGCACCTGGGCAGTATGGCCTATGCGATGGCCGGGCTGGTGCAAAGCCGCCGCTGGGCGGCCGGCGATATGCTGGTGGTCAATGATCCTTTTCAGGGTGGCACGCACCTGCCCGACATCACCCTCATTGCGCCGGTGTACTGCGCGGGCGCGTGCGTCGGTTTTGTCGCCAATCGGGCGCACCACGCCGATATCGGCGCCGACAGTCCCGGCTCCATGCCGCTGTGCACGCGTCTCGAACAGGAGGGGCTGGTGATTGCGCCCACGCTGTTGCTGGCCGCTGGCCAGCTGCAACAGCAGGTGCTGGATCGCATCATCGCGGCGACTCACAACGCGGTCGTAACGGAGGGCGACTTTTCCGCCCAGATCAGCGCCAACCGCACCGGGGTGCGGCGCATTCGGGAGCTGGTGGACACTATGGGTCGGGCCGCTTATGTGGACGGTCTGGAGGTGCTGAACGACTACGGTGAGCGCATGGCCCGGGCGGCCCTCGCGCAGCTGCCGCAAGGCGTCTACCGTTTTACCGATTACATGGACGACGACGGGCAAGGGACCCGGGACATCCCGTTGCAGGTCGCCATCAGCGTCACGGCCGCCGCCGTGCACATCGATTTTGCGGGTAGTGCGGCGCAGGTGGCGGGAAACATCAACTGTCCGCTGTCGGTAGCGGCGGCCGCGGTGTTCTATGTGTTCCGCTGCCTCATGGACGAACGTACGCCGGCCTGCGCAGGCAGCTTTCGCTGCCTGCAGATCAGCGCTCCCGAAGGCTGCCTGCTGAACGCCAGACCGCCTGCGGCGGTCGCAGCAGGCAATGTGGAAACCAGCAGCAGGGTCGTGGATGTGATCCTGGGTGCACTCGCCCAGGCCGTCCCGGACCGGGTTGCCGCCGCCAGCCAGGGCACCATGAATAACCTGGCCATGGGCGCGCGCGGCTCAGACGGGGGCTGGGACTACTACGAGACGCTCGCCGGTGGCATGGGCGCCGGTCCCGCCGGCGGCGGCCTGCACGCCGTGCAGACGCACATGACCAATACGCTCAATACGCCCATCGAGGTGCTGGAAGCGGCCTTCCCGGTGCGGATCCGGCGCTACGCGCTGCGTCACGGCTCGGGTGGGGACGGCGTCAGGCGCGGCGGCGACGGGTTGGTGCGCGAGTACGAATTTCTGGCACCCGCGCAGCTGACGCTGCTGACCGAACGCCGCCGCCGCGCTCCCTGGGGGCTGGCGGGGGGGCAGGCCGGGATGCCGGGACAGAACCGTCTCAACGCGCTGACCTTGCCGGCCAAGACGGCAGTGACCGCTGCCAAAGGCGACCGGCTGGTGATCGAAACCCCTGGCGGCGGTGGATTCGGGCTGCCCACGACCGGTTGATCGGATACGCAGTCGCTGCCCTGTCACCAGGCACGGTGTCTGCTGCTACCTGTGCCGCCGCGCGGTGTCACGTGTCGCTGCGCTGAGCGGGCTGATGCGTTTGGCAGACAAGGCGCTCCAGGAAGCCAGGACCAGTGGCCGTAACCGGGTGCTATCGCACAACAGTTGCCGCTCGGCGACAACATCGGTCCGAATCGGTCGGCCACCGTTATCGAAGGGCGGTTTTCCCCTGAGCCTGATAGGGCAGGCTGCTGTGCGGATTGAATGCGGGAGTCTGTAACCCGCGCAGTATTTGCCGTAGACTGCCGGCTCACTAGAGCGAGACGGACTGGCCGATGATCAGGATTGCGTTGTTGATTCCCTCTGTTGCACTGGCCTTGTTGCTGACCGGCTGCGCTGCAGCCGTAGTCGGCGGTGCCGCCGCGGGCGGTTACTACGTCGCCAAGAGCGATCGAACCGCGGCTGAAATCGCCACCGATACGGCAATCACCTCCACCATCAACTCGCGCTACGTCAAGGACGACCTGGTCAGTGCCTTTGACGTCAACGTCGACACCAACCGGGGCATCGTCACCCTGTACGGCAATGTGCCCAGTCAGCAGGCCGCCCAGCGCGCGGTGGAACTGGCGCGCACCGTCAAGGGCGTGAACCGCGTGCAGTCAAAGCTGACGGTTGTCTCCCGGTAGTCTCAGCGAACCGGAACAGCGTGCGATGTGTGGAATCTGTGGTGAACTGCGTATCGACGGCGCGCCGCACGATGGCGGCGTGCTGGGCCCGATGCTGGCGAAGCTGGAGCGGCGCGGCCCCGATCACGAGGGGCGCTGGGTGCGCGGTGCCATTGCGCTCGGACATCGCCGCCTGTCGGTCATCGATCTGTCGGATGCCTCCAACCAGCCATGGGTCGACGAGGCGCTGGGGCTGGCGCTGGTGTTCAATGGTGCCATCTATAACTACAAGGAACTGCGTGCCGAACTGAAACAGCAGGGCTATGGTTTCGTCAGCGACGGCGATACCGAGGTGGTGCTGAAAGCCTACGCGGCCTGGGGTGAAGCCTTCGTCAGCCGCTTGCACGGCATGTTCGCCATCGCCCTCTGGGACGCCGGGCAACGCCAGCTGGTAGTGGCACGCGACCGGTTCGGTATCAAGCCGCTCTACTACAGCCAGACGCGCGACCGTTTCCGCTTTGCCTCCAGCTCCCAGGCGCTGCTGGCCGCAGGTGATGTCGACACCGGCATCGACAGCGTCGCCCTGCATCATCATTTCACCCTGCACGCCGTAGTGCCGGCCCCGCGCACTCTGTTGCGCGGCGTGCGCAAGCTGCCTCCGGCGCATGTCATGGTCGTGGACGAACGCGGCCACGATCGCGTCTTCCCCTTCTGGCAACTGGACGCGGCTTCACCCGCTACGCCGCGCAGCGAAAACGAGTGGCTGGAAGCGACCCGTGCCGCCCTGGTCAAGGCGGTGCAGCGACGCCGCGTCGTCGCCGACGTGCCGGTGGGCGTACTGCTCTCGGGCGGCCTGGACAGCAGCCTGCTGGTAGCGCTGCTGGCGGAGCACGGTGGCAGCGATCTGCTGACCTTCTCGGTCGGCTTCGAGGACCATCCCGACGAGCGCGGCAGCGAGTTCGAATTTTCCGACCCGGTTGCCGAGCGCTACGGGACCCGGCACCATAAGATTCACGTGCCGAATCACGAAGTGCTCGATCGTCTGCCCGAGGCCATCGACCACATGGCCGAGCCCATGGTCGGGCAGGATGCGGTGGCCTTCTACCTGCTCTCCGAGCGGGTGTCACGGCACGTGAAGGTAGTGCAGAGCGGGCAGGGCGCGGACGAAGTGTTCGCGGGTTATTTCTGGTATCCACAGATGCAGCAGGCGCGGGGGACCGACCTGGAACGCTTCGCGCCATTTTATTTCGACCGTGATCACGATGAATATCTGGCCATGGTGAGCGAGCAGTACGGCGGCCCGGACTACACGGCAGCACTGGTCGCGGACCGGCTTGCGGCGGTCAGCAGCGACCAGTATCTGAACCGCGTGCTGCATCTGGATGTCACCACACTGATCGTCGACGATCCCGTCAAACGGGTCGATAACATGACCATGGCGTGGGGCCTCGAGGCGCGGGTGCCGTTTCTGGATCACGAACTGGTGGAAACCGTGATCGGCATGCCGGCGGAACTGAAACTGCGCCAGCAGGGTAAATATCCGCTGAAGGAAATCGCCCGTGGCCTGTTGCCCGATGCCGTCATCGACCGGCCCAAGGCGGCCTTTCCGGTGCCGGCGCTCAAGTATGTGCGCGGCGAATTCCTCTCCTTCATGCGCGACATCCTGCACAGTAGGGCCTGCCGGGAGCGCGGCATCTATCGCGACGACTATGTGCGTGCCCTGCTGGCAGATCCGGAGCACCAGTTCACGCGTCTGCAGGGCAGTAAACTCTGGCACCTGGCGGCGCTCGAGTTCTGGTTGCAGCGTAACGTGGACTCAGCCGGTGCCGCGACGCCCTGAGTGCGCGCGAGGCAGGGCCATTGCGCGGTGAGCCGCGCCTTCAGTCGGACCCTCTGTAGCGCTCTGCATCCGGGTTTGTCGCGGTTCCGGGTTAGTAACCCCTTGCATAACCTGTTTTTGTTATCCGGATTGCTAGGTACACTGGTGCAATCCGGTAAATGCACTGCTTTGAGAGGTAGAGACCTATGGACGTGATGGAGCGAATCAAACAGGCTGTCGACAGCAACCCCGTGGTGATTTTCATGAAGGGTACACCGCAGATGCCCATGTGCGGCTATTCCAGTCGTACCGCCCAGGTCCTGCAGGCCTGCGGCGTCGAGTTCGCCCACGTCAACGTGCTGGCAGACCCCGAAATCTTCGCCAACCTGCCGCGGTTCGCCAATTGGCCGACGTTTCCGCAGGTCTATGTCAACGGTGAGCTGATCGGCGGCCATGACATAACGGTGGAAATGTTCCAGAAGGGCGAGCTCAAGCCGCTGCTGGAGCAGGCGGTGCAGAAGGCCTCCTGACGCTACCCCTGGCATTGCCGGTAAAGCACAAGGCAGAGCGGTTGCTCTGCCTTTTTTGTGCCGTAGCGGAATCAGTTGCCGGTAAACAGGCGCGCGTTGATCAGGAAGTGTACCCAGATGCTGGCCACATAGCCCAGCGCAATCGCCCAGCTCCACTTCAGGTGCGAGAAGAACGTATAGATGCCGCGCGCCTGCCCCATCACCGCAACGCCGGCGGCCGAACCGATCGATAACAGCGATCCGCCGACGCCCGCGGTCAGCGTCACCAGCAGCCACTGTCCCTGGTCCATGGCCGGCTGCATGGCCAGCACCGCAAACATGACCGGAATATTATCCACGACTGCCGACAGAACGCCGACCAGGATGTTGGCCTGGGTCGCCCCCAGATCCACGTACATGAGCTGGGACGTCACCGCCAGATAGCCGAGGGTGCCCAGACCGCCGACGCAGAGAATGATGCCGTAGAAGAACATCAGCGTATCCCACTCGGCGCGCTTCATGCTGATGAAGATGTCGAACGGCTTGTGGCGCGGCTTGTAGCGTTGCTCGATGATTTTGCGCGCTCCCTCGTCGGTCTCGGCGAGAAACTCCGGGCCGTCGATAGACGGTGCCTTGCCGGTAATTTCGTCGCGGCGCAGGAAGTAGCCATAGACCTTCAGCAGCCCCAGCCCGGTCATCATGCCCAGCACCGGAGGCAGATGCAGGAAGTTGTGCGCGGACACCGCCATGGTGATGGTCATGATAAACATGCCGACCACCACCCAGGCGCCGTGGCGCAACCGGCCGGCGGCCGCGACCTGCGCGGGCGGGGTGTTGGGTACCGTCAGGCTCATGATGACCGCCGGCACCAGCCAGTTCACCACCGCGGGGATGAACAGCGCGAAGAACTCTTCGAACCTCACGATGCCCTTCTGCCATACCATCAGGGTGGTGATGTCGCCAAATGGACTGAAGGCGCCGCCGGCGTTGGCGGCGACCACGATATTGATGCAGGCCACGGCGATGAATGCATAGTTGCTGCCGCCTACCGCCATGACGACGGTTGCCATCAGCAAGGCGGTGGTGAGGTTGTCGGCGACCGGCGAAATACAGAACGCGAGCAGCCCGGTGATCCAGAAAATCCTGCGCAGTGAGAATCCGCGCGTTATCAGCCAGACGCGCAGTGCGCCGAATACACCGCGTTCGTCCATGGTGTTGATGTAGGTCATGGCGGCCAGCAGGAACAGGAACAGCTCGGCAAACTCTTCCAGATGCTGTTTGATGGCAGTCTCTGCGGTGTGGGTATCGCCGTGCGCGTTATACACCAGGGCGACTATGACCCAGATGACGCCGGCGGCCACTATGGTGGGCTTGGATTTGCGCAAGTGCAGGTTTTCTTCCGCTATCACGAACCCGTACGCGGTGATGAATACTGCGATCGCCAGCCAGCCGGCCCAGTGGTCGGTAAAGTCCTGCAGCGTGCCGCCGGTTTCGCTCGCCAGCACCAGGCCGGGCAGCAGCGCGGCCAGGCATAGCGCCAGCAGGCCAGGCCATGGCCGGTGAGGTCGCGCGGGGTGTTTCATTCGCTTGCTCCTGGTTTTTCCACTGGTGCAGTCAGGTCCTGGTAGTCCACAGCTCCGCTAGCCTGTCCGAGGTCATGATTTGCTGTTGCGGCGCAAACCGGTCCATGGTTCCGATCCGTCGGGTCGAATAACAGAGCCGGCTATGCGTCTCCAACGATGGCAACACTGTGTTCGCTTTCCCATTCGCCTCGCGGCGCGCAGATAAGTCGGACAGGCTCCCTGGGCGCGGGGCGCCCATTGTGACAACGCCATAGGGGTTTTGGCAATGCGCCGGGGCCGGCGCCCGCGGCCGCTGTTCAGCCGCAGCGGGTTAGTACCCCTTCAACAGGATATTGACGGGTTCAGCAGGACGAGAAGCGGTCAGCTGCAAGGCGCTTACCCGCCGGGGTAGCCATTCTACCTCAAGGGTAAGCAACACCGCAGATGGCCGCTTCTCGTCTTGCCCTTCGGGAGCCACGCAGCAACGCCATTGCCGCGTTGCGCCTCTTGGCAAGGGGGCTTGCCATTGCCGGCGAGCCGCGCCTCGCAGTGACGTTGCTGTGTGGCTCTGAACCCGTCAATATCCTGTTGAAGGGGTACTAGCCCGCATCGCTCACCGCAGGAGTAGAAATAGGCCTCGATCTGGTGCATAAAGTGAGTGCGACCAACACTTTATTTATCACCGAGGAAAGAGGCCTATGTCGACAGAGTGTAATCCCGCGCAGCTGGAATTTCACGCCCTTGGATGCCGCGATGTGGTGGGCCGTTTCGACGGGGGTCGGATCACCTCAGATGGGGGCGGATTGCTGTTGCGCGAGGTCGATGCCCGTATCGGTCTGATGACACGCCTGGGCGGTTGTTTTGTGGATTATCGTAACCGGCAGAGCGTCGAGCACCCCGTGCAGTCGCTAGTGGCCCAGCGGGTCTATGGCCTGGCCCTGGGTTACGAGGATCTCAATGATCATGACGTGCTACGCGCCGATAGCCTGCTGGCGCTGCTGGTGGGCAAGTCGGACGTGACCGGCCAGCGGCGGCTACGCGATCGGGACACGGGCTGTCCGCTGGCCGCCTCCAGTACCCTCAATCGGCTGGAGCTGAGCGAGGCGGACAGCGCGGCGCGCAGTCGCTACAAGCGCATCGCCGCCGATCCCGAGGCGCTGGACCGGCTGCTGGTCGATCTGTTTGTGGAGTCGTATGCCAGGGCGCCGCGCGAGATCTGGCTGGACCTGGATGCCACGGACGATCCGTTGCACGGTCATCAGGAAGCTCGCTTCTTCCACGGTTACTACCGCTGTTACTGCTACCTGCCGCTGTACATCTTCTGCGGCGAGCATCTGCTGTGTGCGCGGCTTCGCCCCGCCAACCAGGATGCCTCGGCGGGCAGCGTAGCGGAGCTGAGTCGGATCGTGGCCCAGATCCGTGAACGCTGGCCGAAGACGCGCATCGTCATCCGCGGTGATTCGGGCTTCTGTCGCGAGGCGATCATGCGCTGGTGCGAAGACAACGGCGTGCGCTATGTGCTGGGGCTGGCCCGTAATGCCCGGCTGGTGCGGATGCTCGGTGCGTCGCTGCACGAAGCGCGCAGCGAGCACCTTGCCACGGGCGCACCGGCCCGTCGCTTCCAGGAGCTGTGCTACCGCACACGCAAGTCCTGGAGCCGGTCACGACGCGTAGTCGGCAAGGCCGAGCATCTTCCCAAGGGCGCCAATCCCCGCTTTGTTGTCACCAACCTGCCTTCCCGCCGCGCCACCGCCAAACGTCTTTACGAGCAGCTGTATTGCGCGCGCGGTGAGATGGAAAACCGGATAAAGGAACAGCAGCTGGGGCTGTTTGCCGATCGTACCTCTGCGGCGACGCTGCGGGCCAACCAGCTGCGTCTGTACTTCGCCTCCTTCGCCTATGTGTTGATGATAATCCGGTGGAAGACCGCGACGAGGTCGTGACCGGTAACGAAACCGGGAAACCGATATCGAATCGGATCGTCAGTGGAGGGTTGTCAGCATGGCGAAGCAGATACAGGTGCGCTGCCCCGCGCACATCGCGGGCATTCTGGTTGAATCCCTCAAATGGTTTGTGCAGACCCACTATCCTCGCGGCGCGGATGAATGCAGCATTGCGGCGCGCGAAGCGTTGCTGGACCTCGCAAGCCGTTTCGAACGCGAGCTGGTCGCCACCGGTGCGAGCAGCTACAGCAGTCGTATTCGCGCCTTTCTCTGCCAGGCGGTCAAGGCCTGGTTGACCCTGCAGGAAAGGCAGACCGGCCAGTGTTTCGCGAACCGCTGTCAGGTCGTGATCGAAGTGTGCCGGGGGAATTCCGACGGGGCCGGATTCAGTGCCGCCGCGCAACGCGACGCCACGCACCCGGGACCGGGCATCGAGGTGGAAAACGCGCCCGGTTGACCGCCTGGCGACGCCGGACGCGCCGCTCAGTGCCGATCCAGCTTGCCCAGTTCTTCCAGGATGGCAAGCACCAGCTTTTCGCCTTCTGCACTCATGCCCTCGGTCAGCTTGTCGGCGTCGCGCTCGCCCTGCACCAGCGGGCGCAGGCTGCCTGCCAGGCGCGCCATGTCACCGCCGGCGCGCAGCATCTGTTGGGCCATGCCGCCCAGCAGTTGCAAGGTCTCGAGGTTGCCGCTGCGCGCACCGTTGATCATGGCCGCGATGCCGGGCGCTGCCATGCTGCCGTCGACCGGCTTGCCGAGATCGGGCAGGGTGTCCGGATTCTGCAGACCGCGCAGTATGCAGCTGACGATGACGCGATCCTCGTCGTCCAGGCTGTTCAGAAGGGCCTCGCTGCGGTTGCCGCCGAGTACCTTGCGCAGCGCGGCCACCAGCTGGACCCAGCCGTTCTGCTCGGCCTGCGCGAGAATCTCCTCCAGGTCCGGCACCATGTCGCGGTTACGGCAGGCGATCACCACGCGGTGAATCAGGCCGGTGTGCGCGTCAATAATCTGCTGGTCCTTTTCCGGCAGTGTGGCCATCGGTGTGTGCTCTCCCGCAATTAAGGTTTGGTTAATAATGATATGCTAATATACGCCGCTCGGAGCAGTGAACCACGTTCAGAAGGAATGAATACAATGAAACAAGTTTCGATGCTAGGGCTGATTTTGGCTGGTTTCGCCAGCAGCGCTGTGTTTGCCTATGACTGGCAGGCGTTACCGGACAAGGCCCCGGAACCGGCCGACAACCCCACCACGGCGGAAAAAGTCGAACTGGGGCGGATGCTGTACTTCGACCCGCGCTTCTCGGCCACCGGAACGGTCTCCTGCAATACCTGCCACAACCTGATGCTGGGCGGCGACGACAATCGCAATTTCTCCATGGGTGTGCACGGACAGATGGGCGGGCGCAGCTCGCCGACGGTGTGGAATGCCGCCTTCGCCTCCACCCAGTTCTGGGACGGTCGCGCCGCGACCCTGGAAGAGCAGGCCAAGGGTCCGGTGGTAAACCCGGTGGAAATGGGTATGAGCGAAGTCGAATCGGCCATGGACCGGGTACGCGCCATTCCCGGCTACAAGCCCTACTTCGAGCGCGCCTTCGGCGGCGACAATCCCATGACGGTGGACAACGCGGCCAAGGCGGTGGCCGCCTTCGAGCGCACCATGATCACGCCCAACAGCCCCTACGACCGGTTCGTCAAGGGCGACAGCGCGGCGCTCGATGAGCAGCAGCAGCGCGGCATGAAGGCCTTCGCCGAACTGGGCTGCACCGGCTGCCACTCCGGTGCCGCGTTCAGCGGCCCGACGCTGCCGGCGGGCCAGGGTTTCTTCATGAAATTTCCGACTTTCGCAGGACAACGCCTACGTCAGCAAGTACGAGCTTGGGAAAGACCAGGGCCGCTTTGACGTCACCGGCAAGGAGGCCGACAGGCACCTGTTCAAGGTGCCCACGCTGCGCAACATCGCGCTCACCGCGCCCTATTTTCATAACGGCTCGGTGGCGACCCTGGACGAGGCGGTGCGGGTGATGGCGAAGACACAGCTGAACCGGGATCTGAGCGACCAGCAGGTGGCGGACATGGTGGCGTTCCTGAACGCGCTCAGCGGCGAGTTTCCGCAGCAGACCCTGCCGCGCCTGCCGGCCACTCCGGGGTGGGCCTTCGCCTACGACAAGAAGTAACCCGATCAGCGGCTGGACAGCAGGTCCCAGCGATTCACGATGGCGCAGAACAGGTCTGCAGTGCGCTCGGCATCGTATTTCGCTGAATGGGCCTGCTGTTCGTCCCATTCCATGCCCGCCGCTAGTGCCGCGCGGGCCAGCACCGTCTGGCCATAGGCCAGGCCGCACAGCGTGGCGGTATCGAAGCTGCTGAAGGGGTGAAAGGGATTGCGCTTGATTTTGTTGCGGTCGGCTGCGGCATTGACGAAACTCAGGTCAAACGCCGGGTTATGGCCGACCAGGATGGCGCGCGTACAACCGCTTTCGCGCACCGCCTTGCGCAGCGGCTGAAAGATTTCCCGCAGCGCCTCGGCTTCCGGCTTGGCGAAGCGGAACGGATGGTAGGGATCGATGCCGGTGAACTGCAGTGACTTTTCGTCCAGGTGCGCGCCCGGGAAAGGGCTCGACATGGCAGGCATAGGTATGCGCCGGCCGCAACCGGTGGTCGGCGTCGTAGTCCAGGGTAACGGCCGCGATCTCCAGCAGCGCATCGCGTTTGGGGTTGAATCCTGCTGTTTCGACATCCACGACCACGGGCAGGAAACCGCGAAAGCGGCCGGCGATTTTAGGCGGCGCAGTTTTTTCTGACATGGCTACAGCATACCGGAACGCATTCATGAAGGTGAACCAGGCACGCTGGCGTGGATACCCGCTGTGGCTGGCGCTGCTGTGTCTGCTCGCCGCAACCGGTACTGCGGCGCAGGAGCGTTTCGATAGCGGCCTGTTGTGGCGCATCGAGCGTGCCGGGAGCACCCCCAGTTACCTGTTCGGCACCATGCACAGCGATGATCCCGGCGTCGTGGATCTCCCCGCGCCAGTCCGGCAGGCTTTCGACCAGGCCGACGCTGTGACTCTGGAGGTTACTCTCGATCCCGAGTCGCTGCTGGCCCTGACACAGGCGTTGATGATGAACGACGGCAGGACGCTCGATGCCGTGCTGGGTTCCGTACTGTTCGAGCATGCCGTCGAGGCCATGGCCGGGTACGGGATCCCCGACAGCATGGTGGCCAGAATGAAACCCTGGGCGGTGGCGGTGACCCTGATGACACCACCGACCCAGAACGGCATGGTGCTGGATCATGTGCTGTACCGGAAAGCGCTGGCCGACGGCAAGCCGGTCGACGGGCTGGAGACCGTGGCCGAACAGGTGGGGCTGTTCGACAGCCTGACGATCGAGGAACAGATCGACCTGCTGCGCGATACGCTCGAGCATCTGGACGACATCGAACGGATGCTGGCGGATCTGCATCAGGCGTGGTTGCAGCGCGATCTGGCCAGGCTGGTGGATATCAACGCGGCTGCCTTGCGTGACAGCGATCCGCAGCTCGCGACACTCTTCAATCAGCGCATTATCCTGGACCGCAACCGGCGCATGGCCGAACGGCTCGACTCCCGCCTGCACGAAGGAGGGCGTTTCATTGCCGTCGGGGCATTGCACCTGCCGGGCGAACAAGGGCTGCTGGAGCTGCTGGAACAGCGTGGCTACCGGCTCACGCGCCTGTATTGATGGCGCCCCGTTCACTCCTGCAGTTGCCAGTGGATACGCTCACCGGCGCGCATCGGCACCACGCTGCCGTCCGCGAGCGGATAGCTGGCCGGCACCTCCCAGTCCCGTTTGTGCAGCGTGATGGTGCCGGTATTGCGCGGCAGGCCGTAAAAATCGGGCGCCAAAAAAACTGGCAAAGCCCTCCAGTTTGTCCAGCGCGCCGGCGCTGCTCGAAGGCTTCCGCGTACAGTTCCATGGCGGCGTGCGCCGTGTACAGGCCGGCGCAGCCGCAGGCGCTTTCCTTGGCGCC
This sequence comes from uncultured Gammaproteobacteria bacterium, assembly GCA_963695455.1. GTDB lineage: Bacteria > Pseudomonadota > Gammaproteobacteria > DSM-19610 > DSM-19610 > Thiogranum. The sequence goes on along the minus strand of CAVOGN010000007.1, from coordinate 400,351 downwards.
GCGCTGCGTGCGGGGCGCTGTCGGTGCCGAGGAACAATTTCGGGTTGCCGCTGGTGGCCGCCTCCAACAGCGCCTGGCGGTGCTGCTCGCGCTTCAGCACCGGCAGACAGTAGTGGTGCGGGCGAATGCCGCCACTGAAACATGGCGTTGCGGTTCAGCAGCAGGTGGTGGGCGGTCAGGGTGCCGGCGACGTTGGCCGGCGCGTTCAGCACGAAGTCCACGCCCTGGCGGGTGGTGATGTGCTCCAGCACCAGCTTGAGATCGCGGGAAACGCTGTGTCAGCGGGTACCAGATCGCGCTCGATGAACACCGCTTCGCGGTCGAAGACGTCGACCTCCGGGTCGGTCGACCTCGCCGTGCACCAGCAGCGGCATGCCGGCTTCCTGCATCGCTTCCAGGGCCGGCCAGGTTTTTTCGATAGCGGTGACGCCGGCATCGGAATTGGTAGTGGCGCCGGCCGGGTAGAGTTTGACGGCGTGGACCAGGCCGCTGTGCCTGTGCGCGGTGCGATTTCGGCCGGCTGCGGTATTGTCGGTGAGGTACAGCGTCATCAGCGGCTCGAAATCGCTGCCGGCGGGCAGTGCCGCCAGGATGCGTTCGCGGTAGGCGAGCGCCGCCGCGGTGGTCGGTGACCGGCGGCTTCAGGTTGGGCATGATAATGGCGCGGCCGGAACTGGCGCGCGGTGTGCGGGACCACGCACGCCAGCGCGGCGCCATCGCGCACGTGCAGGTGCCAGTCGTCGGGTCGGGTGAGGCTGATTTGCATGGATCACCGGGCGGCTTGCAGGGATTCATCAGTAACGCCCACAAGGTACCACAAGAAAACTTGAAGGTAATTGATTTTGTTTGTATTCCTGATTTGCCGGCGGGGCAGGGGAGCCGCCCTCGGGCGGCTCGGACAGGCTTCCGCCAGCGGCGAATTTCCCGTTGATTTTAGCGCCACTTTTTGCTTTTTGCGGGTGGCTTTTACCTTGACCTGACGGCGCAAAACAAAGATGATATCGCGCTTGCTTTTTTACCGGGTTGCGGAACGGCAGCGGCAGCACGCCGCGCCGGCGACCCGGCGTCGCGCAGCCGCTGCTGCCGGAGCACGCTGAACGTTCAGCGCATTTTCAACAGTTTCGAATCATTGAGGGGACCTGGTTCGGGTCTCTGGAACAGCAAGGAGCCTCATGAACGTTGCCGACAAGAAACGGCTGCTGCGCGAAATGTTGTTTGCGCGGCGCTTTGAGGAGCGCTGCTACGAAGCGTATGTCGAACGAAAGATCGGTGGTTTTCTGCACCTGTATCCGGGCGAGGAAGCCTGCGCGCACGGCGTGCTGGAAGCGGCCCGGCCCGGTCATGACTATGTGATCACCGGCTATCGCGATCACATCCACGCCATCAAGTGCGGCGCCGATCCCGAAGAAGGTCATGGCCGAACTGTACGGCAAGGAGACCGGCTCCTCGCGGGGACGCGGCGGCTCCATGCATATCTTCGATGTCGAGCACCATTTCATGGGCGGCTATGCGCTGGTCGGTGGCCCGTTCCCGCTGGCCGCCGGTATGGCCAAGGCCATCAAGATGAAGGGCGGCGACGAAATCGCCATCTGCTTCCTCGGCGACGCCGCCAACAACCAGGGCACCTTCCACGAATCGCTGAACATGGCCAAGCTGTGGAACCTGCCGGTGCTGTATGTGTGCGAAAACAACCTGTACGGCATCGGTACCCGTATCGATCGTTCCACCGCCGTGATCGATCAGTACAAGCGTGTGTCCGGTTACAACATCCCGTCTGCCCAGGAAGATGGCCAGGACATCGAGAAGGTATTCAAGGCCGCCAAGAAGGCCGTCGACCACGTGCGTTCCGGCAAGGGCCCTATTTCCTGGAACTGATGACCTACCGCTACCGTGGCCACTCCATGTCCGACTCCAATGCCTATCGCTCCAAGAACGAAGAGCGCATGTGGTCGGAGCGCGATCCCATCATTCATGCTGCGCGACCGCCTGATCGAGGCCGGTGAGCTGACCAAGAACGACTACAAGGCCCTGGACACCGAAATCCTCGACGAGATCGAAAACGAGATCATCGCCTTTGCCGAGTCGTCGCCCGAGCCGCGCGTCGAAGAGCTGGAGAAATACATCTTTGCCGAGAATGATCCCTGGGTTTACGGAGGGGGCCGCTGATGGCTGAGATAATGTACTGGGAAGCCATCCGTCGTGCCCACGACGAAGAAATGGCCAACGATCCGCTGGTGATCTGCATGGGCGAAGACATCGGTGTGGCCGGCGGCACCTACAAGGCCACCAAGGGGCTGTATGACAAGTACGGTCCCGAGCGCGTCATGGACACGCCGATTTCCGAAAATGGCTACACCGGTCTGGGCATCGGTGCATCGTTCCTCGGCGTGCGCCCGATCATCGAAATCATGTCGGTGAACTTTGCCTGGCTGGCGATGGACCAGCTGTTCAACTGCGCCGCCAAGGTGCGCTACATGTCCGGTGGCCAGCTGACGGCACCGGTGGTGGTGCGTTCACCCGGCGGTACCGCGCACCAGCTCGGCGCGCAGCACTCGGCGCGCATGGAAAAAGTGTTCATGGGCATCGCCGGTCTGCGCGTGGTGACGCCGTCCAACCCCAAGCAGGCCTACGGCCTGCTGAAGTCGGCGGTGCGCTGCAATGACCCGGTGTTCATCAACGAACACGAACTGATGTACAACATGAAGGGCGAAGTGCCCGACGCGGAATATCTTCCACCCGCTGGAAGGCTCCGAAGTCGGCGCGCGAGGGCACCGACGTCACCCTGTTCGGCTACAACATCTCGGTGCACTGGTGCCTGCAGGCCGCCGAAGTGCTGTCAAAGCAGTTCGGCATCGAGGCCGAAGTCGTCGACCTGTACGCGCTGAGCCCGCTGGACCGTGCCGGTATCGCGCGCTCGGTGCGCAAGACCCACCGTGCGGTGATCGTCGAAGAAGCCGAAGCGCCGGTCGGCGTGGGCGCCGAAGTGATGGCGATCATCAACGAGGAATGCTTCTTCGAACTGGACGCCGCACCGGTGCGGGTATCGGCGCTGAATGTGCCGATTCCCTACAACCACACGCTGGAAAAAGCGGCCATTCCCAACGCCAACGATGTCGTTGTGGCAGTGCGGAAGATGTTCGGTAAATAAGATCGTAGATTTAACCGCGAAGTACGCTAAGGGCGCGAAGGAAAGGATTTCTTTTGTCCAGGGCGGTGTACACACTGCTCGAGGCAAGTTGCCGATCCGGATGCGAACAATGCAATAGCACCTGGTTATGCGTGGGCACGAAGTCGGTAGCGGGCAACTGAACAGGTTGATCCCTGATTGATGTGTTACTTCGCGTCCTTAGCGTCCTTCGCGGTTATATGTTGGAAGGCTTCGTACTGGATAAATCATGGCTGAACCGTATGTAATCAAGATGCCCCAGCTTTCGGACACCATGACCGAGGGCGTGGTGGTGAGCTGGGAAAAGCAGTCGGTGACAAGATCGAGCGCGGCGATATCGTCGCCACGGTGGAAACCGACAAGGCCATCATGGATGTCGAAGTCTTCCGCGAAGGCTACCTGTCCGGTCCGCTGGCGGCGGTGGACGCGACGGTGGCGGTCGGCGAAGCCATGGGCTACCTGGTTGCCGATGCCGCCGAGGTTCAAGCGGGTGAAGGCGCGCCGGCGCAGTGCGCGGCGGCCGCAGCACCCGAGGGCGCCGCGCGAGAGCGCAACAGGTGCGGCTGCCGAGACGACCGCGCGCGCCCGAGGGCGCCACGCACATCGTCACTATGCCGCAGCTGTCCGACACCATGACCGAAGGCGTGGTGGTGAGCTGGGAAAAGGCCGCCGGCGACAGGATCGAGCGCGGTACCGTGGTGGCCACGGTGGAAACCGACAAGGCCATCATGGATGTCGAAGTGTTCCGCGAGGGTTATCTGTCCGGCCCGCTGGCGGCGGTGGGCAGTACGGTCGCCGGTCGGTGAGGCGCTGGCCTATCTGGTCGGGAAGTCCGGATCAGGTGGTTGACGCCCAGGCGGCCCGCGGTAGCCGCGGCCGCACAGCCCAGGCCCGCCGTGCGGCGACCGCAGCGCCGGCCGCCCCTGCGCCGAGCGCGCCCGCGCCGCGTCGGGCGTATGGCGGCGCGTCCGCAGGGCCGCGGCGCCACACCTTATGCGCGCGTCCTTGCCGGCTGCGCGCCGTATCGATCTGAATACCATCAGCGGCAGCGGTCCGTGCGGGGTGTGATCGTGGCGGCCGACGTGCAGGCCGCCCAGGCGGCTGGCGCGCCGGCCGCGGCCGGTTTCCCGCAGGTCGATGTGCCGGGTCACGGTCGGCCGATGACCAAGCTGGAAAAGGCGATCAGTCAGGTCATGACCGCCTCGCTCAGCATGCCGACTTTCCACGTCACCAGTCACATCAAGCTGGGCGCGCTGATCAAGGCTTCCAAGGCGCAGGGCGCTTCGGTCACGGTCACCATCGCCAAGGCCTGCGCGCTGGCGATGCAGCAGTTCCCCAAGATGAACTGGTGCTACCAGCCGCAGGACAAGCTGGTGGAACGCTCCAGCGTCGACATCGGCATGGCGGTCGCCGCCGACGGCGGCGGCCTGGTGGTGCCGGTGCTGCGCGGCTGCGAGAGCGCGCGCGCTGGACGAGCTCAACGACGACTGGAAGGACCTGGTCGAGCGGGCCCGCAAGCGACGGCTGAGGCCGGAGGAATACAGCGGCTCGACGTTCCAGATTTCCAACATGGGCATGTTCGGCATCAGCCATTTCGATGCCATCGCCACCCCTGGCATCGCCGCGATTCTGGCGATTGCGGCCAACACCGAGCAGGGCAGTCCCTTCACCGTGACCGCCGATCATCGCGTGGTCAACGGGGCCGAAGTCGCCATGTACCTGGAGGCCCTGAAGGAGCTGATCGAGCAGCCCGGTGCCTGGATGGGACCGGGCGGGCCGGCGCTGCCGGAAGGCGACTGGGATTACGATGTGGTGGTGGTCGGCGGCGGTCCAGGCGGCGAGGACTGCGCGCGCGATCTGGCCGGTCACGGCCTCAAGGTGGCGCTGGTCAACGACGCGCCCTTTCCGGGCGGCGAATGCCTGTGGCGCGGCTGCATCCCGTCCAAGGCCTGGCGCGCTGCCGCCGATCGCATCCGCGACCGGCTGGAGGACAATCATCTCGGTGTCAGCACCGGCCGGGCGAAGCTGGACTGGCGCAAGCTGGAAACCACACGCCGGCAGGTGCTGGAGACCCGCGGCGACATGGCGCTCAAGACCGACAAGGGCGTCAAGATCAAGTACCTCCAGGGCTTCGGCCGCTTCGTCGACGATCACACCCTGTTTATCGATACCTCGGGCAACAATGACAATCCCCATGCGCGCGCGCCGCAGGGGGACCAGCCCAGCGGCGAGAGCCTGAGCTTCGCGTGCGCGGTGATCGCGACCGGCGCGCCACCCTTCGTGCCGCCGATTCCCGGCGCCGGCGAGGGACTCGTCGAGGGCGGCGGGGTGCTGACCTCGGACACGGTCTGGTTCCTGGAACAGCAGCCGAAGAAGCTGGTGGTGATCGGCGGCGGCGCCATCGGCCTGGAAATGGCGCAGATCTTCCAGGACTTCGGCGCCAAGGTGACAGTGCTGGAAGCCCGCGACCGCATTCTCGCCGAAGTGGAGCCCGAAATAGCCAAACACCTCACCGCGGTGCTCAACGACGATCCGCGTCTGAGCGTGCACACGTCGGTGCAGATCGAAAAGATTTCCGGTAAAGCCGGCGCCGTCACGGTCAAGTACAAGGACGCCGACGGCAAGTCACACAGCACCAAGGTAGACTATGTGATTATGGGCACCGGCAAGCGCCCGGTGCTGGACGGACTGGGCCTGGACAAGGCCGGTGTCGCGCTGGACGGCCCGGTAATCAAGGCCGACGCCCGTTGCCGTACCAGTGTGCCGCACATTTTCGCCATCGGCGATGTGATCGGCGGTCTGATGCTGGCCCACACCGCAGCGCAACAGGGGCGCGTGGCTGCGGCCACCATCCTGGGCGAGGACATGAAGTACGACCAGGACAAGGACTGCGGCGTGATCTTCACGCGTCCGGAGGCGGCGTTCGTCGGCTTGTCAGTGGATCAGGCCAAAGCCAGGGGCATCGACGCCGTGGAGGTCAAAGTGCCGATGAATATCGATGCCAAGGCCATGATCAACAACGAACGGCACGGCATGATCAAGCTGGTCGCCGACAAGGCCAGCCAGCGCATCGTCGGTGTGCACCTGCTGGCCGACCATGCGGATACCCTGATCGGCGAAGCGGTGATGATGGTGTCCGGCAACATGACGCTGGAGCAGGTGGGTAACGCCATCCACCCGCACCCGACCCAGACCGAGCTGTTCGGCGAACTGGCCCGCCGGCTGGCGTCGCGGCTGCGGCGCAGCGCCAAGGTGAAAGTGAAATAAGATTAACCGCGAAGGACGCGAAGGACGCGAAGGTTTCTTTCTGTCTGCAGGATCGGCACTGCTGCAACCACCCGAGAAGCATGAAGTCGCTGCAGAAAGCTACAGATCGAGAATTCCTTCGCGTCCTTCGCGTCCTTAGCGGTTCAACTCCCGAAGGGTTTGAACCATGTCCAAAGTCAATAAAGTCGTACTCGCCTATTCCGGCGGTCTGGATACGTCCATCATTCTCAAGTGGCTGGAGGACACCTACGGCTGCGAGGTGGTGACTTTCACCGCCGATATCGGCCAGGGCGAGGAAGTCGAGCCGGCGCGCGCCAAGGCGCAGGCCATGGGCGTCAAGGAGATCTACATCGAGGACCTGCGCGAGGAGTTCGCCCGTGACTACGTGTTTCCGATGTTTCGCGCCAACGCCGTTTACGAGGGCGAGTACCTGCTCGGCACGTCGATTGCCAGGCCGCTGATCGCCAAACGCCTGGTGGAAATCGCCAACGAAACCGGTGCCGACGCCATTTCCCATGGCGCTACCGGCAAGGGCAACGACCAGGTGCGCTTCGAACTGGGCGCCTATGCGCTCAAGCCCGACGTGCGGGTGATCGCGCCGTGGCGTGAGTGGGATCTGAGTTCGCGCGAGACGCTGATGGCTTATGCCGCGCAGCACGGTATCCCGGTGGATTTCAACAAGGGCAAGAAGTCGCCCTATTCCATGGACGCCAATTCGCTGCACATTTCCTACGAGGGCGGCATCCTGGAGGATCCCTGGGCCGAGCCGGAGGAGTCGATGTGGCGCTGGACGGTGTCCGCCGAGCAGGCGCCGTCCGAGCCCACTTATCTGGAACTCAGTTATCAGAGCGGCGACATTGTCGCCATTGACGGCAAGCCGGTCACACCCGCGCAGGTGATGGAGACGCTCAACCGGCTGGGCGGCGCCAACGGCATCGGCCGCGACGACATTGTCGAGAATCGCTACGTGGGCATGAAGTCGCGCGGCTGCTATGAGACGCCGGGCGGCACCATCATGCTCAAGGCGCATCGCGCCATGGAGTCGCTGACCCTGGACCGTGAAGTCGCCCATCTGAAGGACGAACTGATGCCGCGCTACGCCGAGCTGATCTACAACGGCTACTGGTGGAGTCCGGAGCGCGAGATGCTGCAGAAAATGATCGACGCCTCGCAGGAAAGCGTCAACGGCAAGGTGCGCGTCAAGCTCTACAAAGGCAGCGTCAGTGTGGTGGGTCGCAAGTCGGAGACCGATTCGCTGTTCGATGAACGCATCGCGACCTTCGAGGAAGACGAGGGTGCCTACAACCAGAAAGACGCCGAGGGTTTCATCAAGCTCAACGCCCTGCGCCTGCGCATCGCGGCACGGCGCAAGTCTTGACGGCTTTGGTTAAACCGCGAAGGACGCTAAGGACGCGAAGGAAGGATTGAATAGAATCGGTTGGGTACGGTCGTGGGCCCGTGCACGGCAACCGAGTGAAGGGCTTTCAGCTGACCATCTGGAAGACCTTCGCGTCCTTAGCGTCCTTCGCGGTTAATGATAGTTTCGCTTGATACCCTAACCTGGGAGGTGCCACGATGCGGATTCTTCACACCATGCTGCGGGTCGGTGATCTCGATCGCTCCATCAAGTTCTACACCGAAGTGCTCGGCATGAAACTGCTGCGGCGCAAGGATTATCCGGACGGCAAGTTCACCCTGGCGTTTATCGGCTACGGCGACGAGGCGGAGAACACGGTCATCGAGCTGACCTACAACTGGGATACCGACAGCTACGATCTGGGTACTGGCTATGGCCATATCGCCCTGGAGGTGGACGACGTGTACCAGGCCACCGACGAGATCCGTCAGCGTGGCGGCAAGATTATCCGCGATGCCGGTCCCATGAACGCGGGAACCACCATCATTGCCTTTGTCGAGGACCCGGATGGTTACCCGATCGAGCTGATCGGCAGGAAACAGTGACGGGAAGATAAGGTCGTCTGCTCAACGGTAAGCACGGCGACAGAATGTCGAAATCCCGGATGCATCCGCGGGGCGCCCCCGGCGCCGCGGCTTTGCAGCGAGGGCGCCCCGGTGACCCGCGCTATCAGCAGCGGCCCTTCTTTGCCTGTCCGGGCGGACAGAATCCGCCCGCGGGGGCCGGCTGGTGGTACTCGCGCTGCCGAGGGGGCGGCGCGTGGGGCGGTGCGGAATCGGTGCTGACGGCGGCTCCGACTGCACCACCAAGGGCGCCCCCGAGGATGGCCCCCTCGCGGCCACCGACTTCGTTGCCTATGGCTGCGCCGGCGGCTCCGCCGAGTCCTCCGCCTATTGCTGCATCCACGGTGGAATTCCCGGCGTTCGCGGCAGCGCTAAACAGCGCGGCTGACAATATAAGATATCGAGAGATCATGGTCGAAAGGCATCCTTGTTCACAAAGAAAGGAGCGGTAATCATCGGCCTCCCGGCACGCGAATTGAGTGATAACATTCACACTTCGGCCGGTCGCCAACGCGGCTGTCGCAGGCGGCGCCGATGGTCCAGCCGGACAAGGTGGCGGTTTATGAACCGGAAGTTCGAGACGCGTCCACCAGCAACTGGCCGTTTTCCACCGGAATGCGATCGCCGGGTTTGTGATCAAGCCGTACTGTGCCCTGCGCGTCGCCGAGCCGGTAGCTCACGTCGTAGCCGACCACTTTTTCGCGAGAGTCGGTGACTGTCTGGCAGCGGCGCTCGGTCGTCGTGTAGGTGTCGTTGGCCTGCATGTTCTGCTGCACCTTGTTGCCGGCATAGCCTCCCGCTGCAGCACCTGCGACGGTAGCTACCTTCTTGCCGCTACCGCTTCCAATCTGGTTACCCAATACACCACCTATGACGGCGCCCGCCAAGGTACCGGCGACACGATGCGGATCCTGGATCGGCTTTTGCCGGGTGACGGGAACATCCTCACACAGTTCACGCGGTATCTGAACCGTGGTGCTGACTTCATCGACGGCAAGAACTTCGGCAAACGCGGGTTCCTGCTCGTTGAGCAACTTGAAGCCAGTGAAGGAAGCGCCGGCGCTGGCTGCAATTACGCCAATCACGAGCCCCGTAAGTCCTAACGTGTTCATCTGATCGCCCTTGGTAAATGACCATCATCAGCCAACGCAATTCTCATACCAGTGGCTGGCCGACCGTTACAGAACAAATGGTTAGCGGGAGCCGCCTTGGCCCGGTGAAACAGCCCCGGCAACCGGACTGCCATTTCCGTCATTGCATGGCGACGCTGAGATACCTGCAGCACCCAACCTTCTGAACTAATGGATATTAATCTGTCGCTCGCGGGCGACGACCCGGATCGCAGACGCATCGTCGGCGGGTGAGCGCCGGAGAGGGAACCAACAAGTGGTCTAGCGGCCGGCGCGCGGTCCTCGACGGAGCGTTCTGCGCGGCGCTTCCAGCGCATAGCGCAGCAGGCGTTTGGCGCCCGCATAACCAAGCCAGGCGAACAGAATGGGTAGCAGCAGGGTCTGGACCATGAACAGGGCGATCAAGTCGATAATCTCTTCGGCGGTCCGGTTGGCGGCAGCTTTGAGCTCGTCGATCTGCGCGCTGACGTCGGCTTTATTTCGGGCTGATTCGTAGAAGCCGCCCAGCGCCTCTAGCAGCGAGTCGTCCTCGCCGGTCCGTCGCTCGGCGCGGGCGACGCTCCTCTGTTCACTGCCGAGTTCCCGGGTGGCGTCTTCAAGTTGGCGGTTTGCGGCTTCGTATCGCGGTGCCAGGAAGCGATCGAATACGGCTTCGTTGGCAATTGCAGCCAGAGGTACCAGGAAGCGGATGAGCAGGATGATTCCCGCCACGGCCAATGCAGTCCGTTGTGTTCCGGCTGTAAAGCGATCGGGTCGCCACAGGGTGGCCAGCCAGAACAGCAGCACGGATGCCAGCAGGGCGGAGAACCAGAGCCACCCGGAAATCTCGATGAGAAGTTTCTGTGTGCCCAGCACCGCAGCGCTGAACAGCATCACCTGCGAGAACTGCTCGACCAGGTCGTTGATGGGGTCGAGGATTTCGCCGGGGGTCAGAACCGCTCCGACGCCGCCCGGCTGGATCGCGACCTCCGTTCCCTGTGCGACGGAGATAATCCCGTTGATCGCGCGGGCGGTCGCGTAGGTGATCAGGGCGCGCCTGAAGCCCGTTTCTGTGTAGTCCTGTGCTGTCTTGTCAGCAATACCGCCGAAGCTGAGGGCAACGAGAACCCCTATCGCAAGGCTTGCTGCGATCTTGCCCCATGTTGTGCGCCGGTCTATCGCTCTCATCCTGTTCTCCCCCCTGTTCTACATGTGGCGGATCCGTTCTCCACCCAGTTTTCATATACAACATATCTTTAACTTAGGGTATGTCACTGCACCGACAGGGCGTAAACGGGCAAAGCGAAGCAATCTCCCCAGGCGACTGATGAATAAGCTGAAGAGTCAGGGAGCGCTGCAAGATTGCCGCTTCGCCGGACTTCCCGTTTATGCCCTCCGGGTGCAAAGACCGGAACTGGCCCGGGTCTGCCGTTGTACTGAAACCGCAGTGTCCCTGACGCTGTTCCCAATGACGATCGAATTTCAGACCCGCGAGCCGGCCGCCAAAAGATATTTTCACTAAGGTCTTTACTTTTCTGCCAAACGAACTATATCTCCGTTATGCACACGGTCGTGTGCGTGATTACGACCATCAGGGTCGGTTCTTTGGGCTTACAGGCGGGTGGACGGATTCGGAGTTCCTGCAGCGGAATTCCAGCCGGGACTCGTCGCCAGCCGGGAGAATAATTTCCATGCATGCTCGACTCGTGTCGTTACCGATAAGCGTAACGCTGTCGGCTCTGCTGCTGTCGGGCGGCCTGGCCGCGGCCGACGCCATCAAGGTTCGCGGCGGCACACTCGCCTGCGGGGGTAACCATTTTTCGCGTTTGGAAGGAACTGAGCTACATCGAACTTCTTATATCTTTCGCAATTTCAGTGGCTACGCCACCGTCACGATCGAGCGTGTCCAGGTGTTCGACGCTAACGGAAACGTTCTGTTCGATTTTCCCGGCGTCGAGCTTCCCGCAAGCGTAAAAACGGTACTCGGTCCCCACGAAACGACGCAGATCAACACTGCCGATATATTATTCGAGGATTTGGATCCGGCCGCTCGACCGATCCAGAGTCATGTGCGAGTGGTCCTATGGACAAAAGCAAAAAGATGTAGCTCTCAATGGCTCAACAGTCCGAACAGTTCGTGCCAGTGACACGGGTACAGAGCTGAGCCGTGCGGACTCCGAATGTAAGCTGATCGACTTTCGACGCTGAGGATTCAGCCCTCAATCTCGCGGTTCGGCTCATCAAAACAGGTGAATACCTGGCTGAACCGGCGAGTGCGGTTTCTGGTAATCATTCAGCCGAATTCGCCATGATAAAGCAAGCCGGTTTTCAGAAAATTATTTCGATCCTGCTAATCACAAACTTGATAGGGTGTACCTCCCTGCAACCCATCGAAGCACAGCCGGACGAACTTCAGGACCGGATCAGGTACGAACAGATCGTAGCAGTCGGTGACAGAGTCAGGATGGTTACCGAAGATGGGAAACAACATCAATTCAAGGTGACGTCGATTGACGCGAACCATATCAGCGGCGACGACGTGACAATACCTGTTGATACTGTCATCGCACTGGAAACTCGAGAGATTAGCATCGGCAAAACAACCCTGCTTGCTGGTGGCATTACCGGTACCATGCTGCTGATCTTTATTGCGATAGCGCCAGCGGCTATCCTGGCCGCTTCAGCGCCCTAGTCATGGGCGGCATGAAGTGCGGCAGAGCAATTGAGGCACTCCATGGGCGGGGGCGCTGGTGGTTTCGCGAACTACGGCCACGGTTCCATTGATGTATTTTCTTTCGGCCTCGGTATGTGGTATCTCCCTCGCCCTTGTGTCTTGCATCTGGTTCTCAGGCTGTGCCACTCACCGTGCCTACTTCGGTCATGAGTCGACGGATCTGGGTGTGTTCCAACCCGGCAGTGAACGAACGGCCGCGGAGGTCGTTACCGGTAGCCCTGAGCGCATTGAGTCTGCCGAACAAGGCTACACAGCCTATTATCTCTATGACCGGGGCTACGTGGGCCGAATTGAGGCGCAGGACATGGCTACCAAGATCGTGTATGTGCCCGTCATGGCCTGGGGCGAGCTGCTCACACTGGGTCTGTTGGGGGCGGCTTTGGACCATTGTCAGGAGGTCTGTCAGAAAGGACAGCTGGCGGTGCATTACGATCCGTCGGATCGGCTGGTAGCGGTCGAGAGTGTGGAATTGCCGGATACGCATCCACTGCTGGATGGCTGCACGTACAACGCGCCCGCGTCCATGTTCTCGTTCTGCATGGCGATCCGCGACATGCTACGTCCGTCGACATTACCGCCCGCGAAGGACGTGTCGGTTCGGTGAGCTGCCCGCAGCTCCAGCTCGGCGCTGATTACGCTACTGCTGTGATTCGGATTACGGACGCTAAGGTATGCTGAATCGCTATCGCAGTTGACAGCTTGCAGCCAACAGGCGGCAATTTGCGGTCGCTGATTAGGAAAACTCTGGAGTTCCTTAGTCGACCCAACTGCGGCTTTGCACCCCAAGGGCGTTTGGATATCACCGCTACGGTCAGGTGCGGTCAGCGATTCTCGAGGCGGTTGTAGTCGAACAGCCCGGCCTCGCCCCGGTTCAGGTCCAGGTGGGCATCCTGCAAGGCATCGCTGTAAGCCCAGAACTGCGGGTGGGTGCGGCGGATGGCGAAGCGATCTGCCAGCGCTCGGTAGTCGGCCGCTGAGGACAGGGTGCGCACCGCCGCTGTAAACTCGGGCAGCGCAGTGCGCGGCATGACGTAGAGAGCGTTGGGGTAGGCGCCGATGAATCCCGGTACTACGGTCAGCGTGTTCTCGTCCGGCAGCAGTTCCTTCTTCTCGTCCGCCAGATGCGTGACGTTGCTGTGGCCGGTGTTGCGCAGCAGGGTGAAATAGCGTGCACCGTCCGCCGGGTCATCCAGGCGCATAAATACCGCTTCAGGCATGAACGACAGGCTGCGGCCGCGCACCCCGGCCAGGGTCTGCAGGTTGTTGCGCATTGCCGCATCGGTCAGCGTGGACAGGTCGAAACCGTTGTCCAGCACCGGCGCCAGCCTTGCCCGCAGCAGGTCATACAATTCGCCTTGTGGGTCGCTGCTGTGATAGTCGATGCCGGATTCCTGGTTAAACCAGGCCTTGCTGCCGAACAGGTAGTCCTTCACCGGCTGACGCGCGTCCCGGTACCAGTAATTGCGTACCGCATCGCGCTGCGCGGCGGGCAACAGGGCAATAAAATTGAACTCGCCCTCCATGCGCAGGAAATCCATGAACAACCGCGAGTTCAGCTGGTGTCCGGCGTTGCCATAGACATCGAAGCCCGCGACCAGCAGGTAGTGGATACGCTCCAGCAGCGAGTAGCTGATCACCCAGGCGGTCTTGGGCGGCTCGCCCACCAGCCCCTTGACCACCGATGCGCTGTTGAAGTGCCGGAACACGGTGAGCGCCGCGTTGGAATTGTGGCCGTCACCGTCCCAGATCAGATCCAGGTTCACTTTCGACGGCGCGTTGAATTTCTGCCGCAGGTATTCCGACTTGGCGCGCAGGAAGCGTTCTTCCCGGTGCGAATACGCTTCCCAGGTCGTCACGATCAGTGCCGTACTGCCTTGTTCCGATGGCAGGCTCAAATTCTTGCTCTCGCGGGCCAGGAATTCGGCATCGGCGTCGGAGCTGATGGCGTCCGGATCCGCAAAGAACACCCAGAACTGGTCTTCGATCACATCCACCGCCACCTGTCCCCGGCACACCGGTCCCTTGATGAAGCCCATGATGGTGTATTGCGCTTCATCGAGCAGAAAGCGGTAGCGGGCGTTCACCGGCAGCGCCCGGAACGCCACGAACGGATTGGCGGCGACCTCGGGCGCGTACGAGGGCAACGCGTCCACGCTGTAATCGGGTACCAGGAACAGCTGTCGCCACAATGTCATACGCGCGGGATCGAGGGCATAGGGCATGTGGGTCTTGGCGACCAGGGTCTCGCGCTCCGGCTCCAGGCGGTAATACACCCGGCTGACCCCCGGGTCATCATAAGGACGGCGCGTGGCTATCTCCCGGCTTGCCTGCCCCGGCGGCGTGCTGGAGCGAATCAGACGGAAGTAATGACTGTCCGGATCGGAAGCGAAATGCAGGTGGGCCAGAAACAGGTGCTCGTAGAGATAGCGGCTGGTCAGTTGCTGTTTGAGCGAATCGCCGTTCAGGAACTGCTCCCATTCGCGGACCTGCTGTTCGACCGCCGGGGGCAGGGGAGGCGGGCCTTCGTAGGGGGCGCCCTGCCCCAGCCAGCGCAGCAGTGTGGTGTGCTCGGCATCGCTCAGACCCGGCAGCCCGTAGGGCATTCCCCATTGAGGATAATCACGCTCGAAACGGTCGAACTCCTCGATAGTGGCGCACTGTTGATCCCGGTTCAGGGAAAAATCGAACGTTGCCGGCAACACCGCGGCGTCCGGCAGCGGATGGCGGCGTTTGAGGTCCAGCATCCGGAACAGCACGCTCCCGGCCAGGTCGGCCCTGGCGGTCGGCCGGCGTTCGTTCAACACCGGATGAAAGTCGTGTTGGCGCCACTCGGATGCCGTCCGGGCATCGACAAACAGGCGCGTGGTTGGCGCCTCCACGAGACGCGCGGCATCGTAGACCTTCTGCTTGCTGGCGCCCCGCGCGACCCCTTCCCAGGCAGACAGTTTGAGTTGGCACTGGGCATCGTAACAGGCGTGGCAGACCACGCAGCGGCGGTTCAGCAGCGGCTGGATATCGCCACGATAGGACATTCCCTGCGGCGGCTGCGCGGCGACGTCGAAGCGCGTCGGGTCGGGTTCGCCATAGCGCTCGTCGAGCGCGTGCCGTGCCATCATGGTGCAGCCGGCCGCCAGGGCCAGTAGCGCGAGCAATGGTGTCCTGAGCATGTCTGTGAGTCCCGGCGCAGCGGCGGCGCTCAGGCCCGGGCGGCGCTGCCGTGGCTCTGGCGGCTGGCGTCCTGGCCGGGTACGCGGCGTATCTTTGCGCCCAGCTGGGCGAGCTTTTCCTCGATACATTCGTAGCCGCGGTCGAGGTGATAGATGCGATCGATCAGAGTTTCGCCCTCGGCGGCCAGCCCGGCGATAACCAGACAGGCCGAGGCGCGCAGATCGGTGGCCATCACCGGTGCACCGTGCAGCCGTTGCACGCCACGCACAATGGCGGTATTGCCCTGCAACTCGATATCGGCGCCCATCCGCTGCAGTTCCTGCACGTGCATGAAACGGTTCTCGAAAATCGTTTCCTTTACGGTCGCGGTGCCGCCGGCGATGCTGTTCAGCGCCACGAACTGGGCCTGCATATCGGTGGGGAAGGCCGGGTAGGGGGCGGTGGTGACATTGACGGCGGCAGGACGCTTGCCGCGCATGTCCAGCTCCATCCAGTTGTCACCGCTGCTGATCTCGGCGCCCGCCTCGTGCAGTTTCTCCACCACCGCGTCCAGGTAGGCGGGTTCCGTGTTGCGCAGCCTGACCTTGCCCCCGGTGGCCGCGGCGGCGACCAGGAAGGTGCCGGTCTCGATGCGGTCGGCGGTAATACTGTGAGTGCCGCCGTGCAGCTGGCTCGACGCCCTGTATGGTGATGGTGTCGCTGCCCGCACCGCTGATGCGCGCACCCATGGCGTTCAGACATTTGGCCAGGTCACTGACCTCGGGCTCACGTGCTGCGTTCTCCAGCACTGTGGTGCCCTCGGCCAGGGTCGCCGCCATCATCAGGTTCTCGGTGCCGGTGACCGAAATCAGGTCGAACAGAAACCGGGCGCCCCTGAGCCGCCTGGTCCTGGCCTTGATGTAACCGTCCTCGATGGTGATTTCGGCGCCCATCGCCTTGAGGCCCTGGATGTGCAGGTTCACCGGGCGTGATCCGATCGCGCAGCCACCCGGCAGCGACACCTCGGCTTCGCCGAATCGGGTCAGCAGCGGGCCCAGCACCAGGATCGACGCGCGCATGGTCTTGACCAGTTCGTAGGGTGCGCGCAGCTCGGTGATGCGCGAATTGTCCGCCACCAGCGTCATGTTCTCGGCCAGCTCGAAGCCGGTGCCGAAACGGCCCATCAGTTCCAGCGTGGTGGTGATGTCGCGCAGGTGCGGCACATTGCGCACCGTGAACGGTTCCGGGCACAGCAGGGTCGCCGCCAGCACCGGCAGAGCGGCATTCTTGGCCCCGGAGATGCTGATTTCGCCGCGCAGCGGGCCGTTGCCGACAATGTTCAGTTTATCCATGCCGCTCAGTCCGCGGCTGCCGCGCTGTCAGGCTGCAGGGCCGCGAAGGCGTCGATGATACGGTCGATCTGTTCCGGGCTGTGCGCGGCGCTGACGCTGCAGCGCAGCAGGCTGTCGCTGGTGGGAGAGGCCGGCGGCATCACCAGGTTCACGTAGGCGCCGTCGCTGCAGCAGTTCGTTCCACCAGGCGATGGCCTGGTTGCGATCCTTGATGGTCACGGCGACCACCGGGCTGACCTGCGGGACTGACCTGGAAACCGAGTTGCTTCGAGGCCGTCATAGAGGCGCTGGGCGTTGTTCCACAGCTGTTCGCGCAATTCCGGGCGCTCCTGCATCAGGCGCAGCGCCACGCGCGTGGAGGCGATGACCGACGGCGACGGCGAGGCGGTGAAAATGTAGGAGCGGATGGCAAAGCGGATCGCTTCCAGTTCCGGGTGATTGCTGACGCAATAGCCGCCGATGGCGCCGAGACTCTTGCTGAAGGTGCCGACCACGAAATCGACGTCTGTCCTCCACACCGGCGGCTTCGACCACGCCGCGGCCGTGTTCGCCGAGCATACCCAGCGAGTGCGCCTCGTCGACCAGCAGCATGCCGCCGTACTCGCGTTTCACTGCAGCGATTTCCGCCAGCGGCGCCTGGTCGCCCAGCATGCTGTAGATGCCTTCGACGATAATCAGCGTATTGGCGGTACGCTCGCCGAGCCGGCGCAGGCGTTTTTCCAGGTCCGCCGCATCGCTGTGGCGGAAGCGGATCACCTCGGCGCCGCTCATGCGCACGCCGTCATAGATGCTGGCGTGGCTGTCGGCGTCCAGCACAATCACGTCACCCGGACCGGCCAGCGTCGACGCCATGCCCATGGTCGCGGCGTAGCCGGTGGAGAACACGATGGCGTGCCTGCGGTCGAAAAATGCGGCCAGTTCCTGTTCCAGTTTGATGTGTTCGGCAAAGGTCCCGTTGGCCATGCGCGAACCGGTGGTGCCGGTGCCCTGTTCCTCGACCGCCTGTTTGGCCGCGGCGATACACTGCGGATCAAAGGTCAGCCCCAGGTAGTTGTTGGTGCCGGCCAGGATCACCTTGTGGCCGTTGACGATGGCCTCGGTCGACGACAGCAGTTTTTCCGTCACTGCGCCGAACGGCATGACGCCGAGCTTCTCCAGCTCGGCGCGGATCTCCACGATGGGTTGAAATTTGTCGAACAGGCTCATGACTCAGTTGGTGAGTTTTTCCAGTTGCAGTGCCAGGTCGCGAATGGTGCGAATATCCGGGAGGATGTTGAGCGGCACCGAAATGTCGAAATGGTCTTCGATCTGCTCGATCAGCTCCATGACCTGCAGCGAGGTCAGTCCCAGCTCGGTGACCAGTTCGCTGTCTGCGTTGAGAATCCGCCCGTGTTTGGCGAAGGGCTTGAGTATCTCGTAGATGCGGGACAGAAAGTCGTTGTAGTCAGGCATGAAACAGGCTCACCCGGATTCAGTTCGTGGCACAGGGACGGCGCTTGCACCGGGGGGAGCAAGTCGCTAGATTCGAAAACGCTGAATTGTACTTGGAGTTGGGCGGCGGTGCTACGGGTGCCGGCCCCGCGCGTGCCGTTATGAACCGACCTGTTGCCTCGCACCGACAATCCCCCGCGCCGGGCGCTGGCGCCGCGCCACGGGTGTGGCTGATCAGTGCCTACCGGGCCGGTGAACGCAGTCAGATGCTGGCGCTGGCCGAGGCGCTCGGCTGGCCCTACGAGCTCAAGGAGCTTAGCTACCGCAAGCGCGAGTTTCGCACCAGCCTGTTCCGCGGCAGCGACCTGCGCGGCATCCGCCTTCAGCAGTCCAGCCGCCTGGAGCCGCCCTGGCCGGATCTGGTGATTTCCGCCGGCATGCGCAACGAACCGGTGTGTCGCTGGATTCGCGACCAGTCCGGGGGGCGAACGCGGATCGTGCACATCGGTCGCCCCTGGGCCTCACCCGAGCGCTTCGATCTGGTGATCACCACGCCACAATACCGTCTGGCCGAGCACCCCAAGGTGTTGCAGAACAGTGTCACCCTGCACCGCGTCAGCGCGGCGCGGCTCGCCGCGGCGGCGCGCACCTGGGAACCGGAATTTGCCGACCTGCCCGCGCCGCGTATTGCCGTCATCCTGGGCGGCAACAGCGGACCCTACACGCTGGGCCCGAAGACTGCGGCGGAGATCGGTCGCCGGGTGAACCGCATGGCCGAGCAACGTGGCGGTTCGCTGCTGGTCTCGACCAGCGCGCGCACCCCGGCGCGTGCGCTGCGCGCCTTCGAGCAGCAGATTTCGGCGCCCTGTTTTCTGTACCACTGGCGTCCAGATGACAGCGCGAATCCCTATTTCGGCATGCTGGCGCTGGGCGACGAGCTGGTGGTGACAGCCGACAGTGTATCCATGCTGAGCGAGGCCTGTGCCACCGGCAAACCGGTGTATATGGCGCCACTGGGCGGTTATGGTTATCCCATGCAGGCCGGTGGCGGGCCGCGGGCCGACTTCAGGATCACGGCGCTGACCTACAGCTGGCTGATGCGGTTCGGACCGCAGCGTCTCAGCCGGGACATCCGTCTGGTGCACGCTCGATTGTTGTCCGAAGGCAGGGCGGTGTGGCTGGGGGACGAGTCTCGACCGGCGCCGGCGAGCGGCCCCGGCGATATCGAGCGTGCGGTGGAACGCGTGCGGCGGGTGGTCGACCCGGCCGGTGAATTTGATACCCTCCGCGGGCCGGGAGGCGGTTAGCTGCAAGGCTTGCTAGACTAGCCTGCGCTGCCGGCCAGTGCGTTCTTGTCGACCGCCCTGAGCACGCCGTGTTCCAGCCGGTAGACCTGGTCTGCCGCCTCCACCAGACCGGTCTGGTGCGAAATGGCGAGGATGGTGAGCTCGCCGCGCAGATTCTCGATGGTCTTGCGGATCGCCGCTTCGCTGGCCGGATCCAGGGCGCTGGTGGCTTCGTCCAGGATCAGCAGTTTCGGCCGGTGGACCAGCGCCCGGGCGATCATGATGCGCTGCCGCTGCCCCCCCGACAGCCGCCCGCCGCGCTCGCCGACCGTGCTGTGCAGCCCCTCGGGCAGCGACGCGGTGAATTCCCAGGCACCGGCACCACGCAGGGCGTATTCCACGTCTGCCGCACTGAGCGCCGGGTCGCCGAGTGTGACGTTGTGGTGCACGCTGTCGTGCAGCAGGATGGTTTCCTGCGGAACGTAGCCGATCATGTGCCGCCAGGCCTTGAGGTCGAGCTCGCTGAGCGGCACGGCATCGATGAGCACCGCACCCGACTGGGGCTGCAGCAAGCCGATGATGAGGTCGATGATGGTGGTCTTCCCCGACCCGGAAGGTCCGATCAGGGCCGTCAGCGACCCGTGCGGGATATCCATGGACAGCTGCTGGAGTACCGCTTTGTCGGCATAGGCGAAGGCCACGTCCTGCAAGCGGATGCTGTGCTTGAACGACGGCGCCACGCCACGGTCCGCCAGCGGCTCCTCGGCCTGTTGCGCCGCTTCGATGGTGTCGCGTATGGACCAGAAGGCGCTCTCGGCAATCACCATCTTCTGATACTGTTTCTGTACCTTGCCGAAGTGTGCCAGCATGCGGCCCAGTGCCACCACCAGGACCATCACTGTTGCCAGTGGCATGCCGAACTGTACCAGCGCCACGAACATACCCAGCGCGATGACGATGGTGAACATCTCTTCCTGGGCCGCGTTCAGCAGCGCGCTGCTGAACACTTGGCGGCGCAGCGCCTTGTTGAGGCGGTTGGTTTCCATCGCCAGTACCGAGTCGACCAGGTGTTCCTGACCCATGGCCTTGAGCGGTTTCACCGACAGCAGGGTATCGGTCAGGCGTGCCAGCAGCGAGATCAGCAGGCTGGTCTGCTTCCTGCCGGCTTTCTTCGCCATACGCACCAGGAAGTGCGAAACACCGATAATCAGGGCGCCGGCAGCGAGACCGATCAGGGTCGCCTTCCAGGACACCGCGACGGCCACCAGGCCGTAGATGAGCGCCTGTATGGAGAAGGTAATCACGGTTACGCCGTTGACAAAAGCCTCCGAGGAGCGCTGCGCTTCGGTCGCCAGGCTGTTGGTGAGCCTGCCCACCGGCTGGTGAATGAAGTATTCCCACCTGCTCCTGAGGATGGCGCGCAGCATTTCCAGACGCAGATCGGTCGCGACCTGGGCCGCGGTGTAGCCGACCCGCTTATTGGCGACCAGCAGCAGCAGGCTCTTCAACGTCACCCCGATCACGATAATCGTCAACAGCACGCCGATGGAGGGCTGCACGCCCAGCCCGGCGAGGAACTCGGTTACGGAGCGTTCGAACGGGTTCTGATCCTGGGCGGCGGCTGCACCCGCGTCGTTCGCCCCTGCGCGCATGGCGATGTTGAGCAGCGGCAGCAGTGCCGACAGGCCGACGCCTTCGGCGATGCCCGCGAACAGCAGCGCCAGCAGCATGACAAAGGTCTGGAACGGATAGCCCCGGAAAAAAGTCAGCATCAGGCGCATAAACTGGTGCTCAGATCGGCCCGGCGAGGAATACAGAGTGGGTGCGCATGTGGTTGCGGATTATGCCTGCTGGCGTGAGCAGCGACAAATCAGCGCATGCGGTAGAACAGGCCGAAAGCGGCCAGCAGAACCAGGGTGACCGGGATAAAAGGAACCAGCGGCACCGGGATGCCGATCAAAGTACCGGCGGTATTGATGATCTGCGCCGCCAGGTAGAAGACTATTCCCACGGCGGCGCCTATGGCGAGACTCCTGCCGAAGCTGGACCCGCGCTGGGTGCTGATGCCGGCGCCGATGGGCGTGGCGAGCAGCACCATGGCGCCGGCGCTCAACGGCAGTGCGATCTTCTGCCAGAACAGCTGCTGCACGGCCACCCATTTCTGGTTAGTGTCCTTGAGATAGGTCGCGTACTCGTACAGGCCGGTCAGCGTCATCCCCATGATCGACAGCGGAACAATGGGCAATTCGTCGGTGGACCAGAATGGTCCGGTGTCCAGGTATTCGCTGCGCGTGGTGCGCAGCTGTCCGTTCTTCAGTTGCTTGTGACGGACCTTGTTGAGGCGCCACTCGCGGTTTTTCGCCGGAATCGCGTTCTGCGCAAAGATGAAGTCCTGTAACCGGCCGTCGGGGCTGAACTGGTACAGGTAAATGCCGCTCGGCACATTGCCGTGCTGCAGGGTGCGGACATTGAAGAAGCGGTAATCGCTGGCGGACCACAGTCCTTTGCCCTTGAGCAGGTTGGCACGCCCTTCGCGGACTACGGTCCTCTGGGTTTCCGCCTGGCGATACAGCGGGGCCGACACATATTCCGACACCCCGTACAGGCCGCAGACCAGCAGCGCCGCGGGCAGCGCAACGGTGCGAATCAAGTGCCGCCGCGACATGCCGGCGGCGCGCATGGCGATGATTTCGCTGTTCTTGTTGAGGCTCGCCAGGGCCAGCAGGGTCCCCAGCAGGGCGATGACCGGTGTCAGGTCCATGGAGCGCTGCGGCAGCGTGTACAGAATGAATTCCACGGCATCGGAAATCTGGTAGCGTTCGAAGGTTCGTTCCAGTTCATCAACGAACGCCAGCAGGCTGAAGATGGCGGAAATGATCAGCCACACCAGCAGCCATCCCTTCAGCAACGCCGCACCGATATAGCGGTCCAGGCGGCCCACGTCAGCGCCTCCGCCGCGCCCACCTGGGCGCCAGCATCAGGAGGGCGAACAGCAGCAGCGGAAAAAGATAGATCCACCAGATACCCGGGAAGCTCGCGATTTTGCCCTCTTCGACCCAGGTGCGCGCCACACTGGTCATGTTGAACAGACCGACATAGACCAGCACAGCCAGGAAGAAACTGCGGTGGCGGCCCGCGCGCGGCGCGCTGCGGCTGAGCGGTACGGCGAGCAGCGCCAGCGCCAGGGTTGCCAGCGGTGTCGAGATGCGCCATTGGAACTCGGCGATATCCTTGGGCGCATCGGAGTTGAACAGGTTGATGGTCGGCTCGGCCTTCCTGCGGTAGCTGGTGTCCAGCGCCTCGGTCGGCAGGTGTAAGATCATCTCCTTGTAGCGCAGCGTGATGTCCCGGCTGCCCAACCGGTCGAGCAGATAGCCATAGCCGTCGACCAGCTCGAAACTGCGCGCTTCGCCGAAGCGTACCGGCGGCAGAAATGCCTCCTGCGCGTACAGTACCTGAATTTTCGCGCCCAGCTCGGTTTGCAGGAAAACCTCTTTCAGGCCGCCGGATTTCTTATCCACAGCGCCCGCGAACAGCACGTACTTGCTGTCCTGCAACTCCAGAAACTGGCGGGGCTGTATCTTGCGGATGTCGAACTCGGCGCGGGCCTCCGCCTCGATCTGGTAGATCTCCCGGTAGGCCCAGGGGCGACCGTAGATCGAGATGACGCCGACCAGGATGGCGATCAGCACCGACAGCAGCACGGTCGAGCGCATGATACGCGTTTCGCCGATGCCCGCCGCCCGCATCGCGGCCATTTCCGAATCGCGGTAGAAGCGGCTCAGGCAGGACACGATGGACAGGTAGAGCGCGGTGGGTAACAGCACTTCCAGCGCGACAATGGTGTTGAGCCCGATCAGGCGTGCCACCGCGGGCAGGGCGACGAAGCCGTCGGCGGCCTGGCCGAGCCTGACCGCCGAGCTGTAACCGGTGAAAACGACTACCAGCAGACCCACGCCCAGAAACAACGGCCTGGCGATCTCTGCGGTGATGTAGCGGCTCAGAACCAAACGGCCTCCCGGGTCACGGTAATGCAGCGCCAATGGTAAACGATTTGCGCTGCAGATACTCGGCGATTACGGTAAGCTCCGCGCGTGCCAAGCGGAATCC
The DNA here is from genome assembly GCA_963695455.1 of uncultured Gammaproteobacteria bacterium. Taxonomy (GTDB): domain Bacteria; phylum Pseudomonadota; class Gammaproteobacteria; order DSM-19610; family DSM-19610; genus Thiogranum. Next base: position 376,769 of record CAVOGN010000007.1, on the reverse strand, counting down.
TGACGCAGCAGTGAACGACACAGTGGCCAGCGCCGGCCCGGGCCCGCGCACCTGGGTGCTGACCGGTCACAAGGCGGGCGACAATACCCAGGTGCTGGCACTCGCCAAGTCGCTGGGTTGGGCGTTCGAGATCAAGCAGCTGCGCTACCGCTGGTATGAGTTGCTAACCAACCGGCTGCTGGCTGTCACACTGGCCGGTATCGACACTACCCGTTCCAGCCCGTTGCAGCCGCCCTGGCCGCAACTGGTGATCACGGCGGGACGCCGCAACGAACCGGTGGCGCGCTGGCTGCGCAAACAGTCGGGCGGGCGAGCCAGGCTGGTGCACATCGGCAGGCCCTGGGCGACGCTGGATCAGTTCGATCTCATCGTCACCACACCGCAATATTTTCTGCCCGAACGGGCCAACGTACTGCACAACCAGCTGCCGCTGCATGCGGTGACCGGACAGCGTCTGGCTAGTGCCGCGTCCCAGTGGCGGGATCGTTTTGCCCATCTGCCGCGCCCCTGGGTGGCGGTGCTGCTGGGGGGAGACAGCGGCCCGTTTGTATTTACCGCCGCCAAGGGCGAGCGGCTCGGGCGCCTGGCTGACGCCATGGCGCGTGACGCGGGCGGCTCATTGCTGGTGACCGACAGCGCCCGTACGCCGCAGGTGTTTTTCGACGCCTTTTATGCGCAGATCAGCGTGCCCGTGCACCTGTATCGTTGGGGCATGCAGCCGCAGGACAATCCCTATCTCGCTTACCTGGCCCTCGCGGACCGGCTGGTGGTAACCGGCGAGAGCATGTCGATGCTTGCCGAGGCCGCGGCAACGCATAGCCCGCTGTATATCTTCGACCCGGGTGACGCCTCGAGCACCGGGACAACGGAGCGCCGGCCCTGGTGGCTGCAACGCCACAACTTCCGCTATCGGCCGCTGACCCACCGGCTCGCCATGCGTCTCGGGCCGGCGCGTATGCGCCGCGACGTGGGCAATATCCAGCGTGCGCTGGTGGACAGCGGTCGCGCCGTGTGGCTCGGGCAGTCGTTTCCCGAAGGCGCGGAGTTTGTTCCACCGCGCGATCTGGAGCGGGCCGGCGCGCGGGTGCGCGCGCTGTTCGAATCGCACTGAGGGCGCAGTCACCCGCCGCGCAGGCTGCGGGTGACTGCGGTCTTGCCGCCTGGTGCGGGCTCAGGCCGCCTGGCGTTGTGCCGCCGCCAGCGGGTGCATGGGGGCCGGCGGCAGATCCGGGGTGCGTTCCAGCACTTCGAAGGCGTCGTGGCGCACGTGATTCAGACGCATCTGCTCGCGGATGAAGTCCTCGGAAATTATGCCCTGGTTGACGCACTCCTTGAGCAGACCGAAGAAGAAGTTCTCCTGGTTCCTGTCCGGGTGCACCTTGTAGTGACCGAGCAGGGCGTATTCGCCGAACATCCGGCGCCGGGCGCGCATCAGCCAGGCCACCGGCGGGAACAGGCGGAACTTCTCGGCTGGCCGCCAGTCGATCGGCAGTCCGGCCTTCCACGGCTGAGTCTTGCGGCGCGTAGTGTGCAGCATGCGGGTCTGGGGCGTGAACTTGTCGAAGTCGTTCCACTCATTCTCGAACAGGCCGATGCTGTCGCGGTCCTCGTATTTCAGACAGATCCAGGGCATGTAGTCGCGTTTGAACTCGAACAGCTCGTTGAACCACTGTTCCACGTTCCAGTGCGTCAGCCTGGCGCAATCGAGCAGCATCACGCTGCTGGCCAGGCAGCGGTCGATGATACCCTTGCTGCCGGAGCGCGGGCGGCACAGTATGGCCTTGCCCTGCATGTCACGCGACAACAGATCCCAGACATCGGTGGCCGCGAAAATATCCGGGTCGATGACCACGGCGCGGCCCTGGTAGCCCATCAGTTCGGGCGGCATGAAGCGCGTCAGGGTGAAGGACTGCAGGTCGTCGTTCAGCCAGGTGCGCTTGACGCCGTCGCGCAGGTACAGCTGACCTTCGCGCTCGTCGAAGTAGGGGTAGTCCTTCTTGTGGATGATGCGCACGTCGAACTTGTCGTTGTGCTGCGAGTAGCGGCGCAGCGCATACTCGGCAACGATGGCGCCGGTGATCTGCTTGTGATTGGTCTGGATAAAGACGCAGTGATCCATGTCATGGCCTCCTGGCAGGGCGAAAGTCCGCCGCATACTAGCCAGTCCGCCGGCAGTGATAATTGATCTGGATCAAGTAGGAGAGGGCTTGGAACGGGCGGAAATTGGGGTCAGAGTCGAATTTCCTTTTGGGGAAATTCGACTCTGACCCCAATTTCCCCTCAGGCCGCAGACAGTTTCAACGGCGGATTGCCGGGCGGAGCCAGATCGGGTGTCTGCTCCAGCACCTGGAAAGCGTCATGGCGCACGTGGTTCTGGCGCATCTCCTCGCGCAGCATCGCCTCGCTGACGATACCCTTGTCGACACACTCTTTCAGCAGGCCGAAGAACAGCCGTGTCTGGTTGGCGTCCGGGTGTTCCTTGTATTTGCCGAGCAGACCGTATTCGCCGAACAGGTGCCGGCGCGCCCGCATCGCCCAGGCCACCGGCGGGAACAGCCGGAAGCGTTCCGCAGGCCGCCAGTCGATCGGCAGGCCGGCCTTCCAGGGCTGGGTCTTGCGGCGCGTGACGTGCAGCATCTTGGTCCGCGGCGTGAGCTTGTCGAAATCGTTCCACTCGTTTTCGAACAGGCCGATGCTGTCGCGGTCTTCCATGCGCAGGCAGATCCAGGGCATGTAGTCGCGCTTGAACTCGAACATTTCGTTGAACTGCTCCTCGACTTTCCAGTGCGTGAGTTTCGCGCAATCCAACAGCATTACGCTGCTGGCCAGGCAGCGGTCGATCACGCCCTTGGTGCCGGAGCGGGGACGGCACATGATGGCCTTGCCCTGCATGTCACGCGAAAGCAGCTCCCAGATGTCGGCGATGGCGAAGATGTCCGGGTCGATGACCACGGCGCGGCCCTGGTAGCCCATCAGCTCGGGGGGCATGAAGCGGGTCGGTGTGAACGACTGCAGGTCGTCGTTGAGCCAGGGGCGCTTGACCCCGTCACGCAGATACAGTTGTCCTTCCCGCGCCTTGAAAAAGGGATAGTCGCGCGTGTCCATGATGCGCACATCGAACCTGTCGCTGTGCTGCGAGTTGCGGCGCAGCGCGTACTCGGCCACCAGGGCGCCGACGATCTGCTTGTGGTTGGTCTGGATGAATACGCAGTAGTCCATCGGGTGTATCGGCCTCGAAATAAGGAAATTGGCGTAATTTTAGCAGAATAGCCCAGTGCGCCCACAGGCGTGTGGGGGCGAGACCTCAGGCGCTGGCGGCTTCCTCGGCGGCCGGCGGGCGCGGCGTGTAACCGAACACCGGGTCGAGCCGCTCGGCAACCAGCTGCTGCATGGCGGCGATCTGCTGGTCATCGAAATAGTCGCGGTAGCCGCCCACCTTGGCCTTGCGCACCTTGTAAGAGTTGGGGTTCTTGCGGTCTTTGGCCACCATGCGGCTACCGCTCAGCCAGAAGGTCTTTTTCTCTTCCATCTTGCGCATGTTCTCCACCGAGGCGAACTCGACCGCCGCGCGGATTTCCGCCTCGCTCCCGGGGGTGCCGATGAAGTTGACGATGCGCTCCAGCGCCTGCGCCGTGTCGGCGCGCAGGTCCTCGTAGCGGACGATCAGCAGGTCCTTGATCTTGCTCGATTCGGAGGCCCACAGGTTGAGGTAGTCGATGATCTTGGGCAGGCCCGCCTCGGCGTCCATGACGAAATCGAACACCGACGTGTCACTGCCGTGCTGCGGATACTGGTTGAGCGCCTTCTTGCCGGGCCGCATGCGGTATTTCCACTGAAAGAACTGCGATACCGCGGTGTCGAACGGATCGCGCACCAGCAGCACCACCTTCTTGGCATAGAAATCAGCCTTGGTGTCGCGGTTTCCGGTGTAGTCCTTGATGTAATTGTCGTGGGTGAAGAACAGCTTGGGAATCGCCGGGTTCTTCTTATGCAGGTTGTCGAAACCGATCAGGTGGCGGGCCGACAGCCCGTGCTTGAGCTGGTAGAAGCGCGACAGCATGACGCGCACCCAGGTGCGGCCGCTCTTGCCGAACGAAACGATGACGCAATCGGCCAGGCGCAGTTTGCGGAACTCTTCCTTGCCGCGCAGCCAGCGGTCGATGCGGATTTTTTTCTCCTTGGAGAGAAAGAACAGGAGCCCGAGAACCAGAAATCGCGTGAGCTTTTTGATTACCGTGTGCATAACACCATGAAACCTTCCGGATCATTGCGAGCGACAGGTTTTTGCGCCTCGCAGAAAAGCGTTTGATGATACCATAGCGCGCTCTGCCACGCCTAATGCGCGTCCGGGCCCGCGCCGCAGGTGCGAGAGGCTTCTGTTGGCCGCTGGGGCGTGCTCCGCCGTGCGGCCATGTTGTGCGTCGGCCGGACTGATAACGCGATATGAGTAAGAGAGATTTTCCCTGGATATCACGTCAAGCTGTCAGGCTGTTATGCTGGCTGGTGTTTTCGTTCGGCCGCAGTCCCCGCTTCGCATGGCTGCTCGGCCTGTTTGCGGACGCGAACCTGAAGCGCTATCGGAATAGTCTGTCGGGAGCCTTTCCCGTCCGAGTCGCCAAGGGCGTGCTGTTCCTGTCCTGCGACGAGGCCTACTACGAGCAGTTCGGCATACACCTGGTCAACAGCGCCCTGAAACATTCCCCGGGCTTCAACGTGCATATCCATGTCAACAGCATGTCGCAGGAATTCCGGCAGAAGCTGCTGGAGCGTGCCGAGGCCAGCCCGGGCGGGCTGCTGACGTTCACCGGCGACACCCTGGACTTCGCACATCTGAGCGGCTCGGCGCGCTGGTATTACCTGGCCTCGGTCAGGTTCGTAAGGCTCTACCAGCTGGTGCAGGCCTGCCGGGCGCCGGTGTTGAGCCTCGACGCGGATGGCGTGGTAGTCAAGTCGCTGGAGCCCCGGTTCGCGCAGATGGCCGGCCAGGATGTCGGCATCTACCTGCGCCTCGACAACACGCTGGACTGGCGCAAGGTGCTCGCCTCGGCGCTGTTCGTCATGCCGACCAGCCTGGGTGAGCGGTTCATTCGCGACGTTGCGCTGGTGATCGCATGGCTGTTGCGGCGCAAGCTCCCTTACCACATCGATCAGCTGGTCATTTTCTACCTGTGGCGGATTTACGCGGCGCGCGAGAAGCTGTTTCGCGTTACGCCCCTTACCAGGGACATGGCTGACTGGGAGTGTGGCAGGGACAGCTACATCTGGAGTGCCAAGGGCGACCGGAAATACCTCAGCCAGGAGTTCCTGGGCGCGCTGGAGCAGGGATCGCCCGGCGCCCTCGGGCGTTAGCGATAGTGCCGGTTGCGGATGCCGGCCAGCCCCGCCAACATGCCCAGGCCACGCGCAACGCGGCTGGCTGCCATGACCATCCGGTCCCGGCGCGCAGGCCAGCGCGGCAGTGTGCCCAGGACCCCAGCAATGCCGGAGAAGACGCGCTTCAAAGCGGCTCGGCTCTCCCTGAGGACGCCCCGGCGGCGCGCGCCGGACTTGCCCGCGATCAGCTGTTCGACGAACACCCGCACATTGCCGCGCCGGAACTCCTCGCGCAGCATATAGCCGAGGCGGGCTTTGTGCGCCGGAATGGTCTCGAATACCTGCGCCTGCCGGGCCCAGGTGAAACGGCAACCGGCGTGCTTCAGTTCGCGAAAGAAAAGTGCGTCTTCGCCACCGCTCAGCGCCAGATCGGGATGAAACCGGATACCGGTTGCGGCCAGACTGCGGGCCGCTACCAGGGCGTTGCAGGTGGCCGCTGCGGGATCGGAGTCCAGATCGGCCAGGCGGGCCGCCTCGCGGGGCTTGTCGAAGAACCCGGATTGCTGCACCCAGTGCGGCGTGTCAGGCTCGAATAGCGGTGTTGCAGGGCCGATGACGACCTCGGCCCCGGTGCTGGCCTGGGCGAGCAGCAGCTGCTCCAGCCAGTCCGGTGCCGGGATTTCGTCGTCGTCGATCATAGCGACGAAGTCGGTGGCATCCGGTAACTGCTCGAGGCAGGTGTTGCGCGCGTAGGAGATGCCGCGGCGCGGCTCGTGGAAGTAGAGCAGCGCCGTGAACGGTCCGCGCCGCGCCGCATCGCACACCGTCCTTACCTGTTCACTGCCCTCGTTGTCGGCGACAACGAGCGAAATGCTCGGGACCGGCACCTGAGTGAAGCGCTGCCCGGCCAGCGCCTCCAGCAGGCGCGCGAGGCTTTGCGGGCGACGATAGGTGCAGATGCACACTGTTACCCGGCTGCCGTGGGGCGCGGTTGCGGCTGCTGTCGTCATGACCGCGGGGCGCGGGCAGGCGGCGCGCCGCGGCGCTCAGTTGTGTCGTCATGCCGCTGTCGCATCGCCGCTGCAATCCTCGAAAAACAGCGTATTCACCGTTTTTGCGTACAGTTCATACTGCCGGGCTTTCAGGTAGAGGTAGAGTTCGTCTTCCAGCAGAGCGGACAAGGGCAGGTCCAGTCGTTCCACCAGCAGGAAACGCGGTCGGTAGCGGGTCCAGTCGTTGCTTTTCAAGACCTGCAGGTCGAGGCCTTCCACGTCGACCGACATCACGTCGATGGATGTGGCGGCCGGCAGGTGCTGATCCAGGATTTCATCGAGGCGCCTGGAACGGACCTGTTGCTTCGCGACCAGGGAGACCCCCTGACGCAGTGATTGTTCCGCTTGCCGTTCGTCGAAGGTGTTCACGGCCGGGTCCGCGAACAGGTAGAAGGTCATTTCTCCGGGTGTTTCGGCAACCGCTGTCTCCAGGTTGATATCGCGCGGTCGGTAGCGGTCGAACAGCGTCATACTGCCCGGCATGGCGTCGATATTGATGCCGTGCCAGCCTTTTTTGTACAGCATATAGGTGTTGGAAAAGCGGAACGGATGGTGTGCCCCGACATCGACATAAAAGCCGTGCTTGCGCTTGTGCAGGGCCCTGCGCAGGATCATGTCCTCGCCTTCCTGGGCATAACAGGTTCTGGCGAAACGACGCTGCGGCCGGGTCAGCCGGGAGTTGATCAGGTCCAGTAACCGGCGGCGGAGGGGGGCTCGTGCGGTGTCTGTCATCGGATAAGGGCTCGTTGCAGCGTCGGCGGAGAGCAAGGGCGTGCGACTTTAAGCCGGCTGTGCGGTGCTAATCAATACGTACCCGGCTATCGGGCGTGCTGTCCTGTCCACCCGCGGCCAGGGGCTGCCCTGCCAGCAGGCCGAGCGGGAACCACAGAATAGCCCACAGTTCCCGCGGGCGGGTAATCAGCGCGTCGGTGCTGGTCAGCATATAGATCAGGCCGAAGCACAACAGCGCCAGCAGGGCGTAGTCGCCGCTGGCCCGTCCCGCCTGCACGGCGCGATGGAGCGCGGCGCCCAGCAAGGCAACCAGCAGCGCGAAACCGACCACACCGCCGTCACGCAGTGCCGCCAGATAGGAGTTGTGCACATTGGTGTGCGACTTGTTTTCCGTTTGCGAATAGACTTCAAGAGCAGAGAGATAACCGTTGCCGAACAGCGGCGCATCGGCGATATGATGCAGGCCGTCGTGCCACAGTTCCAGTCGCACCTGCCAGGTCCAGTTGCGTAACAGGGACTGGTCAGCCGCACCGGCAGAGACCAACAGGGCGGCGCCGATCACAGCCGACAATGCCAGCAGATGCGCGACGGGCCGGTTGCTTTTATTAAGCACCGCGAGCCCCGCCAGCGCGGCAACAGCGGCGATGATCGCGGCCCTCGCCTGCGTCAACAACAAGAAGCCGAACAGCACCAACGCGCTGGCGAACAGGGCTGCCCTGACGGGTTTCGAGCTGACCTTGCCGCTCCAGACCACCGCCAACAGGCCATAAAAACCGTATACGGCGCCGGCCGAATTGGGTTCCCTCAGGGTGCCAAGGCCGATCAATCGCGCTATGGTCCATTGCGGCAGGTTGTCCCACAGAAAGATCGACAGCACGGCATTGCCCGCGGCGATGGTCACAGCGCACACCACGATAACGGTGAACCACTCTGGCTTGCCGGCGCTCAGAAACGCCGTCAGGGCGACAAAAAACAGGATCAGTCCGGCCAGCATGGCGTGCTCGGCGAGCGACGCATAGTCGGGCGTTGCGGCCCACAGGCCACTGGCGAGCAGGTACAGCAGGTAGGTGGCTGTCGAGCGTAACACGACATCGTGGGACAGTGCCCGAAACAGTCGCGGCAGGCATATCAGACCGGGTATGAACAGAAACCCGATCAGGAACTTGTAGTGGTCGACAGCGTTGCCGGTGAGGAAATAGCCGGCCAGGAACAGGCCGTAGGCGATCAGGATCCAGGTACTGAGGCCGGATTTCAGCGCGCTTGTCAGAGGGGATGCGAAACGGGCTGCTATGCGCATTAAGAGTCTCGGCTGCGGTCTGCCGCACGCCAGCGCCGCAGGGTGGAGCACAAAGTGCTTGGAACCTGTCGCATAATCCCCCGCGGGATTATGCGACAGGTTCTAGTATATCCGAACGGTGCGCACCTGGCAGTGGTAGCGGTTGCCGCAGAGCTTGGCATTGCCGTTAGCCGCGGATATCATCGCGGCCCGGGCGGCCGGAGGCGGATCACGGGACAGAAACGATGTGCGGTATTGCCGGATTCCTGCAGCCGGGGCCTGAGCTGCGCTCAACGGTTACCGCCATGGCGGACGCCCTTCACCACCGCGGACCGGATGCCGGCGGTGTGTGGTGTGATGAGCAGGCCGGAGTCGCGCTCGGGCACCGACGCCTGTCGATCCTCGACCTCTCGCCGGCGGGCAGCCAGCCGATGCACTCGGCCTCGGGCCGCTACGTCGTTTCCTACAACGGCGAAATCTACAATTTCCGTGCTCTGCAGCGGCAGCTCGCCGCGTCCGGTTATGCCTTCAGGGGGCATTCGGATACCGAGGTACTGTTGGCGGCGGTGGATCTGTGGGGGGTGGACGAGGCCTTGCGGCGCATCAACGGGATGTTTGCCGTCGCGCTGTGGGATCGGTCCGAGCGCACCCTGCTGCTGGCGCGCGATCGCGTCGGCAAGAAGCCGGTGTACTATGGCTGGAGTGGCAACGCGTTCCTGTTCGCCTCCGAACTCAAGGCGTTTTCAGCCTACCCGGGCTTCGACCGCACCATCAGCCGCGATGCCCTGGGGCAGTATGTGCGTTTCGGCTGGGTGCCAGAACCGTGGTCGATATTCGCCAGTGTTCGAAAGCTGGCCCCCGGCCACCTGATCCGCCTGCGGCCCGGCAGCCCGCCGTGGAGTGCGCAGCCCGAATGTTACTGGTCGGCACAGCAGGTCTGCACGCAGGCATTTCGCAACCCGTTCGCGGGTTCCTATCAGCAGGGTGTGGATCGGCTTGATGGGCTGCTTGCGCAAGCCGTCGGTGAGCGTATGGTGGCCGATGTCGATCTCGGCGCGCTGTTGTCCGGCGGTGTCGACTCCACCACGGTTGTGGCGCTCATGCAGCGCCTGTCGGACCGTCCTGTGAAGACTTTTTCCATCGGCTTCAGCGAGCGCAAGTTCAACGAGGCAGAGTACGCCGCGGCGGTGGCGGCACATCTCGGCACCGATCACCACGAACTGTATGTGAGCCCCCGGCAATGTCTGGAGGTGGTGGATCGCCTGCCGGATGTTTTCGACGAACCGTTTGCCGACATTTCGCAGGTGCCGACCTTGCTGGTGGCGCAGATGGCGCGTCAGGGGGTCACGGTGGTGCTGTCCGGGGATGGCGGCGATGAGCTGTTCGGCGGTTACAGCCATTATTTCGAAGCGCTCGCGCAGTGGCAGCGCATGCAGCAGACGCCGGCATTGCTGCGCCGCGCGCTGCGCGGCGTCGCAAGCGGCATCGCCGCGGCCAACTGGAGACTGGTGAGCGGGGCGCTGCCGCGCGCCGGCCGGCTGCCGGCATGGGCGCGTTTCGGCGCCAAGCTGGACAAGGGGACGCGCGGCTGGACTGCTGCCAAGCCCCAGGAGCTTATGCTGGAGCGTTTTGCACGCGTCGAGCGGCCTGCTGATCTCGTCCTGGGCTGTCACAGCGTGCAGAGCGGTATGACCGACGCAGGCAACTGGCTGGGCGAGGATGCACCGCTGCTGCAGATGCGGCACCTCGATTTTATCGGCTATCTGCCCGGCGACATCCTGGTCAAAGTCGACCGGGCGAGCATGTCCGTCGGTCTGGAGGCGCGCTGCCCGATCCTGGATACGCGCGTTGTCGAGTTCGCCTGGAGTCTGCCGGAAAGCTATCTGCGCGATGCCGACGGCGGGAAAAGAATCCTGCGCGCCGTGCTGGCGAAATATGTGCCGCAATCGCTCACCGATCGCCCCAAGCGCGGCTTCGGCGCCCCGGTGGAGGAGTGGCTGCGCGGTCCCTTGCGCGACTGGGCCGAGGATCTCCTCGACCCTGCGCGGCTGCGCGAGCAGGGGCTGTTCAGGCCCAGCGAGGTCAGCTCGGTGTGGTCCCAGCACCTCGCTGGCTGGCGTAACCACGCCAACCTGCTGTGGGCGTTGCTGATGTTTCAGGCCTGGTACCGCCGGCATGCCGGCAGCGGGCCTTGATCAGCGCTGCGCAACGCGCGCGATGACGACCAGGTGCGGCTGCTTGCGATGCGGTTTGAAGCGGTCCTTGATTTTGCGTCGCAGCGCAAGCCATTTGTCTCTGAGCGGATGCCTGCTGTGATCGGTATGGAAGCTGACGCTGAAATTGGTGGTGAAGGCATTGACGATGTCGAAGCCATTGGCGCGCAGACACGCCGCGAGGCTGTCCGCTGACCAGTTGCGCACGTGTTGCCAGCGGTGAAACAGCTGGTTGCTCACCGGGCACAGGATCATGGATTTTTCCAGCTGCTCCTCGTTGGGTGTAGAGAAAACCGCAACGCCTCCGGGTTTCAGCAGCGATCTCACGGTTTGCAGTAATTCCTGCAGCTGCGCATCGTAGAGGTGTTCCACGACTTCGATCACGGTGGCCGCGTCGAAACGCATGCCGGCATCGGCGAGTTCCTGCACCGTGTAGGCGCCGAGAAACGCGGGCATATGGGCGAATTTCTCCCGCACCGCGTCGCGCGTCGCCGTGGAGAAGTCCAGTCCCGCTGCTTGAAAGCCGCGGCTCATGAGCTTTTCCATCAGGTAGCCTGGTCCGCAGCCATAATCGAGCACCCGGCTGCCAGGGGCCAGAAACGGGCTGATCTGGAGCGCTATTTCGGTGCTGCGCTTGTAGGTGAAATACTGCTCCGGGAACTGCGATTCGTAGTCCCAGAAGTTTTTCACCATCTCAGGGGTCCATACCAAGTGCTCAGGTTGCTTCATAAGCGTTGCCGTTGTTGTGAAACGGAACGGGATGCCTCAAAAGTGGAGCCGTTTGAAGAATCGCCTGTTACGATAAGAATTTTTGCGTTTCTGCCGCAAGCGCCGCTGGAATTCCTGCCATGGCGAGAGGAAACGGAATGCCTCGCCGGGCGCAGCCCGGGCGTCACCGCCGCCGGGCGTGCTCAAGCGTTTCTGGTCCCATTTCATGTCGCTGTAGTCGCTTTGCAGCGGCGGTGAGGAAAACGGCGGCTGTTCGGAAACCTTGCGGGCGTGCACGAAAATCATGGTCGGGCGGCAATTGACCAGCTGAATGCGTTTGCCGATTGCGGCGGGATTGTTGGCATGAAAATAACGGCTGTGACGGCTCTTTTCGACGCTCAGCAGCGGCGATTCGATCAACACCACCTCGCGCGTTTCGAACCCGTTCGCGGGATCGAACACCCGGTAAAAGAATTCCGGGCTGAACTGGTAAAAGCCGTGCCCGCACAAATTGTTCGCCGTGGTCAGGATAAAGATGCTGCCGCCGGTTTTCACCAGTGCCATGTAGTTGCTGAGCACCTGGCGGATGTCGAAGATGTGCTCGATGGAGCCGCCGTCGACGAGGGCGTCGAAGGCATTGCGCAGTTCCGGCGGCAGCGGCTGATTCAGGTCGTGTACAATCTCTGCCTGCTGGTAATCGGAATAATCCAGCGAGCGGACCGAGCGGGCGCCCAGAAAATCGGTGAGAAAGCCTTCGGCGAAGCTGTCCCCAATAGCCTGCGTTGCGTCGGCGCGCCCCAGTCGCGCGGCCATGCGCGACAGTTCCTGGTGCGGTACTGTGAGCGACTGGCGTCCGATCGTCAGGGTGTCCGAAAAGTCGACCCCCTGTAACCTGGCCTCAACCAACAGGTTAGCGAAGCTGGTATTGATACCCATAGAATGTATGCTGAACGAGGCAGTTGAGTGAACGGGGTCCCGAAGCATAAAATTCGCCAGGCCGGCGATCGGCAGCGGCGCAAACGCGGGCACTGCGTTCGGGTGATCCCGGCGGATTGTCGGCGCGAAGTTTATCCGAAACACGCCTTGCTTGCGAGAATAGGCCCACGGCGCAGGCTGTATTCGCGGCCTGACCGCGGCACCGAGTGAAAGCGTTTGAGCATCAGCAAGAATCCCTCCCGGCCAGAACAGAGCCGATGAGACTGGCTATCTATATCCGCTCGGTAAGGACCGCGCGTGGCGCCGAGCAGGTTTCCGCCAATGTGGCGTGCGGTCTGGCCGACCTTGGACACCAGGTCGATTTTCTGGTCGAGGACGACCAGGGCTGGGTGCTCGACAAGTTGCGCCGCCACCCCAATATTGCCGTGATCAATCTGCGCGCCGGAGGCCCGAGCCGGTTCATGCACCGCTGGTATCAGTTAAAGGTGCTGCTGCGCAGTCTGGTTATGCGTGCGCCGCACGCGGAGCCTGCCGACAGCGGCTGGTTGCGGCAATTGCTGCGTTTGCTCAGCAAGAACGATCCGCCGGTTTTTCCGCTGTGCCGGTACCTGGAATCGCAACGGCCCACCTCGATGCTGTCGTATCTGAACGATACCAACCTGAATCTGATGCTCGTTGCGCTGGTGTGCCGCGGCGGCACGCGCTATGTGCCCAGCGTGAGAAATCATATTTCCACTGCGGCGCAGAAAACCCAGTCGAAATGGATGCGCAGTGTGCCGAACCTGATGCGACGCTATTTCCCGCTGGCCGATCTGGTGGTGGTGCCTTCCGCCGGGGTGGGTGAAGACGTCATGGCAATCACCCACCTGCCGCGCAGCCGCATAGCCATCGTGCACAACCCGGTGTTCAGGCCGGAGATCATCCAGTTGTCCGGGCAGCCTGTGGATCACGCCTGGTTCAGGGATGACCGGGTTCCGGTGCTGGTCGCGGCAGGCAAACTGAAGCCGCAGAAGGATTTCGTGACGCTGCTCAAGGCATTCGCCCGGCTCAGGAGAAAACGCCCACTACGCCTGCTGATTCTGGGAGAGGGAGCGGAGCGCAGCAGTCTCGAACAGCTGGTGCAGAGTCTGGGTATTGCCGCGGACGTCGATATGCCGGGCTATGTTGAGAATCCCTACCCTTATTTCAAACGGGCGGCCGTATTCGTGTTGTCGTCAGCCTGGGAGGGACTGCCCAATGTGCTGATCGAGGCGATGGCGTGTGGCTGTCCGGTGGTTGCCACCGATTGCCCGAGCGGGCCCGGCGAGATTCTCGACCATGGGCGCATCGGCAAGCTGGTGCCGGTCGGTGACGTTGTCGCCATGGCCCGGGCGATCGAGGAAACACTCGAGGCGCCTGCGCCCAGAGAGTTGTTCGTCGACCGTGCCAGGCATTATTCCTATGACGGTGTGGTATCGGACTACGCGCACGTCCTGACTCAGGTCGCTGCGGGATAGGGCGGCGACTAACCGTCGGCAATGACCTGCCTTAGGCGGCTTACCACAGATTCCAGTTCGTCCGGGGGCTCGGGGCCCGCCGCCAGGAATGGCGTGCCGAGCGGTACGGCCAGCCGTTGCCGGTAGAGAAAATCATGGATGGCGGTCAGATCACGCGAGTAACCGGCGATACCCGAGCGGATCAGCCTGCCGAGCAGGCGCCTGATCCAGGCCGGTTTTGCGGTCTCGGCGGTCAGCATGCGCCGCAAGCGGGTAGCCAGGTCGCGCTGATAGGGCAGAGCGAAGATGGCCAGTGGCTTGCCGCGGCGGGTCACCTCCACCAGCATGGAAACGCTGTCGCCGGTGACAATGAACTGGTCGGCCAGACCCAGCAGGGCCAGGTAGGGGTTGTCGTCGCTGCTGCGGGCGTCCCAGCAGTACAGAATCGTGTTCTCGTCACGCTTTGCCTTGAGGGTCTCTATTACCTGCGCAGGGGTGCGCCGGCTGGTTGAGATATAGAGCGTTCCACCGCTTTGTCTGCGCACCCGCGCGGCGGTTTCGATGAGCTCAGCTGCGGCATCGGCATCGAAACGGAACGGCTTGGTCTGGCCCCCCACAAACAGTGCAGTAATCGGCCGCGGCAGCGCGTCGAAGCGCGCTTTCCAGCGCCCCGCCGCGCTCTCGATTGCCGCCGCGTTGGGTCGCATCAGCGGCAGGTTGAGTTGCAGGACATTGTCTCTTTGCGGCAGCCGGTATTGCGCCGGGACGATCACCAGCGCAAAGCGGTCTATCCATTTTTTCGGCCGTCCGAGCAGGATAATCCTGCTGTGCCCGCCGGACTGCTCCTGTATCCATAAGGCCGCCATCGATGGGCGCCGACCGATAGTGATGATGAAATCCGGCCAAGGTGCTTCCAGCTCGTCCGAGCGTTCCAGGTCCAGATGATCGAGCGACGGCCTGAAGCCGGGCTTGCCGAGCACGAACTGCGGCTTGGGCAGCACGCGACGGATCTCGAACGGCAGGCCCAGTGCTTCGGCGACAATCTCGACCTGGGCGTTGTCGCCCAGTTTGTCGCCGATCACCAGCCAGATGCGTGGTGACTTTTGGTTGCTGTCGTGCATGTGGGTTTTGCTGTGCTGCAGGTGCTGTCGATAGGCGTTGAATCGCTTTCCGGTGCAGCGAAGTTAACGGAAAACCCCGCGCCGGTACAGCTTCCAGAACAGCCCCCAGATGAACACCAGCGGGTAGCGGCGCACTTTGTCCGGGATCTCGACCGCCACGCCGGAGTGGCGTTCCAGTTTCCAGGCGATGTAGTCCAGGCCGCCATCGAAAGTGAACAGCGCCTTCAGCAGGCGTGCCACCGACAGCAGTTTTCCCTGCCCGATGCGCAGCGTCCAGCCGATCCGGCCGGCACCGCGGCGCAGCGGCGAAATCTGCGCGCGGTAACAGTCTCCCTGTGACTCGGGGCTGATCTCGACACGCTGTTGCAGCAGCGGCGCGGCGGCGCGGCTGACGGCCTGGTAGTAGGGCAGATTGGTGTCCGTCAGCTGTCGCGCGCGCGCGCTGCCCTCGGCGCGTAATTCGGCGCGGTAGCTGAGTCGCAGTCCGCTTTCCCACAGCGACTGCAGCGTGCCGCGCGCCGGGAGGGCCGGCAGCACCCGGGCAAGGAAGCTGAGCGCGGCTTGTGCCAGTGCGCTTTGCACCCGTTCGCGCGTGGCATTGTCGCGGCACCAGGCGATGGCGGTGGGCTGACTGAAACGCCCCCAGAGATAGGAATGGAACCAGCGCCTGGATGTGCCTTTGTCCAGGTCGGCGCCTGACAGTACGGCGTACTTGCAGCGCAGTACACGGTTGTCGTGCATCACTTCGGTGTAAAACACGTTAGGCGGCAGCAGCCAGTTCCAGACCGCTTTGAGCCGGCCGGAATTGGCGCAGCGGTAGTCATCGACGATCAGGTACAGATCTACCAGACCGTCGTAGGGGTCACCGTTGCGCAGGCAGGAGCCGTAGAACAGCACCGCGGCGACGCAGTCGCGGTAGCGCTCCCTGAGAGTTTGCACCAGCTCCAGCAGGGCCGGGTGCATGGGGGGCGGCATCAGGTTCGCGATGGTGACGCCCAGTTGCCGCACTGCAGGGTCAGTGGTCATGCCCTACCTTTGCATCGGGGCGCAGAAACTCGAGTTCGCCGGCCTTGGAGATGACCAGGGGGCCATTCTGCGTGGCGGCCTGGTGCATATCGCCGTCGAGCGTGAAAGCACCGTCCAGCCACAGGCTGATCTGCTCGGTGTTATGGCTGAAGTATCCCCGCTCGGGGGTGGCGCCGGCGGCCGGCGTGCCGCGCAGCACCGAAGGAAACAGGCGCAACAGAGCTGTGGCCCGCTTTTCGATCCAGGTGCAGTGGAGCGGGCCGGGCTCGCTTCCCCAGTACGGGCGCATGCCGAGTATCAGGTGATCGAGGCTGGTGATCATGATCAGCAGCAGGTCGCGAGGCGCACCGTCGCTGAGCGTGTCGATGACAATGCGCACGGAGGTGGGCGCGGCAAAGCGCGGGTCGTTGCGGAACATGCCCCACAGCACCCGTGCCATTGCCAGGCCCGGTCCGATTGAATTGCCGATGCCGCGCGTGTGGAACTTGTCCTGGCAATACTCGATGCCGCGGATGATGCTGCCGGCGCCGAAAAACATGCCGCACAGCGGCGCGCCGTGAGTCGCGCCGGTTATCCGCAGGATCGGTCGCATCTGGTGCTCAGGCGGGCCGCTGTCACCGCGCGCCCAGCGTGCCATGTGCGTCACCGCGTGCTCCAGCCTGCCGCGCAAACCCACATCGTTGGCGTTGACATTGGTGGTGCCCCCGGGCAGCAGGATAACCGCCGGCAGGGTGGTGAAGGCGCCGCCCTCGAGCAGCGCAGTGAACACCTGCGCGGTGGTGCCGTCGCCGCCGTTGACGGCCAGCACCTGCACGCCCTGGGCGGCGAACTCGCGCAGCGCGTCGGCGATCTGCTGCGGGTGTTCGGTAATCCGATGGAGGATATTGGGCTGATTTGCGACAATGGCGTTCACCGCCGGCAGCCGGGTGCGGTTGCGGCGGCTGTGAGGGTTGGTGAGCAGGCCTATTTTCGGGCGCGACGGGTAAGGGGCGTATGGCTTCAAGGGACAGGCGCGGTCTGGCTTTCAGGGATCGGTATGCTGGGCGGCATCGTAAATCAATGTGTATGAATCGCCAAATGCGTCGGCCGGCGGCGTCGCGGGCATGACGGATGCTGCCGCTCCGGGCCTGTATTTCGCGCACCTGTCCGATCCGCACCTCACCTCGCTGGACGGGGTGCGCTGGCGCCAGCTGCTGAACAAGCGCGTGCTGGGCTACCTGTCCTGGCGGCGCCGGCGGCGTGCCGAGCACCGCGGCGAGGTGCTGGACGTGCTGCTCGAGGACCTTGGCGAAACGCGCCCCGAGCATATCGTGATCACCGGCGACCTGACCCACACCGGGCTGCCGGACGAGTTCCACCAGGCGCGCCTGTGGCTGGACCGGCTGGGCGCTGCCGAGCGGATTACCGTGGTGCCGGGCAACCACGACGCCTATGTGCGCAGCGCGTGGTCGGGGACCTTCTCGTTGTGGGAGCCGTTCATGCGCTCCGACGGCGCTGACGCGGGCAGTGACGACAGCATGTTTCCCAGCCTGCGGATCAGGAACGGTGTGGCGCTGATCGGTCTTTCCAGCGCCTGCGCCACGGCGCCGTTTCTGGCCACCGGCGCCCTGGGCCGGGCACAGCTGCAGCGCCTGCAGGTGCTGCTCGAGGAGGCGGCGGCGCAGCGCCTGTTTCGCGTGGTGTTGCTGCACCATCCGCCGCGGCCCGGGGACGAGAAATGGCGCAAACGGCTTACCGACGGCAAGGCGCTGTGCGCTGTGCTGGGACGGGCCGGTGCCGAGCTGGTGCTGCATGGTCACAGCCACCGCAGCCTGCACGGTGAGCTCGACGCCGGGCCGCGCCGGATTCCGGTGTTCGGGATTCCATCGGCTTCGGCGATCGGCAGTCGCGCGGGCAGACGCGCGCAATACTATCTGTACCGGGTCGGACGCGAGGCCGACAGCTGGTCAGTCGAAGTGACGGTGCGCGCCTATGACCCGCACCAGGACCGTTTCTGCCTGGCGCACCAGCATCACCTGTCGGTCCCGGTGATGGCTTCCACCAGCCGTTGATCGGCGATGGTGTCGACATCGATCGCGGCTTCGGGAAATGGCAGGACCACCGGGCGGATCCGGACCCGCAGGCGTTGCGACAGCTCATCCAGCGCGCTGTCCAGCGGCAAGCGGCCGAGCAGGTAGAGCAACACCGACCACCAGCCCAGCTGGCTGACCACCCGCAACGGGTTCTTGCGTTGCTGTTCTACCCGGCGCCAGGTGTCGGCGACACGCCGTGACTGCGGGGTGAGGAAGGCAAACAGATTGCAGCCACAGAAACCGCCTTCGCGGAAGCGCAGCACGGTTTTCCGGGCATCGGGAAATTTCTGCCGGATGGCCGCAAAGCCGGTCAGGGCGACCGCCACATCGGCACCGCTGCGGGTAGCTTCCCGCAGGAAATGGTCGACGATATCGGCGCGTAACAAGGGGTGGTCGGCCGTTGTCACCAGTACCGGAGTGCTGGCCGGCAGGCCCTGCATGGCAGCGTAGGCGCTGGTGCTGGGGCTCGCCTGCGGCTCGACCCAATCGATCCGGTCGCTCTCCAGTGCCGCCTTCAGCGTCGTGTCCGTATCCAGACAGCGCTGACTGGGACCCGACAGCAGCACCCGCTCTATGGACCGGCTCCGCTGCAGGGTCGCCACCACGCCGTCCAGCATGGGCACGCCGTCGATAGTCACCAGCGCCTTGCAGCAGGCCCCGGTCTGTATGACCAGCGGGTCATCGGGCTTGCGGTCACCGGCCAGCACCACCGCAGTGAAGCCGGCCGGACTGATTGCCTGGGACGGATCAGCGGGCATGGTTTACAGCGGCCCCGGTCTGGCCCTGTGAATGGCGCAGACGCGGCACGCTGGTACGGGCCTGTGTGGTTTGTATTACGGCGTGGTGCATGGCATGCGCTAGGGCCTGTTAACACTAACCCAATTAGGCTCTGCTGGGGCTCATTTTTCGCCCAGCAAGGCAAAGTGAGCGATGTGTAGTCGCTCTACATGAGCGAATGATAACGCCGCTGGGCGGGAAAAGAGCCCCAGCCCTTCGGGTTGCGCCTGAAACAGCGCCACTGCGCGTTGCTCGTCGTTCATTTGGAACCACCAAACCTCGCTCCTTGATTGGCGCATTTTCAGGCGCAACAGAGCCTATTGGGTTAGTGTTAACAGGCCCTAGAGAGGCTTTTCATACAGGCGGTAGCGTTTGTACGCGATACCGCCGACGGATTCAATGATGTTGCGCATGCCCGAGTTGTCCTCCAGGATCCAGGACATTTCGACCTCGCGAATGCCGCGCCTGATCACCGGCCAGCGCAGTGCGTCGATAAGCATAAAGGCGAGCGTCGGGCCGAGCCGGCTGTGCTGGTATTGCTTGCGTACCCCCATCAACGGCACGCGCCCGGAACGCGGGTAGCGGACCTTCAGGCGCCACAGCAGCTTGGCCCAGCCGAACGGCAACAGGCGGCCGTGCAGATCGCGAATCGCCTCGTTGACATTGGGCAGGGCGATGATCATGGCCGCCGCTTCGCCGTCCACTTCCGCGATCTGCACGAAATCATCGTCCAGCAGCAGCGTCATGGCCTTGCCGACTTCATTGAACTCCGCCTCGGTAAAAGGGACGAAGCCCCAGTTTTCGGACCAGGCGTCGTTGAAAATATCGCGCAGCAGCTCCAGTTCCTCGCCCAGCGCCTTGCGCCTGAGCGGACGCACCAGCACCCGCCCGGCGGCGCGCTCTGCCAAACTGCGCATCACGCGCGGGGCTTCGAAGTCGGGCGCCATGTGGTAGGCCAGCAGGTCCTTGGCCTTGTTGAATCCGAGCGCTTCGATCTGTTGCCCGTAAAAGGGGCGGGCATGCCCCATCATGATGCAGGGTGGCGTATCGAAACCCTCCACCAGCAGGCCGCATTCCTCGTTGACCGACAGGTTGAAGGGCCCGGTGACGCGCCGCATGCCAGCGGATCTGAGCCACTGCTGTGCCGCCTCGAACAGGGCGGCGAAGACCTCCGGGTCGTCTTCGGCTTCCAGGCTGCCGAAGTGGCCAGTGTTGTCCCGATAGCGCTCGAGGTGCAGCTGATCGATCTGCGCCGTGATCCGGCCGACCGCCCTCCGGTTCCGGTACGCGACCCAGCCGCACCACTTAGCATGTTGAAAAAACGGGTTTTTCCTGCCATAGCGCTGGCGTTGCTCGAGACCCAGAGGGGCAATCCAGTTGGCATCTTCGGCGTACAGAACAGCCGGGAGTTGCAGGAAGTCGCGCAGCTGCCCGCGAGTCCGTATCTGGGTGACGCTGAGCTCGCCCCGTTCCTGGTGCATTGAAACCCGCTTTTTCGCTGATAAGGGCGCCGATAATACGCGGCCGCTCCGGCGCTTGCCAGCGCTGCCCGGAACGCGACACCGCGCACGCTTTGCGGCGATCGGGGCCGTTAAACTGCGGCGTTCCCGGGTCGGGGCTCTGGTCTGGCGTGCATATTGCTTCACGGCCTACGGTGCCGGGTGACTCCGGACCGCTTAGGGGCGGTCCCGGCACGTTGCGAATCAGCAAGCAAATGTGGCGCTTTGGCGACATTTGTTGCATCGGCGGAACTAATTGCAAAAAAAGCTGCCTCAAAAGTGTTGAATTTTTATCCTATTCTAGGAATAATCGACACCTGACTGGCAGGAGTGCGAAATACGGACATTTTCGTTGCATAAAAGCAACGGTTGGGCGCAGGGCAGGGTTTCGACTGCGCGCCCAGGGCTGAAGGGTCCGAATGTCTTGTGTAGACTTCGCGCCTGGTCGTAAATCAACTTCAATTTTTGGGGTGTTCCTGGTGGGCTCATGGGAACCGGATATTACAAACCTCAAAGGGACAAAGTTTTGGGCACAGAATCGACACCAACCTTACACACTCTGCCGTTTCGTGCCGCTGACTTCGCCACTCTGGCAGAAGCTCTGGATTACGCGGCGCAGGGCGAGACTGGTGCAAACTTCTACACGGGCCGGGGCGCAGCTGTACGCTGCCTGCCGTACTCCGTGTTGCGTGCAGAATCCCGTGTGCTGGCGCGCAAGCTGCTCGGCATGGGGTTGCAAAAAGGCGATCGCGTTGCCCTGGTGGCGGAGACCAACCCGGATTTCCTGCGCTTCTTTTTCGCCTGCCAGTATGCAGGGTCTGATCCCGGTTTCACTGCCGGCATCGGTCAATCTCGGTGGTCACACCGTGTACGTCACCCAGTTGCGCGGTCTGCTGGACAGCAGTCAGGCCGCGGTCGCCATGGCGCCGCAGGGCTATGCGTCGTTTCTCGAAGAGGCCGGCGACGGGCTGGGTCTGAAGCTGATCGGTGACCCTGCGGTCTTCGACGCGCTGCCGGAAGCGGACATCGACTTCCAGCCGGCGCACCCGAACGATATGGCCTACATCCAGTACACCTCGGGCAGCACACGGTTTCCGCGCGGCGTGGTCATCGAGCAGCGCGCGGTGATGAGTAACCTGGCCGGTATTATCCGCCATGGCGTCAAGATCGGCCCCGGCGATCGCTGCTTCTCGTGGTTGCCCTTCTATCACGACATGGGGCTGGTCGGGCTGGTGCTGGTGCCGGTCGCGTCGCAGATCTCGGTGGACTATCTGGATACCCGTGAGTTCGCCATGCGTCCGCGCCAGTGGCTGAACCTCATGACCCAGACCAAGGCGACCATTTCCTTCGGGCCGCCGTTTGGCTACGAACTCTGTACCCGGCGTCTGCGTCCCGGTGAAGCCACCAAGTATGATCTGAGCAACTGGCGTGTTGCCGGCGTCGGCGCGGAAATGATTCGCTCCGAAACCCTGACACGTTTCGCCGCAGGCGCTGAAGCCGGCAGGCTTCAATGAAAAGGCTTTTCTGGCCTGCTACGGCATGGCCGAGTGTTCGCTGGCGATCAGTTTCGCGCCGCTGTTCGAGGGGCATTCCACC
Source organism: uncultured Gammaproteobacteria bacterium (assembly GCA_963695455.1). Classification (GTDB taxonomy): domain Bacteria; phylum Pseudomonadota; class Gammaproteobacteria; order DSM-19610; family DSM-19610; genus Thiogranum. The sequence continues at coordinate 354,973 of CAVOGN010000007.1, read as the reverse complement.
GATTGTGTGGACGGCGATCATCACTCCGACTTCCAGGAAGCGTTGCCGATCCACCTGTCCGAGAATCCGGGTCGTGCGCGTTGCTTCGTCGATTGCGGTACGCCGCTACCCGAGTACGAAGTGGAAATCCGCGGTGACGACGGCAGCGTGCTGCCCGACCGTCTGAGCGGTTCCATTTTCGTGCGCGGCCCCAGCGTGATGTCCGGCTATTTCAATGCGCCCGATGAAACCGCTGCTGCCCTGTCGGAGGATGGCTGGCTGAATACCGGCGATGTCGGTTACCGGGTCGACGGCAGCCTGATCGTTACCGGGCGCAAGAAGGATCTGATCATCATCAACGGCCGCAACATCTGGCCGCAGGACCTGGAGTACCTCGCCGAACATCAGCCGGAAGTGCGTATCGGCGATGCGCTGGCGTTCTCGGTGCCCAATCCCAAGGGCGACGAGATCTGCGTGCTGGTCGTACAGTGCCGTGAATCCGATCCCGTCAAGCGGAGCCAACCTGATCGACCGTTTGAACCGCCTGGTACATCTGGAACTCGGCATCGACGTGTTTGTCGAGCTGGTGCCGCTGCACACGCTGCCGCGCACCTCGTCGGGCAAGCTGTCGCGTTCCAAGGCGCGCCAGAACTTCATCGAGTCGCATGATCTCGCGCGCCTGGCGGAACAGATGATCGACGAACTGGAGCTGAAACAGGGTTCGGTCTAGACCAGCCGACCTGACCAATAAATAACCGGCTTCGGCCGGTTATTTTTTTTCCACTGTCCCGAACGGTCTGGCCATGTCTAACTGCGTTGCAATTACCGGAGCCAGCGGCTTTATCGGCCAACGGGTCTGCAGCCTGCTGCATCAAGGTGGCTGGCGCGTGCGGGCGCTGTTGCGCTCACCGGTGCGTGCTCAGGGCTTGCAGGCATGCATCGACGAGCAGGTGCATGGCGGACTGAACGACACTGCAGCACTCACGCGTCTGGTCAGCGACGCTGTGGCTGTGGTGCACTGCGCCGGCGCCGTGCGGGGCGCTGACCAGCAGGCGTTCGACCGTGTCAACGTCGATGGCCTGCGCAATCTGCTCGCGGCGCTCGGCGCGGTCGACACCCCGGCGCGCCTGTTGTGCCTCTCCTCGCTGGCGGCGCGCGAACCGCAACTGTCCTTTTATGCCGCCAGCAAGCGGCGCGGCGAACAGCTGCTCGAACAGCAGGCCAGCGGGCTGGACTGGATGGCACTGCGGCCGCCGGCGGTGTACGGTCCGGGCGACCGCGAGCTGTTGCCCCTGTTTAGGGCGATGGCGAAAGGTTTCGCACCGCTGCCGGGCCGCGCCGACGCCCGCTTTTCCATGATTTTCGTTGACGATATCGCGGCGGCCATCCTGGCCTGGCTGCAGCAGCAGGGGGTACCGAGCGGCGTGTACAGCCTGCACGATGGGCGGCGCGGCGGTTATGACTGGACCGATGTCTGCGACAGCGTGGCGCGCCTGTGCCGGCGCCGGGTGCGGATTGTTCCGATCCCGGCCGGCGTGCTGGACGTGTCGGCCCGCTTGAACAGCCGCATGGCACGCTGGTTCGGCTATGCACCGATGCTGACCCCGGAAAAGCTGCGCGAACTGCGTCACCCGGACTGGGTGTGTGATAACGACGCGATACATAAAGTCCTCGACTGGCGGCCCGCGGTGCAACTCGAAGCGGGCCTGCGCAGGACGCCGAACTGGTGCCCGCTGATTGATCGCGGTTGATGAGTAGACGCTCGGAAGAGCCATTCACATCGAGTTCGCAGAGGGCGCAGAGACGGAAAGGTAAAAAGCCTTGGCGTCCTTTGCGTCCTTAGCGGTTAATGAATGCGTGTTCGGGAAGGCCATTCACATCGAGTTCGCAGAGGGCGCAGAGACGGAAAGGTAAAAAGCCTTGGCGTCCTTTGCGTCCTTAGCGGTTAATGAATGCGTGTTCGGGAAGGCCATTCACAGCGAGCTCGCAGAGGGTGCAGAGAGGGAAAGGTAAAAAGCCTTCGCGTCCTTTCCGTCCTTAGCGGTTAATGAATGCGTGTTCGGGAAGGCAATTCACAGCGAGGTCGCAGAGGACGCTGAGATTTGAAAAGCGCAGGCGTTTACGCCAAGAGCATTCTCGGTGTTCTCTGCGTCCTCGATGTGAACTTCAAGGCTTTGTTCCTGGGCCGGCTAACCGGGCGGCGGCAGTGTCTTGCCGGGATTGAGTATACCGGCGGGATCGAACTGGCGCTTGATGGCGTGCATCAGTGCCAGGCTGGTGGCGTCGAGTTCTCTGGCCACCCAGTCGCGCTTCACCAGGCCGATGCCGTGCTCACCGGAAATGGTGCCGTCCATCTCCAGCACGGCGGCGAACACGTCTTCCAGGCAGGCGTCGGCGCGCTGTTTCTGGTCGGGATCGTGTGGATCATACGAGCAGGTTGACGTGCAGATTGCCGTTGCCGGCGTGACCGAAATTGACGATGCGGATGCTGTGTCGTTGTGACAGATCGGCCAGCCGGTCGACCAGATCCGGCATGCGCGACACCGGGACCACGACGTCCTCGTTGATTTTCTTCGGGGCTACCCGGCGCAGCGCGGGCGACAACGCTTTGCGCACGTCCCACAGTGCCGCGACATCCTGCGGCGTCTGCGCCCGGCGGATGCTCAGCGTGCCTTCGACCTGCGCTGCCTGCGCGATTTCAGCGCTGATGTCATCGAGCTGCGATTCGATACCGTCGATCTCGATGATCAGCAGTGCGCCGGCATCCGGGTGCAGATCCGAGGGTACCTCGCTGCGCACCATCTGGATGGCATTGCCGTCCATGAATTCCAGCGCGCAGGGTGTTACCGGCCGGGCCATGATATTGGCCACCGCCGCGGCGGCAGCGTGCATGTCGCGGTATTCGGCACGCAGCATGCGCCTCGCCGGCTGCAGGGGTGTCAGCTTCAGGGTCGCTTCGGTGATGATGGCCAGTGTCCCCTCCGAGCCGATCAGCAGCCGGGTGAGGTCGTACCCCACCACGCCCTTGCTGGTCCGGGTTCCGGTGCGGATGGTCTCGCCGGTGCCCGGTGACCGCTTTCAGGCCCAGGGTGTTGTCGCGCGGTGTGCCGTATTTGACTGCGCGCGGCCCCGCCGAGTTGTAGGCGAGATTGCCGCCCACGGTACAGACCGCGGCACTGGTCGGATCGGGCGGCCAGAAGAATCCCTCGGCGGCGGCGGCGTCCTGTACTGCCTGGTTGGTCACGCCCGGTTCCACCACCATCAGGCGGTTGTTGCGGTCCAGCTCCAGGATGCGGTTCATGCGCTGCAGTGAGACGATCAGGGAGCGGTCGTCGACCGGTACTGTTGCCCCGGTGGTGCCGGTGCCCTGGCCGCGCGCCAATACGTGCACCTGGTGCGCGTAACAGGCGCCGACGATGGCAGCGACCTGATCGTGCGAGTCGGGCAGGGCCACCGCCAGCGGCTGTCCCTGCAGGGTGCTGTTGTCGTAGCCGTAGCTGCGGCATTCGGCCGGGTCGGTGAGCAGCTGCTGCTCACCGAGTATGGCGGTCAGTTTTTCCAGGAATGCGTGCTGCATCGGCGCCAGGCGCGGCAGGGCTGAGGTGGAGGGCGGCTAGTCGAGGTACTCGAACAGCTTCACGATACGCTGCACACCGCTGACCTCCCTGGCCTGGGCGGTGGCGGCCTCGGCCTCGGCGTGGGTGACCAGACCCATCAGGTAGACAGTGCCGTTTTCGGTGACCACCTTGACGCGGGTCGGGTCGAAGCCCTCTATTTTCACTCCGAACAACGACGACTTGACCTTGGCGGTGATCCAGGAATCGCTGGAACGCGTCATCATGGAGCTGGGTGCGGCGATCTGGATCTCGTTGTGCACGCGCCGGACTTTTTCTGCATCGCGGGCGATCTGCCCGGCCCGTGTCCGCAGCGCCTCGCTGGGCGTCTCGCCGGACAGCAGCACGATACCGTCGTAGCTGGTCACATTGATATGTGCCTGCTTGTTGATCTCTGCGTCCTCGCTGAGCCTGTTGTAGATGCGCAGTTCAATGGCCTGATCCTCGATCACGCTGCCGCTGGTGCGCCGGTCGTGCGCGACGCCTACCGTCGTGGCGGCGCCGCCCACCACCACCGGTGCGCAGCCGCTCAGCACCATGAGGGACGGCAGCAGTGTGCCGAGGATCAACCCAAGCCTGTTCATAGCAACATTCTCCCGTTCAAATCCAGTGTAAGAACTCTGTCTAAATGTATCCCAGCCGCCCGCGCGGCTTCGCAGACCGGGCGTCGGTGCGCGTTTCGCGCTCGCGGTTTCCACTCCTGGCTGTGTCCTGCCTTGCCTGCATACCGGGTACGTGGTCTTCAGACCGGTTACAGTCAACGACCGTCGAGGTCAAAGGCGTCTTTCAGCCATTCGATGCGGCGCTGCGGGGAACCGCCTTCGATGCATACGACATCGAACCGTGCAGGCTCGTTCCAGGCCCGGTATTGAGCCAGGTAGCAATTCGCGCAATGGATGATGCGGGCCTGCTTGCTCGCCGATACTGTCTCGGCCGCGGTTCCGAACGCGGTGCGGTGCCGGTATCGTACCTCAACAAACACCAGGCTGTCGCCATCACGCATGACGATGTCGATTTCACCACGTCGGCAACGGTAGTTGCGCGTCAACAGTTGCAGGCCGTGCCGCTGGAGGAATCCGCACGCCAGCTGTTCAGCGTGGTCCCCCGTAGCCTTGCGGTTCATGTTGTCCCTCCATGGACGTGGTTTGCGGTTGGTCCTGCAGTGGCTGCGGCACGCCGCGCTGGAACCGCGCCCATTCCAGGGTTCGGTGCAGGGTTCTGGTCCCATCCAGCGTCAGCACCCCGGTTGCGCCGGGGAAATAGCCGAAGCCCGGCAGCGTCAGCGTATCCAGCCAGGGAACGACTTCGTAGGCGTCGAAGCCAAGCGCGAACAGTCGCTGGTAACGGCTGCTGCGTTCCGGCCACAGCGCCGCCAGGCGCTCGCGCTGTTCAGACCACTCGCCGGCCTGATCGAGCACCCAGGGCATGTCACAGAACATCAGTCCGTCCATATCCGCATCCAGCGCAGCGTTCGGGTTGGCGCTGAACACATGGGAGGTGCTGAACACCGGGATATCCGCCGCACGATAGAAGCGCAGCTGTGGCCGGATCAGGCGCGCCTGTTCCGGGAAGGCGAGCAGAAAAAACGCTTCCACGTCCTGGCGGCGGCGTACTTCGTACTGCAGCTTCTGGCCGAGCAGACGTTCCAGTGCGTGGTGACGGTTCCTGCTGTCGTCGAGGTTGAGCGTCTCCTGGATCGGGCCCTTGAAGTCTACGCTGTCCGGTGCGTAGCGCCCGGTCGTTAGCAGGGTTCCGCCCAGGGCAGTGAAATGCTCGGCGAAGGCCGCCATCACCCGTGCACCCCAGGGGCTGTCGGGAACCAGTGCGATGACCTGATCACGACCCTCGGCAACCAGCCGTTCGGCCACCTGGCGCGCCTCGTCTTCGGGCGCCAGGCCGAACTGGTACAGGGGCAGATCGACCGGCTCGGTGCTGTCGATCTGGTTGAGCGCCAGCACCGGCACCGGCAGCTGCCCGGATCGCGCCAGCTGTTCGACGTCTTCCTTGAGCAGCGGCCCGATGACCACCTCAGCACCATCGGCCACTGCCTGCTGGTAGGCCGCCCATACCATGCGGCTGTCTTGCCCGGTGTCGTAGAAGCGCATTTCCGGGCGTTCGCTGTCACCCTGGAAATAGGCGGCCAGCATGCCGTCCCGGATCGCGGCGGCGGATTCAGCGGCGCGTCCCGACAGCGGCAGCAGTACCCCGATGTGCTGCGCGCGTTCGCCGACCTGGTCGAGCTGGTTGAACAGTTCCGGCAACAGCGCCGCCTCGGCGGCGTGACCGGGGTAACGCGCCCGCCAGTCGTACAGCGCCTCGTTCCAGCGCTGCGGATCGCCGCGCGTGGCGCGGCTGATCAGCACCAGCTCTATCCAGCCACTGAGCGCATCGGGCGGCGGGCTGGTCTGCAGTTGCCTCAACGCCGGGCTGGTCAGGCTGGACAGCTGTTCCCAGATGCGATGCTGGTTGTCGAGCCGCTGCTGCTGATCGCTTACCACGCCGTCCAGCCAGATCAACTGGCGCGCCGCCTCCAGGGCATTGCCGGCCATGGCGTAGGCGCTGGCACGCAGCGCATAGTAGCGCTGTCCGTAATCCGGCAGTACCTCGGGGTTGCTGATGGCGCCCAGTTCAGCGAGCGCCTGCTCGGGTTGCTGCCGCGACAGGGCGAGTTCTGCCTGCAGCAGCCGATAGCGCGCCCGCTGCGGGGTGTCCAGGCGCCCGGGGTCGATGCTTTCCAGCAGGCCGGCCAGCCGGTCCCAGAGCTCACCCTGCGCCAGTAAGCCGCCTGCCTCCAGGCGCAAGCCGGCTTGCTGTGTTTCGGGTGCCGTTGTGGAAGCGCTGAGATACAGTTGCGCTGCGGCAAGATAGTCGCCCTGTGCCACATGCTGTTGCGCGGCATCCCGCAGCGTGTCGGCCACTGTCGGTTGGCCGCGCGGCGGCGCGGCGCAACCTGCCAGCGCGAGCGCGACAATAAACAACACTAATTGGAGTCGCTTCACGGATGTCCGCTGCCTGTCGGGTCGGGAAGCGGTGTATTTTAAAGAGGAATGCCGGCAGATGCATGCGCTTTTGCGAGCGTCGCTGCGGCGCAGGATGGTTGAGGCACATACATGACAGATTCGCAGCAGCAAGCAGCACCGCCGGGCACACTTTACGTGGTGGCAACGCCGATCGGTAACCTGGGTGACCTGACTCCGCGCGCGGTCGAGGTGTTGCGCTCGGTCGAGCGTATCGCCGCCGAAGATACCCGTCACAGCCGGAAACTGCTGCACCATTTCGCTATCCAGACCCCGCTGATCGCAGTGCACGAGCACAACGAGCGTGAGCTTGCGCCGCGCCTGGTGGAGCAGCTGCGCGCCGGTGGTTCACTGGCGTTGATCTCCGATGCCGGCACGCCGCTGATCAGCGACCCGGGTTTTAACCTGGTGCGGCTGGCGCGCGAAGCCGGAGTCAGGGTGATCCCGGTGCCCGGGCCCAGTGCCCTGGTGTGCGCGTTGTCCGCGTCCGGACTGGCCACCGACCGGTTCGTTTTCGAAGGATTTCTGCCCGCCAGGCGGGCCGCGCGGCGCGCCCGGCTCGCTGAGCTGTGTCATGACAGCCGGACCCTGGTCATGTACGAATCGAGCCATCGCGTTGTCGAATGTCTGCGGGACCTGGCGGAGGTGTTCGGTGGCGAGCGCCACGCCGTGCTGGCGCGCGAACTCACCAAGCAGTTCGAAACCGTCCATGGCGCGAGCCTCGCAGAACTGGCCCAGTGGGTGAGCGCCGACAGTAACCAGCAAAAAGGCGAAATCGTACTGCTGGTGGCGGGGCGTTCGCAGCCGGAGAAAAACCAGGTCAGCGCGGAAGCGGAACAGTTGCTGGCGATACTTCTGGAAGAACTCCCGGTGAAGCAGGCCGCCAAGCTGGCCGCGCGTATCACCGGCCTCAACAAGCGCAACCTGTACGACCGTGCCCTGGAGCTGAAAACTACACGCGATGGCTAGATTCGTCTTCGCAAGCATTAACCGCTCATTAACCGCGAAGGACACGAAGGACGCGAAGGGAAACCCTGATTTAATGAAAAAATGACCAAATGAGTTGCTGTAGGTTGGGCTGAACGAAAGTGAAGCCCAACGGATGCGCAACGTTGGGCTTCGCAGGCTCAGCCCAACCTACGGGATGTTATAAATGCTTTCCCTTCGCGCCCTTCGCGTCCTTCGCGGTTAAAAATCCGGCCAAGGGCATTGTGGAGGCAACAGCCGCTCAGGCAGGCGTGCCCTGCTGCTGCAGCGCCCACAGGACGTGTTCGCGTACCAGTTCGGAAGGGTGCGACAGCTTTTCCGTGAGCGCCGCAACGACGGCTGTATCCCCGGGCGCGTTGCCCAGCGCCACGGCGATATTGCGCAACCAGCAGTCATGGCCGATGCGGCGGATCGGCGAGCCTTCCAGGCGGCGCAGAAACTCCTCTTCGCTCCATCGGAACAACTCGATCAGTGGCGTGTTGTCCAGCTGCTGGCGCGGCAGAAAACTCTGCTCGGCGGTCGGCCGGGCGAAGCGGTTCCAGGGACACACCAGCTGGCAGTCGTCGCAGCCGTAGATGCGGTTGCCGATGGCGCGGCGGAACTGCGTGGGAATCGGACCGCGCAGCTCGATGGTCAGATAGGAGATGCAGCGGCGCGCGTCCAGCTGGTAGGGGGCGACGATGGCGCCGGTCGGACAGATGTCCAGGCACGCCCGGCAGGTACCGCAGTGCGGCGCCGCTGCGGCATCGACCGGCAACGGCAGATCGGTGAACAGCTCGCCGAGAAAAAACCAGGAACCGCACTTGTCATCGATCAGGTTGGTGTGTTTCCCGATCCAGCCGAGGCCGGCCTTCTGTGCCACTGCTTTTTCCAGTACCGGGGCGCTGTCGGTGAAGGCGCGGTAGCCGAACGGACCGACGACCTGTTCGATGCGCCGCGCCAGCAGCTGCAGGCGTTTGCGCAGCAGCTTGTGGTAGTCGCGGCCCAGCGCGTAGCGCGACACATAGGCGCGCCTGGGGTCGTCCAGCAGCTGGTGTGCATCACGGGCCGGGCCCGGCCAGTAGTCCATGCGCACCGCGATAACGCGCAGCGTGCCGGGAACCAGTTCCGAAGGGCGGCTGCGCAGCCGCCCGTGCCGCGCCATATAGTCCATTTCGCCATGGCGCCCGGCGGCCAGCCAGTCCAGCAGATGTGTCTCGTCCCGGCTCAGGTCGGTGTCGCTAATGCCGACGCTGCTGGAACCCGAGCTCGCGGCCCCATGTCTTGATGCGCCCGGCAAGCTGCTCGAAATCGATGACCGGGGCCCGGCTTGCGGCTGCAGCGGGCGGACTGGATTTGGGTGAAAGCTTCACGGTATGGTGCGCACACTCGGATAATGCTGGTCATTGTATGTCGGAACCCGCCGATATTCCTCTCTATACCGCCGCGCAGGTGCGGGAGCTGGACCGCATCGCCATCCACGAGCGCGGTATTGCGGGCTACGAACTGATGAGCCGGGCCGGCCGGGCGCTGGCAGACTGCGTCGCACGCCGCTGGCCGCAGCTCAGCCGGGTATGCATTGTATGCGGGGCCGGCAACAACGGCGGTGACGGTTATGTGCTGGGACGCCTGCTGCGCGATGCCGGTATCCAGGTCACGCTGCTGGCGCTTGCCGATCCGGACATGCTCACGGGTGATGCAGCCCAGGCGGCCGGCGACTATCGTGCCGCGGGCGGGGTGGTCGCGGCATACGCGGGGCAGTTGCCCCAGGATGCCGAATTGCTGGTGGACGCGCTGCTGGGAACCGGGCTGGATCGCGCCGGTTGAGGGTCGTTACCGCGTGGCCATCGAGGCGCTGAACCGGCACCCGGCGCCGCTGCTGGCGGTGGACGTGCCAAGCGGCCTGCACGCGGACACCGGGTGCCATCCTCGGCGTGGCGGCCGCAGGCCACCAGCACCCTGACCTTCATCGGGCGCAAGCGCGGGCTGTACACCGGCGCTGGCGGTCAGTACGCCGGCAGTGTCGAGTTTGCCGATCTCGCGGTCCCGCCCGATATCTATGCGACGCCAGCACGCCGGCGTGGAGCTGATCGAGCGGCCGCCGCTCGAGCAGCTGCTGGCGCCGCGCCGGCGCGACGCCCACAAGGGTGATTTCGGTCACGTGCTGGTGGTGGGGGGCAATGCCGGCATGGGCGGTGCGGCGCGCCTGGCCGCAGAAGCCGCCGCCCGCTGCGGCGCCGGCCTGGTCTCGGTGGCGACCCGGGCTGTCCACGCGCCGGTTCTCAATGCCGGCCGCCCGGAACTCATGGTGCACGCGGTGGAACGGGCGCGCCGAACTGGAGCCGCTGCTGGTGCGTGCCACAGTGGTGGTGGTCGGCCCGGGGCTGGGGCGCAGTGCCTGGTCGCAACAGCTTGCTGGGGCGGGTGCTGGACAGTAACCTGCCGCTGGTGGTGGACGCCGATGCGCTCAATCTGCTGGCGCAGGATCCGCTGCGCCGCGCTAACTGGATACTGACCCCGCACCCGGGTGAGGCGGCGCGCCTGCTGGCCCAGTCGAGCGCCGAGATTCAGCGCGACCGCTACGCGGCCCTCGAACGGCTGGTGGCCGATTACGGAGGCAGCGTGGTGCTGAAAGGCGCCGGCAGCCTGATCGGCGATGCAGGCGGCCGGAATGCGGCTGTGTGCGCGCGGCAATCCCGGTATGGCCAGCGGTGGCATGGGGGACGTGCTGAGCGGGGTGCTCGGCGCGCTGCTGGCCCAGGGGCTGCCGCGCTACGAAGCGGCCACCGCCGGCGTCTGGCTGCACGCGGTGGCGGCCGACCGGGCCGCCGGGCAGGGCGAGCGCGGGCTGCTGGCCGGTGACCTGCTCCCCTGGCTGCGCACTCTGGCCAACCCGGGCGGCAGGGAACCGGCTCCCGCCTGATGGCTGCGCTGGAGCAGTTTCTCGCCGACGCGCAGGCGACGGAGGCGTTCGGTGCGCGGCTGGCCGAGTGCTGTCGGGGTGGACTGCTGGTGTTCCTGCACGGTGACCTCGGTGCCGGCAAGACCACGCTGGTGCGCGGTTTTCTGCGCGCGGCCGGCTGCAGCGGACCGGTCAAAAGTCCGACCTACACCCTGGTCGAACCCTACAGTTCGCAGCGCGGCAGTTTCTACCACCTGGACCTGTATCGCCTGTCGGACCCCGAAGAGCTGGAATGGATCGGGGTGCGCGATCTGTTCGACGCGCGACAGGTGTGCCTGATCGAATGGCCCGAGCAAGGCGCCGGGTTCCTGCCCGCAGCAGACCTGCATGTCTACCTGCGGCCCGCAAACAGCGGTCGGCGGGTGCAGCTGGTGGCCGCCTCCGCACGGGGCGAACGGGTGCTGCGCTGTCTCGACTGAAGATGGGGTCAGAGTCGATTTTCGCAAACCGGAAGGCCCTAGATTTCCGCGCGTCGAACGGAAAATCGACTCTGACCCCATTTTTCCCAACCCGAAAGTTTGTCTCGCAGGGTTCAACGATAATCGACTTCGCCCCCATTTCCGCCCTGTTTTCAGCATTCTCTGGAGTTAACTTGAATTACTAGGAATTACAGCTATCTTACAGAGAAATATGTAGAAAGTGTTGAAATCCACTTGCGGATGCGGTATTAATGGCGCAAAACACCGTCTGGGTTGGGGGGATGACACTTTGATGCGGCTCGCTTGGCTACTTCTGGTACTGGTGGCGTCCCTGGCACAGGCGGGGCCCCTGCAGGTGCAAGGTGTACGGCTGTGGGCGGCACCGGACAGTACGCGCGTGGTGCTGGACGTCAGCGGCCCGGTGGAACACCGGCTGTTCACCCTGATGGGTCCGGATCGCCTGGTGGTGGATCTCAAGAATGCCACCATCGAGACCGACCTGGTGAAAGTGAAGACCCGCGGTGGGGTCGTACAGCGGCTGCGCAGCGCTCCACGCAACAAAACCGACCTGCGCCTGGTGCTCGATCTGGGCGGTCCGGTCAAGCCCAAGAGCTTCATGCTCAAGCCCAACGAACAGTATGGCCATCGACTGGTCATCGACCTGTTCGGGGGCGGAGCGAAGGCGGCGGTGGCGCCGGGCGCACCGAAGAAAGTCCAGACCCGGAACCAGCCGTCGCAGCTGCGCGACCTGGTCATCGCCATCGACGCCGGTCACGGTGGCGAGGATCCCGGGGCGCGCGGGCGCAAGGGTACCCGCGAAAAAGATGTGGTTCTGGATATTGCGCGGCGCCTTGCGGCCGCTGATCGAGAAGGAACCCGGCATGCGGCCGGTGCTGATTCGCGACGGCGACTACTACATCGGGCTGCGCAAACGCATCGAGAAGGCCCGCAGTCAGCGCGCGGATCTGTTTATTTCCATCCATGCGGACGCGTTCCGCGACAGTCGCGCGCGCGGTTCGTCGGTCTATGTCGCTGTCGCAGCGCGGCGCCTCGTCGGAGATGGCTCGCTGGCTGGCAGCGCGTGAAAACGCGGCGGACCTGGTGGGGGGCGTCAGCCTCGACGACAAGGACGATCTGCTCGCCGAGGTGTTGCTGGACCTGGCGCAGACCGCGACCCTGGAGGCCAGCGTCGAAGTCGCTGACAATGTGCTGCAGGAGATGAAGCGTCTCGGCAAGGTGCACAAGAAGCAGGTGCAGCACGCCGGTTTCGTGGTGCTGAAATCGCCCGATATCCCCTCGCTGCTGGTCGAAACGGCATTCATATCCAACCCTTCCGAGGAGCAGCGACTGCGCAGCTCGCGCCACCAGCAGCAGGTGGCGCAGGCGATTCTCGCTGGCGTACGCAGTTATTTCGCCTCCAACCCGCCGGCCGGCACGCTCATGGCCAAGTCCAGCACCCGTCAGCACGTGATCCGGCGTGGCGACACCCTGAGCCACATCGCGCAGCGCTACGGCGTGAGCATGAACACACTGCGGTCCACCAACAAGCTGAAAAACGACAACCTGCTGGTCGGCAAGGTGCTCACCATCCCCGCCTCGGACGGCTAGGGGGTCGAGGGAATGATTAACCGCGAAGGACGCTAAGGACGCGAAGGAAAACCGGGGAATACTTGTGGGTAGCCATCGCGAGTTGCGGTGGTGTTCAGCTGATTGTTGGCGCCGATTCACCAGACAGTATTTTCACTTCGCGTCCTTAGCGTCCTTCGCGGTTAAACGTCTGCATCCGATACGCCGATTTCACTCGCCACCCGCTTTCCGGTTACCATGGTGCCCCCGGCGCACTGGAGGCGTCGCGGGCGGACCGACTTGAAACGCATACACCCCCTCGATCCACAGCTGATAAACCAGATCGCCGCCGGCGAGGTGGTGGAGCGCCCCGCGTCGGTGCTCAAGGAGCTGCTCGAGAACAGCCTGGACGCCGGTGCCGGGCGCATCGAAATCGACTTCGAGGACGGCGGCAAACGCTTGATTCGGGTGCGCGACGACGGTCACGGCATACACCGTGACGACCTGGCGCTGGCGCTGTCGCGCCACGCCACCAGCAAGATTGCCTCGCTCGAAGATCTGGAACGGGTAGCCAGTCTGGGGTTTCGCGGCGAAGCCCTGCCCAGCATCGCCTCGGTGTCGCGTCTGCTGGTGCAGTCGCGCACCGCCGGGGATAGCAGCGGCTGGCAGGTGCGCGGCGACGGCAGTGAAACCGTCGAGGTGCCCGAGCCGGTGCCGCACCCGACCGGCACCACCATCGAGGTGCGCGATCTGTTTTTCAACGTGCCGGCGCGGCGCAAGTTCCTGCGCACCGAGAGCACCGAACAGAAGCACCTGGAGGGCGTGGTTCAGCGTATCGCGCTGAGCCGTCCGGGTGTGGAGCTGCTGGTGCGTCGCCAGCGCAAAGCGCTCTATCACCTGCGTCCCGGTCACAGCGAGGCACAGCAGCTGGAGCGCATCAAGGCCTTGCTCGGTGAGCCCCTGGTCAGCCAGGTGGTCGGCATCGATCACAGCGCCGCCGGTTTGCGCCTGCATGGCTGGATTGCCGCAGCCGACCTTCTCGCGCAGCCAGGCCGATCTGCAGTTCTTTTTTGTCAACGGCCGCGCGGTGCGCGATAAGCTGCTGGCGCACGCAGTGCGCCAGTCCTACCAGGACGTGCTGTACCACGGCCGTCATCCGGCCTTCGTTCTCTACCTGGAGCTGGATCCGGCCGCGGTCGACGTCAACGCGCACCCGGCCAAGCACGAGGTGCGCTTCCGCGAGTCGCGCCTGGTGCACGATTTCCTGTTTCGCAGCGTGCACCAGGCGCTGGCCGCGATTCGCCCGGATGGCGCCCGCAGCGCGGCGCAACCGCCGCCCGCGGTCATGCCGCTTGCGGCCGGCGCCTCATCCCGGGCCGCCAGGCCGGCATGCCGCTCGCGGTCAACGAACAGCTGGGCCAGTACCTGCGCCTGCACGGCGACGGCCCGCTGGCTACGGCCGCGGTGTCCTTTGAGCCCGAACCGACGACCGAGAGCGAGGCTGAGGTAGCGCCGCCGCTGGGCTTCGCCCTGGCGCAGCTCAAAGGCATCTATATACTGGCGGAGAATGCCCACGGACTGGTGCTGGTGGATATGCATGCCGCCCACGAGCGCATCAGCTATGAGCATCTCAAGCGCAGCCACCAGGAACAGGGTATCCGGTCGCAGCCGCTGCTGGTGCCCTTGAGCATGGCGGTGGCGCGCGCCGAAGCCGACGAGGCCGAGCGCAGCCAGACGTGGTTTGCCGCGCTCGGTTTCGAAATCGATCGCCAGGGCCCCGAGCAACTGGTGGTGCGCCAGGTACCGGCCCTGCTGGCGGACGTGGACATCGAAGCGCTGGTGCGGGACGTGTTGTCCGATCTGCACAGCCGCGGTCGGCAGCCGTCGTATCGAAGAAGCCATCAACGAACTGCTGTCGACCATGGCCTGTCATGGCTCGGTGCGCGCCAACCGGCGCCTGACCGTGGCCGAGATGAACGCCCTGCTGCGCGACATGGAGCGCACCGAGCGCTCCGGTCAGTGCAACCACGGCCGCCCCACCTGGGTACAGGTCAGCCTGCAGGAACTGGACGCCCTGTTCCTGCGCGGCCGTTGACCGACGGATGGGGCGCCTGGGTATGAACCGCGAAGGACGCTAAGGACGCGAAGGTTTTTCGAAATTTAAACCGCAATTGAATCAGCAGCGCGTCTCCCCATATCTGCTCGCAAGTCATAGCCAGGAACTCTATCATGGTGTGTTTACTTCGCGTCCTTAGCGTCCTTCGCGGTTAATAATCCCGTTCTGAATGTTTACCTCCGCTGCATGAACCAGCCGCTGGCCGTTTTTCTGATGGGGCCGACCGCGTCCGGCAAGACCGGCCTCGCGGTCGAACTGGTGCAGCGGCTGCCGCTGGAGATCATCAGCGTCGATTCGGCGCTGGTGTACCGCGGCATGGATATCGGCACCGCCAAGCCCGATGCCGCCACCCTGGCCGTGGCGCCGCACCGCCTGATCGATATCCGTGATCCGGGCGAGGCGTATTCCGCGGCCGAGTTTCGCGTCGATGCGCTGCGCGAGATGGAGCTGATCTGCGCGCGCGGCAATACCCCGCTGCTGGTCGGCGGCACCATGCTGTACTTCCGCGCCCTGGAGCGGGGCCTGTCGGATCTGCCCGGTGCCGACCCCGAAGTCAGGGCGCAACTCGAGGCCCGGGCGGCGGAAATCGGCTGGGCGGCCATGCACCAGCGGCTTGCCGCGGTCGATGCCGCAGTCCGCGGCGCGCATTCACCCCAACGATCCGCAGCGCATCCAGCGGGCGCTCGAAGTCTACGAACTGACCGGTGTGGCGCTGAGCGAGCTGTGCCGGCGCGGCAGCGAAACCCCGCCGAACTACCGGTTTCTGAAAATCGTACTGGCGCCGCCCGAGCGTGCGGTGCTGTACCGGCGCATCGAGGCGCGTTTTCGTGCCATGCTGGAACAGGGCTTTCTGGACGAGGTGCGGCGTCTGCAGCGGCGCGGCGATCTGGATTCCCAGTTGCCCGCCCTGCGCGCCGTGGGTTATCGCCAGGCCTGGATGTACCTGCAGGGGGAACTGTCGGCGGACGAATGGGTCGAACGGGCGCTGGTGGCGACCCGCCAATACGCCAAGCGCCAGCTCACCTGGCTGCGCGCCGAGGCCGACGCCCACTGGGTCGACCCGCTGGGCGCCGACGCGGTTGCCCGCGTAGCGGCTTTGATAAAACAGGCTGGCGCAGCAGCCACTTGAATGTGCTATAGTTTTGCGGAATGGAAAAATGGCTAACCGCAGCGGACGCGGCTCTCCAAAACGAGTGGATATGATGCAGTATAGACACCGGAAAGGAGAACGACTTTGGTGCACGTTACGAGAAGAAGGAGAAATGACATGGCCCGAGGGCAGTCGCTACAAGAACCCTTCCTGAACACGCTGCGTAAAGAGCGTATTCCGGTATCCATTTACCTGGTGAACGGGATCAAACTACAAGGCCAGATTGAATCCTTCGATCAATTCGTGGTTCTGTTGAAGAACAGCGTCAGTCAGATGGTGTACAAACACGCAATTTCAACGGTGGTGCCGGCGCGTAATGTCCGGTTGTCGAGTGGCGATGAAGGCGGCAATGGCGGCGGGCCCGAGCCCGGCAACGCCTGATTCTGCAACCCTCCTGTGCGGCCGGGCCGGGCGCCCGGTCGCGGGCTGTTCCAGCCGCCTGTCCCGATCCGGTCCGCCACCCCTGAACGCAGGTAACCCTCCTTTTGTTTGAAAGACCCCGCAGCGGTGAACGGACGATACTCGTTCACGTCGATTTTCCCGGTGCAGCCGATCCCGAGGATCTGCTCGAGTTCACCGATCTGGCACGCTCGGCCGGTGCCCGGCCGGTTGCCACGATCACCGCCAGCCGCAGTGCGCCGGAGCCCGCGCTACTACGTCGGGTCCGGCAAGGCGGAGGAGATCCGTGCGCGGTTGCACGCCGAACAGGCCGAGCTGGTAATCTTCAACCACGAACTGAGTCCCAGCCAGGAACGCAACCTGGAGAAACTGCTGCAGGCACGGGTGCTGGACCGTACCGGCCTGATTCTGGATATCTTCGCCCAGCGCGCGCGCTCCTTCGAAGGCAAGCTGCAGGTCGAACTGGCGCAGCTGCAGCACCTGTCGACGCGCCTGGTGCGCGGCTGGACCCACCTGGAGCGCCAGAAGGGCGGTATCGGTCTGCGCGGTCCGGGTGAAACCCAGCTGGAAACCGACCGGCGCCTGCTTGCCAATCGCATCAAGCAGATCCACAAGCGGCTGGAAAAGGTGCGCAGCCAGCGCGCCCAGGGGCGCCGCGCTCGGGCGCGCGCCGAAGTGCCGACGGTGTCCCTGGTCGGCTATACCAACGCCGGTAAATCGACCTTGTTCAACCGCCTGTGTGACGCCGACGTGTATGCGGCCGATCAGCTGTTTGCGACCCTCGATCCGACCCTGCGGCGCCTCGAGCTGCCCGGTTTCGGGCCGGTGGTGCTGGCCGACACGGTCGGCTTCGTGCGCCAGCTGCCGCACGAGCTGGTGGCGGCGTTCCGCTCCACGCTCGAGGAAACCCTGGAAGCCGACCTGTTGCTGCACGTGGTGGACGCCCACGACCCGGATCGCCAGACGCGCATCGAACAGGTCAACGAGGTGCTGAGTGCCATCGGTGCCGGAGAAGTGCCGCAGATCCTGGTCTACAACAAGATCGATCTGAGTGCCGAACCCCCACATCTGCTGAGGGATAGCGAAGGGCGGGTCACGCGGCTGTGGTGTTCGGCCGTCACCGGCGCCGGTATCGAACTGCTGCAGCAGGCGCTGGGCGAATTCTTTCTGTCCGACCAGGTGCACGGCTGGCTGCAGCTGCCGGCTTCGGCAGGGCGCCTGCGGGCCGCGATATACCGGACCGGCGAGGTCCTGCAGGACCTCCCGGATGATACCGGCGGCTGGTGGCTGGAAGTCAGGATCAGCGCCCGGGAACTGGAGGCGCTGTACCGTCGCGAGGGCCTCGACTGCGTCCTGCGGCCCGATCGGGAGCCGCTACGTGTTGCGGGCGCGGCCCAAGCTCCCTAAAATTCGCAACTTTGCGAATTCGTTCCCTCTGCCTGCGGGAGAGGGCCAGTGTCGGAGGTGTCCAGGTTCGGTCGCTCGCCGTGACCATCTCCCACGGGGAGAAGTGGCTAGTTTACTGGAGTCATGCATGGCCTGGAATGAGCCGGGAGGCGGAAACAACAAAGATCCCTGGGGCGGTCGTGGCGACCAGGGGCCACCTGATCTGGACGAAGTCGTGCGCAAGATGCAGGACAAGCTCGGCGCGTCTGTTCGGTGGCCGCAAGCGCGGCGGCGGCGGAGGTGGTGGCGGTGCCGGCAGGGCCGGATTCGCCGGATTCGGCGTGGTGGCGCTCATCGTGCTGGTGGTCTGGCTGTTCTCCGGCATCTATATTGTCGACGCCGGTAAGCGCGGTGTGGTGCTGCGCTTCGGGGCCTACACCGAAGCGACCATGCCCGGTCCCCACTGGCGTATTCCCTATCCTGTGGAACAGGTCGAAATCGTCGACGTCGAACAGCGGCGTTTCATCGAAATCGGCTACCGTTCGGGCAGCGGCGGACAGGCCGCGGTGACCGTGCCGCGCGAAGCGCTGATGCTCACCGAGGACGAGAACCATTGTTAACATCCAGCTCGCCGTGCAGTACCAGGTGGACGATCCGCGCCGTACCTGTTCAATGTGCGCGACCCCGATGCGGTGCTCAAGCAGGTCGCCGAAAGCGCGCTGCGTGAAGTGATCGGCAAGAGCAAAATGGACTTCGTGCTGCAGGAGGGTCGCGCCGAAGTGGTCGGCGCGCACCAAGTCGCTGATGCAGGACATTCTCAACTCCTATGAAAGCGGTCTGCTGGTATCGGACGTCAATCTGCAGGATGCGCAGCCGCCGGAAGAAGTGCAGGGTGCCTTTTCAGATGCCATCAAGGCGCGCGAGGATCGGGTGCGTCTGAAGAACGAGGCCGAGGCCTACGCCAACGATGTGATTCCGAAAGCGCGCGGTACCGCGGCGCGCCAGGTGCAGGAGGCCGAGGGTTACCGGGAATCGCTGATCGCCAAGGCCGAAGGTGAGGCGAGCCGCTTCACCCAGCTGCTGGGCGAATACGAAAAGGCGCCGGAAGTGACTCGCAAGCGTCTGTACCTGGAGACCATGGAGCCGGTCATGTCGCGCACCGGCAAGGTGGTGGTGGACAGCGAGAGCACCGACAACCTCATGTATCTGCCGCTCGATGAGCTGTTCAAACGGCGGGTCCAGGCGCCGAGCTTTTCCAGCCCCGACGATAGCGAGGCATCATCCGGTGAATCGGGCAGCGATGAAGCGCTACGGCCTTCGCGCCAACCCAGGGAGGCACGCTGATGGCGAATAGCAGGGCTTTTTTCGGAATGCTGGCGCTGCTGCTGGTGGTGCTGGCGGGCTTTTCCTTTTTCACTGTTGCGGAGTGGGAAAAGGCCATCATGTTCAGACTGGGTGAAATACGTCGAAGCCGATTTCAGGCCCGGCCTGCATGTCAAGATCCCGTTCATCAACAACGTGCGCAAATTCGACGGCCGTCTGCTGACCCAGGACGTGGAACCGGAACGCTTCCTGACGGTGGAAAAGAAGAACGTGATCGTCGATTCCTTCGTCATGTGGCGGATTGCCGATGTGAAACGCTACTACAAGGCCGTGGCCGGCGATGAACGCAACGCCCGCCTGCGCATCGAACAGGTCATCAAGGACGGCATGCGCGGCGAGTTCAGCAAGCGCACCATCAACGAAGTGGTTTCCGGTGAGCGTGACGTGATCATGGAGGAACTGACCAAAGACGCCAACCGGCAGGCGCAGCAGATCGGTATCGAGATCGCCGATGTGCGCATCAAGCGTATCGATCTGCCCGCGGAAGTGAGTAACTCGGTGTACCGGCGCATGCAGGCCGAGCGCTCCCGGGTGGCCAAGGAATTCCGCTCGCGCGGTTTCGAGGAAGCGGAAAAGATCCGCGCCAACGCCGATCGGCAGCGTCAGGTACTGATTGCCGAGGCCTACCGCGAAGCCGAACAGATTCGTGGTGAGGGCGACGCCAAGGCGGCGGAGATCTACGCCAACGCCTACGGCAAGAACCAGGAGTTCTACGCCTTCTACCCGCAGTCTCAAGGCCTACCAGGAAGCCTTCCAGGGCGGCAGCGATGTATTGCTGCTGGAGCCGGACAGCGAGTTCTTCGACTATTTCAACCGGGCCAAAGACTAGCGCCGTGCTAACATGTGCAAGCCCGGACGATGCCGTAGTCGTCCGGCTTTTTTTTGGATTACACGATGTGGGATGATCTCTGGGCGGCCATGGCCCTGATGCTGGTAATCGAAGGCATCGTGCCGTTTCTGAGCCCGGATGCCATGCGGCGCATGCTGGCTGCTATGCTGCAGATGGACGACCGCAGCATCCGCATCGCCGGACTGATCAGTATGTCGATTGGAGTCGCGCTCCTGTACTGGGTACGCCGGGGCAACGTGGTCGGATGACAGGAAAGAATCGCTGGTTATTACCGGAAGGTATCGAGGAGCTGCTGCCCGAACAGGCCAGGCAGCTGGAACAGTTGCGCCGTGAGCTCCTCGACCTGTACCGCAGCTGGGGTTATGAGCTGATCATCCCGCCGTTCATCGAATACCTGGATTCGCTGCTGACCGGCACCGGCCACGACCTCGACCTGCAGACGTTCAAACTGATCGACCAGTTGTCGGGCCGGCTGCTGGGGTTGCGCGCCGACATGACGCCGCAGGCCGCGCGCATCGATGCGCACCGCCTGCAGCGCGAGGCGCCGACCCGCCTGTGTTACCTGGGTACGGTGCTGCACACGCGCCCGGACGGTTTCGCCGGATCGCGCAGTCCTCATGCAGGTCGGCGCCGAACTGTTCGGCCACGCCGGTCGCGGAGAGTGACGTCGAGATCCTCGCGCTGATGGTGGCGACGCTGGCGCTCACCGGCGTCGAAGACCTGTATATCGACCTGGGTCATGTCGGCATCTACCGCGGCCTGGCGGCCGATGCCGGCCTCGACGACGACCAGGAGGCCTTCCTGTTCGATGCCCTGCAGCGCAAGGCGCTACCGGAAATCAATGAGTTTCTCCGCCAACTGGACCTGTCCACGGCGCAGCGCGAGCGGCTGGCCGGACTCGCCACCCTGAACGGCGGGGCAGAGGTGCTGGAACGCGCCCGCACCCTGCTGGAGGGCAGCGGCGACGCCGCGCAGCTGGCACTGGAAAACCTCGAGTCGCATCGCCACGCTCGCCCAGCGGCGTCTGCCGGATGTTGCGCTGCACTTCGATCTGGCGGAGCTGCGCGGCTACCAGTTTCACACCGGGGTGGTGTTCGCTGCCTTCGTGGCGGACCGTGGCCAGGAAATCGCGCGCGGTGGACGCTACGACGCTATCGGCCAGGTGTTCGGGCGGGCGCGGCCCGCGACCGGCTTCAGTACCGATCTGCGCAGCCTCATGCGGCTTGGTGCCAGGCAGCTGCCGGCAGCGGTCGGACGCTATCGCCGTCACCGGCGGAAGACGACCCGGCACTGGACGAGCGGGTGCGGAACCTGCGTGCGCAGGGCGAGCGGGTGATACAGCAGCTGCCCGGCCAGGCCGGGAGCTTTGCCGAAATGGGCTGCGGCCGCATACTGCGCTGGAACGGCTCGGACTGGGTGGTCGAAGCGATCGGCTAGCGTTGTGGAACCAGATAGTTAACCGCTAAGGACGCTAAGGACGCGAAGGTTAAGAAAACTTTGGCATCAGGAACTGGTGTTGTCTGTGCGCCGCGGTTAACCCTGATCTGGCAGCATCCTGCGGTGTCGGCGCGGAGGTTGTTAAGGACGCCAGTGTGAAGGGAATAAGTTTCCTTCGCGTCCTTGGCGTCCTTCGCGGTTAATACAACGACGCGAAGGTTAAGAAAACTTTGGCATTAGGAACTGGTGTTGTATGTGCGCCGCGGTTAACCGTGATCTGGCAGCATCCTGTGGTGTCGGCGCGGAGGTTATTAAAGACGCCGGGGTGAAAGGAGTGGGTTTTCTTCGCGTCCTTCGCGTCCTTCGCGGTTAATCCAAGGTAACCCGGTCCGCATTTGGCGATATTTGACTGACAAGGTTGAGCATAGATGGGTAAGAACGTAGTCGTAATCGGTACCCAGTGGGGTGATGAGGGCAAGGGCAAGATCGTCGATCTGCTGACCGACCGGGCCTCTGCGGTAGTGCGTTTTCAGGGTGGTCACAACGCCGGTCATACGCTGGTCATCGAGGGCAAGAAGACCGTGCTGCATCTCATTCCCTCCGGGATCCTGCGCGGCGGGGTGCGCTGCCTGATCGGCAACGGCGTGGTGTTGTCGCCGTCGTGCGCTGCTCGAAGAGCTGGCGATGCTGGAAGCCAATGGGGTGCCGGCTCGCGAGCGGCTCGGCATCAGTGAATCCTGTCCGCTGATCCTGCCCTACCACATCGCCCTGGATCAGGCGCGCGAACTGGCGCGCGGCAAGCAAGGCGATCGGTACCACCGGGCGTGGCATCGGTCCGCCTACGAGGACAAGGTGTCGCGGCGCGGCATCCGCCTGGGTGAACTGCTGGACCCGGAACACTTCAAGGAACGCCTGCGCGAAGTGATGGAATACCACAACTTCGCGCTGCAGCACTATTTCAAGACCGACGCCGTGGACTACCAGCAGGTGCTGGACGAGGCGCTGGCGCAGGGCGAACAGCTCGCACCGCTGGTGGAGGACGTTCCCGGTACCCTGCACCGGCTGCGCGCCGAGGGCAAGAGCATCATGTTCGAAGGTGCCCAGGGTGCGTTGCTGGATATCGACCACGGCACCTATCCCTACGTGACCTCGTCGACCACCACCGCCGGCGGCGCCGCCAGCGGCAGTGGCGTCGGTCCGCGCGCGCTCGACTACGTGCTCGGTATCGTCAAGGCCTACACCACCCGGGTCGGCGCCGGCCCGTTCCCGACCGAACTGTTCGACGCGGACGGCAAGCACCTGGGCGAGAAGGGTCACGAGTTCGGCGCCACCACCGGACGTCAGCGCCGCTGCGGCTGGCTGGACGTGGTCGCCCTGCGCCGCTCGCTGGAGGTCAACAGTGTCACCGGCATGTGCATCACCAAGCTGGATGTGCTGGACGGCCTGCAGACGGTCAAGATCTGTGTGGCCTACAAGCTGGACGGCAAGGAAATCGACGTGCCGCCGGTGGGCGCCGATCGTTTCGAGAAATGCGAACCGGTGCTGATCGAAATGCCCGGCTGGAGCGAATCGACGGTGGGCAAAAAGTCGGTCGATCAGCTGCCGCAGGCGGCGCGTGACTATCTGAACAAGGTGGAGCAGCTGTGCGGTGTGCCGATCGACATTATCTCCACCGGTCCCGATCGCGAAGAGACCATCATCAAACGCCATCCCTTTGAGTAGCTGTTAAGGCGCCGCCGGAAGTCGCGCCGGGTTTCCAGCTGGGACGCATTTCGCTGGCGGTCAATGCCTTCAATCGGAATCTCCCTGATGTGGCGTACCGGCGCGGGCAGACGCTCGAACACCAGCGGTGATACGGCATCCCCATACGCGGTCAGGCTGCGCAGCCGATTCCACGTCGGCCTTATTAGCACCTGCTAATAGTCTGGTATGATGTTTGCGAGCGTTCCAGCTTCTATTCAGTGGCGGGTTCTCCCTTGGCCAGATTGCGGGTGATGTTGATCGACGAGTCGCGGCAGCGCAGCGCGGCGGTAGCGGAAGTCTTGCGTTCGGTCGAATGTGAGGTGGTCGCGTGCCTGTCACCCGAACAGGATATGCTGACGGAGGTGGCCCGCTACCGCCCCGATGTGGTGATCATCGACATTGACCTGCCGAGTCGTGACACGCTGGAAAGCCTGCGCAGCGTGCAGGCCAGCGATCCGCGCCCCATGGTCATGTTCAGCCAGGACGACAACGGCGACACCATCCGTCGCGCGGTGCAGGCCGGCGTCAGCGCCTATGTGGTGGACGGCGTGCAGGCCCAGCGCGTGCGGCCCATCCTGGAGGCGGCCATTGCCCGTTTCGAACAGCACCGCGGTCTTCAGGCGGAGCTCGACAGGACGCGTTCCGCCCTGGAGGATCGCAAGAAGATCGAACGCGCCAAAGGTATCGTCATGATGCAGCGTGGCATCGGCGAGCCGACAGCCTATGGTCTCATGCGCAAGGCGGCGATGGACCAGAACCGGCGCCTGGTGGAGATCGCCGACAGTATCATCGCTGCGGCGGAACTGCTCGGCGGGCGCGACGTCGCGTCCTGAACATTCGTTCACGCGGGTTCCTGCCATGCGCTGCTGGTTGCCACTGGCAGTGACGTTTTTCCTTTCCTGGTGGTCCTTCACGTTGCCCGCTGTTAGTGCGCCGGGACGTCACAAGCCACCAAGCCTGGGCCAATTCAGTGCGGACGCATACCGTATGGCACAGCGATTTTCCAGCCGGATCTGAATAAGTATCTGTTTATATAAGAACCGGTTTAATCTGGCACGATTCCTGTTATGTCTGATCGCGAAGCCCCGGTATCCAATCCAGGGACAGACTCAACGGCGAGTCGTTTCGGGGGGCTTTGAAAACGGTGATTTCTGATTGATTCGTCATTGCGCCCCGGAGGGCGTAAACGGGAAGCGCAGAGCCCTGAACAATACCCTGCGCTAACCAAGCAATCAGCACGGCGCTGACGGCATTGTCGAGAGACAGGTTCGCCTCGTTCGCGACGACCGGTCAGGCGAATTCATCAGAGCTTCTGCAGCCTGCGCAGGCTGCAACGACGGACAACGGCGTCCGCTCCGACCGGGATGGCAATCCCGGCCGAGGCGGGCGTTTTTTTTTGGATCAGCGTTAGTGGAGAGGTTGCATCGAATGATGAGGAAACATTGGGGAAACGCCGCACGGCGCAGGAGTTGCCTGAACACGCTCGGTCTTGGCCTGCTGGCCCTGGTACTGACAACGGCGACGGCGGTTGCGGAACTCGGCGAGCCGGAGAAGGAAGACCTCAAATTCGGTTTCATCAAGCTGACCGACATGGCGCCGCTGGCGATCGCCTACGAAAAGGGTTATCTTCGAGGACGAGGGCCTGTACGTCACCCTCGAAGCGCAGGCCAACTGGAAGGTGCTGCTCGACGGCGTGATCGACGGCCAGCTCGACGGCGCCCACATGCTGGCCGGTCAGCCGCTGGGCGCCACCATCGGCTTCGGCACCAAGGCCCATATCATCACCGCCGTTCTCCATGGACCTGAACGGCAACGGCATCACCGTTTCCAACGAGATCTGGGAGCAGATGAAACCGCATGTGCCGAAGCAGCAGGACGGCAAGCCGGTAGCACCCGATCAAGGCCGACTACCTCAAACCGGTGGTCGACAAGTACAAGAGCGCAAGGCAAGCCGTTCAAGATGGGCATGGTGTTCCCGGTGTCGACGCACAATTACGAACTGCGCTACTGGCTGGCGGCCGGCGGTATCCATCCCGGCTACTACGCGCCGGCACAAGGGTGACATCAGCGGCACCATCAATGCCGACGCGCTGCTGTCCGTCACGCCGCCGCCGCAGATGCCAGCCACGCTGGAAGCCGGCACCATCTATGGCTACTGCGTGGGCGAGCCCTGGAACCAGCAGGCCGTGTTCAAGGGTATCGGTGTGCCGGTCATCACCGACTACGAGATCTGGAAGGACAACCCGGAAAAAGTGTTCGGCGCTGACCAAGGAGTGGGCCGAAAAGTACCCGAACACCCACGTGCGGTGGTCAAGGCGCTGATCCGTGCGGCCAAGTGGCTGGATGACAATGACAACGACAACCGCCCGGAAGCGGTCAAGATCCTGTCCAGGTCCAGCTATGTCGGCGCCGACTACGAAGTGATCGCCAACTCCATGACCGGCACCTTCGAATACGAAAAAGGCGACAAGCGCTCGGTGCCGGATTTCAACGTGTTCTTCCGCTACAACGCCACCTACCCGTACTACTCGGACGCCGTCTGGTACCTGACGCAGATGCGCCGCTGGGGCCAGATCGCCGAGCACAAGCCCGACGCCTGGTATGTGGATATGGCGAAGAAGGTCTACCGGCCGGATATCTACGCGCAAGGCGGCCAAGGAACTGATCGCCGAAGGCAAGATGCAGCCCGAGGACTTCCCGGACTTTGACGCCGAGACGGGCTTCCGTCCGCCGCAGACCGAGTTCATCGACGGCATCACGTTCGACGGCAGCAAGCCCAACGCCTATCTGGAGCAGTTCCCGATCGGCCTGAAGGGCGACGACACCCTGTGAGCCCGTGCGACTTCCCGGTGTCCCGGCCCGCAAGGGCGGGGCGATCGGACAGAAGGAGAATCCTGCAATGAACCTGGCAACCCCGAAAACCTTCAACTTCGACGCCTGGAATCGCCTGCTGGTCTACCTCGCAGGCGACCAGGTAAACACCCCCGTCAGCCGGCTTGCACAGAGCGTGCTGATCCCCGCGGCTGCACTCCTGGTGTTTCTGATGCTCTGGTCGGTTGGCGCGAAGAACGTGGAAACCTCGCTGGGTCAGCTGCCGGGCCCGGCGCAGGTCTGGGAGCAGACCGCCAACCTGGTACCAGGAACACCAGGCAGGAACGGGCCAAGGAAGCCGCCTTCAACGAGCGCCAGGAAGAAGCGCAACGACAAGGCAGATCGCTGGCCGGCAAGCCGCAGGAGACCCTGCGACAAGATCCGGCCCGCCTACACCGGCAAGCCGACCTTCTTTGACCAGATCCTCACCAGCCTGCTGACGGTCGTCACCGGTTTTCTGCTCGGCCTCGCTGATCGCCATTCCGATCGGCATCCTGATCGGCCTGAGCACCGACCATGTACCGGCGCTCAACCCGATCATCCAGCTGTTCAAACCGGTGTCGCCGCTGGCCTGGCTGCCGCTGGTCACCATGGTGGTGAGCGCTGTGTACGTGACCAGGATCCGCTGTTCCAGAAGTCCTTTCTCACCTCGGCCATCACCGTCACCCTGTGCTGCCTGTGGCCGACCGTGATCAACACCGCGGTCGGCGTTTCGTCAGCGTGAGCAAGGACCTGCTCAACGTCGAGCCAGGTGCTGCGCCTGCGCTGGTTCACCAAGACGGTCAAGAATCGTGTTGCCCTCGGCCATGCCGATGATGTTCACCGGCCTGCGCCTGTCGCTGGGCATCGGCTGGATGGTGCTGATCGCCGCTGAGATGCTGGCGCAGAACCCGGGCCTCGGAAAGTTCGTCTGGGACGAGTTCCAGAACGGCAGCTCCAATTCGCTGGGCCGCATCATGGTCGCCGTGCTGGTCATCGGCCTCATCGGTTTCGCTGCTCGACCGCGGCATGCTGATGCTGCAGCGCACGGTGAGCTGGGACAAGAACGCGGTCCTGCGCTGAGCGGGAGCACAGGAGACTTCATCATGAATAGCTATCTGAACATCGACCACGTCAGCATTGACTTCCCCACCGACAAGGGGCCGTTGACGTGCGCTGGACAAGCGTCAACCTCCAGGTCATCGACCAGGGCGAGTTCGTCTCGCTGATCGGCCACTCCGGCTGCGGCAAGTCGACCGTGCTCAACATCGTCGCCGGCCTGCTACCAGGCCACCGAGGGCGGCGTGGTGCTGGAAGGCAGGGAAGTGACCGATCCCGGCCCGGAGCGCGCCGTGGTGTTCCAGAACCACTCGCTGCTGCCCTGGCTCACGCGCCTACGAGAACGTGCGAACTGGCGGTGAAGCAGGTGTTCAGGACAGACGAGCTCGAGGCGCGAGATGCGACGAATGGATCAGCCACAACCTGGAGCTGGTGCACATGGCGCACGCCCTGGACACGCAAGCCCGGACGAAATCTCCGGCGGCATGAAACAGCGCGTCGGTATCGCGCGCGCGCTGGCCATGGAGCCGAAGGTGCTGCTGATGGACGAGCCGTTCGGTGCGCTCGATGCGCTCACCCGCGCCCACATGCAGGACTCCCTGATGGAGATCCACGCGCGACCTCGGCAACACCGTCATCATGATCACCCACGACGTCGACGAAGCGGTGCTGCTGTCGGACCGCATCGTCATGATGACCAACGGCCCGTCGGCACGCGTCGGCGAAATCCTCGAGGTCAATCTGGAGCGTCCGCGTGACCGCCTGGCGCTGGCCGAGGACCCGGCCTACAACCACTATCGTGCCGAGGTGGTGAAGTTCC
This sequence comes from uncultured Gammaproteobacteria bacterium, assembly GCA_963695455.1. GTDB lineage: Bacteria > Pseudomonadota > Gammaproteobacteria > DSM-19610 > DSM-19610 > Thiogranum. The sequence continues at coordinate 327,257 of CAVOGN010000007.1, read as the reverse complement.
TGCACGAGCGCCATCAGAATCCATCCAGATTACGCGCGAAACCGACCGCCGCAGTCGCGCCGGCGGCGCCGGCCAACGTTTACCGCCTGCCGACCCGCAAGGCCGACGTCGTTGAGATGCCTGCCCGGCACCTGGAGAAACGCGAGCTGACCCTGGGGTTCATTCCGCTGACCGACTGTGCCCCCCTGGTGGTTGCCCGGGAGAAGGGGTTCTTTGCGAAGCAGGGCCTGTCGGTGGACCTTTCGCGCGAGTCGTCCTGGGCCAACATCCGTGACAAGGTGTGCACCGGCATGCTGGACGGCGCCCAGATGCTGGCGGCCATGCCGCTGGCCAGCGTCCTGGACGGCAGCCATTGCCAGCCCATGGTCACGGCGCTGAGCCTGGACCTCAACGGCAATGCGATTACGGTTTCGAAGGAGTTGTACGGCCGCATGCTGGCAACCGGCGTGGCCGGTCTCGACACCGCGAAGGGATCGGCCCAGGCGCTCAAGCAGGTCATCGACCAGGACCGCGCGGAAGGCCGTCCCAGATTGACCTTTGCGGTGGTCTACCCCGAGTCGTCGCACAACTATTTGCTGCGTTACTGGATGGCGGATGCCGGCATCGATCCGGACCGGGACGTACGCCTGACCGTGGTGCCGCCGCAGCAGGTCGGCCACTACCTGCGCGCCGGGCTGATTGCGGGCTACTGCGTCGGCGAGCCCTGGAATACCTATGCCGTATCCGAGGGCCTGGGCCGCACCCTGATCACCAGCTTCGATATCTGGAACAATCACCCGGAGAAGGTGTTCGCGGTCACCCGCATCTGGGCACAGAGCAACCCGAACACGCATCAGGCCCTGGTCACCGCCCTGCTGGAGGCTAGCGCCTGGCTCGACGACCCGGGAAATCGCCGCGACACCTGTGAACTGCTCAGCCAGGGGCGCTATGTCAACGCGCCGGTGGACGTGCTGGAGAAGTCGCTCACCGGCACCTTGCAGTTTTCCTCCGACGAGAAACCGCGCTCGGCACCGGATTACAACGTATTCCAGCGGTACGCGGCCAACTTTCCCTGGCGTTCGCACGCGTTGTGGTTCCTGTCACAGATGCTGCGCTGGGGACGGGTGGACGCCGCCATGAAAGCGGAAGCCATCGCCAAGGCCGTCTACCGGCCCGAAGTGTTTCGGGCCGCAGCGGATGCGCTGGGTCTCCCTTACCCCGAGGTGGACTACAAGCTCGAAGGCCAGCACGAGGCTGGCTGGGCGCTGATGTGCGGCGAGGACACGCTCGAGATGGGCGCCGATCTGTTTATGGACGGACGCCGGTTCGACGCGACCCGGCTGCAGGAATACCTCGCGGGCTTCGCGATCAGCCGTGCGTCTGCTGGCCTTCCCGGCCCGAAGGCAAACGGTGCAGGCGAGGCACAGACCGCGTAGCAAAGGCTACCTGAACCGGGCAGGCGGTGTGTACGCAAGCACATTGCCGGGTTGCCCGGCGGCAAGAAGAGGCAGATGAAATGAAACAGAAACTCGTGTTGGTAGGCAACGGCATGGCCGGGGTGCGCACCCTCGAAGAGCTGCTGAAGATCGCACCCGGAGCTCTACGACATCACGGTGTTCGGTGCCGAGCCGCACCCCAATTACAACCGCATCATGCTGTCGCCGGTACTGGCCGGCGAAAAGACCATCGACGACATCGTCCTGAACTCGCGCGAGTGGTACGCCGAGCAACGGCATAGACGCTGGTGACGGGCGACCCGGTGGTGGCGATCGACCGCGTGAAGCGCGAGGTCAAAACCGCCGCGGGTGTCACCACGGACCTATGACCGGCTGTTGCTGGCCACCGGTTCCAACCCTTTCATCATCCCGCTGCCGGGCGCGGACAAACAGGGTGTGATCGGTTTCCGCGACATCGCCGACGTCGAGACCATGCTGGCGGCGGCCCGCAGCCACACCAAGGCGGTGGTGATCGGCGGCGGGCTGCTCGGCCTGGAAGCCGCCAACGGCCTGCTGAAGACACGGCATGGAGGTCACGGTCGTACACCTCCTCGACACCCTGATGGAGCGCCAGCTCGACAAGCCGGCCGCGGCCCTGCTCAAGGCGGCGCTGGAAGAACGCGGCCTCGATTTCAGGATGGAGGCGCAGACCGCCGAGATCCTCGGCGAGCAGCGTGTCAGCGGCGTGCAGTTCGCCGACGGTTCGCGAAGTTGCGCGCCGACCTGGTGGTCATGGCGGTGGGCATCCGCCCCAACATCGCACTGGCACAACAGGCCGGGCATCCACTGCGACCGCGGCATCGTGGTCAACGACACCATGCAGACCTTCGATCCGCGCATCTATGCCGTCGGCGAATGCGTGCAGCACCGTGGTATCTGCCTATGGCCTGGTGGCACCGCTGTTCGAACAGGCCAAGGTCTGCGCCAACCACCTGGCACAGCATGGGCATCGCCCGTTACGAGGGTTCGGTGACCTCCACCAAGCTCAAGGTCACCGGCATCGACCTGTTCTCCGCCGGTGAATTCCACGAGGGTGAGGGCGACGAGATCCTGGTACTGCAGGACCCGGCGCAGGGCGTCTACAAGAAGCTCGTCATCCGCGACAACCGCATCAAGGGCGCAGTGCTGTACGGCGACACCATGGACGGCAGCTGGTACTTCCAGCTGATGCGCGAGGGCACCGACATATCGGCGTTTCGCAGCACCATTCTGTTCGGCCAGCATGACCTGGGTGACGCCGGCCACGGCGACGAGCAAGCGTGCTCGCCCTGCCGGACTCTGCCGAAGATCTGCGGCTGCAACGGCGTCTGCAAGGGCGACATCACCGATGCGATCGTGAAGAAGGGTCTGTTCACGCTCGAAGAAGTGCGCGCGCATACCAAGGCGTCGAGCTCCTGCGGTTCCTGCACCGGGCTGGTCGAAGCCCTGCTGGCCAGCACCGTGGGTGAGGGTTACGTCGGCCGCGCCGAGCAAGAAGCCGCTGTGCGCGTGCACCGAGTACAGCCACGACGAAGTCATCAGCGCCATCCGCAACGAGGAACTCAAGGACATGCGTGCGCTGTTCGAATTCCTGAACTGGAAGACACCCGATGGTTGTGCACGTCTGTCGCCCGGCACTGAACTACTATCTGCTCGCCGCCTGGCCCGGTGAGTATGTCGACGACGCGCAGTCGCGGTTCATCAACGAACGCGCGCACGGCAACATCCAGAAGGACGGCACCTATTCGGTGGTGCCGCGTATGTTCGGCGGGCTGGTGCACGCCGAACGAGTTGCGCGCCATCGCCGACGTCGCCGAGAAATTCCAGGTGCCCGAAGTCAAGGTGACCGGCGGCCAGCGCATCGACCTGTTCGGCGTCAGGAAGGACGACCTGCCGGCGATGTGGGACGACCTCAATGCCGCCGGCATGGTATCCGGACACGCCTACGGCAAGGCGCTGCGCACCTGCAAGACCTGTGTCGGCTCGCAGTGGTGCCGCTTCGGCACCCAGGACTCCACCGGGCTGGGGGTAAAACTGGAACAGCTCACCTGGGGCTCCTGGATGCCGCACAAATACAAGCTGGCGGTGTCCGGCTGCCCGCGCAACTGTGCCGAAGCGACCATCAAGGACTTCGGCGTGGTGTGCGTCGATTCCGGTTACGAACTGCACGTCGGCGGCAACGGCGGCATCAAGGTGCGCGTCACCGACCTGCTTTGCAAGGTCGGCAACCGAGGAGGAGGTGCTCGAATACTGCGGCGCCTTCACCCAGCTGTACCGCGAAGAGGCCCACTACCTGGAGCGCACCGCGCCCTGGGTGGAACGGGTGGGCCTCAATTCCATCAAACAACGCGTCGTCGACGATGCGGCAAACCGCGAGGCCCTGTACCAGCGCTTCAAATACTCGCAGCAGTTCTTCCAGAAGGATCCCTGGGCCGAGCGCGCCCAGGGTGGCGAGGCGCATGAATTCACCCCCCTGAGAATCGCCTGACCGCAGTCCGCGGCGGCCCGGAGAAGCACGCATGAGCAACTGGACCCAGATCGCAAAGCTGGAAGACATCCCGCGCCTGGGGGCGCGGGTGGTACGCACCGACACCATGGATATCGCGGTGTTCCGCACCGCAACCGACCAGGTGTTCGCCCTCAAGGACAGCTGCCCGCACAAGGGTGGACCACTGTCCCAGGGCATCGTGCATGGCGCGAGTGTCACCTGTCCGCTGCACAACTGGAAGATCGACCTGGCCAGCGGCGAAGCCCTGGGGGCTGACGAGGGTTGCACCCACAAGTACCCTGTGAAGGTCGAGAACGGCGTGGTCTACCTGGCATTCAACGCCAACGAGGCCGCGGCCTGAATGAAGACCACCTGCCCTTACTGCGGGGTAGGCTGCGGCATCGAGGTCTCCAGGGAGCCCGACGGGTCTTTCAAGCTGCAGGGAGACACCTCTCATCCGGCCAATCTCGGACGGCTGTGCTCCAAGGGCGCGGCGCTGGGCGAGACGCTGGACCTGGAAGGGCGTCTGCTGCATCCGGTTGTCAACGGACAAAGGGTGGACTGGGGTCATGCGCTGGACACCGTCGCAGGGCGGTTCGGCGACATCATCGCACGGCACGGCCCGGAAGCGGTGGCCTTCTACGTCTCCGGACAGCTGCTGACGGAAGACTACTACGTGGCCAACAAGCTGATGAAGGGATTCATCGGTTCGGCCAACATCGATACCAACTCCCGCCTGTGCATGTCCTCCTCGGTGGCCGGGCACAAGCGCGCCTTCGGCTCGGACACGGTCCCCGGCTGTTATGAGGACTGGGAGCAGACCGACCTGCTGATCCTCACGGGTTCGAACACGGCCTGGTGTCACCCGGTTCTCTATCAGCGCGCCGTTGCGGCCAGGAAGGCGCGCCCGCACATGAAGGTGGTGGTGATCGATCCCCGGCGCACGGCGACCTGCGACATCGCAGACCTGCACCTGGCGCTGGAGCCGGGCACCGACGCCATCCTGTTCAGCGGCCTGCTGGCGTGGTTGTACCAGCAGGGTCATGGCGACGCCGGATTCGTGGCGGAGCATACCGAGGGCATGGAGGAGGCGCTCCGACTGGCCCGCTGGCACGCCCCATCTGCCGCGGCCGTGGCGCAGCACTGCGGGCTGGAGGTGTCTGACGTCGAGACCTTGTTCCGCTGGTTCGCGGGCACCGAACGGACGCTGACCGTCTATTCTCAGGGTATCAACCAGTCGTCGAGCGGCACCGACAAGGTCAACGCCATTATCAACTGTCATCTGCTGACCGGGCGCATCGGCCGGCCGGGGATGGGGCCGTTCTCGGTCACCGGTCAGCCCAACGCCATGGGGGGGCGTGAGGTCGGCGCTCTGGCCAACCAGCTGGCCGCACATATGGACTTCGACCAGCCGGAACACGTCGACCGGGTGGCACGGTTCTGGGAGGCTGCGCGCATTGCCCGGCGCCCGGGTCTGAAAGCGCTGGAACTGTTCCAGGCCGTCGAACGCGGTGAGGTCAAGGCGTTGTGGGTGATGGCGACCAACCCGGCGGTGAGCATGCCGGATGCCAACCAGGTGCGGCGGGCGCTGGACAAGTGTGAATTTCTGGTGGTCTCCGACTGCGTGGCCGAGACCGATACCTCGGCCTACGCGCATGTGCTGCTGCCCGCGCTGGCCTGGGGTGAGAAGGAGGGCACGGTGACCAACTCCGAACGCCGCGTTTCTCGGCAACGGGCGTTTCTGGAAACTCCCGGCGAAGCGCGGCCGGACTGGGAGATTCTGAGTGCGGTGGCCCGACGGCTTGGTTATGCCGGGTTCGGCTATTGCAGCGTCCACGAGATCTTCAGCGAACATGCGCGGCTGTCGGCGTTCGAAAACAACGGCGAGCGGGATTTCGACCTGTCCGGCCTGACTGACCTTTCCGGGCCGCAATACGACGCACTGGCCCCGGTACAGTGGCCCGTCAAGCCTGCTCAGGCACGCGGCCAGGCGCGGCTGTTCAGCGCAGGTGAATTCTTCACGCCGAGTCGGCGGGCACGTTTTGTCGCTGTCGTGCCGCGTCCGCCGGGTATGGCGACATCGAGCGAGTATCCCCTGGTGCTCAACACCGGGCGGGTACGGGATCAGTGGCACACCATGACCCGCACCGGCAAGTCACCGCGGCTGTCCGGTCACGTGGTCGAGCCGTACGCCGAACTGCACCCGGCGGATGCGCAAATGCTCGGCGCCGCTGACGGCGAACTGGTGCGGCTGACGAGTCAATGGGGCCAGGTGCTGCTGCGCGCCCGTGTAGCGGCGACCCAGCGGCGCGGCAGCGTCTTCGCCCCCATGCACTGGAACGACCAGTTTGCCAGCACGGCCCGCGTTGACAGCCTGGTGAATCCGTTCCAGGACCCGCACTCGGGTCAGCCCGAATTCAAGCATACGCCGGTCCGGGTCAGCGCCTGTCCCCCGGCCTGGTACGGGTTCGTCTTGTCCCGGCACGCGGTGGACACCGGCGCCGCCTCATACTGGGTACGCAGTCGGCGCCAGGGGCTGTGGCACTACGAACTGGCCGGTGAGGCGCTCGCCGACGACTGGGCCGGCTGCGCGCGCGGCATGTTGAAGTCCGGTGCCCAGGGGGCCGAGTGGAGTGAGATGTTCGATTCGGCGCAGCAGGCCTATCGGGGCGCCCGCTTCGTTGCCGGTCGGCTCGACAGCTGCGTGTTTATCGGTCCCGACCATCGCCTGCCGCCGCGCGACTGGCTGATTGAGCTGTTCGCCAGGGAATCGGTCGATGGCCGCGAGCGCATGCGTGTGCTGGCGGGTAGCCCGGGGCCCGGGCAGGAAGACGCCGGTGGTATCGTGTGTTCGTGTTTCGGCGTGGGTCGCAATACCTTGTGTCACGCCATCGAGGAGTTCGGCCTGCGGTCCCCCGAGGAGATCGGCGTGCGTTTGCAGGCCGGCACCAACTGCGGTTCCTGCCTACCGGAGCTGCGCGCATTGATCGGCGAAGTCAGCAAAGTCGGGGCGTGACCTGCGGCCGCGCGGCAGACGCCGGCAATGACCGGGTCAGCGCCGGAGGGCAGGGGTGGCACCAGATCGGCCCCAGGCCGCCGCGCGACATTCCTGATCCGACTGCCGATGAGCATCTTCGACCGCTAGCGCGCCAACACTGCCGGCTAGCCGTCGGGTGACGAGAATGTGGCGTGGAGAGATGGCTTCTTATGCCGCGCTGTGTCGGAATGGCGACGTCGACACATGACTGCACCCTCGCTAAGGCACTGATGCGAGTCGGATTGATCTTGTTTCGCCCGGGTTGGCATCAGCTTTGCTATGTAGTCTGTAACCGCAGCAGTCATCGATTCGAGCGTTACCGGTGGCTGCAGCAGCAGGACGAAGGCGGCGTGTTTCAGTCCTCTGTGGCATGAGTCCGGCTAACTCTGAACCCTAAAAGTTTCTGAGCCATGCCGGGCGGTTGCTGACACGGTGTGCAGATCCGCAAGACGGAACTCCTGAAGTGTCACACGGCCCATACAGGTGAGTCGGATCGGTTCAATACTGCTCGGACTCATGCCACAGAGCACAGAACGGCGGTTCCTGCTCCATCGACTCCTCCGACGCTGACAAGCGTTTTTGACCCCGCGTAACCGCGGGGTTTTTTTTGCCTGTAACAAGCGCGGAAAACGGGTACTGCAACCAGCCCGGATGCTCGCGATTACGGGCTTTCCCGAGTCGATCAGGAGTTAATCAGAGCTTTGCCCGGGTGATTTCCGCTAGCCGAAACAAACCTTCACGGCTATCGGTCGGAAGTTCTCACGCGGCCTGCTGGCGTCTGGGCCGTGTTGACCCACCAATCGCGGACACCGGCGCCCACGGTCAAACCAATCAACAGCAACCCGCCGGCTGCCTGGACCAACAGACTCAGGCCTGCAACGACTGCGGCCCCAATCACGAGGGTGGAAAGAAATGTTCCCATTACTGCATACCTCCCATTTGGCCCGGTAGCGCAAAGCGGAGCGCCTCACGATCTTTATAACCCTCAGAGACTCGATAAGCATTGCCAATTGTCAATTTCGCCTGGCAGCTGTCTCATAATGTCCCACGGCCGCAGTCCCCAAGCGGTTGCGGGCGATTATGGGGCAGGTTCTGTTAGTTCGAGCGGGGTCGGGGACGGCGTTTCATGCGCTTGAATCCCGGTTAAACAGAGCAGTTGCTGCGCGCTCAATGCCCGCAGCCTGTGCCGCGCGCCCGGGGCCAGGCGAGCTGGAGCCGGCGGCCGAAATCGCGTGCAGCACCGCGGGGGATTCCCTGGTTTGCCGGTAAAACATACCCTGAGCCGGCATGCCGGAAGTGTGAGTCATGCGCAACGGGTCGGCTGCTTGGGTTTCGTGCTCTGTGCGGGGCTACGACCGACAGGGCTTATGTTTGCCCCGGGGGATGTCTCGTTTTCAATCGCGCTGTCGCGCAACTAAACTGGAGTCGATCGATGCAACGGAACACGGCGTGCAATCACAAACTCACATCCTGAAACTGCTGCTCTCCTGGGGCCTCGGTTACGTGCGCTGGACGCAGCTGACGCCCATGCTCCTGATGTGGGGTTTCGCCCTGTTGATGTTGCTGGCGTTGACGTTCGTGAATTTTCAGCAGCAGACGCTTTCCGCCCTGGAGTCCGTGCTGGAATGGCTTATGCGAATCCCGCTGGTGGGCGCGCACATGGCGCCGTTACTGTCCGGGGAAAGCACCGGTATGCATTTGACCACGGATGACTTCGAGTCACTCGTGCTATCGACCTGGGCGGTTGCGTCGCTGGTGTTGATGCTGGTCGGAATGGTCATTTCCTGGTTGTTCGGGCCATTTCGACCCTGGACCTTGCAGCGCAAGCTTGTGCTCGCTGGTTCCGGTGTGGCGCTGTTGCTGGGTGGACTGGTCGCCAATTACTACGCGGCTCCGCACAACTTCAACGGTGCGGCCTCGGCCTGGATGCTGAACTTTTCCCTCATCTCCCTGCTGGTTTTCGGGGTCAGCGCATACTCCCTGTCCATTGCGCATTTCCTTGCTTACCTGGACGATGCACTGATGGCGGGCGCAGCGAACCGTTCGGACCGTCCCGGGGGCCGCGGATAAATTGAATCGACCGGGCTGGCGGCGGCGCCGTCCGGGTGACCGTTTTCGCGCGTTCTGGCACATATCCTGCTCCACGTGCTATACACTCGTCGGACCGTCGCGTACTCCCCGCCGTGCGCCCGAAACGGGGGCGCGGGACCGGAGGCGTGTTCCCAATCAGTGCAAGACCATGAGTTCAGCACCCGAAAATCTGCCCAGCGCACCGCTTCTGCCCGGCGGCACACCTGCCGAGGAACGCATCCGCAGCCGGCTCGAATTTCTCTATGGTGTGGATAGTGCCGCCGATCTGGCGGGGCGCGTTGCCCGCATCCTGGAGACGCACCGGCAATTGCGCAGCCACTGCACAGACGGGCCCTACTGGACGCACCGGGACATCGTTCTGATCAGCTACGGTGACAGTATTCAGTCGCCCGGCGCCACGCCCCTGCAGACGCTGCGTACCTTTCTCAGTCGTCACCTGGCGCAGGAATTCAGCATGGTGCATCTGCTGCCGTTTTTTCCCTGGAGTTCCGATGGCGGTTTTTCGGTCACCGACTTCCGCGCCGTCAATGCCGAACTCGGCGACTGGGAGGATATCGCCGCGCTGCAACAGCGTTATGATCTGGCGATCGACCTGGTGCTGAACCACTGTTCGCGCGAGAACCTGTGGTTTTTCGATTACATTGCCGGTCAGCAACCGGCCTGCGATTACTTCATCGAAGTCGACCCGAAAGAAAACCTGTCCATGGTAACGCGACCGCGCAGCACCCCGGTGCTGACTGGTGTGCGGACCCCGCGCGGCATGAAGCACGTCTGGGCAACCTTCAGCAACGACCAGATCGATCTCAACTACCGCAACCCGGAAGTGCTGCTGGAGATGATCGATCTGATGCTCTACTACATCCGCCGTGGTGCCCGCATGGTGCGTCTGGACGCGGTGGGCTATGTGTGGAAGGAGATCGGTACCAGCTGCATCCACCTGCCGCAGACCCACCAGATCGTGAAGCTGTTCCGCGATATCCTCGGGCAGGTGGAGCCGGGCGCGCTGATCATTACCGAGACCAACGTTCCGCATCAGGAGAACGTGAGCTACTTCGGCCAGGGCGACGAGGCCCACCTCGTTTACCAGTTCAGTCTGCCGCCGCTGTTGCTGCATGCCATCTTTTCCGGTAACACGCGTTACCTGTGCGCCTGGGCCGGGGACATCGAAGCCATGCGCTTGCCCGAGGGCTGCAGCTTTCTGAACTTTACCGCTTCGCACGACGGTGTCGGGCTACGTCCCCTGGAGGGGCTGGTGCCCGCCGCGGACGTCGAAACCATGCTGGAGGCGATGCGCGCGCGGGGCGGCTACATTTCCACGCGGCGCAAACCGGACGGCCGCGACAGTCCCTACGAGCTGAATATCAGCTGGTTCGATGCGTTCGGGTCTGCTGACGAGGCCGAGCGGCAGTGGCAGGTGCCGGCCTTCATGTTGTCGCAGATCGTGGCGCTGTCGTTGCGCGGTATTCCGGCGGTGTATATCCACAGCCTGGTGGCGACGCCGAACGATCATATCGGTGTGGAGCGCACCGGCCTGACGCGCGCGATCAACCGGCGCAAATGGGATCGCGGTGAGCTGGAGGGGCTGCTCGCCGATCCCGACACGACCAGCGGGCGCGTGTTCAGCGGTTACCGGCGGCTGCTGCAGATCCGCCGCCGGCAACCGGCGTTCCACCCCGACGCCGCGCAGCGCACGCTGAGCCTGGACGACGGCTTGTTCGGCGTGGAGCGCACTGCGACCGGTGAAGGTCAGCGGCTGCTGGCGGTGTTCAATTTTACCCGCCAGGAGCGGCGTGTCGCGGCAACCGCGCTGGCGGATGACCTGGCGGACTGGTCAGAGCTGATCGGCGCTGCAGCGGTGAGTATCGACAGAGGTGAGCTGGTGCTGCCGCCCTACGCGGTGTTCTGGTTCAGCAGCACGCGCTGATGAACGCGCCCTGATATTCACATCGAGATCGCAGAGGACGCAGAGATTAAGAAAACGCAGGCCTTCACGCCACAGGCATCCTCGGCGCTCTCTGTGTCCTCGATGTGAATGAACGCGCCCTGATATTCACATCGAGATCGCAGAGGACGCAGAGATCAAGAAAACGCAGGCCTTCACGCCACAGGCATCCTCGGCGCTCTCTGTCCTCGATGTGAATGAACGCGCCCTGATATTCACATCGAGATCGCAGAGGACGCAGAGATCAAGAAAACGCAGGCCTTCACGCCACAGGCATCCTCGGCGCTCTCTGTGTCCTCGATGTGAATGAACGCGCCCTGATATTCACATCGAGATCGCAGAGGACGCAGAGATTAAGAAAACGCAGGCCTTCACGCCACAGGCATCCTCGGCGCTCTCTGTGTCCTCGATGTGAATGAACGCGCCTTGATTTCACATCGAGTTCGCGAAGGTCACAGAGATTCGAAAATACCCGCGTTTACGCCGCACGCAGCCTTGGCGTTCTCTGCGCCCTCGATGTGAATATTCTTCCCCAACTCTGTCAGTCGTTGTCCGCGGCCACCGCATCCAGCAGCTGCTCGCCGAAATCGGGAATGGCGCTGGCCACCCGGTTCCAGTTGGGCATGAAGGGGGCTTCCATGGGGCTGGTGAGAAACGACTCGCCGGCCTGCATAATGCTCTGGATGAACAGGTCGACACTGCCTTCCTCGCCGTGGCGGTCGAACTGCAGGCCGTTGATCATGGCGTCGTAGTAGTATTGCTCGATACTGTCCAGGGCAATGCGGAAATAGCTGGCCTTGATGGAACGAAAGTCCTCCATCGCCAGCGACACGCCCTCGGTGGCCAGTTTGCGGTACAGCGACTTGGCGATTTCGGCGCTCATCTTCACCAGGCCCCCTTGCGCGTCTTCGAGTGACAGCGGCTGGTGCTTATGGTCATACTGGTCTGCGATGTCGACCTGGCAGATCTGGTGGCGTGACAGGTTGCGGTACACCTCCGACATGACGCCAACCTCCAGCCCCCAGTCGCCCGGGATGCGCACCGTCTTGATGAAGTCCTTGCGCAGCGAGAATTCGCCCGACAGCGGATAGCGGAAGCTGTCCATGAAATCCAGGTAGTCGAGTGGCCCGATGACCTGTTGCATGGCCCGGATCAGGGGCGTGTAGAACAGGCGTGTCAGGCGGCCGCTGAGTCGGTCTTTGTGCACACGTGAGTAATAGCCTTTGCAGAACTCAAAACTGAATGTGGGATTGGCGACCGGGTAGAGCAGTCGCGCCGGCAGCGACCGATCATAGGTGACAATATCGCAATCGTGCAGCGCGATCGCCTCGCAGTGCTGCAGCGCCAGCGCATAACCGAAACAGAACCAGGCGTTGCGGCCCTTGCCGACGCGCTGCGGCGACAGTGCCTCGGCGGCGAGCGCCGCGTCGAACTCTTTAAGTCGCGGCCCGTCGTTCCAGAGTATGTGGGTGCGCTGCGGCAGCGCAGCGAAAAACGAGCGGGCGTGCTGGAACTGTTTGCGATCGGCCTGATCGAGACCGACGATAATGTCCGCGATGTAGGTGGCGCCCTTCAGCTGTTCGACGATGGCGGGCAGGGCATCGCCCTCCAGTTCGGAATACAGGCTCGGCAGGATGAGCGCCATGGGACGCTGACGGGAGAACTGCATCAGCTCCTGTTCGATATCCTCGATGGGCCGTTCACGCAGCTTGTGCAGAGTGGTGATGGCGCTGTTCTGGAAAAAATCAGCCATGTTGCGTCTCCCCGGGCGGCTGGGCCTGCTGTAGTTCCCCTGCGGACGCTGCATCGAGCAGCTGCAGCATCGTCTGGTTCCAGCCGGCCGGCCCGGGCAGCTCGCTGCAGGATGCCGGCGTTTGCCTCTCAAGGGACAGGCAGCTCCCGTCGGGGCGCCGGATCACGATCGGTATGTCGACGGCTGCCAGCATCGCGATGTCGTTGGGGCTGTCGCCGAGGGCCACGGTCCGGAAGTGCTGCAAGCCGGCCCGACGGTACTGTTCGCACAGCTGCTGAATAGCGCTGGCCTTGTCGTGGCTTCCCATCAGGTGCCAGAACCGGCCCCCCTGGACCAGCTGCAGTCCGGTGGCCTGCAGCGCCTGCCGGAACTGCCCGAACGCGGCTGCCGTATCGAGCCACAGCAGCGGCTCGCTGCACAGGCGGCGTCTGGCCCGCCGCCCCTGGTCGGCTGACAGACCGGTGCAGGCGGCAACTTCCGCGTCGCTCATGTCGCTGAAGCCCCGGAACTGATATTGCTGTTCGGTGCGCAGTCGGCGTGCCGTCTGCAGCAGGGTCTCATAGTCCGATGACAGCTTGATTACCCGGTAACCCTCTTCCAGCGGGTACCCGTCCAGCGACTCGAAGTAGCCGGGTGGCAGCGCAATCAGACCGCCGTTTTCGGCAATACAGGGGTGCGGGTTATCGAGTTCCTGCATCAGCGGCGCGAGTTCGGCCAGCGTCTTGCTGGTGACCGGAATCACGGGAACCCGTGTTTTGCGCAGCCGTTCCAGCGCCGGCAGTGCCGCCGCGAAGCTGTAGCTGTGGTGATCCAGCAGTGTGCCATCCAGGTCGGTAAACACCAGCAGCGGCAGCCCCGGACGATGGAAGCCTGAGTGTTTATCGGGAGCTTGACGGGGTATGGCATCAACCATTGCGTTGCGAGCTCGTGCGGCGTTGAATCGGGGTATTGTCGGCCCTGCAGCGTCTGATTTCCACTCGTCGGCGTGCTGCCGCGTGTCGGCGGCGGCACCAGGCTGGGTGCAAAGCAAAGCCCGGCCCGCACACTGTGCGGGCCGGGCCGGGTGGAATACGGGATGTGCCAGTGCATCCCGGGTTCGGAACCGCTGCGCTGTCAGCGCTCCCGGTTTGCTGCCAACGATCTCAGGCGGCGGCCTCCGCCGCCGCCGACTTCATGGTGCCGGCGAGTACCCCATAGACGCTGGTCCAGGCCTCCTTTACCTCGGCTGTGAAGCCTTCGCCAAGGCCCTGTTGCAGGGTCCACAACAGGGCGGCTCCGACGGTGTCGTAGTGCTCGTCTTTGACGCCGTAGCCGACGTGACGCACGCCGAGCTGCTGCACGGCCGGCACAATGGCTTCCAGGCGATCCAGTGCCGCGACCGCCGTGCCAATCATGCGCATCAGTTTCCTGCCCTGTTCCTCCATGTCGCCTCTGAACAGGGCTTTCAGGTCGGGGTCGAGTTCAAACAGGCGTCCATAGAACAGCTCGGCGGCCTTATCCGAGATGGGCAGTACCTTTTTCCAGGAGTCTTTTACCAGCATGGCTTGTTCAGGGTTCATGATGTTACCTCTCTTGTTGAATGTAATGGAGGGCCAGGGCGGTCATGTAATCGACCGCCGCCCTGACCTGTGCGTCGCTGAGCTCCGGATTGCCGCCACGCTCCGGCATCAGGGTGTCGTCGGGACCGAAGAAGCCGTTGATGGCGTGCGCGTAGAGCAACGGTTTGCCTTTGGCGAGCCGCGTGCGCCAGTCGGCGGGCTGCATGGGAACCGGGGCCCCGGCGATACCGTAGCCGTGACAGCCCTCGCAGTTGGCGAGCCAGATCGAGCGCCCCTCGGCGAGGCCGGCCCCCTGGAGCTGCGGGTAGGCATCGGGATCGGCAGCGGCGGCAACCGGGGATGCCAGCAACCACCACAGGACGCGCCAGCGTGGCGTACCCGGCACGAGTTAGCTGTCCAGCGGAATGCGGATGACCACGCCGCCCATCACGTCACCCAGCTTGAAATCGCGTCTCGGTGAATCCTTGTGCTCGTTGTGGCAGGAGACACACACCGGCGCCACACCCACGTCGGCGTACACGGCGGTGAAGTATTTCTTGCCGCCCAGCGTTTCCTCGGTGTAGTAGTTCTGGCCCTTGTTTTCCGCGACGAACTTCAGGCCGGTTTTTTCAGCCTCGGTTTTGGGCGCGTTCTGCTTGTTGACCGGCCACAGTGACTGCAGCGAATAGCTGAAATTCACATCCGGCATGTCCTCGGCGCGCTTGGCGACCAGCTCCGAGCCGAAGCGGAACATCTGTGCCGGCAACGCCAGCGCCTTGTCGTCCTCGAAGTGCTCGCTGGCGGTGATCACCTTGTCCTTCTTCACCAGCCGGTTGACGATCTTGCGCGTATAGACGGTGCGGTCGGAATCCATCACCAGGTGCAGCGCGTCGGCCATGGCCTTGGGCGTGATAGAGGGTGTGGAGCCGGCGTCGGTGCCGGCGATCGCTGTGGTGAGCGCGATGGCCGAGGTGGCGACGCCGAGTCCGAGTACTGTGTTGCGTAAGTGTCTCATGATGACTTCTCCTGTCCCGTAGTTTGTCGTGCCTGAGTCGGGGTGCTAGCCCGGGTTGAAAAATCAGTTGGCTTCCAGTTCGGCGGTCTCTTCCGCGCGCGTTCCTGATCGCGTCCGTGCCAGCTCCATGCTCTCGACCTGCACCGACGGCGCGCCGGCGAAGTTGTTTTCGATCAGCGCCGGGTCGGCGAGCGCATCGATGGAAAAGGCCAGTCCGTGGCAGTGCAGGCAGGCCGGGCGGAGCATCTTGGCGTTCGGCGACAGGCTGGCGTTCTGGTTGTGATCCACCATGACGCGGCTCATCCAGTCGTTGACGTCGAAGTCGATGCGCGGCATGTGGCAGCTGGCGCAGGACACACCGCTGCCCGCCGGCATTCCCCGCCAGCTCCTGTTCCCATAGCTCGAAATGCGGTGACTCTTTATAGGCGAGGCTGTGCGTATCGTCGTGGCAGCCCAGGCAGGCGTCGACCGCGGCCTGGGTGACCTCGAAGCGGTGCGCGCCGTGACAGCTGTTGCAGAGCAGTTGTTCATGGCTCGCGTCCGCCCGCATGGGCAGGCGTGCCTCGCGCCGGCGTCATGGGCGACAGACCGACTGCCAGGCGCATGCCGTGTTTGCCGCGCTTGAAGCGCTGCAGCTCCAGTTCGTGGCACTGGCCGCAGGCCCGGGCCTGATCGGGATGATCGTTCCAGGCTGCCGCTTGGCCATTCTCGTCCGCTAGCCTGATGGCAGGCCGATGCAGTTGACGCCCGAGCGGGCGTGGGCGGTTTCCAGCCAGTCGTGCTGCAGCTCTGCAGCCCCGGCCTGGTCTGCGGGCGCATCGGCATCGCGCGGCCGTGAGTTTGCGACCGGGTACCGATCCGCCGGGTAGTCCATCAGCTCCTCCAGCACGCGGGCGAACTCGCGTTCCGGTAGTCGGCCGGTGTCCAGCAGGGCGGGTTCGTGCAGGTGCTTGACCAGAAAGTCGGTGTACAGGGCGCGGTTGTTGTGGAAGTTGTGGCAGCCAGAGTCCTTGCAGGTGTCGAAGGCCATGTCCTGCATGGCTGGGGCGGTCTTTAGCGATATCCGCTGTGGCAGTGGAAGCAGAAATCGCCCGGCTGGGTCAGTCCGTTCTGGTGCGTGATCTCCGGCTGGTGCTCGGTGTGACAGCTGACGCACGCCAGCGCGTTGATATTTTCCAGCCGGTCGGCATTGCGCGGGTCCTTGAATTTGCTGGCCGGGTGCGAATCGAACGGCTTCTTGCGATCCTCGCCGTGACAGTCGACACAGGCCTCCTGCAGCACTTCGCCGCCGCCGAGCGGCTCCCTGTGGCAGGCGCCGCAGGCCAGCTCCAGCTGGTGGTGGCCGGCGCTCAGCGGCCCCGGCATGAACAGGGTCTGGTCGTTGCCTTTGAGCATGGCGTAGCTCATGCCGGCAAGCAGTGCCGCACTCAGCGCGGTCCAGATCAGCCAGTAGCGCCGCAGTTTGCGTTTCGCCATGACTCAGAACCAGTAGGTCTTCAGGACGTGGAACCCGAGCAATGCCGGCAGTGGCCACAGCAGCAGGATGTGCAGCCACAGCGACACATCGCGCGCCCGCGTGACCTGCTGGCGGGGCAGCGGTGCTGCAGTGCGACGCTGCCGCTCGGCCACGGCTCCGGCCAGCAGCAGGCCGACGAAGCTCAGCATCAGCCACAGGTTGAGGTTGTAGCCGAGGCGCAGGCCGGTGTGGGCGACCAGCGTGATGACGGCCAGGCTGCCGAGCAGCACGTGCGCCAGCCTCCAGGTAGCGAAGCTGCCGAACGAGAAACGCGTCAGGCGCTTGCGCAGACTGATAAGGCTGACCAGTGCGCCAATGCCGAGCAGAGTGAAGCCGCTGATCTGTTTCAGCAGGCTGTCGCGCCACAGCAGGTCCCAGCGCAGTGGCACCTGCACACTGTCCGGAAACGGGATGGCGGGGCTGAGCAGCAACGCCAGCGCTGCCACCAGCGTGACAAGTGCGGTCCAGAGCAGGGTGCGGCTGCCGGGCTCCGCCGCGACCTCCTGGCGCGCCGGCCAGCTCTGCCAGCAGCGGTTTGCAGCTGCCGCACACGCTGGAGGCGCCGGTGTGTGCGCACAGCGCCTCCACCCTGCTGTGTCCGGCCTGGAGCGCCTGCGACAGGGTGCCGCGCGTCACGTTGGTGCACTGGCAGACGACCGCGCCGGCCGGCCAGTCGTGCCACGTTCGCGGCGCTCCTGTTCGGGCCACAGTCGCCCGGTTTTGCAGGAAACGGCGCTGCTGCCAGGGCCAGATATAGCCGGGTCTGCTGCACCGCCTCCTGTACCCGGTTGATCTCCGGCCAGTCGCCGTAGGCGATGGCGCCCGCCATCCGGTTGCGCCGCAACAGGAGCTTGCGGTAACGGCGGTTGTCATCAGCTGCGGACGGCGAGGGTCCTCAGCTGCGAGGTCACATCGCGCTTCACCGGTGCGCCCGATGCTGAAAACCTTCATGCCGACCACCTTGAGCCGGGTGGCGGCCTGCGAGCCGCGATAGCTCGACACGCCGCCGGCGATGCAGTGCGCGGCGACCCCGGCCTGCTCCAGCCCCGGGGCGACCAGGCCGTACACCTGGTCGCGGTGTTCGGCGCATTCGCCGACGGCGTAGACGTGCGGGTCGCTGGTCTGCATCTGGTCGTTGACCCGGATGCCGCGTCCCACCGCAGACCGGCGTCCCGCGCGAGCTCGATGTTGGGGCGGATGCCGGCGGCAACCACCAGGGTGTCACAGGCGATCTCGCGCCCGGAGCGCAACGCCACGCCGGCAACGTTGGCGTCGCCAAGGATCCGCTTCACCGAGTCACTGAATACCACCCGAATGTGCAGCGCCAGCAGGCGTTCGCGCAGCAGCTCTGCGGCACCTTCATCGAGCTGCTGCGCCATCAGGCGGTTGGCATGCTCGATGACGAACACCTCGGTATGGTGCTTTTGCAGACCGCGCGCGGCCTCCAGACCGAGCAGGCCACCGCCCAACACCACGGCGCGGCGGCTGCGGCGTGCCATCAGGCGCTGGGCATCGTCCAGGTTGCGGAAGGTGAAAATACCCTGTTTGTCGATGCCCTCGATGACCGGGATGCGCGGCCGCGAGCCGGTAGCAAGCACCAGTTTGGAATAGTGCTGCGTTGCGCCGGTCCGGTCGCTAAGCAGTCGGCGGGCGCGGTCGATAGCGACCACCTCGCAGTCCTGGTGCTGCACCACACGGTGATCGTCGGGGAGTCGCAGCGGATTCAGTATGCCGGGCAGGTTGATTTCGCCGCTCAGCAACGCTGACAGGCGTACCCGGTTGTAGGGCTCCCAGGGTTCGTCGCCGTACACCAGGATGCGTGTGGTGGGTTCACGTTTCAGCAGTTCTTCGACGACGCGGATGCCCACCGGGCCGGTGCCGACCACCGCGATGGGTGCCTCGTCGCGGGCTGCGGGGGCGGCCAGCGTTTCCTGCAAGACGGCTGACATAACTTCCTCGTCGAGTTTGTGCGCCCCGTTGCGCCGCTGTCCAGGCTGCGCCGCTTGCGCCGTCGGGGATTGCCGGGTTCCGTGGCAGGATGCATGCCAGTTTATGTTTGTATTGAAAAACAGATAGATAGAGATTTATCACCGTCCAGGTCTGCACTGGAGGCGGGACCCGCGCACCGCGGTCGCGCATACCTGTCGTGTCTCAGCGGCCAGGTGCATCGTTCTGGTTCGCCGCAGACGTGGAATGCGTGCCACAGGCTCTGCAGACGCCTGACACCGGTATGCCATGGGTGTCAGTGGTGACAGGACACGTCTGTCAGACACCCGCTTCGCTGGTTTTTCCTTCTGAGCATAATTACATTAAAAAACAAACTGTTATCTCTTGGTCTCCGGTTGGGGGCACTGGCACCCTAATTGCGTACACTCGAGGCAAACACGAACGGGTGGGCGCGCCGACAGGTGTTCGATCCACCCGCGGCTGGCTAACCGGCCCCGACGGGCGGCATCGACCCGCGGGGACGAGAGGGGAGGAGAAATTCATGAGACGCACATTCATTGCGCGGCTAGCCGCGTTGGCGGCCGGTTCCCTTATGGGCTGTTCCGCGACCTTGGTATCGGCCGCCATCGCGACCATCGACGCTGTCAATATTCAAGACAATACCGTTGCCGAGGATTTTCCGGACAACAGCTCCGGGGCCTGTGACTCGATCTTCGCCGGCAACACGGACAACAGCTTCGCCCGGCGGGCGTTGATGCGGTTCGACGTCGGCGCCCAGATCCCGCCGGGCTCGACCATCAACAGCGTCACCCTGACGCTGACCGTCACCCGCGGCGGCAACAACGTCGATTCGACCTTTAACCTGCACCCGATCAACGCGGCCTGGACTGAGGGCACCGAGGGTTGCGGCGTGCGCGGTGGCGGCCAGGGCGAGCCTTCGACGGGCGGCGTGACCTGGAACACCATGCCCGGCACCGGTGCGTCCAGCGGCAGCGCGCTGGTCGATCGGCGCCACCCCGTGGTCTGGAACAGCCGCAGCTATGGTCTGCGACGTCCAGGGCTGGCTGGACAACCCGGGGAACAACAACGGCTGGATGGTGATCGGCGACGAGGTCAACCCCACGACCACCCGCCGCTTCGACAGCAGCGAGGGCGGCAGCCCGCCGCAGCTGGTGGTGGATTTCACGCCGACCGGCGACATCGAGGCCTGCTGTGATGCGGCCACCGGCAACTGCTCGCTCACCATCGTCGGCTCGGGCACCTGCGGCGGAGATCCTCAGGGTACTGGCACCACCTGTGAACCCAACCTGTGTCCGCAGCCGACCGGCGCCTGCTGTAATGCAGACAACAGTTGTTCCGAAGAAGACGCGCTGGTGTGTGAACGAAACGGCGGCACCTTCGTGGGTGGCAACTGCAACCAGGCCGACTGCGGTCTGGCGCCGTTCGTCGAGCCGCTGCCGATCCCGCCGGTCCTGCAGCCGACCGGCACCCGCGCCGACGGCGTCGCTGCAGTACACCGTCTCGGTGGAAGAAGCGACCCAGAGCGTTCACCCGGATCTGCCGAACACCACGCGTCTGGACCTACAACGGCGCCTGGCCGGCCTCGACCATCGTGGCCGTCAAGGAACAGCCCATCGAGGTCACCTACCAGAACAACCTGCCGTCCGGTGGCGGCGGTAACCGCGGCAGCAACATCCTGGAGATCGACACCTGCGCGCACGGTCCCAACGACTGGGGCGACAGCCAAGCGCATCGTCACCCACCTGCACGGCGGCCACGTGCCGGCGCGTGTCGACGGCCAGCCCGAGTACACCATCCTGCCGGGCGAGACCGACGTCTACGAGTACCCCAACAACCAGGATGCCGCGACGGTCTGGTACCACGACCACGCCCTGGGTATCACCCGCCTGAACGTGTACGGGGCATGGCCGGCTTCTACCTGATTGCCGACGCCGAGGACACGCTGGGTCCGAACAATGCCTTCGGCCTGCCGAGCGGCCAGTACGAAATCGGCCTGGCGATCCAGGACCGCACCTTCAACGCGGACGGTTCGCTGTTCTACAACGCCCAGCTGGAAGACGCCTTCAAGGGCGAGCTACGCCGTGGTCAACGGCAAGGTCATGCCGTACCTCAACGTGGACCAGGGCAAGTACCGTTTCCGCATGCTGAACGGTTCGCAGTCGCGCGAGTACATCTGCGGCTGGAGAACATCACCGACCCGGGCAACGACCCGAGCTTCACCCTGGTCGGCACCGACCTTGGCCTGGTCAGTGCACCGATCGATCTCGGTAACGACATCGGTACTGCCATGGCGCCGGCCGAGCGCCTGGACGTGGTGATCGACTTCGCCGGCTTCCCGGCCGGCACCGAGATCATCCTGCGCAACGACGATCCGACGCCGCCGCTGCTGCCGAGCATCATGAAGTTCATCGTGACGGGTAACCCGGGCTACACCGGGGCGATTGCATCAACCCTGCGCCCGGTAACACCGTTGGCCGAGAGTTCGCGGACGTGACCCGCTACTTCCGCCTCGAAAAGGAGACCGGCGCTGCCTGCAAGGACGGCTCCGGGCCGTACTGGTCAACGAGTGGCTGATCGAATCCCTGGACGGACCGGACGGCAACGTGACCGGCGAGCACTGGGATGACTGTCACCGAGTTCCCGATCCTCGGCAACCGCGAGGTCTGGGAGTTCGAGAACCCGACCAACGTCCATGCACCCGATGCACGTTCACCTGGTGCGCTTCCAGATCCTCAGCAAGACCGACCTGACCACCGGCCAGCCGATCCCGCTGGAACCGTGGGAAGCCAACACCTGGAAGGACATCGTGCACATCCCGGCCAATACCACGGCCCGCGTCATCATGGACTTCGAGGACTACCTCGGCCGCTTCCCGCAATCACTGCCACCTCCTCGACCACGAGGACCACGAAATGATGCGGCAGTTCCAGACCACCAACGATCCGGCCAACTGCAACAACAACGGCACCTGTGATCCGGGTGAGGACTGCGTGAGCTGTCCGGCCGACTGTGCCCAGGTCAGCGGCGCATCCTGCGGCAACGGCCTGTGCGAAGCCGGTGACGGCGAGAACTGCCTGACCTGTGCCGGAGGACTGTGCCGGCAAGCAGAAGGGCAAGAACACCAGTTCTGCTGCGGTCACACGGTCGGCAACGGCCCGATCGGCTGCGGTGTCGACGTCAACGACAACCGCTGCATCGATGCCAGCGCCAACCTGTTCTGCCGTGTGACCGCGCGGGTCTCGGCCTGCTGCGGCGACAAGCTGTGCGAAGGCGCGGAGACCATCGCCAGTTGCGGAATCGACTGCGACCCGAATGCCTGCATCACCGACCGAGCCGGGTACCGAACTCACCTGCGACGACGGCGAGGACAACGACTGCGACGGCCTGATCGACGGCGCCGACCCGGACTGCCAGGTCTGCGTGCCGGACGAGACGCCGGAACAGTCCTGCTTTGACGGCAACGACAACGACTGCGACACGCTCATCGACTGTGCCGATACCGCCGACTGCAACGGTGCCATCGGTGCACCGACGACCTGCGGTGTGGGCGTCTGTGCCTCGACCGGCAACCTGAGCTGCTCCGGTGGTTCCCAGGTCGACACCTGTACCCCGGGCACGCCGGGTGTCGAAGGACCGGCCGGCAGCGCGAGCTGCAGCGACGGTCTGGACAACGACTGCGACGGCCTGACCACGCAAACGACCCGGATTGTCAGGGTGGCGGGGTCGTTTGCGAAAACATCATCGACAGGACGCAGTGCAGAAACGAGCCGACCTGCCAGTGGAAGAAGGGTGCCTGTGTCACCAGGTGATCCGTCACTGAGTTGTCTGCTGAATCCGGGGGAGCGATTCGCTCCCCCTTTCTTTGCTGCCGGGCGGCGATCCGTTTGAACCGCCCACGGGTGGCAAGGATCGCCGGTCCGGGTTATGGTGCTGGCCAGGCACCTTGGTGCGGGGCTGCGCGACAGCAGCAACGCGGTCTTGAAAATCTACAACAACGTAAGGTGGTTATCATGCTGACGAAAAACTTCATTTCGGGATGTCTGTTTACTTCTCTGTCGTTCGTGGCGTTAGCGGCGACATCTGAAACGCAGGTGTTGCGCATCGAGCCCGGGGCTGACAACACGCTCTACGAGGACCCCGACGGCGCAGTATCCAACGGCTCAGGCAGCTTCATGCTGGCCGGCCGCAATAACCTGGAACTGGACAGCATCCGTCGCGCAGTGCTGTATTTCGACGTGGCGGGTAATCTGCCGCACGGAGCCATCGTCGAACAGGCTGCGCTGACCCTGTATCTGGAGCGCGGCAACGGGGGTGAGCGTGTGCTGAACCTGCACCGGCTGGTCAGTGACTGGGGCGAGGGAGATTCGCAAGTGCCGGGCGGCGGGCAGGGCGTGCCCGCGCAGGAGGGTGACGCCACCTGGCTGCACAGCTTCTATCCGGACGCTTTCTGGGGGCGCGACGGTGGTCGCTACGTCGGGCGAGTCACCGCCAGCCAGACGGTCGGAGACCCGGTGGTGCCCGGGGAGCTCGATACTCCCGGATTTTATAGCTGGGGAAGCAGTGATCGCATGATCGACGATGTGCGGCGCTGGCAGCGTCATCCGGAGCAGAACTTCGGCTGGATTCTGCTCGGTGACGAGAGTGTCTCCCAGACCGTCAAGCGTTTCAGCAGTCGCGAGCAGGTCGATCCGGATCTGCGGCCGGTGCTTGAGATACAGTATTCGATGCCTCAATAACAAGGGTTCGAATGGCGGTAATCAACAGGGTCGGATTCGATTGGGTCAATCGAATCCGACCCCACTGAACCGCGTCTCCGGTATTATCGTCTTTCATGCAGTTCCCGAAACTTCCCGCCGCACTCAGCCTGGTCCTGTTGGGCACCGTCCTGGGTGTTGGCATGGAGCGTTTCCTGCTGGCGGAACGCCAGCCGGCCGAGCAGATGCCGGTGGGCGAATCGGCTATTGAACACGCCCTGAAGCACCGCGATCCCGACTATGTCTGTCCCATGCACCCCGAGATCGTAGCGGCTGAGCCGGGCAGTTGTCCGATCTGCGGCATGGACCTGGTGCAAACGGGAACGTCGATCCGGGGTTGTCTCCGACGCAGGCCGGACTGCCCGAGGTCGCTGGTCACCCCCGAATTCATTCACAACTTCGGTGTGCGCACGGCCACGGTGACGCGCGGTCCGGTGTCGCGCCGCATCATGGCCCTCGGTCGGGTGTCGCGCATGCCGCAACCGCGGGTGACCGAGGTGACCGCCGGGCCTGGCGGGGAAACTGTTGGCGGTCAGCGACAAGACGATCGGCGATGCCGTCGACAAGGGTGAACTGCTGTATTCCGTTGACTCGCCCGAATGGCGCAGTCTGCAGCAAGTCTATCTCGACGCCCTGGAAGACGACGACGAGGCGCGCAGTGCGCCAGCTGCAGCAGCGATTGCAGTCGCTGGGCATGAAGGCCACCGCACTGGCGCGACTGGCCGAAAGCGGACAGGTTGAACAGACCCTCGACATCCACGCCCCGCTGAGTGGCACCATTATCGAGTGGGCGCCGGGAACGGCGAGGCAGTGACAGGCAGGCACCAGGTCGTCACCCTGGGCGGGATGAACCGCATTCCCGTGATCGTGTCACTGTTCGAGGGGCAGGGCGCCTGGGTCGACCGGGGGCAGCGGATCGATGTCAGGATACCGACCATGCCGGGTGTCGAATTCGAGGGGCAGGTCGACCGCACCGACCGGGAAATCAACTTCAGCACCCGGACCCTGCCGGTCTATGTCGGTTTCAGTACGGCCGATCCGCAGCATCCGTTACGGCATGCTGGTCGAGGTGACCATCCATGCCGCGGACCGTGAAAACGTACTGCAGATTCCCCGCGATGCACTGATCCGCACCGGTGAAGGCAGCCGTGTCATCGTGGCGCTGGGTGACGGACGCTTTCAGCCGGTTGCGGTGCGTGCCGGGGCTGGAGAGCGGTGAAGTCGTCGAGGTCATCTCGGGCCTTGAGGAAGGACAGGAGATCGTGGTCTCCGGGCAGTTCCTGATCGATTCGGAGAGCAGCCTGAGGGCCGATTTCCAGCGCATGGAGAGTGGTGATAGTGATCCGTAGCAGTGCCCGACGGGAACAATCGGCCCCATGGCTGCGATGGGATCCGTGAGGATCGCGCGCACAGCTGGTCATCCCAATCGCGGCCATGAGGCCGCTCTCACATTTGGAGCGGGCTCGCGCGTCGGCACGAACAAATCCCGGGAGACTCTGCAGGCTAACGCTCTGGCGGCCGTTGATCGCCGCCATTATCCGCTGGTCCGTCCAGAACCGCCTGCTGGTGCTGCTGCTGGCGGCGATCCTCGCCGGCTGGGGGATGGTCTCGCTGCGGCAGATACCGCTGGATGCCATTCCCGACCTCTCCGATGTGCAGGTCATTGTCAGGACCACCTACCCGGGCCAGGCACCGCAGGTGGTCGAGGACCAGATCACCTATCCACTGTCCACGGCGATGCTGGCGGTGCCGGGCGCCACCACGGTGCGCGGTTACTCGTTTTTCGGTGACTCCTTCATCTACGTGATCTTCGAGGACGGCACCGATATCTACTGGGCGCGCTCGCGGGTGCTGGAATACCTCAGCCAGGTCGCGCCCGATCTGCCGGCGGCGGCGCGCAGCCAGCACTGGGACCGGATGCCACGGGGGTCGGCTGGGTCTACCAGTACGCCCTGGTGGATCGTTCAGCGGCCGCCACGACCTCTCCGAGCTCAGGAGCCTGCAGGACTGGTTCCTGAAATACGAACTGCAGACCGTTCCCGGTGTGGCGGAAGTGGCCACGGTCGGCGGCATGGTGAAGCAGTACCAGGTGGTGGTGGACCCGAATCTGCTGCGCACCTATTCGCTGCCGATCTGCGAGGTCAAGCGCGCCCTGCTTGGCGGCCAACCGCGAGACGCGGCGGTTCCGTGATCGAAATGGGCGAGACCGAGTACATGGTGCGCTCGCGCGGTTATGTCCAGGGTGAGGAGGACCTGCGTCTGGTCACGCCCCTGTCCGACCGGCAAGACCGGTACCCGGACCACGCTGGAGGTGATCGGCGAGGTGCATACCGGGCCGCAGATGCGCCGCGGTATCGCGGAACTCGACGGCGAAGGGGAAGTCGTGGGCGGCATTGTCGTGATGCGTCACGGCGAGAATGCCCTGCAAGACCATCGCGGCGGTGCGCGACAAAATCGAGCAGTTACGCGCGCAGCTTCCCGAAGGCGTGGAGATCATCGAAATCTATGACCGCTCCGCGCTGATCCTACGCGCCGTCGACAACGCTCGGCCAGCGCCTGGCTCGAGGAATTCCTGGTGGTGGTGCTGGTGTGCGCGCTGTTCCTGTTTCACCTGCGCTCCTCGCTGGTCATCCTCATCAGTCTGCCGGTCGGCATCCTTACGGCCTTCCTGGTGCATGCAGGCACAGGGCATCAATGCCAACATCATGTCGCTGGGCGGCATCGCCATCGCCATCGGTGCCATGGTGGATGCGGCCATTGTCATGATCGAGAATGCCCACAAGCACCTGGAGCATGCCGGTCAGGGTGACATTGCCGGGCGCACTGAAGCCATCAAGGATGCCGCCATCGAGGTGGGGCCGCCGCTGTTCTTCTCGCTGCTCATCATCACCCTGAGTTTCCTGCCGGTGTTCACCCTGGAGGCCCAGGAGGGGCGTCTGTTCTCGCCGCTGGCCTACACCAAGACCTGGGCCATGGCCGCCGCCGCGGGCCTGTCCATCACCCTGGTGCCGGCCCTGATGGCGTATCTGATTCGCGGGCGCATCCGCGCAGGAACGGGACAATCCGCTCAACCGCTGGCTGATCGACAGTTACCAGCCATTGATCACGGCCGCCTTGAAACGTCCCGGCCTGGCGCTGGCCGGTATTCTGCTGCTGATGGTCTACGAGCCTGTGGCCGCTGGCGCAGTTGGGTTCCGAATTCATGCCGGAACTGGACGAGGGCGATCTGCTGTACATGCCGACCACCCTGCCTGGCCTCTCGATCGGCAAGGCGCGTGAACTGCTGCAGCAGACCGACCGGCTGATCCGCACCCTGCCCGAGGTCGAGCGGGTGTTCGGCAAGGTGGGGCGTGCCGAGACCGCCACCGATCCGGCGCCGCTGACCATGATCGAAACCACCATCAAGCTCAAGCCGCGCGACCAGTGGCGCGCCGGGCATGACGCTGGAGAAACTCAAAGCAGGAACTCGATCGAGCGGGTGCAGGTGCCGAGCCTCAACAACGCCTGGCTGATGCCGATCAAGACCCGCATCGACATGCAGTCCACCGGTATCAATACGCCGGTGGGCATCAAGATCGCCGGTCCCGACCTGGAGGTCATCGAAACAAGTCGGGGCGGACGTCGAGCGTGTGTTGCACGGCGACTGACGGCTACCCGGTCGGTGTACTCGGAACGCACCGCCAGCGCCCGCTACATCGATATCGAGATCGACCGCTGGGCGCTGACCCGTTACTCCACCACAGTGGAGGAGATCCAGGAGGTCATCAATACCGCCGTCGGCGGCGTCGAACGTCATGTGGACCGTCGAGGGGCGCGAGCGCTACCCGTGAACCTGCGTTATCCCGCGCATGTGCGCGATTCGCTGGAGAAGACTACGGGACCTGCCCATCGTCACCGACGAGCCAGGAGGAGATTCCAGCTGCGCGATGTGGCCGCGGTGCGGGTGGTCGATGGACCGCCGGTGATCAAGAGCGAGAATGCGCGCCTCAACGGCGGGTGTATATCACCTCGACGACCGCGACCTGGGTTCCTATATTGCCGAAGCGCGGCAGGCGGTGCAGGAAGCAGGTCAGCCTGCCGCCGGGTTACACGCTGACCTGGTCGGGGCAATACGAATACCTGCAGCGGGCGCGGGAGCGCCTGTCGGTTATCGTGCCGCTGACCCTGGTGATCATCCTGTTTCTGCTGTACCTGAGTTTTCGCCAACTGGTGCCGGCCCTGATGGTAATGGTCGCCGTTCCCCTGTCCCTGGTGGGCGGTTTCTGGCTGGTCTACTTGCTGGGCTACGAATTGTCGGTGGCGGTTGCGGTGGGTTTCATCGCCCTGGCCGGGTGTCGCCGCCGAGTTTGGCGTGGTGATGATGGTGTATCTGGACGAGGCGCGTGCGCCGGCGGCGGCCGGGTACGCTGCCGGAACTGCGTGCAGCGGTTATCGAGGGTGCTGTGCAACGCGTACGTCCCAAGGCGATGACGGCTGCGGTCATCATTGCCGGCCTGTTGCCCGTCATGATCGGTACCGGAACCGGTTCCGAGGTCATGCGCCGCATCGCTGCGCCGCTGGTCGGTGGCATGGTCACCGCACCGCTGGTCTCCATGCTGCTGATCCCGGTTCTGTATTTGTGGTGGAAGGGGCGTGGCATGGAGCGGGGCTGAAGTGCCCTGACCTTGAACTGGCGACGCGGTCGGCGTTTACGCCCTTAGCGGTGCTCCGACCGGTTATTCTTGCTCAGCCGGCTGCTTGGGCAGCAGTTTATCGACGGCCGACTTGAATGTGTTCAGTGGTTGCGCGCCCACCACGACGGTTCCGCTCAGTTTGTCGCCCGCCGCTTTGCCGATCACGAAAGTCGGGGTGCCGGTGATCCCAACCCGCTTGGCCTCTGCGCTGTCCTTATCGATTTCTGTGAGATGGCGGTCGCTGGCCAGACAGGCATCGAACGCGGCAACGTCCAGCCCGACATCAGCGGCATATTGCTGCAAATCCTCCTGACCCAGTTTCGCGCTGTTCTTGAACAGCGTATCGCGCATCTCCCAGAATTTGCCCTGTTCGTCGGCGCAATGCGCCGACTGGCCGGCCTTGCGGGCATTGGCATGAAACGCCAGCGGCATATCGCGCACCACCCAGCGCACCTTGCCGGTGTCGATGTATTCGCTCTTCAAGAGCGGAAAGGTGGACTGGGTGAAGCGCCTGCAGAAGGGACACTGGTAGTCGGTGAACTCGACCACCATCACCGGCGCATCGGCGCTGCCCATGGCGGGTCGGTCGGGGTCGACGGTCAGCGTCGCTGTGCGTGGCTCGCGGCGTTGCGGCGCTGCCTGGGCCAGGCCTTTCTTGTCGATGTTCTCGAGCAGCTTGCGTATTTCCCGCAGCTCGAGGAGCATGGCATCCGCCTGGTCACGGCTGATACCGGCCTGCGGTGCGGTGTCGCTCGCGGGTTCGGCGGCCATAGCGGCGGGCGCGACACAGCAAAACACCAGAGCGGCGGCAGATGACCTCAGCAGCACCTCGAAATTGCGGCGCATAACCGGTTTCTCCTCTAGATCGGGTAATGGCTAGCCATAGCGCACCAATATAGCCCGCAAACGCGGCGACCGCGACCGCCGCGCCCCGCTGACCGGGCCGCGAGCGCGGCGCCAGCTCCCAATCCGGCATGAGCCCTGGGGTTGATATTCAATGAGTTGTGGACAAGAGTCTAGTCATTGAGCTGTGTCATGGAAGATTCGGCGCAGCGCGACTAGACTTGTCAATATTGGCAGACGCATGACATTCCTGTCATGCCTGATTCACCAAGGAAATTCCTTTTGCACGGGGGCGCAAAATGGAAACGAAGACCACCAGCATCGAGCTGCAGTCGCTGGTCGACACCCACGAGCAGCCGTTCGTGATCATCGACCGGGACTTCAAGATTGTCGCGGTAAACAGCGCCTATGAGCACGCCTACGGCGCGACACGGGCGCAGATGGTCGGCCAGCCCTGCTACCGGGTCAGTCATCAGAACGACCGACCCTGTTTCGAGCTCGGCGAGGAGTGTCCTCACCAGGACCTGTACCAGAACGCGACCCGCTGTTCCTGTCTGCACATTCATTACGATACCCAGGGGCGCGCCCATCGGGTGAAGATCAACGCCTTCCCGCTGATGGATGTCAACGGCGATATGTATCTGGGCGAGGCCATCGAGGACATCTCGGTCCCCGACGAGCGCTACAGCGACCAGGTGCGCATGGTCGGGCAGTCACCGGCGTTTCTGCGCAGCCTGGAGCAGCTCAAGATCGCCGGCTCGGCCGATGCGCCGGTGCTGTTGCAGGGCGAGACCGGCACCGGCAAGGATCTGGCCGCGCATTTCATTCATCAGCAGTCCGACCGCAGCGCCAAGGCGTTTCTCACCCTGGACTGCACGGTGCTGACCGAGTCGCTGTTCGAGGCGGAAGTGTTCGGTCACGAGCGCGGTGCCTTCACCGGCAGCGTGGGCGAAAAGGAAGGTCTGTTCGAGGTCGTCGACGGCGGCACGCTGTTCCTGGACGAAATCGGCGAAATGCCCGGCCATCTCCAGGCGAAGCTGTTGCGGGTGCTGGAAACCGGCGAGTACCGACGTGTCGGCGGTCGCAAGACACTGCGTACCAACGCCCGCATCATCTGCGCCACCAACCGCAATCTCGGATCGGAGGTGGCGGACAAGACGTTCCGCGAAGACCTCTATTACCGCGTGGCGTGTATCCACATCCAGATCCCCAGCCTGCGTGAACGTCTCGACGATGTTCCGTTGCTGGCAGAGGCGCTGCTGGATCGCATCACCGAGTCGACGGGGAAAAGCTACTGGCTGAGCGTCAATGCCATGGGGGCGCTCAAGGAGTATCACTACCCGGGTAACGTCCGCGAGCTGCGCAACATCCTCAGTGTCGCGGCCGCGCATTCGCCCGGCGGCAAGATCGACCTGGCGCGCATCAACGCCGTTATCGATTGCATGAAATCGAGGCGCACCACAGGCGCTGACCAGCTCCGCCGGCATACGGATATCAGGGATGCCGAGGTGCCGGTCCAGCAGCACCGCGGCGAAGCCACGCTTGAGGACCTGGAGGCACAGCACATCGCCCAGCTGCTGCACCAGTACCATGGCAACCGGCGCCAGGTGGCCAGTGCGCTGGGGGTCAGCGAACGCACCATGTATCGCAAGCTGAAACGCTACGGGTTGACCTAGGCCGGTCCGCAGTTTTTACCGCAAGCCCCTTGGCGAAGGCGCCCGTTCGTCAACGGTCATTGCGCGACGGGCCGCGCCGCGGCGGTAGTGCCGGCGCCATGATCGGGCATCAAAGTCTCGATCACCGTTACCACGGCGGCATCATCCCATTTCAGCGCGCCATACGAGACGTACTGAATACGCCCACCGGCATCGATCACATAGCTGGTTGGAAACACGTCCACCTCCCAGGCCCGGGTCACGTCGCCGCTGCTGTCCAGCAGTGTCGGGAAGCTGATATTCAGCAGTTTCTTGAATTTCCAGACCTTGCTCTTGGCTTCTTCGGTGTTGACCGCCAGGATCTGAAACGGTCGTCCGGCCATCGCCTCGACCAGGCGCTGCATACTCGGCATCTCGGCCAGGCAGGGGGGGCACCAGGTTGCCCAGAAGTTCACCAGCACGACCTGGCCGCGGTAATCCTCGAGCCGGTGCTGGCGTCCGCCCAGGTCCGGCAGCGACAGGGCGGCCGGTGCCGATGCCAGGTCATGGCGCAACAGCTCGCCGCCGACCGCGATCCGCGGCAGGGCCGCCAGGCACAGCAACGCAATGAGGGTGATTGGCGATTTCATCTGAGCGTCTTGTCTCCCAAATCCCGGGCCGGTTGCAGTCCCCTGCATTAAAGCAGCAGCAGGCAGGGCATGTCGATGCTTGTAGAGTCGGCTTTAGGCTTAATAAATGGGACAATAATCCCAATATATCAGGCGGTTCCGGGGAATGCTTCATGTCAGACATGACACGGATGTCAGGCTGGTTCCGTCATCGCTGTCAGTTACTCATGACACGGTCGCGGGTGTAAGAGATTTGTGTAACCCTATAAAAAATAATCGTAAATTTGTAAGTTGCTCTCACGTCAAAAAATTTCCGCGCTGCGGCATTTTGTCGCAGATTTGGAACACCTTTTGCAATCGTCGGAAACAACTGTCACCGAACAGTGACAGTGAATGTCGTTAGGGGGTGAAGTCTCGGTACCCGCGGCTCACCAGACAAAGGAAAAACAAGGTGCTCGGTTTCAAACCGAGGATTACGAGGAGGCTAAGGATGTTGAATAGACCACGCAAAGTATCGCTGGTGACCGGTTCTGCCGTGCTGGTCGCGAGTGGTGTCATGATGGTGGGTGCCCAGGCGGCGACCCCGCCCCCCATCGATCCCACCACCATTCCGAAGTATGTCACGCCGCTGGTGATTCCGCCGGTGATGAAAAAGGCGCCGGGTGCGACGACCAATGATTACGACATCGCCGTGCGCCAGTTCAAGCAGCAGATCCTGCCGGGTGGTATCTGGGCGACCCTGCCGGGATGCACCGGTCAGAACTGTACTTTCCCGGCGACCACGGTGTGGAGTTACGGACCGGACGCCGATCCGACGCCCGCCGTCGCGCCAGACCCCGCCAGCCAGTTCAACTATCCGGCCTATACGGTGGAAAACGAGGCCGGCATCGCGACCACGGTGGACTGGATGAACCAGCTGGTGCGTGATCCGGACGGCTGCAAGACCGCGCCGAATACCGGGGCGTGCAATTATCTGTCACACATCACGCCGGTCGATCGCTCGCTGCACTGGGCCAATCCGGAGCAGCTGACCTGTATGGATCCCGCCAAGACCAAGGACTGCCGTCCGGATCCGGCCAACGGTAAGACCCTGCAGAAGCCCTACAAAGGGCCGGTGCCGATTGTGACCCACGTCCATGGCGCCCACGTGGGCCCGGAGAGCGACGGCTACCCGGAGGCCTGGTGGCTGCCGAATGCCAACAACATCCCGAGCGGCTATGCCACCACCGGTACCCTGGTCAACCAGTACGGCGCTCCGACCAACAACGCGCCGGGTGTGGGCAGCTTCAGCTATCCCAACACCCAGCCGTCGACCACCCTCTGGTACCACGACCATACCCTGGGCATGACCCGCAACAATGTGTATGCGGGCCCCGCCGGCTTCTGGCTGATTCGTGCGCAGGGCGGTGGCGAGACCGGTCTGGTCTCCGGCACCCTGCCGGGCCCTGCGCCAACCGCGGGTCAGGCGGTGCTCGATCTGAACGTGCCCGGCAACCCGCTGCGCGCCAGCATCCGCGAAATCCCGATCGTGATCCAGGACCGCTCCTTCAACGGCGACGGTTCGCTGTTCTATCCGGACAACCGGGCGTTCTTCGAAGGCCTGCGTCCGAATCAGTTGAAGATTCCCTTCGCCGGCGACCCGACAACACCCTCGGACATCGCGGCCATCTGGAACCCGGAGGCGTTCTTCAATGTGATGGTGGTGAACGGCGTGTCCTGGCCAACGCTCGAAGTCGAGCCTGATCTGTACCGTTTCCGCTTGCTGAACGGCTGCAACTCGCGCTTCCTCAACCTGAGCCTGCAGGCCTTGGATAATACGGGTGCTGTGCTGGGCGAGGTGCCGTTCTATCAGATCGGCGCCGAGCAGAGTCTGCTGCCCAATGTCGTCAAGGTGGAAACCGGTTTCCGTACCGTGCTGCCGGGTGACGGCACCGTTCCCGCTGCCGATCCTGCTGCCGCCCCTGAAGTGGCCATGCTCATGGGCCTGGCCGAGCGCGCCGACGTCATCGTCGACTTCTCGAACCTGCCCGCAGGCACCGCACGGGTGCGTATGATCAACACTGCGCCCGATGCACCCTTCGGCGGTTTCCCGGATGTCCCGGCCGACCCCGCTACCACCGGCCAGGTGATGGAGTTTGTGCTGGTTGCGGATACCAGCGTCGGTGATGGCTTCACGCCGCCTCAGAACCTGAAGCTGAGCCTGCCCGACCCGGGTGATCCGGCCACTGGTGGTATCCAGGCCGTAGTGCGCGACATGGCGCTGCTCGAGGAGGAGTCTCTGTCGGTGTGCGTCACGGTCTCGCCGACGGGCAGGATCAACTATGACAAGAATGCGACGCCTGATCTTGCCAACCCCGGCACCTGCATCGACGCGACCACGGGCGCGCCCGCGGCATCGGTGCCCTTCGCACCCAAGGCGGCCGTGCTCGGCACTAATGGCTCCGGCGGCGGTACGGTACAGTTGTGGTCCGACCCGATCTCGGCCAAGCCGGGGCTGAACGACACGGAGACCTGGGAGCTGTGGAACTGGACCGTGGACGGCCATCCCATCCACCTGCACCTGGTGAAGTTCAAGGTCGTCAACCGCGAGGCCTTCGATCCGGCAACCGGGACGCTCAGCGGTAACGTCAATCCGCCCGAGGCCACCGAGGCCGGCTGGAAGGACACGGTGATCGCCTACCCGGGTGAGGTCACCCGCGTCAACGCCACCTTCGACATCGCCGGCCTGTACGTGTGGCACTGCCACATCGTCGAGCACGAGGACAACGAAATGATGGTCCCGTACTGCGTCGCCAACGGACCGGGCTGCAACGTGGTGCCCTAGGGTCCAACAACCCCCAACCCGGCTTGTTGAGCGGGAAAACCAGGGCCGCCTTCGGGCGGCCCTTTTTTGCCAAGCCTTGCGGCTTTTGCGATGATGACGGTGCTGTCGATTGCAGCGCCTCGATAACGGAGAACAAGATATGATGCAAACCCTAAGAATTGCCACCCTTACAAGCCTTGTCCTGTGCGCCGCGCAGACCGGCGTCGCCGGCGCCGAAGACGCCCTGAAGCTTGACAACGACACCGCACGTATCAACTACAGCCTCGGTTACCAGATCGGCGGCGACTTCAAACGCCAGGGTGTCGAAATGAACCCGGAGGCCATCACCAAGGGCATCGAAGACGCTCTGTCCGGCGCCGAACCCCTGATGCCGCCGGCGGAGATGAACACCACGCTGATGGAACTGAAGCGCAAGGTGGTCAACCAGCAGCGCGCCAGGGCGAAGGAAACGGAACTCCAATATGTCGCCGAGGGCAAGAAATTCATGGAAGAGAACGCCGCCAAGGAGGGGGTGAAGACCACCGCGAGCGGTCTGCAGTACAAAATCCTCGAGGAGGGCACGGGCAAGACCCCGCAAGCGACCGACCAGGTGACGGTGAACTACCGCGGCACGCTGACCAACGGCAATGAATTCGACAGCTCGTACAAACGCGGCGAGCCGACCTCGTTCCCGCTCAATGGTGTCATCAAGGGCTGGACCGAGGGGCTGCAACTCATCAAGGAGGGCGGCAAGATCCAGCTGGTCGTTCCCCCGGAACTGGCTTACGGTGACCGTGGCCCGATGGCAAACCGGACCCTGATTTTCGATGTGGAGCTGATTTCGGTGGGTGACAGCACGAAGGCCGAATCGGCGCAGGGAGAGGCGGCTGCGGGCAAGCAATAGGCGCGTACTGCAGTGGTTCTGAGTGCTGCGTCCTTGCGAGGAACGAAGTGACGAAGCAATCTCTGAGGCGCTGATGGCGTGGGCCCGAGATTGCTTCGCTTCGTTCGCAATGAACCGTTGACAAAACGTTTCAGAGCTTCTCTGTCCGTCAGCACCGCTTACGCCGGCAGTGCGAGCGGGTTCCGAACCTCGATGTTTATGCCCAGCGTAACGAAGTTCAAAACGGCGACCCTGTGCGCCATTGTGTTGCTGGCGGCAACCGTGGCCGCGCTGGCGGGCGAGCCTGCGCCCGACGACGCGCTGCTCGAGACCGGTCGCCGCATTTACCACGACGGCATCCTACCCGGCGGTGAGCCGCTGCGCGCCCTGCGCCCCGAGGGCTTTGTGATAGAGGGCGGCTACGCCGCCTGCGTCACCTGCCACCGGCGCAGCGGTATGGGCTCGGTGGAGGGCTCCATCGACAGCACCATCCTGGTGCCGCCGGTGGCCGGCCCGGTGCTGTTCGCGCCGGCGCGCTTCGCGGGTGTGTATCTCAATCCTGTGCATCATTACGTGCCCAACGCTGCCTGGGAGCGGGCACTGACGCGCCCGGCGTACGATCTGGCGAGCCTGGCGCGCGCGCTGCGCGACGGGCTGGATCCGGGCGGCACGCAGCTGGTGACTCCCATGCCGCGTTACGAGCTCGATGATGCGGCGGTGGCGGCTCTCGCGGCCTACCTGCGGCAGCTGTCCGTTGTGCCAGCACCGGGCGTAGAGCCTGACACCATGCACCTGGCGACGGTGGTCACTCCCGACGTGCGCGCCGGACACGTCAATGCCGTACTGGATGTGGTGCGGCGCTGGAGCTGAATCCGCGCGTGGCGGCGGGAAGGCCTGGCGCCTGCAGGTGTGGGAGCTTGCAGGGCCGTCCGACACCTGGTCCGAACAGCTCGAAACCCGCTACCGCCAGCAGCCGGTATTCGCCCTGCTGTCGGGCGTAGGCGGTTCTGAATGGGCGCCGGTACACCGGTTCTGCGAACAGCATCGTGTGCCCTGCGTGCTGCCCTCGGTGGAGATAGCGCCCGATCCGGCAGGCGACTATTACTCCATGTATTTCTCGCCCGGGCTGGGCCTCGAGGCGCGGGTTCTCGCCGGTTACCTCGCGGATCACAGCGCTGCAGGGGACGGCGGCGTGAACATCATCCAGGTGTATTCGGATGCCAGCGGCCGGCAGGCTGCTGATGTGCTGCGCTCGCGCCTGAATGCCACCCCCGGGTCGATGGCGGTGCGCAAGTACCGTATGACCTCGCCGCGCGCGGCACTCGACGGTCTGTCGGGTGACGATCTCCTGATTCTGTGGCTGCGCCCGGACGAGATCGCGCAGCTGGTCACCGAGCTACCCCAGGGTCCGGCGTCCGAGCGGGTGTTTGTTTCGGCATTGCTCGCCACGCCCGAGGCGCTCGACCTGCCCGCGGCGTGGAAGCTGCGTGCCCACTATGTGTCGCTGTTCGACGATCTGGGTTTGCAGGGAGAAATCGCCCGACTCAGACTCGAGCGCTGGCTGGAGCTGGCCGATCTCGCTGGCCATGACAGCCGGCGCCTGCAGGCGGATGCCTATGCGGCGTGCTATCTGTTCAACGATGCGCTGGCGGAAATCCGCGAACAGGAAGTACGCCGGGCGGCGGTCCCGTTGAGTCGCGAGCAGTTGCTCGAGACGCTGGAAACTCTGGTCAGCAAGTACGACGACAGCACCGATCTGGTCGACCCCGACAGCCATGTCGCCTTTTACGGGCGCATGAGTCTGGGACCGCGGCAGCGCGTGGCAGTGCGCGGTGGTGCCATCATGCGTTACGCCTCGCCGGACTCCAGTCGCCTGGTTGCCGCCAGCAAGCGTATCGTGCCCTGAGGCTGGCTCAGGGATTTTGCGCAGCGGGGCTGGCGGGTGTGGTGCCGGGAGCTGTGTCTGTCTCTGCCGCCGGGCTTGCCTCTGTCGCGGGCGTCGCCGCCGGCTGCGGGGTGGCTTCGACTGACACCAGTTCGATGTCATAGATCAGATCCCGCCGGCGCAGCATGTTGTTTCCCGAGGTCTTGAACCCCATGTCGGGCGGAATCACCAACCGCCACTTGGCGCCCTCGTTCATCATCAGGAGCGCCTCCTTCAGGCCCGGTACTGCAATCTCGTCCAGTTGCAGGCGCGCCGGTTCACCGTCGTCGTAAGTGCTGTCGAACACGGCGCCGTTGGTGAGCGAACCCTGGTAGCTGACCAGCACGGCATCATCGCTGCCCGGCTGCTTGCCGCTGCCTGACCGCAGGACTTCGTACTGCACGCCGCTCGGCAGTGTAACCACGCCTTCGCGTTTTGCATTGAGGGCGGCAAAATCGTCGGCGTAGCCGCCGCTTCGTGCCCGCACCCGTGCCTGTGGCGCTTTGTCAGGTTCAGAGACGCCGGCAGTCCGCTTGCGTTCGAGTTCCTGCAGTGCTGCGTCCATGTCGCTGGCGCTCAGCCGGGGCTTGGCGCCGGACAGGGCATCGAGTATGCCCTGAAACACCGCTTCCAGTTCGACCTCCGGGCGCTGGCGCTGCAGTTCCGCCAGCTGGCCGCCGAAGGCGTAGCCGGCGCTGTACCCGGCCCGGGTCTGCGCAGTGTCCTGCCGTGCGGCAGTGTCGTCGGCCTGGGCGCTGGCGTTGATAACAACGCCGAGCAGGACGATGCCCGCACGGAGTGCGCGCGTTGCACATTGCTGCGACCTTGGCGCGCAGTCGCGCCGTTTTTTACCTGAAGGGGGTGCATTGCATGCGATGCTGCCCATTGGGGCCTCCGGCGATCAGTCTGGGATGGTGCCGCGGTATTCCTCCACCAGCTGCGCTGCCGTGGCGAAACCCTCGTAACGCACCCACTGTGCGTCCGACGTCGCACGGAACAGGGTCAGCGGTGCGTGGTTCATCTTGTCACCCCGGTCGGCATCGAAGGCCTGCTGTACCGCGATGCTGTCATCCTGGCTGCCGGTCAGAAACTGCCACTGCGGCCCCGCGTCGAACCGCTTCGCATAGGCGCTGAGCGCCTCAGGCGTGTCGTGCTCGGGATCGATGGAAACCGAGACCATGCGCAGGTTTGTGCTGTCGCTGCCGAGTTCGCTCTGCACCTTGGCGAAGATGGCGCTCATCGCCGGGCAGATGGCGGTGCAGGTGGTGAAAATGAAGTTCAGCATCACCGGCTGGTCCGCGTCCAGCAGCTCCGGGAGGGCGACCTGATGACCGTCCTGGTTGACCAGGGTCACCGCGGGGACCGGGTAGGATGCCAGCGAGCGCCGGTAGCCGGGGGCGACTTCATGGTGGTGGTGATGCTCGTGATGCGCGGTGTGGTCAGCGTGCTCGGCCGGTGCGGCCGCGGCGCTCTGCCCGGCTGAGCCCGGGTGAGGGGCGAGCAGTGCTGCCAGCATGCCCAGAATAGATCCGGTCACGGGGGCGGCAGGCACGAAATTGCGAAACATCAGGATTCTCCTCCGATGGCGTGAAAGGCTGTTCTTGTTCCGGTGAACCCTCAATCAATCCAGTCGTATTAGCCGTGGCATAAGCGAAGGGCGGCAATCCCTGCAACCCTGGATCTCATCCTAGCCCGCGGGCTGGCGCCGATCAATCGGAGGGTGGCCGCGAGAGCGGCAAAGTGGACGACTGTACAGTGGCAAGGAACCGCCGCGTCTGGGTCGGGGAGTTGGTGATAGGCGTGTGGCGGGCAGGGCTATCGGGACAAACCGATGGCAGCATCAGGAGACTGTTTGCGTACCCAAAAGCAAGGCGGGCACGGGTGGCCCGCCAGATGTCTCGGCCGTGCCCGACTCGATCAGGGCCTTATGACCGTGATATCAGTGGCCGTGTCGAAATCCGGGTCGTCATCCTCGAGGTACACTGTCCAGCGGATGCCGCCGAACGACGGTCCCATGTCGATGTCGGCCGGATCGATCGTATACGAATTTGCGGTCGCCCCGCCGCCCGGAGGGTCATACACATCGAACTGGCGCGCTATAACCCGGCTGTTACCCGGTATCGTACGTCCAACCAGTGTCGCGACTGCTGTGCTGTCCACATCGCTCCTGTTGCGCACCGACAGGTCAATGCGGATGTCCGCTCCGTTGCGGCTGGACAACTGCACCTTGGTGGTGGCGCGGAACTGCTGGATATCGAGATCGAAACCGTTTGCAGTCCCGGGCTTGGCCGCGTAGGCAGTGGATAAGGCAAGCGTCAGCGAGAATATTCCGAAGCGCAGTCCAGCCGTGCCCGCGCCGCTAGGGTTGTGTCTTTTCATGCTCGGGGGTCCTTTGTGTTGAACGTGCAGCCAGAATAGGGAGCCCCGGCGCGAAATACTGTGAAGCGTGTGGCGTGTCCAGCGGTGCTGGTTCACAAAACAGCCACAAACGCCGGGGTTATGGCGTGCCTGGTGCAGGCCGGCCCCCTGTTGGCGCCGCGGATTGGCGGGCATCGGCGGGCAAATGGATGCCATCCGGCCGCAGGGTTGCTCGAATCGGCGGCTGCTGTCGGCAGCTGGCTGCACTATACTGTTACCATTGGAAGACAGAGGGCCGCGAACGACCACCTCGTTCGAGGCTGGCGTTCGTGGCGTGGGTACACCGCGGCGGGCGGCCAGGGAAAACCGTCGAGATACGATCAACGGAAGGCAGAAACAACAGAAAAACAAAGCTGCGGACAGCGTTAAAGCGTTATGAGGGGTCAGCGGTTGGCGAGCGCAAAGCCGCACTGGCGCAACAACTTCGGTGCCGGCAGGCAGTCCGGATCATGAGAGCCGCTCAGCTGGAGCTCCAGATTGCTGCTGTGCGCCGGGAACTGGCTGGCGCGCTGGACAAGTACCGCCAACTCGGTCTGCAGGTCAGCCTGCTCGCCAGGCAACGCAACACCGCGCGACAAAATCTCGCCCGAACCGAACAGTACCTGCAGTCCGTGCAGCCGGGGCTCGCGCCGCCGCCGCACGGCCCCGACGCAGTCCGCGACAGCGCGGTGGCGGGCGCTGCGAGCGTTTCGCCCGGCAGGACCGGCACCAGTCGGGCAGCACGACGGTCCGACCTGCGGCGCAAACCGCGCTGGCGCCGGGCCGTGGATACCCTCACAAGCCATGCGGTGCCGTTCCGGCAGCTGGAACGCGAACTGGGTGCGTTACAGCAGCAGCTGGCGGCCTCGCGCGCCGAGTGCAGACAGCTCGAGGAGCAGGCAAGCCGGCTCGAACAGGAGCGGGATCAGGCGTTCGTCGATCTGGAGCTGGCCCGGGCCCGCGCGCTTGCCGGAGCTGCAGCGACGCCGGTAGCGGAAGCCCCGGCAGAAGCTGCGCTGCCCGCCGCCCCGCCGGATGTTGTTGCCGACGTCAGCGCCGCGTTCCAGGCTGCCGAAGCAAAACTGCAGCGCACCCAGCGCGCCAATAACGATATTCAGATTGCGCTCGCCGAGCGCGACGATCAGGTCGCTGCGCTGCAGTCCGAGCGGGACGAGCTGCGCGGCGAAGTCGCGCGCCTTAACACAAAGTTGTCGGCTCTGCAGCAGGAGCTGGCCGCTACCCGGGAATCCAGCCAGACGCTGCAGTCCGAACTGCGAGCCCTGCGCGATGACTCGGCACGCACCGCCAGCCGGGATGCCGAAAAGATCGCCGGGCTGCAGCAGCGCATTACCGAGGTCGAAGCACAGCTGGAGGACGCGCGCCGGCGGGGCGAGGCGCTGGAGCGGGACCTGCAGGCGGCCGCCGCCCGGCAGGCCGCAACAGAACAGGCGCGGGCAAAGGACCTCGAGACCTCGCTGGCACAGGCGGCGGCGGATCTGCAGAACAGCGAGAAGCGCGGCGAAGCCCTGGCAGCGGCGCTGCAGGAAGAGAAAGCCAGGCTCGACGCAAGAGACCGCCAGCTCGCGGCGCTGCAGGCGCACCAGCAGCAGCTGGCAGGCGAAGCACAGAACCTGAAACAGCAGCTGTCGGCAGCCGAGCAGCGCCGAGTCCAGGCGCACCAGGAAGCCCAGGCGCTGAAGCCGGAACTCGACGGGCTGGTGGCCCAGCTCAAGACCCTGCACAGCGCGCTGGAACATGCCGAGGCGCGGGTCGCGGACAGTGAGCGGGAGCGCCAGGCGCTGAGCGAGGAGCTGCGCGAGGAACGCGGCAGGGTCGCCGGACGTGAGCAGGAGCTCAACAGCCTGCGGGCGCGGGAAGCGCAGCTTCTGGGCGAGCTCGAGACGCTGGCGCAGCGCTCGTCTGCTGTCCAGCAGGAGCTTGCCTCGGCCAGTGAGACAAACCGCGCGCTCGAGCGGGACATGCAGGCTCTGGTCGACGAAAACGCCGCCAGCCGGCGCCGCGACGTGCAACGGATCGAGGATCTGGAGCAGGACCTGGAAGCGGTGACGGCCCGGCAGGCCGATACCGAGCAGCAGCGCCAGCAGCTCGCCGAGGTGCTCGACGCGGAACGCAGCAACAGCGCGGCGCGTGAGCAGCAACTGGCGGATCTGCTGGCGCGCGACGAACAACAGCGCGCCGAGATCGACAGCCTGCGCCTCCAGCTGGCCGCCGCCACCCAGGACCTCGAGAACATTACCGCTACGCTCGGCGCGGCCGAGGCAAAGCTGCAGCGGGTACAGCTGGAAAAGAACGATAGCGAAATCAGCCTTGCCGAGCGCGACGACCGTATCGCCACCCTGCAGGCTGAGCGCGCACAGCTGCAGGGCGAGTTCGAACAGCTCGAGGCCCGGGTCCCGGGTTTGCAGCAGGATCTCACCACGGCGCAGCTGTTCAGCGAGGCGCTGACCTCGGAGCTGGACGCGGTGCGCGACGAATTGCACCGCACCGCCAGCCGGGATGGCGAACAGATCGCCGCGCTGCATCGGCAGATTGCCGACATCGAAACCGAACTGGAAGCTGCGCGCAGTGCCAGCCAGGCGCTGGAGGCCGACCTGCAGGCCGCGCTTGCCGCGCAGCGTGATGTCGAACAGCAGCGCCAGCAGCTGGGAGAGGCGCTCGACGCGGAGCGCAGCAATACGGCTGTGCGTGACCAGCAGCTGGCGCAACTGCGCGCCCGGGACGAACAGCGCGGTGCCGAGATCGACGGTCTGACCCGCCAGCTGCTTGCCGATGCCCAGGAATACGAAACCCTCAGCAGTGAAAACCGGTCGCTCGCGCGGCAACTGGAAACCCTCGCCAGCGCGTCTGAAAGCGAGCACAGCCGCGATCAGCGTCGACTGGATGATGTGCAGCAGCGGCTGGCGGAGAGTGAGGGCGCGCGCGGCGCGGCGTCGCAGCGCGTGGAAGAGCTGCAAACCGCGCTCGCCGAGGCATCGGCCGCCTTGCAGGCCGGAGAGAAGCGCCGCGAAGCGCAGGCGGTGGCGCTGCAGGCGCAGAAAAACCGGCTGGATGAAAAAGGCCGGCAGCTCGCG
Source organism: uncultured Gammaproteobacteria bacterium (assembly GCA_963695455.1). Classification (GTDB taxonomy): domain Bacteria; phylum Pseudomonadota; class Gammaproteobacteria; order DSM-19610; family DSM-19610; genus Thiogranum. The sequence goes on along the minus strand of CAVOGN010000007.1, from coordinate 284,823 downwards.
GCACTGGAGGTGCAGCAGCAGCAAAGCGCCAGGGAAGCCTACGAACTGAAACGGCGTGTTGCAGCCGCCGAGCAACGCCGCGCTGAGGCACAGCAGCAAGCACAGGCGCTGAAACCGGAGCTGGACGAACTGGTCGCGCAGTTGAAGTCGCTGCAGGCGGCGCTGGCAGCCGCCGAGAGCCGGGTTGCCGACGCCGAGCAGCAGCGCCGGGCGTTGAACGACGAGCTGCGCGAGCAACGCAGTGAGCTGGCCGCGCGCGAGCAGCAGATCGGTGAACTGCAGGCGCGCGAACAGCGGCTGCAGGCCGAACTCGACAGCGTCGCCCAGCGCCTTTCCACTGCCGAACAGGAACTGGTCGCGTCGAGTGAAAAAAACCGCTCGCTCGAACAGGACAGGCAGGCAGTGGCCGCCGAATACGCCGCCACCCAGCGCCGCGATGGCGAGCAGCTGGAGACGCTGCAACAGCGGATCGCCGAGCTGGAGTCGCAGCTGGCCGATGCGCACCATGAGATCGAGGGTTTGCAGCTGTCGCTGGCGGAAGCGGACTACCGCCAGGAAGTGTCCGACAAAGAGCTCGCGCAGCTCAAGGCGAAGCTGGAGCAGGTCGACCAGGCGCCGCAGTCAGCCGCGCAATCCGGATCGCCGGGTGCGGTTCCTGGTTCGGAGGAAGCCGGACCGCAAACGGTTCAATTGATACCGGGCAAAGCGCTGCAACCGGTGGCGTCGGCCACTACCGTGCCGTTCAGGCGCCATCGGCGTCGCCGCTGGGTGGGCGCCGCTGCCGCCGTCGTGCTCGTGGTGGGTCTGGTGGCAGGAGCCATAAAACTGCGTGATGTTTTCTGGTATGACCAGCCGGTGGCAGAGCTGGGCACCCAGGGTGATGCCAGGAGCAAGCGAACCTTCGCCGGCAACGGTCGCCCAGGCGCCCACACCTGCAGAGCTGCCTGGCGCCGCATCCGATAAATCGAAACAGATTGCGCCCTACCTCAGGTCGCTGCCCAGGCAGGCGCCGGACCAGGCAAACAAGCCAGGGCCGGAACCCGCAGCTGCCGATACAGCGCCCGCAGGACAGACCGCGGCGGCACCCGACCCTGCGGCCAAAGCACCGAGACGGCAGGTGGCCCCCTACCTGCAATCGCTGGTCAAGCCCCGCGCAGAGCAGCGAGGGTCCGCGCCGAAGGTGGAGGCCTATCTGATGGAGGACGCCGCGCAGGCGAGAGCGGTGGAAAAGCTGTGTGAAGAGGGTTCTGAAACCGGACAGCCCTGCAGCGAGACGGAAAAGGGTTTCATGAAGGACACGGTGGTCGGACTGCCCAGTGGCGCGAAATACAAGGTGATCAGGAATGGCGGCGGCAGATCGCCGCAGCCGGGCGATACCGTTGTGGTCAGCTATCGGGGCATGCTGCCGGACGGCACCGAGTTCGGCAGCACCGGGCCGGGCGGAGACGCCGAAGCGTTTCGCCTCAGTCAGGCCATCCCGGGTTTGCAGGAGGTGCTGCAATACATGGAAGAAGGGGCCAAATGGGAAGTGTACCTGCCAACTGAACTGGCGTTCCCGAAACCCGGGCCGCTGGGCGCGCAGGAGGTCATTTTCGTTGTCGAGCTGCTGGCCGTTCTGGATCCGCAGGGGGCGCCCGTCGCCACAGGCCAGGTTGGCGACGGGAGCTCTGCTCCGGCGCGACTGCTGAGCGGGGAGGAATCCTACTGGCAGACAGCGACCGGCGGCGACACCATTGAGCCGGATGCGGGACAGCCGCCGGGTGCCGAATCTGAGGATAACCCGACGCCGCGTCCGCGCATCGGCGCCGAGGCCGAGGGCTTCCTGGCGGAAGTCGCCGGCCAGGACGGAGTCGTCAGCCTGCCAAGCGGCCTTAAGTACCGGGTGCTGAAGAAAGGTAACAGCAGTGGCCGGTCGCCGACAGCGACCGACACCGTGGTGCTGAGATACCGCGGAACCTTGCCCGATGGCAGAGAGTTCGACCGCTCCCAGGGGACGGCGAAGTTCAGCGTGGCGGAGCTCATGCCTGGCTGGCAGGAAGCGCTGCAGTACATGGAAGAGGGTGCCCGGTGGGAGCTGTACCTACCCCCTTCGCTGGCTCAGAGCGGAGGAACCAGGAAACGCGGTATGCTCGGATTGCAGCCGCTCATCTACCAGCTGGAGCTGGTGTCGATCAACCAGGCCGGCGACACGCCGGCGATCCATAGACCTGGCCTGACAAGCCATTGTCCAGGTCGTCCAGGAAGCAGGAGCGAATGCTCTCCAGCTTCCTGTCACGCTTCGCCCCGCAGGCGCTCCAAGCCGCGGCAACGCAGCACGCTACAATAGGCCGTTTCAGCATCCGGTCAGGGACCGATAGATCATCCGCCAGACTGCCAGCAGGTCTGCCACGCATGTCACCGTTGACAGGAGTGTCATGACATACGGTGTCGAGGGCGCGGTATTGGACAACCACCTTCTATGACCAATCAAAGAGTTGCCCGGCTGCAGCGACCTGGCACCCGTCTTGCTGCCAGGACACTGCTAATCGTAGGTGGGCCGGCCGCGATGCCCGGGTGTCGTGCGGCCCGCACATGTTCCAGTCCAATACTTAAGGATGTGAGCGGCGACGAACCGGCGTGGCTCGGCCAGCCCAGCGTCGCAGAAGCAAGCGGAACACTAAGAACTAACGGCGTCATGGAAGGAGGAGACCTAAATGGCAATCCGTAATGGAAGTAAAACAGGGCGAAGGGCGCGCGGCGTCGTCCTCTCGTCGATGGCGTCGCTGGGGCTGCTTGTGGCAGCGTCAGCCGCCCACGCAACCAGTGGCTATCTAAGTACGTGGCAAAGCATCTATGGCGCTTCGAACTCGGATGCACGCCAACTGTCAGTTGTGCCACGGGACCAGTACGCAGAACCTGAATCCCTACGGCTTTGACATATCCCCCAACTGCAGCGGTTGGAACAACATCACCGCCGGGATCAACGGGGCCGCGGGCGACAACTCCGATGGGGACGCGGGGGGATACACTAACCTCCAAGAGATCAACGCCAGCGCCCAGCCGGGCTGGACCACCGGCGCAGTGCCGGTCTGGAATCGTGGCAGCTGTGCGTCTGCCGGCACCAATACCTATACGCCACCTGCCGGCACCACGCTGGATCCGGCGCCCGCGCCCGAGATCTGTGACAACGGCATCGATGACAACGGCAACGGTCTGATCGACTGCGAAGAGTCGCAGTTGCGACGGCTTTGTGGACGGCGCGACCAGCTGCGGCGTGGGCGCCTGTGCGAGCCACCGGCAACCTGGTGTGTCAGACCCCCGGCCAGATCGACACCTGTACACCGGGCACCCCGACGAACGAAGGGCCGTTTGGTGATCCGACCTGCAATGACGGCATCGACAACGACTGCGACGGCCTGACCGACGCGGCCGACCCGAGTTGCGCCGCGCCGCAGGAGACCTGCGACAACGGCATCGATGACAACCTCAACGGACTCATCGACTGCGAAGATCCGCAATGTAACGGCTTCGTCTACGGACCGACCAGCTGTGGTGTGGGCGCCTGCTCGGCCAGCGGTCAAGAAGTCTGCCAGACGCCGGACATCATCGATACCTGCCAGGAAGGCACCCCGAGCGGCGAAGGGCCGTTTGACGATGCGACCTGCACCGACGGCATCGACAACGACTGCGACGGTGCGACCGACGCGGCCGACCCCGATTGTGCCGCGCCGCCGGAGGTCTGCGACAACGGCGTTGACGACAACGGCAACGGCCTGGTGGACTGCGAAGACCCGCAGTGCGACGGCTTCATGGATGGTGCCTGCAGCACCGGTCTGCCGGGTGTCTGCGCCGACGGTACCTAATGTCTGCCAGAATGGCGGCCAGGTCTGCGAGCAGAACCAGCCGGCCGGTACCGAGGGTCCGTTCGGTGATGCGACCTGCGCCGACGGTCTGGACAACGACTGCGACGGTCTGACCGATGCGGCCGATCCGGACTGCGACCCCGTGCCGGAGATCTGTGACGACGGCATCGATAACAGCGGCAACGGCCTGGTCGACTGCGCCGATCCTGCCTGCGACGGCTTCGTGGGCGGTGCCTGCGACACCGGCAACTCGGGTATCTGCGCGGCCGGGACCACGGCCTGCCGCGAGCTGCAGGAGTTCTGCGATCAGAACCAGCAGGCGGTGCCCGAAGGTCCGTTCGACAGCCCGACCTGCACGCGACGGTCTGGACAACGACTGCGACGGCCTGACCGACGCGACCGACCCGGACTGCGCTGTGCCGCCGGAGGTCTGTGACAACGGCACCGACGACAACGGCAACGGTCTCATCGACTGCGAGGATCCGCAGTGTGACGGCGTCACCTTCGGCGCCTGCGATACCGGCAACCCCGGTATCTGCAGTGCCGGCACCCTGACCTGTGACGGCTCGGCCATCGGCCCGGTCTGCACGCAGGACCAGGCGGCCGGGACCGAAGGTCCGTTCGGCAGCCCGACCTGCAGCGACGGTCTGGACAACGACTGCGACGGTCTGACCGACGCGGCCGATCCGGACTGTGACGAGCCGGTGGTGGAGATCTGCGACAACGGCATCGACGACACCGGAAACGGTCTGGTCGACTGTGCCGATCCCGAGTGCGACGGCTTCGTCGATGGAGCGTGCGACACCGGTAACGCCGGTATCTGCGCCGCCGGTACCTTCGTCTGCCAGAACGGCGGCCAGGTGTGCACGCAGGATCAGCCGGCCGGGACCGAGGGTCCGTTCGACAGCCCGACCTGCAGTGATGGTCTGGATAACGACTGCGACGGTCTGACCGATGCAGACGATCCGGACTGCGCGGCGCCGGTGGCCGACGTCTACCTGAGCCGGCTGCAGGCGCCGAACAAGCTCAACGTCAAGCAGGGCCAGGTGGTGAGCCGCAAGGCGACGGTGAGAGGTGATGGCACGCTGCTCACGCAGGATGCCACTGTCACCTTGACCGGTACGGCGTCGGCGGGCCTCGGAGTGGTAGTGACGCCCGCCAGCGTCACCGAACAGGTCGTGCCAGGCAATCCGGAGACCAGGTTCGGGTTCACCGTATCCGTCTCCTGCACGGCTGCGGGAACGGGGACCGTGGACTGGACGGCGACCATCAGTGCGCCGGGTAACGACGACCCGACCAATGATGTTCTGACCGGCACCACCTCGGTGACCTGCCGCTAGGTCCGTCTGACTGGCAAGCTGAAGGGGAGGAGGCGACTCCTCCCCTTTTTTTTGCTCTCAGGATACAGTGAGGGACGCGGCCCAAGCGGCCACCGGATCCCGACCCACTCAATCAGGCAGGTAAACTCATGATTCGATCCATCGCGATTCTTTCCCGCATCCGACGCCGGCTGGCCCATGGCACGGCGATCTTCTTGTTAACGACGCTGAACGCCGCCTGGATGCCCGGCGCCAGCGCGCAGCAGGCGGGCGCCGGGAATGAACCGGCGACGATCACCCGCGACCAGGCGGACGCCGTACTCCAGGAACTCAAAGAGATCCGCAAGCTGCTGGAGAGCATCGACAAGAAGGCTGTTGCCCAGGCACCCCGACGGCCCCCCGTGCCGCAGACGGCCAAGGTTTCGATCAAGGACAGCGAGTCCCTGGGCTCGGCCGATGCCCCTGTGACGGTGGTCGAGTTCACCGACTATCAATGCCCCTATTGCCTCAAGTTCGTCAACGACACCTTCCCGAAGCTCAAGGCGGAGTTCATCGACACCGGCAAGGTCCGGTGGGTGGTCCGGGACATGCCGCTCGGCTTCCACAAGAATGCCCGCAAGGCTGCCCAGGCTGCACACTGCGCCGGAGAGCAGGACCGGTTCTGGGAGATGCGCAGTGTCCTGTTCGCCAATGCGAAGCAACTCGAGGCGGAGAATCTGCCGAAATACGCGGAGACCATCGGGCTGGACGCAACGGCGTTCAAGAGCTGCCTGGCCAGCGACCGCCACCTGGCCGGCATTGATCAGAGTTCCAGGGATGCGGGCAGCGTGCAGATCACCGGTACGCCGACCTTTGTTGTCGGCAAGGCCGCCAGCGACGAGGTCGAAGGCAATCGTGTCGTCGGTGCCCGCGATTACAAGGCCTTCGAGGAGCAGATCCTGAAGGTTCTGGGGGAAAAGCCGGCGGCCGCAAACTGAAGCGATGCGCGGTGGCGGTGCGCAACTCCCGGATTCCGGCACCTGGGATGATGTATGACAACCCTGTCGGCATGTCTGTCACCACTGTCATATGTCATGTCAGACGAGGCATGCGTTGTCGGCCGCGCCCGCTTCGCCGCTCAGGTTAAACAGAGGCTTAGCGCACGGCACTTCCTGGTTCGAAACTTGCTATCTAACCCAGCAACAATACTCAACCGGTGCGGGTGCAGCCTGCGGCCGGTGGCGCGAGAAGCCCGCAGAGGCCAAAAGAATGCGTCAAAGAGTGGGGGCAACAAGAGCGTCACTAGCCCCGGGAAGTCTCGGTCACGGAGACGCCGGTGGTGATGAGGAGGAGAAAATGCACGCGGTTACCCATCCGAGCTTGAAAATCGGCCCGGCAGGCGCATGTCTTGCCGGGTCCCGTTCCGTTTGCCAGCAGAATAACTTTGTCCGGAGGAGGGCAGCAGCATGACTACGAAACCCAAGGGACCGCGGGAATCGCGGTGGTCTGCATTTTTTCTGACGGCCGCACTGGCAGTCGTCACGACACTGGTGACGGCGCCTTCAGGCGTATGCCACCAGTGGTTATGCGAGCACCTGGAGCAGCCTCTATCCCGGCTCCACGTCGGATAACAACGCCGGTTGCCAGCTGTGCCACGGCAGCAGCACCCAGAACATCAACCCCTACGGCCTTGCGCTGGCCCAGTGCAACGGCGCCACCGGAACCATCACGCAGCGCATTCAGGCTGTTACGGGTGTGAACTCCGATGGCGATGCGGGTGGTTTCAGCTAACCTGGAGGAAACCAACGCCAACACCCAGCCCGGCTGGACCACCGGCGCGATGCCTGTCTGGACCCGCGACCGGCTGTGTCTCAGCGGGCACCAACACGTACCCCGGCGCTGGCGACGTGGATCCGCCGGCGGCTGCGCCTAATATCGCCGTCGCCCCGCTGAGTCTTGCCTTCGGCATCATTGATGTGGGTAACAGCAGCACCCTGACCACGACGATCACGAATAACGGTACGGCCGATCTGAACGTCACGGCGCTCAATCTGTCCGGTACCAATGAATTCGCCTGGTGAATCCTCCAGGCACACCCTTCACCCTTGCACCGAATGCATCCCAGACGGTAGTCGTGGACTACACCCCGGTTGATAACGGTCCGGATACAGGCTCCTTAGTTATCGCCAGCAACGATCCCGATTCGCCGACGGTTACGGTGAACCTCAGCGGTACCGGCAATGTGGTGGTGCCCAATGCGTGTAACTTCAGTGTGAATCCGGCATCGCTGGCCTTCGGCAATGTCGACACCGGCACCAGTGCAACGCTGTCGACCACGGTGACCAATAACGGTACCGCGGCCTGCAACATCGCTGCGACGGTTACCGGGTCGGCTGAATTTGCCCTGACCTCCGGATCACCGGTCACGGTCGCCGCCAATGGCGGTACGGCCACGGTGTCTGTCAGCTACTCGCCGGCCGATTTGGGTGCCGATGTGGGCAACCTCAACCTGACGAGCGACGACGTCAACAATCCGCAGAATGTTGATGTTCCGCTGTCCGGTACTGGTGTGCAGCCGCCGGTTGATGCGTGCGACTTCAGCGTGGCCCCGACCTCGCTGGCCTTCGGCAACGTTACCACCGGAACCAGCTCGACGCTCTCGACCACGGTGACCAACAACGGTGCGGCGGCCTGCAACATCACCGCCACTCTGACAGGGTCGCTTGAGTTCAGCGCCTCACCACTGGCGTTCACGGTAGCGCCGGGTGGTACGGCCAACGTGTCTGTCGACTACGCGCCGCTGGATCTAGGTCCCGACACGGGAACCCTCACGCTGGCGCAGTGACGATGCCACCAACCCGCAGACTGCCGATGTTGCGCTGTCGGGCACCGGCGTCGAAACCCCGGCCTGTACCGGCATCACCATCAACGAAGCGAGCTTCGGCACCCAGGGCAAGAACACCGTGCTCACGGTGAAGGGTACGGGCATCAAGGATGGCAACATCGTCCTTTACAACGCCTATGACACCGGCAATGTACCGCTGGACACCGTCAAGGGTAAATCCGGCAAATTCAGCTTCAGATTGCGGAACCCGGCGCCGGTGCCCTGCGCCGTGCGGGTGGAGCAACCCGACAGCGCGATCTGCGGCCAGGCGGACGTAAGCAATGCGCCGCTCGATTGTGCACCGCAGCCGCCCGTCGGCGAAGCCCCGACTGCCCGTGGTGACCTGTATTCCACCCCGGTCGGCAACCCGATCACGGTCACGGCCTCGCGGCTGTCCGGCGTGCTCTACAACGACTTCGGTGGCGTGGCGCCGCTGACGGCGCAGCTGGTCAGCGGCCCGGCCGCCGGCACCCTGGCTCTTCGGTGCGGACGGCGGCGTTCACCTACACCCCGGGTGGCACCATGACCGACAACGTGATCGACCAGTTCACCTACCAGGCGGTGGATGCGAACGGCGTCGCCTCGGACCCGGCCACGGTCGTGATCCAGGCGCTGTCCAAGCAGGTCGACTTCAAGATCGTTCATGAACTACGAGCTGGGCATGCACTGCACCGGTTTCGAGTTTGCCTACTGCTGCGTCCTGCCGCCGTACAACTCGATCCTGGCGCAGGTCATCAAGCCGGCCCAGGGTGACCCGGCCAGGGCCGGCAACCAGCTTTGTCGACGGCTTCCCGCGCCTGCTCGAAGGCGACCCGAACGCGGGTCTGGACGGGCTTGAACCGCGAGACGGTGGTGCGCGACTGGGATGCCACCACCAGCCAGTTCAAGAAATACCAGCTGCGCTACTACCACGACGCCCAGCCGCGCCAGGAAGGCAATACCGGCAAGCCGAACACCAGTACGCTGATCAGTGCCGCGGAGGGCAACTCGCTGCAGTACTTCAACACCGTGTTCGATTCGGCCCAGCCGGACGGCAATAATGCGCTGGTGTACGGCCCCTACAATGGCTACGATGGCGTGATTCAGGGCAGCGGTGTGATCGGCGATGTGGCCACCGACAACTATGCCAATGCCTGGCTGAACCACTTCTATATCTACGTCGATCCGGAGACCGGCGCGCCCAACCTCGAAGGCAAGGGCAATACCGGTCTGGAGGCCGACAAGATCCGTCTCGGTGTGGCCGGCCAGGTGGAGTATCCAGCCGAATTCCGGCGCCGGCCTGCAGCCCCTGGGGCCGACCGGCAACGGCGCGTTCGAGAACCTGCTGACCTTCTCGGCCGACACCGGCACCGTGGTCTACACCCAGGCCAAGGTGCTGGAAGACCTGCCGATCATGCTGACCTCGCCGCGCATCTGGGAGGCCCTGGGCCTGCCGCTGACGCCGTTCGAGGACACCATCGGCTTCTTCGCCGATCCGGGTGCGGTGGACGAAGATGCGGTCCGGCCCTATGTGGCCATGAAGGCCTGCGCTGCACGAGTATCCGATCGGGCAACGCCGGTAATCGGCAGCAACGGCGAGCCGGTGATCGGCTTCGGTACGGCGCCGATCGACATCCCGAACTGCGAGCGCTGCCACTCGGCGCCCTCGGTCGATCCGGCCACGGGCAATCCGAATGTCAACAGTCCCAACTGGAACCGGCCCGATTACAGCTACCCGCACGGCGGGCCGCTGGCCGGCACCGGGCTGGAGGACATGACCAACCTGGAGATCAACTTCTGGCTGGCCTACTACGACATCGTCCCGGGCGTGGATTCGACCTGGTACCCCAGGCTGAAGGGCGCGGCGATCAACATGCTGACCCTGCACGACTACGATATCGGCACCAGCTTCACCGCCAACTACGCCGGCGTGGAGTGTTCGGCCAATCCGGATCCGACCGATCCGAACCATCGATCCGCAGAGCTATGCGTGTTCGTCGACCAACGGCCTGACTGATCTGACCAACACGAGCAACATCCCGCAGAACACGCGGCTGGGTAACGAGTCGGTCATCTGCCAGCGCTGCCATGCCGATAACGTGATTGCCAATGTCCGATCGGGAACGAGTGGTGGATTCCCCATTCCGCCGATCACCGAGGCGATTCACAACCAGCACCGCAATGCGAGTGAGGGTGGCGTGATCGTGTTCAACGACAGCCTCGGTCGTGACGGCGGCTGCCAGGGCTGTCACCCGGCGCACCGCTCCGACGGTGTGATGGACGGCTATCCCATCACCCTGGGCGGTAACAACTTCAACGCCGACGGTGACAACCGCCTCAACCAGGGTGGCTGCTTCGTCGGCCGCGACGTGCACTCCAACCCGATGAAGGATGTCGATGGTGCCGAGACGCCGAGCTACCTGACCGCGGTGGGTGACTGGCTTGATACGCCAACGTTGCGCAGGATCAGGGCGACGACCGCGGTATCTGGTGCACCAACTGCCACAGCCAGCTGAGCCAGGAGATCTGGCGTACCGAGGACTGCAACGACCTGATCCGCGGCGACTGCCTGGTCAACCCGCGTGGCGAGCCGACCCTGGCTGATGTTGCGACCGCGGTCGGCTGGACCCTGGCAGCAGGCGATCGACAGTCTGGATCCCAAGGTCAATGGCTTCGACCGTACGACGGATCTGACCCACGCGGTCTGGGATCCTGCCAATCCGGACGCCAACGTGGCGACCATCGAGGTCGATAGCGGTGGTAACCCGGTGGTGACCACGGATGCGGATGGTGACATCAGCGTCAACATCCTCAGCTTCTGCACCACGGATGACTGCGTGAGCCTGATCAACGCCAACAAGACCGATCAGAGCCAGTGGCGCTACCCGGCCAATGCGTTCATCGATCCGGTGAACAACTCGGGTGCACCGGTACCGTTCAGTGCCGCCACCGACGGCCGCGATCACTGGCTGGCTCCCGGCGAGCCGCACTGTGCGGACTGCCACCAGGCGCCGTTTACCGAGCAGAGCGGCAACTTCAGTGCCCTACCCGCCGTTCAACTACCCGGCCAAGGCGAGCCTGATGCGCTACACCCGTGGCCACCAGGACGTGACCTGCCAGGGCTGTCACGAGTCGATTCACGGTCTGTATCCGGTGACCCCGACCATCGACAGCACCAGCTACGCTCAGGCGGCGGCGCTGAACAACGACGGTTCGCATGGTCCGCTGAAGTGCGCTACCTGTCACACCCACGTGGATGGCAACCAGATCCCGACCTGGGTGGACAACCTGACCTACAACGATCCGACCACGCCGGGGCAGGACAACATCCCGGTGGCTGGTAGCTTCGATGTCGCGGTCAAGTGGATGCACACCTACACGGCCGAGGCCGATCCGGCCCAGGATGTGTGCTCCAACTGCCATGGTCCTGAGGTGCCGGATAGTCACCGACGGTGAATATACGGAGCATGCCATGGTCAACCGCGTTTCGCGTGTGGCCATGGACAACGCCGAGCGTGCCGTCAACAACGGCCAGGTGTTTGGTGAAGTGGCCGGTGCCCAGCGTGACCAGCTGTGCAGCAGCTGCCATGGTGGAGTACCGAACGTCAACAGCTGTACTCCGGGCTGGAACCGTCACCTGATCCAGGGTCGTATCTCCGAGGTGGTGTGGGAAGACCTCTCCGCACCGCTGGGCGGCTGCGGCTGGTAGGTGACGGCAGGAAGGCACCCGCTCTGAGGGAGCGGAGCGGGTGATGGTCAACCAATGGAGGGGAACGGTGTTCCCCTCCATTTTTCTTATTTACCGGCTGGATGTCCGACAGATGGCGGTGTGGCTGCGCAGCAGTGCACCGGCTGCCCGGGATCCGGCGTCACGCCTGGGATGCCAGGCGTAGCAGGCAGAGCACGAGGTGACTCATGAAGAAAATCATTGTTGCGATGCTGACTGCATTGCCCATTGCGCTGGGGGGCACGTCGGCGGCGGTGGCGGTGGCCGAGGAGCCCGAGGCGGGCGTTACGGGTGATGTGATTGCCCGGGTGGAAGACCAGGCGATCACGTTCAACCAGCTCAACACCATGCTGAACAGCTCGGCGGTGGTGGGGGTATCGGTGCCGGCGCTGGGTACCCCGGAACGCGACACGGCGCGCATTGTGGTGCTGGACAAGGTGATCAGCGCCAATCTGCTGTACCTCGACGCCAAGCGCCAGGGTCTGGACCAGGACCCGGTGTATCAACGGGAGCTGCGGGCATTCTCCGACGGCATGCTGGCCGGCCAGTATCTGCGCCAGGTCATGGCGGGCGAGATTTCGGTGAGCGGAAGAGGAAGTGCAGGCGTTTTTCAAGGAGACGATGGTGCCGGATACGGAAATGACCGAGGATCTGCACACCCAGATCGAGGCGACGCTGCGCAAGCGCAAGCTGCACGAGCGCATCACAGCGCAGCGGGAGACGCTGCGCGAGGGTCTGGAGATCAACCTGTACTCGGGCAACATGAACCCGGCGGGGGACGCGGAGCGGGCCGATGATGCGCCGGTCGCGGAGATCGGCGAGGAGGTCATCACCTGGGGTGAGGTCAAGACCACCCTGATCGCCGCCGGCAAGGGGGCCACGGCACTGGATCCGCTGGCCATGGAGGCCGACGCCCGGCTTGCGGCGCTGCAGAACGAGATCGACCAGCGCATCATGGCGCACAAGGCCCGTGCGGCGGGCCTGGACAAGGACCCGCTGTACCAGACGCGGTTGAATGAATTCCAGAAGACGCGGCTGGTGAATCTGCACCGGGCCAGGCTGGCGCGAGGAGAACGAACCGTCCCAGGAGCAGCTCAAGGCGTACTACGAGGCCAACCGCAACCGGATCATGCAGGTGGAGATGCGCAAGATCCAGGAAGTCGTGGTCAAGACCCGCGAAGAGGCCGAGGCGCTGAAGGCCAGGATCGAGTCCGGGGAGCTGACGCTGTTCCAGGCCGCCGCCGACTATTCGATTGCCCCCGGTGCCAAACAGCAGCTGGGTGAGGTGGGCTGGGTGGCCGCGGGGCGTGCGCAGCCGGCGCTGGACGAGCTGATTTTCAAGCTGGGTCCGGGCGAGCTGGGCGGTCCGGTCGAGTCGACGGAGGGCTGGCACCTGGTCAAGGTGCTCGACGTCAGCGATGCCAAGTTCGATGACTTCGAGGACGAGGCCACGCAGAAGCTGACCCGGCGCCGTTACATCCACGACCAGCTGGACGCCTATGTCACGGACCTGCGCAAGAACGACTTCACGGTGCAGGTGTACGAAGACAACCTGGTGCGCCTGGCGCAGAAAGAGGCGGACATGATCGCCCGGCTGACCGAGCAGGCGGCGCAGCCCGGTTCCCGCACCGAGCAGCGCGTCGAGGAGCTCAAGAAGCTGATCGGGGAGTAGTTCCGGCAGGTAAGCTGCTAAGCTGGAGTACTTTTCCTGCCAGCTGCACGACCTTCAGCGCTGACCGTATCCCGCCGTGCCGGTACAGTCACCCACCGGCACGGCGGTGCACGGGATCAGGGTCGGCCGCCACGGTGCGACGAAAATCTGCTACAAGTATGCAATACATGCCGTATCCGGCGCCCGGGGGCTGACGCCGGCTGGCACAGGAGGAGAACCCGCCTGGCGTTACAGGAGTCTGTCCAGGCACGCAACGTGGTGCGACAAGCGCTGCGCAGGAGGAGATCATGGCTACGGTTCGCATTGATCCTCACGCCTTGCCCGACCCCAGAGACGAGCGCATCATCCGGCGCATCATGCGGCTCACCCTGTACACGCTCACGGGCGTGTTGCTTGCTCTGGCAGTGCTGATACTGCTAGCCTGAACGGGCGCGCGCATCCGGCAGCAGAGTATTGTCCACGGCGACGAGCCGTGGCGACATGTCTGCCATTTGGATTGCAGGACGGCGACAGGCGGCATTTTCCTGTCCCCTGATACAGCCCCGTCCCGGGTTGCCGAACTGCCGTGGGACTACTCAGCGTAAACGAGGACCGCTATCACTGATACGGAAACAGCACCGAGTCGGCTCTCGGCGCCACGCGGGCAACGCGCCGCGGCGCTGTTGCTCGCCGCCCTGGCTGGCGCCGCGGTCATGGTGGTGGAGCTGGGTGTCGCGCGAATATTGACCCCGGTGTTCGGCGGCTCCATTGCGGTGTGGGCGCTGGTGATCGCTACCACGATGCTGGCGCTGGCGGCCGGTTATGCGTTCGGCGGACACCGGGCCGATGTGACCGGGGGCATGGTGGTCGCACGCCGGGCGGCCGCGCTGGGGGCGCTGCTCTGCGCTGCTATTCCCCTGGTGCGCAGACCGCTGATCGAGGCCACGGTCGGTCTCTCTACGCTGACAGGCGCAGCGATCGCAGCGGGCGTCCTCATCGCGCCCCCGCTGTTCTTTCTCAGTCAGGTCTCTCCAGCGCTGATTCGTGGTTTGTCTACCAGTGATACGGGTCACCTGGGCGGAACGGCCGGCGGCGTCTATGCCGTATCCACCCTCGGCAGCCTGGTCGGCACCCTGGCGGCTGTCTGGATTCTTCTATATGCCCCGCTCACCGCGGCATTTGCGGGCATGGCGCTGCTCACCCTGGTGCCGGTCGTGTTGCTGCAACCCGCCCTGGGTACGCTGGCCCTGGCGCTCGTTGCCCTGCCACTGGGCCTGGGTTTCGCGACCGGCGGCGACTCGGTGCAGGCCTTGAACGCCCAGGGGCAGCCCTGCCGGCTGGTGGACAAGCGCCATTCCGCTTATGGCGAACTGCGCATCCTGGAGCAGGATGACCGCTACCGTTATCTGGTGGCCAACGGCATGGACCAGGGCGGTATCGATATACGCACCGGCGAGTCCGCCTATGACTATGACGCGGCCATGATCGGGCTGGCCGACCTGTATCTGGAGGGAATCGAAAGCGCTTTGATCATCGGTCTGGGTCCGGGGGTGATGGCGCAGACGCTGATGGAACGGGGTGTGGCGGTGCAGGTGGTGGAGATCGACGCCGAGGTGGCACGGGCGGCCCGGGACTATTTCGGCTACCAGGGGCGCGCCGTCGTCGATGACGGCCGCCGTTACCTGCAGCGCACCGACCGGCGCTGGGATGTGATCTTCGTGGACGCCTTCCTCGGCGGCAGTCCCCCCTGGCAGCTTTACACCCGGGAGGCCTTTGCCTTGTATCGCTCACACTTGCAGCCGGACGGGATGGTGGCGCTGAATGTGGTCGGCAGTCACCTGGATCCCGCCCAGCTTCCCGCCCTGGAGGCGGTGGTGGCCAGCGCCGGGGCGGTGTTCCCGACGGTGGACGTCTACCCCGATCCCTGGGTACCCGACGCGTACCCGACCCGGAATCTGTTCATCGCGCTGAGTGACCGGCCGCGGCGGGAACCGCGCCGACCCGGTAACCCCGTGGGCGCGGAGAGCCTGGCACAGGCCCTGGCCCGGAGCAGCCCGGTCACGGTGGCGGCGGGGCGGGTGCTGACTGACGATGCGGCACCGCTGGAGCCGCTGGTGCGTCGCACCACCGAGATCCTGCGCTCGCGGGCCCTGGAGTACCTGCCCCTGAGTCTGCTCATCGAATAGTCGTCTGCACGACGGGTAAACCCTGGGACACGCTGCCTGTCCCGAGTTCTGCCATGTGACAGGGTTGTCATGTCATCTCTGTCAGTCGTGGCATTTACAGGGCATATAAGCATTTGCTGAACATTCAGAAAATCAGGAGATTAGCAGTCGCAGTGCGCTGGCATGTTGATTGCAATCGCCAAAAGTGACTGAATCGCCCGCCGGCTGGGGGTTGGCAGAACGCCCCTCCATACCGCCAGGCTCGACCGAAACAGTGAGAGCCCAGAGAAATCCGCAAGGAACCCCCTGGGCGCTCGCCCGCTGCTGGATCCGGAAGATCCGACGCGGCGAATTAGTACAGAATTATTACAAAAGAGGGATAAAGCGGTTCTCCCGGGCTGGCTACCCGGAAGACGCTTTTCACAAAGAGGAGAGAGTCCATGAGTCCTGCTGACTTCGCTGGCTGTTCGTGCCGTATTGCAAAATCAACCTTTTTCGACCGCCTGGTCGCGCTGGGTATAGTGCTGACCCTGGCGTTGTCCGGGGCGGCCTGGGCGCAGCCGGGTGGCGGTGGCGGTGGCAGTGCCACCTGCACTATCACAACGGTTCCTACCCCGCCGGTGATCACCGCGGGTCAGTCGGTGCAGTTCACCGGTGACGTCTCGGGCAAGACCCCGAAGACTTATGCGTGGACCTTCCAGGGTGGCAGCCCGTCCAGCTCCAACCAGCAAACGGTGACGGTGAGCTACGCCAATTCCGGCAGCTTCGCGGCGACCCTCAACGGAACCAACGGCAAGGGCCAGACCTGCACCGCCAGCGTGACGGTCACAGTCAACCCGGTGAATAACTGCGTACGTAACGCGCCTACTTTCTCCATGGGGGCCGATCAGACCATCGCGCCGGACGGCTCCGCCGTTTACACCCTGAGCGTCACCAACAACGACACGGCAGCCTGCCCGGCCTCGACCTTCGGCCTGGCCATCAACAGCGAGACGGGTGCTACCGGCAGCTTCAACTTGCCTTCGACGCTGTCAACCAATTCCGTGACGGTGGCGCCGGGTGCGACCAACACGACGGCCAGGCTCACGGTGACCGGCAGTGGCACGGGCGCTAATAACGACGCGCTCACCAGCACGGTGACCGCCAGTGATCCCACGACTCACAGGGCCAGAATCAGACCGACTCCGTCACCACCACCATCGTCGTCGGCGCAACAGGACCCACCGCGCGCGGTGACGCCTATGCCACACCATCGCTAAGACACTGGATGTTACGGCCTCCACGCGTTTCCGGCGTGCTGTACAACGACTTCGGTGGCACGCGGCCGCTGACCGCCAACTGGTTCGAGCAGCACGGCCAACGGTATCGCTGACGCTTGAACTCCGATGGCTCGTTCAGCTATACGCCAATGCCCAGTCTGGCAGACAACGACATAGGTGCGACAGCTTCACCTACCGGCGCGTGATGCCCTCGGTGCGGTCTCCGCCGACACGACGGTGAACATCAGCATCCTGTCCGAGCAGCCGGACTTCAAGATCTTCATGAACTACGAGCTGGGCATGCACTGCACCGGCTTCGAGTTCGCCTACTGCTGCGTCCTGCCGCCGTACAACTCGATCCTGGCACAGGTGGTCAAGCCGCAGTCCCCGGGTGAACCGGTGACCGCTGCTGACTTCCCGCGTCTGCTGGAAGGCGATCACAACAACACCGACGGACTCGGTCGTCCGGTCGTGATGCGTGACCATGAGCTGGACAGTAACGGCAACTTCAAGAAGTACTTCCTCGAGTACTACCACGATGCGCAGCCGCGTCGCGAAGGTCAGGGCAAGGTGCAGACCAGCACGCTGATCAGCGCCGTGGAAGGCAACTCGCTGTTCTACCACCAGACCATCTACGACTCGGCGGCAGCTGGATGCCAACGGTGCGCTGGTGACCGGCCCTACGAAGGCGTGGATGACGTGGTGCTGGGCGACGGCGACTTCAACGACCCGACCGACAACTACGCCAACGGCTGGTTGAACCACTTCTACATCTATGCCGACCTGGAAGGCAGCAACCCCAACAACTCCAGCCTGGAGGCCGACAAGATCCGCCTCGGTGTGACCGGGCACATCGAGTACCCGGCCGATGTCGGTGCGGCCCTGCAGCCCATGGGCCCGACCGGCAACGGCGCGTTTGACAACGTGCTGACCTTCTCGGGCGACACCGGCACCGTGGTCTACACCCAGATGAAGGTGCTGGAAAACCTGCCGGTCATGCTGACTTCACCCGGTATCTGGGAGGCCCTGGGCCTGCCGCTGACGCCGTTCGAGGACAGCATCGACTTCTTCGGCGATCCGGGCCTGGTGGACGAGGACTCGATCCGCCCCTACGTCGCCATGAAGGCGCGGCTGCACGAGGCGTCCTGTGATGCCGACGGCCTGAACTGCACGCAGGGCGCTGCGGTGATCGGCAGCAACGGCCACCCGGTGATCGGTTTCGGTACCGCGCCGATCGATATCCCGAACTGCGAGCGCTGCCACTCTGTGCCGGCACAAACGAATGGCGTTCCCAACACCAACAGCCCGAGCTACATCCGCAGCGACTTCGGTTCCCGCATCCGGCGGAGCCTTACGCTGGCAGCTAGCCTGCGAGGCGATCACCGACGCAGGAGTACCAGTTCTGGAATGCGTACTACAACATCGTGCCCGGCGACCGACTCCGACTGGTATTCGCGCCTCAAGGGTGCTGCCATCAACATGCTGGCGCTGCACGACTTCGACCAGGGCACCGGCTTCACGTCCAACTGGCCTTCGGGAAGTGCCAACGATCCTGTTGCGCAGAACACCCGCCTGGGCAAGGAAAGCGTGATCTGCCAGAAGTGCCACGGTGACAACGTCATTGCGGTGGTCAAATCGGCCACTAAGAACGGCAATGCCATCAAACCGATCTCCGAGGCGATCCACTGGCGGCACCGCGAAATCTCCGAGGGCGGCACCATCGACTTCGCCGATGCCGCCGGCCGCAGCGGCGGCTGCCAGGGCTGTCACCCGGCGCACCGCTCTGACGGTGTCATGGACGGCTACCCGATCACCCTGGGTGGTGACAACGAGCAGGCCGACAGCGACAACCGCCTGGCGGCGGGCGGCTGCTTCGTCGGCCGTGACGTGCACTCCAATCCGCAACAAGGATGTCGACGGTGCCGAGACGCCGGCCCACCTGAACGCCGTAGGTCAGTGGCTCGCCACCAACGTGTTCTACAACCAGGACGGTGTGGCGGCGTAGCGGGTCATGACACCCGCGGCCTGTGGTGCACCAACTGCCACACCCAGCTGGGTCAGGAGATCTGGGCAGCAGAGGACTGCAACGACCTGATCAATGGCGACTGCGTCAACAATGTGCGCGGCCTGGGTTCATTGAGCGAGATCGCCAGTGCCATAGGCAGTCAGCCTGGCTGAGGTCGAATCCTGGCTGGATGCCGAAAAACAATCTGAACGGCAACACTACGCCGGACGGCATCGATCACTCGCACCGGATCTGGGACCCTGCAGTGAGTGATGCGCTGCTGGCGACCATCGAGGTGGGCCCGGGTGGACCGGTGGTGACGTTCGACGCGGATGGTGACCCGAGTGTCAACATCCTCAGCTTCTGCACCACGGACGACTGCGTGGCCAGAATCAACGCCAACAAGGGCGACCAGAGTCAGTGGCGTTACCCGGCCAATCCGTTCATTGACACCGGACAATGAGCGGCGTCGCGGTACCCTTCAGTGCGGCCACCGACGGCCGCGATCACTGGCTGTCGCCGGGTGAACCGCACTGTGCGGACTGCCACGCGGCCCCGTATGTTGAGCAGAGCGGCAACATCAACCCGTTCCCGCCGTTCAACTACCCGGCGCAAGGCCAGCCTGATGCGCTACTCCAAGGGCCACCAGGGCATCTCCTGCCAGGGCTGTCACGAGTCGATCCACGGTCTGTACCCGGTAACACCGACCATCGACTCGACCTCCTATGCGCAGGCGGCTGCCCTGAACCACGACGGTTCGCACGGTCCGCTGAAATGCGGCACCTGCCACCAGGTCGAATGGCGAAGGCGTTCCGAGCCATATCCAGGACGGATTGCTGTACAGGGACAGCCTATCGTCGCCAACTATGATGCCGCAGTGTCCTGGATGCACACCTTTACAGCCAATGCGGATCCGCGTGATGATTACTGTCTGAACTGTCACGGTGACAATCGCAATCAGATATCCTCCGACCAACAGGACAGTGGGCAGAACATGCCTATCAACGGTCGCAGTTCACGCACCGAGATCTGATGGCACGTGGCGGAACTCGACACCAACGGATTTGACGGTGGTGACCACGGCCGTCGAGGATCCTGAAACCACGGTCTGCACGAGCTGCCACGGTGACCGTTCAGGGTCGCTGGCGCGCAGGAGCTGCACGGAGCAACACCTGGAGGAACCATTTGATCGCAGGGTCGTGCCTCCGAAATCGCCTGGGAGACTATGTCGCTGAGACAGAACCAACTCGACCTGCGGCTGGTAACAAGGTATAGCCCGCTCCCGAAAGGGAGGAGCGGGCTAACACCGCAAACAACGGGAGGGCGCGACTGTCTTCGCAGCTCCCGGCCTCAGCCTGAACATCTTCGTTTATCGTCATTACTGCAGCTTCTTCCGCGACAGTACATTGTGAACACCGGTGGACCGGATGCCGCCAGCGCGGGATGATGGGGCAGTCGTTACGGTTTCTTCTGTCGGTTGGAGAAGTACGCAATGCAAAGAAAATATCCCAAGTATCTGATGTCCCTGCTATTGGTGCTGGGCACCTGTCCCATGAGCGCCTGGTCCGACGCGCAGCAACAGGGCACGCAGACTGATGCGGAATCATCCGCAGCCAGACAGCCGGTGCCGTCCGGCGATGTTGTCGCCCGGGTGGGCGACCAGGACATCCACTTCAGCGAAATCAATACCATGCTGAACAGCTCCGCCGTGGTGGGGCTATCGATCCCGGCGCTCGGCACACCGGAGCGCGACACGGTGCGCATCGCGCTGCTCGACAAAATGGTGAGCGCCAACCTGATCTACCTCGATGCGCTCGACAAGGGTCTGGACAAGGACCCGGAATACCGCAGCGCAATGCGGCGCTTCGAGAATGCCATCCTGGCCGACCTCTACTACCAGCAGCAGCTGGTGGGGGAGGTGTCGGTCAGCGAGGAAGAGATCCAGGCGTACTACAAGGAGAACATCATCGAGGGTACCGAGCTCACCGAAGAGCTGCGCACCGGTATCGGAAGCCATGCTGCGCAAGCGCAAGTTCGAGGAGCGTCAGGCGGAGGTGCGTGGCAAACTGCGCGACGACGCCGAAGTCAGCGTCTACCAGAACAACTTCAGCCCGGAGGGTGATGCGCGGCGCGAGGATTCTGTCGTCGTCGCCGAAGCGGGCGGCGAAACCATCACCTGGGGCGAAGTCAAGGATCGGCTGATCGCCGCCGGTAAGGGTGCCGTGCAGCGCGATCCGCTCGCCATGGAAGTCGATGCGCGGCTGACGGCTCTGCAGGGCGAAATCGACACGCGGCTGCTGGCGCAGCGCGCCCGGGCCGCCGGACTGGAAGCCGATCCCGTCTACAAGAAACGCATCGCCGAGTACGGCAAGACCCGCCTGATCAATCTTCACCGGGGCCGCCTGGCGGACAAGATGCAACCGGACGAGGCGCAGCTGAACGCCTATTTCGAGGCTAATCGCGATCAGATCTCCATGCCCGAGTTCCGCAAGGTGCAGATGGTGATGGTGGACACAGAAGAGGAGGCGCAGTCGCTCAAGGAAAAGATCGCGGCCGGGGAGCTGACCATGTTCCAGGCGGCGGCCGACCATTCCGTGGCGCCCGATGCGAAGCAGAACCTGGGTGAGCTGGGCTGGATCGGCCAGGGCAAGCTGAAACCGCAGCTCGATGCCATGATCTTCGCCCTGCAGCCGGCCGAGATCGGCGGCCCGGTGGAGGCCGGTGGCCTGTGGCATCTGGCCACGGTGCTCGATGTGCGCGACGCCCAGTACAGCGATCTCGACGAGCCGGCCACGCGCAAGTACGTGCGACGCAAGTACGTGCACGAAAAGCTGGATGACTACGTGGTTGAGCTGAGAAAGAACGAGTTCCCGGTGCAGGTCTACGAAGACGTGCTCATCCGTCTGGCGCAGCAGGAGGCCGACATGGTGAAGACGCTTGTCCGCCCAGAGTAAGGACCCGGCCTCGGTCACCCAGCAGCGCATCAAGGAGATGCAGAAGCTGCTGACTCCCTGAACCGAATCAGACCGCCCGGATCTGAGTCTATGTCTGACAGGATCTGTCAGAAGTGTCATGCCTGGCAGACATATCTGGCAGGCATGACAGGCGTCTGGGGATCTGGGATTTTTCGCCCATATTGTTTTCAGCTACTTAGTGGTTTCCCCGATGTGGTGCGTAACTTGCAGCACTGGGAGGCAGTCACAAAGACGGTCCACCGGCGGTCTAGTGGGCGCAATGACAAGGAATTCCTGCTTTGCGGGGTATAACAAGTTGCGTCTTCGGGCTCTAAGTTTTTGCTTTGAAACCGAATTCGACAACGCAGCACAGCTGATTAAGAGGAGACTGGCTATGATTCGAGACCCACGTTGTGGAGTTGGTGCATCCGCCAGCGGTATCGGAAGGAACCTGCTGACGCTGGTCGTTCTGATGCTCGTTGGAATGGGCTTCACACTGTTGTCTGCGACGGCATTCGCATCCAGCGGCGGCTGGGGCGGTGGCTGGGGCGGTGGCGGCAGCGGCAGCCCCAAGAACGATTTCAACATCATGATGAACTACGAGCTGGGCATGCACTGCACCGGCTTCGAGTTCGCCTATTGCTGCGTGCTTCCGCCGTACAACTCCATCCTGGCCCAGGTGGTGAAGACCCAGCAGAGTAGCAGCGGCCAGGGCGCCTTTGCCAAGCTGTTGCAGGGTGACCCCAACGTCGGGATCGATCCGCTCGGGCGCGAGACGGTGCTGCGTGACAACGACCTGAGCGGCAGCAATTTCCAGAAGTACGTGCTGACCTACGAGCACGAGGCGCAGCCGCGCAACGACGGCCGCGGCAAGCCGCAGGTCAGCACCCTGATCAGCGCGGTGGAGGGCAACTCGCTGTTCATGTGGTCGACCATCTACGATCAGGCCACCAAGACCGCGAACGGCGCGATCAAGACATCCAGTGCGGCCGAACCCTACAGCGGGGTCGAGGGCGCGCCGGTGGGCGATGGCGTCATCGACGGCAGCATCTCCGACAGCTACGCCAACGGCTGGATGAATCACCTGTACATCTACTCCGGTCTCGAAGGTGACAACCCTAACAAGTCCACGCTTGAGGCCGACAAGATCCGCCTCGGTGTGGACGTGGTATTCCAGTACGACTGTGGTCCGGCGGCACACCCGATGGGGCCGGTTACTTCCAATGGCGAATCCATCGGTAACGATCCGAACCACCCCGCGCTAACCGGCAATGACTGCGGTGGTCTTGCCAACGGCAACCTGCTGACCTTCTCAGGTGAACACGGCACCATCGTCTACACCCAGATGAAGGTGCTGGAGAATCTGCCCGTGACCCTCACTTCGCCGCGCATCTGGGAAGCCTTGGGCCTGCCGCTGACGCCCTTCGAGGATACCATCGACTTCTTTGGCGACCCGGGACTGGTTGACGAGGACTCCATCCGGCCGTATGTCAAGATGGTCGCCAAGATGCACCGCTATGACCCCAGCGATAACAGCGTGAACGACGGCGACGCCAAAGGTGTCGGCGCCCCTGTGCTGCAGAATGGTGCGCCGGTGGTGGGTTTCGGTACCGCTCCCATCGATATCCCGAACTGCGAGCGTTGCCATTCCAACGCCCCTGATGCTCCCAACTCGCCCCAGCTCAACAAGCCGGACCAGTGGGCACTGGTGCAGTCCGAGTACAATTTCTGGAATGCCTTTTATGACATCGATACGGCGGCGGGCGACTCCGACTGGTATTCGCGCCTGAAGAGCGCCGCCGTCAGTATGATGGTCGACCACGACACCCAGCACGGCACCAGCTTCACGGCCAATTATCCGGCCTGCGGCGGAACAGACCCCGTCAACCCCCAGGACTGCATTGACCAGAACGCCGGGGTTCCCATCCAGAACACCCGTATGGGTCACGAATCTGTTATCTGCCAGAAATGTCACGGCGACAACGTCATCGCCGCGGTGAAATCAGCGACCCGCATCAGCGACAATACCCTGATTCGGCCCATTTCCGAGGCGATTCACCGGAACCACCGCAACGCGACCGAGTTGGAGGATCCGAGCGACCCGTTGAGCGGCGGACAGATTGTCTTCAACGACAGCCTCGGCCGCGACGGCGGCTGCCAGGGCTGCCACCCGGCGCATCGCTCTGACGGTGACATGGACGGTTATCCCATCACCCTGGACGGTGAGAACTTCTATGCCAGCGGCGACAACCGTCTCGCGAGTGGCGGCTGTTTCGTCGGTCGCGACGTGCACTCCAACCCGAACAAGGACAGGGACGGGGCCGAGACGCCTGCACACCTGAACGCCGTGGGTCAGTGGCTGGCCGACAACGTGTTCTACAACCAGGCCGGTCTGGCGGGTGACGATCAGGATACCCGCGGTATCTGGTGCACCAACTGTCACACCCAGCTCAGCCAGGAGATCTGGCGTGTCGAGGACTGCGACAACCTGATCGAGGGTGACTGCGTCAACAACGTTCGTAGCGGGAGCCTGCAGCAGATCGCCGCCAAGGTTGCCGGCGGCAATGTAGATACCGTTCTGAACTGGCTGGACCCGAAGGTGAACAGCGCGCTCGGCGACACCACCCACGAGATCTGGCGCGCTGAGATCGCGGATGCCAATGTGGCCACTATCGAAGTTTCGACCACAGGGCCTGGTGCCTGCGCGCCTCTGACCGGCGTATTCAACCCGACCTTTGGCGTTGATGTGTGCGTCAGTCTGGATGGTGATGGTGATCCGAGTGTCAATATCCTGAGCTTCTGCACCACAGATGACTGCGTGAGCAGGATCAATGCCAACAAGGCAGACCAGAGTAAGTGGCGCCATCCAGCCAACCCGTTCCAGGGTACCGGTACCGTGGCTGCCGCGGTGCCATTCAGTGCCGCCACTGACGGCCGCGATCACTGGCTGTCGCCGGGCGAGCCGCACTGTGCTGACTGTCACGCGGCGCCCTATGTCGAGCAGAGCGGCAACATCAACGCCTTCGCGCCGTTCAACTACCCGGCCAAGGCGAGCCTGATGCGCTACTCGCGCGGCCACCGGGACATCACCTGCCAGGGTTGCCACGAGTCGATACACGGTCTGTACCCGGTGACGCCGAACATCGACACCACCAGCTACGCCCAGGCGGCCAGCATGAACAGCGATGACTCGCACGGTCCGCTGAAGTGCGGTGCATGTCACGAGACGCGCAGCAACGGCGTACACGAGCGCATGGACGATCTGCGCTACGACGGCCAGAGGGTGCGTGACAGTCTGGACGCGGCCATCGGCTGGGCACATGTTTTCACGGATAACCACAGTCCCCTGGATGATATGTGTGTGAACTGCCACGACGACGAGCGCGACGAAGTCTCTGTCCGCGAAGAGGAGTGGCAGGAGCACGCCATGCGCGGCCGCGCGTCCCGCCTGATGATGAACCAGGTGGAGATTGAGCTGCTCGGCGCCGTTGCCGGTACCAACCCGGCTACCGGTAAGGGTGACGCCAACCTCGCACGCAACACTGTGTGCCAGGCCTGCCATGGTGACGAGTTCAGGGAGGTGTCCTGCGGCGGCGAGCACGGCCGTGAATGGAAGCGGCACCTGGCTGAGGGCCGTGTGGCGCAGACGGTGTGGGAGGCCGTTTCGGTGGCCCGCACCGGCAGCACCTGCGGCTGGTAACACTGCAAGGAAGCCAGGCCCCGCTTGTCGGCAAGCGGGGCCTGTTATCAGAAACCAGGAGGGGAAGTATCTTCCCCTCCTTTTTTGTTTTCGAATTTGCGAGACTGCTGGGTAAGCCGGGGTAGGGTCCGTTGCCGGGGTCCCCACCCGCACCCGAGAAGAACGATGGAGGAGCTATGAAACGAACTCTGCTCGCGATCATTACCGCTTTTGCACTGGGCCCCATCGGCGGGTCTGCTACGGAACTGCCCAAGGGGCTGCCTGCGGATGCTGTCGCCGCGGTCGGCGATGAGGTGATCCGTTTTTCGCAGCTCAACACCCTGCTGAACAGTTCCCCGGTGGTGGGGCTTTCGATCCCGGCGCTCGGTACCCCTGAGCGCAACCAGGTCATGGTGGGTCTGTTGGACAAGGCGATCACTGCGAACCTGCTGTACCTCGACGCGGTGAAACAGGGCAAAGACCAGAGCCCGGAATACCAGGAGGAACTGCGTGCCTTTTCCGACGGCATTATCGGCGGACTTTATCGTGCCAGGTATCTGATCGGAGATATCGACATCACACCCGAAGAGATCGAGGCGTTCTACAAGGACCAGATCGTGGAAGGTACCGAGATGACCGAACGGTTGCGCGCCGGCATCGAGGCCAGCATACGCAAGGACAAGTTCAAACAGCGTACCGCGACCATGCGCGAGCGTCTGCGCGAAGGGATCGATGTGACGCCGCAGGAGGAGCATCTTGATATCTCCGAGGACGCCCTGCGCAGCGACTCGGACGTGGTGGCGACGTACGGCGACAACAAAATCACCTGGGGGGAAGTCAAGGCGCAGTTGACTCTGCCCATCAACACCCTGTCCCGGGAGCGACGCCTGGAGGCGCTGAACAGCACTATCGATAACAGACTGATGGCACAGAAAGGCCGTGCAGCCGGGCTGGAGAACGACCCGGTGTACCTCACCCGGGTGGGCGAGTTCCGGAAAACCCGCCTGGTCAACCTGCACCGGGCGGACCTGATCGGGCAGCTGGAGCCCGATGACAAGCAGTTGCGCGACTATTACGAAGCGCACAAGGCCAACATCGAGTTCAAGGAGCGGCGCAAGATTCTGATGGTGGTGCTGGAGACCCGTGAGCAGGCCGAAGAGGCGAAGGCCAAGATCGACGGGGGTGAGCTCACCATCTACGAGGCGGCCATGGAGTACTCGATTCACCCGGATGCGAAGCAGAACCTGGGCGATTTCGGCTGGGTGACCCAGGGCACCGGTTTTCCGGAACTGGACAAGTTCACCTTCGCACTGGGCCCGGACGAACTCGGCGGCCCGGTGGAATCGCCGGCTGGCTGGCACCTGGTGAAGGTGGTCGACATGCAGGAGGCGCAGTTCACCGACTTCGAGGACGACGCCACCCGCAAGGCCACCCGGCGTCTGTATCTGAAGGAGAAGCTGAGCGACTACGTGGTGGGTGTGCGCAAGAGCGATTTCTCCGTCGTGGTCTATGATGAAAACCTGAAGCGTCTGTTCCATGAGGAAGCCCAGTGGATTGCCGCCAAGACCCGGGAGATGGAGGCGAACCCGGAACGCGCCCAGGAAATTCTTGATAATATGCGCAAGGTTGTGGAGTAGACTCGCTCCCGCGGCGGGAGACATCTGCCGCGATGGCGCGTCACGCGAGGGATCCGCTCCGCGCGGCTTCTTGCGGCCCGGCGGCGCAGGGAACGACGGCAGGAACAGACCCCGCTAGACCCTGGAGTGCCCGTACGTTTATGTGGTTAGCTGAAAAAATGAGCGGCGGCAGACCGTTGATAGCCCTGCACAGTGTCCTCTTGGTGCTGTTTGTGCAGTCGGTGTTCGGGTCAGACTTCCAGACCCCGGCCATCACGGCGCAGGACCTGCAGGGCCGCCAGACAGGCACCAGCCCGCTGCTGGTGATCGATGTGCGTGATGTTGGCGAGTACAAGTCCGGCCATGTGCCCGGTGCCATCAATATCCCGCAGCAGAAGCTCGAGCGTCAGCTGGACAAGCTGCTCGATGCCGACGGCGTGGTGCTGTACTGTATCAACGGGAGACGGACGCGACTCGCCGAGCAGACCCTGATCGAGCACGACATCTCCAATGTCTATCACCTGGAGGGCGGCCTGATGGGCTGGCGGCAGGCCGGGTTTCAAGTGCGCACGGGCTGGGGGCCCTGACAAGAATGATACATCCAGTGACAACCATTCACGGTACCGGGCTATTCTTTCGGCCCTGCCGCGTCTTGATTTCGCTCTGCCTGGCCGTGTTTTTGTGCGCCTGCAGCGAGCAGGGGCAGGAGACAGCGGCACAGGTGACGGCGAACAGCGGTGAAGCAGCTCCGGCAGATGCCGCTCCCGTGCCACCGGTCGCCAGCGGGCGCATGCAGAAGGGCATGTATTTTCCGCCCGAGCTACCCGATTACGAGCTTCATAACGAATACGACGATGACGGCGACGGCGACGG
The DNA here is from genome assembly GCA_963695455.1 of uncultured Gammaproteobacteria bacterium. Classification (GTDB taxonomy): domain Bacteria; phylum Pseudomonadota; class Gammaproteobacteria; order DSM-19610; family DSM-19610; genus Thiogranum. Next base: position 256,891 of record CAVOGN010000007.1, on the reverse strand, counting down.
GGTCAACGAGACCCACGTGCGCCGCTACATTAACACCGCCGGTGACACCGCGTTCAGCATGACCACCCAGGGCACCTTGTGGGCCTGGAGTCTCGACACCAAGGGCGACGACGATTCCGACATCCACAAGAACTTCGTCATCCGCGACAGCAACTGTGACAAGGTATTCGATGAGCGCTACAGCCTCGACGCCCAGTTCCTCGTGCCGTCTTGCCTGGGAGGGACCGGCGAGGCGGACAAGCCGGGCGGGATTTAGCTCTGGTAGGTTGGGCTAAACGCACGTGAAGCCCAACGATGTTGACACGTTGGGCTTCGCGCGCTCAGCCCAACCGACGGGTTCTGAAAGCAGAGGTTCGTCAATCGGACGTTGTTTGGCTGTTTCTTGGTTAATGGCGTTTTCAGGGAATTCATTCGAGACCTTTTCACTGCAGCAGAGCGGCTTACTGCGGCGCCTTCAGATTGTCCAGCAGCTGGCGTGCCCCGGCATGGTCGGGTGCCAGCGCCAGCAGCAACTCCAGACTGTTGCGTGCGCCCCGGGTGTCGCCGGCTGAGACCTGTGCCTGGGCGGTGCGCCACAGCAGGCGTTGCGCCGCGGGCTCGCGCTGAACCTGCGAGGCCAGCGTAGCGGCCTCCAGCTGCAGGGCAGTATCGTAGGGCCGGGCATCGGCGAGCAGCACGGCAACCCGGGCTGCGTTGATATGGTCGCGTTTCAAGCGGTAATGGGACAGCAGCCTGCGCATGGCTTCGGGCCAGCTGTTGGTGCCCTGATACAGAGCGTAGGCGATCTTTTCCACCTGGGTAGTGCGGCGCGGAATGCCGGGCGGGCCCGGTTCGCGGCTAAAGGGCCAGTCGGCCTTGAGGCGCAGCATCTGGTAGTCTGCGTTCAAGCGGTCGACTTCGGTCACCGGGACATCCTGCCAGGCCTGCCGGGCGGAAACCGGACCTTCCCAGGGAGCGATCAGTCCGGCGGCACGCAGCGCGTCGTAATAGGCGTCGGCCAGCAGGAAATAGCCGCGCAGGTTGGGGTGCAGGTGCTCTAGCATCAGGTCGTTGCCGACGATGCCGTTGCTTGACTCGGTTGCCAGCCTGTTCTGCACGTCCACTACGGTTGCGCCGTGTTGTTCGGCGAGTTCGCGGATGACGGCATTGAAGACTTCGGGGGCGCGAAAGCGCAGCTGGTCGCGGTCCTTGGCGGCCAGGAAGGCGCCGCGCGCCTGCTCGAACTCACCCTTTTCCTCCAGTACCTCGCCGAGGGCGAACCAGGCATCGGCGCCGCTGTCGTCTAATGCAATGGCCGAGCGAAGCGCCGCTTCGGCTTCGTCCGGCTGGTCTGCGCGAAAGGCGTCGCGCCCGCTGTCATAGAACTGCTGCCAGCGTTTGGCGTCAGTTGCGGGCTCCAGTGCGTTGACGAAGGGCTTCTGATCCCGTTCGTTGCTTACCAGGGTGCCGATGAATACCGCGATACCGGCTCTGCGATAGTGTCTGAGCAGCGCGGCGAGGTTGGCGCGGAACTGTTCCACCCCGCGTTCGAAGAGTGGAGAGTCGATGGCTATATGCGGTTCGCGCACCACGCGTGCCATCAGGGTACGGTCTGAGTCGGCTTCAGGTGTCGCGCTTTGTTTGACTTCGACCAGCGCGCGCCAGGCGCGCTCCAGCAACTGGACAATACGCAGCTCGCGCAGCGCCAGGTAGGCCAGGACCACTGCGCGGCTGCTGCCAGCCGAGTAGGTCGAACCCACACCGAGCAGGCCCAGGTATTCGTTGTGCCCGGCGTAGATCAACACGGCATCCGGCTGCTGGGCAATGATCTCTTCGGTGAAATCCAGCAGTGTATAGGAGTTGACGGCGGTCATCGCCGTGGTGATGACCTCGATGTCTCGCTCGGGAAAGGTCTGTTGCAGGCGTTGCTGCAGCATGCCCGCAGGCGAGGCCCCGAAGCCGTACGGATAACCGGCGGCCGTGGAACCTCCCTGGACCATGATGCGGAAGCTGTCCGCTGGTTTGCGCGCGGGGAACGGCACGGGGCGTATCGCGACATCCGGCACCTGCGCCTGGGCGGTGATGAAGCGTCTGACCACATCGGGGTTGGCGCGCAGGTAAGCGGGTGCCTCGGCCACGGGGATGAACAGCGGATAGGACTGCCCGAAGCCGACCAGCCGCAGGCCCAGTTCGAGCAGGGCAAAGAAGAGCACGGGCATTGCCAGGGTAAGGGCGAGAAAGACATGTTGTTTCTTCATGCCGACATGATAGCGGAACCGGGTAGTTATCAGGTTCCGGGTTGCCGGGAGTCGAGATTGGTCGGATTTCTTGCGTAGTAACGGCCGCGTTGGCCGCGATGGCGTTCCGCCATCATCGCGCCGAAGGGCGGCGCGCCTGCAGGTGGTGCGTGACACCTTTGTAGGGGCAGTCTGCTGACCGCGATGGCCGCTTGCAGCTTTCCAGGTCGTTACCTTGTGACCTTGCCGCTCTTTGTGGTTATGCTTGTGAATAGCGCTGATCGCTGAATGTCTTACCACTCGAAAATGACCACCGAACCGCCAACCCTGTTTGATCAGCTTGTCGCCAACGGTCACAGTGATCGCTGTGCTCTGCAGATGGGTGATCTCAGCCTGTCGTACGGGGAGCTGTTCGCTCTGGTGCAAGGCACTGCCGCGCAGCTACTGGCCGCCGGGGTGCAGCCCGGCGACCGGGTGCTGGTGGTGTTTCCGAACGGTGTGGAGCCTATCGTGGCGGTGCTGGCGGTGGGTTGGCTGGGCGCCGTTGCCGTGCCTGTGGATTGGCAGACTCCCGCCGCGCGTCTGAGCTATGTGATCGAACAGACGGCCCCCCGGCTGTGCCTGGTCGACCAGGCTGCGCCAGCGCTGTCCGCTGTTGAGACCGTCAGGCTGCGCGTCACGGTTTCTGGCAGGACGGCGCAGTTTACCCCTGCCCGACCGGCGCCTGCCGCCAAGCCAGCCCCATTGCGCCCGGAGCAGGCCGCCTTCATCCGCTTTACTTCGGGCACCACGGGCAGTCCCAAGGGTGTGGTGCTCGGCCACGCCCAGCAACTGTGGACCGCGCGCACCCTGTCGCGACTGTTTGGCTTGGCGGATGATCATCGGGAATTGCTGCTGGTGTCCATGGCGCTGTCGGGCGGCTGGCAACGGGTTGCGGCCACGTTGCTGGGTGGTGGTTGTGTTGTTATTGCCGAGGGACCGTTGTCGGTCACTGGGGTTCTGGATCAGGCCGAAGCACATCAGGCGACTGGGTTTTTTACGCCGCCACCGCTGCTGCGGATGCTGCTGGCGAGTCCGGTTGAGCGTGTTCAGTCAGCGTTAAAGCGCTGCTGTTGCATCGAGATCGGAAGTGCAGCCGTTAGTGTCGCGGAACTTCAGCAGCTGATAGCGCTGCTGCCGCTGGCGCGCGTGTTCGTGCACTATGGTCTGACCGAGTGCTCGCGCGCCGTCATCCTGGATACGCGCGCGCACCCGGACAAGCTGCACACGGCCGGCCGGCCGGCGCCGGGCGTGGCCGCCAGCATTCGCGATGCGGACAATGAAACGTTGGGCTGTGATCAGGCCGGGCAGATCTTCGTGCGCGGTCCGCAGCTGGCCGAGGGCTACTGGAAACAGCCCGAGCTGAGCGCAGAGCGTTTCGGCGGCGGCTGGCTCGCCACCGGCGATTACGGCAGTATCGATGCCGACGGCTTCGTCAGCCTGCTCGGCCGCCGCGATGACATGATCAATTGCGGTGGACGGAGTTTTTTCCCCGCCGAGGTCGAGCAGGCCCTGGGCCACCCGGAAGGCGTCGCGCAGTACCTGATCGCCGGGGCGCCCGACTCGCGCGGTGTGTTACAGGAAGTCCCCTGGGCCTTTGTAGTGCCCAGTGATCCTGCCGGCTGGGATCCCGCAGCACTCCTGGCGCGCGCCCGGCAATGCCTGGCGCCGCACATGGTGCCGCGCCGTGTGGTCAGCGTGCCGGCGCTGCCCTTGACGGCGTCGGGTAAACCGGACCGGCGCCGAACAGTGGAACTCTATGGTCCCGATAACGAGCACAACACACCATGACCCGTGACGAAATCGCCACCCGCCTCAGAGACTTTCTGCAGCAGGAGTTTCCCAATCAGGGCCGCACCCTGACCGACACCACGGACCTGCTCGCGGACTGGTTCGTGGATTCACTGGGGATCATCGAAACCGTGCTGTTCCTGGAGAAGACCTTCGGCATCGACATTGCCCGCGCGGATATCAATGGCAGCAATTTCCGTAATGTTGAGGTGCTGTCGGAGTTCGTCGCCCGGCGCCTGAAGCAGACGCCGTCGGGCTGAGCTTTTGCGCGGCGTGCTCGACAATGTTCCCGTCAGCGATGCCGAGCGACGGGCCAACGACCGACATCGACCGGGGGTGGTGATCGCGACCCTGGCCGTACTGTCCCTGTACCTGTATCTGTTCACGCCGCTGGCCGATGGGCTGGACTTGCCGCGCCCGCAGCAGCTGGTATCCGCGCTTGGCGTAGATCTCCCCTACGTGTTCGGCGAGGACCGCAGGGTCGAATCCAACATCGAAATACTCCACACCCAGCGCCTGGACACGGGGGACGACGAGCGGCTGGCGTTTCTGCTGCTGCTCATGGCGGCGTTTCTGTGCGCCTATTATCTGCCCCTGGCGTTGAAACAGACCTCTTTGGTGCTGTGGTCCCTGGTCGCCCTGTGGCTGCTGTACGGCCTTGCTGTTACGGCGAGCCTGCTGATGGCGCACCTGCTGGTCTACGCGGTGTTTCATCCGGCCGGCAACCGCGGTGTCTGGTTCAGTGCGCTGGCCGGTTTTCTCGCCTACTGGGGTTTTCTTTTCTCCGAACCGGGGGCCGGGATAGTGAATCTGTTGTGGCTGCCGGCACTGCCGCTCCTGGCGGCCGGCCTGTATCGCTACCTGATTCTGCGCCTCCTGGAAAAGCCGCCTGTGGCACGTGTCCTGCGCGCCGGTATTATCTACTCGGCGTTGCTTACCATCGGCCTGGCGCTGCTCAGCGAGGCCGCCGACGGCCCCGTCTGGATGCTGCCGCTCGGTCTGTTGCTGTTCTTCTGGCAGTGGCCACGGCTGGCCATGTACCACAGTGATTACCAGGACGGACTGTTGCCGTCCGATGTTTCGATCGATAAGTATCTGGCCGTGTTCTTCAGTCCGGGGGTGATTCCCAACTGGGGCTGGGGTGTGGCCGTCGCGCAGGGCTACAGCTACGTCAACAACCGCTTTTTGTGTCGTGACAAGAACCGGATTGTGATCGCAGGCGTGCAACTGCTGGTGCTGGCGCTGCTGTACCTGACGTTGTGGAACCTGGTTCGTCACGGCCTGGTCGACTTCTTTACCCGGCAGGGTATCGAGGTGTACCAGGGCTGGACACCTGAAATGGTGCGTCAGTTCGTGCGCGGTCGCGACATCAGCACCGAGTCCGTGCTGCTGACGACCTTGCTGGATCTGGTGCGTTATATGATGTTTTTTGCCGGCGTGTATCATTTCAAAGTCGGCATCTGGCGGATTTGCGGTTACCAGGTCGACCCGTTCTTCAACCGCCCCTGGCTGGCGACCAATCTGATGACCTTCTGGACGCGTTTTGCCTTTCACTACCGGGAATTCCTGGTGCGCATATTCTACTACCCGGTGTTCTTCAGGTATTTCAAAACACACACCAATCTGCGCATCTTCGCGGCCAGCATGGCGGCCGCGGCCGTGGGTAATCTCATCTGGCACGCCTCCGAACGAACCTTCATGCACGGCATGCAGGCGGACAGCGTCATGTTCACCCTCGGTACCTGGCCCTATTTTCTCTTTCTCGGGTTGGGGATCACCGTTTCACAGATCTACCTGCTGCGGCGCCGGAGCCGACGCAGGCCCTGGACCCGGGACCGCTGGTTCGTTGTCGACCTGGTGGCCGCCTATGTGACCCTGCAGTACTTTGCCCTGATACACATTTTCGCGCGCCCGGCACCCGGCAGCACGGTGGAGGACCTGTTCCGGCTGTTTTTCAAAGGGTTTGGCATCGAGCTTGGCTGAGTGGCTGAACCTCTTGCCGCGCACCCACGGCAGGCGCGCCACTGTGCCGCGCGGTCGGGTACACTGGATGTCACGCAAACTCCACTTAACCGATCATTGCGAGGAGCGAAGCGCCTAAAGGATACGCTGCGGTAACGCAGCAGTCTCCAGGCGGCCGCTCGTGAACTGGGGGATTGCCACGTTGCGCTCGCAATGACGGAAGACTCAGAACTCCCGCGGGAATCGCACATGAAGGTGTGTCGGGCATGAAATCGGGCGCGCTAATAGAAGGCAGCGAACTACCCCTGCTGGTCGAGCCGGACTCGGGAAACGAGGCGGGCTTTGGCGCCCTAATCGGCTGGGTGAACGAAGCACGCGGCTGGATCGAAGCCAGACTGTCACGCCACGGGGCACTGCTGCTGCGCGGGTTCGCCGTGCAGACGCCGGCCGAATTCGAGCGCCTGTGTGCCGCGCTCGAGCCACGGTTGCTGAACTATGCCGGCGGGGACTCGCCCAGAACAGCGGTCACGGGAAAGGTCTACACTTCGACCGAGTATCCCGCCCACCTGGAGATCCCCCTGCACAACGAACTGTCGTACCGCCACCAGTGGCCGAGAAAGCTGTTCTTTTTCTGCCTGCAGGCGCCGGATGCGGGCGGTGAAACCAACCTCGCCGACAGCCGCAGGCTGTTGGCGGCAATCGATCCCGTGGTCACGCGCCGATTCGCGGATAGACAGGTCGCCTACGTACAGAATCTCCACGACGGCTGGGGCCTGGGAAAATCCTGGCAGGACACTTTCGAGACCGATGATCGCTCAGTGGTGGAAAGCCACTGCCGCGTCACCGGCACCGAGTTTCGCTGGACGGAGCAGGGTCTGTGGACGCGGACCATCTGCCCGGCGGTCATCACTCACCCCGATACCGGTGAACAAGCCTGGTTCAACCAGGCCACGCTGTGGCATGTATCCAGCCGCGGCCGCAAGTATCAGGATGACATGCTCAGGCTTTTCGGTTCAGATGCGCTGCCGAGCAATGCCTGTTACGGAGACGGCACGCCTATCGACAGTGCAGACCTCGACGCCATACGCCGTGCGTGCCGTGAGACCGAGGTGATGTTCCCCTGGCACCAGGGTGACGTGCTGCTGGTCGACAATGTACTGGTGGCGCACGGGCGCAAGCCGTTCAAAGGTGAGCGCCGGATACTGGTCGCGATGGGTGGCCCCGGCACGCTCCTATAGCAGCAGCCGTTGCGGTCAACGGCTGGAAGCAGTGATGCCCGGGAGGACGCTGCTCCAGCCCCGTAGGTTGGGCTGAGCCTGCGAAGCCCAACCTACGGCTGACCGCTCTGTTGCTCGATCGTCTGTTGCAGCTCCGCGATGTTGTCCTGCATGCGCTGCATGGCGAGGCGGTTGCGCTGCTGCACGAGTTCGGGCAGCTGCTGGATCACTTTGCGGCCGGTCGGCGAACCATAGAATGCGTTCATCTCGTCGAGTTCCTGCTCCGTGAAGGTTTTCAGGTACATGTCCGCGACGGCGTCCTTAAGCCCCTCCCAGCCGATGGTTTTTTCCAGCCAGGCGCGCACCAGGTCCCGGTGTTCGCGCAGGGCCGGATTCTGGCCGAGCTGCATGGCCAGCACGTTGTCGACGCTCTCCGCGATCTTCTGCTGCATGTCGGTGAGCTCGAACAGTTTCTCCACCGCCTGGCGGTGGGTTGCCGGGTCCGCGGCCGCCATCGACGGCCAGCAGCTGACGCTGCACAGGATTACCAGTGCGGGTATGGCGTGCTTTGTCATGGTGATTGTCCTCCCGGGTTGAGACGCTTGCGCAGTTTAGCAGGCCCTGCCGATGCTGCCAGCGGCAGCGGCGCTGGCGGGTCGGCACCGGTTCGGGCGACGCCCGCCGGCAGGCGTTTTCTGCACTGCGTTGAGGCGCGCTGTGGCTAGCAAATGCGTTGTTGGTGCGGTTTGCCCCAGAGGAGGAGCTGGGTCTGCAAAGCAAGTGGCTGTATTTATTGATTCTTTAAGTTTTGCCAAAGCGTTTGGGCGCAAGGCACGACGCTTGCAGCGAGCTGTCAACAAAACGACCGACGCGGAGCTGTCGGGCGGCCAGGCCAGTGGGGGGGCGGGTCGATGGAGCGGCACGAATCACTGCACGACGTCATTCACCGACATCGGCTGCAGCTGTTATCGGTGCTGCGGCGTGCTCTGGAGCCGATTGCGGAGTGCTGTGCCTGCGCCTGGAACCATGCGGACGCACTGGATCAGGTGCTGCGCGAGTCCCTGGTGGAGATTCCCTGCTGTCATCTGTTGTATGCCATCGACAGCAATGGGCGCCAGCTGAGTGCCAGTGTCGGCAAGTCCGGTGCAAATGTCAGCGCGCGCGGTCAGAATCTCAGTGGTCGGCCCTATCTGTCCGGTTATGCGGCCGGCCGCGACTTTCTGCTTTCCGACGTCTACATCAGCCGCTTTACCCGGCGCAGCTGTATGACGGCTCTGCAGCGCGTGTATGGGGCGCATGGCATTGCGCTGGGCTGTCTTGCCGCCGATTTCGATCTGCGTGATCTGCCACAGCTCCAGCAGGCCGCGCAGGTCCCGGCGCGCTGGCGGCAGATTCGTGGTGACCCGGCGATCCGACAGAACCTGTTCAACCAGGAGCGTGTGCCTTCGGCCATGGATGTGTGTCTGAACCAGGTGCACGATATCGTTCACGAATTGATGGTGGAGCGCGGCATTTTTCACGTCAAACTGCACTACAGCAGTTCACGCGCCACGCTGTGGCTGAACAGCGATCCGCGCCGTTACCGGGTGCATGTACTGGAGGAAATCATCGACCCGTCGGTGTGTCTCGCCTACCCGGGAGACCGTTATCCGGACGATGCCCTGATCGGTGCAGCGCAGTTGCGACAGGTACTGGACAACCTGGTGAATCTGCGCCTCGCCGACCCCACGGTGTATCTGCGTGCCGCCTCGGTGAATCTGATCAACGGGCTGGTATGCCTGAACTTCTCCTGCGACGGCACGCACTACATGCCGGCGCAGGAGTTTCTCGCCAGAGATCCCGCGTTCTGGTTCGGGGGGACTGCCGAGCAGCGCCCTGGTCCGCCCTAGCTGTCGATACAGCCCTGTGGTTCCGGTAGACCGGCGATGCGCGAACCCTGCCGCGACGGACCGCCGGGGAACAGGGCGTAGAGATGCTCTCGGGAAGCCTGCTCGGGTCCGATCTCGTGGGCCAGATGCTTCTGCAGAATCTTGACCATCGGGGCAATGCCGTACTCGAAATAAAACTTGCGCAGGAAATTCAGGATTTGCCAGTGCTCGTCGGTCAGATTGATGCCTTCCTTGCTGGCCATGAATTCAGCGACTTTCTCGTTCCAGAGATGCAGGTCGACCAGGTTGCCCAGGTGGGTGACGGGGTATTGCCTGCCGTCGAACTCGAAGCTGTCGGTGAAGTGCCTGGCTTCGGCGCTGGCCGGTTTGGCCTTGACTGTCGAGCGCTCCAGTTCCACGTCCAGATAGGGCAGTGGAACCCCGGCAATCTTGGAGCCCTGGGTCAGCACGCCGTGCGGAAACAGGCTGTCGAGCAGTTTGTCATCGAAGCGGTCGGATTTGCTGCGCTCCTTGAGGCTGCGCTTGAGCAGCTTCTTAACCGGCGACACGTTGAATTCGCGGTAGTAATCGCGCATGGCGTTGATGACCTGCCAGTGATCTTCCCCCAGCTTGATACCGTCTTTGGCGGCCAGTTGGTTTGCGACGTCTTCGTTCCAGCTGTCCAGATCTGCGAGACGTCCGTCAGAGAGTAGCTCCGGGTTGGTTTTGGAGGCTGCTTTGCTCATGTTCCTGTTCCCTCGAATGGCTGACTGGTGCGCGATGAGCGCTTGTCTTTACTGAGCTTATCGGTATCCGGCGCGATCTTCTCTATCTTGTTACACGCGCCGCACCGGACCAACGCCCGCTAGTTTAATCCAGGAAGCCGTCCGAGGTAAGGTTTCTCGGGCAGCGAAAAAACCCTTTATTTCAGCTAAAGAAACCATTATTACTGCATAAGTATATTTTTGCCTTCGGGGGTAGAAACTTGCCGTCTTTGCTCACGGTGCCGGTCGGTCTCTGGTCGCTCACTTTTGTTGCGGTACTGATCTGGTCGGTCATCGAACCCAGGGACTACTTCACCTGGTTTCTGGAGGTGACGCCGGCGCTGGTGGCATTGCCCGTGCTGATCGCCACCCGTCGCCGGTTTCCCCTCACGCCCCTGGTGTATGTCCTGATTCTCGGGCACGCGGTTATCCTGATGGTCGGTGGCCACTACACTTATGCCGAGGTGCCGCTGTTCGACTGGCTGAGGGAGCCCATGGGCTGGCAACGCAATAACTTCGACAAGCTGGGGCACCTGGCGCAGGGCCTGGTGCCGGCCATGGTGGCGCGCGAAATCCTGGTGCGACTGGCCGTTGTGAATGGCGCCGCGTGGCGCAATTTCTTTGTCGTCTGTTTCTGTCTGGCGCTCAGCGCCTTCTACGAGCTGGTGGAGTGGTGGGCGGCGCTGGCCACGGGCGATTCCGCAGAAGCCTTCCTGGGCCTTCAGGGTTATACCTGGGACACCCAGTCAGACATGCTGTACGCCCTGATCGGCAGCGTCGCGGCCCTGGTGTTGCTGGCGCGGGTGCACGATGCCCAGATAAACCGATTGCTCGCCGCGCGCCGCGGCCGGTCTAAAGGCGCTCCAGCCTGAGGTAGTTGGCCGTCTCGATATCGGGCAGCAGGAAATGCCGCTGGTGGTAGCCCACCTCCAGCAGGTCCGGCGCGGCGTGAAACGGTCCGACCGGGTCAGTCGCGTAGAACAGCCGGTACCTGCCCGGTTGCAGCACGCGGGTGATCAGCAGCAGGCGGTCTCCCTCGCGTTGCAGCCGGTAGCCGTCGTAAGGTGCTGCCAGGGGGTCGCCGACAAAAATGCCTTCGCCGGGCTGCTGCACGCTTTGCCAGTACGCCTCCAGCAGTGTGCGACCGGCGCCGTAGGCTTCCATCAGCACCCCGGGATGGGGGAATTTGCCCCGCACATTGCACGGTTCCACCACCGTACCGTAGCTGCCCGTGGCGCCGGCCTCCAGCCAGCGCAGGGCGCTCATCTGCCGGCTGTCGGTCAGGCGGCCGCCGGTAGAGGTGAGGTGATCGGCGATCGCGCCGGGCAGGAATTCCAGGCTCTCCAGATGCGGCACATGGGCTTTTCCGGTGAAATAAAAGAGTACATCCGAGCGGTCCTGAATGCCGTCAGCCTGGACGATTTCGCTGTCGATCCAGTTCGCCATGCGCGCGGCAATGTCCGGGTAGTAGGCGGCGCGCACGTTGCGGGCTTTATCACTGGTGCTGACCAGGTAGGCGGTGCCGGCGGGCTGCGCACCGTCGGATGCAATGCCACGGTCGATCAGTGCTTTTGCGTGCTCGAACCCGGTGGCGGCGAGCGCCATGCTGGGACGCACCCCGTAGTCGTCCCAGGGCGCGCTACTGGCGCTGGCGAAATAGGGGTTGTGCCGGGTAGCGGCGCAGCGTCGGCGCGAGCAATAGGCCTTGTCGAAGCCGAAGCTGATGGCCGCGGTGATCGACATGCAGTCGACGCGATAGGGTGCGGCCCAGGTTATCGCATAGGCCTGGATGCCCTCTGGAGTGTCGTGCTGCAACGTCGCATAGACCGGGCCGAATTCCGCTTGCGGCATGCGTGAGCGCCCCGGCGTGAAACGCACGTGCAGCAGGTTAGCGGCCGGGATGCCGCGGGCGCGCCGATAGTAGTCACCGATTTGCACGCTGAGCGGGTCAGCGTCATTGACGATGACGGCCAGCTCCGCGGGCAACAGCCGGTGGCGGGGCAGAATCAGCTCCGGGGTTTGCGCCGCGCGAGCGTGGCTGTTGGCTGCGCACAGCAGCACGGCAAGCAAAGCCGCCGGAAACAGTCTGTGGTAGCGGATTAATCGGCTCAACATGCGCGCCTGGGCTGCCTGTGCTGGTAGCACATGCTACGTGCGCGGCGCGCCAAAGCCCAGGGAACTCCTGAATATAGGAAGCTTCAGCTTTCCTTGCTGAGCTGCTGTGGCTGATCGCCCAGCATAACCTGGATCCGGGTGATCCGGTCGAGCTGAGACATGAAGGCTTCGAGGCACGCGGGGTCGAAGATCCGGCCGCTCTGGCCGGTGAGAAACTCGATGGTTTTTTCCAGTGACCACTTGGGCTTGTAGGGGCGCACCGAGGTCAGGGCATCGTAGGCGTCGGCGACGCTGACGATGCGGGCGGCGAGCGGAATGTCCTGGCCACCGAGGCGGTGCGGGTAACCGGTGCCGTTGAAACGTTCGTGGTGACTGAGCGCGATGACGGCGCCCATCTGCAGGAACTCGGACGGACTGTCCTTGAGAATTTCATACCCGATCCGGGTATGTTTTTTCATGATTTCGAATTCGCAATGGGTGAGACGACCGGGTTTGCGCAGGATGTCATCGGGGATGCCGATTTTGCCGATGTCGTGCATCGGTGCCGCCAGTTCGATGGTGTCGCAGTCGCTCTTCGACAAGCCCATCTGCTCCGCAATCAGACGCGCGTACTTGGCCATGCGGATAACGTGGTTACCGGTTTCCTCGTCGCGGTATTCGCCAGCTTTGGCCAGGCGCAGCAGGGTTTCGTGTTCGCGGCGGCGGATTTCGCCGGTCGCTTCGGAGACCCGCTGTTCCAGCCAGCAGGCGCGTTCGTGGATGATTTGCTGCTGGCGCCGCTGGGTGAGCAGGTTGTTGCAGCGAGCGCGGAATTCGAGGTCGTCGACCGGGGTGGCGAGCAGGTCGGTGGCCCCGGCGTCGAGCACCTGGCGGCGGCGTTCCTTGTTGCCCCACGGTGCCATCATCAGCAGTGGCAGGTCAGAGCCGCTCGGCACGGCCCTGATGCGTCGGATCAGGTCCGCGACATCCATGCTGGGAAACAGGCTGTCGGCAACCACCAGGTCGGCAACCTGCCAGGCAAGCCACGACAGCGCCGGTTCCGGTTTGATGAAGGCTTCGATGTGGATGCCGGGGTCGAGGCGTTTGATGAGCTCGACCAGATGTTGTCTCCGGGACGATTCCCGGTCCAGCAGCAGTACCGTCGGCATTCGTTGCCCCTTGTCCCCAATCTGACGCGGTAGAACGCCGTGCCTGCGACGCGTCCTTGCCGAGCGCATGATCGAGGGGTTATTATTCCTCTAACGTGCTGAAAATTCGTGGGTTTGATTTTCTCTCGCACGCTGCTTGTAGCTAACGGCATTGTTAGTCCAAACTTAAACGCAGCAATTGAATTGAATTGATCAGAGCATCGGCCAGTTTATTGATTCAGCTCTGATATTCAAAAGGGGTCCGCATGTCGCAACCGGAGAATACGCCCCCACGGCGTCGTCAGTCTCTGCTCAGTGTTTTTGCCAGCGTATTCGCTTCCATGTTCGGAGTGCAGAGCAGTAAGAAGCACAAAGAGGATTTCGGTCACGGTAAGGCATCCACCTATATCGCAGTAGGACTCATCGCGACGGTCCTGTTCGTGCTGGCGGTATGGGGCGTGGTGCAACTGGTGGTGCGGGTCGCCCAGCCAACGTGACGCTGTGCTGAGGCGATGAATCAATTGCTGAGAGCGCTGGCACGGGCGTTGGTGGGCAGTTTGCGGGATCTGCTGCCGGTGATCCTGGTGGTGGTCTGCTTTCAGCTGTTTGTTCTGCAGCAGCCGCTGCCCAATGTGGCACAGCTGCTCGGCGGTATCCTGCTGGTGGTGCTGGGCCTGACCTTCTTCGTCAACGGACTGGAAATGGGGCTATTCCCCATCGGTGAGTCGCTGGCACACGCGCTGGCGCGCAAGGGCAGCCTGTTCTGGTTGATCGTATTCGCTTTCGCCCTGGGTTTCGGCACCACAGTTGCCGAGCCGGCGTTGATCGCGGTCGCCGACGAGGCTGCCGCGGTGGCCGCACAGGCGGGTGCCATCGGCTCCAGCGAGCAGTCCCAGCATGACTACGCCCAGGGGCTGCGCCTGACCGTGGCGCTGTCGGTGGGTTTTGCCATCGTGCTGGGCGTGGTACGCATTCTCAAGGGTTGGCCCATGCACTGGATGATTATCAGCGGTTACGTTGTGGTGGTCATCATGACCTCTTTTGCGCCGCGCGAGATCATCGGTATCGCCTACGACTCGGGCGGGGTAACGACCTCCACCATTACCGTGCCCCTGGTTACGGCTCTCGGTGTGGGCCTCGCCTCCTCCATTCGCGGCCGCAACCCGATGATCGACGGCTTCGGCCTGATCGCCTTCGCATCATTGACGCCGATGATATTCGTCATGGCCTACGGCATGGTGGTGCAGTGACGCTCTGGGACGAGATCCTGCATACCCTGGTGGGGACCCTGCGCGACGTGCTGCCTATTGTGATCATCGTCGGGGGCTTCCAGCTGTTCGTCATTCGACGCCCGTTTCCGAATCTGCGCCGGGTCCTGATCGGACTCGCGTATGTGGTCGTCGGCCTGGCGCTGTTTCTGCTCGGCCTGGAGGAGGCGTTGTTCCCGCTGGGGCGCCTGATGGCGGCGCAGTTGACGGATCCCGCATTCATCTATGCCGGGCTGGAGCAGGTGGCCGGCGCCTTTCACTGGTCCGACTACTACTGGGTGTATGCGTTTGCCTTTGCCATCGGGTTTTCCACCACCATTGCCGAGCCGTCGCTGCTCGCGGTCGCGATCAAGGCGCAGCAGGTGTCCGGTGGTGCCATCGGGATGTGGGGGTTGCGCATAGCGGTTGCCCTCGGCGTCGCCGTGGGTATCGCGCTGGGCAGTTACCGCATTGTGACGGGAATGCCCATTCATCATTTCATCATCGCCGGCTACATTGTGGTGGTCATACAGACCGTTTTTGCGCCGCGCCTCATCATCCCGCTGGCCTACGACTCCGGTGGCGTGACCACCTCCACGGTGACAGTGCCGCTGGTCGCGGCGCTGGGCCTCGGCTTGGCAGAAACGGTGCCGGGGCGTAATGTGTTGATCGATGGGTTCGGGCTGATCGCCTTCGCCAGCCTGTTCCCGATTATGAGCGTAATGGCTTACGCGCAGATTTCCGAGTACCGGGGCTGGCGGCAGCGAAAGCAGTCCCGTGAGTAAGCATAAGCGAGAGTGGAGCCATGCATTTCAAGCTGATTATTGCGTTTGTAGAAGACAGCAAGACCGACAAGGTCATGGAGGCCGCCCGCGAGGCCGGCGCGACCGGTGCCACCGTGATCAGTAACGCTCGCGGTGAGGGCTTGAAGAAGAGCAAGACCTTTCTCGGCCTGTCGCTGGAGACGCAGCGCGACGTGCTGATGTTTCTCGTCGAGGAGCATATGAGCCGCCAGATTCTCGAGACCGTCTGCGACATGGGCGAGTTCGATGAGTCGCCCGGCACCGGCATTGCGTTCCAGCTCGATGTGGAGGACGCCGTGGGTGTAACGCATCAGGTCAAACGGCTGGTCGAGCGCGTGGAGGAAGAGCTATGAGCGCCAGAAAAGAAATGATCCGGGTGCGTGATGTCATGAAGCACGATTATGACATGATCGACGGCAAGCTGACCGTCGAGGATGCACTGCACGCCATGCGGCACGTGGAAACCAAGACCCTGATCGTGGAAAAACGCGACGAGGACGATGAGTACGGTGTGGTGCTGATATCGGATATCGCCAAGCAGGTGCTGGCCAAGGATCGCTCGCCCAAGCGGGTCAACATCTACGAGATCATGTCCAAGCCGGTGATCACGGTGCGTCCCGAGATGGATATCCGCTACTGTGCACGCCTGTTCGAGCAGTTCGGTCTGTCGCGGGCCCCGGTTATCGAAGACGGCAAAATCGTCGGTATCATCAGCTTCACCGACATGGTGCTGCACGGGCTGGCGGAACTCGACAACGAAAGCTGAGGGCGGACGGAACCTGCGCAACTTAACCGCAAAGGACGCGAAGGAAGAGCCTCTGGAATGGCCGCCTCGGGATGGCGCACTGCACTGGATACGTAGGTTGGGCATCGCTCCGCTCAGCCCAACCTACGCAGACTCAAGAGGGTTTTCCCTTCGTGCCCTTCGCGTCCTTTGCGGTTAAGGAATCGGCTACAGGGCCGCGATTTTCTGCAACTGTTCTTCCAGCTGACGCAGCGCGGCGCGCAGCTCTTCCGCCTTGAGCTTTTCCTTGTCGACCACCGCGGCCGGCGCTTTTTCCACGAAGCTGGCGTTGCCCAGCTTGTTTTCGGTGCGTTCCAGGTCTGCGCGTTTGCGCTCCAGTTCCTTGCCGAGGCGCGCCTGTTCGGCCTGCTTGTCGATCAAACCGGCCATCGGAATCAGCACCTTCATTTCGCCGACCAGCGCGGTGGCCGATTCCGGGCCTTCCGCCTGGTCCAGCCATTCGATGGTGTCCACACGTCCGAGTGAGGCTATATAGTGCCGGTTGGCGTCCAGACGCCGGCGATCCTGGTCGCTGCCGTTCTGCAGCAGCACCGGCAGCGGCTTGCGCGGGTCGATGCTGTAGCCGCTGCGGATCTTGCGCACCCCGAGCACGAACTGTTTAACCCATTCCATTTCTGTCTGCGCGTCCGGATCGGACAGCGACGCATCGGCTTCGGGATAGGGCTGGTGCATGATGGTGTCGCCCTGCACGCCGGCCAGCGGTGCGACGCGCTGCCAGATTTCCTCGCTGATGAACGGGATCACCGGGTGTGCCAGGCGCAGTACGGTTTCCAGCACCCTGACGAGGGTATGCCGCGTGCCGCGCAGCTCGGCGTCGCCGGCCTGCGGGTTGCCGAGCACGGGCTTGGACAGCTCCAGGTACCAGTCGCAGTACTCGTCCCAGATGAAGGAATAAATACCCTGTGCGGCGAGGTCGATGCGGTAGTTGCGAATGTGATCGATCACCTGCCGGCTGGTTTGCTGCAGTACTGACAGGATCCAGCGGTCGGCGCTGCTGAGTGCCAGTTCGCCGCCGTGCTGGCCGCAATCCTGGTCCTCGGTGTTCATCAGCACGTAGCGTGCCGCGTTCCACAGCTTGTTGCAGAAATTGCGGTAGCCCTCGATGCGGTTCAGGTCGAAGTTGATATCGCGCCCGGTCGAGGCCATGGCCGCAAAGGTGAAGCGCAGTGCGTCGGTGCCGAACGACGGGATGCCGTCCGGGTAGTCTTTGCGCGTCTGGCGGGCAATCTTTTCCGCCAGGTGCGGCTGCATCATGCTGCCGGTACGCTTCTCGACCAGCGCCTCCAGGCCGATGCCGTCGATCAGATCGATGGGGTCGAGCACATTGCCCTTGGACTTGGACATCTTGTGGCCATGCGCATCGCGCACCAGGCCGTGAATGTAGACCTCGCGGAACGGCACGTCATCCATGAACTTGATGCCCATCATGATCATCCGCGCCACCCAGAAGAAGATGATGTCGAAGCCGGTCACCAGCACGCTGGTCGGATAAAAGGTCTTCAGACGCTCGCTCTGCTGTGGCCAGCCCAGGGTGCTGAACGGCCACAGCGCGGAACTGAACCAGGTGTCCAGAACGTCTTCGTCCTGGTCCAGTTCGATGCTGTCGGCAAGTCCGTTGCGGGCGCGGACCTCGGCTTCCGAGCGGCCTACGTACACGTTGCCCTGGGCGTCGTACCAGGCCGGGATGCGGTGTCCCCACCAGATCTGTCGCGAGATACACCAGTCCTGGATATTGCGCATCCACTCGAAATAGGTGTTTTTCCAGTTGTCCGGTACGAAGCGGATGTCGCCCTGCTCGACGGCGCGTATCGCCGGTTCGGCGAGCGGCTGGATCTTTACGTACCACTGGTCGGTGAGAAAGGGTTCCACCACCGAGCCGGAGCGGTCGCCGCGCGGCACCACCAGTTTGTGCGGTTCGATCTTCTCCAGCAGGGACTGCGCCTCCAGGTCGAAGACAATCTTCTTGCGCGCGGCGTAGCGATCCAGGCCCCGGTAGGCAGCCGGAATCAGGTCGCGCCCGTCTTCGCCGTCTTCCCGAATGGCTGCATCGACGGTAAAAACGTTGATCAGGCCACCGTGCGGCTGGTCGGCGATGGCCTTTTCGTCACGGTGGCGCTGCCATACCTGGTAGTCGTTGAAGTCGTGCGCCGGCGTGATTTTCACGCAACCGGTGCCGAACTCGGGGTCGACATAGTCGTCGGCAATAATGGGGATGCAACGGCCGGTGAGCGGCAACTCGACGAACTCGCCCAGCAGGTGCTTGTAGCGGTCGTCGCCGGGGTGTACCGCGACTGCGCAATCGCCCAGCATGGTTTCCGGGCGCGTGGTGGCCACCACCAGGTTGCCGGTGCCGTTGGTGAGCGGATAGCGCATGTGCCAGAGATGGCCGTTCTCTTCCTCGGAAATCACCTCCAGATCGGAGATGGCCGTGTGCAGTACCGGGTCCCAGTTGACCAGCCGCTTGCCACGGTAGATGAGACCTTCCTCGTACAGCCGGATGAACACCTCCTGGACAGCCTCCGACAGCCCCTCGTCCATGGTGAAGCGCTCGGTAGACCAGTCGAGCGAAGCGCCCATGCGCCGCAACTGACGGGTGATGGTCCCGCCGGAGCTGGCTTTCCACTGCCACACGCGCTCGATAAAGGCATCGCGGCCGAGGTCGTGACGGGTCTTCTGTTCCGCCTCGAGCTGGCGTTCCACCACCATCTGGGTGGCTATGCCGGCGTGATCCGAACCCGCCTGCCACAGGGTGTTGTGGCCGCGCATACGGTGGAAGCGGATCAGCGCGTCCATCAGAGTGTCCTGGAAAGCGTGCCCCATGTGCAGGCTGCCGGTCACGTTCGGCGGCGGGATCATGATGCAGTAGGGTTCACCCTGGCCGGAGGGGCTGAAGTAGCCATTGGACTCCCAGGTCTGGTACCAGCGCTGTTCGATTTTGTGGGGATCGTAGGTCTTTTCCATGGCAGTCAGCGGGCTTTGTTTGCGGGTCGGCGACGCGAGCGGCGATTATAGCGCAGCAGAGCGGGAGAGAAATCGGTCTAACGCCGGCCCTGTTCGGCAATCCTGGCCAGCAGCTCGGGCAGCGCCAGGCTGAGGTGGGTCTCTATGTCTTCACGCAGGCGCGGAATGCTGCGTTGGGTGGCTTCGTGCACCAGTTTTTCCAGTTCCTGTCTCAGCGCTTCCTCAACCTTCCAGGCGACCAGCTTCTGCAGGTCTTCCGCGAGGTCACCCAGCAGCGACTGCACAGTTTCGTTGTCCAGCAGCCGCTCTACCTGTTCCCGGTCGGTAAGATCTGCGCCGGACACCCTTTCTGCGCCCTGCAGCTGCTGCGGCGTGACGGCGTTCTCCAGCAGCGGGATTCCGTCCGCGTCGGTCTTGACCGGGGCGGAATCCGTCATCCCCTGATCTCGTGGGTTCTCAACGGGTAGCCCCTTTCCTTGTAAAAGCTATAGCGGCTGCGCCCCGAGCGCCGTACGCCGTCATTCTCGTCGACCAGTTCGGCGACGCGTTCAAAGCGGCTGAAAAACAGCGGCACCTCGGCCGCCAGGTTGATCAGCACCTGGCTGCCGGCATCGGGTTCGGCATCGTGCGCCAGCAGCACCGGGGGCGGGGCCTCGCCGGCGTCCCGGTACAGGCTGTGCGGGACAAAACTGTTCTGCTGGAAGGTCCACAGCAGGTCATCCAGGAGACGTGTCTGCTGTGCCGATTCGGTGTGGATGAATACTCTGTTTCCCAGTCGATAGGCCTTATCTGTCAGGCGGCAGGCGAAACGCAGGCGGTTTTCGGCCGACTCGCCCGGCATGAGGTAGAAGTCAATCTGTGTCATTGTGCTGCTTTTGTCCGCGGTGCGTTGCACCGATTCAACAGGAACTGCATCAACAATGGCACCGGTCGGCCGGTGGCGCCTTTGGCATCGCCGCTTTTCCAGGCGGTACCGGCGATGTCCAGATGAGCCCAGCGGAGGTCGCTGGCGAAGCGGCCCAGAAAACAGGCCGCGGTGATGGTTCCGCCATCGCGGCCGCCGATGTTGGCCATGTCGGCAAAATTGGTCTTGAGCTGTTCGTCGTACTCGCTCCACAAGGGCAACTGCCAGGCCCGGTCGCCGCTGGTCTGTCCCGCCTCCAGAAGCTCGTCAGCCAGGTCCTGGTTGTTGCTGAGCAGTCCGCTGGCATGTTTGCCCAGCGCCACCACGCAGGCGCCGGTCAGCGTGGCGATGTCCACCACCACGACCGGCTTGAATTTCTTCGCATAGGTCAGAGCGTCGCACAGGATCAGACGTCCCTCGGCATCGGTGTTCAGAATCTCGATGGTTTGTCCACTCATGCTGGTGACGACGTCACCCGGTTTGCTGGCGTCGCCGTCGGGCAGGTTCTCGGTCGCCGGCACAATGCCCACCAGGTTGACCGGCAGCCCCAGCTCGGCGACTGCGGACACCGTGCCGAACACACTCGCGGCACCGCACATATCGAATTTCATTTCGTCCATGGCCGCGCCCGGCTTCAGGGATATACCGCCGGAATCGAAGGTCACGCCCTTGCCGACCAGTACCACCGGTTTGTCGCCTGCCTTGCTGCCCTGGTACTGCATGACAATCAGCTTGGGCGGCTGGCGGCTGCCGCGGGCAACCGAGAGCAGGGCGCCCATGCCCAGCTTTTCCATGTCCTTGCGCTCAAGCACCTGCACCTTGAGCGATTTGTATTGTTGTTTCAGCTGCTGCGCCTGGCTGGCCAGATCGGCGGGTGTGCAGCGATTGCCCGGCCGGTTGCCCAGCGTGCGTGCCAGCTCGACGCCATTGGCGATCGCGATGCCGTCGCGCACCGCCTCGCGGGCGGCAGCGAGATCACTGTCGACGGCAACCGCCACGGTCAGCTTGCGCAACGGGCGTTTGGGCGCCTCGGCTTCGCTCTTCAGTTCATCGAAGCGGTACAGCGCGTCGCGTGTGGCTTCCACCATACGTTGTGCTTTCCAGCCCGCATCGCGCCCTTCGACTTCCAGTTCAGTCAGGAAGGAAACCGCTTCGGTGGCCCCGCTGGACTGCAGCGCAACAGCCGCCGCCGCCGCAACCTTGATGTAGGCCTGCGGCGACAGCGTCTGGTCTTTTCCGCAGCCAACCACCAGAATGCGGGCCGCCTGAATATGCTCCGAGGGGTGGTGGATGAGCGTCGTCTTGCCGCACTCGGTATCAATGTCATTGTGCTTGAGCAGTTCGCGCAGCTGGCCGAGGCTGGCCTTGTCCAGACGCTCGGCGGCGGGGGACAGACGGCGGGGCGCGGAAATGCCCACCACAACGCAGGCAGTGCGCAGCTTGTCCGGATCGCCGACTTTGACATTGAAGTCCATGAACACTCCTTGGTTGGTATTTGTGACCGGGATGCTGGATTATGGGGCCGGGACAAATTTAACAGGCTGGCATCGGATTTGAAATCCGTGGCCGCTGGATTTCTGCTTTTTTACGCGAACCGATGTCTTCTGTCTTGCGTCGCTATCTGGGTCGGGAACTGCTGCAGTATTGGCTGGTGTTCACGCTGGTGCTGTGGCTGGTCCTGGTCGCTGCGCGGTTCTCACTCTACCTCGGGCAGGCGGCAGCCGGTCGGCTGCCCGCCGACACGGTGCTGTGGCTGCTGGCGTTCAAGTCGGTCGGCTTTCTGGTGTTCCTGATGCCGCTGGCGCTGTTTCTGGCGCTGCTGTGGCTGTTCGGGCGGCTGAATCGCGACTACGAGTCTCTGGCGCTGCAGGCGAGCGGCGTCGGTGCAGCGCAGCTCTATAAGGCCATTGCCCCGCCGGTACTGCTGGTGACGCTCGTGGTTGCGCTGTTGAGCGCCTGGCTGGTTCCTCACACCGCGCACCTGGGCTACCAGCTGCGGGCCAGGGCCGAACAGGCAGTCGATATCGATGCTCTGGTGCCGGGGCGGTTCCACGCCTTGCACAACGGACGCTGGCTGGTGCTGGCGGCACGCGCAGGTCACGAGCCGGGGGTGCTCGAGCAGGTGTTCATCCATATCGATCATCCCGGACGACCCCAGGTGCTGGTCGCGCAACAGGCCCGCGTCGAGCCGGCGCGCGGGGGGGGCCGCTATTTGGTGCTGTCGCAAGGCTACCGTTATGACGGTGTGCCGGGGCGCGCCGATTATCGCGTGTTACGGTACCGCGAATATGCGCTGCGCCTGCAGGCCGGACCGGTGCAGAAGCCGAACAAATGGGATGCGCTGCCGACCGGTCAACTGTGGGATGCTGCGGGTCCGCCAGCCGCGGCGGAACTGCACACGCGCCTGTCGCGCCCGCTGACGGTCGTGGTGCTGGCGCTGCTGGCGGTTCCATTGGCACGGTTTCGCCCGGGCGCGAGTCGCTACTATCCTCTCTGGCTGGGTGTTCTGGTGTTCGCGCTGTATTTCAATCTGCTGAATGTCGGCCAGCTGTGGATCGGGCAGGGGCGGATGCCGGCGTGGCTCGGGCTATGGTGGGTGCATGCGCTGGCGCTGGGCCTGCTCGGCGCCAGCACCGGCGTGTGGCGCTGGCGTGGTCCGAAGGGGGCGGCCGCGTGAGCCGTCTGGACCTCTATGTCGGCAGGACGGTGCTGGCCGTAACGCTGCTTGCGTGGGTATTGGTGGCCGCTCTGGAGGCGATGTTTGCGCTGCTCGGTGAACTGGGCGATATCGGCCGCGCAGACTACGCACTGCCCGACGCGCTGCTGTTCGTCCTGCTGACGATGCCGGGGCGCGCCTACCAGTCGTTTGCGGTGGCCGCGCTGATCGGTTCCCTGCTGGGTGTGGGCGGACTCGCGGCCAAGGGGGAGCTGAATGCGTTTCGCCTGGCCGGCTGTTCACCGCTGCGACTGGCCCGGGCGGTGATGCAGGCCGGTGTCCTGATGGTGCTGGTGGCGGTATTGATCGGTGAGGGCTGGGCGCCGGTGACCCAGCAGCTTGCCCGACAGATGCGCGCTGCGGCCCTGGTCGATGACAACGGCATCCAGCAGGGCGCTGGATTCTGGCTGCGCGACGGGGCGCGGCTCATTCAGGTCGGACAGAGCGAGCCGGACGGCAGCCTCACCGCAGTGCGCGTGTTCGAGCTGGATACAACGGCGCGCCTGGTTTCGGCCACAGCCGTGGCGCGGGCGCGTTTTGATGAGCAACACTGGGTAGTGGAGGACGTTCGCGAGACTCGCTTCACCGGTGCAGCTATCGAGCTGCGGGTTGTCGAGCAGGCGGTGTGGCCGCAGCTGATGGATCCGCGCCTGGCGAATCTGCTGACGCGCGATGCACAGACTCTGTCGCTGGGCGAGCTCGGCAGGTACATCGACTATCTACAGAACAGTGGCAGCAGGGCCCCGGAATACCAGCTCAGCTACTGGCGGCGCCTCGCTGCGCCGCTGTCGGCGCTTGCCATGTTGCTGCTGTCGGTCAGCCTGGTGCTGGGGCGGTTGGGCAGGCAGGGTGCCGGCCAGCGCGTGCTGGTCGGGGTGCTGGTCGGCCTGGCGTTCAAGCTGGGCAACGAAATCTTCGCCCACGCCGGACTGGTGTATGGGATGGCGCCGTGGTTGAGCGCGTTGCTGCCCTCTGTGCTGGTGCTGATCGCCGGGTTGTGGTTGTTGCATCGCGCCGGGCCGCTTGCGGGCGGCAAGCTCGGGGTGTAAATCAGCGTTTATCCGGGTTTTCCTGCAGGTGCACCACGCAGGTCTCGGAGTAACGGTCGTGCCAACTGAGCTTTCGTTTGTCGACCAACAACCACAGATAGCCCGCACCAAACAGCACTGCAGACGGGACCGCGACGAGGATGCGCAGCAGTACCTGCCACCAGCTGATTGCACCCGGCCGCAGATTGCGCAGCTGCAGTTTCCAGGCGCGCATCCCCAACGTCTGTCCACCGTGTCGCCAGAACCAGCCATAGAAAAAAAAGCTGATAAACAGCAGATAGGTCGGTAACAGTGGATTGTTCGGGGGTACGGCTTCGCCACCGGTAAAGGGCAGCAGCAGAGCGGTGGCGACAAACCAGAGCGCCAGCAACAACAGGGAATCGTAGAACAGGGCGGCCAGACGGCGCAAAAGACCTGCGGTTCTAGCTGGAGTGTTGGCGTCTTGCATGGTTGTGAATAGTCGGAGACGGCTGAACTGTACCCGCCCCCGTACGCACGTCGCAACGGTGACAACGCAGGTTTGGTGTGCTATGAAACAGTTAAGCCCGAATCAGGCTGTGGTGGCGGCTCGCTGCGGGCGGTGCGATAACACAACAGAACGAAAATGAGAACAAAGGAGTGGTTGGATGAGTGTCTATTCCGAGCTGGCCGGGATGCAGGGTGTAATTGCGGCGGGCGAATATGCCTACCGCGGAGACCGCTATAACTACAAGGGTCAGCTCAGCGACGAAATGGCGCGCATGGCTTCCATCATGTGCCGGGCGACCACCATGGGAACGCACATGCAGGCTGAAATTCTGTGTGCCAACAGCGAAAACTGCCCCTTCGATCCGGTTCACGGCTGGGTGGTGCGCGGGCCCGAGTTTACCGTTTGCGTGGTCGCGAACGTGTTTTGTTTCCTGCGCAATGAGGCGGGCCTGTTGAACCGGGTGATGCGGTATATGCAGGAGCGGCTGGCAAATGTCGAGGAGATGGTTTAGCCGCTGCAGACGTACGGCTGCACGCTCGCCAAACTCCCGCGTCGCGTATTGCGAACAAGCGCTTCATCAGAGACGCACAATGGAATAACCGGAGCTGGCGGGCGGGCTATGTCGCCTGGGCCTTGTGACCTGGAACAAAGACAAATAGACGGAGAAACCGGAATGAGCAGTCTGGACAGTTTGATGAACCTGCAGGGCGCTGCGGCGGCGTTCGAGTATTCTGATCGCGGTGAGCTGACCGAGCATCGCATCTCGGAGCAATCCAATCTGACCGCCGACGCGCTTGACCTGTTGGCACACGTATTCGTTGCAAACATCTGTATCGCCACCATGCAGGCGCGCGGCTGGGAAAAGACAACTGGACAGGGCGGCTTTTATCCCGTGCAGGGCTTTACGCTGGTAGGGCTGGAGTGGTCGGCAGTCGGCAATGGGCGGCGTGGCGTCGTGCTGCGCAACGATAAGGCCGATTTCGAGGCTGCCTATGCAGCCCTGGACAGTTGAGTCGAACTCATGATCAAGCAGCTTCTGGCCTTGGATGGGGTGTCGGTGGTCTGCCAGTTTCGCGACGATGGTGCGCTGGTGGAAGGCTACGGCAGCCTCGGTGAAGACATGATGGAACGGCTGGCCAAGTTCGCCCACGACTACAAGCGCATGGTGCAGGGTAATACCGATCAGTTCTCGATGTTTACCCAGTTGCCGGGCTGGACTCCGCCCGGAGGTTGGATCGTGCGCGGGGAGCGGGCCTCGGTGTGCAGTGTAGGCAACCTGGTTTGTTTCATCGACAACAGCGAAGCGTCACTCAATGAGGTGATGAAAGAACTCGCCGAGGCTTCACGCTATTGAGTGCGGCGGCTGGCGTGCGCCGCCACTGATATGGACCCATTCAGAGCATCCCCCCGGTCAAGGCACTAACCGCAGGCGTTTCAGGCGAGGCGCGATTTGTAGTATGCGGCACGCCCTTGGCAAGGATCGCGACGCCGCGCACTGGCCGGGTCGGGAAGCACTCATCCGCTGATGCTGCCGTTTCCCGGCGCCCGGACGCCGCATAGCAAACCGGCTGGTCCCGCCGACGCTTGCGCAGGCGTGTGCCTTATACCGGTGCGACTGGCGCCGGGCGGATACACTTGTAGTGCGGTTTTTCCCCGGTCATCCTTTCTTGAAATCTATCCAATGTTGTTAATTCAATGAGTTAAGTTCGTTTAGTGCCCTGGCACAGCGATTGCTGACTAAATTGGTCGGATAATGTCATACCTGTGTCATATGTCCGACCTAGAGTCAGTGCACGCTACACGGCGGGGGAGGCTGTGTCATGCATAGCAGTGGAAAGCGACTTGGCATCGCCATGGCGACTGTCGTGGTGGTGCTTGGCGTGAATGCGTTTGCCGTGCTGACCGGTGCCGCCGACAGTACCTACGGACGCCTGTTCGGGTATCCGCCGGCTGACTACCTGGTGGCAAGTCATGCAGACATTGCTGCGTCGGGGGCCCTGTCGAGCGCGAAGGAGTGCGCGCAATCCGGCCCAAAGCAGCTGTATCCCCGGAGTCTCCCCGCGGGTATCGGGACTCATTCTAGTGCGGTGCCGATGACACGCATGTGCTGATTTGCGCCGGCACGCGGATCAGGCTCGGCCGGAGCCGGTTGGCAATGGGTCCGTTGCCCTGCACCCGCCCGATATTGCGGGTCGAAACGACTTGCAGCGCGTGCATGGCCTGGTGGTGGTACACGACACCGGCCTCGGGGACTGCGCCCAGATCCAAATAGCGTTGGTCGAGTTGCACCCCGCCATCGGCGAGACGGGTTAAGGCGATGGTAATTCGGTTGTGTGAACCGGCGCCGACCTGTTGTACGGTCTTGGCATCATTCTGATCGAATCCGTCATCCGCTACGCTGTCTGCTGGATCGAAAGGCGGTTGCTCGGCGGCTTACGCACACATTCCCGCCGCGCTCAGCAACAGACCAGCGAGCATTTCCGGCACGGGCACGCACTTCTGCACGGGTGGGATTTCCAGTGATGCAGTGCTGTACCGGCGCTGATCACAGCACAGCACAGCCGCTGTCCGGATGGGGGTGATAACCAATCCCCCGGTCGGCCGCGGGCCAGATCCTCATGTTTATGCCGGCATCTCCAACGGGGTCCCGGCCGGGCTGTGTCGTGCCGCAATCGTTGTGGCAGCCTGGCTCATCGGATATAAGTATCTGAACGGGCTCCGGGTAACGGCCCGCAATGAAATGGCGCTCCCTAGGGGAATCGAACCCCTGTTACCGCCGTGAGAGGGCGGTGTCCTGACCGCTAGACGAAGGGAGCGACAAGAACACTGAATGGAACTCAGTGCGGTGATATTATACCCACCTGCCATCAAGGGACAAGCGAAAATAGAGTGATCAATCAAGGCGATATCGACCCTGCTAGGCTGCAACCCGTCACTATCCCCCGGTCCGAGCACACAATTTCGCGCGCCAACATCAGTTCCAGCGCGCTGAAAGTCCTGTACCGGCTCAAGGACGCGGGCTTCCAGAGCTACCTGGTGGGGGGGGGCGTGCGCGACCTGTTGCTGGGGCGCGAGCCCAAGGATTTCGACGTCGGCACCGATGCCCGCCCGGAGCAGATCAAAGACCTGTTCCGGAATTGCCGGCTGATCGGACGGCGCTTCCGCCTCGCCCACGTGCGCTTCGGTCGGGAGGTGATCGAGGTGGCGACATTCCGTGCCGCTTCCGCCAGCGAGGCGGCAGAAACCAGCGACGTGGCGCATACCGACGAGGGGCGCATACTGCGCGATAACGTATTTGGCACCCTGGAAGAGGATGCATGGCGGCGTGATTTCACGGTCAACGCACTCTACTACGACATCAGGGATTTTTCCGTGGTCGACTATGTCGGTGGGCTCGAAGACCTGAGAGCCGGCACCCTGCGCCTGATCGGTGATCCCGCACAGCGTTACCGCGAGGATCCGGTGCGCATGCTGCGTGCGGTGCGGTTTGCCGCCAAGCTGGGATTTCGCATCCACCCCGACAGTGAAGCGCCGCTTCACGAACTCGGGCACCTGCTGGCTGATATTCCAGCGGCGCGCCTGTTCGAAGAGGTGACCAAGCTGTTCCTGGGTGGCTGCGCGGTGACCGGCTTCGAGCTGCTGCGTCACTATGATCTGTTCCGCTACCTGTTCCCGCTGACCGACGAGGTGTTGAGTCACGAAGAGCAGGGATTCCCGATCACCTTTGTCGCCCGCGCGCTGGAAAATACCGATACACGGCTGGCCGAGGACAAACCGGTAACCCCGGCTTTTCTGTATGCCGCGTTATTGTGGGAACCGGTGCGTTTGCGCATGCAGGAACTGCAGCAGCAGGGTGCCAGCGGACTGGAGGCGGCACAGATCGCCGGTAACCAGGTCACCAGCGAGCAGCAGGGCTTTACCTCATTGCCGAAGCGTTTCAGTCTGCCCATGCGCGAGATCTGGATGCTGCAGCCGCGTTTGGAGCGTCGCCGTGGTCGGGCCCCGTATCGCATGCTCGAACATCCGCGGTTTCGCGCTGCGTATGATTTTCTGCTGCTGCGCAGCGAAGTCGGTGAAGCACCCAAGGAGCTGGTTGACTGGTGGACGCAGTTCCAGGCGCTGAATCCCGATGACCGGGCGACACTGGCAGAATCGGGGACGCCCGCAAAGCGCCGCCGTCGGCCGAGAAAACGCAGGTCGGCGGCCAGATCCGGTGGCTAGCACGGTAGCCTATGTCGGGCTGGGGAGTAATCTTGCCGACCCCCGAGCGCAGGTGCTAACGGGCATGAACGAGCTGGCAGCCTTGCCTGGCACGGAACTGGAGGCGCGTTCTTCACTGTATGAAAGCGCACCGATGGGACCGCAGGACCAGCCCGACTATGTGAATGCCGTGGTGCGCCTGCGGACCGCGCTGTCGCCCGAGGCGCTGCTGGACAGGCTGCAGGCGATCGAGCAGCGGCACGGGCGTCAGCGCACCCGCCACTGGGGGGCCAGAACGCTCGATCTGGACATCCTGCTGTACGGTGAGCGGCGGATCGGGGGGGCGCGCTTGCAGGTTCCCCATCCCGGTATCGCGGCGCGCAACTTCGTGCTGTACCCGCTTGCCGAACTCGACGCGGAGCTCGAAATTCCCGGTCTGGGCAGGGTGGCGGAGCTGTTGAACGCGTGTCCCAAGGGGCGTCTGGTGCGATTGGATACGGCCGCGCGCTCGGTTGTGTAGAGGCAGAAAATAGGCGTGCAGAACCCCGGTTTTATTGTCGTTGAGGGTCCGATTGGTGTCGGTAAGACGAGCCTGGCGCGCAGGCTGGCGGAAACGTTCGGCAGCGAACTCATGCTCGAGGGGGCGGCGGACAATCCGTTTCTGCAGCGCTTCTATCGCAATCCGCGCGCGGTAGCGCTGCAGACTCAGCTGTTCTTCCTGTTGCAGCGGGCCCAGCAAATGCAGGAGCTGCGCCAGGGTGACATGTTTGAACCGGTGCGCGTCGCCGATTTTCTCATGGACAAGGATCGTCTGTTCGCGCGGCTCACGCTCGATAGCGAGGAGTACAAGCTGTACGAGCAGGTGTATTCCTATCTGACTATCGACGTACCGAAACCTGATCTGGTCATCTACCTGCAGGCGCCGGTGGAAGTGCTTATAAAGCGCATCAACAAGCGCGGAATCGGTTATGAACGAGGCATTGAGCTTAGCTACCTCGAGTCCTTGTGCGACGCCTATACTCAGTTTTTTCACTTCTATGACGAAGCGCCGCTGCTGATTGTGAATGCGGCCGAGATCAACCTGGTGGCGAACGAATCCGACTATCAGGCCCTTCTGGAACAGATCTCTCTGGTCAAGAGCGGGCGGCATTTTTTCAATCCGATGCCGGATGGGTTGCAGGCGGCGCGCGTGGGGGGAAAGCATGCCTGATACTGCGCCGGTGAGCTGCGCGACCCTTCTGCGCATGAAGCAGGAGGGTGAAAAGATCGTCTGCGTGACCAGCTATGACGCCAGTTTTACCCGGCTTCTCGAAACGGCCGGTGTGGACGTGTTACTGGTGGGTGATTCCCTGGGCATGGTGGTTCAGGGGCACGAATCGACCCTGGCGGTTACGGTACAGGACATGGTCTACCACGCTGCCTGCGTCGCGCGGGGCGGGCAGCGCGCGCTACGTATCGTCGACATGCCGTTTATGAGCTATGCGAGCGTGGCGCAGGCATTGGAAAACGCGGCGCACCTGATGCGCGCAGGCGGGGCGCATATGGTTAAGCTGGAAGGTGGGCAGGTGGCCGCCGAAGCAGTACAGGCGCTGACCGCTCACGGCATCCCGGTGTGCGCACACCTGGGACTGACTCCGCAGTCCGTGCACCAGCTGGGTGGCTACCGGGTTCAGGGCCGTGACAGTGAATCGGCTGCCAAACTGCTGAAAGAGGCGCGGCTTCTGGAAGCGGCAGGGGCCTCGCTGCTGGTGCTGGAATGCATCCCCAGCGATCTGGCCCGCCAGGTCACTGCCAGTCTCCACATTCCGACCATTGGCATAGGTGCGGGACCGCATTGTGACGGACAGGTGCTCGTGTTGTACGATCTGCTGGGCATTACCCCGGGAAAACGCCCGCGCTTCTCGCATAACTTCCTGACGGATGCGAACGATATACCGCAAGCGCTGCGGGCCTTCGTGGACGCAGTTCGGGCCGGCGAATTTCCCGGGCCGGAGCACAGTTTCTCGTGATGATCATGCTGAAGGAGATTGCACCACTGCGTGCTCAGGTTGCGGACTGGCGCGCGGCGGGCGAACGCATTGGTTTTGTGCCGACGATGGGGAACCTGCACGAAGGGCACCTGCAATTGGTGCGCTGCGCGCGCGGCGCAGCGCAGCGGGTGGTGGTCAGCGTGTTTGTCAATCCGATGCAGTTCGGTCCCGGCGAGGACTTCAACAGCTATCCGCGAACTCTCGAGCAGGACCGCGCAAGGCTCGCCGACGAAAGCGTCGACCTGTTGTTCGTACCGGGAATCGAGATGATCTATCCGCACGGATCAGGGGAGACCACCCGTATCGAGGTGCCGCAAGTCAGCCGCGGGCTATGCGCTGATTTCCGGCCCGGGCACTTTACCGGGGTGGCGACAGTGGTGGCGCGGCTGTTCAATCTGGTGCAACCGGATGTCGCGGTATTCGGGGAGAAAGATTTTCAGCAGCTGGCGGTGATCAGGCGCATGGTCGAGGACCTGGGCTGGCCTATCGAAATCGTCGCGCTGCCCACGGTGCGCGAGCCGGATGGCCTGGCGATGAGTTCGCGCAACCAGTATCTTACCGCCCGGGAGCGCCAGCGGGCACCGGTGCTGTACCGGACCCTGTGCGAGGTCGCAGCCCGCCTGCGCAACGGCGAGTCCTGCTATGCCGAGTTGGAGTCCGGCGCCGCACAAACCCTGCGGGATGCCGGGTTTGAACCCGACTACGTTGCGATCCGGAACGCGCTGACGCTGGAGGTGCCCGCCGGCACCGGCGCTCCACAGGTGGTGCTGGCGGCTGCGCGCCTGGGAAAGGCGCGCCTGATTGACAATGTGCGGGTGTAAAGGCCTACAGTTGCTATAGTTTGCAGGGAGTTGCGGATCTTGGGATAATGTCGGCCTTGTGCTTCGGCAGGAATCAACACGGATGCAAATCACTCTCCTCAAATCCAAGCTGCACCACGCGCGCGTAACCCACTCCGAGCTGGAGTACGAGGGTTCGTGCGCCATCGACAGCGTGTTGCTGAAAGCGGCGGGTATTCGTGAGTACGAGCAGATCCATATCTATAACCTGGCCAATGGCGAGCGTTTCGTGACCTATGCAATTCGCGCCGAACAGGGTTCAGGCATCATCTCAATCAATGGCGCTGCGGCGCACAAGGCAGCCCCGGGAGACCGGATCATTATCTGTACCTACGCGGTGCTGAGCGAGCAGGACGCGGTAAAATTTCAACCTGCTCTGGTGTACCTGGACAGCGACAACCGGATCGTTCGCCAACGCAACGAGATACCGGTTCAGGTTGCCTGACGGCTCAAAGTGCCGGTGAGTTTACGGTAAGGGCCCGCGAAGCCGGAACAGGCGGGATCTCCCGGTCTGTAATCCATACCAGGATGTCATAGTAGCTGCGGATGTTTTCCACGTACCGGACTGGTTCGCGGCCTCTTGCATAACCGTAGCGGGTTTTTTTGTACCACTTTTTCTGGCTGAGCAACGGCAGGAATTTCTTCACATCGACCCAACGGTCCGGATTGGCGCCGCCATCCTCTGCCAGGACGCGGGCATCCTCAAGATGTCCGAATCCGACGTTGTATGCGGCCAGCGCCATCCAGGTGCGGTCCGGTTCCCTGATGCGTTTGGGTATCCGGGTCTTGATACGCGCGAAATAGCGCGCTCCACCGTCTATGCTCGCCTGTGCATCATGACGGCTTTCGTCGATGCCCATGTGTCGCATGGTGTTCTGGGTCAGCATCATGATTCCACGTACTCCGGTCGGGGAGACGGCTTCCGGATCCCAGTGTGACTCCTGGTAACCGATGGCCGCCAGCAGGCGCCAGTCTTCACCGGTCTGGTTCGCGGCCTCCTGAAACCAGGTCCGGTAGCTTGGCAGGCGTTGCTCGATGTGCTTCATGTAGCGGCGCGTACCGACATAATCAAAATCGGAAACGTAGCCGTAATAGTGTTCCAGCAGCTGATCGAGTTCGCCGGATTCCTGCAGCGCGGCAAAATACTCTTCCGCTTTCTCGATCAGGCTGCGGTCCTCGCCGGGTGGGAACGCCCAGGCCAGCGGCACCGGGGAACTGATGTCGAATGCGACTCGCAGCTCCGGGTAGAAACGCCGGGTTATGGCGACTTCGTTAGAATCCGCCACCGTGTACTCGATTAGCTGTTCCCATACCAGATCCAGGAGCTGCTGACTTTCGAGTTCGCTGTTTTCCTCAAAGCTCAGGTTCGGGTATTCATCCTGAAGCGATTTCAATCGTTCCGCGTGACTGCTTTTTGCAACCACTTCAAGGTTGCCGTTCAGGCCATCCAGGTTGCGTGGCGACGCTGTGCCGATGCGGTATACCAGCTGGGGTGTGATGCGCTGGTAGCTGGGCCCGAAGTTTATGTAGGCCTTGCGGTCTTCGGTAACGGTGAGCCCAGCCGCAGCGAAGTCCGCCTTGCCCTCCTGTATTTCGACCAGCATACGTGACAGCGTATCGGGTATTTCTATCTTCAGTTTGACGCCCAGAGACTCCGCAAACCCGGCCGCCAGATCGTACTCCAGTCCGGTTGGTCCGAACGGCCCTTCGTAGTAGGTGGTGGCACTGTTGCGGGTCAGCACCAGGAGGACACCTCTTTCCTGCACACGTTGCAGGTGCGACTGTGTAAACAGGTCGCAGCCGGAGAGCAACAATGCAAGCGAGATGAGGAACAGGCGCATGGCGCAATTGTAATGACTGGTAGCAGTATCGCCTAACCCACATTAGCGGGTCGGGGCGGGTAATTTTTAGCTTCGCGGGTGCGCATGGGTTACAATGACGCCCGGCGCTCGGGGAGATCCATCGCGGCGGTTTTTCCCATTGATGTTGTGAGAAAAGTTGAATTCGGAGAGGTGCCGGAGCTGGCCGAACGGGCTTGACTCGAAATCAAGTGAACCCTCGCGGGTTCCGAGGGTTCGAATCCCTCCCTCTCCGCCAAACATGCAGGTCTGTCAAACCAGTCTGTACTTCTGCTCTATGCTCCGGCCCCAGCCCCCGGTAGTCGGGTGGACTGTCGCCGCGATGCCAGGCCAGCGTTCGGAGCCTCGGCGCCCGAACCCAGATCCCGATAGCGCTGCACGTCGCCTACGTCAATCATCGATATATGTCCAAAATCGAGCCAGGAAACGCGCGTTACCTTTCGGTCGATGCGCTGCGCGGCGTCGCCATTGTCCTCATGGTGGTGTTTCATTTCTGTTTTGACCTGGCATATTTCGGACTGGCCGACTTTGATTTCTATCGAGACGCCTTCTGGCTTAACTTTCGCACCTTCATACTGAGTATGTTTCTCGGCCTGGTTGGCGTCAGCCTGGTCCTCGCAACCCGGAACGGGCTCGACCGGAAACGCTACCTGAAACGCTTGATGCTGCTGGTGCTCTGCGCGCTTGCAGTCAGCCTGGCGACGTGGTGGATGTTTGGAGCGCGATTCGTTTTCTTCGGCGTACTGCATTTCATCGCCGTGGCGAGTGTGCTGGGATTGTTATTCCTGCGTTTTGACTGGACGAATCTGCTACTCGGAATCGGCCTGATTGGATTTGCCGCCAATAGTACGTTTTCCTGGTTTGATCAGGCCGGCTGGCGCTGGATCGGGCTCATG
This sequence comes from uncultured Gammaproteobacteria bacterium, assembly GCA_963695455.1. Lineage (GTDB taxonomy): Bacteria > Pseudomonadota > Gammaproteobacteria > DSM-19610 > DSM-19610 > Thiogranum. The sequence goes on along the minus strand of CAVOGN010000007.1, from coordinate 223,014 downwards.
ACCCACAAACCTGCTACTGAAGACTATGTGCCATTACTGCCCTGGTTTGGTGTGGTATTGATCGGGATGTTTACGGGTAAAAGACTGCTACGGCTGGCCTGGATTCAGAGCTTGGAGCGCAGTCTGCGTGACAACCGGCCGGTGCGTATCCTGGCATTTTCCGGGCGGCGCAGCTTGTGGATCTACCTTGCGCATCAGCCGCTACTTATCGGGCTGCTTTCGGCCTATGTGCATTTTACGCCTTGATTGCCTGTTATCGCCGCGCGCGCCGCTTCAGGTCATCAGCGTATCGGGCTGGCTGACGGATCTGCGTTATCACCCGGACGGTATCACTGGTTTTTGTACTCCTTGAGTACGGTGCTAACGGCGCGGTCCATAAGTGGCGCGGTGTTAAGTACCCGGGCACGTGCGCCACGTAACAAGTGCGCGATTTCATCGAGGCCGTAGTTTCCTGCCTTCAGACCTTCTCTGTCGGTAAACAGCAGGGTTCCGGTGATAGGGCTTACCCAGCTCAGTTTGGCACGCTTCGACTGCCCGTCACTATCGAGGAACTCCAGCCAAGTGCCAACCGCCAGCTGTCCTGCAGCCGCCGTATACTGGTCGTCAGGGACACCGTCGTTGCCTTCCTGATCGATTTCCGGTTTTCCGCTGACCCGCGCGTGATGCTTGATGTGAACAACAGCTTCGACGTCACTGCCTTGCGTTGCCTCGCGATCGCCGGTCGCTGTCTGCTCAGTGCTGTCGCTTCGCACGGCAGTGCGCCCGTGAGCGCGAACCAGCTTGGCGATAAAGTCGTCCCGCTCTGTCGGGGGAATCGAGAGACGCTCCATGCCCATGCGCAGGCTGTTCAGCAGGCGAGGCTGCATAGCTACAAGGCGTTGCCGTTGTTCCGGTGTGCGCTTGGGTTTCACGCTCCAGATGAGTTCATCCATGGTGGAAACGGCCTGGTTCCAGGCGTCGCTGCCCTTGCCCTGGCGCGCACAGATCACGAACAGCAGGTTCTTCCAGTGTGTCGCGACGAACTCGCGCACGAAATCCAGGCTGGTATCGTTGCTGATGCGCGGTTCGATCTCGTCCATGGTGGTCGACTTGGCCGCTTCCAGGCGTTCCTGACCTTCCATGAGTTTCGCAGAACGTTCCGCTCTGAGTTCAGCCCGACGTTCCGTGTCGCGAACGAACTTCTCGAGTTCCTCGAGTAGTACGGCGAACAGGCTGATGTCGTCTTCGAAACGATCGAGCACGGTCTGAACCGTCGACTCAATTTGCAGGTAGATGGGGTCCTGTTCACCTGCTTGCTCGTTCCAGCCCATGGCGGTGGATGCGAGACGGTTGAGTAACAACCGCGCAGGATGTGATTTTCGAGCGAAGAACTCGTTGTCAAGCAGAGCGACCTTGAGAACCGGAATCTGCAGGCGCCCGATCATGGCGCGCATCGCATGCGGAATGTTCTTGTCCTCGAGTATGTAGTCGAACAGCATGGCGACAATGCCGATCGTCATGTCGCCGGTCGTGCCCAGGTTCTGAGCCAGTGCGGACTGTTTGATGCCGTGCAGAACGTTCAGATGCCCCGACGCCAACTCGGCGGGGTCGACAAATACGGTGCCTAGTTCAGCGCCGGGAACCTCTCCATGTTGCAGAAAAGTCAGGGCGCTGATGGATGCTCTAATCGAGTTTTGGCCGGTATGACTGCTGTGTATGCCGGCGGCCATCGGCACCGATGCGGCATCGGGAAACTGGCGCTGCGTCTGGTGGTGTGACTCGATACCGGCTGCCATGGGGACCGAAGCCGCATCGGGAACCTGCGGGGTATTTCTATAGCAGGGAGTGACGCCTGCTGCCATGGGCGGCGACAGATAATCCGATGCGGAGCCTCGTGTCGAAGCCGGGTCGGACCACCCTGGCGTTTGCGCAGGCCTGCCGGGCGCTGCTGCCGGCCTTCTCAGCGAAGCTTTTATCTCGGGTAGGACACCTAGCTTGATAAGGTGTTGATTGACCTCTTTGTAGGTCGCGTCGAGATGGCTTGCAACATAGTGGTCGAATAACTTGAAGATGACCAGCCGGATCTCGAGGCCAGACTCGATGCGTTTGGCTGCGTCGCGGAATGCGTGGCAAACGGCTTCGGGGCCGAGTGGGTTTTGCCAGCGTTCCAAGTCCGGATCGCGCAGCAGGAAGCCGATACGTTTGTCCAGGGCAAACAGGCTCTGTTTACAATTGCCGCGAATCTTGTTCACCATACTGGTGATAGCGAGCTGTTCCTCCAGATCGTCGCTGTCCACCAGTCCCATGGCCGGGCTGTCGTTTTCCCAGTCAAGCTCGAGGCCATTGGTTTCCTTGCTGCGCGGGATCCCCTCATTGAAGGAGGTGGTAAACAGGGTGATGAAGTCCTCGCTGATATCCCTGCGGATTAGTCGAAGTTCCCGCATGGCGTCGAAATAGCGCGTTTGCAGCATATTGTTCTCGGCTTTCTCGGCGCGTTCGAACAGTGCGTCGTCCACCCTGTCCATCATCCGCTCCAGGAGCGTGTTCAGCCTGTCAGTGGTCAGTCTGCCGGCTTCCCGCAGTGATTGCGCGCCAGGGCCGTCTATGGGGTTGCGGCGCATCTGTTCATAGGCGTCTATGCTGACGACATTTTTCTGTACTGAATCTGACATTGGGTGCACCCGGTATCCTGGCTGTGGTGTGACGTTAGCGTCTGGCATAAAGGGATAACACAGTCGAGCTGTTATTTGTGTGAAGCTGTCGGCAAAACGCATCGGACGGGGTTCTCCAGTTTCCATGCTGTGCGTCGTTAGAATAGGCAACGAAAAGCGGTTGGTACGATTATGATCAGTCAGAACAGCTCATTGGCCAGTCAGCCGAAGCACGAGGCGGTGGTAACCCTGCTCGATGATGTCGAGGGATTAGTGTCCCCGCCTGATGTATGCATGCGCGTGTTTGAGTTGATTCATTCACCGATGACGGGGACCCGCGAACTTGCCGCTGTAGTGGGGGTAGACCCGAACTTGACAGCCCGGCTGTTGCGTATTGCCAACAGCGCTTTCTACAGTTTCAGTCGCAAGATCGACACGATTAGTCGTGCCGTGACGGTGATAGGGACAACGGAGCTGTACCAGCTGGTTCTTTCGGTTTCCGCGGTTCAGACTTTTACTAACATTCCGAACGAACTGGTAAAAATCGAGACCTTTTGGCACCACAGCGTTTATACCGGATTGCTGGCGCGGGCGTTGGCGGTCCGCGCACGCGTGCTGCATCCGGAGCGACTGTTTGTCGCTGGCCTGATGCACGATATTGGCAGTCTGGTGCTCTACCACCAGCGTCCCGAAGCGATGCGTGACATCCTGCTTGTTGCGCAAGGCGACGAAGAGCTGTTGTACCAGGCCGAACTCGAGCGTTTCCAGTTCACCCACGCCAGTGTCGGCGGTGAGCTAATGGAGCGCTGGCGGCTGCCCGCAGAGTTGGTGGAAGCGGTGACCTGGCATCATGAACCCGAGAGGGCCGAGAATGCCAGGATGGAAGCGCATATTCTTCATCTTGCCGGTCATCTGGTAAACGAATCCGGGCAGGGAAACTTTATGGGAGTTCCACGCTCGGCACCGCAGCTGTCACAGGTGCTGCTGGATGTCGTCGGTCTGGACGAGAACGAGTTGGTTTTTGCCTTCGAAGAGGCCGCCGAGCAGTTTCCCTCGACCCTGCAAGCCATCGTCTAGCTGCTGCGCGGCGACCTCGGGCAGCCGCTGGTCCTCGCAGTGTTTCGGACCTTCCGCACGCTGTCGCTTCAGCCGTGCACTTCCCCGCGCATTGTTCCCGCCTGCTTGCGAGACTAAAAAAGCAATTAGAACAATACGATATATGCCCTTCGGCTGAGCGCGGCTCCAGCCGCGACGGTTTTTGCCGTTAGCGTAGCAGCAGTTGGACAATTTGACTCCTTCAGGAAGAAAGATCAAAAGGTTATGGAAGCAACCGTAACGGGAGAAACGGTTCGGCCAGCGGATTTACCGGCGCCACCCAAGGATGCCATCCGTATTGTCCAGGCCTGCTCCAATCCCGGCATCGACAGCCGTGACCTGGCGCGCATCGTAGCCAACGACCCGGTGTTAACCGCCGAGCTGTTGCGGGTGGCCAATTCCGCCTATTTCGGGTTGGTCAGCCAGGTTAAGTCCGCTTCCCGCGCGGTGACGATTCTGGGGAATCGTGCGCTGCGCAACCTGGTGCTTTGCATTTCCATGCGTGACGCATTGCGTGCGGATTCCATCCCCGGCTTTGATATCGACGCCTACTGGGAGGATGCTCTGCGGCGCGCGGTAAGCGCACGCAGTCTCGCGGGACTTGCGCAGCTGGACGCTGACGAGTGTTTCACCGCCGGTCTGCTGCAGGACTTCGGCCTGCTGGTGATGCTGTACCTGATGCCGGACCGCGTCCAGCACTGGTCGGACCTCGGTCAAGCCACGCCCGAAGAGCGAAGAGACCTCGAAATCGAGCTGTTCTCCACCACTCACGATGAGGTCGGGCTCACGCTGGCGAGAAGCTGGGACCTGCCGACTGAGCTGACCCTGGCCATGGGCTACCACCACGACGGGCCCCCCGAGACCAGCGAGCCGCAGGACGTCCTGCTGTGCCGGGTTGCCTCCTGCGCTGATTGGATGGCGGCGGTTTACCGTTGCGAAGACAAACGCGTTTCGATTCAGCGTGTGCGCACGCTGCTGAATGAACACTTCGGTGCTAGCGCAGAGCACAGCGACTTTTTGCTGCAGCAGGTATCCGCGTCGATGACAGAGGCGGCCAATGCAATGGGAATGCGGGTCGGCGAGCAGAAGAGCTTCGACGCGGTGTTGCGCGAAGCCAATCTGCGGCTCGCGGAGGATAACCTCAGCTACCAGGAACTGAACTGGCGATTGCAACAGGCGCTTGCAGAGCGTGATAAGTTTGCCGATGAGTTACGTTACGAACTCGAACTGGCCCGCGAGGTGCAGAAAAGTCTGTTACCTGCATGTGCGGGTAGCTTCCCCAATGTGGTGGGGCTGAACCTGACAGCAAAAGCCGTGTCGGGTGATTTCTACGATTACTATCAGCTCGCTGACGGCCGTATCGCGTTCTGCCTGGCGGACGTAGCCGGCAAAGGGATGAACGCTGCGCTGCTCATGGCCAAGACGGCCAGCCTGTTTCGGTGTCTTGGCAAAGGCATTCACGATCCCGCCAAACTGCTGGGCATGCTCAACCGGGAGATCTTCGAGACGAGTATACGCGGTATGTTCGTCACCATGGTTGCGGGGGTGTTCAACCCGAGCACTGGCGAGGTCATGCTGTCCAGTGCCGGGCACCTGCCGGTGCTCCACATGGGCTGTGCGGCCATCATCGCGGAATACCCCGCCAAGGCGCCTCCACTTGGGGTGAGTCCCGACGGCGTGTTCTTGAATGAAGCGTTTCAACTGCACGGCGGTTGTTTATACCTGTATACGGACGGGCTGCTGGAAGCTCGGCTAGACGGCGCGCGCCTGGAGAAGGATGGGCTGATCCGTCTGGTGAAGGAAGTGTCCCACCTGCCCGCCCGGCAGCGTGCTGCCGCCATTGCCGCAGCTGTGCAGGCGGGCGATGGAACAGTAGAGGATGACTTGACTCTGGTGATTATTGAGGAACGGCAGCGGAATGGCAGCTGGATGAGCACCTGGTGTCCTTGACCTTTTTCAGCAGGGCGAGCCGACTCAAGCTGTTGCGGTCCGTAATACGCGACGCGGCCCAGCTGGTCGGACTGGACGACGACGCTACTGATGCGGTGGTTCTCGCCGTCAATGAAGCCTGCATGAACATTATGCAGCATGCCTACGAGATGGATCCCAAGGGCAGGATCGAGGTGGTTATTTCACTCGAAAAAGAAGCCCTGGTGTTCCGGCTGCGTGACTTCGCGACGCCCATTAACGCCGATGCAGTTGAATCGCGGGGACTCGACGACATTCGCCCCGGCGGGCTCGGGGTGCACTTTATCCGCAGCCTGATGGATGAGTGTGGGTTTCTGCAAACGCCCGACGGTGGCGGAAATTTGTTCGAAATGAAAAAACTGATTAACCGAAAGGGAGAACGGGATGGCGTTTCCGGTTGAAGACAAACACGGGTTTTCTGTCATTACCCTGAAGGGTGAGGTTGATCTGAAGAGCTCGCCAGACGCAAGAAGAGCGATTCTGAACAGTCTGAAGAGACGCAAGCCTGTGCTGGTCGACCTGTCCTGCGTAGATTACATAGACAGTTCGGGCGTGGCGAGCCTTGTGGAGGGTCTTCAATACGCGCGTTCCAACGACCTCGGTTTCAGTCTCGTCGGAGTCAGCGAGCCGGCGCTGAATGTGCTGCGGCTTGCGCGGCTGGATCAGGTATTCCGCATCTATGCCTCGCTCGAGGACGGGCTCAACAGTGGCGATTGATGTGCAGCGCAGCGGCTTGCGGCGCGTCACCGAGACGGTTGGCCAGCGTTTCGTGGCTGGGGTCGAGGACTTTGGCCACGGCGCCGCACTATTGGCAGAGAGTCTGGCCTGGCTTGCTTTTGGCGGCTGGCTGAACCAGCGCGTCCGCCCGCAGGCTATTGTTGAAGAAATGATGAACATCGGTGTGCGGGCAATCCCGGTGGTCGCCGTGCTGGCGTTCGCCAACGGGGCGATGATGGCGATGCAAGGTATCTATACGTTGCGAGAGTTCGGTGCCGAATCGCGGGTTGTGGCGGGTATTGCCATATCGGTAGTGCGAGAATTTGGCGTCCTTATCGCCGGCATCGTGGTCGCAGCCCGGTCCGGCTCGGCGATCGCCGCGCGTATCGGTACCATGCAAATTTCTCAGGAAATCGATGCCCTGCGCGTTATGGGCATTTCGCCCGTGCGCTATCTGGTAGCGCCCGTTCTGGTGGCCATGCTGATCATGATGCCGTTACTTACGGTGTTATCCAACAGCCTGGCAATCCTTGGCGGTGGTGCGATTTCGGTAATGGAACTTCATATAAGCCCAGACGCCTACCTGGCGCGGGCGCTGGCGGCGGTTGGTATCCAGGACCTGGTCCAGGGGCTGTCAAAAAGTCTGGTATTCGGCGTTCTTGTTACCCTCGTGGCAACCAGCAATGGTTTCAATGCCACCGGCGGAGCGGAGGGGCTGGGGCGCGCCACTACGCGTTCTGTGGTGCTTTCGATCAGCGCCATTGTGGTTGCCGACATGATTTTCACTTTTTTCCTGAGTCGCTGAACGATGTCAGCATGGACCGAACCTGCTTTTGCACCGGTGCTCGAAGTCGACGATTTGGTCGCTCACTACGGTGATCAACGGGTTCTCGACAGTGTTTCGCTGAACGTGCGGCAGGGCGAGATCATGGTAATCATGGGGGGAAGTGGGTCGGGAAAGTCGACATTGTTACGCTATTTGCTCGGGTTGCAGCGGCCGGACAGCGGCGGCATACGTATCTTCGGTAAGGATATCGCCCGGTTGGACGGGGGCGAGTGGCGCGAACTGCGCAGGAAAATGGGCGTTTCATTTCAAGGCGGTGCTTTGTTCAGCTCAATGACGGTCGGCGACAACGTGTGTCTGCCGCTGCGTGAGCATACGCGCCTCGATGAAAAAACAATCCGCATCATGAGCCGCATGAAGCTCGAGGTGGTAAACATGGCCGGATTCGAGCACCTCATGCCGGCGCAGCTTTCCGGAGGAATGATAAAGCGGGTCGCTTTGGCACGCGCCATCGTGATGGATCCCAGCGTGCTGTTTTTCGACGAGCCCTCGGCCGGTCTTGACCCGGTCGTGGCGGCGGAGCTGGATCGCCTGATTCTGCGCATCCGGGACGCGTTGCGGGTATCGATAGTCGTGGTTACTCACGAACTCGAAAGTGCTTTTGCGATCGCAGACAGAATCACCGTTCTCGACCGCGGAAGGATCCTGATGGTGGGTAGCGTGGAGGAGGTCAAGAAGTCGGAGAATCAACGGGTACGAAACCTGCTTACCAGAACCTCTGAGGAACAACCGGTCGACGTGGAAGAGTACCTATGCCGGCTAACCGGAGGAGCACGTTAGCTTTGAAGAAGGAAAGCACCAATTACTTTGCGGTCGGGCTCTTTGTGCTCGCGGGTCTGGCGGCATCAATGCTGCTGCTTTACCGGTTGACTGTTGCTGATGGAGACCAGGATAGCTATTACTGCTACTACCGCAACGTTTCCGGCCTCGGGAAGGGGACGCTGGTGAGCTACGAAGGTTTTGTTTTCGGCCGAGTTGCCGGCATCAGACCGCAGCGCGACGAGCAGGGTATCGTCTACGAGGTGGAACTGACGGTCCAGAAAGGCTGGAAGATTCCCGACGACAGCGTGGCGCGCGTTCATTCGGAAGGCCTTCTGGCCGACAGTGTCATCGACATTGCGGAGGGTGAGTCGAATCAGTTCCTTCCGGTCGGAGCCACTTTACTCAGTGCCCCAGGCGTCAACCTGTTCTCCGCTATGAGCGAACTGGCCGCCGATTTCGGGGATCTCAGCGATAGCTCGATTCGCCCCTTGCTTGCAGTGCTCAGCCAGATAGTGCAGCAGGTTGGTGGTGAAATTAGCACACAGGTTCCGGTGATCCTCGAAGCGACTCATAGCCTGATGAGCAAGCTGGACCAGAGTGCCACGCATTTATCCGAGATTATGAATGCAGATACCGCGCAACAGACGCATCGTATTTTGAGCAATACCGACCTTGCGGTTAGCGATCTGCGCTCCTTCGCAGCGGGACTTACCCAAGTCAAACATGAGTCGCTTGAGTTGATGCACAAACTTGATCAGCTCGTCACGGGGACACGACCGGATCTCCAGGAAGCGGTGGCTGCTCTTCGCGATATCCTCCGACAAGTGTCCGATTACAGCGGTGATATTCTGGTTAATCTGGACAACAGCAGCCGCAATATGAGCGAGTTCAGCAGGCAGATTCGGGACAACCCCGCCCGTCTTCTGGGTGGTCGAATCCCGACGGACGCGGGGGTGGGCCGTGATTAGGCTCAGGCGCTGGTTGCCCGGCGCTGTGCTCATGCTCAGCGGATGCGCCACCACCAGCCAGGTTCCGGAAGACAGGTTCTATCAGATCGAAGCGGTTGCGCCGTCGATATCGGTACCTCGACCAATATTTCCAGAAGGTCTGGATGTTGACAAGGTCAGCGCGGATCCGTTGCGGAGCGGGCGCGCGGTGTTGTACCGGGACAGTCGTAAACCGCTGGAAGTGAAACGCTACCACTACCAGTTCTGGGTAGACCAGCCGCCGCGAATCGTGCATCAGGCGCTGGTCGATTACCTGCGCGCAGCCGGTGTTGCTGACCCGACAGGTGGCGAGAGCCGTACCGCGAATGGCAATTACGCCTTAAAGGCGCACTTGAAGCGTTTCGATCGAGTGGTCGGATCCGGGCGACCAGCCGTGGAGATCGAGTTGCAGGCGACCGTCTATGCTAATGGTTCCGGACTGCCGCTGTGGACAAAAAATTACCTGAACCAGCAGGAAAGCGACGCCGGTGACATGCACGCAACAGCTGCGGCTATGCAAATCGCGTTGGCTAACATATTTGCGTCACTGGTGGAGGATCTTGCGGCAATAGGGCCCGTGCCGTGATGGCTCCCGGCGGGTTCAGGCGCTAGAATTGCCCGTATGGTAGCACGCGCCGAAACGACGACCCCTTCGCATGGCCAGCCGCTGGACCTGGATGCATGGCTGCATGCCGTAGGCCAAGGGCGTAGTGACGCCGAGCAAGGGCTTATCCGTGCGGCGCTGATGCGTGCCCAGGCGGCGCACAAAGACCAGACGCGTGCTTCCGGTGAACCCTATCTCCTGCACTGTCTCGCGGTAGCTGAAATCGTTCATCATCTCAATCTGGACCACGAGGCAGTTGCAGCGGCAATTTTGCACGACGCCGTCGAGGATACCGATGTCACTTTGCAGGAAGTGGCACAGACCTTTGGCGCGCAGGTGGCCCGCCTGGTCGATGGTGTCACCAAGATGGGCCGCATCGGCGAGATGCGTGAACCCGCGGCCGCTAGGCATGCAACGGAACCACATCACTCCGAAAGCGTGCGCAAACTGTTGCTGGCAATGGCCGAAGATGTGCGCGTCGTATTGATCAAGCTGGCCGATCGGCTGCACAACATGCGTACCCTCCGGTTTCTCGATGAGGAACGACAGCGCCGTATTGCACGTGAAACACTCGACATTTACGCTCCGCTGGCCAATCGGCTCGGCATCTGGCAGGTCAAATGGGAGCTGGAAGATCTGTCCCTGCGCTATCTGGAGCCCGACGCCTATCACCGCATCGCCGCGTTGCTGGATGGACGACGCATTGACCGGGAGCGCCACATCGAGCTGGTAAAGGAACGTTTATCCAAAGCGTTCGATGCCGCCGGTATCGGGGCCGAGATCACTGGGCGTCCTAAGCACATTTACAGTATCTGGCGGAAGATGCAGCGCAAAAACGTGGATTTCCACCAGATCTTTGACGTACAGGCGGTCCGGGTTCTAGTCGATAGCACGGCTGAATGTTATGCGGTGCTCGGTATTGTGCATAGCTTTTGGCACCACGTCCCGCACGAGTTCGACGACTATATTGCCAATCCCAAGTCGAACAACTACCGTTCGCTTCATACTGCAGTCATCGGACCCGAGGGCCGCGCAGTAGAGGTGCAGATTCGGACCCGGGAGATGCACGAGCACGCTGAACTCGGTATTGCAGCTCACTGGCGTTACAAGGAAGGTGCACGTTACGACCATGGCTTCGAGAAAAAGGTCGCCTGGCTGCGCCAGCTGCTCGAATGGAAAGAGGAAGAGCCGTCTGCGGATGAGTTTGTTGACCGATTCAAATCGGAATCGGTCGAAGAGCGGGTCTATGTTCTGACCCCCCAGGGACAGGTCATTGACATGCCGGCTGGTGCGACGGTTCTGGACTTTGCCTATCACATCCATACCGATGTTGGGCACCGCTGCCGTGGTGCAAAAGTCAATGGTCGGATAGTGCCGCTTGCTTATGAGCTGAGCAGCGGTGAGCAGGTGGAAGTGCTGACCGGACGGAAGGTGGCGCCCAGTCGCGACTGGCTGAATCCGCACCTCGGCTACCTGAAAACCTCCCGTGCGCGGGCCAAGGTGCGGCACTGGATCAAGCAGCAGGATCGCGATATCAATATCGCGGCTGGCCGATCCTCACTCGAGCGTGAACTGCATCGTCTCGGCTTGTCCACCAGCGGGCTTGGCGAGGTTGCCGAGCGCCTCAAGTTCGCCGATCCAGACAGCATGATGGCAGCTCTCGGACGCGGTGATCTGCCGACACATCAGGTGGTAAGCGCCGTGATGGGGCTGGCGGAGGCCGACACGGAGGAGCCGCTTTCCTTTACCAGGCAGCAGGCGCGGCGCCCAACGCAGAGCAAGACGGGGGACGAGTTTCGGATCCTCGGTGTCGGCAATCTGCTAACCCAGGCGGCACGCTGTTGCCACCCGGTGCCCAACGACGCCATCGTTGGCTATATCACCCGTGGGCGGGGTGTGACTATTCATCGTCGCGACTGCGCCAACGTTCTACGCCTGAAAGATGAGGATCGTGAGCGTCTTATTGATGTCGAGTGGGGCGATGCCCCTGATCGACTCTTCCCGGTTGACATCCAGATACAGGCTTACGATCGGCCCGGTTTGCTGCGGGATGTATCTGCGGTTTTGGCAAACGATAAAATCAACGTGCTGGGTATGCATACCCTGACCGACAAGAGCGACATGATTGCAACAATGGAGCTGAATGCCGAGGTAACCGACATGGGCCAGTTGAGTCGTGTTCTGAGTCGGATCGGACAACTCCCCAATATCATTGAAGTCAAGCGAAAGATATGAAGGCACACAAGGGTGCTGTCCAACGGCTCGCGCGACTGCGCTGCCTGTTGCTGCAGGGCTGCCAGCTTGGATTGCACCACCGCGACAATGGTGTCCCGGAGAGGATTCGAACCTCCGACCTAGCGCTTAGGAGGCGCTTGCTCTATCCTGCTGAGCTACCGGGACTTGGCTGTAAGACGATGCACATAGTAACAAAGCGGGAAACCGGCGGCCAGTCGTGTGTTCGAAGCAACCTATTGTTTGGCTTGAAAAAACGCCGCAGTATCCGCGGCAGCGACTCGCTCACCGCGGCTGCCCGTATGACGCCCGAAAGGTGCTGCGGGATCCGGAGCACCATCTGGGTGGCGCCAGGACGACTAGTGTATATTGGAACAGGGGCACAACTGCTGCACTAACACTGCCGACAACCGTGAAACCACCACGCGTAACCTTATCTATCCTCGATGCTTCGGAACCGCTCCGTAGAAGGGCGCCGATTTATGACGAAAATGGTAAGGTGCTGTCTGATTTCATGGTGATCTTCCCTGGCCTCAAGAAGAAGCCAAAGCTCCTAATTCATGAAATCACCCAGGAAATTCACCGCGTGCTCGCCGGCTTTGGCGATACCGTGGTGTTTGCCGAGTTAAACGTCGCAATCAACCTTCTCTGGGTTTCTGTGCGCCCGGTTGACGGGCTTCGGTTCGAAATATCCGAAGCACTGCGATCGCGTATTCCCAGTGCACGTATCGTATCCCACTTGTGAGGACACGCGTCGGCAGGGCGGGTGAGGAGAATTTGGTGGAGCCGAGGAGGATCGAACTCCCGACCTTCGCATTGCGAACGCGACGCTCTCCCAGCTGAGCTACGGCCCCGCTATAAACCCGCCCAAGTTTACCTTGCCTTTGATCCGGCCGCCAGTCCGGCACCGACAAAATGATAAGAAGCGGTGGATTGTCGGGCTGAGCGAAAGCCGTTTGTGGGCGTCAGCCTGCGTCGGCTTGGTCCGATACTTATACGGCGCTTATTGTTCAATCATTGTCCGGGCCGGGACACCGCTGCTATTCTCACCGCGGTTCGAAGCGCCGCCGCTTGCGTTGCGTTTCGGCAAGAAACAATGCGAGTTTCCGCTCCTGTTTTCTGTCCAGGCCGACGAACCGTCCGCCTAACCGAAGTGAGTGTTGGGTTGTGTCCAATCGGGCAAAACGGACTTCAACATTGGCCGAAAGCGGCCGCGACTGCGGCAGAGAAATTGACAATCCGGACACGATCTCGCCTCGGCTCGGTATGCTACGCGTCTGTAACAAAGCGCCGATACCGCCGGCGGAAAGGTCAAATGCCTGGCCGGTTACAGGCTTACCCTGCAGACGGGGAATATTCACCGGAACAGCGAGATTTGGGATTAGCGGGAGCCGGAAATGAGCCCGTCGCTGTACGCTTTGCACCTTTGCCGGGATGGCCACCTCGTACAGCGCGATTCCGCCTTCACTCCCCGCGTTCAGCAACCGGCAGGCAAATCGCAGTTGCATGCCATGCAGGCGGCCGCGGATGACTGCTCTGCGTTGCTCCAGAAAGCTCCGGTGCAGTTCCGGAACACTCAGTTCGTCTAGCAGGAAACAGTTACGGTCGTCGCTTACGCTGAGAATGGCGCTGGTTGCAGCAGTCCGGTAGCCGGCCACCGAAACGCTGAGCAGTTCGTGACTGGCCTTAAGCTGTTCAAGGACCGCAATAATACGTTTGCGGCCGGAAACCGCGTCCCGCGCCCGGTTACGCTGCACCGTCAAAACGTGCTTCAGTGATGCGAACATGTGCCCATGTGCCGCGCGAACAAAAGCGCCGGAGTTTCTCAGTTTACCTGCTACCAGTGCTAAATCGGTTGATTTGCGGTCCGGCTTGAGCCGCGGGTCAGACTTTGCCGAGTTCGCGCTGACCGAGATGGGGCGTTGTTTCGCCGTTGGGATCGTACAGGGAAGGCGAGCCGGCCTCGCCGCGCAGAATACAGAGTGCCTGTTCGACGTGCTGCCGGTTTGCTTCGAGGATACCACCGTTGGTCAGGTTGGCTTTCCGGCATGCTTCGGTGTTGGCAAGCACCTGCTGCCAAAGGTCGTGCAGCCTGTGGGTTGCTCCGGTGTGGGTCGCCAGATACGCGCTCAGATCGGGTGCCTGGCCGGTAAAACCGATTCCCGCGAGGAGTCGCTCTCTCTCTTTTTCCAGTGTCTCGAGCCGCTCGGTCAGTGCGAGTTTCTGTTCGGTGCTCCCGGCCAGGGTGGTCATGTCGCGCTGTGCCAGCGCCGAGCGCTCCGTTTCCAGACTTTCCAATAAGCGTTCGGTGCACTCCACTTCCTGCGTAAGCACGGCTTGCAGCGCCTGCGGCATCCCTTCAGCATGCATGTTCCGATTTACCTCGCGTCAGTCAACGCATGTTCCAGACTCATCAGTCGTTCCGCGATGCGCTCGGGATGAACGGTGAAAGTCCCGTTTTCGACCGCGGTGCGCACGGCCTCGACTTTCTTGCTGTCGACAACGGGGGCGCTGGCGATCTGGTTTTCCAGTCCCTGCAGCTGGCGTGCCGCTCCAGTCAGACTCAACTGGTCAGAGGAGCTCTTAGCATACTCGGAATGGTTCGCAAGCACGCCGGATCCGGCGGTCCTCTGCTCATCAACCGGTGCACCCTGACCGCTGGTATGCGTCACCACCGATGCTATACGGTTGTTTTCTATCTCCATTCAAGGATCCTCGGGGTTAGTTTCACAGTCGCTACAATCCGGATATCGCCCGAAACATCAACAACTTTAGGCGCTTTTTCGCGGGCTGTCACTAGAGCGTCACTTTTACGACGCCTTGCGAAACTACGATGCCGTCGACCACACGTTTGGATCCTTCCGCCTGGACCTGCACGAGATCGCCCGATTTCCCGTCGCTGAGTGCTTTGCCGACCGTGCGGATCTTGAGAGCACCGGTTTCGGCGATAACGGTTACCCGTTGTCCGCGCTGAATCAGTCTGGGAGCCTGGACCATACTCGGGGTGATAACCGTTGCCGCCGCAATAGTGCGCTTCGCCACCATGCCGGCAACCGGTTGGCTGTCAAGGTAGTAACCATAAGGCAGGCTGGCGAGATCCCGTTCGACGAGATCGAGGTCGGTTTCCTGAATCACGGCACCGCGCGCCAGCGGCTGCCGTGCGATCAGGACAGGGCCGAATACGTTGATTCGCGCCGAAATGTAGATGCTCCATCCGTCCGTGTCCGGGCAGCGGATGCCGACCGTAGTATTTCCCATGGTTCGGCTGCCTGGTGGCATGAACGCTTCCACTGGCAACTGGCAGGATTTCACCCTCAAGCGGGGATCCAGCTGACCCAGCCGCACCTCGCTTCGGCCCTCGTGCTGGTTGTCTGCAAACGCGTCCAAAAATGTCTGTGCGGTCTGGCGGATCGCGGCATGATCTTGCCACTCGGTTGCCGCCGCGGCGGCAACGGTCTGTGTCGCCGGCCCGTACAAAATCACCAGGAGTAAGGAGAA
Organism: uncultured Gammaproteobacteria bacterium; assembly: GCA_963695455.1. Lineage (GTDB taxonomy): Bacteria > Pseudomonadota > Gammaproteobacteria > DSM-19610 > DSM-19610 > Thiogranum. The sequence continues at coordinate 207,678 of CAVOGN010000007.1, read as the reverse complement.
ACAGTAAAATGTCTTTTTCAGCATGACGGCCTTTCCATTCGGAGGTCTGTTAAGTCGCTGTTTGCAAATGCCATGCCAGTGGTTTCTCTCCATCAAGCTTGCTGTCAAGGCGCCGATAGCCCGTCCGTAAATTGCCGAACGATACAAGGGAGTGAGAGCCATGAGCGGCGTATTGGCGAATGTCGACCTGCGCACCCAGCTAGCTGGTCACAACCGGTTGGAGTTATTGCTTTTCCGGCTGGACAGCAAACAGCTGTTCGGGATCAACGTCTTCAAAGTACAGGAAGTCATTCAGTGCCCGCCACTGACACAGGTGCCGGACTCCCATCCGGTGGTGCGGGGAATCACCAACATGCGCGGTCGAACCATCACTGTCATGGACCTGGGAAAAGCCATTGGCGGTCCGGGGGTCGCCGTGCCCGAGGACAATTTTGTGGTTGTCACGGAATACAATCAGCACGTGCAGGGATTTCTTGTCGATGGTGTGGATCGCATCGTGAACATGAACTGGGGAGATATTCTCCCGCCCCCGAAGGGGATCGGGAACGATAACTACCTTACCGCAGTTACCCGGGTCGACGGAGAACTGGTGGAAATCATCGATGTTGAAAAAGTACTCTCTGAAGTCGTCGGTTGGGCGGAAGAAGTGTCGCAGGAGTTTGTCCAGCAGTCAGCGGAAGACGAAGGCGAATACCAGCCGGTGGTCCTGGTCGCTGATGACTCCTCTGTTGCGCGTAATCAGATAAAGCGTACGCTCGACCAGTTGGGAATCGAATGTGTGCTGGCAAAGGATGGGCGACAGGCACTTGATCAGCTGACACAGTGGGCCGACGACGATCAGAGCATCGCTCTCCATGACCGGTTGTTCATGGTGATTTCCGACATCGAGATGCCGGAAATGGATGGTTACACTTTTACCACCGAGGTGCGAAAGGATCCCCGTTTGCATGAACTTCATATCCTGTTGCATACCTCCCTGAGCGGTGTTTTCAACAGGGCCATGGTGGAGAAAGTCGGCGCCAACGATTTCATTGCCAAATTTCAGCCCGACGAACTGGCCAAAACCGTACTCGAGCGACTCAAGCACTGGAGGAGCACGCGGGCTGCCTGACAGAGCGGTTCACCGTATCCGTTCGCGGTCGGGCCGCATCGTGCCGGACTGTCCAACGCTGCGCTAAACTTCCGGCAGCAAGCAAGCTTGAAGAAAAGGAATCACTGGCTTGACATTGGTACGCATCAGCGCCACTGAGTACGAAGACTTCCGGCGTTTTCTCGAGGAAGCCTGCGGAATTCTGTTGGGTGATAACAAGCATTATCTCGTGCAGAGCCGTCTCGGCAGGATGGTCAACGATAACGGCGTCGCGTCGCTGGGTGATCTGGTTGGGCAGCTGCGCCGCGAACGCAGTGGTGGTCCGTTGCGCGAGAAGGTCATCGAGGCGATGACCACCAACGAAACGTTCTGGTTTCGTGACAATCACCCGTTTCAGATCCTGTCCGAGCGCATTCTCCCCGAATACATGCAGCGCAAACAACGTTCTGCGCGGGTCTGGTCAGCGGCGTGTTCGACTGGTCAAGAGCCCTACTCGATCAGTATCACGGTGCAGGAGTTTTTGAGCAAAAACCCCGGCTCGCTATCCGATGTGCAAATTGTGGCAACAGATATCTCGCCGGCGGTTCTGGAAGAGGCGAAAACCGGATATTACGACGCACTGACCGTCGCGCGCGGTCTGCCACCCGACATTAAGGGGCGGTATTTTCACAAAGACAAACAGCACTGGGAGGAACGTTGGCAGGTAGGGGCGGACATTCGCAAGCGCGTGCGTTTTACTCAGGCCAACCTGCTGTCCAGCTACCAGTTGCTCGGCCGGTTCGATGTCATTTTCTGCCGCAATGTGCTGATCTATTTTTCCATGGCCTCGAAGGTCGATATTCTCAAGCGCATGGCAGAAGCCCTGAATCCGGGGGGCTATTTGTTTCTCGGTGCCTCCGAATCAATATCTCAATATTCCGACGGCTTTCGAAATGCTGCGCTGCAATCCCGGCGTCGTATACCGAAAGAAGTAGTCGCGGCATACCCGCAACGCTGCCAGTGTTTGCCGCCTTGCGGTCAGTGTTTGCCGCTGACGCCACGATTGAGCTCCGGCGTATTGAGTAACTGTCTGATTAAAAATCAATAATCTTATTGGCACAGCCCTTGCTCTGGTTCCGCTAGAGAGTGAACGAGGGTGGCGAAATGCCAATCAATATCGACAAAGCGCTGGGCGCATTTCCGGAACATCTGTCGCTGTACGGCAAGCGGTCCAGTCTGCTGGCGTCAAACCTTGCCAATGCCGATACGCCGGGGTTCAAGGCGCGCGATATTGATTTTCAGACCGCCCTACAGCGCGCTAACGGCGACCAGCTGCCCATGACGACGACACACCGCAGTCACCTCGGTAGTCGCGCTTCGTCAAATTCAGATCCCGAACTTCTGTACCGCGTCCCGACGCAGCCTTCTCTCGACGGCAATACCGTGGACTCGCAGGTCGAACAGGCGCAGTTTGCCGAAAACGCCGTGCGTTATCAGTCAACCCTGACTTTCCTGAACGGTAAATTCCGCGCCTTGCGCCTGGCGATAAAAGGAGAGTAATCAATGTCCTTATTCAACGTGTTCGATATTGCCGGTTCCGCCATGAGTGCTGAGACCGTGCGCCTCAATGTCACCGCCAGTAACCTGGCCAACGCACAGAGCGTCGGCTCCAGTGAACAGAGCACCTACCACGCGCGGCATCCTGTGTTTGCGGCAGTGATGGGGTCGCTCCGGGGCAATGCCGCCGGTGTCGGTGTCGCAGTTAACGGGATCGTCGAGAGCGAGGCGCCGCTGGAACAGCGCTACCAGCCTGAGCACCCCATGGCCAATGAAGAGGGCTATGTTTTCCTGCCCAACGTAAACATAGTTGACGAGATGGCAAACATGATTTCAGCGTCGCGCTCCTACCAGGGTAACGTCGAGGTGCTGAATACTTCCAAGCAGTTGATGCTGGCCACTCTGAAGCTCGGCCAGTAAACGAGTCAAGGCTGAACAGGATACCGAGATGATCAATACCGAAAATGGACTGCAGGGTTTCGAGTTTCGCAGCATCCAGGATCTCAGTGTCGAGAAATCCCGCAAGGAGCTCGGCCAGGAAGAGTTCCTGGAGTTGATGACCGCGCAGCTACAGAACCAGGATCCAATGAAACCGATGGAGAGCGGAGAGTTTCTTACTCAGATCGCGCAGTTTTCTACTGTCGAAGGGGTGGGCGACCTGAACGAGTCATTCGGAAAGCTGAGCGAGTCTCTGGTCTCGAATCAGGCGTTGCAGGCAGCCAATCTGGTTGGGCGCAGCGTCCTTGCCCCCACGGGGCTCGCGGCCTTGAGTGAGGGTGGCAGTATCAGTGGCGCAGTTGCACTCCCCGCAGCGAGCAACGACGTGGCGGTCAATGTTTACGACCAGGCCGGCCAGCTGGTGCGTCGCGTTGATCTCGGATCGCAGGCCGCTGGCTCAGTTTCGTTCCGATGGGACGGACTTAAGGACGACGGCCAGTTTGCGCCGCCGGGAACCTATTTTGTAAGTGGCGAAGCAAGCGTCGATGGTCAAACCGAGGCGGTTGATACGTTGCTCGAATCACGGGTGCGTAGCGTCACGCTGAGCAACAGCGGGGGCTTGTTGCTTGATCTTGATGGTGTGGGATCGCTGGACTTCTCTGAAGTGCAGCAGATTCTTTAAACAGTTTGGTTGAGGGAGAAACACAATGCCGTTTCGTACAGCTCTGAGTGGGTTAAACGCATCTTCCGCAGAACTGCGGGTCATCGGGAACAACGTGGCGAACGCCAGCACCACCGGCTTCAAGGAATCACGGGCAGAGTTTGCGGATATCTTCGCAACGTCGAACCTGGGTGTCACTGCCAACGCAATTGGTACCGGGGTGCGCGTTGCCTCGGTGTCGCAGCAGTTTACCCAGGGTAATATCGAATTTACTGACAATAATCTGGACCTGGCGATCAACGGACAGGGATTCTTCATGCTCAATGACAACGGCGTCAACGTCTACTCGCGGGCCGGCCAGTTCGGTGTGGACCGTGACGGCTACGTCGTTAACAATCAGCAGCAGCAACTGACGATATTCCAGTCTGACCTCAACGGTAACATCACCGGCGCGACTGGACCGTTACAGCTCGATCGTTCGGACATCGCGCCGCAGGCCAGCACCCAGATCGGGGTGGGCGCCAATCTGGATGCATCGCTGAGCCCCCCGACAACGGCACCATTGGATCCTACAGACGCCACCAGCTATAACAACTCAACGTCCTTGACCATCTATGATTCGCTTGGCTCGCCACATCTGGCGACGCTGTATTTTGTCAAGAGCGCGACGCCGAATCAGTGGGATGCGCACCTCTATGTCGACGGGAACCCACAGGGTGGTGCCAACACTATCGAGTTCACCAGTAACGGTGCCATCGATACCACTACCTTTCCCGGCACCTACACAATAGGCGGCATAAACCCGGGCACGGGTGCGGCAACCATGTCACTGGACCTTGATTTTACCGATACCAGTCAGTACGGCAGCCCCTTCAATGTCAGTCAGCTGGCGCAGGACGGGTTCGCCACCGGGCGTCTGAGCGGGATCGACATCAGCGAGGCAGGAGTCATTACCTCGCGCTTCACCAACGGACAGTCGAGAACTCTGGGTCAGATCGCCGTAGCGACCTTCAATAACTCGCAGGGACTGCGCCAGTTGGGCGACACCAGTTGGGCGGAGACTTTTGATTCCGGTGCGCCGCTGGTGGGTGCACCAGGAGCCGGGGCTGCCGGACTGATCGAATCCGGAGCGCTGGAAGGATCGAACGTCGATCTGACCGAGCAGCTGGTGGGTATGATCACCGCGCAGCGCAATTTCCAGGCTAACGCGCAGGTGATCACCACCGCCGATACCATAACCCAGACCATTATCAATATTCGGTAGGCCTGACTAGGAGCTGATCATGGATCGGGTCGTATTCGTTATGGCAAGTGGCGCGAAGCAACTCATGCGCGCGCAGTCTGTCAACGCTCACAATCTTGCCAATGTAAACACCATTGGCTTCCAGGCCGACCTGGCCAGCTTTCGTGCCCAGCTGGTTGACGGTCCGGGGCATGAAAGTCGTGTTTATGCGCTGGGTGAAGACGCTGGGGCACGTTTCGAGAAGGGTGCCATACAATCGACCGGACGGACGCTGGACGTGGCCGTAAACGGGAACGGCTGGCTTGCAGTGCAGGCGGCGGACGGAAGCGAGGCCTACACGCGCGCCGGTAATCTGCGCGTCAACATCAACGGCCAGCTGTTGACCGGTGCCGGTCACCCGGTCATGGGCGAGTCCGGTCCGATTGTGATACCGGAGTTCGAGAAGCTGGAAATCGGCCGCGATGGAACTATCAGTGTGCGCCCGATCGGGCAGCAGCCGAGCACCCTCGCGGAAGTCGGACGCATCAAACTGGTTGCACCGGAACCGACTGAACTGGTCAAGGGGGAGGACGGCCTGTTGCGCACGCGTACGGGGGCGGCGGCAGAGCCGGCCACCGAGGTGACGCTTCTCAGCGGCGCGCTGGAACAGAGCAATGTCAACAGCGTCGAAGCGCTGGTGGATATGATCGGTCTGGCCCGGCAGTTCGAAATGTCTGTGAAGATCATGCAGACCGCCAAAGAAATGGATGAACAAACCGCCCAGCTCATGAGCCTGGGCTAGGTGCAACGGGATTGACGAGGTAGCGACATGAACAAGGCATTATGGGTAGCGAAAACCGGTCTGGAAGCCCAGCAGACACGCATGAGCGTGATTTCCAACAACCTGGCCAACGTCAATACGACCGGCTTCAAGCGGGATCGCGCGGTTTTCGAGGATCTGCTGTATCAGAACGTGCGTCAGGTCGGTGCCCAGTCATCACAGGATACGCGCCTGCCGTCCGGTATGCAGCTGGGCACCGGTGTGCGCACCGTGGCGACAGAGAAGCTGCATACCCTGGGAAATATCGTGCAGACCGAGAACAGCTTTGATGTGGCCATACAGGGGCGCGGTTTTCTGCAGGTGCTCTTGCCGGACGGGAATATTGGCTACAGTCGTGACGGTGCGTTCAAAATGGACGAGACCGGTCAGCTGGTAACAGCGAGCGGTTACGTCATTCAGCCCGCCATCACCATTCCCAACAATGCCACCAGCGTCACGATCGGTTCCGACGGGGTTGTGTCGGCGCTGATCCCCGGCAGCACGTCCCCGACTCAACTGGGCAGTATTCAGCTCGCCGATTTCATCAATCCCGGAGGTCTGCAATCCATAGGACAGAACCTGTTTCTGGAGAGCGCTTCCAGCGGTTCGCCGGCCACCGGCACCCCCGGTCTCAACGGTCTGGGTTCTGTGGTGCAGGGTGCTCTGGAAACCTCGAACGTGAACGTCGTGGAAGAGCTGGTGAACATGATCGAAACGCAGCGCGCCTATGAAATGAACTCCAAGGCGATACAGACCACCGACCGGATGTTGCAGTTTGTGACATCGAACCTGTAGATCTGAACTGACAGAGTGACGTATATGAAGGGGCTGACAGGAATTGTGATAAAAGCGTGGTTGATGTTGGTAGCCGTATCGGTGTTTAGTGGCTGTGCAACGCCTGTCCGGCAGCAGCAGGAGAATTATCGACCGACGCTGCCGCCCGCATATACCTATGCCGAGCCGGAAAACGGTTCGATTTACCAGGCATCGCAGGATGTTCGTCTGTTTGAGGACGTGGTCGCGCGACGCGTCGGTGACGTGATCACGGTGGTGCTCAGTGAAAGCACGTCAGCGTCAAAATCTGCCAAGACCTCGGCAGACAAGGACCAGAATACCGAAATCGCCAGCCCGACTTTTTTCGGTGCCACGCCCACATTCAATCTGCCCGGCATCATACCGCTCGACAGCAATCGCAATAACACGCTCGAGCAGAACCTGAGCGCCACGCGGTCGTTCGAAGGTGAGGCGGACTCGAGTCAGAGCAACAGCCTGTCGGGTGAAATCACGGTGACGATCTCGGATGTCCTGCCGAATGGAAATCTGGTTGTGCGCGGCGAAAAATGGTTGACTCTGAATCAGGGTGAAGAGTTCATACAGATTTCCGGTATCGTCCGGCCCCAGGACATCAGTCCCCAGAACACTATTCTGTCGACGCAGATCGCCGATGCCCGGATTGCCTACAGCGGCAAGGGGGCACTGGCGGAAAGCAATCGAATGGGATGGCTGGCGCGCTTCTTTAACAGTCCTATCTGGCCATTCTGATCCAGCAGTAGCGAGAGACCATGCGTAAATTAACCTTTGTTCTGATACTTCTGGCCTGCTCGGGATCGGCATGGGCCGAGCGCATCAAGGATCTGGCGAGTCTCGCCGGGGTGCGCGACAACCAGCTGGTCGGATACGGGTTGGTAGTCGGTCTCGACGGCAGTGGAGACCAGACCAGCCAGACGCCATTTACCGTGCAAAGTTTGAAGAACATGCTCCAGCAGTTCGGCATTGTGCTTCCGCCGGGCATCAATCCTCAGCTTAAGAATGTTGCTGCAGTCGCCATCCATGCGCGCCTGCCCGCGTTCGCCAAAGTGGGTCAGACCATAGATGTGACCGTCTCATCGATCGGTAATGCGAAGAGCCTGCGCGGTGGCAGCTTGCTGATGTCGCCGTTGAAAGGGGCCGACGGCCGGGTCTACGCGGTGGCGCAAGGCGATCTGTTGGTGAGCGGGCTTAATGCGTCCGGCTCCGATGGCTCCAGTATCACTGTCAACGTTCCGAGTGTGGGTAGTATTCCCAATGGTGCCACCGTGGAAAGGGTCGTGCAGAATCCGTTTCTGGACGGCGACCATATTACCTTCAATCTCAATCGCTCCGACTTCACCACGGCGAACCGGCTCGCAGAGGCCATCAACCAGACGGTCGGACCCGGCGTAGCCCAGCCAATGGACGGTACGTCGATCCGTGTAAGCGCTCCCAACGAGCCGTCGCAGCGGGTCGCGTTTGCGTCACTGGTCGAGAATATCCCGGTCCAGCCGGGCGAGGCGGCGGCGCGAGTCATTGTGAATTCGCGAACCGGCACAGTCGTCATCGGTGCCAACGTCCGTATTCTACCGGCGGCGGTATCCCACGGCACCCTGGTGGTAACCATTACCGAGAACCTCGACGTCAGCCAGCCGGGTGCGTTCGCGCGGCGCGGCCAGACAGTCGTGACACCGCAAAGTGACGTCGACGTCGGAATGCAGGGCAATCACATGTTCCTCATCGACTCCGGAATTACATTGCAGAATGTCGTGGATGCGGTGAACCGGGTGGGGGCCACCCCGGGCGATCTGGTGGCTATTCTTCAGGCGCTCAAGCAGGCAGGCGCTCTGCGTGCCGAGCTGATGGTCATCTGAACAGGGCTCGCAGAGCGCATATCAATGACCAGCCCGATTGCAGGCAACGATGTTTACACGGACTTTCAGGGTTTGTCCGAACTGCGTTCCCGCGCCAGGAGCAACAGCGAAGACACGTTGCGTGAGGTTGCGGGGCAGTTTGAAGCGCTTTTCATTCAGATGATGCTGAAGAGCATGCGGGACGCCGGACTGGGAGAGGGGCTGCTCGACAGCGAGCATACCAAAACCTATCAGGCAATGTTCGACAAGCAGATTTCCATTGACCTGAGCAAGCGGCAGGGCCTGGGTCTGGCGGAGATGATGGTTCGTCAGTTGAGCAGAGCGGATGCAGAAAACGGGGAGCCGCAACCGGAGCTGGCGCCGCAGAGTCCAACGTTCCAGGCGCTGGTGCGCCCCGCAGCTGGCGTTCGGGCAGCGGTGCATGCCGGCGCCACGCCCGCCGCGAATACCGACTGGAGTCCTGATTCCCCGCAGGCGTTCGTAACAGAGTTATGGCCCCACGCGGAGCGCGCAGCGGGTGAACTGGGTGTTGCGCCGGAGGCGCTGATAGCCCAGGCAGCACTGGAAACCGGCTGGGGAAAACACGTAATGAGGCGCGCCGATGGACACAGCAGCTTCAACCTGTTTGGCATCAAGGCGGATACACGCTGGACCGGGGAGCGTGTGACGAGTGAGACAATAGAGTTCAGGGACGGTTTGATGCGCAAGGAACGCGCAACTTTTCGTGCCTATGCGTCCCTTGCCGAGGGTCTCGCCGATTACGCGGACTTTCTGCGGTCCAACCCGCGCTATCAGGAGGCTCTGAACAAGGCTGGCGACGCTGCGGGTTTTACCCAGGCGCTGGCCGCAGCGGGTTACGCCACGGACCCTGAGTATTCTCTTAAAATCAATCAGATACTAAGCGGTGATCCGCTGCGCAGAGCAGTTGCGGAAATCAAGGAATCGGGAACGTAGCCGCTAATTTGACGCGAGGTCTCACCATGCAAGCATCCGCTATCGCTGAGTCGGGCACTATGGGTACACGATCATGGCAGTAGGTCTACTGGGTACCGCGGCATCGGGCCTGCAGGCGTTTCAGCGTGCGATTTCGGTAACCGGCCACAATATCAGCAATGCCAATACGGACGGCTATACCCGCCAACGCATCGAACTCGGCACGCGTCCACCGAGCTTTACCGGTCAGGGCTACATCGGCAATGGTGTTCAGGTCGAGAGTATCGAACGGGTGTTCGACGAGTTCGTGACCGAGCGCCTGCGCAATACCACCAGTTCCAGCTCACAGTACGAAACTCTCGCTCTGCTTTCCGGGCGTGTTTCCAATTTGCTGGGTGACGACGACGCGGGGCTCAGTAACGGATTGGAGGCTTTTTTCAATGCGGTACAGGCGCTCGCTGACGATCCCGCATCAATCCCGGTGCGTCAGCTGCTGCTGGCCGAAGGCGAGTCGCTGATCGCGCGATTCCATAATCTCGACACCCAGCTCGATTCAATGCGTGATGAGATCAATGGTGGCTTGTCCAACATGGTTGCCGAGATCAACAATCTGAGTACAGCCATCGCCGAGGCCAATCGCAATATTGTAGATGCCACGAGTCAGGGCAGCGGGGCCGCGCCCAATGATCTACTGGACGAGCGCGACAATTTGATCAACCGTTTATCGGAACTCGTTTCAGTACGCACGGTAGAACAGGATAATGGTGCCACCAACGTGTTTGTTGGTTCCGGACAGTCGCTGGTCACCGGCTTTCTGGCATCCGAGCTGAGAACGGTGCCGAACAGTTTCGATAACCGGCATCTCGACATCGCTGTCGTAGGGGCAGGACTCTCAACGGTCATCACGGATAATTTGACGGGTGGGCAACTCGGGGCCACGCTCGAGTTTCGCGATCGCATGCTGAACACAGCACAGAACGGCTTGGGCCGTATTGCCGTGAGCGTAGCCACGGAGTTCAACCGCCAGCACGCTCTCGGCATGGACCTAGACGGCGCCGCTGGAACCGATTTCTTCTCTGTGACGGCGCCGCAGGTTGCTGCTAACCTGAACAACACCGGTACCGCCAGCGTCAGTGCGAGTTTCGATGACGCGAACATCGATGGTCTGTCTACCGACGACTATCTGCTTGGGTTTGACGGCGCCGCATGGGCATTAAGCCGCGTCAGTGACGGGCAGCCGGTCAGTATGACAGGCAGTGGTCCATTCTTCGCTGATGGTCTGCAGATCGATGTTTCCGGCAGTGCTGCGGCAGGCGACCGATTCCTGATTAGGCCTACCCGATCGGCCGGCGCCGACATATCAACGATAGTGGCAAATCCCCGTGCGATTGCGGCTGCGGCCGCAGCCGCGAGTCCCGCTCCAGGTGATAACAGTAATGCATTGCTGCTGGCGAATCTGCAGGTTGCGCAGACTATGGAAAATGCCACCACCAGTTTTCAGGGCGCCTACGGGCAGCTGGTAGGTGAGCTTGGCACCCAGACGCGCTCGGCGCAGATTAACGCGGATGCTCAGGGGGCGCTTCTGGCCCAGGCTCAGGAATCGCGTGACGCGGTTTCCGGCGTTAATCTCGATGAGGAGGCGGCTAACCTGTTACGTTTTCAGCAGGCCTACCAGGCAATAGCTCAGGTCATTTCGGTTGCGGATTCCACCTTCCAGACGCTGCTCAGCGCGGTGAGGAGATAACAATGCGCATCGGTACCTTGCAGATGTTTCGCCAGGGCGTGACTTCTATTCTCGAGCAACAGACCAGCTTATTCCGAACCCAGCAGCAGTTATCGAGTGGCCGGCGCATAGTCAATCCGTCCGATGACCCGATCGGGTCGGCGCAGTTGATCGGTTTGTCTGAATCACTCCAGATCACCGAGCAATACCAGCGCAATATTCAGCGAGTCCAGGCGCGCCTGGAGCTGGAGGACACGGCACTGGGTTCAATTGGCGACGCACTGCAGCGCGCCCGCGAACTGGCGGTTCAGGGCCTCAATGATACCAATGCGGGTGATGAACGTGTTGCCATCGCCAAGGAAATCCGCCAGATCCTCGATGAAGTGCTGGGGCTCGCGAATCGCAAGAGCGAGAATGGCGAGTATCTCTTCGCCGGCTTTCAGGGTTCGACAACACCGTTCAGCCACGATGGCACCGGTAATTTCAGTTATTCGGGGGATCAGGGGCAGCGCAGTATCCAGGTGGGACCCGTTCGTCAGGTCGCAGACGGCGACCCGGGACAGGCGGTATTTCTCGATATTCCTGCAACGACGGGTGGCACTGAGGATGTTTTTACGACGCTTTACAACCTCGCATCGGATCTCGAGGCCGATGCGCCGAACCCCAACAGTCTTGATCAGCTGGACAATGCGATGACCCATCTGCTGGGTTTTCGCGCAACCGTGGGCGCGCGTCTGAATGCTGTTGACAGCCAGGAGAACATTAACGGCTCACTGCTGCTACAACTCGAGCAGACGCGTTCCAGCATTCGTGATCTGGACTACGCGGAGGCGGCCAGTCAGCTCAGTCAGCAAAGTGTGACACTGCAGGCGGCGCAACAGGCTTTCGTTCGTGTGCAGAATCTGAACCTGTTCAATTACCTCTAGGCTGTTCGTGAATCGCGCGGTGGCGACGCGTGGGGTGCCGCTCTCTATCAGTCGGAAAACTGGAACGGCTCTGCGACGATAGTTTTGAATTGTTCCCCCGGATGTGCAACGGCGACTGCCGCGATATGTCGTGCAGTTGGACGCAGTAGTTGCAGTTGCCAGTTTTCACCGCAGTCATCGATATCGGGGTCAAACTCAACGCTTATTCTGTCGTCCGCATAGACGTGAAAAAACAGCTTTCGGGTCGGAAAGCGGATGCCTATTCCCCGGGCTTTCACATAAGCTTCGCGCAGCGTCCAGCGCTGGAAGAAATAGTCCAGCTGTGCTTGTCCCGATAAGCGCTTCTGGTGAAGATATTCCGCTTGCGAGAACATGCGTCGGGCGACTCCCAGTGGATCGTGTCGCCCGGTAACCTTCTCGGCGTCAATTCCGCACTCTCCGGACAGGTTAACGACACAAGCGGCAAGACCGGCGGTGTGGGTCAGATTGAAACGCAGCCCGTCCGCCTCCGGGTTGCAGATTTCCGGTTTTCCGTGTTCTGAACGTGAAAAATGCCACTCTTTGGGGGCAAGTGCGCAGTATCGAGAAAGCACCCGGCGCACCAGGGCATGAGAAACCAGGAATCGGTGTCGGTCCTCGGGAATGTGAAAGCGGTTGTGCCGCTGTGTTTCGTCTTCAGCAAGCATGGCGAGGAAACCACGCAATATGGCGCGGTCTTGGATGGACTCGGGTACAGTGAACCAGACATGGCTTTCGTGTTGCAGGCGCTCGAGGAAGCTTGGGTCGATCATCATTGGAATCAATGTAGCGCTTTGCCACAGCCTCGGTAGATGGCCTTGTCCAGTTCGACCTGAACTGTAACTTCGAGTGCTTCCGCGCGGAACGGTCCCGTGCAGGGTTTGGCTTCCAGGCTGAGTACGAGTTCATGCCCGGAGGATTGGGCCACGTAAGTTGTTCTTCCGGCCACCGGGTCTATCTCGGGAGTCGGTGTAGTGAATCGGTACACAGCCTGCCTGTGCTCTTCGGCAAAAACGATTTCGTCCTCGAGGGTAAGTTCCAGGGACCAATCGGACTGCATCCCCGTTGCCCGGAAATCGACGCCGTTCAATCGCGCGTGTTCCCAGACTGCTGCCACGTCGTTGTTCCGGCAGTGGCGGTAGGTCTGATGTCCATGCTGCAACACTGCAGTTGCTCCGGTGCGCGAGAAACTGGCGGTGGGGCCGCTGTAGTTCTCGCCGGAGCCGGACTTGGCGCGCGGAAGCTGAATGGCTTCGGCTGGCAAAAACAGCCAGATCGTGCCTCCTGCACTCTGCGCCGTGAATCGAAATCCCGCCTCACAATCATAAACGTAGGTTCGGGGCGCCGACGGCTTGGCACGGCCCTGCATCATGGTCACGGGTGAGCAGCCGGTGAGGAGGAGCGCATATACGGGTGCAAGCATAAGACTTTTTCGACATGCGGACGTGCTGGCTGGCAAGGGGGCGGGCATTGGTCGTGGTTCAGCATTTCAGGCAATGGCTGGATTAGCGCTGGTACCGGCGCATTATACTGATTCGTATACCTGGGTTAAGTGATTTGCCCAGCCACGAGAACTGGTGGCCTTGCGGGCCTGGTTTATGGATGTTCGCAGCGTAGCGGGGTAAGAAGCGGGCGCTCCGCTCGGACCCATAACCCATGCAAACCTTGGTTGTTGCCCACTAGACGGACCCGTTCCGTGGCGATTCGTTGTTCTCCGGTCTGCGGCCAGGTCGGGATTCAGACAGGGTTGGATTGGCGCTCCCCGTACCACATATCTATGCCCCTGTGCTGCTCTTGCGGGAAAAGTCTGAAGGGCGATCGGCATACACTGGTGCTGACTCGCCAAAGGCACGGAAGTTGCTTTGGATCTGAAGAGTCTGGCGTAGTGGTCGTGGCCGCCGTTCAGCCTGGGCTGACGGCGGCGACGGATGCATCGGGCAACTGTCAGACATAGTCGCTACAGGAAGGCGCATGCAGAACGTGCAAGACGATGATGAACTGACGGCACTGATCGGTCTGCAGGAAGCGGGTGACCTGGTCGCCGCGTGCAGCGGTTACGAGCGTATCCTCAGGCTGCGACCGAATGACAGCAGGGTCCTGTACCTCTACAGCACGGCGCTGTATCAGCAGGGCGACCACTCGGGCGCGCTGCAGCAGGTGGAGCGTGCACTGGGGCTTGATGAGGGGGATGCGCGCTGCCTGAACCATCGCCGAGAGGTGCTGGCGGCGCTCGGAGAGACCGAGCGTGCGGTACAGAGCTTCGATCCAGCCGGAGACACAGGTGCGCGGCAGCCGCTTTATGCACTCGACAAGCACAAGGCGCAAACACGTAAGAGTGAAAGCGAGCCGCTGGATTCGCTTGCATTTCTGTCCACACTTGCCGTGGACGCGCCCCGGCACATTCTTATCGTAGGTGGCCTTCCACGGTCAGGGACGTCTTCCTGCGACCGGTTTCTGCACGCCCATTCGGGCTGTTTCATGCTCGACGAGCACCACGGCTTGTTGAACGACCAGCTGTTGTCGGGGCACGAGTATCTGGTTGATTACCAGAACAGCGAGATCGATTTATGGAAGAGTGCAACAGGCCGTGGTTGGCGCAACTACAATTCCTCAGAACTAGACCGGGTACGTCGACGTGCGCTGTTATCTCTTCTGTTTCTGTATACCCGGCGCGACAAATTCGTTGACAAATCTCCCCGCGAGATTGCTGTTGTTGGGATCAAGCTGCCGCATATCGAGGCAACGGTATCGCGCATTGCAGCTCTTGCTGCGCCCTGCCCGGTGACCTTTGTTTACTGTGTGCGTGAGCCGACACTGGTGTTGTCCTCGAACTGGGAAATGCCCTGGGTCTCGACGGGCGATGGCCAGCTGTTTGCGCAGAATATGGTTCAGCAGTATGCAACTTCTCTTGCCGCCTTTCGCGCACTGCGACAGGCGAATATACGAACCATCATCTGGAGGACCCCCGACACGAGTGGTGACGAGGGCAGCAGGTACCAGGCGTTTCTGCGTGAGCTCGGTCTTGTACAGGAAATGGGCTGTTATCAGAAAACCGCGTTAGCGGTTGTCGACGAGTGGCCGCGCACGCGGCGCCGTCGGGTGGCTCCACTTGATGACGGTATTATAAGAGCGTTCTCGGCGGCGGACGCCGTGCAGGAGTTCCGGCGCGAGTTCGGGCTTCCGGAGCCCCGTTTGCGGATCGATAGTGAGACCTCCGCGACCGGTTTCAGATAACTACCTTCAGCGGGTTACCGAGGAAAATCAGGGTAGCGCGGTATCCCTGCAGGGCATTGCGCTCTGCGGGTACCACCCTGCTTGCCGGGAACGCATGGTGTTTCCCTGTCGCCTTCAGCCCTTAACCTTGGCCGATCGCCAAAAGTCTGACCATCCAATCGATGTGGCACCCGGAAACGCGCATAACCAACTTATTCAGTGTGAAAAATATACGAGGCACGGAAGTTGCTTAGGAGTCTGAAGAGTCTGCTGTACTGATCGTGACTGCCGTTCAGCCAAGGCTGAAGACGGCGACGGAATGCATCAGGCACCAGTCACACATAGTCGCTACAGGAAGGCGCATGCAGAACCCGCAAAATGATGACGAACTGACGGCGCTGATTGATCTGCACCAAGCGGGTGATCTGGTCGCCGCGTGCAGCGGCTACGAACGTATCCTCAGGTCGCGACCGAATGATTGCAGGGTCTTGTACCTTTACAGCATGGCACTGCACCAGCAAGGCGACCACTCCGGGGCGCTGGAGCAGGTCGAGCGCGCATTGGAGCTTGATGAACGGGACGTGCGCTGCCTGAACCATCGCGGAGAAGTGCTGGCGGCGCTCGGAGAGATCGAGCGCGCGGTACAAAGCTTCAAGGCAGCGCTGGTGCGCGCGCCGTCAGAACCCGCCAGTTATAACAATCTTGCCGTATTGCACTATCAGGCCGGGGACCTTGCGGGTGCTATCGACTATCTGGTGCGCGGCATGGAGGTTGCGCCGCACGACTGCGGTTTGGCGGTCAACAGCGCAAGGATTCTGATGCACAACGGACAGCGCGAGGAAGCGCGAGTGGTGCTGGAGAATCATTTGCGGAACCGCCCCGGAGATGCAGAGGTGCGCCAGGCGCTCGATGAACTCAACAATCAAGCGGCGTTACCGGAAACACCCGGCACGGCGCCCGGAGAGTACGCGTCCGGGGGCCCCGATCAGAACAATGCCGCCGGTGAGGGCCGCGAAGTGCTGCCGGAACTGGGAGAGCCCAGGCTTTCGCTGGTGCTTCCGATCGAGGGTGATACCGACACCGTAAAGGCTCAACTAGACGCGATCTATGCATGCGCCGGCGGGCTGCAGGTCTTCGAGGTTATTTTGGTATCCGACAGTCTGCAGCCGAAGCTGCACGCCTGGCTGCAGGCGCAAGCCGTGGCACGGTCGAATCTGCAAGTCGTAACGGTGACTCAAGGGACCGGCTTCTTTGAGGCATGTAATTCAGGCGCCCGGCAGGCCCAGGGCAATCTGCTCATATTTATGCGCGGGCAGTTGCACCCGGTGCCGGGTTGCCTGGACGATCTGGTAGCCGATGCGCTGTCGGCCTCAGATGTCGGTGTCGTCGGTGCCAGGGTCCTCATCGCGGATGGGAGCGGGAAAACCGAATTGCTGCGTGTTCGCCATTGCGGTGTTGTGTTCGACGAGCGGAAGTACCCCAAGAATCTGTATGAATTTTGCCTAGCAGCGCAACCTTTCGTTTCGCGTCAGCGGAACGTTCAGGCTGTCGGTGCAGATTGTATGTTGGTGCGCGGCGACCTGTATAAGGCCGTCGGGGGATTTTCAGATAACTGTGGCGTCTACGCCGATTTGGATTTCTGCTTTAAGGTGCGTGAACGCGGCGTCAGAGTTGTAATGTGCGCCGATGCTGTACTGGTCACGACGCAAGAGCACTCAGAGAAAACGGTTTCCGTGCCGCGGTCGGACCGGGATGATAAGGGCGATTACGCGAGCTTCCTCGATCGCTGGGGTGGGGCGATCGAAGCCGACGAGTTGCGGTGCTACGCAGCCGATGGCTTGCGCTTGCCGGACAAAGGAGATGCCCGTCTGGCCATGGTTACGCCCTTGTCACCGCAGAAGACTGGCGTCGCTCACTATGTTCAGGAGCTGCTTCCGTATCTGTCGGCACACGCCCGGGTCGACCTGTTTGTAGACGACTATCTGCCTTGTGAGGAGGCGGTTTTAGCTAAACACAAGATATACCGAATT
The DNA here is from genome assembly GCA_963695455.1 of uncultured Gammaproteobacteria bacterium. Lineage (GTDB taxonomy): Bacteria > Pseudomonadota > Gammaproteobacteria > DSM-19610 > DSM-19610 > Thiogranum. Next base: position 190,405 of record CAVOGN010000007.1, on the reverse strand, counting down.
TGCGACCTGGAAAAAGTGAGCCACCTGGAGTCATATGACCAGAGGGTCTACCAGATTGGCAATAACCACTTTCATGCAAGTATCTACCAGGCGGCTATGCGTATGCCGGGTGTGGTTGTGCTTCACGAATACGATTGCAAGGGCTGCAGTTCTGAACGCACCAACCGCGAGTTGCTGAGCAAACTGTTGGGTAGCGCCAAGGGCCTCATTGTTCACAATGAGCACGCCTGCAGGTTGCTACAGCCGGAGTTCCCGCGCCTGCCGATCACCGTGGTGCCGCATATCTTTGCCCGTGACAGCCTGACGCGTGGTCTGGATCGGAGCACCGCCCGATCCAGCTTGTCGCTACCAGACTCAGCGTTTGTCGTGGTCTCCCTGGGTCTGATTCAGCCTCACAAACGGAATCATGTGACGGTGGAGGCCTTTGCCCGGTTTGCCGCGCAGCAGCCGAATGCCTTGCTGGTGCTGGCTGGGGAAGCGCCAGATCCGCGCTACGCGCGGCACCTGTCCGCATTAGCGGCCAGGCTGGGCGTGCAGGGTAAGGTGCGCATGACCGGCTGGGTTTCGGATGCGGAGTTTTTCGCTTATCTCAGCGCCGCTGACGTTACCGTTAATCTCCGCTATCCATCGCGCGGCGAAGAGTCTGGCAGCCTTACACGCATCCTGGGATGTGGCAGACCAGCTCTTGTTTCGGACTACGCGCAGTTCAGCGAGATTCCAGATGACTGCGTAATAAAGATCGGCTTCGAGCACGAGGTGACGTCCATCGCCGACGCGCTTGCGCACCTGGAGCGAGAACCCGGGTTGCGGGAAACGCTGTCAGCTAACGCAAGCCGCCTGCTGAGCGAGCGCAATGCCGGCGAACGGGTTGGTCGACTCTACGCTGAATCCGCCACCCAGAAACCGCAGGCCGGAGCAGAGTCAAATGAGCCCGACCCGCGCGGACGGTGTGCTTCGGTGCTCTGGGAGGGACCGGTCTGGAGCCTCACTCACCCCGCGCGTGATCTCATCCTGGCATTGGACACAGCGGGAGTTGGCGTCAAGGTCGTTGCGTCGGACGTGCCGCTCGTCATGCGCTCGCCCATCAGTGCTCGGTCGCGACAGAGGCTTGCCGAGCTTTCTGAAGGCACATTGGCGGACCGCTACGTTTACGTCCATTCGGGGAAGTCCGAGGATTACCGGCGTGATGCTAATGCCACGGCGTGCATTGTCGTGGTTCATGAAGTAACCAGCGTCGATTTCGCCGAGTTGGATGCTGATGAGTTCTGGGTTCCTTCACACTTTATGCGCGAGAAGCTGTGCCGCGGCGCTGTCCCGCAGGAGCGAGTTCGTGTCGTACCATACGGCGTCTCGGGGTTGCTCTATGGTACCGCGGTATACGAGAGCTTTCTTCGTCCTCAGCGCCTGCTGCTCTGTCCCACGGATTTTTCGCGCGACACTGGCTGGGAGGATGTGCTGCTCGCGTTTTTGGAGGAATTCGGCGGGCGCAAAGACGTTGGTCTGCGGCTCAAGCTGATTGGGGATGCTATCGACAGTAGCGATATCGAGAAAGCCTGCGTGGAGGGGTTGCGGTCATTCCGGCTTGCTCATCCAAAAATACCGGTGGAGCGTTTCGCGAACGTCAGCTACGAGCGGTCCAGTGTTGCAGAAGATGACATGCCTGCTTATTACGCCGAAGCTTCGGCAGTCGTAAGCCCGAATATCAACGCACCATTTGGACGTTCGCTCCTTGAGGCGCTTGCGCTTGGCCTTCCGGTAATTACCACGCAAGCCGGGGGGCAAACGGAGTTCATATCGACGCAGAACTGCCTGATTGTTCCCACCAAGGGCGCACGTAATGTCATGGATCTGCGGTCCCTGCGCCAACTGATGCGCAAAGTGTTTGACGGAGATCCGGGGATCAGCCGACTCGGCATTGTTGGCCGCAGTCAGGTCTTGCAGAACTGGACCTGGTCCGCAAGCGCGTCGTTGGCGGCGAGGGCCGTACTGGAGCGGCTCGGACAAAACGCCCCCGCGAATGACTGCATCTGCTCGTCCGCGGCGCGTCGGTCCACGGAACTGCATACCGCTTCCCAGTGTGGCGGCGCGATCCGGACGACAGGGGGGGAAGCCGCTGTCATGCCTGCCGCGGACCCGGTTCGGTTCAACACGAGTGAAACTGCAGACTTGGGTTTCGGTTTCAACGTCATCAGTTACGTCAGCGGCAATCTCGGTATAGGCGTAACGGCAAGAAATGTTGTTCAGATGCTGCTGGAACGGGGATTTCCCGTTGCCGTGCTGGACATGGATCCCGGACTCGGCCGTAAAGGACACGACAAGCGTTTTGACCAGTACGTCGTGAGTACGGCCGCGGAGCTACCCTACGCGATCAATCTCTTGATACTTCCACCAGCCGAGTTGACCGCTCTGACTGCAGGCAATCCAGCCTTCTTTCGGGATGAGTCACGCATGAACGTCGGTTTCAGTATGTGGGAGCTCACGGTACTACCGGCACCCTGGAAAACGGCGCTGGAATCGCTGGACGTTCTGGTGGCGGAATCGGAGTTCATCCGTTATTGCTTCCAGTTCAATCTTTCCAACGTTCTAACCCTTGCTACAGAACATCCCGTCTATATGCCTGAGGATATCCGAGCGGACCGGCGCAGGTTTGACTTACCGGCGGACGGTATTCTCTTCATCAGCAGCTTTGAACCGTTCAGCGACCCGAGCCGGAAAAATCCGTTTGCCGCAATTGAATCGTTTCTGGACGGGGTCGGAGCGGACGAGCGTGCGCACCTGGTTCTGAAGCTCAACAATGCAGAGAATGGGGGGCAGGATCACCCAGTCATGAAACGTCTGCGTGAGTACACGCAGCAGAACCCCCGTATACATTTGCTTACCGGCACTCTGGACTACGCTGACGTCCTCAGGCTGTACGCGAGCTGCGACGTCTACGTGTCACTGCATCGCGCCGAAGGGTTGGGGCTTGGGATGCTCGAGGCGATGGCACTGGGGAAACCGGTCATTGCGACTGCCTGGTCGGGCAATATGTCGTTTATGGACCATACCAACTCCTGTCTGGTGGGCTACCGACTAATTCCGGTCGACGGCAGTATTCCTGCTTATGCCAGAGAAAACGTAGGACCTGACGCGGTATGGGCGGAGCCGGACCGGTGCGCAGCCAGCGCCTGGATGCGACGCTTGTGCGAAGATCCGGAACTGCGGAACGCGATCGGAAACCGAGCTCGGGAAGCCATCCAGGAATATCATCGGCGTGCGCGTGAGGGGCGCTTTGTGGATGAAATACGGGCGATCTGGGCGCAGCAGAAGGTTTCGGAAGCGTTTACTCGCACAGGTGAAAAAGTCATCACTGGAGCTACGGTCGCCCCGGCAAGCGAAACCGCAGCGCAGCCGCCGGTTGCACCAGTCGCGCGACCGGCGCCGGAGAGTGCGCCGGACGGTCATCCCGAGCCGCTACTGGTGACGAATACACCGAAATGCGAGCAAGACGTCTACCAGCAATGGCTAGAGCGACACAGCCTGACGATATCAGATCGCAATCTGTTGCGCGAACGCGCCACGGCGCGAACCAAACAACCCGTTTTCCATGTGTTTGTGCGCGCTTCGCTCGCGGACCGAGATGCGCTTGCGGACACGCTCGATACGATCGACGCTCAGATTCACACAGACTGGGTTGTATCCGTACTTGCGGACTTCCCGCCGCCCGACCGAAGCGTAGAGAATCTGGTGCGGCTCAACTGGTTGGTGATTGACCAGAGCGACGGCGAGATTGCGCCGTTTGTGAACCGGGAGGTGGACCGGGTAGAGGCGGACTGGATCATTCTGCTAAGGGCCGGCGACTGTGCCGCACCACAAGCGCTGGCGCGTTGTGCCGATTATATCGATCTGCACCCGGAATGGCGCCAGATCTATACAGATGAGGATCGCCTGGATTCAACGGGAACGCGAATAGATCCTCGCCTAAAACCTGATTTCAATCTCGATCTGTTGCGTTCCACTGACTACTTCGGGCAGTTGCGTGTCACCCACCGCGACACGTGGAAGGAAGCCGGTGGCTTGCGCGATCTGTTGGGTGCCGAACACTATGACCTTTCGCTGCGCATTCTGGACGAATTTGGAGAGGCTGCAATAGGACACATCGCCGAGGTGTTGTGTAGCAGGCGGATCGACGTCGACCAGAATCACGAATTAGGCGATCCGGCCGAGCAACAGGGGGCTGCACTGAGGGAACATCTCCGCAGAAACGCGCTTTCCGGTGCGGTCTTGCCGGGAACCTTGCCCGGGACCTTCATGATCGACTATCAATGGGATTGCCTGCCGCTGGTATCGGTGGTTATACCAACGCGTGACAGAAAGGATCTGTTGAGTGCCTGTGTAGGCTCCCTGCTGGAAAAGACCCCCTACCCGCAAATCGAAGTGCTAATCGTCGACAATGACAGCCGGGACGCATCCACGTTAGCCTACCTCGACGGGCTTACGTGTATGGACTCGCGCGTTCGGGTTCTGCGCTTTCCGGGAGAGTTCAACTTTTCAGCTATGAACAATCTGGCAGCGGCGGAAGCGCGGGGCGATTTCCTTCTGCTGCTCAATAATGACACAGTAATTGTGCAGCAAAACTGGCTGGAACGTATGGTCAATCTCGGTATGCGTCCCGATGTTGGTATTGTCGGGGCACGTTTGGTGTATCCGGACCAGACGTTACAGCATGCCGGTATCGTTGGCGGGATGGGGCGCCTCGGTATCGGTGAGCACATCCACATCGGGCAGCCCATGCAGGCGCCCGGTTACATGGGCAGAGCACAGCTCGTTCAGAACTTTTCGGCCGTGACAGCGGCTTGCATGCTGATAAAAAAAGAGCTGTATCTGGATGTGGGCGGCATGGATCAGGTCAGACTGAAAGTGCTGTTCAACGATATCGATCTGTGCCTCAAGGTCGTGGATCGCGGCCTTAAGGTCGTCTGGACACCCTTTGCCACGGTTTTGCACCACGGTTCTCTGAGCGTGAAAAAGAACGCCGAGCCCAGCGCCATAGCGCGCGCAGTTCGCGAACTAAACACGATGGAGGAGCGCTGGCTGGCGACCCTGGCGAAGGATCCTGCACACAACCGACATCTCAGTCTGCGCTCGCGGATCCCGCGTATCGAAACTGAACTGGATGCACGCTGGGATCCGGAATTTCATGACCGACCTCGGTTGATAGGGGCGGGTGCGGGTTCTTTCGGCTCCTGGCAATACCGGGTCGTGCAACCGGTTCGGGCTATGGAAGCGCGGGAACTGGCGCATGCCATGCTGTTGCCGTTCGAAGATAGCCGAATTGAGCTTCCCACAGCCGCGGAAATCGAGCGTCTGGAGCCAGATACGCTGCTGATGCACAACACTTTGAGCGATGCTCAACTAAAGCGAATCGGTGACTACAAGCGGAGCACAAAGTCGTTTGTTGTGTTGGGTCAGGATGATCTGATGTTCGAGCTGCCACGCAAGAATCCGTTCAGCCGGCAGGTGCTCAAGGATATGAGGAAGCGCCTGCGCCGGTGCCTGGCATTGTGCGACCGTCTGGTTGTCACTACTGAGCCACTGGCAGAGGTGTTGGGAAACATGGCCGAAGACATACGGGTCGTTCCAAACTACCTCGACAACGCGGTTTGGAGCGGGTTGCGTTCTCGTCGGCGCCGGGGGGAAAGGCCACGCGTGGGATGGGCCGGGGCAATGCAGCACGGCGGCGATCTGGAACTGCTGGAATCAGTCGTGCGCGAAACAGCAGATGAAGTCGACTGGGTGTTTTTCGGCATGTGCCCGGAATCGATTGTGTCGTGTGTCAGAGAGGTTCACAAGCCTGTTCGGTTTGAACAGTACCCAACTAGGTTGGCAGCGCTCGACCTGGATCTCGCGGTCGCTCCGCTGGAGCATAACCGGTTTAATGAGGCGAAAAGCAACCTGCGCCTGCTCGAGTACGGCGTGCTGGGCTGGCCCGTCGTATGCACGAATATCCATCCGTATCGTGATGCTCCGGTCACGCGGATTGCTAATAACGCGCGTACATGGATCAAGACGATTCGTGATCGCGTCCATGATCTCGACGCGCTGGCCGCCGAGGGCGATCAACTCAGGCACTGGGTGTTGGAAAACTGGATGCTCGATGAGCATCTCGAAGAGTGGCGCGATGCGTTGAACCCGGTTTCGGTCCGAAAAGTGGCCGAGTGCGCGTCAAGTGGAACATCATAATGGCAACGCGGCGGCGACGACCGGAAGGCCGGTTGGCGCATGCGTGGCCTGCAACGGAATGTGGAGGGATAGGCGATGGCGGTTACAAACGAAAGCGAATCAGGCACGCAGCGCGCAGAATTACAGCGGCGCTATGCCGAGGCAGAGAATCTGGCGGCACAGGGTGATTTTGACGCGGCGCTTACAGAATACGACAAGCTCCTGCGGCACGCGGATACGCTGGGGCCAGTGCTTCTTGCACAGATTCATAACGATCTGGGCTTTATCAGTTTTCTGGCCGGACAGCTTGACGAGGCACGAGCGGACTTCAATCGGGCTCTCGCGGTGGATCCGTTCTGTAGGGAGGCGCATGCGAATATTAGGAAGCTGGATGAGCTGACCTGTGGCTCTTTGAGTGACGATGAGGTTATCGATTATCTCCGAGGATTCTACGCTAACGACAAGCCGGCCATGGACTACATCACGGTGCACCTGCGCCGTTTTACCGAAACGCTCAATTTCCTGCCTAAGGCCGCGGGAGAAATGTGTTTGCTGGAACTCGGGGCTAATACACTGTTTTCTCCGCTATTGAAAAAATTCACTGACTACGATGTGTCTCATGGAGACTATTGGGGTGGCGGTGATCGCCAGCGGGAGCTAAATCTTGTCAGTACCGGCGGGAATGAGAAGGTCAAGATGAAGGTGCTCAACTTTGATGCCGAAAAAGACCCGTTCCCATTTCCGGATGCGGCATTCGACGTCGTTTTGGCGTGCGAAATTATCGAGCATTTGCCTAATGACCCGATGCATACCCTGATCGAGTGCAACCGGGTGTTGAAGCCCGGCGGGCGTGTGGTTCTTACGACTCCGAATATCACCAGCTACCGTAGCTTGAACGGTATATTGAACGGTTATCCACCATACATTTATAACAAGTTTTCACGCAATAACGGTGGTCGCCATGTCAAGGAATATGCGCCGCGGGAATTCGAAATGCTTCTGCCGAAGGCGGGCTTTGCCGTAGAGAAGCTGGATACGCGCAACGTATGGGCCGACGCGGAACCCGGTACCAGCTATTGGAACATGTACCGCAGCATGCATAACATATTGAAGTCGCTTGGCTCGCCCTTGCACCTGCGAGGTGAAGACATTTTCGTCACTGGCGTCAAGCAAGGGCCGCCGAAGGAGCGCCACCCGGTAGAGTTTTATGACTGAGGGGTGATCTTCGGCGGAGCTGCGTTTCTACTTGCCGGGTGACTGTTTCTGAGAGTGGGGATCCGGGGATGCTGCGGCCGTTGACCGCGTTCTTTAAGGCTGGAGTACAGGGCGGATTCCCACCGGCCCCAAACTGTTGCGAGTCCGCTGTGCGGTTGCGCAATGCTGTCTGAATAGCCTGGTTTCAGCGCGCGTAACAACCCGAAAAGCATAGCAAAACCCATCTGTGGAAAATGGCTGGTGCGGTTAAAGTTTCGGCAGCCCCGAACGCTAACCTTTGCGGAAGCGGTGAATACCAGATTGGTGGTATGTCCGCTATTTACAACAGGCGTTGATTCCGTCGATACGATCCGGTCGTCCGCCTCAAAAAGCTTAGGAGTGTTCATCATGGCTTTGACCATCAACACTAACATTGCGTCTCTCAATGCACAGCGTAACTTGTCGAATTCCCAGGGGACCCTGGAAACATCTTTGCGTCGACTGTCCTCGGGTCTGCGCGTCAGCAATGCTCGCGACGATGCGGCGGGTCTGTTCAGCATCCAGAAGATGACGGCGGATATTCGCGGCCTGAACCAGGCGGTCCGGAATGCTCAGGACGGTATTTCCCTGGGTCAGACCGGGGAGGGTGCCATGGACCAGGTGCAGACTGCCATGCAGCGTATCCGTGAAATCGCAGTGCAGTCCGCTAACGCCACCGTCGAAGACCGCACCGGTCTGCAGGCTGAGGTCGACCAGCTGACGCAGGAAATTTCGCGTATCGTTCAGACTACCGAGTTCAATGGTCAGAACCTGCTAGACGGCACCTCCACAACCTTGACGTTCCAGATTGGCCAGGACGGCACGACCGACAACCGCATTGATGTTACCGGTCTTGACCTGACCGGCATCACGGGTTACGCCTCTGACCTGACTGCAACAGGCACCGTTGATGTCAGCACCCAGGGCGCCGCGCAGACTGCGATTGGAAGTATCGATAGCGCTACCACCGGTCTGGACTATGTTTCCACACAGCGTGCAACTTTCGGTGCGGTACAGAACCGTTTTGAGGCTGTGGTAGTTAACCTCACCACCTACTCCGAGAACCTCTCTGCCGCTCGAAGTCGCATCCAGGACGCCGATTTCGCCGCGGAAACGGCAAACCTGACGCGGGCGCAGATACTGCAGCAGGCTGGCGTTGCCATGCTGGCCCAGGCCAATACTCTGCCGCAGACCGCGCTGTCATTGCTGCAGTAAACACAGCGGCAGTAGCCGAACCAGGGAAGGGTGGTGGCAGGGATGCTCCACCCTTTCGCTTGTAGAGAGTAGGTGAACCATGTCTTCCGATTACATTTCATCCCTGCATGCCTTCGATACTGCGCGTCTGCAGGGGGTATATCAGCCGCCCCGAGCGGTCGAAGTGCAGAAAGCTGCCACCGTTGAGCGGAACGAGTCCGCCGCAAGCGGACAAGATGTGCCGCCGGTCAATAGCCAGGCCGCCGATCAGGCCGAGAGGGTGGAATCAGCAGTGAGCCAGATCAGCGACTTTGTCCAGAACTTCCAGCGGGATCTGCAGTTCAGCGTTGACAAGGATAGCGGCCGCATTGTGGTCAAAGTGCTTGATTCCGAAACCAAGGAAGTGATCCGAATGATCCCACCGGAAGAGACCCTGCGCATGGCCGAGCAACTGGATTCTCCCGAGAGTCTGATTTTGCGCGAACAAGCATGAACTGGCATCGCTTTTGCTTTATGCCGGTTATGGAGTCTTTGCAAACTGAGAGTCAGGCATGATAAGCGCACCGGGTGTAGGCTCCGGACTCGACGTCAACTCCATCGTTACACAGTTGATGGAGATAGAACGTCAGCCTCTGAATCGTCTGGAAAGCGACAAGCGAGGGCTGGAGGCGCAACTGAGCGCGTTTGGCAGACTCAAGAGCGCTCTGACCACCTTTCAGGATGCGCTGGACAATCTCAAAAGCCTCGATGCATTCGAGGTCTATAAAGCCGAGTCGTCAGATGAGACGGCTTTTACTGCGACCGCCAACAGCAATGCAGCGACGGGGTTCAATGAAATTCAGGTCGTCCACCTGGCGGAGGCTCACAAGATGGGCTCGGTTTCGATATCCGATACCGGAGCCACTGTCTTAGGGGGCGGCGGCGATACCGCCACCATTACGGTTAACGGGAATTCCTTCAGCGTGGACGGCGGAGGAATGACCCTCTCCCAGCTTCGCGATGCGATCAACGATGCTCCGGATAACGTGGGCGTATCCGCCACCATTATCAGTGAAAACAGCGACAGCCATCGTCTGGTATTGACCGCCACAGAAACCGGCAATGAGAACGCCCTGAGCCTGTCGTTTACGGGCACACTGGGGACAGATCTCGGGTTGACCAATATCAACGTGCCTACTGAACTGGATGCAGAGCTTCTGGTCGATGGTTTGTATACCATCACGCGACCCAGCAATACCATAGATGACGCTATTGCAGGTATAACGCTGAATCTGATTGGGGAAACGGCGGCCGAGGTTCAGCTCAACGTAAGCCGCGACACCGGGTCGGTAAAAGAGTCGGTGCAGGCGTTCGTCGACGCGTTCAACGAAATGAAGACGACCTTTGACAGCCTTGCGGGCGAAGGGGATGACCTGGAAGCTGACAGTACGCTGCGCGGCATCGAAAATCAGCTGCAGGGGATTTTTAACACCGTGCCTGCCGGGCTTACTGGCAGCTTTTCGTATCTGTCCGAGGTCGGTGTATCTTTCCAGAGAGATGGGACGCTCGCCCTCGACAGCGCCGACCTGGAATCGGCCATCAACGCAGATTTCGCTGGTATGGCTGAGCTCTTCGCGCATGACAACCAGGGCTACCTTTTCAGGCTGGACGGGCTAATCGATCGCTTTGTCCAGGCGGAGGGCCTTATCGATGTTCGCCAGGACGGGCTCAACAGCCGAATCGACGTGACCGAACAGCGGATCGCGGATATGGAATACCGACTGGAAATAAGGGAGCAGCGGCTGCGCAATCAGTTTACGCTGCTGGATACGCTGATGGGTGAGCTTCAGAGTACCAGCACGTTTCTGTCCCAGCAGTTGGCAGTGTTGCCCACCTTGAGGCTTGATAAGTAGTAATGAGTTGGTGCTTGGACTGCCGCACAGCCGGCGATTGAAGGAGTAGGCGATGAGTTTTGCGGGTGTTCGAAACGCGTTGAGCCAGTACAGCGAAAATGCAGTGCAGGCAGGGATCGAATCAGCCAGTCCCCACCGGTTGATTCAGATGCTCATGGAAGGCGCGCTCGGGAAGATAGCGGCGGCCAAGGGTCATATGGAACGCGGCGAAATTCGCCCCAAGGGCGAACAGATCGGTTGTGCGATCTCAATCCTGGAAGGACTAAAGGCGAGTCTCGACAAGGAGAAAGGCGGCGAGATTGCCCAGAACCTGGAGGACCTGTACATCTACATGGAACGTCGTTTGATCGAGGCCAATCGAGGTAATGATGCTTCGCTTCTGGACGAAGTGTCAGATTTGCTGCGACAGGTCAAGGAAGCCTGGGACGCCATCGCGGGCCATGCCGGACAGGAACCGTCGGCCTGAATTCAGGAGAGTTAAAGATGGATAGCGACACTAGGCGCACCCGGATGCTGAAGGATATTATTGAAGTCACCCAGGCCATGCTCGTCATGGCGCGTGAGCACGAATGGGAGCGGGTGGCCTTGCTGGAAGCCGAAAGAAGAGTGCTCGTACAGGCCTGTTTTGCGGACCCGACCCGTGAACAGGATGCGCCCGACGTGGCCGCCGCGATCAGGGAAATTCTCCGCCTCAACGAGGAGGTTGCCCGATTCGCTGGTAGCTGGAAGGAGCAGATCGGAGCGGATATTCATACGCAAACCGTAGGACGAAGCGCTGCCGCTGTTTATCGCAGTCATGCACGCTAGTTTGCGCCACCGATCCGGCTCATCCGGATATAAAACTAATAAATTCAAAGATATATTGTACGTGGGCTGATGAGTAGCCGACGTCTCGTCTGGGCCGTATTCCTAGCTATCAAAAAAACACTGGTAATCAGGCTGTTGGCTTATCCGGCACGAAAAATTGAATTTACGACAAAATTTTGACAATCTCCCTCAACAGTGCTTAACTCTGCCTTGGTGACGTTTTTCCGGTAACGCGAACAAGCCAAATTCCCGGGATTACTCAGGTAGATGGGGGGAACTCAGGTGGCAATCAGCGAGCCAAAAGTGCTTATTATTGAAGCCGATGCAGATCGCGGTCGCGAACTGGAATCGGTGTTGCGCTTCATCAATTACGAGCCGGTATTAACGGCCGATTGCGGGCGTTGGAATGACAGCGTCGATGAGGCTCAGGATATTCTCGCGGTGCTCATTGGCTCATGCAAAAGCGACAAGGCGTTAGAGAAATTGCTGAAGGAAGTGCACGAATTCGACGAGCACCTACCGATTTTCCTGCTTGCGGAGAAGCACAGAGAGCCGACCGTCGCTATTGAACCCAGCTCATGCATTCTTGGTCGTGTCGAACTGCCCGCCCACTACACTCAGTTAACCAGTGCTTTGCACCAGGCGGAGGTTTACCGCGAAAGCCAGTCCGATGGCTCTCAGCAGCGGCCGGTGGATTTGTTCCGCAGTCTGGTCGGTACCAGCCGGGCCGTGCAAACAGTTCGCAAAATGATTCAACAGGTCGCGAATTCAGATGCCAACGTACTGATTTTAGGCGAGTCTGGAACAGGTAAGGAGGTTGTTGCCCGCAACCTGCACTACTACTCATCGCGCCGCGACAAGGCTTTCGTGCCGGTTAACTGCGGCGCGATTCCCGGTGACCTGCTGGAATCGGAACTGTTCGGCCACGAAAAGGGCGCTTTTACCGGGGCCATAAGCGCGCGCCAGGGTCGCTTCGAATTGGCCGAGGGGGGCACCCTGTTCCTGGATGAAATCGGTGACATGAGCCTGAACATGCAGGTCAAGTTGCTGCGCGTGCTGCAGGAACGTACGTTCGAGCGGGTGGGCAGCAACAAGAGTATCGAGGCCGATGTCCGCATCATCGCGGCCACGCACCGGAATCTTGAGGAAGCCATTACGGAGGGCAAGTTCCGCGAGGATCTCTTTTACCGACTGAATGTCTTCCCTATCGAAATGCCGCCCTTGCGCGACCGCGTCGAGGATATCCCGCTGCTGGTCAACGAGTTGATCAGACGTATCGAGCACGAGAAACGCGGCTCGGTGAGGCTGACTCAGGCTGCCATCCTGGCTCTGTGTCAGTACAACTGGCCCGGTAACGTCCGCGAACTCGCCAATCTGATCGAGCGCCTCGCTATCCTGTATCCGTTCGGGGTTGTCAATGCGACTGATCTACCGGAAAAATTCCAGACAGATACGGTGCGTGCCGAAGCCGCCGGTATGGGTGAGGAGCTGCTTGCGCCGCAGCCGATGCAGTACGCCCTCGACTCGGAGCCTCGGCTGCCGCGAGGCGGACTCGATCTCAAGGAGCATCTCAGTAATCTTGAGGTCGGCTACATCAAACAGGCGCTGGATGACGCCAATGGCGTGGTGGCGCAGGCTGCCAAGCGTCTCGGTATGCGGCGAACCACGCTGGTCGAGAAACTTCGCAAATACGGCTTGCAGCGCTCCGATAGCGCGCCGGGAGTTTGACGTCGACATTCTCTCCAATCTGTAACCTGCTGATATTCAATGTGAAGTCACTGTAGGCATACTCCTTGCTTCTCTGAGCGTGGGCACTAGAGCCCGTTAAACAGCGATCAGGAGTAGGCCCACACATGAGTGAGACGGGTGCCGCCAAGCAGCAGCTGAGGGATGCGTTCGAGCTGTTCAATCGCGTCTCTGAACAGCTTGCCGGGTCCTACGAAATGCTGCAACAGCAGGTCGTGGTACTTGGCGAGAAGCTCGAATCGGCCCACGCGGAGCGCCAGAAGTTGCTCTCCGAGATCCAGACGCTGCAGCAGCAGGTCAGCAGGTCCCGCCGCCTTTCCAGCATGGGTCAGATGACGGCCCGCCTGGCACATCAAATCCGCACCCCTCTTGCCACCGCATTGCTCTATGCGTCGCAGCTCAAACAGGTGCAATTGCGCCGTGACCAACACGACTGCTTCGTCGAGAGATTGCTGGTTGGTCTGCGTCACCTGGACCACATGGTCAACGACATGCTGGTGTTCGCGCGCGGTGGCCAGGGGGGCGAGGAAACCATCGTGCTTGCTGAAATTCTCGAACAGGTTCGGCAGACCCTGTTGCCTCAGCTGAACCAGCAGGAGGCTCGCTGGTCCGTGCATGCTCCGGACGCCAAATTGCCGATCCGCGGCCAGCGGGAGGTGCTGGTCAGTGTGCTGACGAATCTTGCCAACAACGCGCTTAACGCTGGCGGTCACTCGACGCGACTTGACTGGTACCTTGAGGTGCATGGCAAAACCATCAGCCTGACGCTGGAGGATGACGGCCCCGGGGTCCCCGAGGAACTCCGGGAACAAATCTTTGAACCCTTCTTCACCACCCGCGCGAATGGAACCGGTCTCGGGCTTGCGGTTGTGCGCGCCGTTATCGATGCGCATCGCGGGACAATAGAACTCGACCCCTCCTACCGGGAGGGCGCGCGCTTCATCTTGCGATTGCCGCTGATCGATACCGATCAGCACCTTCCGAGCAGGATGTTGCGGAACCAGCAAAAGACTAGCGTGACCGATTCGAGGTGTCTGTAATGAGTGAACCCATAGTGCTGATTGTTGAAGATGACCCGGCGCTGCGTGATGCTCTCGCCGCGACCGTCGAACTGGCGGGATTCGCCGTCAAATCGGCATCCGATGGCACCCAGGCCATGCAGGTGCTGGAGAATCAGCCCGTGCAGCTGGTGGTGAGCGATGTCCAGATGGACGGTATGGACGGGTACACGCTCCTGCAGAAGGTCAAGGCTAACATACCTCAATTGCCGGTCGTGCTGATGACGGCATACGGCACCATTCAGAAGGCGGTAGAGGCAATGCGTGCCGGCGCGGCTGATTATCTGGTCAAACCGTTTGACGCCGAGGCACTGGTGGAAATGTTGCGCAACTATTTGCCTGATACTGGCGATGACCCGGAGGTGGTCGCGGAAGATCCGGGTACCCGCAAACTTGCGACCCTCGCCCGGCGGGTGGCGGGTACCGATGCGACCGTGATGATCAGCGGCGAATCGGGTACCGGGAAGGAAGTGTTTGCACAAATGATCCACCGTCATTCCGCTCGCAGACAGGGTCCATTCGTCGCCATCAACTGTGCAGCCATACCCGAGAATATGCTCGAAGCCTCGTTGTTCGGCTATGAAAAAGGCGCGTTTACCGGTGCTTATCAGGCCCGAGCCGGAAAATTCGAGCAGGCTCAGGGTGGAACACTGTTACTCGACGAGATCTCTGAGATGGATCTGGGTTTGCAGGCCAAGTTGCTCCGCGTGCTGCAGGAGCGGGAGGTGGAGCGGCTCGGGGGGCGCGAGCTTATTCCACTCGATGTCCGAGTGCTCGCCACCACTAACCGCACCATGCGTGAGGAAGTCGCCGCCGGCAGATTCCGCGAAGACCTGTTTTACCGTCTCAATGTGTTCCCGCTGCATCTGTCGCCCTTACGACAGCGCCGCGCGGACATTCTGCCCCTGGCGAACCGTCTGATCCGTCGCTACTGCCAGGACGGCCGTCGCTTGCCGCATCTGTCGAAGCAGGCGCAGCAGGCCCTACTGGAGCACCGCTGGGCGGGCAATGTAAGGGAACTGGATAACGTCATTCAGCGCGCTCTCATATTGTTGTGCGGCGACCAGATCGAAGTGGCCGACCTTTGCTTCGAGTCAGACGGCGCTCCCGCCGCGGCGCCGCCTTCGGAGCGCCAGACTACCGCAGCGCAACTTCCGGAAAGTCTTGGCGGCGACCTGAAATCGCGCGAGTGCGAATTGATTCTGGACGCCCTGAGGGTGGACAACGGAAGCCGCAAGGCGGCGGCCGAGCGCCTCGGTATCAGTCCGCGCACGCTGCGCTACAAGCTGGCGCGTATGCGTGAACAGGGTATTCCAATTCCGGCCTAGAGGGGGGATGACTAATGAGCACCATCAGTAATGTCGATCAAGTGTTAGCGGAAATGCGGCGGCTTGCTTCGGTTGCGCAAGGCAGCGGTATCGAAGCGGGAACGGCGCAGAAGGGTGATGCTGATTTTGCGTCGCTGCTGAAACAGTCGGTTAACCAGGTCAATGAGATGCAGCAGTCGGCAACCAAGCTGTCGACCGCCCTCAGTGCCGGTGACCCGAACGTGGATGTGGCGCAAGTCATGGTTGCCTTGCAGAAAGCCGGTGTTGCATTCCAGGCTATGACCGAGGTCCGTAACCGCCTGGTCAGCGCCTACCAGGACGTTATGAGCATGCAGGTCTGATCGTTGACAGAGAAGAACCATGGCACTCGTTAAAGCAGAAACAGTAGAAGGATTTCAGCGCCTTCCCGCATTGCGCCAGCTTGGCCTTATGATAGGTCTGGCGGCCAGTGTGGCGCTTGGCGTAGCCGTGGTGCTGTGGTCGCAGAAGCCAAGCTATACGCTGCTGTATGGCAACCTCAGCAGCAAAGACGCGGGTGAGGTCATCGAAGCATTGCAGAAGTCCGGAATCAAGTTCGAGGTAGATCAGTCCAACGGGGCCGTGATGGTGCCCGGTAGTGATCTGCACACTGCACGTATGCAGCTCGCCAAGGACGGGCTGCCGGAGGGCAACGCGATGGGTTTCGAAATGCTGCAGAAAGAGCAGGGTTTCGGTACCAGCCAGTTCATCGAAACAGCCCGTTTTCAGCGCGCTCTGGAGGGCGAGCTGAGCAGAACCATCGCTACTTTGCGCAACGTTGACAGTGCGCGAGTGCATCTGGCAATTCCGAAGCGCTCGGTGTTTCTGCGTGACCGTGCCGAGCCTACCGCATCGGTGATGGTTGATCTGTACTCCGGGCGCAGCCTCGATGACGAGCAGATTGCCGCTATCGTGCATCTCGTTTCTTCCAGTGTGCCGCACCTGGTGCCGGAAAACGTGACTGTTGTAGACCAGCGCGGCAACCTGTTGAGCAGCGGTGAAACCAACAACGGTCTGGGGCACACGTCCGGGCAATTTTCCTACAAGAGCAAGCTCGAATTGAACTATTCGGATCGTATTCGGGAGTTGCTGGAACCGATCGTCGGCACCGGGCGTGTGCGCGCCACCGTCAACGCAGACCTCGATTTTACGGTCACCGAACGGACCCAAGAGACCTACAATCCCGACCTGCCAGCGCTGCGCAGTGAGCAGGTGAGTGAGGACCAGTCGACCAATACAGCGGGACCCTCCGGGGTGCCGGGCGCGCTTTCCAATCAGCCCCCGGAAGCCGGTGTTCTGCGGGACCCCAATGCAGCGCGTGCAGCGACCGATGGAGTTGCATCCGCAGTTCCGCGTAACACCAGCAAGCGCAGTGTACGTAATTACGAACTGGACAAGACCATCAGCCATACCAAGCTGGCGACAGGAAACATCCGCCGTCTCTCGATCGCTGTTGTGATAGACAACAAACAGGAGCTGACGGACGCGGGCGAACTGGTGAGCAAGCCCTGGGGTGATGAGGAGCTGACCCGCTTCACGACCCTGGTCAAAGAAGCGGTCGGTTTCGAAATCCAGCGCGGCGACTCGGTAAATGTCATCAATTCCTCGTTTATTCCGCTGCCCGAGCCGGAGGCCGTACCGGAACCGTCGCTGTTGGAGCAACCCTGGATCTGGGATGTCGCCAAACAGGCGGTGGGCGCCATCGGGCTGTTGATTGTGGTGTTCGGGGTCTTGAAGCCGGTGATGCGCAGTCTGGCGGAAAAAGGAGCGCAATCGACGCGTAGCGCTGCGCTGGTGCCCGCGCCGGCGGGCGCTGCGGATGCTGGCCCCGGTGGCGACGATCAGCTGAGTCTATCAGGCGCCAATACGCGTCAGGCCCAGCTGCAGGCACCCGGAATGAGCTACGAACAGCAGCTGAATACCGCGCGCGGAGTTGTCAAGGAAGATCCGAAAAGGGTCGCGCAGGTGGTGAAGAACTGGGTGGCTGAAGATGGCTGAGCAGAAAGTTAAACTGGGTGGAACCGCCCGGGCAGCGGTGCTCCTTCTGACGCTCGGCGAGGAAAGTGCCACTCAGGTTCTCAAGCATATGGGCCCGAAAGAGGTCCAGAAAGTGGGTTCGGCCATGGCGAGTATGACCAACGTGCCGCGCGACCAGGTGTTGCATGTGCTGGAGAGTTTTTCCAGCTCGGTCGAAGAGCAAACCGCGCTCGGTGTCGGCTCCGAGGAGTTTATCCGCACGGTCATGGTTGAAGCGCTGGGCGAGGACAAGGCCAAAGGGCTGATGGACCGCATTCTGCTCGGCAGCAGCACCAAGGGGCTGGAAGCGTTGAAGTGGATGGACGCGCGTGCCGTGGCGGAGCTCATTCGACTGGAGCATCCGCAGATTCAGGCCATTGTGCTGTCGTATCTGGACAACGATCATGCAGCCGAAATTATCAAGTTTTTTCCCGACCGGACCCGGCACGATGTGCTGCTGCGAATCGCCACCCTGGATGGTGTCCAACCGTCGGCATTGCAGGAACTGGATGAAATCCTCGAACGGCAGTTCGCCGGTAACCAGAACGTGCAGTCTTCCAGTGTCGGGGGCGTGAAGGCTGCAGCCGACATCCTGAATTTTGTCGACAGCTCGCTGGAAGGCGAGATCATCGACGCGATTAAAGATGTGGACGCCGAACTCGGCCAGCAGATCCAGGACCTGATGTTCGTGTTCGATAATCTTATCGAGGTGGATGATCGCGGCATTCAGTCGCTGTTGCGCGAAGTGTCCTCCGAAACACTGATTCTCGCGCTCAAGGGCGCGGATGAGGCGATGAAGGAAAAGATCTTCAGCAATATGTCCAAGCGTGCCGCCGAGATGATGCGTGATGACCTCGAAAACAAGGGGCCGGTGCGTCTGAGCGAGGTCGAAGGCGCCCAGAAGGAAATACTGGCGATCGCCCGCCGCATGGCGGACTCGGGTGAGCTGGCACTGGGCGGCAAGGGAGCCGAGCAGTTTGTCTAAGGTTATCCGCAGCGAAGATATCGCCGACTGTCAGGCATGGCCGGTGCCGGAAGTGCGCTCCGGCGCGGACGTCGGCAGACGACCGATGACCGCGCGCGAGCTCGAGGAATTACACAGCCAGGCACGCGCCGAGGGGTTTGAACAAGGACTCAAGGAGGGCCGCGAGGCCGGCAGCAGGGAATTCGTGCAGCGGCTCGAGTTGCTCGGCAATGCGATGCGCCAGCTCAGCACGCCATTCGAGCAGCTGGATGAATCGGTTGAACAACAACTGGTCCAGCTGGCGATGCTGGTCGCAAGGCAGCTGGTGCGGCGCGAACTCAAAGCGGACCCGACCCAGGTGGTAGCTGTGGTGCGCGAGGCGCTGGCGGCGCTGCCGGTGGCGGCACGTGATGTGCGCCTGGCCCTGAATCCCGAGGACGCCGAAATGATACGCGAAGTATTGTCGCTGCAGGAAGGTGATCACGCTATACGGGTAGTGGAGGATCCGGTGCAGAGTCGCGGTGGGTGCCGCGTGCTGACCGAGACGTCACAGATCGATGCAACCGTCGAGTCACGCCTCAACGCCGTGATTGCGAATACCCTGGGCGGCATGCGCAGCACCGACCAGACGGAAAGCTGATGCTGGATACGAACCGTAGCAGTCACTGGAAGCAGCGACTGGCGCCTTATCTGCAGCGCGCCGGCCAGAACCTGCCGCTGGTCGTGGCGGGTAAGCTGACCCGTATGGTCGGCTTGACGCTGGAGGCTGTGGGTTGCCAGGCGGCTATCGGTGGCCGCTGTGTAATCGAGTCGGCACATACCCGGCCGGTAGAAGCAGAGGTCGTCGGTTTCCACGACGACAGACTGTACCTGATGCCAATCGGGGAGCTGCAGGGGCTGGGTCCAAATGCGAAGGTGGTGCCGACCCATAGTGTGTGCGATGTTTCGGTTGGTCCGCAGCTGTTGGGTCGTGTGCTGGACGGCGCCGGCCAGCCGCTCGACGGACGCGGACCGATACAGGCCGAGCGCCGCGTGGCTCTGACGGGGCGTCCCATAAACCCGCTGGCGCGGGCGCCGATCGACGAACCTCTGGACGTAGGGGTCCGCGCCATCAATGCTCTGCTGAGTGTCGGCCGCGGTCAACGCATGGGACTGTTCGCCGGCAGCGGTGTGGGTAAGAGCGTATTGCTCGGGATGATGACACGCTACACCAATGCCGACGTCATTGTGGTGGGGTTGATCGGTGAGCGTGGTCGCGAAGTCAAGGAGTTCGTCCAGAATATTCTCGGCGCGGAGGGTCTGTCGCGCGCGGTCGTGGTAGCAACACCGGCAGACAACTCGCCACTGATGCGCATGCACGGGGCCATGCTGGCGACCAGCGTCGCGGAGTATTTCAGGGACCAGGGAAAACAGGTGCTGCTGCTGATGGATTCTCTAACCCGTTTCGCCCAGGCGCAGCGTGAAATCGCCCTCGCCATCGGGGAGCCACCGGCCACCAAGGGTTACCCGCCATCGGTGTTTGCCAAGTTGCCACAGCTGGTGGAGCGCGCGGGTACCGGTGATCGCGGAGGTTCCATCACTGCTTTTTATACCGTGCTGGCTGAAGGCGACGATCAGAATGACCCGATTGCGGACGCGGCACGCGCCATTCTCGACGGGCATATCGTATTGTCACGTGAACTCGCCGACGCTGGACACTACCCAGCCATCGATGTAGAGGCGTCGATCAGCCGTGTCATGGTGGACATCGTGGCGCCAGAGCACGAAGGGGCAGCACGCCGCTTCAAGCAGGTTTACTCCAGCTATCGCCAGAACAGAGACCTCATAAGCGTCGGCGCCTATCAGCGCGGCAGCGATGCGCGCATTGACGAAGCGATCGCCATGTACCCGCGCCTGAGCGCATTCCTGCAGCAAAACATGCGCGAACAGCAGAGCTGGAATGACAGCCTGGCGGGTCTGGCCGCCGCGCTTGGTGCGCTCCCGGGTGCCGACGCCGGGCCGCACATGAGCGGTGTTTCGATGTAAAGAGGGAAATGGTCTTGCATACCATGACACGTTCCAAACGCATGCAATCTGTCCAGCACCTCGCGCATAACCGCGAGCGGGACGCCGTAAGAAAACTCGGCGAAAGTCAGCAGTATCTCGATGCGCAACAGATCAAGCTGCAGGAACTGCGCGCTTATCGTGATGAATACGCGAAAGCTTTCGAAAGCAGCGGCGGCGCCGGGCTCGACGCGCTCCGGATACAGGAATACCGCGCGTTCCTTGGCCGGCTCAATGAAGCCATTCAACAGCAGGAAACCGTTCTTGCCCAGTGCTCGGCCCGCCACGAGCAGACGCGCCAGAAATGGCTGGTAACGCACAGTCACAGCCAGGCAATCGACAAAGTCCTGGAACGTTACCGCCAGCAGGAGCGCAAGCAGCAGGAGCGCAAGGAACAGCAGGAACTCGACGAACGCGCTTGTCGCAGCTTCGATGACTGAACCTGGCACGTCGATTGCTCCACTGAGTTGTAAGCGAGCTGAATCGCGTCAGGAGCTTTGGGATGACTCCATCCTCAGCGACATTGCCGGCAGTCTCAGGGGGTTTCGGAATTGGTCCGGAGAATCCTGTAAATTTTAATTCAAATCAATCTGATACTGGATCTTTGACCGGCTTTGGCCGGGTCCTGGTCCAGGCCTATGGGGCGGTACCTGGAACAGTCGCTGCTGAACCGGCGGCCGGAACCGTTGACCAGGAGCTGTTGCAACAGCTACAGGCTTTGCCGCAAGACGGCAACCTGTTGCCGCTACTGCAGCAGGTGTTCGACGCTGCGGCTGCGACTGGCAGCGACCCGCGCAAACTTCTGGAAAACATCGTTGCGCGCCTGCAGGGGAGCGGAACCGACGCCGGCCGCGTGGCGGCCGATCGCATACAGCAGTTCCTGCAGCAACTGGTCACGGGCGGTGCAGAACAGGCGAGCGCCGTAACCGTTGATACGGTGGCGCTGGGAGCCGGATATCGCGATATCCTCGGGCCTCCGAGTGGGGCGCCCGAAGCGCCGGGCGGGCGCCTGCGACAGCTGCTCGAGCAGCTGCGACTCGCCGACGGCGCTGCCGGTGAGCACGGTAAACCGCCTGGCGACGGCGGCCGCGAGCAGCAGGGCTCGGTGGCGACCAGATTACTTGAGCCCAGCTATCAACCGTCGGCCGACGGCGGGCACCGCAGCACCGAAATGCTGGCGCTGCTGGCCGCCTTCAAACAACCCGGCGCTGGTCCCAAACCGGCCCTGCAGGGCACGCTGACGGGGTCGGAGTCACTCAGCACGGCAGCGACCCCTGCGGTAATGCCGTCCGCCGGCGCTGTGGCCAACAGCGCGCTTCCGAGCGTGAGCGTGCAGGTGCCTTTACAGCAGGCAAACTGGGATCAGGCCCTCGGCGAACGGATTCAGTGGCTCATGGGGCAGCGCCTGCAGGGCGCCCAGATCAAGCTCAATCCCGCCCATTTGGGGCCTATGGAAGTGCGCATCCAGATGCAGCACGATCAGGCAAGTATCCAGTTTACTTCCGCTCACGCTGTGGTCCGGGACGCCCTGGAAGCTGCGTTGCCGCGGCTGCGTGACATGTTCGAGTCTGCCGGCGTGCAACTGGTCAATGTGGACGTTTCAGGCCAGTCGCTGGCGCATCAGCACGGTGCTCCGGAAGGGCGCGAACCGTCGACCTGGAAGCGCATCGTCGGCGGGCGCGAGGAGAGCGGCGAAACACGACTGGAAACCCCTGTGGCCAGCCTCAGGATTTCGGGGCGTTTGGACCTTTTTGCCTAACTGCTTCGAATTAAAGACATTGTTACACCGGTGCTGGAACGCTCCGCGCAACCCGCAGCTAACAGATTGATTGTATTTAGGCATCCCCCTGTGCTAACGTTATTTGACAACTATAACAATGCTGGATTTGGCGATGCCAACACCCACCAAAAAGCGCAGGCGGACGAAGGAGGAGAGACCCGGTGCCCGCAAGAAAGCGCCGCACCCCATCGTCGGTAAGGAATTCAACTACGTTCTTCAGGTGACCGCTGAAGATACCGCGCGCCTTGCCCGTTACCGGGACGTGCTCGTGCAGGGTGCAGCCGGGTTCGCCGAAACCACCTACAACTACCTGTTCGACAATCCCGACATTGCCGATGTGATGTATGCGTATGAGCGCCAGGGTGGCAACATTGGCGAGCTCGTGCGTGGCCACCTGCAGCACCAGCTGGACCTGCTGAGCGGCGAGATCGACGATAAGGCGACGGCACGCAGCGAAGAACTGGGGCGGTCGCATTTTCGTCTGGGCGTCAAACCCGTCTGGTCGATCGGCGCCTACCGCCTGTTCCTGGAACATCTGCAGGGTCTTATCGCAACCAATCCTCAGATCGCCCATGAGGACCGCGATGCCCTCGAATCGGCGCTGGTCAAGATGGTATTCCGCGATCTGGCGATTACCAGCGAAGCCTACTGGCGCGCGGCCGTCGAACAGCTGACCGATCAGCGTGACGAGCTCGGCTTCGAGCAGAACCTCGCCGGCCAGCTGCTCAGCAACATACCCCAGCTGCTCTGGACTGTGGATATCGAAACCAACCGGATCAGCTATGCAAGTCCCGGCACGCGTGCGTTTTGCAGCGAACCGCTGGATGCCCCGATACCCTGTCTTTACCGGATCCCGGGCTCGGAACGTCAACGCGTGCTGACCGCCTGGCAACAGGTGATTGACGGTGAGCCGGTGCAGCTTGAAGTGCGGCTTGCGCCTGAGGATGAAGGGGAACGCTGGTTCCGCATGGCGTTCTATCCGATGGCGAACCGTCGCGGACGGGTGTTGCGTGTTCACTGCATGATGGAAGACATAACGGAAATGCACAGCGACCGGGAGCGTCTGGAACAGCTATCCACTCAGGACGAGGTAACCGGGCTCCCCAACCGTACGCTCTGGTATGACCGCCTTGGCTCAGCGCTGGCGGTTGCGCGCCGCAATCCGGGCGCCTCGGTGGCGGTGATGGTGCTGGATGTCAACCAGTTCAAGATGTACAACGACTCGCTGGGGCGCCAGGCCGGGGACCAGCTGTTGAATCAGATCGGGCAGCGGCTGCAGAAAGTGTTGCGCGACACGGATACGCTCGCGCGTCTCGGCGGAGATGAATTTGGCATTGTGCTACCGATGGTCCAGGATGCCGAAAAAGCGGCTGAACGCGTAGCGCGAGAAGTCATAACTTCGCTTTCTGCACCGTTCTCTTACCAGAATAAAGACCTGTGTCTGAGCACCACGATCGGTATTGCCGTCTATCCGCAGCACGGCGAGGAAGCACACACGCTTGCCAGTCACGCCGACAGTGCTATGTATAGAGCCAAATGGAACACAGTGCCGTATCTGTTTTACGAGTCGGAAGCGGCGGAATCTGCCGGCGAGCATCTGCAGTTTTCGGGTCAGCTGCACGGCGCTTTGGAGCGGCAGGAATTCGAACTGTACTATCAGCCCAAGGTCGATCTCGCCAGCGGCCAGATCCAGGGTGCCGAGGCGTTGCTGCGCTGGAAGCATCCGCAGCAGGGACTGCTGTTGCCGAAGCGCTTCATTCCCGTGGCCGAGCAGCTTGGCATGATTTCGCCGATTACCGACTGGGTGTTGCGTACCGCCCTCGAACAGAGCAAGCACTGGTCCGGCAGTGCCCCGATGTCAATCTCCATCAATGTGTCAGCGCGCTCTTTCCAGTCTCCAGGACTGGTCAGCAGAATCGAAAAAGCGCTGCGACAGGCCGGCGTGCCAGGCTCCCATCTGGAGGTCGAGATTACCGAAGGTACCCTGATGGCGGATCTCGAGGAAGCAGCGAAAACCCTCAGCAGGCTTAATGCTCTGGGCGTTTCTATCGCCATCGACGACTTTGGTACCGGTTATTCTTCGCTGTCGTACCTGAAACGCCTGCCTATAGATACTCTGAAAATCCACCAGTCGTTTCTGCACGGCATGGCGAACAACCCCAAGGACGTAGCGATTGTGCGCTCCATCATTGAGCTGGCCCACAATCTCGACTGCAAGGTGGTCGCCGAAGGTGTGGAAGACGAAGCGGTGCGCCAGCAGCTTCAGGACCTGGGGTGTGATCTGGTGCAGGGCTTTCATATCAGTGAACCGTTGCCGGATGCCGTGTTTCGGGAATGGTTGTCCCATCTGCCGCACTGACAGCGTTTTGCCGCTGAGCGGCCGCCCTTCGCGCGCGGCTTCCGCGCCGGCGATTGCCGAACTCGCCCGATGCATGCGCGTGCCGCAGACCGTCGAGTCTGTGTGCCGGGCGCCGCTTCCACGGTGCGGGGTGCTGCAGCCAAGGTTTCGGCGATCCGCCAGCGTGGGGTGAGTCAAAACTCTGTCGCCTGCGCGGAAAGTAATTATATCGATCTGTTTATAAAGCAAAAGTTTTACTCATTTTGCGTGGCATATGTCTTGCTACTCCCAGGTGAAACCAAACCGGGGATTGGCAAATGGCACAAGAAGACGATCTGGATCTGGACATGGAGGGCGCGGAACAGGGCGCTCCGCGGTCCAAATCCAAACTGCTCGTTATCATCGTGGGGGCGGTACTGCTGCTGGGTATATCCGGAACGGCGACCCTGTTACTGACCGGTGTGCTATCCGGTGACCCGGCGCCGGTCGACGAGCAGGCAGCAGCGGAAGGCAAAGCCGGCAAGAGCACCACGACCACGTCGAACAGGCCCAAGGCACCGCTGAGTTACGTGCCGCTGGATCCCCCGTTCGTGGTGAACTTCAATTCCGATACCGATGTCCGTTTCCTGCAGGTTTCGGTCGAGCTCGGTACCCGTGACCCGGCGGTGGCCGATTCGATCAAGGAGCACCGGCCGGCGATTCGCAACAACCTGGTCATGCTGTTCAGCAGCCAGGACCCCCAGGCACTGAACACCCGTGATGGCAAGGAAAAGCTGCGTGACGAGACCCTTTCCGAAGTGCAGAAAGTGCTGAGGCGCGAAACCGGCAGCCCCGGTGTCGAGAATGTTTTCTTCACCAGCTTCGTCATGCAATAGGGTGCGTCAGTGAACGATCTGCTTTCCCAGGATGAAATCGACGCGCTGCTGCACGGCGTATCCGGTGGCGACGTCGAGACAGAAACCGATGAAGAGATTCCTGAGGGGCAAATACAGGGCTATGACTTTGCCAGCCAGGACCGCATCGTGCGTGGGCGCATGCCCACGCTGGAGATGATCAACGAGCGTTTTGCACGCTATTTCCGCATCAGCCTGTTCAATATGCTGCGCCGCGCCGGGGAGATTTCGGTTTCCGGTGTGCAGATGCTCAAATTCGCCGAGTATGTCCACAGCCTGTTTGTGCCAACCAGCCTGAACCTGGTGCGCGTGCAGCCATTGCGCGGTACAGCGCTGTTCGTGCTGGAACCGAAACTGGTCTTCGCGCTGGTGGACAATTTCTTCGGCGGCGGCGGTCGTTTTCACACCAAGATCGAAGGGCGCGAATTTACACCCACCGAGTTGCGCGTCATACGTATGGTGCTCGATATCGCATTCAAAGACCTGAAACAGGCCTGGAAGCCGGTGCTGGAACTCGGTTTCGACTACCAGGGATCCGAAGTCAATCCCCACTTCGCGAACATCGTCAGTCCTACCGAGGTTGTGGTTGTGAACACCTTCCGTGTCGAGCTGGACGGTGGCGGCGGCGATCTGCACATGACCATGCCCTATTCGATGGTGGAACCGATCCGCGACCTGCTGGACGCCGGGGTGCAGAGTGATCGCAGCGACCGGGACGAACGCTGGACACGCGCCATTCGTGAGGAAATGAAGCAGGCGCAGGTTGCGATGCAGTCCACGCTGGTCGAAGCGAGCATAACTTTGCGTGAGCTCAACCGGCTTAAAGCCGGCGATGTGATCCCCATCGACTTGCCCAAACTGGTGACTCTGGAAGCAGAGAACACGCCCGTGTTCCGTGGCAAATTCGGTGTCTACAACGGCAGCAGGGCGATAAAGATCGTGAACAAGATCGTTCCGGACCAATCGGAACAGTGATGTTGGCAGTGGGAGACGCCGATGAGTAAAGAAACTGAAATTCAGGAACCCGATGTCGCCGACGACTGGGCGGCAGCCATGGCCGAACAGGCCGATGGGGAGAGCGCGGACGATGACGCGCCCGCAGCGGAATTCGATGACCTGGAGGATACCTCCGGTGGGCCGGCCGCCGATGAGGCCAACCTGGATGTCATTCTCGACATTCCGGTCACCATTTCGATGGAGATCGGGCGCACCCGTATCAGCATCCGCAATCTGTTGCAGCTCAATCAGGGCTCGGTGGTCGAGCTGGACAGACTGGCCGGCGAACCGATGGACGTACTGGTCAACGGGACCCTGGTCGCGCACGGCGAGGTCGTGGTGGTGAACGAGAAATTCGGTATCCGCCTGACCGATGTGATCAGTCCCTCAGACCGGGTCAAGAAGCTCAAGTAAGGCTTTGCATAATGGTGTTTCCCACACGTTCACTGACCCTGCTCCTTACCGGCTGCATCTGGTCCTGCGTCGCTGCCGCCGCCGGCAGTGGGGTGGAGGCGGCCGGCAAGCCGGCAGCAGGGAGCGCGCTGAGCGGCGCTCCGGACCCGATCAGCATGGCCAGTCTGTGGCAGTTGACCCTGGGCATGCTGATGGTTCTGGCGCTCATCGTGGGCCTCGCCTGGGTGCTGAAACGCACCGGACGTTTTCAGATGGCTGCCGGCGGTGGGCTGCGCATCCTGGGCGGGCTGTCGATGGGTGCGCGGGAGCGCGTGGTTCTGCTGCAGGTCGGCGAGACCCAGTTGCTGGTAGGCGTGGCTCCGGGGCGCGTCCAGACGCTGCACGTGCTCGAGCAACCCTTACCGGTCGCCGCGCACAGCCTGCACAACGGCTCTGCGTTCGCCGACCAGCTGGGTCGGTTTCTGCATAAGGAAAAAGCATCGTGACACGCTGCATACCCTGGTTGACACTGTTGCTGGCCTGCATTCCGGTGTTGGCGTCCGCAGATCCGGGCCTGGCGGCACTCAAGGTCGAAACCGGCGACGATGGCAGCGAAACTTACAGCGTAACCATCCAGGTACTGCTGTTCATGACCGCGCTCAGCCTGCTCCCTGCAGCGCTGATGATGATGACATCATTCGTTCGCATTTTGATCGTGCTCGGCATTTTGCGCCAGGCGCTCGGAACCCAGTCATCGCCATCCAACCAGGTCCTGATCGGTCTTGCCCTGTTCCTGAGCCTGTTCATCATGATGCCGGTCTTCGACCAGGCGTATGACGACGCCCTGGCGCCTTACCTGGAAGAGCAGATCCCGGCGCAGGAAGCACTGAGTCGTGCTGCGGTGCCGTTCCGCGGCTTCATGCTGGGCCAGACCCGCAACGACGACCTGATGCTGTTCGCGAACATTTCCGGCAGCGAGGAGTTCGAGACGGCCGATGACGTGCCGTTCTCGCTGCTGCTGCCCGCGTTCGTTACCAGTGAACTGAAGACCGCGTTTCAGATCGGATTTCTGATTCTGATCCCGTTTCTGGTCATCGACCTGGTCGTTGCGACGCTGCTGATGTCGATGGGCATGATGATGCTGTCGCCGATGATCATTTCTCTGCCTTTCAAGATCATGCTGTTTGTTCTGATCGACGGGTGGTCGCTGATCATGGGCACCCTGGCCGCCAGCTTCTCGGTTTGAGAGAGACCCGCTATGACACCCGAAACAGTACTGGATATCGGAGTTCAAACCATGACGGTCACTGCGCTGCTGGCGGCTCCGCTGCTGTTATCGGCGCTGGTTGTGGGGCTGCTGGTCGGTATGTTTCAGGCGGCGACGCAGATCAATGAAATGACCCTGACCTTTGTGCCCAAACTGATAGTCGTCGCCCTGGTGGTGCTGATCGCGGGGCCTGCTTTGCTGAATACGCTGCTGGGCTTCACCATCCGCCTGATCGAGGGCATCCCGGAACTGATCGGGTAGCCTCCCGGACTGGTTGCCGTCATGTTATTTACCAGCGCCGACATCGCCACCTGGATCGGTACCCTGTTCTGGCCCTTTGTGCGTATCGGGGCGATGCTTGCAATCGCGCCGATTTTCGGAGCGCGTATGGTCCCGGTGCGAGTGCGTCTGGTGATTGCGCTGAGTCTTACCTGGCTCGTGATCCCGTTACTGCCGCAGGTCCCCGCCATTGATCCATTGTCGGCAGCCGGCGTGCTGATAACGGTGCAGCAGTTTGTCATCGGGCTGGCGATCGGCTTCAGTCTGCAACTGATATTCGCCACCCTGATCATCGCCGGTCAAACCATAGCCATGGGCATGGGTCTGGGCTTTGCGCAAATGGTCGATCCGCAAAACGGTGTCAATGTGCCGGTGATCGGCCAGTACTACGTGGTTGTCGCGACCCTTTTGTTTCTTGCCATGAATGGTCACCTGGTGCTGATCCGCATCCTGGTAGACAGTTTTCAGACCCTGCCGGTCGGAGTCGAGGCGCTGACGCGCGAAGACCTGCATGCCATCGCCCATTGGGGCACCCGTATGTTCGCCGATGCCATCATGGTGGCGATTCCCGCGGTGGCTTCGATTCTGCTGGTAAACCTTGCCTTCGGCGTTGTCAGCCGCTCGGCGCCGCAACTCAATATCTTCGGCGTCGGGTTCCCGGTAACGTTGACGCTGGGGTTCGTCATTCTCATCTTCGCCCTGTCCAACCTGTTGCCGCAAATGCAGCACCTGATGGACGGGGCGTTCAGCGCCGTCAGCCTGTTCGGTTCCGGAGGTCAGTGACATGGCCGAGAACCAGGACGGTCAGGAAAAAACAGAACAAGCCACCCCCAAACGCAAGGAGGAGGCACGCAACAAGGGTCAGGTGCCTCGCTCCAGAGAGTTGACCACCATGGCGATGCTGCTGATGGCGGCCATCGCCATGACCTTTATGGGTGAGCGTATGGTTGCACAGCTTGGCGACGTCATGCGCCTGGGGCTGGCGGTGGAACGCGCCAAGATATTCGATCGCTGGACGATCATTGAGCTGTTCGGCCAGGCGCTGTCGCTCGGCATCATGTTGATGTTGCCATTCCTGGCGCTGATGGTGGTGACGGCGCTCGCCGCCCCGGTTGCGCTGGGCGGCTGGTCGTTCAGCGCCGATGCGCTGGCATTCAAGTTCGAAAAGTTGAACCCGGTAGCCGGTCTGAAACGGATTTTTGCCGCGCGCGGTGTCATGGAGCTGGTCAAGGCGCTCGCCAAGTTTCTGCTCATCGGTCTTATCGGCGCGCTGCTGCTGTGGTATTTCCTGCCCCAGCTGATGGGACTGGGCCGCGAAGACCCGATGGTGGGGCTGGCTCATGCCGGGCGGATCCTGTCTTGGTCTTTCGTGATCCTGAGTGCATCGCTGGGACTGATAGCAGCCATTGACGTGCCGTTTCAGCTCTGGGACCACGCCAAGAATCTGAAGATGACACGCCAGGAAGTCAGGGACGAACACAAGAACACGGAAGGCAAGCCCGAAGTCAAGGCCAAGGTGCGCACCCTGCAGCGTGAAATCGCCCAGCGGCGCATGATGTCGGAAGTACCCAGGGCCGATGTTGTGATCACCAATCCAACCCACTACGCCATCGCCCTGCGCTACGACGCGGACAAGATGGCGGCCCCGGTGGTGGTGGCAAAAGGTGTCGAGCTGGTTGCCAGCCAGATACGTACCGTAGCAGTCGCCCACCGGGTGCCTATCTTTGAAGCTCCACCGCTGGCGCGCGCCCTTTACTACAGCACGGAAATCGAGCAACAGGTGCCGGCCGGGCTGTATCTGGCGGTGGCTCAGGTGCTTGCCTACGTGTTCCAGCTCAGGGCTACGGCGCGCGGCGGACCGGTCCCGGTACCGCCCGAGGACATACCGGTACCGGACGAGTTCGTGCAGGGACCGCCGCGCGGGCCGCAGGGCGACGAAGACTGAACGATTAGCGGCGGCCACGTCCGGGGTCTGCGAGGAACGCTGAACCCGGTGTGCGCCGCGGCCCGATAAGACAGGGGAACTGAACCATGACAAGCGAAGCTGCGTCCATGAGTCTGCGCAATATCGGCCGCCAGGGGCTGGGTGCACCGGTACTGCTGGTGATGATGCTGGCAATGGTCATCATTCCATTGCCTCCGTTCGCGCTGGACATGTTCTTCACTTTCAATATCACGCTGTCCCTGGTGATTCTGATGGTGACCATATACGCTCTGCGGCCACTGGATTTCGGTGTGTTTCCGACCGTGCTGCTGGTCACCACGCTGCTGCGCCTGGCGCTCAATGTGGCTTCCACCCGCGTTGTGTTGCTGAACGGACATACCGGCACCGGCTCTGCGGGCAAGGTTATCGAGGCGTTCGGCGAGTTCGTCGTCGGCGGCAACTACGCCGTCGGCCTGGTGGTGTTCGCCATCCTGGTGATTATCAACTTTGTGGTGGTTACCAAGGGTGCCGGGCGCGTCTCTGAAGTCAGCGCCCGATTTACTCTGGACGCGATGCCCGGCAAGCAGATGGCCATCGACGCCGACCTGAATGCCGGCCTCATCACCCAGGACGAAGCGCGCACCCGGCGCGAGGAAGTTACCCGCGAAGCCGACTTCTACGGGGCCATGGACGGTGCCAGCAAGTTTGTGCGCGGTGACGCGATCGCCGGCATTCTGATTCTGTTCATCAATATTATCGGCGGCCTGGCGATCGGGACCCTGCAGTACGATCTGGCGGTCGGCGATGCACTGCGCAACTACACCCTGCTCACCATCGGCGATGGCCTGGTCGCCCAGATACCGTCGCTGGTGCTGTCGTCGGCGACCGCGATTATCGTCACCCGGGTGTCCAGTGAACAGAAGATGGCTGACCAGGTGATGGAACAGCTGTTCGGTAACCCCATGGTGCTGGCAGTAGCGGCCGGAATTATCGGTTTCATGGGGCTGATCCCGGGCATGCCGAACCTCGCCTTTCTGACGCTGGCCGCGCTCGCCGGCAGCGGCGCTTACTTTGCGTGGCAGCGTCAGCAGAGCGAACTGCTGCCCGCCGCTGGCCAGGAGCAGGCCGTCGATGCGCCGGCGGAACCGCGCGATCTGAGCTGGGACGACGTCGCTCCGGTCGACATCATCGGTCTGGAGGTGGGCTATCGCCTGATCCCGCTGGTCGACCGTGCCCAGGGCGGGCAGATGATGGACCGTATCAAAGGGGTGCGCAAGAAGCTCTCGCAGGAACTCGGGTTCCTCATCCAGCCGGTACACATCCGGGACAATCTGGAGCTGGCACCAAACGCCTATCGGATTCTGCTGATGGGTGTTCCGGTGGGCGAAGCCGAGGTCTATCCGGACCGGGATCTGGCCATCAATCCGGGACGGGTATTCGGTACCGTGCAGGGCGTCGAGACCAGGGATCCCGCGTTCGGCCTCAACGCCGTCTGGATCCAGCGCGCCGAGCGCGACAACGCCCAGACGCTCGGTTACACAGTGGTTGACGCCAGTACCGTGGTTGCCACTCATCTGAGTGAAATCCTGCAGAGCCATGCGCACGAACTGATCGGTCATGAGGAGGTGCAACAGCTGCTCGATGTGCTGGCCAAGACGGCGCCCAAGCTGGTGGAGGACCTGGTTCCCAACCGGCTGTCCATCGGTCTGGTACTGCGGGTCCTGCAGAACCTGCTGCAAGAGCGTATCCCGGTTCGCGACATGCGCACTATCGCCGAGACGCTCGCCGAGGTCGGCTCCAGGAGTCAAGATCCCGGCGCTTTGACGGCTGCCGCCCGCGTCGCTCTCGGACGTTCAATTATTCAGCATATCAATGGCATGGGGCCAGAGATGCAGGTCATCACGCTCGACCCATCACTGGAACAGATATTGCACAAGTCGATTCAGGCCGATTCGGAAGGAGGCGCCGGTATCGAACCGGGGCTGGCAGAAAGGATGCACCGCTCGCTGGTGGAAAGCGTCCAGCGGCAGGAGGCAGCCGGTCACCCGGCGATCCTGCTGGTCACACCGCCGATCCGGCCGTGGCTTGCAAAACTGGTGCGCCACAGTATTCCGGGACTGCATGTGCTCGCCTACAGCGAGATACCGGATAACAAGCAGATCAAGGTGGTTGCCAACATAGGAACAGGCGCACCGAGTCTCGGTGCGCGGAACGACGGGAGTACGGCAGCATGAGCTTTGCTCAGGTTAGACCCGGAGTAGGTCAGGCAGCGATGCCGAACAACAAGGGGCTGGAATGAAAGTAAAACGCTTTTTCGCGCCGGACATGCGACAGGCCATTCGTTTGGTACGCGAAGCGCTGGGCCCCGACGCGGTGATCCTGTCCAATCGCAAGGTTGAGGGCGGTATAGAGATCGTTGCGGCGCTGGGATACGACGAGGCGACACTGGGCCGCGGTGCGCCGGAAGCAGGCCTGCCCCCGGTGATGGACGCACCGCAAGCCGTCGCGCCGGCGGCCGTAGCAGCACGGGCTGACGACAGTGGCGCGACGGCCGCACCGGCACCAGGGGGCGCTGCGCGCTCCCGGCAGCTGGACTGGGTTCAGGACCCCGCAATCGTTTCGATGCGCGAGGAGATCAGGCAGTTGCGCGGTTTGCTGGAAAACCAGTTGGCACACCTGGCATGGGCTGACTTGAAGCGTCGTCAGCCCTTGTCTACAGCGGTGATGCGCCGGCTCAGCAGCATGGAACTCGAACCCTCCCTGATCGACAGAATTTCACTCGTTGCGGGCGCGGCGGGTAACGAAGATCAGGCCTGGCAGCTGGTGCTGGACGAGCTTTCCGCCAGTCTGCCGATCGCCGACCACGACTTTCTCGACCAGGGTGGCATCGTGGCCCTGCTGGGCTCCACGGGAGTGGGAAAGACCACCAGCATCGCCAAGCTGGCGGCGCGCTATGTGCTGCGCCACGGTCAGCGTCATGTGGCGCTGGTGACCACCGACAGCTATCGCATCGGGGCGCACGAGCAGCTGATGACCTATGGTCGGCTTCTGGGCATCCCTGTGCAGGTGGTGTCCGACCACACGGGACTGCGTTCGGCACTGAACAGCCTGGCGGACAAGCGTCTGGTGCTGATTGACACGGCCGGAATGAGTCAGCGCGACGTGCGTCTGGGCGAACAATTTTCGACACTGGCCGGCAGCGGCATTCCGCTGCGCACCCTGCTGGTCCTGTCTGCCACCGGCCACCGCTCGGTAGTGGACGAAACCATACGGGCATTCTCGGGCGTATCTCTGGACGGCGCCATCCTGACCAAGCTCGATGAGGCCGCCAGCCTCGGCGGCGTGCTGTCGGCGGTCATCAGGCAGCAGCTGCCGTTGATGTTTGTCGCCAACGGTCAACGCGTACCCGAGGACATACACCCGGCGCGCGCCGCCAAACTCGTGCAGCAGGCTGCCCAATTGGCAGACAGCAACGAGCTGCCTGGGGAGTCAGCCATGGCGGAGTGTTTCGGGGAGGTTCGGGCGAATGTTCATGTCTGAGATGCGCGTGGATCAGGCGGCCGGACTAAGACGTATGGCGCAACCTCGACCAGTACGGGTAATTGCAATAACCAGTGGCAAGGGCGGGGTTGGCAAGACCAACGTATCGGTCAACCTTTCCGTTGCCCTGTCGGATGCAGGCAAGCGGGTGATGCTGCTCGACGCAGACCTCGGTCTTGCCAATGTCGATGTGCTGCTGGGCCTGCGCCCGGAAAGCAACCTTTCGCACGTCATTGACGGCAAACGCACCCTGGAAGAAGTAATCGTGAAGGGCCCGTCCGGAATCATGGTGGTTCCGGCGGCCTCCGGCGTGAAGCGCCTTGCGGAACTCTCGAGTATGGAAAACGCTGGACTGATACGTGCCTTCAGCGAGCTGAACCACGATATCGACACGCTCATCATCGATACCGCTGCCGGGATCAATGAAAGCGTCACCAGTTTCAGCCGCGCCGCCCAGGAGGTTGTTGTGGTGGTTTGCGATGAGCCGGCATCGATTACCGATGCCTACGCACTGATCAAGGTGCTCAGCACGGACTATGGCCTGCACCGCTTCCGGGTGCTTGCCAACCAGGTACAGAGCGCACAGGAGGGAAGGGACTTGTTTAGCAAAATTTCACGGGTGACCGACCGTTACCTGGATGTGACGCTGGAATTCATGGGCGTCGTGCCGCACGACGACTATTTGCGCAAGGCGGTGCGGAAACAGCGCCCGGTGGTGCAGGCCTATCCGCGCAGCCGTTCCTCCCTCGCGTTCAAGAATCTTGCCCTGAAAACCGATAGATGGCCGGTGCCTAGCGCCGCTGGTGGACACCTGGAATTTTTTGTCGAACGTCTTATTCAGTCGCGCCAAGGACACATGGAGATGCCAGCATGAATGGAGCCGCTATGTACGTTGTTACCCCTGATTCTACAAGTGATGACCTGGTTACCAAGCACGCGGCGCTGGTGAAACGTATCGCCTACCACCTGATGAGCCGTTTACCCCCAAGTGTCCAGGCCGACGATCTGATCCAGGCAGGAATGATAGGCCTGCTGGAGGCTTCCAGGAACTACGATGCTTCCCAGGGCGCCAGCTTTGAGACCTACGCCGGCATTCGCATCCGCGGCGCCATGCTGGATGAGATCCGCCGCACCGACTGGACGCCGCGCTCCGTGCACCGCAAAGCACGCCAGGTTGCCGAGGCGGTACGGGAAATCGAGAACCAGGAAGGTCGCGACGCGAGAGACGTCGAGGTTGCCCAGAAGATGGGCATCGAGCTGAACGAGTACCATCGCATCCTTCAGGATGCAACCGGCTGTCGGGTGTTCAGTATCGACGACACCGGGGTCAACGGCGACGAGCTGCAGCATCAGCCGGTTGCCGATGCGCCGCGCAACGAGCCGCTCGACAGCCTGCAGCATTCGGATTTCAAGTCGGCACTGGCAGAGGCAATCTCGAACCTGCCCGAGCGTGAGCGTCTGGTGATGGCTATGTATTACGACGAGGAGCTGAACTTGCGCGAGATCGGTGAAGTGCTCGGTGTCAGCGAATCGCGGGTCTGCCAGATCCATGGGCAGGCCCTGATCCGGTTGCGCTCGCGCATGGGCGAATGGATCGGCGAGTGATGGCAAAGAACAGCATTTGTTGGCCGACAATGGAAATGGCTGAGCACGGTATAACGGGAGGTCATCCGTGGACACAGATATGAAAATCCTCATCGTGGACGACTTCTCGACGATGAGACGCATCATAAAGAACCTGTTGCGTGACCTTGGATTCAACAATACTCAGGAGGCGGACGACGGAAACTCCGCCCTGCCGATGCTGCAGAACGGGACTTTCGATTTCCTGGTGACCGACTGGAATATGCCGGGAATGAGCGGGCTCGATCTGCTCAAAGCAGTGCGTGCAGACGCGAAACTCGCCTCGTTGCCGGTCCTGATGGTGACAGCGGAGTCCAAACGCGAACAAATCATCGAGGCCGCCCAGGCAGGCGTGAACGGCTACATCGTAAAACCGTTTACCGCGGTAACGCTGAAGGAAAAGATAGAGAAGATATTCGAACGTGTAGAAGCGACCGCGGGGTGACGTAATGGAGCCGGCAAGCAAAATCGATGGCAGCGCCATACTGGATCAGGCGCGCGCCCTGGTAGCCGAGCTGGAATCAGGCAATACCAATGCCGCGGAGAGCCTGATTGACCAGTTGGGCCGGATGCGTGAACAGAGCCTGTTTCGCGAACTCGGCAAGATGACCCGCCAGCTGCACGATGCGCTGAACAGTTTCGCCGTTGATTCGCGCATGGTGGCGCTCGCCGAGTCCGATATACCGGATGCCAAAGCCAGGTTAAACCATGTCATAGACATGACCGAAGAGTCCGCCAACCGCACTCTCACCGCGGTGGAAAGTACCCTGCCGATTGCAGAGCAGTTGCAGGAACAGGCCAACGCGCTGCATGAGAAGTGGGGGCGCTTCTGCAACAAGGACATGCGGCTAACGGAATTCCGCGACCTGAGCAAGGAAATCGACGACTTTCTCGGCCTGACCAAAGGTAATGCCGGACAGATCCACAGCAACCTCTCGGAAGTCATGATGGCGCAGGGTTTTCAGGACCTGACCGGACAGATCATACGCCGGGTAATAACCCTGGTTCAGGAAGTGGAGGATAACCTGGTGGAGTTAATCCGCCTGTCCGGCGGCGCGCGCGTCGAGCGCGCAGACGGGACCCGGGAACCCGGGCCGGAGCCGGATGTGATGCGCGGTGTCGGTCCCCTCGTTCCCGGTGTCGACGCGGGTGGCGGCGCTGTTTCGGACCAGGATGAAGTCGACGATCTGTTGTCGAGTCTGGGATTTTGAGGGACGGGAAGCATGACTATCGATGCCGACGATGAGATTCTGCAGGACTTCCTGATCGAAGCCGGCGAAATACTGGAACGGCTCAACGAGGAACTGGTTGAGCTCGAGCAGCGACCCGATGATATCGATATGCTGAATGCGGTGTTCCGCGGCTTCCATACCATCAAGGGTGGCGCAAGCTTTCTCGGGCTAGACGGCCTGGTAGAGGTATGTCATCGAGCCGAGGACGTATTCAACGTGTTGCGCAACGGAGAACGCGGCGTCGACACTGCTCTTATGGACACCGTACTGCAGGTGCTGGATGTCGTCAATGCGATGTTCGCAGAAGTTCAGCAGGGCCAGATGCCTACGCCCGCGGACGCGTCCCTGCTGCAGACCCTGGAGCAGCTTGCCGTTCCTGCTGGCACGGCGGTGTCCGCGTCGGTATCACAGCAGCCAGTCGAGGTGCCGGCGCCGCAGGGCCCGGCCGCAGATGGCGACGCGACCGACAGTGAATTCGAGACCTTGCTTGAGGCTGCGCAAAGCAACCCGGAGCCCGTCGCTGCCAGTGCGGACGTCGAAGCCGTGCTCCCGGGCGGCGACGATATTACCGAAGAGGAGTTCGAAGCGCTGCTCGATCAGCTGCACGGCGCCGGCAAGCCGCCCACCCCCGCAAGCGCGGATGCCGGGGCAAGCGCAGCGGACGACGGAGCCGGCGCGAATGCGCAGCCGGCGACGGACGATATCAGCGAAGAAGAGTTCGAGGCCCTGCTGGATACCCTGCATGGCAAGGGACAGGCGCCAAGCGCCGGCGCGGCCGGAGTCACCGCCGTGGTGGCCCCGCCGGCGACCAGCCAAAGCAGCGCCGCCGCGTCATCACCGCCGAAAGCCGTCGAACCGGCGGAGGCGGCAAAGCCCAAGGCAACGGTGACGCCGTCCGCCTCCGAGGCGACTGTACGCGTGGATACCAAGCGTCTGGATGCCATCATGAATATGGTCGGGGAACTGGTGCTGGCGCGCAATCGCCTGGCGACACTCAAGGAGACAATGGCCAACGAAGACATGTCCAAGGCCATTGCCAATCTCGACGTAGTGACAGCGGATCTGCAGAACGCGGTCATGAAAACCCGCATGCAGCCCATCAAAAAAGTGTTCGGCCGTTTTCCGCGCGTGGTCCGTGACCTGGCGCGCAGCCTGAACAAGGAAGTGAACCTGGAGCTGCAGGGAGAAGAGACAGACCTGGACAAAAATCTTGTCGAGGCGCTGGCCGATCCGCTGGTTCATCTGGTGCGCAACGCCGTCGACCACGGTATCGAGAGCCCGGAGGATCGGGTTGCGGCGGGCAAGCCCCGGGTCGGTACTGTGATACTGGCCGCCGAACAGGAGGGTGACCATATCCTGCTGTCGATTGAAGACGACGGAGCGGGAATGGATCCGAACCGCTTGCGGCGCAAAGCGGTTGAAAAGGGACTGATGGATGAGGACTCAGCCGCACGCCTGGACGACAAGGAGTGCTACAACCTGATCTTTGCCGCCGGCTTCTCCACCAAGGAACAGATTTCCGACGTTTCCGGGCGCGGTGTCGGTATGGATGTGGTGAAGACCCGCATCGGTCAGCTCAATGGCACGGTCGAAATCGACTCGCAGCTGGGCAAGGGCAGTCGCCTTATGATCCGCGTACCGCTGACCCTGGCGATCATGCCGACTCTGATGGTCAAGCTGGGGGATCAGCCGTTTGCGCTGCCGCTCGGCAGTGTGAGTGAAATCTTCGACCTGGACGAGACGCGCACCAATACCGTCGACGGCCAGCTGGTAGTCATGGTCCGCGACAAGGCGCTGCCGCTGTTTTACCTGCGCGAATGGCTGGTCACCAACCGCTCGGCAGCTGCCGAGCAGACGGTCAATCATGTGGTGGTCGTGCACGTTGCTAACCGGCGGGTCGGCTTTGTGGTTGAACAGCTGGTTGGTCAGGAAGAGGTGGTGATCAAACCGCTGGGCGCCTTCCTGCAGGGGCTGGCGGGGTTTGCCGGTGCGACCATTACCGGGGATGGCAGGATTGCGCTGATCCTCGACGTGCCGAGCCTGATGAAAGCGTACGCACGTCACGGCTGAGGAATCGATCGTGATCGGCACCCGGGTTTGCGAGACCGTTGAGTCGCAATTGTGCCGCGAGCTTCAACCAAGACGAGAACTCCAGGCATTTGGTTGGTGTGCCGGATTCAAGGGATAGGATCCATGGTAACGCGTGTACTGGTCGTAGATGATTCCGGTTTCTTTCGCCGGCGCATAGTGGAGATCCTGGAAGCCGACGCCCGCATCGAGGTCGTCGGCACTGCTGCCAACGGCAAGGAGGCGGTGGCTCAGGTTGCCAGCCTCAAGCCCGACGTGGTGACCATGGATATCGAGATGCCGGTAATGGATGGTATCACCGCGGTGCGCCAGATTATGGCGGCCACACCGACTCCGGTGTTGATGTTTTCGTCGCTGACCAAGGAGGGGGCGCAGGCGACGCTCGATGCCCTGGAAGCCGGTGCGGTCGATTTTCTCCCCAAGCAGTTCGAGGACATCGCCACGGATCGCGAGCAGGCCAAGCTGGTGCTGCGCCGCCGTATCCACGCTGTTGCCCGACAGAAGCCGCTGGTCAGCGCGGCGCTGGCATCACGGCGTGTTGTGCCGCGCCCGCCGCAGGCACCGCTCGTGCCGCGTAGTCGTCAGCTGCAGGTGGTCGCCATTGCCAGTTCTACAGGCGGCCCAGTTGCTCTCGCGCAGGTGCTGAGCAACTTGCCCGCCGGTTTTCGTTTGCCGGTACTGGTTGTGCAGCACATGCCGGCGACGTTTACGCCCGCGTTCGCCGCGCGCCTGGACCAGCAGTGCGCGATACGGGTCAAGGAAGCGCAGGATGGCGACCTGCTGTTGCCGGGCCAGGTCTTGCTCGCCCCGGGCGGACGCCAGATGACGCTGCAGCAACGCAATGGCAAGGTCGAAATCGCGATCAGCGACGGCAATCCGGGCCTGCATTACAAACCCTGCGCAGACGTCACCTTCGATTCCGTCGCTGCGGTATTCGGTGGCAAGACGCTGGCACTGGTGCTGACCGGTATGGGGGCAGACGGCCGTGAAGGAGCTCGTGCGCTGAAAAAACAAGGTGGGCTGATCTGGACCCAGGACGAAGCCAGCAGTGTCATCTACGGCATGCCGATGGCGGTTGCCGAGGCGGGTCTGAGTGATCAGGTGCTGTCACTGCGCGAAATCGGACCGGCGCTGGCGCAGGTGACGGGGGGCTGAGTTTGGATATCCTCAGCATGACCGGAATGTTGCTGGCGCTGGTGGCGATTCTGGGCGGCAACATCCTGGAGGGCGGCCACACCGCCTCGCTGGTGCAAATGACGGCCTTCGTCATCGTCGCCGGCGGGACTCTGGGGGCGGTTATGGTCCAGACCCCGATTCGCACCTTTGTGCGTGCCATGAAAATTGCGGTGTGGGTCGTGGTGCCCGTCAAGCTGCATCCGGAAGAAGTGGCGGAGAAAATCGTCAGCTGGAGCAATATCGCGCGCCGCGAGGGTCTGCTCGGACTTGAGGCTATCGCCGAGGACGAGCCCGACCCGTTCGCGCGCAAGGGGCTGCAGTTGCTGGTCGACGGCAGTGAGCCGGAAATTATCCGCGCCATACTCGAGGTCGAAATCGACAATAAGGAGCATCAGGATATTCAGGCAGCCAAGGTCTACGACGGTATGGGAGGTTACAGCCCAACCATCGGTATCATCGGTGCCGTCATGGGCCTGATACACGTGATGAACAATCTCGCCGATCCGTCCAAGCTTGGCAGTGGCATTGCCACCGCGTTTGTCGCCACGATATACGGTGTCGGTTTTGCCAACCTGCTGTTCCTGCCCGTGGCGAATAAGCTCAAGAGTCAGGTTCACAGCCA
Organism: uncultured Gammaproteobacteria bacterium; assembly: GCA_963695455.1. Classification (GTDB taxonomy): domain Bacteria; phylum Pseudomonadota; class Gammaproteobacteria; order DSM-19610; family DSM-19610; genus Thiogranum. The sequence goes on along the minus strand of CAVOGN010000007.1, from coordinate 149,754 downwards.
GACTCAGTTCAGGGAGATGATTGTCGAAGGTGTGATTTCGATTGCCGAGGGTGAGAATCCGCGCAACATCGAAACCAAGTTGCAGGGGTATTATCAGTAACGCGGTGGCCACTGAAGCATGCAACCGCGATCCCTGTATACCCTCCGCGAGCGAACCGTTATGGCCAGAAAGAAGCGCAGCGAAGAACACGAAAACCACGAGCGTTGGCTGGTGTCGTACGCGGACTTCATTACGCTGCTGTTTGCCTTTTTCGTGGTGATGTATTCAATATCCTCCGTCAACGAAGGCAAGTATCGGGTTCTGTCCGATTCGATCGTCGCCGCGTTTCGTGATCCTGCGCGCAGCCTGCAGCCGATTCAGGTTGGCGATCTGGCGCGCACATCGGCGCGTCCCGACGCGGTTATCGATCGCACCCGGCCGGTGATCGATTTGTTCAACCTGCCGTTGCCGATCCAGCCCGAGGAGCAATCAGGACTGGAGCGTGCGCCGCCGCTTGCAGAGTCCCGCCAGGACGCGGCCCGGGAGTCGGGTATCGATCAGGCCTCCCAGGATCTGGCGGATTCCATCGAGGCCGCCATGTCCGAGCTGGTGGACGACGGGCTGATCCAGGTCCGCCGCGACAAGCGCTGGATCGAAGTCGAAATCAATACCAGTATTCTGTTCTCTTCCGGCAGCGCCCAGTTGTCCGCCCAGGCACAACCGGTTTTGCGTGAGCTGGCCGGAAAACTGCAGCCGCTCAGTAACATCATTCATGTGGAAGGTTTCACCGACAACGTTCCGATCAACAACTTCGAGTTCATGTCCAACTGGGAACTGTCGGCGGCGCGCGCCGCCAGCGTGGTACACCTGTTTACCCGGCTCGGCATCGATCCACAACGACTGGCGGCCGTTGGCTACGGGGAATATCGACCGGTGGCCAGCAACGACACGCCAGAAGGCAGGGCCAGGAACCGACGGGTGGTGCTGGTGATCATGTCCGGCGCAGATGCGCGGGTCACCGAGCGGCTGAATCACCTGCAGACCACCCGCGAAGGCGAGCTGCTGCCGCCGCAACCGGCGCAGGATGATCGCCGGGACGCCGCCGCGACGGGATGGACCGGAGCGACGCTATGATCAGCTGGGCTGTCGCGAACCAGAAGGGCGGCGTCGGCAAGACCACCATGGCGGTGAGCCTGGGCGGATTGCTGGCGCAGCAGGGCAGGCGAGTATTGTTAGTCGATCTCGACCCGCAGGGGTCCATGAGCTGCTATCTTGGCTTGAACCCGGACACCGTGGAGCACAGCGCATACGCCCTGTTCCAGGCGCAGGCGAATGCAAGCCCAGTCGAGCTGTTGCAGCCCCTGCTGCACCCGACGCGCCTCGAGGGCATCACTCTGATGCCGGCTTCAACCGCGATGGCGACCCTGGACCGACAACTCGGGGCGCGCGATGGCATGGGCTTGGTGATCTGCCAGGCGCTGCAACGCCTGCAAGGTCGTTTCGATGTGGTGCTCATGGATTGCCCGCCGATGCTGGGTGTGTTGATGGTCAACGCGCTGGCGGCCTGCCAGCAGCTGCTGATTCCGGTGCAGACCGAATTTCTGGCGCTCAAGGGGCTGGAGCGCATGCTGCGTACTCTGCAGATGATCGCCCGGTCGCGCGGTGACACGTTGCCCTACAGCATCATTCCAACCTTCTTCGATCGCCGCACCCGTGCGTCGACCCACGCTTTGCGCGCACTGCGCGACCTGTATCCCGAGCACCTGTGGCCGCGCGCCATTCCGATCGACACCCAGTTTCGCGAAGCCAGCAAGGCGGGTGTTCCCGTCAACGTGCATAACCCGGAGGCGCGCGGCAGTGCCGCCTATGCCTCCCTGCTGCGCTGGCTCCAACAGGAAAGGCAGCCGGGGTCACGGGTGGCGGCGCAATGAGCGCGAGCTTCTCGCGCGCGCAGCTGTTGGAGCAGGAACTGGCCCTGGAGGCTTACCTGGAAGAACTGCTCGGCGATACGATGCCGGTCGCCGGGACGGTGGTTGCCGGTACGCCGACGCAGCGGTCGCAAACCGGAGCGTCCGACCACGTCGCTGCACCGGACACACCATCGTGCGTGCCTGCGTCGGTCGAGGGTCGTCTGCAGGTGCGAGTGTTCGAGGTCGCGGGACTCAGCCTGGCGGTACCCGTTGCCAGGGTGAAGGAGCTTGTCACCAACCAGTTCAGGCTCACGCCGCTGTCTGACCCTGCGCCGTTGCTGCTGGGCGTGCTGGAATCGGCAGCGGGGAAGTCGCGGGTGGTCGACACCGCGCGCTTGATATTGCCGCAGCACCGAAGCATCCAGACGGGCGGGAATCCTGACCGGCAGAGCGGCCCCTTCGTGGTGCTCGACGATGGGCGCTGGGCGCTGGCGTGCACCCGCATCGGCGCTGTCATCGAATTGCAGGACAGCGACGTCAGGTGGCGCACTGCGGCTGGAAAGCGGCCGTGGCTGGCCGGTACGGTCATGAAACAGATGTGTGCTCTGCTCGATATCGATGCCCTGATCGGGCTGATCGCCGACGAAGTGGCATGATAAATGCTGTTTCGTCTAGTTAGTGGAGCGGGTGTCCGATTTTTGACGCGGAGCCTGCGCTCCGGAGTCAACAGACCGAGGTTCGGATATGTCCAAAGTGGCAGCCAGTGCAAAAAACAACGAGTCCGTAGTTCAATGGGTTACCTTCCGCCTCGCGGACGAGATCTACGGCATCAATGTGATGCAGGTACAGGAAGTCCTGCGCGTATCGGAGATTGCCCCGGTGCCGGGCGCGCCGCATTATGTGCTGGGTATCATCAACCTGCGCGGCAATGTCGTGACGGTCATCGACACCCGCATGCGCCTGGGCTTGGCCACCAGCGAGGTGACCGACGCGACCCGCATCGTGATTATCGAGAGCGGCAAGCATGTGGTCGGTATCCTGGTCGACTGTGTTGCCGAGGTGGTTGACTTGCGCGTATCGGACGTGGAGTCGCCGCCTAATGTGGGCAGTGATGAAAGCGCCCGCTACATCCAGGGTGTGGCGAGCTACGATGACGAACTCCTGATTCTGGTCGACCTCAACAAACTGCTCACGGATGAGGAGTGGGACGAAGTGTCCGCTCTCTGAGCGGTCGTTCCGTGTGCGGACAGCCGAGATGCGGTCATGGCACAAATCGGACAGTTGCATCCTCCCTACCGCATACCTCCCACCCGTCCGGGTTCGGGCGCCGGGGAGGGCAACAAGGCGCCGGAGCGCAAACCGCAATCCGGTGAAGACAGTCCTGACCGGCGCCGCCAGCGCAAAGACCGCGACGGTGATTCCTCCCATATCGATGAATATGCGTGAGGTGAACGGGTGACTGGCGTAATCCTTATCCTTCTGGTTATGGCTCTGGCGGCAGGCCTGGCGCTTCAGTACCGTGCACTCGACAGTATCAGGCGCAACGCGTCGGATCTGGCGGACAGCTTACGGCTGGCGCAGGATCGGGTGAAGCAGATGGAGCAGGAATTGGGCGCGCTGTGCAGCGCCTCGGTCGGCGCCGGTGACCATCTGATGCGGCTGGAGCAACAGGTTCGGCGCATCAACGAACGACAGAATATTCTGGAGATGCGCTCTGTCGGACAGCGCCCTTACGCCCAGGCCAGTGAACTGGTACACAAAGGCGCTGACATAAAAGAGCTGATGGAAGCCTGCGGTCTGACCCGCGGCGAGGCCGAGCTGCTGGTGATGATGCAGCGCGGCAGCGCCTAGGTCGTATAAAACCGCGAAGGACGCCAGGGACGCGAAGGCTGACCCGATGTTTTAGACGGCCTGTGATCGAAACCAGTCCGTGGCAGAGATCGAGCGGCATTGCCGGAACCCAGCTTGCTTTCTCTTATGCACAAACTGTTGTGGCATTGATTGCCCCGTAGAACTCCGCAAGCCAATCCGCTTTAGAACCAGGGACTTCGCGTCCCTAGCGTCCTTCGCGGTTAATTGTCTTTTCCCTGCGTCGGAACCTTGCCGGACAGGTGATAGGCAAAGGCGATGACCTGGGCGACGGCCAGATACAGGTTCTCGGGTATTTCGTCGCCGAGTTCCACCCGTGCCAGCAGCGCAGCCAGAGGCTCGTTTTCCTGCATCGGAATGCCATGCTCACGTGCCAGGCTCACGATGCGTTGGGCCACTTCGTCCCTGCCTTTGGCGGTCACTCGTGGCGCACGTTCGCCATCATACTGCAGTGCGACAGCCAGCGGCGTTGTTTGCTTCTTGTCACTCACGCTTTTTCACTGATCAAAGGTTGGTCGCTGGCTGGCGTGCCGCGCTGCATGGGCCCCGGTCGGCACTCGAGCTCGCCGACCTCGAGACCGATCTGCAGCAATGCCTGCCGCAACTCGTGCATGTGCGTGCGCAACAGCGCCAGGCTCGCCGCATGTTCCACCCAGAATTGTGTCGAGACCTGGTGTCCGCTGATCTGCACCTGGGCCTGCATGGGGCCCAGCCCGGGCAGGTCAAAGGCAAGCTGTGCCGACCACACAGGCGTTCGAGTGACGCTTTGCTGGGTCTCCCCTCGCGGGTCGCGGGACAGGCGCATCGACCACAGGTCCAGCTCGTTGCCGCGTCTGATCGGTAGCTCGAACAGCCATTCCAGCAAACCGCGCTCGGCATCGCGCGGCACAGCGGCCAGCTGGACCAGCTGTAGGCGTGCCAGCGCCGCTTCGGTCTGCTGCAACAGGTCGGTCCGCAAGAGTCCGGATCCGTTCAACAGATCCAGGCTGACCCGTGCGGGTGCCTGGGCCGAAGGCGCTAAGCCGCGCAGTGGCGGCGCCGATGGGGCCGGAGACGTCGGGGGCGCAGCCGCCGCGGTACCGCTTGCCAGGCCAGGGCCGGTTCGCGACCCAGGCGCCGGCTGCGGCAACGCAGTGTTGCCTGGTCCGCCGGGCGTCAACCTCAGTTCGACGGCGCGCTGGGTCGGAGCCTGCGCCCCGGCCGCTGCCGCGCCGCTTGCCGCAGTGGGCGGCGCTTCCGGCGTGCTCCCGGTGCCCGATTTCCCCGCGGTGGCCGGTGCTCCCCGCGGGTCGCCCGCCGGCCAGTTGCGCAGCAGCTGCAAAAGGCGCAGCAGATTGGCTTTAAAGTCTGCCCCGACTGCTGCCTGGCTGACGCTTGGTGCGGGTGGCTGCAGCAGATGGCGTTCCAGAAATACCCCCGACTCCTGCAGGGCCTGCTTGAGGCCGCGTGGTGTCGTTACCGCTTCGACTGTCGGTATCTGCCGGACCAGGGACCGGATGAGCTGTTGTATCAGCCCGGGCAGCGCCGCCTGGGGTGCCGTGGTCAGCTGGTTCAGCGATGACAGCAGGGGTGTCATGGGGCCCTGCCGGGGAAGCAGCAGGCGCACCGCGGCGCTCAGGGTGGTGTCAGCGGCCGGGGTAAGTATCCGCAACACCGGCTGTTGCCCCGTACTGTGCACCTGCAGTGTCAGTTGCTGACCTTTTTCCAGGGGCAGTGAAGTCTCGGCGCTCACCTGCCGATGACCGATAGCGAGCAGCACGCGGCCGGCGCCACCCTCTGTGACAGTGGCGTGCAGCAGCTGGCCGGCGCGCCATGGCGCGCTGGCGGTGCTGGCGGCCGGTCCGGGGCGTGGCGCAATACCGGAGGTGGGGCCGGAGGTTTCCATGACAGCTCCCCTGGGGTCGGAACCTGGCATCTATACTGCAGGATTCAGTACCAGAAGGAAACGTTAAGGCTTGCAGCTGCGCCGGCGCGCTTCTCGCGGGTTTGGCAACACAACACCAGGCAGGCTATGACCGAAGCGAAGTCGAAACGAACACTCTGGTACACACAGCGGGAAGGTGTGGTGCGCGGACCGTACCCCGCGAAACAGGTCGGCCGTTACATCCTGCTGGGCCGTATCAGGGACACGGATGAACTGCGGCCTGAGGACGGCGACTGGAAACGGGTATGCGACTGTCCGGAGCTGATCCCGGAAGTCATGAAACTGCCGCCCACGGAGGAAAACCGCCAAAAACTGCTCATCGCCCGTATGCACGAAGACGAGCGTCGACCGGGCGAGCGTCGCGGCCATGCCGCGGGTGCTGCACAGCTGCAGGAACGCCGCAGTCGACCCGAGCGCAGGCGCAGCGAGGCTCCCGAACTGCTGCGTCACCGCGAGCTGAAGTATGAGGTCTCGCATGCCCGGTCGGGCGATGCAAAGCTGTACCGTTACCCGCTCACCTTTGTCGTCCTGGTGCTGCTGGGTTTCTCGTTCAGCTACCTGCTTAAGCAGGGGCAGCCGGAGGTGGTGGCGGCGGACTGCGCGGCGCAGCCGCAACCGGGTGTGAACTGGAATAACTGCAACCTGGCGGGTCTACGCTCCGAGCGGGCCGATCTGCTTGGCGCCCATGCGCGCAACGCCCGGCTGGATGCCGCGCAATTGGCGAGTGCGCGCCTGGCGGGTGCGGACCTCGAATACACCAGCCTGAATCTGAGCAATCTGCGGGCCGCCGATCTGAGCCGTGCCAATCTCAGAGGTGTGGCGCTGCGCGGCAGCGACCTGCGTGACGCAACCCTGGTGGAAGCCAACCTGTCCTACGCCAATCTGAGCGGCGCCCGGCTGGACGGCGCGGACTTCAGGGGCGCGATCCTCGACCACACCATCTGGATCGATCAACAGTCCTGTGCTGCCGGTTCGGTGGGGGAGTGCCGGCGCGAAGCGCCGCAACAGCCCGGTATGCCCGACTGAGGGCTAATCCCCGGCAGCGAGAGCTGCAGCTCGCTGTTGCGACCTTCAGCCGGTGCTGGCCCGCTCGCCCCGGCTGTTGCCGCCGCCGAAGCACTCCGTGCTGTAACGCCACACCCGTATATTGTCAGACCAGTAGTCGGGCGCCAGACCGGCTTTGAGTTTCAGCTGTTGCAGAAACCGCTCGGCGTCCGGTAGCGCTTCCCAGACACTCGGCAGGAAAGTGCCGCGCTGCGGGCCGTCCTGCAAAATGAGCCCGTCCCGGTGCGGCCGCAACTGGCTCAACAGGTCCTGTTCGGAGTTGAAACTCATCGGCACCGGAGCGCTCAGCACAGAAATATCCAGTGTCAGGTCGGCCAGTTCGCGCACCTGCAGCGGCGCGAAGCGCGGATCACGGAACGCTGCGGCGAAGGCATTTTCCGCGACATCGGTCAGCAACGGGCGAAACGCCTGCAGGCTGCCGATGCAACCGCGCAGCTCGCCGTGCTTGTGCAGGGTCACGAAGCTGGCGCGCGGTTCACCGAGCGGTGCTTCACAGCGCCCGGCGTCCACCTGCAGTGGGGTCCCGGTTTCCAGCCCGTGCCTGATCGACTCCCAGGCCGTATTCAGGAGGATGGTGCGGTGTGTCTGGGCCAGCATCACGGCGTTGCTCCGGGTCCGTTCAGCAAAACGCGTAGGCCCCATAGCCGACCACCCGGTCCCGGCCGCCGGCGGTGTCGCCCGAGTTGCGCTGGTCGAGGGTTCTGGCACGCAACTGGTGGTGACGGGCGGCGAGGAGCAGACCGTTGACCGGCGTGCGACCACAGGCCTGCTGGTAATCGATGGCCTGGGGATTGAGCTGCTCGATGGCGTGCGATGTGGCGCTGTCCAGCCGCCGTGCGGTGTTGTAGTCGTGGTAATGGCTGAGATCGGAACTGATCACCACCAGAGTTTCCGGACCGCCCCACAGCAATTCAATCACTTCCGCGACAGCGTTCGGTTCCGCCTCCCCAACCACCAGAGGAATCAGGCCGAAATCCTTGTTGAGCACGGTCTGCAGGAACGGCAGCTGTACCTCCAGGCTGTGCTCCTCCCGGTGGGCCTGGTCCAGCACCCGCACCTGCGGCAGGCCCAGGATCGCGTCCATGGCCTGCTGGTCGATTCTTACCATGCCCAGCGGTGTGGCGAAATACCGGGCGCTGGTCGCCGCAAGCCCGCTGAATGCCACTCGATGCGCGGGGCCCAGCAATACAACCCGCTGTATTTGCTCACGAACAGAGGCCAGTTGCTGGTAGGCGCTGGCAGCGACCGGTCCCGAATAGATGTAGCCGGCGTGCGGCACGATCAGGGCCTTGGGCGCGGCGCCGACCGGCACGTCCTCGGCCAGCAGCCTGTCCACCTGCTGCTGCAGCAGCAGCGGGTCGTCCGGGTAAAACAACCCGGCAACGGCGGGTTCGCGGATCTGTGTCACTCCGGCTTCTCCCTCATGCCCGTGTTGCGAACGCATGTGATTACTAAATACGTTCGACGGGTCTAAAATGCAAGTATGGAAGACAAAACCGAGGGCGTCTGGGACGAGGCCTTTATTGTACCGACCCGTTACTGGCACAAGCTGGATGACGGGCGCGTGCAATGTGACCTGTGTCCGCGGCTATGCAAACTGCACGAGGGACAGCGCGGCCTGTGTTTCATCCGTGCCAATCATGGGGACCAGATCGTTTTGACCAGCTACGGCCGCTCCAGCGGGTTCTGTGTCGACCCGATCGAGAAAAAACCGCTCAACCACTTCCTGCCGGGGACCGCCGTGCTGTCATTCGGCACCGCCGGCTGCAACCTGGCCTGCAAGTTCTGCCAGAACTGGGATATCAGCAAGTCACGGGAAATCGACACCCTGGGTGACCGCGCCGAGCCGGCGAAGATCGCCCGCGTCGCCAGCGAGCTGGGGTGTCACTCGGTGGCGTTCACCTATAACGACCCGGTGATATTCCACGAATACGCCATTGACATCGCTGCCGCCTGCCACGAACGCAGCATTCGCACCGTGGCGGTCACGGCGGGTTATATCCAGCCCCAACCGCGGGTCGAATTCTTCGCCGCCATGGACGCGGCCAACGTCGACCTGAAGGCCTTCACCGAACGCTTCTACTGGAAGATCACCGGCGGCCACCTGCAAAACGTACTCGAAACACTGGAGTACCTGAAAAAACAGACTTCGGTCTGGTTCGAGTTGACGACCTTGCTGATCCCGGGGGAAAACGACAGCAGTGAGGAGCTTGATAAGATGACACGCTGGGTGGTGGAGACCCTGGGGCCCGATGTGCCCATGCACTTCACCGCGTTTCATCCCGACTGGAAAATGCTCGATACGCCGCCGACGCCGCCGGCCACCCTGACCCGGGCGCGCAGCATAGCGATGCAGAATGGCGTGCGTTACGCGTACACCGGCAATGTCCACGACAGTGAGGGGGGCAGCACCTGGTGCCATCACTGCGGGGCGCTGCTGATCGAGCGGGACTGGTACGAAATGGGGCAGTGGGGCCTCGATGCGCACGGCAAGTGCGCCAAGTGCGGTACTGCGCTGCCGGGGGTGTTCGAGGCGAAACCCGGCACTTGGGGGGCCAGGCGCCTGCCCGTGCGCATGGCTGCCTATGCCGACTGAGCCCGCGGTACAGACTGCGTGGCGCGCATCAGCTTTGCAAGAAGATCAGCCCCGCCAGCGGCGGCAGATCCAGCACGATCGACTGTTCCTGGTTCATCCAGGGGACCGCTTCGCTGCGGTAGTGGCCCTGCACCGGGAAGTTGCTGCCGCTATAGAAGCCGGCATCCGAATTCAGCCTCAACTCGTAGCTGCCGGCAGCCGGTACGCCCAGCCGGTAGCCCTGGCGCGGCACCGGCGTGAAGTTCAGCACCACCACCGCCGTCGGGCCCGAACCCTGGCGGCAATAGCTGAGCAGCGAGTGTTCTCCGTCGTGGCAGTCGATCCAGCGGAACCCTTCGGCCTGGAAGTCGAAGCGGTGCAGGGCAGGTTGCTGTCGGTACAGGTGGTTGAGATCCTTCAGCAACTGCCGGAGGCCGGCGTGCCGCGCGTCCTCGAGCAGATGCCACGGCAGGGCGGCGTCGTAATTCCATTCCGAGTACTGACCGAACTCACTGCCCATGAACAACAGCTTCTTGCCCGGGTAGGTGAACATATAAGTGTAGAGCAGGCGCAGGTTGGCAAAGCGCTGCCAGCTGTCACCGGGCATCTTGTCCAGCATCGAACCTTTGCCGTGCACCACTTCATCGTGCGAGAAGGGCAGCACGAAATTCTCGTTGAAGGCGTACAGCAGTCCGAAGGTCAGCTGATGGTGGTGATATTTGCGGTGCACCGGCTCGCGGCTCATGTACTGCAAGCTGTCGTGCATCCAGCCCATGTTCCATTTCATGCTGAATCCCAGTCCGCCACCGTCGACCGGTCGGGTTACCTGCGGCCAGGAGGTGGATTCCTCGGCAATGATCATACTGCCCGGCTGTTCGGCGTGGGTCACCTGGTTGAGATGGCGCAGGAAGGTGACGGCCTCGAGGTTTTCACGGCCGCCGTAGACATTGGGGATCCAGTCGCCGGGCTCGCGCGAATAGTCCAGGTACAGCATGGAAGCGACGGCGTCCACCCGCAGGCCGTCGATGTGCATTTCCTCCAGCCAGTAGACAGCACTTGAGAGCAGGAAATTGCGTACTTCATTGCGACCGTAATTGAAGATCAGCGTGCCCCAGTCGCGGTGCTCCCCGCGGCGCGGGTCTTCGTGTTCATACAGCGGCGTGCCATCGAAACTTGCCAGCGCAAAACTGTCCTTGGGGAAATGCCCCGGAGCCCAGTCGAGGATGACACCGATACCGTGCCGGTGGCAGTAATCCACCAAGTAGCGGAAGTCGTCGGGGCTGCCGAAGCGGCTGGTGGGCGCGAAATAACCGGTGGTCTGGTAACCCCATGAGCCGTCGAACGGGTGCTCGGTGGCCGGCAGCAGTTCGATATGGGTGAAGCCGAGCTCGCTGACATACCTTACCAGCCGTTCGGCCAGCTGGCGGTAATTGAGGAACTGATTCTGCGCATCGCGTTGCCAGGAGCCCAGGTGCACCTCGTAGATCGACAGCGGAGCGTGCAGCCAGCTGCGTGACGCCCGCGCTGTCATCCAGTCCTCATCCTGCCACTGGTAGCTGTCGGCTTTGCAGGTTATGGCCGCGGTGCCCGGGCGCAATTCATAGGTCTGGGCATAAGGGTCGGTCTTCAGGTGAATGGTGCCGCGCGCGCGGTTGCGGATCTCGAACTTGTAGAACTCGTGGGCGCTCACGCCGGGGATGAACAGCTCCCAGACGCCGCTGCCGCCGCGCACGCGCATCGGGTGGCGTCGTCCGTCCCAATGGTTCCAGTCGCCCACCACGCTGACGCGTTCCGCGCTCGGTGCCCAGACGGCAAAGCGGGTCCCGGCGATGCCGTCGACTTCGCACAGGTGGGCGCCGAGAAAGCGGTAGGCGTGCAGATGACGCCCCTCGCCAAACCAGTGCAGGTCCAGGTCGCCCAGCTGTGGGGCAAAGCAATACGGGTCGTAGGCGACCCACTCTATGCCGTCTCTGTCCGTCCAGGCGAGCTGATAGCGGTCCGGCACGCTGCCGGTGGCGCCACGCCACTCGAACAGGTCGGTGTCGCCGAGGCGGGTCAAAGACTCGCCGTTCTCCTCGATTCGCACCTCGCTGCAGTAGGGCAGAAAGGCGCGCACCACGTCCTGGTTCCCCTCCCGATGCTTGCCCAGCACCTGGAACGGGTCGTGATGCCGGGCTTCCAGAATGCGATACACTGCTGCGGGTAGAGAGGTGGTTGCGGCGCTGGGGTCGGAGCTCTGCGGTGCCATATAAACCGTGTCTCTGTTCATGAAAATGCTGACTTTCCTGAAGCTGTACAAATGGTACCATAGGCGCTACCAGAATCAGGTCAATTGGGGGAAGGGTATGAATTCCGGGCGTACACCGCGCTTTGTGAGTCGTCTGACGCGTGATACCTTGGCGCTGATTCTGGCCGGTGGGCGCGGTTCACGACTCCGACAGTTGACCCTGTGGCGGGCCAAGCCGGCTGTGCCCTTCGGTGGCAAGTTCCGGATTATCGATTTTCCGCTGTCCAATTGCCTGAATTCCGGAATCCGCCGCGTGGGCGTCCTGACCCAGTACAAGGCGCATTCGCTGATCCAGCATATCCAGCGCGGCTGGAGCTTCCTGCGCGGTGAGTTCGGCGAGTTCGTCGAGCTGCTGCCGGCGCAGCAGCGCATCGAGTCCTCCTGGTATGCCGGGACCGCTGATGCCGTCTACCAGAATCTGGATATTATCCGCGCCCACGCCCCCGAGTATGTGCTGATCCTGGCTGGTGACCACATCTACAAGATGGACTACGGCCCGATGATCGCCGAGCACGTCGAAAACGGCGCCGACATGACGGTCGGCTGCCTGGAAGTGGATCTGGAAACCGCGCGCGCGTTCGGCGTCATGACCGCCTCCAGCGACGGGCGCGTCATCGAGTTCAACGAAAAACCCGCAGCACCGCAGCCGATACCGGGGCGCCCGGACAAGGCGCTGGCGTCCATGGGCATCTATGTGTTCAACACCGGTTTTCTGTTCGAGCAGCTGATCAAGGATGCCGACAGCAACTCTTCCGGCCACGATTTCGGACACGACATCATTCCGTCCATCATCCGCAAATACCGCGTATTCACCTACCCGTTCCGCGATGTGCAGAGCGGCCGCCAGGCCTATTGGCGCGATGTCGGCACGGTGGATGCGTTCTGGGCGACCAATCTGGAGCTGATCGGCGTCACACCGGAGCTGAATCTCTACGATCAGGACTGGCCGATATGGACCTACCAGGAACAGATGCCGCCAGCGAAATTCGTCTTTGATGACGACAAGCGGCGCGGCATGGCGGTGGATTCCATGGTGTCGGGGGGCTGCCTTATTTCCGGCGCCGCGGTGCGCCACTCGTTGCTGTTTTCGAACGTAAAAATTAATTCCTATTCCCTGCTGGAGCACGCGGTGGTTCTGCCGGACGTAAATATCGGGCGCCACTGCCGCATTTCCAACGCGGTGATTGACCGTGGTTGCGAGATTCCCGCCCGCACAGTAATCGGCGAAGACCCGCAGAAAGACGCCGAGCGCTTCCACGTGACGCCCGACGGTGTGGTGCTGGTAATTCCCGAAATGCTGGGGCAGGAACTGCACCATGTCCGATGAGGTGGGCTTGCGGGTGGTGCTGTGCTGGCACATGCACCAACCGCAATACTGCGATCTCATCAGCGGTGAGTACAAGCTGCCCTGGAGCTACCTGCACGCAACCAAGGACTATGTCGACATGGCAGCGCACCTGGAAGCGGTGCCGGATGCCAGGGCGGTGGTCAACTTCGCCCCCGTGCTGCTGGAACAGATCGACGATTACGCCGCCCAGGTGCGCGGCTATCTGCATGAGCACAAGGCGCTGCGGGATCCGCTGCTGGCGGCGCTGGTGGAACCGGTGCTGCCGGCCCATCCGGAGCGGCGCCTGGAACTCATCAACAATTGCCTGCGCGTCAACCGTGAACGGGTGATCGACCGCTTCCCCGCCTACCAGCGCCTGGTGAAGCTGGTCGAGCCGTTTCGCGACAATCTCAACGACCTGATCTATATCAGCGACCAGTTCCTGTCAGATCTGGTGTTCTGGTATCACCTTGGCTGGATCGGAGAGACCGTGCGTCGCAACGACCTGAGGATGCAGCGCTGGCAGGAGCAGGGCAGCAACTTCGCGCTGCACGACCGGCGCGAGTTGCTGGTGCTGATCGGCGAACTGTTGGCGGGTGTCATCGACCGCTATGCGCGGCTGGCAGACGCCGGCCGTGTCGAGCTGTCCGTTTCTCCCTACGCTCACCCCATAATCCCGCTGATGCTGGACATGCAAAGTGCCCGCGAGGCCATGCCTGACGTTCAGCTGCCCGAACTCGAGTTCTACCAGGGGGGAGAGGAACGGGCTCGCTGGCACATCCGCGAGGGCCTGGGCATATTCGAGCGCTACTTCGGACGCAAACCGCTGGGGTGCTGGCCCGCCGAGGGCAGTGTCAGCGCAGCGACGCTGGAGTTGCTCGGGGAGTATGGCTTCCGCTGGGCCGCCACCGGTCAGACCGTGTTGCACAACAGCCTGGCGGCCGCGCCGGGAGGCGCTGCGGGGGCAGCGCCGGATGCCCTGTTCAAGGGCTACCGGGTCAGCGATACCGGTCCGGTATGTTTTTTCCGCGACGATAACCTGTCCGACGAGATCGGTTTCACCTACTCGGGCTGGCACGCTGACGATGCGGTCGCCAATTTCATCCATCACCTGGAAGACATTGCCAGGAGCCAACGGCGCCGCGACCTGGCTGTCGCCATCATCCTCGACGGGGAAAATGCCTGGGAGCACTACCCGGACAACGGCTACCATTTTCTGCGCGCGCTGTACGAAAAGCTTGCCGCGCACCCGCGGCTCAAGCTGTCGACCTTTGCCGAATGCCTCGACCAGGGGGTGGCGGTGGCGCCGCTGGCGACGCTGATCAGTGGCTCATGGGTGTATGGCAGTTTCTCGACCTGGGTGGGCGATCGGGACAAGAACCGCGGCTGGGACATGCTCGGCGACGCCAAGCGCGCCTTTGACCGGGTGATGGCCGCGGGCACTCTGGACAGCGACCAGATCGCCGCGGTCCAGCTGCAACTCTCGGTCTGCGAAGGGTCCGACTGGTTCTGGTGGTTCGGTGATTACAACCCGGCGGACTCGGTGAGTGACTTCGAGTCCCTGTACCGCATGCATCTGGGTAATCTGTATCAGCTGCTGGGACTGGAACCGCCGGAATACCTGGCGCATACTTTCGCGCGCGGTTCCGGGCGCCCCGCCATGGGCGGGGTTATGCGGCACGGACAGGCGCGTGATTAGAATACAATAAATAACGGAAATTCGTCATGGATGTGTTTGCGCGACGGCGCGCCGGAGTTCTGCTGCACCCGACATCTCTGCCGGGAAGTCTGGGTAACGGTGACCTGGGTCCGGATGCCTATCGTTTCGTCGATCTGCTGGTCGACTGTCGAATCAGCCTGTGGCAGACGCTGCCACTGGGTCCAACCCACGAGGATCTGTCACCGTATCAGTGCCTGTCGGTGCACGCCGGCGACTTCCGCCTGATCAGCCTGCAGCTGCTGGTCGACCAGGGCTGGCTGGATGATGCCGGCCTCGATCCGTCACAGGACGCGGACAGGCAGCGCCGGCTGCGCCTGGTGGCCGCCCATCAGGGCTTCCAGCAGCAGGCCAGCGCCGAGGAGCGCGAGGCCTTTGCCCGCTTTGCCTGCGAACACGCCGGTTGGCTGGAGGATTTTGCTCTCTACCAGGCGTTGCGCGGCGCGCACCGCGGCAAGGCCTGGTACCAGTGGCCGCGTGCCATCTGCGATCGCGAGCCGGCCGCGCTGACCCGCGAGCGCACGCGCCTGGCCCAGCAGATCGAGCAGGTTCGCTTCGAGCAGTTCCTGTTCTATCGGCAATGGAAGCAGTTGCGCCGCTATGCCAATGAGCGCGGTGTGCTGCTGTTCGGCGATATCCCCATTTTCGTCGCGCACGACAGTGCCGATGTGTGGGCGCATCGGGAATGGTTCTCGGTTGATGCGCACGGCCAGTCGCAGGTGGTGGCGGGCGTGCCGCCGGATTATTTTTCCGCCACCGGACAACGCTGGGGAAACCCGCACTATCACTGGGACGCGCTGCAGCAGGACGGCTACCGCTGGTGGGTGCAGCGCATCCGCTCACAGATGGAAATGTTCGATCTGGTCCGGATCGACCATTTCCGTGGCTTCGAGGCCTACTGGGAGATCGATGCGCGAGCCGAAACCGCGGTGGACGGTCGCTGGGTGAAGGGGCCCGGTGACAGCTTTTTTCAGGCCTTGACAGCCGAGCTCGGTGAACTGCCCCTGGTGGCGGAAGACCTCGGTGTGATCACGCCCGAGGTGACGGCGCTACGCGAACGTTTCGGACTGCCCGGGATGAAGATTCTTCAGTTCGCCTTCGACGGCTCACCCGAGAACCCCTATCTGCCGCACAACCACGAAACGCTGAGCGTGGTGTACACCGGTACCCACGACAACAATACGACGCTGGGCTGGTACCAGGAACTGACCGACGATCAGCGCTGGCCGGTGCACCATTACCTGGGGGCAGACAGCGAAGCCATGCCATGGCTGTTGATTCGCGCCGCACTGGCCTCTGTGGCACGCCTGGCGGTGATTCCAATGCAGGACCTGCTGGGCCTGGATGGCAGCCACCGCATGAACGTGCCGGGCGTCGCCGACGGCAACTGGCGCTGGCGGTTCGCCTGGGATCAGGTGCACGATGAGCACCGGGCGCGACTGCGCGACTGGGTGCACCTCTACGGGCGTGCACCCTAGCCCGCAACCGGGCCAGGTTTGGTAACTCCGACGCGCGCGATTACAGCCAGATCATGCAACCGGTTTCGAAGCGGTGACTGAGGTGGTCATGGTGCGGATAGATGCGGATCTGATAGTGCTGCAGGCCCGGTAGCGGCGGGTCCAGATCGAGCACAAACAGGGTCTCGCCGCTGTCGAGCTGCGGCTTGCGCAGTGAAACCGAAGTAGTCGGTGGCCTGGAATTCGTGGTGTTCGTCCTCGCGGCCGATCACGCATTCCAGACGCACATCCCGCGGCGACAGGTCGCCCAGCTGGGCTGCCACCTCGATGCGCACCTTGCTGCCGGCGCTGACCGCGTGCTGCGCCTTGTCGACGCGGCGCAGGGCTACCGAGGGCCACACCTGCCGGATCTTCTGCTTCCAGGCGGCGAGTTCCTTGGCGCCCTGGTGGCGATTCGCCGCCAGGGCACGCCCCTGACGTGCAGCAGGTCCGTAAAACCCCTTGATGTAATCCATCACCATGCGCTGCGAGTTGTACTGCGGCAGTATGGATTTCATCGAAGCCTTGGACATGCGCACCCAGCCTTCCGAGAAGCCGTGCCCGTTGCGGTCGTAGTAGAGCGGGATTACCTGGTGTTCGACGATGTCCAGCAGCTCGTTGGCTTCCTCCCGGTTGCGGAAGGTGGCATCGTAGTGCTGGTCGTGCGGCGTGATGGCCCAGCCGTTCTCGCCGTTATAGCCCTCACCCCACCAGCCGTCCAGCACGCTGAGATTGATCACGCCGTTCAGCCCGGCTTTCTGTCCCGAGGTACCGCTGGCTTCCATCGGGTATTCGGGGTTGTTCAGCCACACATCCACCCCGGATACCAGCTTGCGACCCAGTGACAGGTCGTAGCCCTCCAGCAGCAGGATCTTGCCGACGAACTCGGGGCGGCGCGAGAAGTCATGGATCACCTGGATCAACTGTTGGCCGGGCAGGTCGCTGGGATGCGCCTTGCCGGCAAAAATCAGCAGCACCGGTCGTTGCGGATCGTTCAACAGCCGCTCGAGGCGCGCGGGATCGGAAAACAGCAGGGTCGCGCGTTTGTAGGTGGCGAAGCGGCGCGCGAAACCGATGGTCAGGATGTCAGCTTCATGGGGGCTCAGAAAACGCGTGATACGATCGATCTGGGCTTCGCCGCAGCGGTTGCGGCGCAGTTGCAGAACCAGACGGCGGCGTACGTAGTTCAGCAGCTCGGATTTGAGCGACTGACGCAGGCTCCAGAAGCTGTGGTCCGGAATCTCCTCGATACGTTCCCAGTATTCTTCGTTGATCAGCTCGTTGCGCCATTCCATGCCGAAACGCATGTCGTAGAGGTTGAGCCATTCGTGCGCCAGAAAAGTCTGCACGTGCACACCGTTGGTGACATGGCGCATCGGGTTCTCGCGGTCCGGAATCTGCGGCCACACGTAGCCCTCCATGCGCGATGCGACTTCGCCGTGTATACGGCTCACGCCGTTGTGGAAACGCGATCCGCGCAGCGCCAGGACGGTCTGGTTGAAGCCGCCCGGGTTGGCGTGACTGGACCCCAGCGCGAGAAAATCGTTGCATGGACAGCTTGAGCTGGTTCCACATAGCTCGTGAAATAGCTGGACACCAGGCTCGTGGTCGAAAATGTCATGGCCGGCCGGCACCGGGGTGTGGGTGGTGAACACGGTGGCGGCCGCGACCTGCTCCAGGGCGCTGGCAAAGTCGAGTCCGCTGGCCACCAGCTCGCGGCAGCGCTCCAGGATCTGGAATGCGGCATGGCCCTCGTTGATGTGCCAGACGGTCGGTTCCAGACCGAGCAGCCGCAGGGCGCGCACGCCGCCGATGCCCAGCACCATCTCCTGCTGTATGCGGGTATTGATGTCGCCGCCATACAGCTGGTAGGTGATGGCGCGGTCGGTATCCTGGTTTTCCGGCAGATCGCTGTCGAGCAGGTACAGACGGATGTGACCGGCGCTGGCCTGCCAGATTCTCAGCTGCACCGCGCGCCCCGGGAAATCCACCGTGACGCGCAGTTCTTTGCCGTCCTTGCCGCACACCGCAGTCAGCGGTAACTGGTCGAAATCGGTGGTGGTGTAGTGGGCGACCTGGCTGCCGTGTTCGTCAATGGTCTGGGTGAAATAACCCTGGCGGTAGAGCATGCCCACCGCCACGAACGGAATGCTCAGGTCGCTGGCCGCCTTGCAATGGTCGCCGGCCAGAATACCAAGGCCGCCGGAATAGATCGGGAGGCTTTCGTGCAGGCCGAATTCGGCGCAGAAATAGGCTACCAGGTCGGCTCCCGGATCCAGATGCTGGTCGATGTTCCTGCGCTGCTCGGCCTGCAGATAGGTGTCGTAGGTGGACAACACGCGATTATAGGCTTCCACATAGATGCGGTCCTCGGCGGCCTCCTGCAGGCGCTGCTGGGCAACCCGGCGCAGAAACACCTTGGGATTGTGGCCGGAACTCTCCCACAGCGGTGGATCGAGGCGGAAGAACAGCGAGCGCACGGAACGATCCCAGCTGTACAGCAGGTCGTTGGCGAGTTCTTCGAGCCGCTCGAGTTCCGGCGGAATTCGAGGTTGGACTTCCAGCGCAAAACGGGTTCCGGACATGCTGTCTCCGATTAGTGGCCTTTCCAGGGGTGCCCAGCCGGCGAACGCATAGCTTGCACAAGCCATACCAGCTGCCGCCGGCGTCGCTTCGCGGCGCGATCCGGCATTATAGGTCAATCAGCTGCATGTCGAAACGTGCAGCTGACGCGCCCCCGAATGGGGCATCGTGGTTCGCCGCAGCCACTCAATCGGGCACGCGTCGCGTCGCCGGCATGCGCTCGGCGGCGCCCGATGGTTTGCGCTGGGTCAGGAGCGCCGCGGCTGACTATACTGAAACTAGACGCTAACCAGGAGCGCAGGCACATGAAAGACCCGTTGCGGCACGACCCCGTCGACATGGTCGGCGAAGCCTACGAACGGATGCTGGAGCGCGCCATGGCAGATTCCCGCAAGGCGGGAGAACACGCGGCGCCGGCCCTGCACCGTATGATCGATACGGCGCGCGACAAGGCCATCGAACTCGAAGAGCTGTCACGCGAGGAGGCGGAGCGGATCGCTGCGTACCTGAAGCGGGATCTCACCGACGCCGGGGAGTTTCTCGCCGATACCGGCGACGAACTTAAGGACTGGCTCGGTTTCGAAACGCGCCTGATCGAAAACCAGCTGCTGGACCTGTTCATGAGCGCCGCCGACAAGACGACCGTCGAGTTGCTGGATCTCAAGGAACAGGCCAGGCAGGCCTCGAGCTACCACGCCGGCGAGGTGACCGGACCGGGAACTCTGCAGTGCGATGCCTGCGGGGCGAAACAGCACTTCCATAAGCCGCGCCGGATATCCCCCTGTCCCGAGTGTCACGCGACGGTCTTTCACCGCCCCGGGCGTTAGGACCCTGTCCGGATCACCTGCGCGCAGCGGGGCCAGCGGGAAAGCGCGGACAGCGGTTCGATCCCGTCAGGAAAATAGCCGGCACTAGGTGACAAAAAGATCGTAACCATGGACCGCTTTGCCGCCGCCAGAGTCGCGACATGATGACTGGGGAAGGCGCCCGGTCCGGGTTGGCGGCCGGGGGTAAATAAACTCGCACAGCTGCCGATAGGCTTACTGTCAGCAATGCCTGATGCCCCACCTGGCTCGCAAAGTCATCGTGACCGAGACAGTCGGGTGGGGCGCTTAGGCTGAGGTCGACCTGCCCTTGCCGGGCATTGATGCCCGCGCTTCATCCTTGCTTATCTCTATCCCAGTCGTGGCCCGAACCGCGTGTAGCCGGCAACAGTCCGCCGTAACGCGAAAACCTGCGCGGGCAGCCGGATAAGTCCCGGTAGCGCCTTGGTACGCCCGTGTAGGGTGGTGCCGAGGGCGAGACTCGAACTCGCACTCCCGTAAAGGAACCTGATTTTGAGTCAGGCGCGTCTACCAGTTCCGCCACCCCGGCATAGGGAGTCGAGCGGAGTCAGTTGGCTGGCTCCGCTGGCACTCTGAGCGCGCCAGTATAAGGATTCTCGCCTCAGCCGCAAGCAAGCGCTGTGTTACCATGCCGCGCCATGCAAGTCAGCGACTTCGACTATGTATTGCCGCGTGACCTGATAGCGAACCACCCGGCCCAGCCGCGCAGCAGCAGCCGGTTGCTGGAGCTGACGGCCGGGGGGGCTTTGCGTGACCGCCGCATGGACGAGTTTCCCGACCTGCTGGAGGCCGAAGATCTCCTGGTGTTCAACGATACCCGGGTTATCCCGGCCCGCCTGTTCGGCCACAAGCCCAGTGGTGGCAGGGTCGAGGTGCTGGTGGAACGGCTGCTCGACGCGCAGCGCGTGCTCGCTCATGTGCGTGCCAGCAAGGCGCCACGTCCGGGTTCAACGCTGTACCTCGCCGAGCCGGGATTGCCGGTCGAGGTGCTCGGGCGTCATGGCGAACTGTTCGAGCTGCGCTTCGCCGGAGACGTGCCGGTCCTGGAGCTGCTGGACCGCTACGGACACGTGCCATTGCCGCCGTACATCGAACGCCCGGATCAGCAGGCGGACCGCGATGATTATCAGACTCTTTACGCCCGGCACCCGGGCGCAGTGGCGGCACCGACCGCCGGCCTGCATTTCGATACGGCCTTGCTGGAGCAGTTGCGCAGCCGGGGAATCGAAACCGCCTTTGTCACCTTGCACGTGGGGGCCGGCACCTTTCAGCCGGTGCGCGTGGAACGGCTCGCCGAGCATGTGATGCATGCCGAATACATGCATGTGGACGAGACCGTCTGTGCGGCCGTTGCCGCCGCGCATGCGCGCGGCGGGCGGGTGGTGGCGGTCGGCACTACTGTTGTGCGCAGCCTCGAGTCGGCTGCCGCCGGTGGTCAGCTGCAGCCCTTCGGCGGCGATACCCGTCTGTTCATTACCCCCGGATACCGTTTTCGGGTCGTCGATGCCCTGCTGACCAATTTTCATCTGCCGCAGTCAACCCTGCTGATGCTGGTATGCGCCCTTGCCGGTTTCGAGCCGGTGATGGCGGCCTACCGCCATGCCGTCCGCGAGCGCTACCGGTTTTTCAGTTACGGCGATGCGATGTTTGTACAGAAATACCAGTGAATAGCCACGGAAAACACGGAAAACACGGACAGAAACATTGCTGGCGCCGTGGAATGCCTGCATTCAACTGGTATTACTTGGGGCGGCGGGTGTGGACTCGTGTACGCGTATGCAGTCGCTATGCAAGCCACGGAAACACTGAGAAACTCTCGCAGAGCGCGAAAGAGATTTCCGTGCTTTCCGTGTTTTCCGTGGCTAGTTTTCATAGCTTGAAGATACCTGGGCGAATTGAGTGCGGGCATGAAATTTGAACTGCTGAATACCGCCGGGCGTGCCCGGCGCGGACGCCTGATGTTCGAACGCGGGGTGGTGGAGACGCCGGCGTTCATGCCGGTCGGCACCTACGGCACCGTCAAGGCCATGCGCCCCGAGCAGGTGGCCGAAAGCGGCGCGCAGATACTGCTGGGTAACACCTTCCACCTGATGCTGCGGCCGGGCACTGACATTATCCGGGCGCACGGCGACCTGCATGATTTCATGCACTGGCACGGGCCCATTCTGACCGACTCGGGCGGTTTTCAGGTGTTCAGCCTGGGCGAGTTGCGCCGCATCACCGAGCAGGGTGTGCACTTTCGTTCGCCGGTCAACGGCGACCCGGTGTTTCTGGGTCCGGAACAGTCCATGGCGGTGCAGCGCGCGCTGGGCTCCGACGTGGTGATGATTTTCGACGAATGCACTCCCTATCCAGCCGACCCGGACACCGCGCGCGCTTCCATGGAGCTGTCACTGCGCTGGGCGCAGCGCAGCCGCGCAGCGCACGGGGATTCTGCCGCGGCGCTGTTCGGCATCGTGCAGGGCGGCATGTATCCGGAGCTGCGCCTGGAGTCGCTCGCGGGTCTGACCGGCATCGGCTTTGACGGCTACGCGATTGGCGGGCTCTCGGTCGGCGAGCCCGCCGGGGAGCGCGCCCGGGTGCTGGAGGCGCTGCGACCCGGTGATGCCGGCGGACAAGCCCCGCTACCTGATGGGCGTGGGCACCCCGCAGGACATTGTCGAGGCGGTGCGCCGCGGTGTGGATATGTTCGATTGCGTGCTGCCGACCCGCAATGCCCGCAACGGCCACCTGTTCACTTCCGCGGGCGTACTGCGCTTGCGCAATGCCCGCTACCGGGACGACCTGGGCCCGCTGGACGCGGATTGCGACTGCTATGCGTGCCGGAACTACAGCCGCGCCTACCTCTATCACCTCGACAAGTGCAACGAAATCCTGGGGGCTCACCTGAATACGGTGCACAACCTGCACTATTACCAGAGGCTGATGGCGGGGCTCCGGGGGGCGATCGAGACGCGGCAGCTGGACCGCTTCGTGGCGGATTTTTATACAAAACGCCAACAATCGCCGGATGCTGTGTCATAATAGCGCGCTTTATAAAGACCCGACGACCAGGTGACCCGATATGAGCTTTTTCATCAGTGACGCAATGGCGGCGGCGGAAGGGCAACCCGATCCCTTGATGAGCTTCCTGCCGCTTGTTCTGATTTTTGTGGTGTTCTATTTCCTGCTGATCCGACCCCAGACCAAGCGTGCCAAGGAACACAAGAAAATGGTCGAGGGGCTGGCCAAGGGCGATGAAGTGGTCACCAGCGGCGGCCTGCTGGGGCGTATCACCCAGGTGGGCGAGAACTTCGTGCAGGTGAAGGTCGCCGAAGGCGTGGAAGTCAAGATCCAGAAACAGTCGATTGCCACGCTGATGCCCAAGGGCACCGTCAAGGAATCCTGATAATCAACCTAATTCTCATTAAGGCTGCGCCCAACTATGAACCAGTATCCGGCCTGGAAGTACCTGCTGATTTTCGTCCTGCTGGTCGTCGGGATTTTTTATGCTCTGCCCAACCTGTACGGCGAGGACCCGGCGGTGCAGATCTCTTCGTCCCGGGGAGCCGAGCTGGGGGACACCATGCAGGGGCTGGTGGAGACCAGGCTCGCCGACGCCGGCCTGCAGATCAAGGCGATCGAGGCGGCTGACCAGCGTCTGCTGGTGCGCTTCAACGACACCGAGGACCAGCTGGCTGCTGCCGACCTCATCAAGGACGCGCTGGGTGCCCAGTACGTGGTGGCGCTCAACCTGGCGCCCTCGACGCCCGCCTGGCTGCAGGCTATCAATGCCCTGCCCATGTACCTGGGGCTGGATCTGCGCGGTGGCGTGCACTTTCTGATGGAAGTCGACATGGAGTCGGCCATCGAGAAAGCGCTGCAGCGCTACGGCTCCGATCTGCGCGATGTGCTGCGCAAGGCCAAGGTCCGCTACATCAGTATCCGGCCCGCGCGGGACAAGCTGGTGGTCAAGTTTCGCAGTCCGGAGGATCGTGAAAAGGGTTCGGCGATCATTCATTCCGAGTACCGCGACCTGCAGCTGAAAGACGTCGACGACGGCAGTGCTTTCCTGCTGGAGATCGCCCTCGACGAGAACGAAGTGCGCGAAATCCGCAAGCTGGCCCTGCAACAGAACATCACCACCCTGCGTAACCGCATCAACGAACTGGGCGTTGCCGAGCCGATTGTCCAGCAGCAGGGCGATCGCCGCGTGGTGGTGCAGCTGCCGGGTGTTCAGGACACCGCGGCGGCCAAGCGCATTCTCGGTGCTACCGCGACGTTGGAGTACCGTGCCGTCGATTTCGAGCATGACGTGGAGAGCCGCGCGCAGCGGCAGGGTGCCGGCCGGTTCGACGCTGTACCGGCATCGCGACGGCAGTTACGTGTTGCTGAAGAACCGCGTCATCGCCACCGGTGACCAGATCGTCAATGCGCGTTCCGGTTTCGACAACAACACCGGCAGCCCGCAGGTCTCGGTCACCCTGGACGGCAAGGGCGGCCGCAAGATGCTGGACTTCACCAAGGAAAATGTCGGCAA
The DNA here is from genome assembly GCA_963695455.1 of uncultured Gammaproteobacteria bacterium. GTDB lineage: Bacteria > Pseudomonadota > Gammaproteobacteria > DSM-19610 > DSM-19610 > Thiogranum. The sequence continues at coordinate 125,657 of CAVOGN010000007.1, read as the reverse complement.
GCCGATGGCGGTGGTGTTCATCGAGAACAAGCCGGTCAGCCGCATCGTGGACGGCAAAACGGTGGTCACGAACCGCAAGGTCGAAGAGGTGATCAGTGTCGCCACCATCCGCGACGTGTTCGGCAAACAGTTCCAGACCACCGGTCTGGACAGCCCGCAGGAGGCGCACGAACTGGCGCTGCTGCTGCGTTCCGGCGCGCTGGCGGCACCGATCCGGATTATCGAGGAGCGCACCATCGGCCCCAGCCTGGGTGCCGAGAACATCGAACAGGGTTTCCAGTCGGTGGTTATCGGCTTCTGCCTGGTGCTGGTATTCATGGCCGTGTACTACAAGGTGTTCGGCCTGGTGGCCAATCTGGCGCTGGCATTCAACGTGGTGATGGTCATCGCGCTGCTGTCGATGCTCCAGGCCACCCTCACCATGCCCGGTATTGCCGGTATCGTGCTGACGGTGGGTATGGCGGTGGACGCCAACGTGCTGATCTTCGAGCGTATCCGCGAAGAACTGCGCAACGGCAATACGCCGCAGGCCAGTATCCACGCCGGCTACGCCAAGGCGTTCTCCACCATCGCGGATGCCAACGTCACCACCCTGATCGCGGCGGTCGTGCTGTTCAGTTTCGGCACCGGCCCCATCAAGGGATTCGCCGTGACCCTGTCACTCGGCATTATCACCTCCATGTTTACCGCCATCATGGGAACCCGCGCGGTGATCAACCTGATCTACGGCGGCCGGCGCCTGCAGCGCCTGCCCATCTGAGGACACACGGCATGGAATTCTTCAGCAAGAAAACGCATATCGATTTCATGGGCAAGCGCAAGCTTGCCATTGTTCTGTCCACGCTGCTGATCCTGGCCTCCATCGCTTCGCTGGTGATCCGCGGGCTGAACTTCGGTATCGACTTCACCGGTGGCACCCTGATCGAGGTGGCTTACCCGGATGCGGCGGATCTCGGCGGTCTGCGTGACGTACTGCGGGAAGCGGGATACGGGGAGGTGCAGATGCAGCACTTCGGGACCTCGCGGGATGTGTTGATCCGGGTCGCGCCGCGCGCCGATCTTGCCAGTGCGCAGATCAGCGAAGACATCCTGGCGGCACTGCAGCGTGCCGACGCCGCGGTGGAAATGCGTCGCGTCGAGTTCGTCGGGCCGCAGGTCGGCGAGGAGCTGGCCGAGCAGGGCGGGCTGGCGATGCTCTACGCGCTGATCGGGATCCTGATCTACGTATCACTGCGTTTCGAGTACCGCTTTTCGCTCGGCGCGGTGGCCGCGCTGGTGCACGACGTGATGATCACGCTGGGCGTATTCTCGCTGCTGCAGATCGAATTCGACCTCACCGTGCTGGCGGCGCTGCTGGCGGTGATCGGTTACTCGCTGAACGACACCATTGTGGTGTTCGACCGGGTGCGGGAAAACTTCCGCAAGATCCGCAAGGGCGGTTCGGAACAGGTGATGAACATCTCCGTCAACGAGACCCTGTCGCGCACCATAATGACCGGCGTCACCACGCTGCTGGTGTTGCTGGCGCTGTTTTTCCTGGGCGGCGAAATCATTCACTCGTTTGCGCTGGCCCTGATCATCGGTATTTTTGTCGGCACCTATTCCTCGATCTATGTGGCCGGTGCCCTGGCGCTGCTGCTGGGGGTCAGCAAGGCCGATCTGATGCCGGTGCCGAAGGAGGGTGGGGAAGTCGACGAGGGTCCCTGACGCGCAGACCGCGGGCACAGGCTGGCTCCAATAAAAAAGCGGTGGCCCAGAGGGCCACCGCCTGTTATCTGCAACGATACTCGGTGCTGCGGGTCTAACCGCCCATGGCCGAAAAGCTGCGGATGAAGGGTCCGGCCATACGCGGGTCCTTGATCATGGCGGTGTAGTCACCGACATTGAATTTGAGCTTTCTCGAGGTGTACGCCATCCCCAAGCCCATCATTCCGGGTGGCTTGCTCATCCATTTGTTCCAGTTGTCGGCCGTGGCGCGCAGGTCCCAGTTGAGGTCCTGACCGGCGTAGGTGCCGGCTTCTGTCACCCGACCGTTTTCGACCCGGATGTAACAGCGCGGCTTGTCTTCGCCATCGAATCCATAGGCGATATTGGAATTAAACCCGATTTTTTCCAGGGCCCCCGCAAGTTCGCTGTCAGCGTTCCAGCGATCCTTGAAGCCATTTGCCCACTCCTCAGAAAATAACTCGGCCATCTCGTCTTCTCCTCTCTTGTTTGTTAGTTGAAAGACTCCCCCCTGGGAGCCTTTGCTTAGGTTATCCAAGAATAACTCAAACAAAGCCTTATTAAGTATAAAAAATAGCACGAATTTCCAAATCGGCACTGATCGCGGTCAAAGTAGCCGAATGGCCAGGTTTGAGTCCAGATCTTGCATGCAGTGCCGATAGCCCGGGCAACCAGCCGGTGCTACCGGGCAGTGACACAGGGACAGGCGCATGAAAGCAGATAACATATTGATATTAGAAGCGGAAAGCGACGTCATCGGGCGGGACAAGGTGGTTCGTCTGCGCTTTCGGGTGAATGACGCGCTGAGCGGGGAGTCGCTGCAGTTCGGCGACGACCTGTACTACCTGCACGGCGGCTATGGTGGCGCGTTTCCCAAGGTGGAGCAGGCGCTGGAGGGTTGTCGGGTCGGTGACATGGCGCAGCTGACCCTGTCACCCGAGGACGGGTACGGCTACCGGGACGCAGCGCTGGAACTGGTCGTACCGTCAGACGATTTCCAGGACGCCTGCCCCGCGGCCGGTGAGGCGGTCGAGGGTCAGTTGCCGGACGGTCAGTCGATGGTTTTCACGGTAACCGCCGTCAGCGCCGAACAGGTGACCCTGGACGGTAACCATCCCTTCGCTGGAAAACACCTGGCGTTCGAATTCGAAGTCCTGGAAATACGCGATTCCATCGCTGCCGAGCGCAGCGCCGGATTTGCCTTCGACGGCATGTTCTGCTGATCACCGGCGTTGCTTGACGAAAATCAAAGCGGTCGGCGCCGTTCCCGTCTAGCCTTCATAGAGAGCCACATACGGTGGCGGCTATTGTGTGGGTACGATCATGATGCGATTTCGCTCCTGGTGCGCGGGTCTGCTGGTGCTGCTGTTTTGCCCGCCGGTCGCGGCGGCCGTGGTGGTGCTGGTGCACGGCTACGCTTCCGACGCGAGCACCTGGGAGCTGAGCGGCATCAATGGCGAGCTGGAACTGCACGGCTGGCTGCGCGGCGGGATATACACACCGTCGCCGGCCGGCGTTCATCTGTTGCCCGGTCCGGGACAGCAGGCGGTAAACAGGACCTATAGCGTCAACCTGCCCGCCGAGGCACCACTCGGCATTCAGGCCGAGCTGCTGCGCCGGGTGCTCGAGGCCGTGCGGCTGCAGCATCCCGCTGAACCGCTGTACCTCGCCGGACACTCGGCCGGCGGGGTGGTAGCGCGCATGGTCGTGCTGGGTGGGAATCCATTCCGGGTCGCCGCGCTGGTCACTATAGCCTCTCCGCACCTTGGCACTGTGCGCGCCGCCCAGGGCCTGGACGTAGTCGATTCGAAGCCGTTTTTCTGCCCCGGACCCGGGATCGATTTCTTGAAATCGCTGGTTGGCGGGAGCAGCTACGACTACCTGAAATATTCCCGCGGTGTGCTGCTGGATCTGTTGCCGGCGGAATCCGGCAATGTGCTGTTCTGGCTGAACCAGCAGCCGCATCCCGATATTCGCTATTACGCCGTGGTCCGCCAGACGCCATTTGCGCTTGGTGATGAACTGGTGCCGGCTTACAGCCAGGATCTGAATAACGTCCCGGCACTGCGCGGGCGCGCAGAAGTGCTGGTTACCTCTGCCGGTCACAGCCTGAATCCGAATGACGGGGTATTGCTGGCCGGTATTCTGAATGGCGGTGTGCTGCAGGCGGCAGCCGCCCCGGCCGCCAAGGAATCCGCGGCTGCCGCGACGCCGGGCAGATAAGCGTACGACTCAGCGCGCCTTGCGCACCTCTTCGAAGGGGTCCGACTCGTCTGCGGACGGCAGGATCTTCTCGCACAGCTGGTTGTTCCCGCCCTGGCACTGGTCGGCGTCGGTGCCGCGGATGGTGACTGCCGTCCACACCGAAGCGATACCCCACAGCACCACACCCAGACCGATGGTATTCCAGCTGGGGCCCATCAGGTTGGCTGGACCACCCACGAATCCGTACAGGATACTGACAATGCCGGCCAGCCAGAACACCGCGATCGGCGCCGCGCAACAGCCGGCGCAGCCGAACAGGCACACCGAAACCGGCGGCGAAAAGACAGTGAGTATGGTTTTTTTCATCAGCGTCCCCCAATGACCGCTGTATCTTGACTATATCGTATACCACAGTCTCTGAGGGGAGAAAAGCAGCTGAGTTTCATGGACATTGCCCTGATCAGTGGTGCGGGCGCCGGCGACGCAGACTCGGACCGCGCGGCGATCGATCCGTCGCGAAGGTACATCGCTAGCACGGCAGTGTTCGCCCAGGCAGGGGCGGATTTCGCGCAGCATGGCGGGAAACAGCTTCGGCGTGGCCGCGACAATATTGCCGTTTTCGAGATAGCTGTGACCGCCGGCCAGATCGCCGACCAGACCCCCAGCCTCGTGTATCAGCAGCACCCCGGCAGCCATGTCCCAGGCGTTGAGGCCGATTTCCCAGAAACCGTCCAGCCGGCCGGCGGCTACATAGGCGAGGTCCAGGGCTGCCGAGCCGGGGCGGCGGATACCCGCCGTGTCGACGATCAGCGCCCGGAACATGTTGAGGTAGGCGTCGAGGTGTTGCTGATCCTTGTACGGAAAACCGGTGCCGAGCAGGGCGCCGCTGAGCCCGGTCTGGCGGCTGACCCGGATACGGCGGTTATCCAGAAACGCGCCGCTGCCACGGCTGGCGGTGAACAGTTCCTGGCGCAGCGGATCATAGACCACCGCCTGCTCCAGGCGGCCCTTGTGTTTCAGGCCGATGGAAACGGCAAACTGCGGAAAGCCGTGCAGGAAGTTGGTGGTGCCGTCGAGCGGATCGATAATCCATTGGAACTCGTCACTGTCACCCGGATCGCGCCCGCTCTCTTCGGCGAGCACGCTGTGCCCGGGATAGGCCTTGCGGATCACCGCGATGATCTCCGCCTCCGCCTGGCGGTCAGCCTCGGAGACGAAGTCGTTGCGCTCCTTGCTGGAGACGGTCAACTGATCGAGGCGGTTCAAATGCCGGACGATAATGTCTCCGGCGTTGCGCGCCGCGCGCACCGCGATGTTCAGCATGGGATGCATAGGGGGTTCCGGTATCGGTGCCAAACGGGCTGGCGATTGTAACCGCTCGGCGCGGGGCTGTGAACCGCGGGTCGGCGAGAGCCGCAGGGGAGCGCCGCGACTCAGTAATTGCGACGGCGCTGGTACTCCTTGCGCAGACGCTCGCGTTCCGCAGGCGAAAGCTGCTCGTATTCACGACGCTGCTGTTCTACCTCGCGACGTTTGTCGGGCGGCAGATCCAGGTAACGCTGCGCGCCCTCACGCAGGCGTTGCTGGCGCTCGCCGCTGTATTCGTCCCACTGCCCGCGGTAGCCTTTCAGCGCCTGCTGTTCCTCGGGGCTGAGTGAATTCCAGGGGATGTCGCCACGCTGGGCCAGGTACAGGCGGTAGGGATCGACGCCGGCCTGGGCCGGTGCTCCGGCCAGCAGGAAAACCAGCGCGAGCAATCCGGCCAGAGCGCAGAAACGGCCGCGCGCGTCCTCTGCAGTACAAAGACAGCTTTCGGACCGTGATTTCGAACGCTCCGGTCGCGCGCTCCCGAACGGCGACGACAAATACGAGGCCAGTCTGTTCCGGTACCAGTGCATAAGGTTCAGGTTCTTGAATCCTTGTCTTCCTTATGGTCGGCCAGCCACAGGTAGAAGTCCAGTTCTTCGTAGAGTTCCGGTACCTCTCTGGCATCGGTGCTGGCCAGGCGGGCTTGCTCGGGTTCGGGCTCCAGCGCCGGCTCGACCAGCAGCACCGCCACCAGCGCAATGGCCGCTGCCACCGCAAACGGGACGATACGGTGGACCAGCCCCCGTGGTGTCGACTGCAGGGCCTGCCGGCGGGCCTGGTCCAGACGTTGTCCGGTATCCGCGATCGCCAGACCACCCACTTGCAGATGGTCATCCCAGCCGTAACGCTGCCGGCAGCGCTGGCAGTCCTCCAAGTGTGCCTCGAGTTCGGTTTTCTGCACCGGGTCGTCGTCCAGTAAACCGGCGCGCAGCCGATCCAGCAATTCAGTATCCGGATGAAGGTTATGCCTGTTCATGTTCCCATACCTCCGAAAGCAAGCGGCGCATGGCCCGCAACGCCCGGAAATGGTGTTGTTTGATGCTGTTTTCCGAGCAGCCCAGCGTCTCGGCCGTCTCGCTGATACTCAGCCCCATTTGTTCACGCAGCAGGAACACTTGACGCTGGCGCTCTGCAAGTTTAGCCAATGCCAGCGTAATCTGCTGTTGCAACTGGCTGCCGGTGGTCTGAGCCTCCGGGTCACTGAAGCCGGCATCGTGCTGTCCAGCGGGTAGATCGGCTTCCGCCAGCTGTTCATCCGGGTCGGCATCGACCCGCCCCATGCCAGTGAGCGACAGCAGCTTGCGTTTGCTGTTGGCCAGCAGGCGCTTGCGGCGCTGGTCGTTGATTTTGCTGTTGAGCACGCTGCGAAACAGCGCCGGCCATTCGCCGTCGGGTTTGTCGCGGTAGTATTGGACGAAACGCAGCATGCTTTCCTGCACCACGTCGAGCGCCAGTTCCTGATCCCACAGCGCGCCGAAGGCGACGTGGTATGCCTTGCTCTGCACTTCGGCTAGGAAGCTGTCCAGTGATGCGTTATTGGCCACTTGCCTGTGCGCGGTAGTGTCGCGTCCTGGTGAGTTCAAAAACATGCCCTCGATCGCGACACTACCACACAGCTGCCCGTCATGCCTGGTTCCCTTAGTGTCCTGCATAAGCTGTGTGCGTCCGTTTCGGGTGACCGCCACCGTGCCACCCGGTGTGTGGGTCATCCCCGTGTCTACGGTTGTCCCGGTAGCCCCTATGGTGGTCATCGCGGTAGCCGTGGTGATCACCGTAGTCGTGCCGGTCGTGCCCGCGGTAAACGTGGTGTTTGCCGTGTTTGTAGTCCTTATGGTGTTTGTCGTGGTGATGGTGCGCGTGGCGGGGCACGCGGTAATTGGGGGCGTAACAATCCGGCTGGTGCCGATAATGAATGCTGTAGGCCGGGTTGCCGTAGTAGCCGTTTACATACGTCAGCGAAAGACTGTCCGCCTGGGCCGTGCTGCCCAGAGCCAGGCTGGAAAGACCGAGTGTCACGGCTGAAACTGTTCGAAAAATGGCTCGCATCGCTTAGCCCTCCTGTTGTCTACAGGGACTACTAACGAAGCCATCGGGCAAAGGTTAACAGGTCGCGGCTATGCCCGGGCAGCCTGCCTTTATCCGCTCGATCCAGGGCGGCAATCCGGGCACCTCGAGGGGATGCAGTGCGGTCGCCGCAGCGCGCCGTTCAGGTGCCGTCCGCTCCGCCCGCCCAGCTGAACGCGGGCTGGTGGAAGCTGAAATCGCTGTTCAAGCCGGCCAGTACCGCGGCATCGCGATCGTACAGGTCCTGCTTGAAGGTCACATCGCCATACCCATCGGCCGCCACGGTCCAGTACAGCAGGATCACGGTTACCGGGCGCGGCAGGGAGACCTTGCGGGTTTGCGCCGCATCGATCGCCTTTCTGATGGTCTCCTGATTCCAGGTGTCCGGGTCATCCAGCAGCAGTTCGGCAAGCCGGAACGGGTGTTCGATTCGTATGCACCCGGAGCTGAAAGCCCGTTCGGTGCGCTCGAACAGCGACTTGCTGGGCGTGTCGTGCAGGTAGACCAAATGTTCGTTCGGAAACATGAACTTGATGCGTCCGAGGGCGTTGTGCGGGCCGGGATCCTGGCGTATCAGGTAAGGGAAGTCACGACCGCTATAGCGCTGCCAGTCGATGCTGGCCGGATCGATGACATTGTGGTTGTAATCGATCACGCGCATGTTCTGTTGCCGCAGGTAGTCGATATCGTGTTTGATGGCGGGCAGGACGTCATTGCGCAATATGGTGGGTGGGACCGTCCAGGTGGGATTCATCTCCAGGTAGGTGATCCTGGATTTGAATACCGGGGTCTTGCGGTAGGGCCTGCCGACCACGGCGCGCGAGTCCCAGATGGTCCGGCCATTGCGGATAAAACGCACATTGAAGCCGGCGATGTCCACCAGCACAAACTCCTGCGGCAGATCGTGCAGCACCCAGCGCGCACGCTCCAGATTGACCCGTATCTGATCGATGCGTGTCTCGACCGGTACATTGAGCGCCTCGAGCGTCGCCCTGCCGACAACGCCGTCTGCGGCGAGCCCGTGACGTGCCTGGAACGTCTTAACGGAAGCTTCCAGCCCCTCGTCAAACACGGGCGACTCGTCGTCTTGTGCTCTGATCTCTTGTGTAACACCCAGGCGCTTGCGCAGCGCGACCACCCGGGGGTCGCTCATCCCGGGTTTGAGCGTTTCGCCGGCTGGCACGAAAGCCCAGCCGCCGTTGGCCGCGATGGCGCGATAGTGAGCCAGCGCTTGCTTCAGGCGGCGATAGGTGATGTGCTGCGGTCGCAGCGCAGCCAGCAGGTTGTCGACGGTTCCCTGCTCGATGGCCCGGGACAGCGCCAGCACCGCGTCCATGCCATCCAGTCTCCTCTCCATGTTCCAGTTACTGTCGAGCTCGACGGGATCGACCTTGCCGATCAACAAGTGGTAACCGAGGCGGATGAGGCTGTCGGTGAGCAGGATATCGAAGTCAGCCAGTTGCGCGGCATCGGGCGAAACGGCGGCACTGATGTTTGTCTGGACGTTTTCCAGGGCGGCTAAATGGTAATCCTTGGCGTTCAGACCGTCTTTATCAATGTTTCGCAGCGCGTCGAAAAGCTGCGCGACAGAGTCCCGGTTATTCCAGACAGGCATGAAATTGCGCTGTCGGTACAGCGCCGGCAACACCGTTGTCGACGCCACTGCGGTACCCTGGATAACCAGGTCGGATCCCGTCTCCAGGCGTTCCACCCCGGCGCGGATATGTTCGGCGACGGTGTTTTCGGGTGCGGCCGCGAGCGCCGGCAACGGGTAACACAGCAGCAACAGGAGGCCGACTGCAAAAGCAGCCGCTGGTACTTCGCGGCAGGAACAGGCCATTTTCGCTAAACTCCACATATAATCCCGAGCACCGCAGGCTGCGCCACCCCCGTTTGGCAGATCATCAACTAATGATACCAGTGAAACGCGTTGTTTTGACCGCCGCACTCTCCCTGGCAGGCGTAATGCTTGCTGCGGCCGCGGTTTATCTGTTTGTCAGCGATGCGGCGCTGGTTGCCTGGATTGCCAAACGTACCGAATCGGCAACCGGCGTCTCGATCAGTTACCAGGCACCCGTGAAGCTGTCCCGTACACTGTCGCCGACCCTGACCGTCACTGACCTCGCGGTGGCCGATGCGGCCACCGGCTACCGGGTAAGCACCAGCTCCCTGGAGCTCCAGGTCAGCCTGCCGAGACTGCTGCTGGGTCAGCTGGATGTCCCGCGCTTGTGGCTGGGGAATACGCGAATTGAATCGAGTGGTGCGGCAGTTCCGGCGCCAGCTGCAGACAAGCCGCTGTCATTGGTCCTGAAGCCGGCATTCCACGACGTGAAGATCGCGCAGCTGTCGATTTTGCACGCCGAAGGCGAAATGCGCCTGCCGAAACTGGAAGTCGATGAGCTGTCGCTCAACCTCGAGTCCGAGACCGATACTCTGGTGCTGCATGCGCGCTTGCAGCTGGCGAGCGAAGTCCTCGATATCGAGACTGCGGTGCCAGACCTCCGGGCTGGCCTCAAGGCCGAAAAGATCGGCTTTTCGGTTGCGGCGAACAGCGCTGGCGCCGGCCTGGGTGGAACCGGGCACCTGGATTTCGGCAAACCCGAATTCGTGCTCGATGGCAGCCTGTCGGCGCAGGCATCCGACCTGCAGCAGATTCCGACCGGTATAAAGGGGTTCACCGCGCCCGGGAGCCTCGCGGCGCAGGCCCGCGTCCAGGGAACGGTCGAGCGACTGGCAGTGACGAATATCCTGGTGCAGTGGCGCGGCCCGGAGGAGTCCGGCCTGACCATCAAGGGTGAGATCGACGATCTCGATGATCTGGCAGGCGTCACACTCGATGTGTCCGCTCGGCTTGGTGACTCGCCCTGGCTGGCCGGGGTGCTTCCGGACAGCGTGGCAACACTCGAGCAGGCGGATCTGAAGGCGCGCATTTCCGGTAGTGGTCGGCAGCTGCACATCGCTGAACTCAGCCTCGCGGCCAGGGACGCCAACGGACTGGATGTGTCGTTGCGCGGCCAGTTGGATCTGGTGGTTACTGAGGGCCATGCCGAAGCGGAGAATATCGATATCGCGCTCGCTTTCAGCGCCCCCACCACCCGCGCCGCGCGCGCTTTGCTGTTCGAAGACATCCCCGAGTTTGGCCCGATCGAGGGCAGGGCGGACATTCATTCCGAAACCGGGCCGCCCGCATTTGAAAACATCGTGGTAGCGGCGCGGGATCCGGAAGGTATCGACGTCGATCTCAAGGGCCGTATCGCCGAATTTCCTCTCGATCCGACCCGGCCCAACCGGGGCTATGACCTCGATGTCAGCATGAAGGCAACGCGGGTTGCCGTGCTGGCCGAGCGGCTGGGCGTGGAGCTCCCCCTGGCCGGGCCGGCGGATGCGAGTTACCGCATCGAGGGCGATACTCAGGCGCTGCGACTGGAGCAGATCAGGCTGGCGGCGGGTGAGAAGAAAGCCATCCAGCTCAGCGCCAAGGGGCAGGTGCATTTTCGTGACTGGGAACAGTCCGATCCGCTGCAGATGATCAATCTCCGCCTGCAGGTGAACAGTGCCGATAGCAAAGCGCTTGGCAAAGCGCTCGGCACTGAGCTGCCGGAACTGGGGGCGCTGAGCGCCAGCGCCCGGCTGCAGACGGTCTCCAACCGCCACCAGATCAAAGACTTCCAGCTGCAGACCGCCAAAGGCGCGCGGGTCACCGTTGCACTAAGCGGCGCGGCGGATCATGTCGTGTTGCTGCCCGAGCCGCTTGTCGAGGACATCGCACTCAGTGCCAGCGCGTCAACGGCCGACGTCGCGCGGCTCAATGCCCTGTTTGGGTGGCATGATGCGGTTCCCGTCATCGGTCCGGCCAAGGCCAGTGCGAGGGTCTCGGGCAACGACCAGACCCTGTCGGTTTCAGATGTTTCCGTAACCGCGGGAAACCCGGATATTCTGCTGGTAAAGGCGAACGGCCGTCTCGGCACCCTGTCGGCGGCCAATGACTGGCATCCCCAAGGCACGGATCTGAGCATCAAAGCCAATGCAACCGGAAGCAAGGCGTTCGCGGGGGCGCTGGGATATGCCGTGCCCGAACTGGGGCCGCTTGCAGCTTCAGCGCAGCTTCGCGACAAGGACAAAACCCTCGTGCTTGAGTCCGGCATGATCCGTATCGGCGATGCATGGAAACCGGCTGTACAGGCTGAAGGCTCTGTCAGCGATCTGTTGGGGACTGCCAGCACCCGTTGGGATGTGGCACTCGACCTCGACGGGCACCAGTTCGCTGAGTTTGCGGACTACAAACAGCTTCCCGACCTCGGCGCTTTGCGCGGCAAACTGCAGATTTCCAACAGCGACGGAAGCCTTGGTATCGACAGCCTGAGTCTCAGCAGCAGTGGTTCGGAACTGCTGAGCCTGGAGCTTACCGGTCAATATGGAGATTTCGGCAGACCGGACAGCCTGTCATTGGACAGTATTGTGAACGCTCGCGATCTGGAGATCGTCGGCGCGCTGCTCGACCGTGACTGGCCGGCGATAGAGCCGTTTACGATGAAGACAAAGCTCAGCAGGGTGGTGAACAGTCTGCAATCCGAGACAAGTATCAAGGCTGGCAAGGCGGTGGTGCAGGCCGACCTGGTTGTGACGCTGGAAGCCGAGCCGCTGCTGGTCAGCGGCAAGATCGTGGCGAGCAATGCCTTCATTCCGTCCCTGGTTAAATGGAAGACTGAACGTATTGCGAAACGACGGGCAGCCGCGGGGCCGGTGTTCAGTCGCGACAACATTGCTTTGGACTGGATGCACAAGTTTGATCTTGATCTGTCTGTCGATGTTGAGTCTTTCGACCCAGAACTGTCGCGTGCACAATCGGCCCGGGCCGACATAGCGATGAGTTCCGGGCGGCTGTGGGTGCGACCGGCCACCATCAAGTATCCAGTTGGGGAACTCAAGCTTGACATGCAGCTCGACGCGCGGGAGCAACCAAAATTCAGCTTCAAGGCCTACGGCGAGGACCTCTATCCCCAGCAGATGCTGTATATGAAACAGCTCGCGAAAGACACGGTTCCGGATCTGGACATCGATATTGACCTCAGTCTTTCAGGCAACAGTCCCCACGAACTGGCGGCCAGTGCGCAGGGCACTGTCTTTCTGGAGCTCAAGCACGGCTTCATGCGGCGCGATCTCGTCGACCTGGTGTTTGCCGATATTATCGGCTGGGCCTGGACCAAGACCAGGCGCGATAATTATTATCAGTTCAATTGCGCCATAGCGGATTACAGCATCGATCAAGGGGTGGTAACCACCAGTGGATTTCTGCTGGACGCAGCACACATTGCCATCGCCGGTGAAGGCACGCTCGACCTGGGCGAGGAACAGATCGATTACGTATTTCTGCCTAAGAAGAAATCACGGTTCATCAACAAAGCGGATCCGGTCAAGGTGACCGGGGCGCTCAATGATCCGTCGGTCAAAGTGATCCCGTGGAAATCCGCCGCAACTACCTACGGTCCCTTGCTGTTCGGCCCCTTCATTTTTGCCGGTGTCACGGCAGTCGACTATCTGGGCAGTAAAATCAAGGGCAAGGGAAAGGAATCCCCCTGCCTCGAATACGAGAGAAAGCGTGCCGAGTCTAGCCGGGAACCGGCGGCGCAATGATGCGCGAGCCCTGCGCTGAACGGCTGCGCCAGACGCACGCTTTTGCCGGGCCTAACGGTTTGTGTTGGCTAAATAAATTAAATTCCTGACTGCGCCTGCGGGGCGCCACGGCTGGGGGCCGCCCGTACCAGCCCGTCTTGCACCGGTTAGACCTGGTCCTGATCTGTTGTCATACTTGTCCCCGGTCGTCTTCTGATGGCTGATACGAGAAGCCTATAAGAATGCATGCAGGAGGTTCGCAATGAGCAGATTGAAATCCGTCCTGGTGGTTGCCGGGTTAGTGGGCCTGGCTCCGGGCGCGCTGGCCGCCCAGGAGCTGTTTGTCTATCCCACCAAGGGGCAGAGCGCGGAGCAGCAGGAGCAGGACAAATTCCAGTGTTACAGCTTCGCCAAGGGTCAGACCGGGTTTGACCCCATGGCGCCGCCGACCACCAGTACCGCCCCGCCGCCGGCCGAGGCACCCCAGGGTGGTGTGGCTCGCGGTGGTCTGCGCGGTGCCCTGGGCGGTGCGGCCATCGGTGCCATTGCCGGGGATACCAAACAAGGCCTCAAGATCGGCGCGGCATCCGGTGCCCTGGTGGGCGGCATGCGTCGCAGCGATCAGAAACGGCGTGAGGAACAGAACCGCCAGCAGTGGGAACAGCAGGAGGTTGCCAGCTATTCACAGAATCGCAACAACTACAATCGTGCCTATGCCGCCTGTCTCGAAGGCCGTGGCTACTCGGTCAAATAGGCGGAGAGGGAGACTGTCATGAAAAAGAAAATCTTGAACGCTTTGATGCTCGCATCCGGATCGCTGGCGCTGTCTGTTTCGGCCAGCCCCTTCGACGGTGCTCAGCCGCTCATCTGTGCCTCGACAGAAATTCTCGAATGCATCCCCGGTGCGGACTGTAACCGGGTGACAGCGGAAAGCATCGATGCGCCGCGGTTCATACGCATCGATTTTTCTGCCAAGGAGCTGAGTGCCGAAAGGATAGCTGGTGACAGGAAAGTCAGTCAGATCGAGCGCAGCGAGACCGTCGACGGCAAGCTGATGCTGCAGGGGGCGGAAGACGGCATCGAAGGGGTCCGGGACGGGCTCGGGTGGACCCTCGCCATAGCGCAGGAGACCGGCAACATGACGCTCACTGCCTCCGGCGACGACGTCGGCTTCGTCATCTTCGGCGCCTGCACCGCGATGTAGACCTGCTATCCTTGCGTTGTGCTTGATAAAGGCTTGCATGTCGATGTGAGCCTTTTTTCATTGCCTTGCGGCAACAGGCCAGGTTGCCGTTGCCGCGGGCTGGTAACAAATCACCAGGGAGATTCTGTATGTTAATGAATTCCGCACAAGGGTACGGTCTGGTTTCGAAGACGCTGCACTGGCTGATCGCCATCATGATCCTGACCATGATCGGCGTGGGTATGTACATGACCGATCTGGACAAGGACGCGCCGGCACGCGCGCAGATCTATGGCCTGCACAAGGCCTTCGGCGTAACGGTGCTGGGACTGGTGCTGCTGCGCGTCGTGTGGATCAAGCTGTCCGCCGGACCGCGTCTGCCGGCGGGGTTGCGGCACTGGGAGAATGTGCTGTCGAGAATCGTGAAAGTCCTGCTGTATATTCTCATGCTGCTGACGCCGGTGGCCGGTTACCTGATGAGCAACGCAGCCGGCAAGCCGATCAACTGGTTCGGGCTGGTCGAGATGCCCGCGCTGCTGGGCGAAGACAAACAGTGGCAGGAAATTCTCGGCGAGTTGCACGAAGTGTTCGCGTTCTCCATGCTGGGTCTGGTCGGGCTGCATGTTGCGGGCGCGCTGAAACACCGCTTTATCGACAAAGACCCGAGACTCGATGTGCTGAAGCGCATGCTGTGAACCGGGAGGTTCCGGTCTGGTATCCTGCTGCTTTCTGAAGTCAGCAGGCCGCGCCTGTTTTAGGAATCGAGATGGCCACACCCAAGACAGTCTCCCTGGTACTCGGCAGCGGCGCGGCGCGTGGCCTGGCGCACATCGGTGTTATCGAGTGGCTCGATGAACACGGCTACAGGATTGAATCCATCGCCGGAGCATCCATGGGCGCACTGGTGGGCGGCATCTATGCCGCCGGCAAGCTCGACGTCTACAAGCAATGGGCCTGCGCGCTGGAAAAGGCCGACGTGGTACGTTTCCTGGATCTGGCCTTCAGCTCTGAGGGGCTGTTCAAGGGCGGACGCATCATGGATACGCTCAGGGATATGGTGGGGGACTGCAACATCGAGGATCTGCCCATCGCTTACACGGCGGTCGCAACGGATCTCGAGCGCCAGAAAGAGGTATGGCTGACCCGGGGGTCGCTGTTCGATGCCATCCGGGCGTCGATCGCCGTACCCACCATTTTCACGCCCCAGCCCTACAACGGCATGAAACTGCTCGATGGCGGTTTGCTCAACCCGGTGCCGATTGCCCCCACCTTCAAGGACGTGACGGACATGACCGTTGCGGTCAATCTTAACGCGGCGCGCGCCGACCGCACCCACAAGGAGCAGGCGCCGAAGAAGAGCCCGAAGGCTGCGGCCGACGACCCCGCCGGCTACCACGAAAAGGTGATTCAGTTTCTCGATGGCCTCCAGAAGAGCATCGCCGGCCGGCCCAAGAGCGACCTGGGGCTGTTCGACCTGCTCAGCAGCTCATTCGAAACCATGCAGAATGCCATCGCCAACATGAAGCTGGCCAGCTTCACCCCGGAGGTCGTGATCAACATTCCGCGCCATTCCTGCAAGGCTTATGAGTTTTACCGTGCCGAGGAAATGGCCGCCCTCGGCTATCGCTATACCGAACAGGCCATGGAGCGGATCCATGGCTGAAAGTGCCGTGCCGCTGTCGCGCAGCTGGCTGTGGATTGCCGGCATTATCGTCACCGGCTGGCTGGTCTATCTGCTGGCGCCGATTCTGACCCCGTTTCTGCTGGCCGGCCTGTTCGCCTACCTCGGTGACCCGCTGGTTGACAGGCTCGAGGGGCGCAGGTTGTCGCGCACTCTGGCCACCTCGGTGGTATTTCTGCTGATTTTCGGCATTGTGATCGTTGCACCGCTGCTGCTGATACCGGTGCTGGAGACCCAGATCAGTGCGGTCATAAAGACCCTGCCGCGCTATATCGACTGGATAACGGAAACCTTCCTGCCGGCTATGCAGGCCCGTCTGGGCGTCGATCCCACCGTGTTCGACGTGGAAAAGATCAAGGCGGCGCTGGCGGCCAACTGGAAAGAGGCGGGTGGTATCGCAGCCCATGTGGTGGCCTACGTATCGCGCTCCGGCATGGCCATGCTCGGCTGGCTCGCCGGCATGGTGCTGGTGCCGGTGCTGACCTTCTACATGCTGCGCGACTGGGACCATTTCGTTGCTGCGGTTCGTGATCTGTTGCCGCGCAGTATCGAGCCGACTGTGGTGCAACTGACGCGCGAATCGGACGAGCGACTCGCCGCCTTCCTGCGCGGTCAGTTCATCGTCATGCTGTGTCTGGGTACCATCTACTCCATCGGGCTTTCCATTGCCGGCCTCAATACCGCCGTGCTGATCGGCATGCTCGCCGGCATGGTGAGCTTCGTGCCCTACCTCGGAGTGATCGTCGGCGTTGTCACCGCCGGTATCGCCATGCTGTTTCAGACTCAGGACCTGATGCAGCTGCTTCCGGTCGCCATTGTGTTCGGTGTCGGCCAGATGCTGGAGGGCATGGTGCTCACGCCGCTGCTGGTGGGCGACAAGATCGGCCTGCACCCGGTGACGGTCATTTTCGCCGTGCTGGCCGGCGGGCAGCTGTTCGGCTTTCTGGGCGTACTGCTGGCGCTGCCGGTGGCCGCCGTGCTGGTGGTGCTGGTGCGCCATGCGCGCCGCAGCTACCAGTCGAGCCGGCTGTATGGCGTGGATCTCGATGCCGGTCCGGGGCCGGCGCCCGAATCCTGACAGGGGTGGTGTATGGTGCAAGTTCTGGCTACAGAGCGGTTCGGGTAAGCGATGCAGGGTGCAACAACAACTGGCCGCGGTCGCGGGCCTGCCGCTGCACTGCTTGCCGCGCTGTTGCTGCCGCTTGGCGCGGCGCAGGCGCAGTCGCCGCAATTCGAGCAGTGTGTGCTGGAACTCATTCAGAACGCCGCCAGCGATGTCACCGTCGGTGAGATCCGGGAAACCTGTCGCGAAGCCGAGGCGACCGCGGCGCCCGCTGCCCCGGTAGCCGAGCCGCAAGCGCCCAAGTCGGCCATCGATCGCCGCCTGGCACTGGAGGGTGCCACCGGCGTGGTGCCCTTCGTGGTGACGCCGCACAAGCCGAACTACATCATCTACAGCTATAACTTCGATAACTATGACGAAGCGCTGTTCGAGCAGCAATTCAACGAGAATGTCTCGTTCAAGCATTCGGAAATCGATTTTCAGATCAGCTTCAAGTTCCCGGTGTGGCGAACCATTTTCAACACCAACACGCATATGTTCGTCGGCTATACCAACCGTTCCTTCTGGCAGGTGTTCGCCGACCAGGATTCGTCCCCGTTCCGGGAAACCGACCACGAGCCTGAGGCCTGGCTGTCGTTCAGAACGCGCTGGCAGCTGTTCGGTTTCACCGGTCGCATCATGCAGCTGGGTTTCTCGCACCAGTCCAACGGGCGCGGCGGCGTTTTGTCGCGCAGCTGGAACCGCGTCTACACCAACTTCATATTCGAACGGGACAACTTCTACTTCGGCCTCAAGCCCTGGTACCGCATCCAGGAAGACACGGACGAGGATGATAATCGGGATATCGAGGACTACATGGGCTACTTCGAGTTCCAGAGCATCTACAAGTGGCGCGAGAACAATTTCGGGCTGATGTTCCGCAACCAGCTCAAGGACGACTACCGCGGTGCCGCCGAGCTGGACTGGAGCTTCCCGATGAACAAGCAGCTGCGCGGCTACGTGCAGTATTTCTACGGCTACGGTGACAGCCTCATCGACTACAACAACAAGGTCAACAAGCTGGGTGTCGGCATCAAGCTGACGGACTGGCTCTGATTACGAAAACTTTCGCTGACAAAGCCTCATGTCTGTCGGCGGGTGTCGGCCGCAGGGATGCGGCCGTCAAGCCTACAGGGAAGTATTCACGGCGTCCCGCTGAGAGACCTGAGGCTTTGTTATTGTGCGCCCTGGTAACTTTGTCCGCGAGCGCGATCAGCTGGCACGGTTGAGGCCGCACTGAGGTGCCACTGGCTTGAGTCGACACGCTGTGGTGTGTAGGCTGTAGGCAACGGCGCTTAGCGCTCCATTGTGATGCCGACCAATAACAATGACAGCGGTAGACGACAGCAGCAAAGCCAGCGGCGAGGTGCGGTTCGAGCAGCCGTCGCCTGACACCCTGCAGCTGAGCTTCGCCGGCAGCTGGCGTCTGCAGGATCAGAGGCCCGGCGCGGCCGGCTGCGAAGAACAGTTCGCTTCCAGTGCCGGTCTCAGGCGCGTCGCATTCGTAACCACGCAGCTCGGCGACTGGGATTCGGCGCTCGTCACCTATCTTGCCCGGGTGGTGACCCTGTGCCGGGAACGCAATATTGAGGTGGACGCCACCGGTCTCCCGGAAGGCGCGCGGCGCCTGCTGGAACTCGCCTTCGCCGTACCCCCGAAAAAAGACACCGGCAAACACGGCGAAGCAGCCGCCCACGGTCACCCGCATCGGTATGACGGCGCTGGACCTGTGGCGCGGCATGCCGGAAATGATCAGTTTCATCGGCGAGGCGACCCAGTCGCTGGGTCGTTTCCTGACGCGGCAGGGCGCAGTACCGGCGCTCCGACCTGCTGCTGGTGATCCAGGATGTCGGTCCCAACGCGCTGCCCATCGTTTCCATCATCAGTTTTCTGGTCGGCCTGATCGTGGCCTACATGGGCGCCGTGCAGCTGGCCCAGTTCGGCGCCCAGATCTATATCGCCGATCTGGTCGCCATCGGCATGGTGCGCGAGATGGGTGCCCTGATGACCGGCATCATCATGGCCGGGCGCACCGGGGCGGCGTTTGCGGCGCAGCTCGGCACCATGCAGGTCAACGAAGAAATCGACGCCTTCAAGACCATGGGTATCGCGCCCATGGACTTCCTGGTGCTGCCGCGCATGCTGGCGCTGATACTGATGATGCCGCTGCTGACCCTGTATTCCGGCATCGTGGGGATGCTGGCGGGCCTGACCGTCGCCGTCAGCGTATTCGATATCAGTGTGTTCGAATACTACCAGGAAACTGTGCGCGCCCTGGACCTGCGCCAGTTTGCGGTCGGGCATCAGCAAGGGCACGGTGTATGGCATCCTGATCGCCATCGCCGGCTGTCTGCGCGGTATGCAGTGCGGCCGCAGCGCCCAGGCGGTCGGTCAGGCCACCACGTCGGCGGTGGTCACCAGCATCGTGTTCATTGTGATCGCCGCATCCGTGCTCACCATTCTCTTCCAGCAGCTGGGGATCTGAGATGACAGCGGCGCAACAGGACACGCGGTCCCAGGCGCACATCACCGTGCGTGACCTGACCATGGCCTACGGTGACTTCGTGGTGATGCGCGATCTGAATTTCGATGTCAATCGCGGTGACGTGTTCATCATCATGGGCGGCAGCGGCTGCGGCAAGAGCACCCTGCTCAAGCAGATGATCGGTCTCAGGGCACCCGCCAAGGGCGATATCGCCTACGAGGGTGTCAGCTTCTGGAAATCCCCCGATGAGGTGCAAAACCGCCTCAAACGTTCGTTCGGCGTCACCTTCCAGCAGGGAGCCCTGTGGAGTTCGATGACCCTGGCGGAGAACGTGATGCTGCCGCTGGGCGAGTATACCGACCTGGCTGCGGCCGAGATGCGCGACGTGGCTGCGCTGAAACTGGCGCTGGTGGGTCTGGCGGGTTTCGAGGAGTTCTATCCTTCCGAGATCAGCGGCGGCATGCAGAAACGCGCCGCTCTGGCGCGTGCCATCGCGCTCGATCCGGACATCCTGTTCTTCGACGAGCCTTCCGCCGGTCTCGATCCCATCAGCTCGCGGCGCCTGGATGAACTGATCCTGGAGTTGCGCGACAGCCTCGGGGCGACCATTGTAGTGGTCACCCACGAGCTGGCGAGCATTTTCACCATCGCCAACAATTCGGTCTTTCTCGATGCGGAGACCCGCACCATGACCACCACCGGAGACCCGAAAGTCCTGCGCACCGAGTCGCCTGACCCGAAAGTGCGGGCGTTTCTGAATCGAGGTGAAGTATGAGCAGGAAAGCGAATCCCACTGTGATCGGTGCCTTCGTTGTGGGAGCGATCGTCATCGCGGTCGCCGCGGTGATGATATTGACCAGCGGCGAGCTGTTGCAGAAGAAAGCTGGACTTCGTCATGCACTTCCAGGGCTCGGTCAAGGGGCTGACAGTGGGCGCGCCGGTGAATTACCGGGGCGTACAGGTCGGCACGGTCAAGAACATCGAGATCGTATTGACGCCCGAAAAGGACGCCAGAATACCGGTAACCGTGGAGATCAATCCCGCCGCGTTCACCCTGATCGGTTACGACCGGAAAATGAGTCTGGACGAGTTCCGGGAGGGGGTTTACACCAGCTGCAAGAACGAGGGGCTGCGCGCACAGCTGCAGATGCAGAGCCTGCTGACGGGTCAACTGTTCATCCAGCTGGATTACTTCAGCGGGACGCCGGCGCGCTTCGTGGAGGACGGCAAAACGCCGGAGATTCCGACCGTACCTACCACGTTGCAGGAACTGGGCGGTGTGTTACAGAATTTCCCGATCAAGAAAGTTCTGGATGATGTCGCCAAGGCGGTCGCTGCGCTCGCCGACCTCGCTGCGGACGACACCATCCGTACCGCCATTCAATCCTTCGATCGGGCCTCCAAGGACGTCAGTAAACTGGTTTCCGACCTCGACAATCGTACCCGGCCCCTGGAACCGGCACTGGTCGAGGCGCGGCAGATGCTGGCCGAGGGCCGGCAAACGCTGGCACAGGCGAGCACCACCCTGGCAGCGGCGCAGCAGACCTTTGTGCAGGCAGCCGAGACCCTGGCACCCGTGAAGAGTCTGGTAGGTGATGACTCCGAGCTGCTGGAGTCCATCGACGATGCGCTGGTTGCGATGACCGAAGCGGCCCAGGCCATCGCGGCGCTGGCTGACACCCTGGAACGCCGCCCGGAAGCTATCCTGAAAGGCAAGGGCGTGAGTGGAGGTGACTGATGCGATTTTCCTGCCTGAGAACCCTGTGTCTGATGATCGGCGTGGTGACCCTGTCGGCCTGCGGCACCTCCCAGCCAACCAGATATTATCTGCTGTCCGCCGGCGCACCCGACACGGCGCGCCTGTCCGCGCAGCGCGAACTCACCATCGGCGTCGGCCCCGTCATCCTGCCGCCCTATCTCGACCGGCGCGAGATGGTGTGGCGCAGCAGCGGCAATGAACTGAACGTTGCCGTATACCATCAGTGGGCGGAGCCCTTGCAGGAGAATTTCAGCCGCGTCATCGGCGAGGATCTCGGTCGCCGGCTGGGCACCGACCGCATCGTCCGGCTGCCGGTGAAACGCTCCCTGCGCAAGTCGCTGGTGATTGACTACCAGGTGGCAATCGCGGTGCGCAGTTTCGAGAAAGCACCGGATGGCAGCGTGGTGCTGAACGCGCGCTGGACAATTCTGGACAATGACAAGCAGGAGCTGGTGTTGCGCCGCTCGGAGTATACCCAGATGCCCGCCGCCGACAGCTACGCCGCTCAGGCCGCGGCCCAGAGCCAGGTTCTGGGTCGGCTCAGTGAAGAAATCGCGGCCGCGGTTCTGGAGCTGCAGCGGGATGACGGTCGCTGACATCTGCCTGTGGGAGCAGTGCTGGGGGCAGGTCAAACACTGACCAATTTCCGCCTTTTACATAACGGCGCGGCTGGGTGGCTGGCAAAATAGCGCAGCGGAATTCCCGGTTCATCTTCAGCTGCTGGTGCTGTGCTCTGCAACTGAACACAGAAGCATCAGGACACAGCATGGCGTTGACTGCGGAAACTCCTGCTACTTCCTGCCGGCTGCAGTACTTCCGGCGCTACCGTTCAGGTGCTGTCAGGATTTCGATTCTTTTCTCTTTTGGCCATTGCAAGGTTAATTGTTCGCCCTGTAATCACACGAAAGGTGAATTCGATAAGGAAAGCCGCTCCCATCATCGCGAACAGAAGCCAGAGCTGTCCGGGTGAATTGCTTGCGGTCTGCCATATCAGGCTCCCTAATGCGCCAAGGCAAAGTCCGACTCCGATTAGCGACAGTGATCTCCTGCTCTGCGTGTCGTCTGCCAATACCACGTTAGCAGCCATTAACTGCTGCAAAGATCAACAGGAAGCCGGCACTACCCATCGTCGACATACTGGACAGGTCGGCCAGATTGGCGATTAACAGGGTAACTCCTGATGTAATCATTAGCCCCTCTACTGGCTTTCCCCATGCCTTTCTTTCCAGATATGCTTGGAAGTTCCCCGTCTTTTGCAATGATATAACTCAGTCGGGCCGCACCGTAAACCGTGGCATTGATGGCCGAAGCCGTCGAGAGCATGGCTGCAATGGCAATCAGAGAGAATCCTGTTTGACCCAGGGATGGCCGGGCGGCTTCAGCCAGTGCGTAGTCTTTGGCCTCGACGATCCTGTCGACCGGCAGAGTTCCAACTGTAACTACGGCAACAAGGACATAGAGAACCATCACGAAACCAACGCTTGAATAGAAAGCGCGCGGTAATGTCTTCGGTGCGTCCCGCACATCCTGCGCCGTGTTGGCAATCAACTCGAATCCCTCATAGGCAAGAAAAATGATCATCCCGCCTGCAATCAGATGCAGAGGGGATGACCATGCCGACGGCGCCAGCCTGGTGCTGTCGATACCCCAGATACCAATCCCGATGAAAAGGGACAGAATCAGCAATTTGAGGAGCACAATCCAGTCTTCTGCCTTCGCCAATCAGTCTGGCGTTCAACAGGTTCAGCCCGGTAATGCCGACGACACTGCCCGTGATCAGAATGTGTTTCCAGAACAGGCTGTGAAACTGGTGGGAAGAATGATGCTCCATAGCTTCCGAACGCATAGGCGTAAAGCGACAGCATGACGATGTAGCTTATCCATAGCAGAATATTTGCGCTCCCGGTCAGCAGGCCTGAGCCAAACGCCCGATCCAGGAATGCTACTGTTCCACCTTGACTCGGATAAGTGACGGAGAGTCGTGCGTACGAATAGGAGGTAACCAGGGCAACGATACCCGCAATCAGGAAGGCGAGTGGCGCTCCTCCGCCGGTCAACTCCACTGACAGGCCAAGAACGGCAAAGATTCCGCCCCCGACCATACCGCCGACGCCTATTGCTGTTACCTCCCAGTAGCCCAGAGTTTCTTTTCCGGCCTTGCTCATGTCGGTTCAGACGTCTCGATCGTTGCGGATTGTCCTGAGCACACAACATTCATGCGGCGTGTACAGAGCGCGGCGAAGTGAGCGTCGGACGGATGAGATTGTCGGCGCTCATAGTACACTTGCTATCAACGCTCCCAATGTGTCTCTGCCGATGGGTGTAAACAGCCAAATCAATATGCTGCAGTTTAGCAAAACCGTGACCCGGAATAATGAGCGGAACGACTGTTTCTTTGACTTGTGGCGCAGCTTTTGTTGGGCAACCAGCGCACCCGGCCAGCCCCCAGCCAGTGACAACAAGTGTAAGGTGCTTTCTTGGGTCCTCCAGGCTCCTTGCTGCGCCGCTGATTTGTCTAGAACCTATCGCATAATCCCGCCCGGAGCGATCGTCGGCTCGAGCCGGTTGCCGGGTGGAGGTAAGTAGAACCTATCTCATAATCCCCCGCGGGCGCGACCGGTCCCCATAGGGTTGCGCCCGAAAGCCCGGCCTGCGGTGTTGCAGCGCTTGCCCGTAGATTCACTACTGTGCGGCGCGCTGCGCCTTGCAGGCCGGGCTTTCGGGCAGCAAAGCGGCTCGCGCGGGATTATGAGATAAGTTCTAGACTGTCGCCGACTTGTTGACAGGCCAGACGCCGACCCGCTATCGTTCCGGCTTCACGCAGCGGGTGCTCCAGGGACGTTCGTCCACGGAGTTAATCGGGAAGCCGGTGCGCCTCGGGTCGTCGAACCCGGGCAATTCCGGCACTGCCCCCGCAACGGTAGATGAGCGCAGGATGAACTTATGCAATCCATCCTGCAGGACGGGCCAAGTTGCCACTGCGCTTCAGGCGTGGGAAGGCGGCCCGTCCGGCGCAATGCCACTCATGAGTCCGGAGACCGACCTGCTGTGAAGATAACCGTAATCGAGACGGTGTCACGAGGGGTGACGTATCGATGCAGCAAGCTGTTCCGCTATACGGCGGAAACCAGTCGGCCTGTTCCGCGCCGGTCTGCGGCTTGCATTCATGGCAAAGCTATCCTCCTCCAGACTCCGATGACACACGGGGGATGTGTCGCGATGATCCAGCTGGAGGGGGTTTGTGCACAATTGTGGCCACAGTATCCAAACGACATCAATCACCGCTGACAGTGCACGGGGTGCGGCACGCGTCCGGGCGAGCGCGCTCCTGTTTGTCGGTATCGGGACCCTGAGCGCTGTTCCGGCAATGGCGGAGCAACCGGGCTATGCGCGGGAAATGGACGACCTGGTCGTCACCGCCACGCGCCTGGCCACGCCGCGCCGCCAGCTGGCCAGTTCGGTGACCGTGATTACGGCCGCGGACATTCAGCGCAGGCAATATCGCAGTCTGTCCCACGCCCTGCGTTCGGTGCCCGGGCTGCACGTGGTGCAGACCGGCGGCGCCGGTCAGCAAACGTCGGTTTTCATGCGCGGCGCCAATTCCAACCACACCCTGGTGTTGATCGACGGCATCGAAGCGTCCGATCCCAGTTCGCCGGCCGGCGCGGTCGACTTTTCCAACCTGTGGCTGGATAACATCGAACGCATCGAGATTGTGCGCGGTCCGCAAAGCACCCTGTACGGTTCCGACGCCATCGGCGGTGTCATCCATATCACCACTCGGCGCGGCGAGGGCGACCTCCACGGTGCCGGCAGACTGGAGGGCGGATCGGACAATACCTTCAATCAGCAGGCCTCGGCGGGCGGTGCCACGGAGCGGGTGAATTACTCGCTTGGCATCGCGCATATCGACACCGATGGTGACTCGGTAACCCCGGCGAGGCTGCGCAACGGTGTTTCCGCGGAAGACGATAACTACGAAAACTGGACCACATCCGCACGGCTGGGAATAGCGCTCAGCGAAACGCTGGATGTCAATTTCTTCGGTCGTTACATCGACAGCAAAACGGATCTGGACCCGGAGCTGTTCGACCCTGCCTTCGGGGGCGGCACCACCGAGGATCGCGATGCCCGGCTCGACCAGACCGAGCATCTGTTGCGCGGTGAAGCCACGGCACAGCTGCTGGACGGCCTGTGGGAAGCAACCTTCTCGACATCCTACACCAACTACGATCGCAGCAACCGCAATGACCGCCAGTCACCGACGGAAACCCTGACGCGCACGGATTTCGATGGTGACAAATTGAAGTTTGAAATCAAAAACGATTTCTATCCCGTGGATGCGCATATTCTGACGCTGGGTCTGGAAACCGAAAAGGAAACCATGAACGCCGGCGGTTTTTCCGATTTCGGCGGTTTTGTGGTCGGCGAAGAGACCGATGCCGACGCACGCAACAACGCAGTCTATGCGCAGGATCAGTTCACCTATAACGACAGCCTGTTCGGTACCATGGGGCTGCGCTATGACGATAACGATGACTTCGGTTCCGAGCTCACCTACCGCGTGGCGCCGGTCTATATTCACCAGCAAACCGACACCCGTATCAAAGCCAGTGTCGGCACCGGATTCAAGGCGCCAACGCTGTTCCAGACCGATGGTTTCACGCCCAATATCTTCGGGTCATTCTACCGCGGCAACCCGGACCTGAACCCGGAAAAGAGTTTCGGCTGGGAGCTCGGTATCGAGCAGGCGTGGTGGGGTGAGCGCATTGATGTCGGCGCCACCTATTTCAAGAGCGATATCGATGACCTGATGCAGGTGGTATTCGACCAGTCCTTCAACAGCACCTACGAAAACATCAACCAGGCGGATATACAGGGTGTCGAGACCTTCATTCACACGCAGCCGATCGAACCCCTGGCAATACGCGTCGATTACACCTGGACCGATGCCGAAGACGGCGACACCGGCGAGGCCTTGCTGCGCCGCCCGAAACACAAAGTGGATGTGGATGTGGAATTCCAGCCAACAGCCAGGGCGAGCATGAACCTGACGGTCAATTACGTCGCGGACTACAAAGACATCTCGCGCGAAACCGCGGACATCATCCATGGTGACGACTATACGGTGCTGGATGTTGCGGTCGGGTATAACCTCGACAAGCAGTGGCGTATTTTCGGACGCATCGAAAACCTCACCGATGAGCACTACGAACCTGCCGACGGGTTTCAGGCGCCGGATCGCGGCTTTTTCGCCGGTGCCGAACTGAGCCTGTAGAGACGCGGCATGCATCTGTCCCTGCCACTCAGTGAACCGAAGCGCAGCGCATGCAGCCAGCGTTGCCGACTGCTGTGGTTTGTTGTCGGCTCGCTGCTGCTGCACCTGCTGCTGGTGGCACTATGGCGTGGCGAAACGCCTGCAGGTCCGGCAGGGCAGAGCACTTTTCAGATTACCCTGATTGCGCGGCACGGTGACACGCCCCAGGACGCACGTGCCGAAGTTGAACGGACAGGACAGAACACCCTGCCGCAGTCAGACAGTGATGCTGTAGCGGCGAGCGAGCCGTCGAAGCCGGTCGAAAGCCAGTGAGCGACAAGTTCTTTCCGCACTACAAACGGCGACGCCTGCGCGGCTTGCCGGGCGGCCCGCGAGCGACACACGGCAATCCTCCTTTGGACCTGCCGAACGCAGTCGAACGCCTGCACCCATAGAAGCGAAGTCTCAAGCGGAAAATGCCTTCGAAGCGGTGCCTCCGGCAGCCGCGGTCGCGACACGTGGCTCAACAAGTCATGGACAGCACAGACTCACCAGTGCTGCCCGGCAGCGTCGTGTCAGGGACGAGCTGTTGCGGGCGCTGTTGCCTTATTTCGAGTATCCACCCGTGGCCCGCCGGCGCGGCTGGCAGGGGCGCGTCAGGATCGGGCTGCTGGTCAAAGCCGACGGACATTTAAGTGGTGTTCAACTGCTCGAGTCTTCGGGGTATGCCTTGCTGGATAAAGCCGCCATGAAAAACGTCAACCAGCTGCGGAAGGTCCCCGCTGCAACGCAATGGCTGGACGGCCGTGACCTGGACCTCGTATTGCCGGTGACTTACCGGCTCGAATAAGGCTGGAGCCTATCTCATAATCCCCCGCGGCCGGGGCCGCATATTGTGCTAACCATTGTGTCGACAGGCACAGGCCGTCGCCGCATTACCGGTAACTCATTTCAGGGAATCTTTCAGTGCGTTGCAGACCGCCTTCAGCACCTGAATGCGGGCGAAACGCTTGTCGTTGGCGGCGACCAGGTGCCAGGGTGAGCGCCCGGTGCTGGTACGTGCCACCATTTCGTTCACCGCGCCGACGTAGGCGTCCCACTTCTCCCGGTTGCGGTAGTCGTCCTCGGTGATCTTGTATTTCTTGTAGGGGGTCTGTTCGCGCGCCTTGAAGCGGCGCAGCTGTTCCTCGGGGTCGATGTGCAGCCAGAACTTCTGCACCACCATACCGTGTTCGTACAGCTGGGCCTCGAAGTCGTTGATTTCTTCATAGGCACGCTGCCACACCGGCTCGGGCGTAAAACCCTCGACGCGTTCCACCAGCACCCGCCCGTACCAGCTGCGATCGAATATAAGCATCTGCCCGGCCGGCGGCAGACTGACGCCAGAAGCGCCACAGGTAATGTCGCACCCGTTCCTCTTCGGTTGGTGCCGCGATGGGAATAATCCGATAGTCTCGCACCGCCATGGCCTGGGTGATGCGGCGTATCACACCGCCCTTGCCGGCGGCATCCCAGCCTTCGAACACCAGTACGCTGGAAAGACCCTGTTCGCGCGCCTGCCGCGACAGCTTGGCCAGGCGCGCCTGGTACTTGTCGAGCGCCTCGCTGTATTCCGCTTTGTCGAGCGACTGGCTCAGATCGACGCCGCCCAGAGCGTCGGGAAAATCCGCCACCGCCGGTTCCACGGCCGGTGCGGGCGGGGTTGAGGTCAGGCGCTGCTGCACGGCGTTCAGCAGCGTCCGGGCGAAGGTCAGGTTGCGGTAGCGGTCGTTGCTGGTCTCCACCACATACCAGGGACAGGAGTCGGTGTGGGTGGCGGCCAGCAGGGTCTCGACGTGGGGCATGGCCTTGTCGTAGATGTCATACACCTCCCAGTCGGTTTCCTCCACCTGCCAGCTGTCCCGCTTGTCCTTCTTGGCCCGTTTCAGGCGTTTCTTCAGATCCTTCTTGGGAATGTGCAGCCAGAACTTGAGCACCAGGGTGCCGTCGTTGGCGAGGTCCTGCTCGAACTGGCGGATGTGCGCCAGGCGGCGGGCAAAGCCGTCGCCGTCGAGACGGCCACGCACCCGGTCGGCAATGGCGTTCAATGGCCAGGCGCCGGCATAGACCCCGATCCTGCCCTGCGGCGGCAGGGCGCGCCAGTAGCGCCAGAAGCGGGGTCGTTCCAGTTCTTCGTGTTTGGGCAGGGTAAAGATATGTGTTTCCAGGTAACGGGCGTCCATCCACTCGTGCATGAACTGGATAGTCTCATTCATACCGATGCGGTCATCGCCGGCGATGACCAGCACCACCGAGAAATCCGCGCTATGGAGATCGTACTGGGCGTTGATGAGTTCCACGCGCAGTCCCGGTTCAGCGGCGGCATATTCGTCTTTGGAAACCTTCAGGCCCTGTTCTGCGGCTTCGAGCATGGTTCTCTCTCCCGATGATTTTTTCTGATTGTCAGGTTCAAGCATTGGCCGCCGGGGAGGAGCCTGTCAAGCAACGCGGGCCCGAGTCGGCAGCTGTGCAGGAGCGCCGTCCCCGGCGCGATCGCGCGCAGGCGGGGAACCTGGAACGGAATCCGGGGGGCAGTGTCTGTTTATCCTGTCCCCGGATTCCGCTACGCTGCACCTGGACAGGCTATCCGACTGACACCATGCCAGATAAAGCACTCGCCAACGCCGAGAAATTCCGCTGGGCTCGCGAAACCGCCCCGGCGCGGGCGGCTGCCTTGTGGCGCAACCCGCTGCTGCTGGGCGGCCTCGCCCTGGCGGCGGCGCTGGTGGTGGCCGGTTTCTGGATTCACCAGGCCACCGAACAGGCGTTGCGCGACAAACTCCGCGAAGGCCTGGATACGGTGGCGGCCACCAGCGCCGCCGCGCTGGCGTTCTGGATCGAGAACGAGTTGAGCGATGCGCAGGACTGGTCCGAGCTCCCCGACGTGCGCGACGCGACCGAACGGCTGGCCGCTATCGCAGCGGACAGCGCGAATCCCGCCGACGATCTGCTCGCCTCGCCGCACCATGCGGAGCTGCTCGCCACCCTGCAGCCCCTGAGCGATTCCGAAGACTACGACGGCTTCGGACTGGTGGGCCGCGACGCGACGGTGCTGGCCGCATCCATCGATGCGCAGGTGGGGCGCCGCCTGACGGCAGAAGGCATGGCCATACTCGCCCGGGTGTTGCAGGGGCAGCAGGTTCTGACGCGGCCCTACCAGCAGGGAGACATGCTGGTCGGTGCCGAGATCGGCTGCTGGATGCAGCCACGCATGTCTGCGGTCGCGCCGGTGCACGACGAGCAGGGGGACGGTGATCGGCAGCGTTCTACCTGATCATCCGCCCGGAGAAGGACTTCACCCGCATTCTGTCCATTGCGCGGCTGGGCGAGACCGGTGATACCTATGCCTTCGACCGAGATGGTCTCATGCTTTCCGACAGCCGCCATGACCAGCAGCTCAAGACCATCGGCCTGATTCCGGATGAGCCCGCGGCGCGGTCCATACTGCGCGTGCAGGTGCGCGACCCCGGCGGTGACATGACGCGCGGCTACCGGCCGGAGACACCGCTGGCGGGGCGTCCCCTGACAAAACTCGTCGCTGCTGCGGTGAGCGGCGAGGTGCCTGCCGGGGTAATCCTCGAACCCTACCGCGACTACCGCGGTGTGCTGGTGGTCGGCGCCTGGCGCTGGTTGCCGCAACACGGTATCGGCCTGGCCACCGAGGTCGTCGGTGGACGCCGCCTTCGCCGCGACGCGCCCGCTGCGTCTGATGGTGTTCGGCCTGCTGGGTCTGTTGCTGTTGAGCGCGGTGCTGATTCTGGTATCGAGTGTCGCGGTCCAGTTTCTGCGCCGGCGCGTCGAGCAGGTCAGGCAGCTGGGACAGTACACCCTGGAGCGCAAGCTGGGCGAGGGCGGTATGGGCGAAGTGTATCTGGCGCGTCACGCCCTGCTCAGGCGCCCCACGGCGGTGAAGTTCATCCGCGCCGGGCAGGTCAGCGAGCAGAACCTGGCGCGTTTCGAACGGGAAGTGCAGCTGACCAGCGAGCTGACCTCGCCGCATACCATCGAGATCTATGACTTCGGCTGTACCGAGGAGGGCGTGTTTTACTACGTCATGGAGTACCTGCCGGGGCTGGATCTGGGTGACCTGCTGGAGCTGCAGGGTGCGGTGCCGGTGGGGCGCGCCGTGGTCATCCTGAAACAGCTGTGCAGTTCGCTCGCCGAGGCGCACGCGCGCGGCCTGATTCACCGCGACATCAAACCGCCCAATGTCATACTGACCGAGCGCGGCGGGCGCTTCGATTTCGTCAAGGTGCTGGATTTCGGGCTGGTGAAAGACGTCAGTAACCCCGAAGCGGGTGATATCACCCGGGTCCAGGAGCTGGCGGGTACGCCACCCTACATCGCGCCCGAACGCATCCGTGATCCGGACTGCCAGGATCCGCGCTCCGATCTGTTCTCGGTGGGCGTGATCGCTTTCAATCTGCTGACCGGCAAACAGCCCTTCGAGGGCAGCACGGCGATGGAAATGGCCTACCATGTGGTCAACACACCCGCGCCGCGTGTCAGTGAGCGGTCGGAGCAGGCGATCAGTCCGCAACTCGACCAGCTGGTCGCTGACTGTCTGGCCACGGATCCCGAGAAACGTCCGGCCAATGCCGAGGCGATCATCGTGCGGCTCGATGCACTTGAACTCGCCGAGCCCTGGGATCAGCAGGCGGCAAGACACTGGTGGGCGGCCAACGCCAAACGCCTGGGTACCGCGGGTCACGACGTTGCCGTCAGCGCCGCCCGGTCCATGCAACCGGCGGCCGATGCGGTGCGCCAGCCTGTGAGTGAGTAACGCCGCGTCGTTACAGCCGTTGCGTGAATATTCCATCGGCTAAAACTCGAATCGATCGGCCATACGGCAGATCAAGGCCGTAGGTTGGGCTGAGCACAGCGAAGCCCAACTGCATCGCCTGATCACCCTCACAGCCTGACCAGCCGGGTATGCGGCACTTCCGTAAGCGTCTGTTTTGCCGGATTCCGGTTGGGCTTAACGTTCGGTCGGCCCATCCACCTACGGTTGCGCCGGCAGGTTGAGCTGAGTCCTGCGCATCCCAGCATGTGCCCCGTTGGGCTTCACATCCGTTCAGCCCAACCTACGCACGACGGTCAGGAGGGTTACGGATCGACCCCTGTCGACGGCAAGCCGGGCCTGCCGGCGAGCGTCTCGGACGGCAGCTCGCCAAACAGTCCGCGATAGGTTTGCGAGAAGCGCCCTGCATGATGGAAGCCGCAGCGGCCGGCCACGGCGGCTATGGATACATCCTCGGATCGCCGCTTGCTGCAGGCGATCGCGCACTGCATTCAGGCGACGCACCGTCAGGTAGCGGCGCGGGGACAGGCCGTAGTAGTCCTTGAACAGATACTCCAGGGTCCTCCGGCTGGTACCGATCCGCGCGCACAGGTCGCCAATGCGTATCTCGCTCGACAAGTTGTATTCCACGAAATCTTCAACTTGCCGCAGTATCCGCGCGCAATCCCGATGGCGGGGTCGATGCGCGCGTGGTTTGCTGTCCTGCGAGGCGTCAATTGCGCGACGGAATGTAGCAATGAGTTCGTCCTCCAGGACCAGGCCGTCCCCGGGCATGCACAGGGTCGATGTGGGGCGATGCTTGCGCGCCGGCTCGAGGAGTGCCTTGAGGCATTGGCCAAGCTGCAATGCCTCGGGGGACAGCCCTGAATAGCGCACCATCCGGGATGGGGCGGGAACCGGTATCTGCTCCCGTTCAAGCAGGTCGCGGCGGGTCTGGAAGGCTATCCATTGGGTGCCGGCCGGCAGCCGGTACGGCTCCATGGCGCCGCCTTCGCCGATGACGATGACGTCATGAACAGCGAGGCGCATACCGTTGAAGTAGCCCGCTTCGCCGCCTGTCAATATATAGCCCAGTACTACGCGGTCTGCCGGAAAGGTTCCACGCACCAGCAGGTCCCGGGAGTAACTACCGGCGTCCAGCACGCTGTCACCGAACTGGCTGCGCAGCAGATGCCCGCGGAACGGGCCGTCGGAAAGTTGCGTGTGCTCGAAGTCGCTGCCGCGAACCGTCTCGCGCAGCTGCTCGGTGCTGAATGACGTCAGCGATACGGACGCGATTCGCCGTCGCATACAAATCCCCTGCGATACTCCGGGTTCGTGTTTTTGCGCAAAGTGGATACCGCCGTTCAACACGACTATAGGCGAAACTATACTTCGGATCTACCGAGGAGCGCCGCCGGCGGTTTTACTGCGGGCATTCATGAATGCAGACACGCGTCGCGAGGAGAAGAAAATGAACTTACGTCCAGCGGGAATATCAATGGCGTTGACCGGGTTTCTGTTGTCGGCCAGTGTCAGCATAGCGGCGCCGGTCGAGCATTTTCACGACAAAGGCAAGCTGCCTTCCAGCTATACCATCGCCAAGCAACAGCAGCTGAGGAAGACCCTGCCGTTCGCCGACCAGCAGGATTTCGAAGAACAGAAGAAAGGCTTTATCGCGGCCCCGGATTACCAGCAGATCATGGCCGAAAAGGGGCACGTGGCCTGGGACATGGGCAAGTACGACTTCCTGCTGCAGGGCCAGGACTTCGACAGTATCCATCCCTCGTTACAGCGCCAGGCCATTCTGAACATGAATTACGGCCTGTACGAGGTCATTCCGGGTATCTACCAGGTGCGCGGTTTCGATCTGGCCAACATCAGCTTTATCAAGGGTGATACCGGCTGGATCGTGTTCGATCCGCTCACCGCAAAGGAAACCGCCGCCGCAGCGCTGAAATTCATCAACGAACAGCTGGGCGATCGTCCCGTGGTCGCGGTGGTCTACTCGCATTCCCACGCCGACCACTTCGGCGGGGTGCGCGGCGTGGTCGACGAGGCCGATGTGCGCAGTGGCAAAGTGAAGATAATCGCGCCGGTGGGCTTCATGGATCACGCCGTCGCCGAAAACGTGTACGCCGGTAACGCCATGAGCCGGCGCCTGTTCTACCAATACGGCGTGCTGCTGCCCGCCAGCCCGTTCGGCCACGTGGATCAGTCCATCGGCAAGAATACGGCCGCCGGTAACCTGGGACTGATCGAGCCGAACGTCATCATCGAGGATGACTTTGAAGAGATGACGGTAGATGGGGTGAAGATGGTGTTTCAGAACACCCCGGGCACCGAGGCACCGGCGGAGATGAATACCTGGTTCCCGGATCTGAAGGCCTTCTGGGCCGCGGAGAATATCACCGGCACCATTCACAATATCTACACTTTGCGCGGTGCACTGGTGCGCGACTCGCTGGAATGGTCCAAGCAGATCAACGAGGCGTTGTACCGCTTCGGGCAGGACGCGGAGGTCATGTTCGCCTCCCACAGCTGGCCGCGCTGGGGTAACGCGCGCATCCAGGAAGTCATGCGCGGGCAGCGTGACATGTATGGCCATCTGAACAACCAGGTGCTGCACCTGGCCAACCAGGGTGTGACCATCAACCAGATCCACAATATCTACGAGCCGCCCAAAAGCCTGCAGCAGCAATGGTACGCACGCGGCTACCACGGTTCCATGGAGCACAACAGCCGGGCGGTGATCAACCGCTATCTCGGCTACTGGGATGCCAATCCGACCACCCTGATTCCGCTGTCGCCGGAGGATTCGGCGCCCCTGTACGTCGAGATGATGGGTGGTTCGAAGAAGATCATCGCAAAGGGGCAGGAACTGTACGACCAGGGCAAGTATCGCCATGCCCAGGAGATCCTCAACAAACTGGTTTACGCGGAACCCGAAAACCAGGCGGCCAAGGACCTGCTCGCCGATGCTTTCGAGCAGTTCGGCTACCAGCAGGAGAGCCCCAGCGTGCGTAACAGCTTCCTGGCCGCGGCGCTGGAACTGCGTTCCGGTATCCCCGAGGGCGCGAGTCCCAAGACGGGCGGACCGGACCTGGTGCGCGCCATGACCACTGACCTGTTCCTGGATTTCCTCGGTATCCGCATGGACAGCAGGAAGGCGGAAGACATGGAATTCATTATCAACGTCGTCACACCGGACAACGGTGAGCAATTCGTGCTGGAAATGAGCAACGCCACCCTCACCAATATCAAGGGACAGCAGGCGAAGAACCCGGATCTTACCATTACCATCGATCGCGCCGATCTCGAAACCGTGATGATGGGTGCGGCCACTTTCGACGAGCAGATCAAGAACGGCAAGGCCAGGCTCGACGGCGACAAGAAGGTTTACGATCAGTTGAAAACCACGCTGGTGCAGTTCGAACTGGGATTCGAGATGATGCCGGGTACCGGGAAAGCCGAAGCGAAGCCGGACATGGGCACCTTCCAGCAGGCTCCGCCCGCCTACAATGGCGACTGACCACACCACTGAGCGACAGGAGGATCGGCAATGAAGAGGATAAAAGGGCGTTCTTGTTATGTATGCGCCGGCGTATGGTTGCTCGCGTTGATTGGCGTGAGCGGTACCGTGGTGGGTGCCGACAAACCCAACATTCTGGTGATTTGGGGTGATGATGTCGGCCAAAGTAACATCAGTGCCTACACCCGGGGCCTGGTTGGTTACAAAACCCCAAACATCGATCGCATCGCCAATGAAGGTATACTTTTCACCGATTATTACGGCGAGCAGTCATGCACCGCGGGACGTTCCAGTTTTATCCTCGGCCAGAGTGTTTTTCGCAGCGGCCTGTCAAAAGTCGGACTGCCGGGGGCGAAAGAAGGCGCCAATGTCCTTGATCCCACAATCGCTGTGCTGCTGAAGGATCAGGGGTACGCAACGGGTCAATTTGGTAAAAACCACCTGGGCGATCGTGATGAACACCTGCCAACCAATCACGGCTTCGATGAGTTTTTCGGCAACCTTTATCACCTTAATGCAGAAGAAGAACCGGAAAACGAGGACTACTTCAAGGATCCCGAGCTCAAGAAGAGATTCGGGCCGCGCGGCGTTATTCACTCATGGGCATTGGGAGACGGCAAGCAGAAAATCGAGGACACCGGCCCGTTGACTAAAAAGCGTATGGAAACCGTCGATGATGAAACCTCGGATGCTGCCATCGATTTTATCCAGCGTCAGCACGAGGCAGGCAAGCCATGGTTTGTCTGGTGGAGTGGTACACGCATGCACTTCCGTACCCATGTCAAGAAGGAGTTGCGTGGCATCAGTGGCCAGGACGAGTATGCAGATGGCATGGTCGAGCATGACATGCACATCGGAAAATTCCTGAAAGTGCTGGATGATCTGGGGATTTCCGATAATACCATTGTTCACTATTCGACAGATAACGGTCCGCACTACAACACCTGGCCAGATGCAGCCGCAACGCCTTTCCGCGGTGAAAAGAACACCAACTGGGAAGGTGGCTGGCGTGTGCCGGCGGCGGTTCGCTGGCCTGGCGTAGTCAAGCCAGGCTCAGTCAGCAACGGTGTTGTTCATCATATGGACTGGCTGCCGACATTCGTTGCCGCTGCCGGCAAGAAGGACATCAAGGAAGACCTGCTGGATGGTTACCGGTCAAACGCACTTTCGCGCGAGTACAAGGTCCACCTGGATGGCTATGACCTCACTGAGCATCTGAAGAACCCGGACGAAGTCGCCAGCCCGCGTAAGGAGATCTTTTACTTTTCCGATGACGGCGATTTGACTGCATTGCGCTACGAGGACTGGAAGCTCATCTTCATGGAACAGAAGTCCACGGGTACCTTCCGTGTGTGGATGGAACCTTTCGTTCCACTGCGGGTTCCTTTGATTGAAAACCTGCGTCGCGATCCATACGAAAGAGCAGAGATCACTTCAAATACCTACTATGACTGGTTGCTTGATCGAGCCTTCCTGCTGGTTCCTGCGCAGGCATACGTTGGAAATTTCCTGAAGACATTCCAGGACTATCCGCCACGTATGAAGGCGGCGAGCTTCAGTCTTGATCAGGTCATGGAGCAAATGAAGAAGCCGGCCACGCACTGAGACCAGGCCGGCTCCGGGGGCGCGCCACGCATGGTGCGCCCTTTTCATCGGCCTTCGAAATAGGGATGAGCAACAAAGGCAAAATCAAATGAAATCGACTGTTCTCGCTGGCTTGTTGTACACGGTATCCAGTGCTTCGATGTTGTCTATCGGCATGGCACAAGCAGGCTCCGCCCCCCGCCTGATACTGCAGATCACCGTCGACGCCCTGCGCGGTGACCTGCCGAGACGCTATGCCCATGTGCTGGGCGACGGCGGGTTCCGCTACCTGATGGAACAGGGTATCGATTACACCAGCGCACATTACCAGCACGCCAACACCGAGACTATCGTCGGACACGTATCGCTGGCCACGGGCTCCGTACCTGCCGCCCACGGCATGGTTGCCAATGTCTGGTTCGACCGGGAACTGGGCCGTCTGACCTACAACATCGAGGATGCGCGCTACCACCTGCTCACCGCCGGCGCGGACGTGGACCGGAAGACCGAGATCGATCCGACCCAGAAGGCAGCCAGAGTGGACGGCCGTTCCCCGGCTGCTGTTCTGTCCTCGACTTTCAGCGATGAACTGGCCGTGCATTTCGACGGCCAGTCGAAGATCTTCGCGGTGTCGGTCAAGGACCGCGGCGCGGTTTCGCTGGCCGGGCACGCCGGCAAGGCCTTCTGGTTTTCCAAATCCAGCGGCGAGTTCGTCACCAGCACCTATTACTACGAGCAATATCCGGACTGGGTGAATGCGTGGAATGCGCGCAAGCCTGCCGCGGCCTACGCCGGCAAGTCCTGGGAGTTGATGCACCCGCCGTGCGAAGTATTTGTTTGGCGAAGCCGACGACCGCGAGTACGAAACCGACTTCCCGGGTTTTGGACGGACCTTTCCGCATCCCTACGGTGCGGCTGACGACAAGTACTTCACCACGCGCCTGACGCTGAGCCCGGCCGGTGACGAGTTGACCCTGGATTTCGCCAAGACGCTGCTGGACAAGGAACAACTTGGCCAGGACGAGGTGCCGGATTATCTCGCCATCAGCTTTTCCTCCACGGACTATGTCGGCCACCTGTTTGGTGCCTCCAGCCTGGAGTCAGAAGACAACATGGCGCGTCTCGACCGCACGCTGGCGGATCTGTTTGCCTACGTCGACAAGAAGGTCGGGCTGAAGAACACCCTGATCGTGCTGTCTGCCGATCACGGCCAGCCGGAAGTGCCGGGACATCTGCATGAGCTGGGCATCGAAGACGCCCATTACTTCGATACCAAGGCCCTGGACAAGACGCCGGCCATCGCGGCGCTGAAGAAGCAGTTCGGTATCGGCGAGGAACTGATCGAGGCCTATCTTCCAGCCTTATGTGTATCTCAACCACGAGCTGATCCGCGACAAGGGCCTGGACCAGGCCGAGGTGGAAAAGGCCGTTGCCGAGGAGCTGGTGAAGTTCGATGGCGTGGCGGCCGCGGTGTCCAGCACCGCACTGCGTACCGCCAGCCTGCCGGACACCCTGTTGAATCGCGCGATCCTGCGCAACTTCCACCCGAAGCGCTCCGGCGATATCTACCTGGTGTTCGAACCGAATGTCTTCATCAACGACTTCGATGGTCTGACGGTTGCCTCGACCCACGGTTCACCCTGGCGCTACGATACCTTTGTGCCGGTCATCTTCGCGGGTGCCGGTCTGCAGGCCACGGACTGGTCAGTCGACCCGGTCACACCCTATGATATCGCGCCTACACTGGCGGCCTATCTCGGTGTCAAGCCGCCGTCAGGTGCCATAGGGACGCCACTGCCGGAAGTGCTGGGTGACTGATGCGACCGAGCACAACCACCGGCAATCCTGCAGCTTGTGGCAAGAAGCCATGCGCCACGGCTGTGTGCGGCGCATCGCTCATGCGTATGGGGCTGCAGCTGCTGTTCGACTTTTTCCGCGTCTCAGTAGCGCAGCAGTAATAACAAATACCTGGTGTGGGAGTATCAGTGGCTGCCGGTAGCAGGAACGGTCAGGCCAGGTAACCCGGGGCTGAGACAGAGCCTGGAAAAATTCCCACCATGATCTCGCCATGCAGCCAGCCAATGCGAGCCGTGCCCGGTGACTTCGAAATGTCAGGCTGACCCAGTTTGGTGTGACTTCGTTCTTTAGCGCCCTGCTGGCGTTCCATCGTGATGCTGGAAATGAAGCAGCAGCGCGTAGCTATTCCGGGAAGTTGCAAGCTCGTCGCCCTAGCGCTGCGTTTCAGTGTTTGCCCGGCACGGAACAGACCGTAATGCCGGGGATCGCCTGCGGCGAGTCGCGCGCGGACACCATGTTGACGCGCGCGATCCTGCGCAACTACCATGGCAAGCGCCCGGGAGACCGCTATGTTATTTTTGAATCGCACCATTTCATCAATAAGTTCCATGAGTTGCGCGTCGCCGCGATGCGCGCGGGGCGGTCGGAATACGATAACCGTGTGCCCGGTATTTTCGCCGTCGGGAAACTGACGGTCCAAATCCGCAGCCGACCGATAGCCTCTTATGAGATTGCACCGACTCTCGCCAGTTATCCCGGCATCGAGCCGCCTTTGGGCTCGATCGGTTGCCCCATGGTGGAGGTGCCGGGTTCGCGAGCGGATCTGCGCAGATCGGACTTCTTTCCGGGGCTCGCGATGGTGCCGGAGCGTTGCGCGGCTGTGGGCGATCCGGTTACTCGGCACTGCTTCGCTCGGTGCGCTGACCCTGATCGCCGGCTCCGGGCTGGCCGTGGCGCAAACGCAGTTGGAACCGGCAGCGGAGCGGCCTCGCGTCATCCGTTATATCTCCGCACTGCCCGAGCACCAGGGCGAGACCTGCTACGGCCTGGTACTGGTCGAGGCCAACGGTATCCCGGTGCGCGTGCGGGCGCTCAGTGATCGTCATCCGCAGCTCTGCTATGAAGGAGACGCCCGGTCATGGGCAGCCGCAACTCCTGCGCTGGGCATTCGCGGCCGCGGACGCCGTTACATCGGCCGGGGCAGAGACCGACACAGATGAAGGGCTGGCGGAGGATCTGGCCCAGGAACGCCTGGCGGAGCTGGTGCTGCCGCCGGTCGAGATCACTGGCCTGGAGCTCGATGCGTTGCAGCGCTTCGTGATCGGGGTCGGCCTCAACTATGCCGAGCACCGCGAAGAGGTGGGAGGAGAGGAAGAGGATACGGAACTGCTGGTGTTTCCCAAGCCGGTGGCGCCTACCGGCCCTTACGCCCCGGTGCGGCCCGGGGTGCAGCTCGGTGAGTTGCCGGTGCGGCCGGTGTTGCTGCTCGACTACGAAGTCGAGCTGGGCCTGGTGCTGCTGGAAGATCTGGACCTGCGACATCTCCCTGGGAGCTATGAGGCATTTATCGAACAGGTTGCATTCTTCACCGCCAACGACGTGTCGGACCGCGAACCGATCATCCTCGACGAGGAGGCCGGTTATACGCGCGGCAAGTCGCATCCGACCTATCTTCCCATCGGTCCCTGGATGGTGCACGGCCGGCACCTGCGCCCGCGCACCCGCAACGAGGGTGAGGACAGTCTGGAGATCGGTGCGGCGGTGTCGCAGCTGCGGCCTGCCGATGAGCCGTCGGTCGGCGAAATGCCGTTCGGGGAGGAGCGCCAGCTGTCTACGACCGACGCCATGTTGCGTGGGCCCTGGGCCATTGTCAGGCTCTTGAGTGAGATGTTCCGGCGCGGGGACATTGTCTGCATGCGCGACGCCAACGGGCATCCGCGCTTTATTCACGATGGCGACGGGGTCATCCCGGCCGGCAGCATCATTCTCACCGGGACGCCGGGTGGCACCGCCATCCGCGAGCCGCGCCTGGTGGAGAAAGCGGGGCTGTTTGTGCGCGGTGGCCTGAGTGTGCAAGGCGCGAGAAAGGCGTTCATCGAGGATCTGGAGCAGGACATCGCGGGTTCGCCCTATCTCGAAATCGGCGACAAGGTGGAAAGCTGGGTCGAGTCTCTGGGGCGGCAGCGCTGGTCAGTGGAAGCGGATGCCGAACGCAGGCCGTACGGCGTCGATACGAACGGTGCCTGTGAACCCGGCACCCGGCCGCAGCCGATACCGCAGCCGTGACGCGCAGGGGTACACTTGCGGTCCTGGGAGCAGCAGTGCTGGTCGCGTTGCTGACCGGCTGCGCCGTTGCACCTGTCGCCACTCCTGATAAACCGATAGAAGTTGCGCAGTACCCGGCACCCGGTGGCGTGCCCGGCGGGCTGGGACAGTACACCGGCAGCGACGGCGCCAGTCTGGCCTACGTGAGTTATACGCAGGCTGGTGCGACGACGGCGCTGGTCTATCTGCACGGCATCGAGAGCCACGCCGGCTGGTTTGCCCTGGCGGCCCATGCGTTGCGCAACCAGGGCTTCGATGTGTATTGCCTGGACCGGCGCGGCAGCGGTCTGAATCGCGA
Source organism: uncultured Gammaproteobacteria bacterium (assembly GCA_963695455.1). GTDB lineage: Bacteria > Pseudomonadota > Gammaproteobacteria > DSM-19610 > DSM-19610 > Thiogranum. The sequence goes on along the minus strand of CAVOGN010000007.1, from coordinate 84,860 downwards.
GAACCGGGGTTTCCTGTCCGGCTACGTCGACGACTACGGCACTCTGCTGGCGGATATCCACGCCTTCATTGCGCCGCTGCGCGAGCGTTACGAACAGGTATTCCTGGTTGGCCTGTCCTGGGGGGGCAAGCTGGCGCTGAGTTATGGGCTGACTCATCCGCAGGATGTTGACGGACTGGTGCTGATTACGCCCGGTCTGCGCGCCAGAGTGGATGTCAGCTTCGCGAACAAGCTGAAAATCGCATTGCTCTCGCCCCTGAACCCGGGCGCGCGGGTGCCGGTGCCGATACGGCCCGAAATGTTCACCACCACGCCGCTGTATCTGGACTACATCCGCGACGACCCGCTGCGCCTGAGCTCGGCCACGGTGCGGTTTTTCTGGCAGAGCCACCGCCTGGATAAATACGTCGACCGTAACATTGCCGGTAACCGGCTACCGGTGCAGCTGTTTCTGGCCGGCCAGGACACGATTATCGACAACGACGGGGTGCTCGAGCTGCTGCAGGAGCAGGCGCAGGGGCTGGATGTGCTATGGTACGAGGACCAGACCCATTCGATCCAGCTGGACGCGCCGCAGCGTCTGGTCGACGACATGACCGACTGGATAACTGGCCACAGCGAGATGCCGTGAAGGGCGGTTTGCGCCGCAGGGCGGCATTGATAAACTAAGGGTCACAGGTGTGCCCATTGGGTGTTCCTGCCGAGAGCGGCCTGATACAAGAACCAGCGTAAGGAGCTTGCGATGTCACTCGCCGGAAAACTGATCGCTTTCGTGGGCAAACAGTCGGCGCGCCGCTTCGACGCAGCAACCCGGGACCCGTTGCGCACCCAGACCGAACTGCTGCTCGGTATGGTGCGCAACAACGCCGATACCGAATACGGGCGCCGCTACGACTTCGCCTCCATCGACAGCATCGCCGATTACCAGAAGCAGGTGCCGGTCATCACTTACGCCGACATCGAGCGCGACATGGAGCGCGTGGTGGCGGGTGAGAAAAATATTTTCACCGCCGAAGATCCGGTGATGTTTGCCCAGACCAGCGGCACCACCGGCAAGCCCAAGTTCATCCCGGTCACGCCCACCGATCAGGGCCGTGCCCACAAAGACCAGATGCGCACCTGGCTGTATCACGCCCAGCAGGCGCACCCTGGCATTCTCGACTACAAGGTGGTGTCCATGGTGTCGCCGGCCATCGAGGGCCACACCGCCCTCGGGACTGCCGTATGGATCCACCTCGGGGCATATCTACAAGAACATGCCCGGCATTGTGCGGCGCGCCTATTCCATTCCCTACGAAGTGTTCGAAATCGAGGACTACCAGGCCAAGTATTACACCATTATGCGCATCTCCCTGGAACACGATGTGCACTTCATGGCCACCGCCAATCCGTCTTCCATTCTGCAGCTGATGGATAAGGCCAACGCCTACAGCGAGGAACTGATCCGGGATATCCGCGACGGAACGCTGTCGCCGGACCAGCACATGAATGCGGGCATCCGCCAGGTGGTGGAGAAACGCTTGAAGGCCAATGCCGAGCGCGCCAGGCAGCTCGAACAGATGCGTTCGCGCCGCGACGGCATGCTGGTGCCGGGCGATTACTGGCCCGACCTCGGGCTGATCGGCTGCTGGAAGGGCGGCACCGTCGGCCACTACCTGGAGAAGTTCGACCAGTGGTTCAACCCCGACGGTACCCGACCGGTGCCGGTGCGCGACTGGGGTTACCTGTCCAGCGAGGCGCGCGGTTCGATCCCTCTGTCGGACGAGGGCAGCAAGGGGGTGCTGACGGTGGCGACCAATTTCTTCGAGTTCGTTGCCGTCGACGATGTGGAGGCGAATCCGGACAGCCCGGAATCCTGGCCGTTCCTGACCGCGGCCGATCTGGAGATGGGCGCCGAATACTACATCTTTGTCACCACCACCAGCGGCCTGTACCGCTACGACATCAACGACGTCATCCAGGTCGCCGGACGCTATCAGCAGCACTCCCGAGATCGTGTTCCTGCGCAAGGGGCGCGGCATGACCAATATCACCGGCGAGAAAGTGAGCGTCAACCAGGTGATCGACGCCGTGCAGAACGCCGTCGCGCATCACCGGCCTGGTGCCGGCCCACTTCAAGGCCGAGGCCGACACCGAGCGCAGCCGCTATATCATGCGGGTCGAGTTTGCCGGCCACACCGAAGAACAGCAGCAGGTCACATTCCTGCGCGAATTGGATCGTTACCTCAAGCAGGTCAATATCGAATACAAGGCCAAGCGCGACTCGGCCCGCCTCGGTGCGCCGGTCATGCACGTGATGCGCGAAGGCTGGTACGAGCGCGGACGTCGCGAGCTTGCCGCCAGCGGCAAGCGCGTGTTCCAGGCCAAGACCGAGGTGCTGAGCCGGGCCAAAGCGGAAACCATCGTGGTGCGGCCGGAAATCGAGAATATTGTGGAACTCAATCACTAATACGATCTGTTTACCGCAAAGGACGCGAAGGACGCGAAGGACAAAATATATAAACATGGCTCAAGATCCGTGTGTAGGTTGGGCTGAGCAACGCGATGCCCAACATAGCATGCCACCGGCAGTGATGCGCTGGTTGCGGCAGCGTCTGAGGATAAGAAGGAAAACGAATGGCGGGTATCACATCATTCGAACTGTTCGCGGTCGACCTGCCGTTTCGCAAGCCGTTCAAGCACGCCGCGGCCGAACGTACCAGTTCCGACAGTCTGTTCCTGAAATGCACCACCGATTCGGGTGCGGTCGGCTTCGGTGAATCGCTGCCGCGCGAATACGTCACCGGCGAAAGCCGTGCGTCGGCCTTTGCCATGTTGCGCGATGATATTCTGCCGCGCGTCTGCGAAGAGCGCTTCGATTCCATGCAGGCTGTCGAAGCTTTTCTGCAGAAATGCGACGGACAGACACCGGGCTGGGTTGCGGCGGATGTGCCGCAGACCGCGGCCTGGTGCGCCATCGACCTGGCGCTCCTGGATGCCTTCGGCAAGGCATTCGGTGTGCGCGCCCTGAGCGAGGCGCCGGCTGTGCTGCCCGAGACCTTTCGCTACAGCGGGGCGCTGTCTGCCGACAAGGGCTGGCGGCTGGTGAAGTCGGCGCTCAAACAGCGACTGTTCGGCATCCGCCAGGTCAAGCTCAAGGTCGATGTCGCCGAAGACGTCGCGGCGGTGCGCCTGCTGCGGCGGGTGTTCGGGCGCAATTTCGACGTGCGCGTGGACGCCAACATGGCCTGGGACACCGAACAGGCCATACACGCCATGCTGGCCATGGGGCGCTACGGTGTGCAGTCCTTCGAACAACCCATCGCGGCCGACGATATCGAAGGACTGGCGCAGCTGGTGACGGCGACACGGCTGGGCGTCATGGTTGACGAGAGCCTCAGCACGCGTGCTTCACTGCAGCAGCTGATCGCAGCGGGCGCCTGTACGGCTGCCAATGTGCGCATATCGAAATGCGGCGGCCTGGTCGCCGCGTACAACCGTGCGCGCCAGGCGCTGGATGCCGGCCTGGTGCTGCAGCTTGGTTGCCAGGTGGGTGAATCGTCGCTGTTGTCGGCCGCGCAGCTGCGCCTGGCGCAGGCGGTGCAGCCGGTGACCTATGCCGAGGGCTGCTTCGGGCGGTTCCTGTTGCGTGAAGATCCGGCCGTGCCGCTGTTGCAGTTCGGTTACGGCGGCCGTCCGCCGCCGGTTCCGCAAGGCCCGGGTCTGGGCGTGGCCATCGACGACGCTATACTGCAGCGTTGGACGGTGGAGACAGCCCGGGTTGCCCGATAGGAGCACGCTGTCAGTACCCCAATACCCAAAAGGCGTAAACGCTGCCCCCCGCGCAAAGACCGCCAAGCGCAATGCTCTACTTACCGAGCAGCCCCTTGAGCTTTTCCTTTCCCTCTTCTGCGGCGCCGCCCAGCGACTCGGCGCCGCCTTCCTTGAGGCCCGAGCCCAGCTGTTCCTTGACCTGGTCGAGGCTCTTGCCGAGGTATTGATCGAGGCCGAGGTTGGCCACGGCCGGTCCGACGCGGGCCAGCAGGGCGGAGGTGACCGTCGCGGCGACCTGACCCGCCGTAGCGCCGCCCTGGTCTTGGCCGATGTTGTTCATCTCGATGCGCGGCAGTTCGGCTGACAGGTCCTTGTCGGGCAAGGCGGCCACCTTGGCATCGATCTGACCTCGGTCGATGATCAGCTTGCGGATCACCAGACCGGGACCTCCGCCGCTGTCGGTTTCCGCCGCGGACTCGCCGGAACCGCTCGACTGGCCGAGGGTGTCCTGGAGCGTAGCGATATTTGATTTGCCGGCTTGGTTGATCTCATACACCACACGCGGCGATTGAATCCTGACCTCTTCGATGACGATCGGGTCCTGGGTGATGCTGTTGAGATCGATCTTTGTGCTGATGCCGCCGAGCGTGAAGACGTGCGGTGCTGAAAAGCCGGCCGGGTTGCCGACGCTGAGTTCGCTGATCGAACCCTGGCCCGACTTCAGGTCGATGTTCACGGCGGATACGCTAACCGGCGTCTGGGTGGCCTGCGAACCATACTTTTCGATAGCGGCGGCCACAATGGAATCCAGTGACGATGCCACGTAAAACACGGCGCCGATGACAATGACCAGCAACACCAGCACGCTGATTGCCAGGCTGCGACCTATTTTCATGATGTTCCTCCTGTCCGCATCATTGACCGCTTAGGGCCTGTTAACACTAACAAGATCGCCGCGACGGCGGCCATTTTTTCGCAAGACAAGGCAGCGCGAGTGCCGTGTAGTTGCTCTACACAAGTGAGCGCTAACGCAGGATTGGGCTAAAATGGCCCCGTCCCTTCGGGTTGCGCCCGAAATCAGGCCATGCTGCGTTGCTCATCGCTCATTTAGCATAACTAAACTTCTCTCCTCGCGCTTCGCCTGCGGCGCCTACTGTTGGTGCCTGGCCTGATTTCAGGCAGCAACGCGGCGATCTTGTTAGTGTTAACAGGCCCTAGTGTAGCAGGGCATTGCTGTGCCGGGCGGGTTGCCGAATACGCTGCACGGCGCGTGCCTTTCGCTTCTCATCGTGGCGGTGAAACGCCAAATGGGGAGCCAGTGCAGCCGGGAAGCCGGCGCCGCTGCATGTCAAGAAGTTTCAATTAGTCACTGTGCCAGAACCAATAAACCGCTCCACCAACCGTCTTGGTGCGAATCATCAGTCATCGGGCCTGTTGCCTGTGTGTAGATATCGTGTTACTACGCGGGTGCGCAGCTGGCAAAGCGACCGGTGCGATGATGATCGCTGCTGCAACCCGGCTCGCTTGATCGGTGTCGCCGGTATTCGAATGATCGACTCGGAGGAGATAATCACCATGAAAAACGGAAAAACGAGTAACAGCTGTAACAGTCGCGTGAAGCCGCTCCTGGGCCTGCTGCTGGCCGGCAGCGTAGCAAGTCCGCTGGTCGCCCACGCCACGGAGTACTCGCCGGGTTACATCTACGACATGCGTGGCATGGTGGCCCGCGACGCCGACGGCAATTGCAGGCGCACCGCCCAATGGTCACCGTCCAACGCCATCGAAGCCTGTGATCCGGAGGTGGTTGCCGAGCGGTCCCAAAACAAGCCCATCCGACCGGAAATGGCGCGCGTAACAGGCGTTACCGCTCAGGTGGACGTCACGGCGCTGCTTGCCGGCGAGGCGTTCAGTTTCGATAGTGCCGAGCTCAGTGAAGCCGGAAAGCAACAGCTTGCCGAGGCGGTGGGTATGCACGCCGACGACTATATACATCGGGTCAACGTGGAGGGCTATACAGATCAGATCGGTAACCCGAAGTACAACCTCAAGCTGTCGCAGCAGCGCGCCGACTCGGTCAAGGCGGAGCTCGTTGCACGCGGAATCCCCGAAGAGCGCATCAGAACCTCGGCGATGGGGTCGGCCGATCCCATCGTGACCTGTGAGGGCGTCACCGGCGAAGCACTGGTAACGTGCCTGGCACCCAACCGGCGCACCGAAGTCGCCTTTATCGTGCCCAAAATCAGCACTGCCGCGGTCGCCGAAATGGTGGCGACACGGCGCCAGGAGGACATCAAGGAATCGAACATTTCTGCAGTCGAGGTGGCCGTGGATACTCCTCTGATCACGCGGGGTTTCAATGACGCCATGAAAATCATGGGCGACGGCTGCAGCCAGGAAATCGCGGGTTTTTGCGCTGACGTGCCTCTCGGCGGCGGCCGAGTGCTGAGTTGTCTCAAGGCCCATGAGGACGAGCTGTCGATCGGCTGCCAGGCTGCGCTTGCCAAGGGCGCGGCGACCATCGACAGCACGCTTGGCGATGCCAACTTCTTCGGCGCCAAATGCGGGCGGGATATCAAGGAGAACTGTGCGCAGGTGCAGCCGGGCGAGGGCAAGATGCTGGCCTGCCTCACCGACAACATCAAGTTCGTCACCAAACGATGTGTCGACGCAATGCTCGAACTGGGTCTGATCGATGAATCCCAGTACCCGTTCGGCAAGAGCAAGACATCGGCCGCACCGTAACTTACCCGGTAAGAATGCTGCCTTCCGGCACGATGTTAGAGCGCGGCCGGGAGGCCGCTACTGCAGGTGGTGAGGCACAGTCTGTGCCGCTGCTGCTGCGCTTTGCAGAAAAGGAGATTTGCGGGTGACGATGCCCAATTGTTCCGGTGCGGGACGTGTTGTGATGGCTGCTCTGTTCTGGCTGTCGTCCTGGTATGCCAATGCGGGCGACAAACTGCTTGTCTACACCGTGAACTACCCGCTGCAGTACTTCGCCGAGCGGATTGCCGGTGCACACGCCGAGGTGCGCTTCCCCGCGCCGGCGGGGATCGACCCGGCGTTCTGGGAGCCGGATGCGAAGACCGTCGATCAGTATCAGGAGGCCGACCTGATCCTGCTCAACGGCGCGGGCTACGCAAAGTGGGTCGACGAGGTATCCCTGCCGCGTCACAGGCTGGTGAACACCTCGGCGTCGTTCACCGCTGCTTATCTCCCCACCGACGCGTCAGTCGCTCGCAGTCACGGCTCCGGTGGCGATCAGTCTCACGCCGGCACGGCATCCACAACCTGGCTGGATTTCTACCAGGCGGCGCAGCAGGCCGAGGCTGTCATGCAGGGGCTGAGCAACAAGCGCCCACATCAGCAGGCGGACTTCGAACGCAACTACGCGGCGCTCAAGCAGGAGCTGATGGCACTGGATCTGTATATGCAAAGGCTGGTCGCGGCGTATCCGGACAAGCCGCTGTTCGTCTCACACCCGGTCTACCAGTATTTCGCCAGGCGCTACGAGTTGCAGCTGCAGAGCGTGAATTGGGAACCGGATGTGATGCCGGACGAGCAGGAGTGGGAGCGGCTGGCGTACGCGCAGGAAGCGTTTCCCGCCCTGTGGATGCTTTGGGAAGACATGCCTGACGCGCAGATACGCGCGCGGCTGCAATCCCTGGGTGTTGGTGTCGTGGTTTTCCAGCCCTGCGCCAACCGGCCGTCGCAGGGGGATTTCCTGGAGGTGATGCAACGCAACCTGGATAACCTGAAAATCGTTTTCGGGGGGGGCTAGCCAGCTCCGGCTTGTGCGGGACTGCCCCGTGCGAGCACAACTGCATGCCCTGCGATCAACAGCCGCTTATTGCCCCTGATCCGAGTGCCGACTGCCGATTTCGCTGTGGCCCGGGTGCTCAGCCACGGCTTGTGCGGGTTCAGGGACAAACATGACCGGCCGCGATGATTCGTTCAGCAGCCGCTCGCCGGCCCCGTCGAGCAGCGCGCGGTACAGGAGGCCGTGCCGGTGAGAGTTGACGACAATCAGATCGGCGTCCAGCCGGTCGGCTTCCCTGAGTATGGTCTTAACGGTTGTCCCCTCGAGCAGCAGCGCGGTTGCGTCGATGCCGCTGTCGCGGAGATAGCGTGCCAGATGCTGAATGGACCTGTGCTCGTGATGAAGTTCAGACGCTGCCTGAGCGCGTAGCAGTTCGCGCGGCACCGTAAACGGGATAAGCCCCGGCTGCGGGACGACATGCACAAGCCATACTTTGCTGGAAAAGGCACGTGCCAGGGCGCCCGAGCGCTGGATAAGCGGCGATGCCGGCCCGGTGCCGTCGATATCGTCAATTGCGACGAGTATGCACTTCATTTCCGGATCATACCTCGTGCCGACCGCATGGCCTTGCGGTGTCGTGCCGCGCCGCCAAGCCATTGCCCGCGGTGACGCGCCGCACAGCCCCTGGCACCACGAACACCACGATCATAACCCTAACAGACCGCCACCAGATGGGGCACTGATCGAGATCAAACAGGCGCCGTTTTCCAGACCCGCTTGGACGGTGCGGTTGCCGTGCCCGGGGCGGCGGGTGGTTACCGTCGCCGGCCTTTCAGGGTATTCTCTGGCTTGATTTCAACAACAACACAATACGGATATTCAGCAGCATGCAGGCAGACATCATCGCGATCGGAATGGCGTTCCTGTTCGGGCTGGGGGCGCGTCTGGCGGGTCTGCCACCGCTGATCGGTTACCTCATCGGCGGCTTTGTGCTGTTTGCCGCCGGCATGGAGGCAACGCCGACTCTGCACCAGTTTTCCGAAATCGGCGTGACGCTGCTGCTGTTCTCGATCGGGCTGAAGATGCGCATCGGCAGCCTGCTCATGCCGCAGGTGTGGGGCGTCGCCTCCCTGCATATGGCTGTGACGGTGTTGCTGTTCGCAGGCGGCATTTTTGCGCTCGGCGCAGTGGGGTTGACGGTGTTCTCCCGACTCGATCTCCCGGTGGTATTCCTGGTGGCCTTTGCGCTGAGTTTTTCCAGCACCGTGTTTGCCGTCAAGGTGCTGGAAGAGAAGGGCGAAATGAACGCCGTCTACGGCCGTATCGCCATCGGTATCCTGATCATGCAGGATATCGCCGCGGTGGTGTTTCTGGCGGCCTCCACCGGCAAAGTGCCTTCGCTGTGGGCGCTGCTGTTGCTGGCCGCGCTGTTCCCGCTGCGACTGGTGCTGGGCAAGATGCTGGAACGCTGCGGGCACGGTGAACTCATGATCCTGTTCGGGCTCACCCTGGCGCTCGGCGGCGCCAAGCTGTTCGAGCTGGTGGGCATCAAGGGTGACCTCGGTGCCCTGGTACTCGGTCTGTTGCTCTCCACCCACCCCTGGTCTTCGGAACTGGCCCGTCACCTGCTGGGTTTCAAGGACCTGTTCCTGGTGGGCTTCTTTCTCACTATCGGTCTGTCCGGGCCGCTGACCCCGGAAGCCGTGGGTATTGCCGTGCTGCTGGTGGCACTGGTGCCGGTGAAAGTGGCGTTCTTCTTCTGGCTGCTGGCGCGTTTCCGGCTGCGCGCCCGTACCGCGTTTCTCACCTCGTTAAGCCTGGCCAATTACAGCGAGTTCGGGCTCATCGTAGCCGCGATTGCCATGATGAACGGCTGGATGGGCAGCGAGTGGCTGATCATTATCGCTGTGGCGCTGTCCGTGTCCTTCATCCTGGCTGCGCCGCTGAACACCCGGGCGCACCAGCTGTATACCCGTGCCCGCGAATCGCTGCATGGCTATGAAGTCAGGGAGGTGATTCCCGCCGAACAGCCCATCGACCCGGGTCATGTCTCGGTGGTCATCTTCGGTATGGGGCGGGTCGGCGGCGGGGCTTACGACAGTCTGCGCGAGCGTGTCGGTGATGCGGTCGTCGGTGTGGATATCGATAAGGAGCGCGTCGAGAGGCTGCGGGAAGCCGGAAAAAACGTGGTGCGCGGCAGTGTCACCGACCCGGATTTCTGGGACCGCTTTCATATCGACTACAACAAGGTTGAGCTGGTGATGCTGGCCATGCCCAATCATCTGGAGAACCTGTTTGCGGCCGGCCAGCTGCGCAAGCTGGGTTACCGGGGAAGGCTCGCCGCGGTCGCCAAGTACCCCGACGAGGTCGCTGCGTTGCAGGAGGCGGGGGTCGATTCCGCCTTCAACCTGTATGCCGAGGCCGGCGCGGGTTTTGCCGAGGATGTGGCCGCCGTGCTGGCGGTGGAAAAAGCGGGCTGAGCGGCCGTGTCGGATCTTGTCGCAAGGGCCAGGGCCTATGCAACCAGTGCGCACAAGCGGATAGAACACCGGCGCAAGTACAGCAACCAGCCCTACGACGTGCACCTTGAAGCGGTGGCGAAACTGGTGGCTACGGTCAGCGACGATACGGAGACCATCGCCGCCGCCTGGCTGCACGACACCGTAGAGGACACGCCGGCCACCCTGGGTGACATCGAGGTGCAGTTCGGTACGGCGGTCGCTGAACTGGTCGAGGAGCTCACCGACGTCAGCAAACCCGGCGACGGCAACCGGGCGCGGCGCAAGGAAATCGACCGCCAGCACCTGGCGCAGGCGTCCGCGCGTGCCAAGACGGTGAAGCTGGCCGATCTCATCGACAACTGCAGGGACATCACCCGGCACGATCCCAGGTTTGCCAGGATCTACCTGGCCGAGATGGGCGCCTTGCTGGAGGTGCTGAAAGAAGGTGACCCGTCGCTGTTGCAGCAGGCGCAGCAGCTGCACGCGCGCAGCATGGACGAGCTCGGCCTCGGCAAACAGCCGCCGCCGGAGGTCCGCTGGGCTACCGAACCGAACCCGCTCACCGCGGTGGCCGATGCCCATTTCAGGCGCACGTTCCGGGAGCTGTTTACCGCGCGGGATATCGCCGAGGGGCTGCTCTCGTTCGACGTCGACGCAAACTGCGCGGAGGTGAAGCAGGCCCTTGCGCACCGCCGCCGCGATGTCGCCAGCATCCGCGTCAAGGGCAGCGTGCACGGCTACGTGAGTTTGTCCGACCTGGGGGAAGCTGCCTGTTCCGATTGCTTCCGCCATTTCGCGCCCGACCAGGTGGTGAGCGGCGGCTCCAGCCTTGTCGACGTGATTCATGTCCTGACCCGCCACGATTACTGTTTTGTCACCGCCCTGGGGCAGGTTGCCGGCGTCATACGCCGCGATGATATCAACAAGCCGATGGTGCGCATGTGGCTGTTCGGCATTATCACCATTGTGGAGATGGGACTGGTGCGCCTGATCCAGGAGCGTTTTCCGGCTGACGCTTGGCAGACGCTGGTATCGGCGGGGCGGCTGGACAAGGCCAGAGCCATCCAGGCCGAGCGGCAGCGCCGCAACCAGTACTGCGAACTGATCGACTGCCTGCAGCTTTCCGACAAGGGCCAGATTCTGATGCAGGATGCGCAGCTGCTTGGGCAACTGGGTTTCGATTCCAGGGCAGCGGCCAAGCGCGTGGTCAAGGAGCTCGAGTCACTGCGCAATCATCTGGCGCACGCCCAGGACATCGTCACCCACGACTGGGCGCAGATCGCGCGCCTGACCCGGCGGGTGGAAGAGGCCGGCCGGGACTAGAGGGCGCTTGAGCCGACCCCATCCCGTTGGGCTTCACGTTCGTTCAGCCCAACCTGCGTTTGCGTTGGTAGGTTGGGCTGAGCCGTGCGAAGCCCAACGTGTGCCCCACGTCTGAGCTTCACATCTGTTCAGCCCTAGCTCCGCAGATGAAGGCATCTCAATGAATCACAGGTCGCGGACTTGGACCCCGAGCCGCTGTCCCACTTGCACCGCCTGTTCCGCGCACAAGCCCTGCTGCCAGTCGACGCGGTTCGGTGCGAACAGCAGGATTACCGTTGAGCCCATGTTGAAACGGCCCATTTCCGCGCCGCGCTCCAGTGTGATACCGGCTTCCCGGTAGCTCTTCATTTCGACCTGTTTGCGCGGCGGCGGGGTCACCAGCCCCGCCCAGACCGTTTCGATGGCGGCGACGTTAATGGCGCCCACCAGCACCATGGCCATCGGGCCGGCATCGGTATCGAACACCGACACCAGACGCTCGTTGCGCGCGAACAGCGCCGGTATGGTCCGCGTGGTGTGCGCCGCGACGCTGAACAGGCGGCCCGGCACATATACCGTTTCGCGCAGTGTTCCCGTCAGCGGCATGTGTACGCGGTGGTAGTCGCGTGGTGACAGGTACAGGGTGGCAAAGCTGCCGTTGCGAAATTGTTCGGCCCGCTGGCTGTCACCGCCCAGCAGGGTGGTAACGCTGAACTCGTGTCCCTTGGCCTGGAACACGGCATCCGCTTCGATGGCGCCGATCTGACTGATATGCCCGTCCGCCGGGCAGATCACTGTGGTTGCATCGCTGTCTGTGGGGCGCGCGCCATCGCGCAGCGGGCGGGTGAAGAAATCGTTGAAGTGAAGGTAGTCCTCGGGACGCTGGTACAGCGCTTCGCTCCAGTCGACGCCGAAATGCGCGGCAAAGATGCGGATAAACAGGTTCTTGAACCAGGGAGTCCGGATGCGGGTGAGGCGGAAGGTGAGCCTGGAGATGGCGTGCTGCGGCAGCAGATACAGCGGAACGGATTTCAGGTAATCCAGTCCGTTCGCGCCGCGCTGCTGCTGCACGCCGCTCAAGGTTTCTTTCGCACCTCGGCCTGCACCTCGATGCGGCTGCCGTCGGCGAATATCAGTATCAGGGGAACACGATCGCCGGCGCTGAGGCGCGTCTCCGGCGCAGGCATCATCAGGTGCAGGCCGCCGGGTTCGAACTGCACGCTACCCCGGGCGGGAATCACAACCTCGTCCAGATGGACCATGCGTGCCACACCATCGACCACTTCCGACTTGTGCAGCATGACGTGGCTGAAAGCCGGGCTCTGCACCTCCACCAGCATCAGGTCCTCAGTGCCGGAATTCCTTACCGTCAGGTAGGCCGCGAGCATGCGCGCGCCGGGCGGCGCCTCGCGTACCCAGGCATGTTCGACCTGCACTTCGGCCTGGGCGACGGGAAGCCAGCTGCAGGCTGCCAGAGTCAGTGCCAGCATCATGCGTTTCATCGTGTCGCCTCGTAGTATTGTCTGATGGCCTGCAAATCGGCCACGATGTATTCCGGCTTGTGCGGAACGTTGAACAAGGCGCGAAACCTGCCCTCCGGATCGAACAGAATGATGGCCGCGCTGTGGTCCACCAGGTAGTCGTCGTCGCCGCTGCCTTCGACCTTGCCATAGATAATGCCCAGTTGCCGTGTGAGCCTGAGTATTTGATCGGCGTCCCCGGTCACGCCGATGAAACTGTCGTGGAAATACGGTACGAAGCTCGCCAGCAGCTCGGGCGTGTCGCGCTCCGGGTCGACGCTGAAGAAAACCACCTGGGGCAGTTCTGCGCCATCCGGGTCCTGTTCCAGCTGCCGCTGCACCTGCGCCAGCATGGCCATGGAGGTCGGGCAGACATCCGGGCAGTGCGTATAGCCGAAGAACGCCAGAGTCCAGCGGCCCTTGAGGTTGTCGAGGCTAAAGGGTTGGCCGGCCTGGTCGGTGAGCTGGAAATCGGCAACCGGCTTGGGGTCGGGCAGCAGGGTCGCCTGTTTCAGTCCGGGTGGCTCGGGGGCGCTGCAAGCGCTCAGCAGCAGTGCACCCAGCAATGCGGGTATAATCAGGAGAAAAGGCAGGAAATACGGGGTTTTTTCAGGTTTCAGCATAGCCGCGTATTATCCCATCGACGGGCGTGGGGCGACAGGGGTTTTTCAGAGCGGTGGTCGCTCGGGTCTGAGAAGCGATTGCGATGCTGCGCCATCGCGCCCACGGGGAATTATGAGACAGGTTCTACGATGAACGACACACATCTCCCGGAACTGCAGACCATACGCGACCTGATACGCTGGGGCGCGAGCCGTTTCCAGCAGGCCGGCCTGACCTTCGGTCACGGCACGGACAACGCCTTCGACGAGGCGCTGGTGCTGGTCACGCACGCTTTGCACCTGCCGCTGCAGTTTCCGCAACAGTACCTGGCGGCGCACGTGACGTCCCGGGAGCGCGACGAGACCATGGCGCTGATCAGGGAGCGGATCGAAACCCGCAAGCCGGCGGCCTATCTCACCCATGAGGCGTGGTTCGCCGGTCTGCCCTTCTATGTCGACGAACGCGTTCTGGTGCCGCGGTCCCCCCTGGCCGAGTGGATCGAGCGCGGTTTCCAGCCCTGGCTGCAGCCCGACAGCGTGCAGCGGGTGCTGGATCTGTGTACCGGCAGCGGCTGCATTGCCATTGCCTGCGCGCGCGCCTTCGAGCAGGCGCACGTCGATGCCGCGGACATCTCGGAGGATGCCCTGGCGGTGGCGCAGATCAATATCGAGCGTTTCCAGCTGCAGGAATGGGTCAGGCTGGTCGAGTCCGATCTGTTCACGAGCCTGGGCGGGATGCGCTACCAGCTGATCATCAGTAACCCGCCCTACGTGTCGGCTGAGGAAATGACGACATTGCCTGAGGAATATCGCCACGAACCCACGCTCGGCCTGACTGCGGGCAGCGCGGGGCTGGGTGTAGTGATTCGCATCCTGGCGCAGGCGGGCCAGCACCTGGAACCCGACGGCATTCTGGTGGTCGAGGTGGGCAACAGCCAGGCAGCGCTCGCGGAAGCCTTCCCCGAGGTCCCGTTTCTGTGGCTGGATTTCGAGCGCGGTGGCCACGGCGTGTTCCTGCTTGACGTCCAGCAGGTGCAGCAGTATCAAGCGCTGTTCGAAAATGCACTAAGCTAGGTGGAGGCAGGCGATGTTGGGTAGACCCAAAACACCCGAACAATATGTGGATTTGGTGGACCAGGCGCTGTTCGAGATCGAGGACCTGCGTCTGGCGGCGGAATACGATATGGATTCCATGGGGGCGGCGACCGAGTTTCTCGCCGACCTGGAACACGATGTGCGCAAACTGCGCCAGGCTATGGCCGATGGCAGCTACCGGTTCGGGAAGGACAATCTGCCGTTCGTGAAAGTGGTTGAGAACCAGGACGAGCGGATCCTGCCGTTCAAGCAGCTGCTGCTGAAGATCAACGAAACCCACATCAAGGGTCTGGATGTGGATGAAAGCTGACAGCTGCTGCTTGATCCAGGTCAACGCGTCACCGCCGGGCGGCGGATAGCCTGTCCTGAAGCGATGTGGAGGCAGACATGGTAAGAGCCGTTGAATTCGACGCCGATCTGATCAAACGCTACGAGGGAAGCGGGCCGCGCTACACATCCTACCCGACGGCGATGGAATTCTCGCCGGCGGTGCGGGAACAGGACTATATGGCCTGGGTGCAGCGCAGCAATGCTACGCGGCGGCCGCTGTCGCTGTACGTGCATATCCCGTTCTGCGCCCACGTGTGCTTCTACTGCGCCTGTAACAAGGTGGTCACTGGCGATCGGAGCAAGGCGCAGCCCTACCTGGAAGCGCTGGCACGGGAAACGCGCCTGCAGGCGGCGCTGGTGGATGACAGCCGCCGGGTCGAGCAGCTGCACTGGGGCGGCGGCACACCGACCTTCCTGAGCGAAACGGAAATCCGCCAGCTGATGCGCATGCTCGGCGAGCACTTCCAGCTGCTGGAGGACGGCAGCGGCGAGTATTCCATCGAGGTCGACCCGCGCGAGGTGCGCGAAGAAACCCTGCCGACGCTGCGCGAAATCGGCTTCAACCGCATCAGCCTGGGGGTGCAGGACTTCAATCCGGTGGTGCAGAAGGCGGTGCACCGGCTGCAGTCCGCCGAGCAGACCCTGGGCGCCATGCAGCAGGCGCGCGAGCTGGGTTTCCGCTCCATCAATATCGACCTGATGTACGGACTGCCGTTTCAGACCATCGAAAGCTTTTCCGAGACCCTGGACGCGGTCATCGACGCGCGCCCGGACCGGCTGTCGGTATTCAACTACGCCCACCTGCCGGAACGCTTCAAACCGCAGCGCCGCATCAATCGCGAAGACCTGCCGAGTGCGGACGAGAAGCTGGGCATCCTGTCGCTGACCATCGACAAGCTCACCGCGGCCGGCTACCAGTACATCGGCATGGATCATTTCGCCCTGGCCGACGACGAACTGGCGCAGGCCCAGCGCGACGGCACCCTGCACCGCAATTTCCAGGGCTACTCGACGCATTCGGATTCCGACCTGGTGGCCCTGGGGGTGAGCGCCATCAGTTCCATGCCCGACGGCTACAGCCAGAATCACAGCAAGCTGGACAGCTATTACGCGGACCTCGAGGTGCCGCGTCTGCCTATCGCGCGCGGGGTCGCCCTTGACGCCGACGACCACCTGCGCGGGGAAGTGATCCAGCAGCTGATCTGCAACAACACCCTGGACAAACGCCATATCGAAAGCCAGTTCGGCATCGAGTTCGATCGCTATTTTGCTGCCGAGCTGGCGCAGCTGGCCGGCATGCATGCCGATGAACTGGTGGAACTGGGGGAACAGCGTCTGGATGTGACGGCCCGGGGACGCCTGCTGATCAGGAATATCTGCCGGGTGTTCGACCGTTACCGGGTCGACACAGGAAGAGAAGTTCTCGAAGATGATCTAGGCTTCGTGTTTTAACCGCGAAGGATCGCGAAGGACGCGAAGGACACGGAACATAGAAACGGGTTTTCAAGCAGTCTAGCCGCTAACCGCGGGGAATTGCGCTGTCGTCGCTGATGGATTTTTTGACAAAGAACGGAAGTTTAAGGGGTTATTCCTTCGTGCCCTTCGTGTACCTTAGCGGTTAAGATCGGAGAGGTTCGCACTGGCGCCCCGGAACGCGCCGAGGTCAGTGACCTTGCGGTCCGCCGTCCCTGGCGGCCGGCGTTGTTATTTCTGGTGCCGGTAGATCAGCCCGGGTTCGACCAGCAGCTCGTTGGTACTCAGACGATCGAGCGGGAATTCGCCGTCTTCGTACTGGGCGATGCGGTCGAACACGTAGGTGCTGTCCTGGACTTCGATGGACTCGAAAATCGGCTTACCCATGTAGTTGCCGATTGCGTGACTATGATTGCTCACAGCGTGCCCCCTGGGTGGTGTGCGTTGTTAGAAAGGTGGTCCCCTGTGCTAACGGCCCGTCCTGCAAAGCCTTTAACGCAGCGCGCGCATCTCCTGTACAATAGCGCCCCATGTCAGGAAACAGCATCGGCAAACTCTTCACGGTCACCGGTTTCGGTGAAAGTCACGGGCCGGCGATCGGCTGTATCGTGGATGGCTGTCCGCCCGGCCTGGAGCTGAGCGAAACGGACCTGCAGAACGATCTGGATCGCCGCAAACCGGGCAAATCCCGCCATACCACGCAGCGGCGCGAGGCCGACGAGGTGCAGATACTGTCCGGCGTGTTCGAGGGCAGAACCACGGGGGCGCCCATTGGACTGATCATCCACAACACCGATCAGCGCTCCAAGGATTACTCCAAAATCATGGACCGCTTCCGGCCCGGTCACGCCGACTACACCTACCAGCAGAAATACGGTATCCGCGACTACCGCGGCGGCGGGCGTTCCTCGGCGCGCGAGACAGCGATGCGGGTCGCGGCCGGGGGTATCGCCAAGAAGTATCTGCGCGAAAAACTGGGCAGCGAAATCCGCGGGTATCTGGCCCAGCTGGGCCCCATCGAGCTGCAACTGCAGGACTGGGAGGCGGTGGAGCAGAACCCGTTTTTCTGCCCGCAGCCGGACAAAGTGGCCGAGCTGGAGGCCTACATGGATGCGCTGCGCAAGGAGGGCAATTCCATCGGCGCCCGTGTCAACGTGGTCGCCAGCGGCGTCCCGCCGGGCCTCGGTGAGCCCATATTCGACCGCCTCGACGCGGATATCGCCCACGCCATGATGAGCATCAACGCCGTCAAGGGTGTCGAGATCGGCGCCGGTTTCGCCAGCGTCGCGCAGAAGGGCACCGAGCACCGTGACGAGATCAGCCCCCAGGGGTTCCGCAGCAACCGCGCCGGCGGTGTGCTGGGCGGTATTTCCTCGGGCCAGGATATCCTCGTCAGTATTGCGCTCAAACCGACCTCCAGCATCCGCCTGCCCGGTGACACGGTCGACATTCACGGTCAGCCGGTCGAGGTGATCACCACCGGTCGCCACGATCCCTGCGTCGGTATCCGCGCCACGCCGATTGCCGAGGCCATGCTGGCGATTGTGCTCATGGACCACTATCTGCGCCACCGCGCCCAGAACGCGGATGTGGAGTCGCAGACGCCCGTGATTCCGGCGGGCTCGAATTGATAGCGCCACGGAAAAGCCGAAAGACAAAGATAGCCACGGAAAGCACGGAAAGCACGGAAAGAAATGCTTTTTAATGTTTCCCTGATTTTGCCCAGGTTTCGCGGTGATTGGATGACGCGTTTTGCGCGTACTGCAGATTAAGAAATAGTCACGAATAGTACGGGGGCCACGGAACAAGCGCTTAATTTTTCCGTGCTTTCCGTGCTTTCCGTGCTTTCCGTGCTTTCCGTGCTTTCCGTGGCTATAAAAACGAATTTTCGTGACTGAGATGTACTACTGGCGCCTGTCCGGGTTTTATCTGTTTTACTTCGCTTCACTGGGTGCGTTGATCCCGTACTGGGGTCTGTACCTGAAGTCGCTGGGCTTCGGATCGGTGGAAATCGGCGAGCTGGTCGCCATCATCATGGCCACCAAGATCATAGCGCCGAATGTGTGGGGCTGGATCGCCGATCACACCGGCAGGCGCATGGCCATTGTCCGTGCCGGCTGTCTGTTTGCCGCGCTGGCATTTGCCGGGGTGTTTTTCGGACAGGGCTACTGGTGGCTGGTGCTGGTGATGTCGGTGTTCAGTTTTTTCTGGAACGCCGCGCTGCCCCAGTTCGAAGCCACCACCCTGAACCACCTGGGGGACCAGACCCAGCGCTACAGCAGCATCCGGCTGTGGGGCTCGATCGGCTTTATTCTTGCGGTCGCAGGTCTCGGCGCCTTGTTCGAACAGGCCGGAACCGCGCTGCTGCCGAGCGTGCTGCTGGTGCTGCTGGCCGGTATCTGGTTGAGCAGTCTGCTGGTCCCCGAGAGCGCGGCCGGCCACCAGGCGCTCAACGAAGAGCCGCTGCGCAAGGTGCTCAAGCAGCCGGCGGTGGTGTCGCTGCTGCTGGTGTGCTTTCTGCTCCAGGCCAGTCACGGCCCGTATTACACCTTTTACAGCCTCTACATGGTCGAGCACGGGTACAGCGAATCCGTCATCGGCCAGTTGTGGGCCCTGGGCGTGGTGGCCGAGATCGCGGTGTTCCTGAAAATGCACCACTGGCTGCCGCGCTTCGGCGCGCGTAACCTGATGCTGGCGGCGGCCGCGCTGACTGCGCTGCGCTGGCTGCTGATTGCGCTGTTCGTCGAGCAGATCTGGATCATGGCGTTTGCCCAGACCCTGCACGCGGCCAGCTTCGGCGTCTATCACGCGGTGTCCATCCACCTCATTCATCACCTGTTCACCGGGCGTCACCAGGGGCGCGGTCAGGCGCTGTACAGCAGCCTGAGTTTTGGCGCCGGGGGCGCGGCGGGCAGCCTGGTGGCCGGCTATCTATGGGATGGCATAGGTGCCCAGTGGACCTATATCCTCGCGGCGGCGACCGCAGTGTTGGCCGGCTGGGTAGCCTGGCGCGGTGTGGAAAGGGTATGACATGACTGCTGCAAAGCGGACCGGCACAAGGCGCCGGCAGTGTGCCGCCGGTGTGGCTTGCGCCGCAACGGCACTGGTGACCTGCATGCCGTTGCTCGCCGAGGCCTACGACACGCGTATGGCGGGCTTCGTCGCCGCGGACCTGCGGGCGTTCCCGCAGGACGGGCAGTTCGACGATCAGTTCAACGGCCTGCAGCCCTCGCTGGTGGCCCAGCCGGAAGTCCTGGTGCAGCACGACAACGGGGCCGACCGCTTCAATTTCATTCCTTTTGCGAGGCTGGACAGCCGTGACAGCCGCCGCTCGCATGCCGACATCCGCGAGGCCTACTGGCTGCACATCGGCGAGGACTGGGAGCTGCTGGCCGGCATCAACCGGGTATTCTGGGGCGTTACCGAGTTTCGTCACCTGGTCGATATCGTCAACCAGACCGACCTGGTGGAAGACCTGGACGGCGAGGACAAGCTTGGCCAGCCCATGGTCAAGCTGGCGACTCAGCAGGACTGGGGCGAACTCAGCCTGTTTGTGCTGCCCTGGTTCAGAGAAGAGACCTTCCCCGGCAAGCACGGGCGGCTGCGCTTCCCGCTGGTCACCGACGGCAATGCTGGGTACCAGTCCAGTGACGGGCGCAAGCACGTCGACTTCGCGCTGCGCTATTCGCACTATATCGGCGCCTGGGATTTCGGTCTGTCCTATTTCAAGGGCACCAGCCGTGAACCGCGATTCCTGCTCAACCAGGACGCTACCCGGCTGGTAACCTTCTACGATCTCATCAACCAGGTGGGCACCGATATCCAGTACACCCGCGAAGGCTGGCTGTGGAAATTCGAGGGCCTGTGGCGCGCTCAGCACGGCGATCATTTCACGGCGGCCGTCGGCGGCTTGGAATACACGCTATATCAGATCCACGAAACCGATGCCGATCTGGGGCTGTTGCTGGAATACTCCTACGACGGCCGCAACGATGACCCGGCCGAGGCGCCGCCGGTCATTTTCGACGACGATTTTTTCTTCGGCGCGCGCCTGACCCTTAACGATGTGCAGGCCTCCGAGTTGCTGGCCGGCTTCGCCATCGACCGCTCGGACCGGGCTGCACAGCTGTCGCTGGAGGCCAGCCGGCGCCTGGACAACCATTGGGCCACGGAACTGGAAGGGCGCTGGTTTCTCAACAGCGGCGACAGCGGTGTGTTGTCCGCTTTCAAGCAGGACAGCTATCTGACGGTGCGGCTGTTGCGCTATTTCTGAACCAGCGAGCGGCGCTGCATCCGGTCCTCGTTTCGTTAGCGGTTTGCCTGGCTTCGCTATGCTCAGCGCAACCTGCGGCTTTGTCGGTCGCTTCAGTATTCACCCAAGCCGTTACAGTCCGACAAAGAAGTTAATGACCAGCGCATTCACCAGATCGATAAAGAAACCGCAAACCAGCGGCACAATGATGAATGCCCGGTGAGCGGCCCCGTATTGCTTGGCAACCGCGGTCATGTTGACGATAGCGGTTGCCGTTGATCCAAGTGTAATACCGCCGAAACCGGCACTGATGACACTCGACTCATAATCCCTGCCCATAAGACGAAACACGATAAAGACCGTGAACAGGATGGACAGCAGGATCTGGAACACCATGACAACCGTGATGAATAACATCAGTCCCTGCAGTTCCCACAACTCCAGCCCCATCAGCGCCATGGTCAGGAACATACCCAGGCTGATATCGGAGATGAGTGCGATACCGAGCTTCGCACCGGGATACACTTCATCTTTTTTCAGAATCAGGTTGCGCGCGTTACCGATCAGGATGCCGCCGATCAGGCAGGAGACGAACAGCGGCAGCTGCAGCCCTCCCGCCGCCAGCGCCTGGTCGAGGAAGTAACCGAAAATCATGGCGACGTTCAGCCACAGCCAGGCCCAGAGAATACCGTAGGAATCCACCATGGTGCTGCGCTGTTTGTCGTGCTCTACACCGATATCGAGTTGCGCATCGGCGCTGGGCACAATGTTGTGGCGGGTAATCAGGTAGCGGGCGATGGGGCCGCCGATCACGCAGGCCGCAATGAGCCCCACTGTATTGGTCGCCACCCCCAGCTCCAGGGCATTGCTGATGCCCAGCGATTCGACAAAGGTGGGCGCCCAGGCCAGCGCCGTGCCGACACCGCCGGTCAGCGAGATCGAACCGACCATGAGACCCGCCTTGGGATCCATGCCGAAGGCAGTGGCGATACCGATACCGGTGAGGTTCTGCAGGAAAATGAATGCCGTGGCCAGGGCCAGCAGGATGGCAAGCGGTTTGCCGCCCGAGATCAGGGTACGAATATCCGCGCGCAGGCCGATGGCGGCAAAAAAGTACAACAGCAGCCAGTCCCTGACTTCAAGTGTGAAAGTGACCTTCAGGTCAAACGCAAAGTAGGCGACACCCACCGCTGCGGCGCACAGAAAACCGCCGATGACGGGCTCCGGAATACTGTAGCGACGCAGGATTTCAACCCTGCTGGTCAGGGTTTTGCCAAGGAACAGAAGGATGATCGCAAGCGTAAAGGAAACGAAACCGCCGAATTCATAGCTGTTCATGCGCAGTCCTTGTCAACGGGCCAGACGGGGGTTGCGGTACGCTGCCGGCAGTCGGCTAGGAATGATCGGAAAAATCCCGCAAGGCATCCAGGCTGACCTTGAACGCCGCCCAGGCTTTTTCGACTTCCTCCTTGAGGTCTGCCCAGGTTTGCTCGCCGGCGTGCTCGATCTCGCCGAGCCTGGTTTCGGCAGCGGCCTGCTTGTCGCGCAGCTCCGCGATGGTCTGCCGGTATTTGTCCCTGAGATCTGCCTGCATATGCTCGGTTCGGGATTCGAGCTTGTCCAGCTCTGCCCTCCAAGCATCGAGCTGGGCTTTCATTCGGGCGATGAATTTGTCTCGCGTTGGCATGCCGGACCTCCTTCTCTGGATATCAATTCTGCCACAGACGCTATTGGTCACGAAGGCGCAGAGCGACGCCTGCACCGGCCCGCAGCCAGGGCAGACTCAGATCATCATCATGTAGCTGCCGGCGAACGTCAGCAGCACGTTGGCGAAAGTGTAGGTACCCGCGTAGCCGATTGCCGGCACACTGCTGCGGGCAGCGTCGGTGACCACGCCGAGCGCCGGCGTACTGGTCATGGCGCCGGTGAGCGAGCCGAGCAGCAGCGCCGGATTCAGGTGCAGCAGTTTGCGGCCCACCACATAGCCGATGCCGATAGGCAGGGTGGCTACCAGCAGCGCGCCGACTACGATGGCCGGACCGACGCTCAGCAGACCCTCGACAATGCCGCCGCCGGCGTTGAGGCCGATGGATGCCATCAGCAGCATCAGGCCGAGCTCCTTGAGCAGGTAGCGTGCCGCGGCCGGCACCCGCCCCAAGGTCGGGTTGATCGAGCTCAGGTACCCGAGCAGTATGCCCATGACCAGCAGCCCGCCCGCGCTGCCCAGGCCGATGGCGACAGCGCCCGCTTTGAATACGACCAGGCCAAGCAGCACACCCGCGGCAATGCCGAAGGAAAAGGTGGCCAGGTCGGTTTCCTCGACTTCCTGCTCCAGGTAGCCGATCAGTTCGGCCAGCTTGCGCAGCCGCGATTCCTCCCCGACCGTGTGCAGCCGATCGCCTTTGAGCAGCACCACGTCGTCATTGACCGGCAGTTCGATACCCGCGCGGACCAGCCCGTTCGCCCAGCAGCCGTGGCTGCGCGGGAGGTCGAGCGCCCTGAGCGTCTTGCCCACCGCATAGTTGCTCAGCACCACAATTTCGTGGGCGTCGATGCGGTAGTTCAGCAGTTCGGCGTCCAGCACCTCGGCACCGAGCGTCTCCTGGACCAGCTGATGTACGCGCAGGCTGGCGATCACGGACACGACGTCGCCCTCCCGCAGCTCGAGGTCCGGTGCCGGGTCCAGGAATTCCATGCCGCGCCGCACTCTGAGCACCTCGCCGGGCAGATTCAGCTCCGCCTTGCGCTGGCCAAGGGTCTTGCCGATGCCGTCCGGACCGACGTGGTAAGCGCGTATCACCGGCAGGGTGTCCGCCGTGGTCTCGCGCGCGCCGTGGGCGCGCAGCAGGCCTTTTTCCTTCGCATAGCTCCTGGCCATGGCTTCCAGGTCGAGGCCGAGCAGGCGGGGCAGATAGCGCACCATGAGGATCATGACCACCGTGCCGATCAGATAGGTCAGCGCGTAGCCGACGCCGACGTTCTCGAGCACCTTCTGCTCATCCATGCCCTCCGGTATCAGGGCCAGACCGCTCTGAATCGCATCCTGGGCGCCGGCCAGCGTCGGAGTGCTGGTCAGCGCGCCGGCCAGCAGGCCGGCATCGAAGCCGTTCTCGAAGCCGAGCAGGCGCGACACCGACCACGCCAGCAGGAAGCCGGTGGTGGCGACCAGCGCGGCCAGGGCGACGTATTTGGGGCCGTCTTCGCGGAAGGCGCTGAAAAAGCTGGGGCCCGCCTGGATACCGACCGAGAAGATGAACAGGGCGAAGCCGAAGCTGCCCACCGCCGGGCTGACGGTGAGCTCGTAGTACCCGAACAGCAGCCCGGCCAGCAACACGCCGATGGTCGGACCCACGGGCGTGCCCGCGATGCGGATATTGCCGACCAGGTAGCCGAGGCCGATGACCAGGAACAGCAGCAGCAGCCAGTTGTCGCGCAGCAGCTGGTAGATCTCGATTTCCATCCGCGGCCGTTACCGTCAGGCTTTCGGTTTTTCGTGGTGACCGCCGAACTGGAAGCGCATCGCCGAGAGTATCTTGTTGGCAAAATCCGCTTCACCGCGTGAACTGAAGCGCTCGTACAGCGCGGTAGTCAGCAGCGGGGCAGGCGTGCCGGTTTCGATGGCTGCGATGCTGGTCCAGCGGCCTTCGCCGGAGTCCGATACCCGTCCGCCGAAAGCCGTCAGCTGCGGGTCATCCTGCAGCGACGCCGCGGTCAGGTCCAGCAGCCAGGAAGCGACTACGCTGCCGCGGCGCCACAGTTCCGCGACCTCGGCGACATCGATATCGTACTGGTAGTGTTCGGGGTTGCTCAGCGGCGACGTTTCGGCGTCCACGTCGTGGCTGTGCGCGCCGATCCCGGCGTGCTTGAGCAGGTTGAAACCTTCCGCATAGGCGGCCATCAGGGCGTACTCGATGCCGTTGTGCACCATCTTGACGAAATGCCCGGCGCCCGCCGGCCCGCAGTGCAGATAGCCCTGTTCCGAAGGTTTCGGCTCCCCGCTCAGATCGTTGGTGCGCGGGATGTCGCCCAGCCCCGGCGCCAGTGCCGCAAAGGCCGGCTGCAGGTGGGCGACCGAACTGTGGTCACCGCCGATCATCAGGCAGTAACCGCGCTCCAGTCCCCACACGCCGCCGCTGGTGCCCACATCCAGGTAGTGGATGCCGCGCTCCTGCAGCCGTGCGGCGCGCGCGATGTCGTCCTTGTAATAGGAGTTACCGCCGTCGATGATGATGTCGCCCGCCTCGAGGCGCGCGCTGAGATCGTCGATCTGCCGGTCCACCACCGCGGCGGGCACCATCAGCCATACGGTGCGCGGTTTGCTGAGCTTGCTGACAAAATCATCCAGGTCCGTGGCGCCGATGGCGCCTTCCTTCTGCAACTCCTGGACGGGGCCGGGGCTGCGATTGTAGACCACGCATTCGTGACCGGCTTTCATCAGCCGCCGCACCATGTTGGCACCCATGCGCCCCAAACCAATCATGCCTATTTGCATATTGCCTCCTTATCAGAATCGGACTGTTATGGGATTGCCATTGTCGCCCGGTGCGCGGCGAGTTTCAGCCTATTATTTTTCCGGGCGCGAGTGTGGCTGCGCTCAATGCAGGCCTGCATCTTATCTGGCTTATTTTACAGCGCTAATCAGGGCTGCGGGTGTTGCGCTGCACCCCGACCGTCGCCTCGCCCGGTCGCAGCACCGCGTCCAGGACCTCCTCGACACGGCACGCGCGGGATGCCGAGCGTGGCCGCCAGGGGACAAAGCCCCACGCCGCCCGCATCGCTGTTCGAGCGGACCGGCCGTTTCCCGGTGACATCTTTCCTGCCACACAGGGCTGAAAATAGCGCCTCTGTCCTGCTGATGCAACGCATGTTGGCCATGCTGCTGGAAGCCATGATCGCTGCCGTCATGGGAGGTCTGCAAAGGCTGATGGAAAGCGTGGTGCAACAAACCTTATCGGGCTGGTATCAATGAGCTTGCGATAATGTGGTAATGCGCGGGCGCTTCGCTTGCCACAGCGTTTATGCGGGATTGCCACGATTGCGTTTGACCGTGCCCCATCTGCCTTCTAGGCTTTGATATGCGCGTTCTGCGCGACTGACCAGACGGTATAACCGCTTCCCAAAGGAGGTTTGTATGTCCAGGAGAGCCATGTTCGCAGTGCCGTTCGTGCTGGCTTTGGGGGGTACCGCCGGCGCCGATTCCTACGAAGCGCCGGAGGATGTTCTGCAGGGGATAATAGACAAGGTAGATTCCGACTATCTCACCCAGAGTGAGCAGAACCTGATGATGATGTCCGACAACCCGGCTTATTGGACCGCGGAGGAGGGGGAAAGACTGTTCAAGGAACAGCGTGGTCCCAAGAATGCTTCGCTGGAGAGCTGTGACTTCGGCAAGGGTCCCGGCGTTCTCGACGGCGCTTACGCCGAGATGCCGCGCTACTTCGAAGATACCGGCCGGGTAATGGACCTGGAGACCCGCCTGGTGCACTGCATGATGACGCTCCAGGGATTTGCCGCGGATGATCCGGTGGTCAACAAACGCCACGGTTCGTCATCCGACATGATGCGCCTGCAGACCTACATTGCCGGCAAGTCCAGCGGCTACCAATGGAATCCGCCGATGAACCACCCGCTGGAAAAGGCGATGCGCGACGCCGGTGAAGTGATGTTCTACCGCCGTGCCGCGAACCTGGACTTCAGTTGCAACACCTGCCACGGCGAGACCGGCAAACGCATCCGCGCTTCGGTGCTGCCGAACATGAATGTCCCCGAGGAGTGGACCAAGGCGGTGTCGTGGCCGGCCTACCGGGTGGGAGATCAGGAGGTGCGCAGCAGCCAGCATCGCCTGCGTGGCTGCTACTGGCAGATGCGTCAGGGCGAGATCGTGGCCGGTTCCGATGCCTCGATTGCGATTATGTCGTTCTGGACCGACGCGGCGCGTGGCCAGCCCGCCATCCTGCCTGACATGAAACGTTGATTGCGGACGCGCAAGGAGAACAGTCATGTCTGATCACAAGATCCCCGTCGTGGCCGGGCTCGCCACAGCGGTATTTGCAACACTGGTATTCGTCGGCGGTGAAGACGCCATTGCGGAGTCCGAAGCGGACCGGATCGATTACACGTCCATGACTCCGGAGGCGCTGGCGGAGCACCTGATTTTTGCTGCCAAAGGCTTCAGGCTCGACCAGGAAACCCAGGAAGGCGGCACGGTTCGCCAGCGCCTGGTGCAGGATGAACTGCAGAAGACCTGCTCTGCGCTGCGCGGCGCGAGGGCCGCAGGCGACACCGCGACCCGTGTTATCGCCATGGCGCGCGAAGCCATCATTTATCCGCAAGGCGGTATTGAGCTCGGCGACTGGAAGAAGGGCGAGACCCTGGCCCGGTCCGGTTTCGGTTTCCGCGTGGGGCACAGGACCGACGACCACAGCGACCGCGAACCGGGCGGCAACTGCTATGCCTGCCACCAGCTGGACCCCGACGAGATCGCCTATGGCACATTGGGGCCGAGTCTGACCGCTTACGGCAAGACCCGCGGAACCAGTGACGCGATGCTGAAATACACCTACGAGGTGATCTACAGTCCGCACGCCTATTTTCCCTGCACCAAGATGCCGCGCTTCGGCGCAAACGGCTTTCTGACGCAGGAGCAGATCGCCGACGTGATGGCCTACGTAATGCACCCGGATTCGCCCGTCAACCAGTAGCCCGTCCGGCGGCACGGGCGCCGATGCGGGAAGGGGGCATAGTCCCCCTTCCTCGGTTACCTGCCTTTGTTGCTGCGGACGCCTGCGGCTTGATTGCGCCGTCGATGCCGCGTCACCAACCGGATCAACTTACCTAAACCAAGGAGATTGATTATTTTCAATGCACGGCGATATCTGCAGCGCTAGCTTGGCCTTGCAAAGCGGATCGGAGACACAGTGCCACCCGCAATACCGGATAGCCACAGACGCACCGGCAAGCACAGCGAGGTACAGGTGGTGATGTACACAACCGGCGCAGCAGTATGGTTGCTGCTGCTGATCGCGGCGGTCCCCTACGTCAGGCGCATCCGCCATCCGGATCAGCGGCCGCTCGCTGCCTATCTCATTTTTGTCACCGTGTTCGGTCTGGCACTGTTGATCCTGGCTACCGCACTCGGCTGGCTGCTGAGCCTGTTCGAGCTGCAGGCTCTGCTCCGCGATCCCTTCGCTGCCGTTGTCGCGGTGGCGCTGGTCTGTGTGCCGGCATTCGTACTGGCTCGCTGGCAGGCGCGCAAGCCGCCAGCGCGGGTTATGCCGCCCTGACCCGGAGTCGTTGATTGTTATCGCCGCTGGCAACAGGCCTGCTGACCCGCAGCGCGCATGCGCCTTTTTATACTTAACGATACTTGTACCCAACAGAGGAGGGTCCGGCCATGAAAATTGCAAGTGGATTCAGAGGGCTGCTGTTTTCGGTTCTCGGTTTGCTGGTGCTGGCCGCCGCCGTTCCCCGCGACAGCGTGGCACATAACGACGAGACAGAAATGAGGGTGGTCTATCATGCCGATTTTGCCGATCCCCGGCGTTTCAGCGCTATGCTGACCAGCATCAACAACATGATCAACACCTACCGGAATGATCTGATCGACTTCGATATCAAGATCGTTTTCGTCGCCTACGGTATCCGTTTCGTGACGGACGACGAACTGCGGGGTACGCCTTTCACCGAAGATGCGGCACTGGCGGAACGCCGCGAGAACCTGAAGGGACGGCTGCTCAGTCTGCACAAGGTGCACGGCGTCGACCTGGAGCTGTGCAACATTACCCGCTCGGAAGCCGGTTTGCCGGTTGAGAAACTGTACCCGGGGATCACCACCGTAGAGTCGGGCGTGGTGCGCATCGCGGAACTGCAGCGGCAGAATTACGCCTATATCAAGATCGAATAGTCGCTTGCCGGCGCATCGGCCGCCTCCTCGAAGGGCAGGGGCTGCTGGAGCGGGATGCCGAAAAGGGCTATCCGGCCGCGGGGGATTATGCGATAGGTTCCAGTGTTAAGGCGTTCCGTCACCTGTCGTGTCGCCGTTGTATCCCGGTACCCGGCTCGCAACAGCAGGACGCCGCCCAGCCCGCGCTGCGTTGCCTACCTTTGACTGGCGTCGTAACCGGCCTGCTTTACCGCAGCAATCAGTGCTTCGGGTGTTGCGCTGCCACTGACGGTCGCGCTGCCCGGTTGCAGCACTACTTCCACCACTTCCTCCACGCCCGGCACGGCGGCCAGCGCTTTTGCTACCGCGGCGACGCAGTGCTGGCAGGTCATGCCGCGCACCTCGAGCTTGATCAACTCACTCATTTTTTTCACTCCAGGGGTCGGAACAGTCTCAGTCGGTTGGCATTGCTGACCACCGTGACCGAGGACAGTGCCATGGCCGCGCTGGCGAACACCGGGCTCAGCAGCCAGCCGGTGAGCGGGTAGAGCAATCCGGCCGCCAGCGGAATACCGAGGGTATTATAGATAAAAGCACCGACCAGGTTCTGCTTGATGTTGCGCAGTGTCGCCTTGGACAGTGAAATGGCATTGGCGATGCTCGCCAGCGAATTGCCCGTCAGGGTAATGTCGGCGCTCTCGATGGCGACGTCGGTACCGCTGCCGATGGCGAAACCCACGTGTGCCTGCGCCAGCGCCGGGGCGTCGTTGACCCCGTCTCCGACCATGCCCACGGTGTGTCCCTGCTGTTGCAGAGCCTGTACCACCCTGGCCTTGTCCTGGGGCAGCACGCGGCTGTGCACCGTGCTGATGTGCAGTTCATCGGCGACCGCCCGAGCGGTGGCCGGGTGATCGCCGGTACACATCACCACTTCGATGCCCTGGGCGCGCAGGCTGCGGATGGCAGCGGCGGTATCGGCGCGCACCGGATCCCGCAGTCCCAGCACAGCCAGAGCGCGTGTTGCATCGGCGAGCCACACCGGGGTGGCTGCACGCGCGGCCATGGCGTCGGCCTGTGCCGCCAGCCGCGCATCGATGTGGATCGTGCGTGACTCCAGCCATTCCTGGCTGCCGACCGACAGCGGCCGTTCGGACACCCGGCCGCTCACTCCATGACCGGCCTCGGCCTGGAACGAGGTCACCGGCAACAGTTGCAGGTCGCGCAGCCGCGCCGACTCGACCACCGCCCGCGCCAGCGGGTGCTCGGAGCCGTGTTCCAGGCTGGCGGCCCACAGCAGTACACTGGCCTCATCCACCCCGTCGGCGCAGTGAATGTCGATCACCCGCGGCCGGCCCTCGGTCAACGTGCCGGTCTTGTCCACCACCAGGTGACTGATGCCGGCCGCCGCCTGGAGGGCGTCCGCATTGCGGATCAGGATGCCGAGCTGGGCGGCGCGGCCCATGCCCACCATGACGGCAATGGGTGTGGCCAGACCCAGCGCGCAGGGGCAGGCGATGACCAGCACCGCGATCGCGGTGGTCAGCGCAAACGGCAGCGGCGGGTGCGGACCGAGACTGAGCCAGGCGATGAAAGTCAGCGCCGCGATTACCAGCACCACGGGTACGAACACGGCGGCCACGCGGTCCACCAGCCGGGCGATCGGCGGCTTGCTCATCTGTGCCTGCCGAACCGATTCGATAATGTGTGCCAGAGTGGTGTCGGCGCCGACCTGTTCGACCCGCACCCGGAGCACGCCGGACTGGTTGATGGTGCCGCCCGTGACCGCATCGCCGCCGTGTTTGGGCACCGGCAGGGCCTCGCCGGTCAGCATGGCCTCGTCGACGCTCGACGCGCCGTCCAGCACGCGGGCGTCGGTAGCGATGGCTTCACCCGGCCGGACGATGAACAGGTCCCCGACGCGCAGCAGCGACACGGGCAGCTCGACTTCGTCGTCATCCCGGATCACGCGCGCGGTGCGCGGCGCCAGTTCGACCAGCGCACCTATCGCCCGGCCGGTACGGGCCCGGGCGGTGACTTCCAGCGCATGTCCGAACTGCAGAAACGCCAGAATCAGCACCGAGGTTTCCAGGTACACATGGCGCTGTACCGCGGGCACGAAGTCGGGCGCCAGTATCAGCAGCAGGGACGCCAGCCAGGCCGCCGCGGTACCGACTGCGACCAGAGTATCCATGTTGGTCCGACGATGGCGTGCCTGCTGCCAGGCGCCGAGGTAGTAGTCGCGTCCGCTGTAGGCCATGGTGACCAGGCACAGCAGCGCCATCAGCAGCCAGAAGCCGCGACCGCCCAGGTCGGTCAGCGCCGCTGTCGCATCGATGGGGGGCAGGGCACCGGCCATGTGCGTGGCCATCAGCCCGAAGCCGACAGCACCGGCGAGCAGGGCGCGCAGGATTGCCTGGCGAATGCTGCTGCGCGCCTGTTGTGCCTGCAGTCGGTAGGGGTCCAGGGTGTCTTCGATGATGCGGCCCGAGTAGCCGGCGTGGCGGACCGCCAGCAGGCAGTCGGCGGGGTGGGCCCTGGACGCAAGCTCGCCGTGTTGCGGGTCTGACCAGTGCCACTCTGCTTCCGGGTCGACACTCGCCAGCGCGGTTTCCACCCGCTCCCGGTCTGACTGCGACAGGGGCGCGGCAAAATACAGCTGCAGGCTGCCGGCAGCCTGCTCCGCGGCAAGGTGTGCCGGATAGCCCTGATCCGTAACCGCATCGATTACCTGATTCGGGGTGCCCCCCACCACGTAGGCGGCGCCTTCCACCAGGTTGACCGATGCCTCGCTGACACCGTCCACGGCGCGGATGGCGTTTTCCACCCGCGCTACGCAGCTGGCGCAGCTCATGCCCTGAATTTCGACGCGGTAGCTGTCGGGCAGCGGTTGTGCCGCCGACGGTTGTGTCTCCGGCTCAACCGGGCAGGCGTCCGGCGTCTTTGGCACCGGGCTGGCCTGGTAGCCGGCGGCTTCGATGGCGGCGATGACCTGGTGCGGTCTGGCACCCTGCACGAGCGCGCGTCCGCTATCGAGCTGCACCTCGGCGCTTTGTACCCCCGGTACGGCGCGGATGGCGTTTTCCACCCGCGCCACACAGTGCTGGCAGGTCATGCCCAGCACAGACAGCTCATAACTGTCTGGGTCAGCCACCGGGGAAGGTGAATCGCTTTGTAGGGGTGCCGTCATGCGTGATTGCCGGGCCTTGTTCGAACCCCTCTAATAGTAGTAGCCACGGCAGGGAAGTAATAGCCACGGAAAGCACGGAAAACACGGACGTGAGAAGTCCGGTAAGGCGGATCATTTTCGGGCCAGGTGTATTTCCCTGACTTCCGAGGTATTCCTGTTTCGCGGTAGGTTGGGCTTCGCTTCGCTAGATCGCCAACATACAAGTTATCGTCTCAAGACATTTCCGTGTTTTCCGTGCTTTCCGTGGCCCGTTTTTAGCTGTCCGTGTTATCCGTGGCCGATTCAATGGCTCGACTAATGCATGAAAGCCCGTCGCACCCAGTAGTCCATGCTGAAGAAACGACCCGCACCGATGAAGAACAGCACCAGCAGCATGACGAAATAGGTGGCTGCGAATTCGATGCCGTTGTTGAGCACCACGAAGTTGCCGTTTTCCGTGAGCCAGGAATAGTTGCCGTGCTCCTGCAGTATTTCCTTGGCGCGCTCCAGGCGCTCCACGGCGCCCTGGGTGCGCTCGGTGGCGAACAGGCCGCTGCCTTCGGCGATAGCGAGCCAGCCATTCTTGAGGTGTACGGTGACCGCCGCGACCACCATGGTGATCATCAGCGGTATCGATATCCAGCGCACCGCAAAGCCAATCAGCAGCAGGATGGCGCCGCCGGCCTCGGTGAGCGCCGCCGCCCACGCCAGGTACTCGGGGAAGGGCAGTCCCAGCCCCCAGTCGGGGTTGCCGAACCAGGCAATGACGTTGTCCATATCCGCCAGCTTCTTGGTGCCCGCCATCCAGAAGATCGGTACCAGGTACAACCGCAGCGCCAGTGGCCCGAGGAAATCGAACACGCGGGTGCTGTCGAGCAGGCGTTGCAGTTGGACGAGCAGATACATGCAGCGTTCTCCTTCGTGGTTGTTATTGTGCTTCCGGTGTGTCGACTTCAAACGCACCCGGGTTTTCCGGCTCTGCGTCTGCCTGCAGGGGGATGCCGTACGGCGCAACTGCGACCACCACGTCGCGCTGGCCGGGTAGGCCGCATACCGGCTCTGCTCACCGGTTCATAGGCAACTGCGGCGCGCCCCCTGGGGTGCTCAACGGTGCGTTCCGAGCACGATATCCCGTTTGCGCCATTCTTCCAGA
Source organism: uncultured Gammaproteobacteria bacterium (assembly GCA_963695455.1). GTDB lineage: Bacteria > Pseudomonadota > Gammaproteobacteria > DSM-19610 > DSM-19610 > Thiogranum. The sequence continues at coordinate 52,074 of CAVOGN010000007.1, read as the reverse complement.
ATCGTGTGCCCGCCCTGGATCACCGCATCCGGGGCGGGGTGTTGCAGTTCGCCGGCGATGCGCTCCAGTGCCTGGCGGCCGCTGGATACACTGCCTTCCTGCAACAGAGAGAACAGGCGCGCACTGACCGGGTTCAGTTCCAGGAAGCCCACCTCGTCGTCGGCGTCCCGGTAGACCAGCAGGTAGGCAGGCTGCTCGCCCGGCGCCTGCGGCTGGAAATCGGGGCGGATGCGGTGCACCGGATATCGGTAGGACAGTGGCCAGGCCAGCGGCGATACGACCGGCCGCCGCTCCAGCAGGTCGCCATGTTCTTCGACGCCTTCCGGCGGCGTGCTCTCGGCCACCGATACCGCCAGCTCGACCCATTCGTAGTGCGCCAGTTCGCGCAGAAAGGGCGGATCACCCGGCTGCTCGCCACGCTCCTGCTCCAGGTAGCTCAGGAACTCGCGCGGTATTTCCAGAAACAGTGGCGAACGGCACGGATGCCGGGCATAGAAGTCGCGCACCATGCGGTGCCAGGCTTCGTCGGCAAGCAGCTTGCGCAGCACCGGAAAGCTGTTGGACAGAAAGCCTTCCACGTTGTTGTAAAACAGCTCGCGATAGATCGCCATGCGGCGATCCTCGATATCGGCCGGCGCTGCATTGCGATCGGGCGCGCGGATGTGGGCAGCGAACGCGTACTGTTGCTGTATAAAGCCGGTTTCAGCCATGGCGCGCACCGCGCTGCTACCGGGTGGCCGCTGCACTGACCCTGCAGGGTATTGATGTGATCGATCTCCCTCAGCAATTCGGGCAGCGGCGGAATATTGAAATCGCGCTCCAGCAGCGTAGGCACGACGCCAAAATGGCGTAGGCCTTGTCGAGCAGCTCCCACACCGGGTCGATAACGTCCGCTCCGTGTGTATCGACAATCAGATCGTCGGCTTCGTTGTAGTGTCCGGCGACATGAAAATACACCACCCGATCGGCGGGCAGTGCATACATGAACCGTTCGGCGTCGTAGCCGTGGTTGACGCTGTTGACGTAGATGTTGTTGACGTCCAGCAGCAGGTCGCAGTCGGCCTCCGCGAGCACCGCATTGATGAACTCGATTTCCTCCATCTGCTTGCCCGGCGCGGCATAGTAGGAAACGTTCTCCATGGCGATGCGCCGTTCCAGAATGTCCTGGCTGCGGCGTATGCGTGCCGCTACATGGCGCGACCGCTTCTTCGGTGAACGGGATCGGCATCAGGTCATACAGATGGCCGTCGTCACTGCAATAGCTGAGGTGTTCGGTGTAGGCGCGGATCTGGTGCTGATCCAGAAAGCGCTTCACACGGTGCAGAAAGGTTTCGTCGAGCGGGCTGGGTGCGCCGATCGACAGCGACAGGCCGTGACAGACGAAGGGGTAACGTTCGGTAAAGGCGCGGAACTGCTTGCCGTAGCGACCACCCACTCCGATCCAGTTTTCAGGGGCGACTTCGTAGAACCCGACTTGCGCCGGAGGCTGGTCCGCGAGCGGACCCATCAGGGTCCGCCGCAGCCCGAGACCTGCGCCATGAACGGGGTAAGCTGACTCCTTCATGGCTGATGCCGCTTAGTGAGCGCTGCCGCACTTGCCTTCGGCTTCCTTCTTTCACATGCCTTCGCCGCATTTACCCTCGCCGCACTTGCCTTCGGCTTCTTTCTTCATGCCTTCACCGCACTTGCCTTCGGCTTCCTTCTTCATGCCTTCGCCGCACTTGCCTTCGGCTTCCTTCTTCATGCTTTCACCGCACTTGCCCTCTTCGGCTTTCGCGGCGCCGCCACACTTGCCCTCTGCGGCCACCATGTAACCGCTGGAGAGCTCGGTCATGGAGAACGGATTGCTGGCTGCATTGGCGGCCGATGTACCGGCCAGAGAAGCAACAAAGGCGGCGCCGATGGCGGCGGACAGGGGTTTCATAGTGGATTTATTGGGCATTGTACTGGGCCTCCTTAAGGCTTACTTGATAGCTGCGGTACCCTGGTACCGCGGTTGGACCGGCATTCTCAGCCTGCAGTCGTCGTGACTAACAGGCTGTACGACCAGTCGGTATGGAAAAAGTTTCCGGTTTCGATCTGCCCCGGAAACCCGAACTGGACAAAACCGCTGCCAGTACACCGTGTTCCGGCCATTCAGCGTTGCCTCGCAAGCGCGCGGATACACGACAGGTAACGCGCTTCGTCTGGCACCGTTGCGTCATGCTGGGCCCGCCAGAGCATCTCCGCCAGGCACTCCATCAGCTCGTGCTGCAGCTGGTGCGCATCCGCGTATCCAGCCAGCAGCTGTCGGTACAGCTCACGAATGCCCGGCGGGCGATCGGTGCTGATCTGGTCCTGAATCGCCAGGTGCATGCCCATGTGCAGGAACGGGTTGGTCTGCCCCGATTCAGGCAGGTAATCCCGGCTCAGCGCCCGCTCCGGATGTTCCAGCAGGGACTGGTATTCAGGGTGTTGCTCGATGACCGAGACGATCTGCGCCTGCAGGGGCTGAAGCGGCTTGCCCCCGCAACGGTCCTGCCAGGCCTGGCAGTAGACTGCACGGAGCTGATCCCGGTCCTGTCCAAAGAGCATGCTGACTCCTGCCTGTGAACGGCCAAGGGTACTGAGTTTTTCCGCTGTCTTGCAAGAGCAGGTTAACCGCGAAGGGCGCGAAGGAAGACTTCATTCACGAATCGAAAACCTGGTGGGATTGCCATTGTTGCCGGCGACCGCGAATCGCGCAGCCGGTTTCTGACTGAGGACTCGGGGGGCACAGGATAGGTTAATCATTCATATGACTGGCTTTCCTTCGCGCCCCTTGTGCCCTTTGGGTATGAGCGTCCTTCGCGGTAACACGACAATTCCGAGGAGCCAACGGCATACGGCCAGCGGGTTTGTGCTGTGTCAAATTTCTGTCTTGTGTTTGTATTCGCACAGGTCTTCGATGACACAGCTGCCGCAACGCGGCTTGCGCGCGATACAGGTGTAACGACCGTGCAGTATCAGCCAGTGGTGGGCGTCTTTCTTGAATTCCTCCGGAACCAGTTTTACCAGCCTGTGCTCGACGTCGCTGACGTTCTTCCCCGGGGCGATACCGGTGCGGTTACAGACCCGGAAGATGTGGGTGTCGACGGCGATGGTGGGCTGGCCGAAGGCTGTATTGAGCACCACATTGGCGGTCTTGCGACCCACTCCCGGCAGGGCTTCCAGAGCCTCGCGCTGTTGCGGCACAACGCCGTGGTGCTGGTCCACCAGTATCCGGCTGGCGGCGATAATGTTTTTCGCCTTGTTGTTATACAGGCCGATAGTCTTGATGTGCTGCTTGAGGCCTTCCTCGCCCAGTTTCAGCATGGCCTGCGGCGTTTTGATCTTTTTGAACAGGGCCTCGGTGGCTTTGTTGACACCGACATCCGTGGACTGCGCCGACAGCACCACCGCGACCAGCAGCTGGAAGGCGTTACCGTATTTTAACTCGGTGGTCGGGTGGGGATTTTCCCTGCGCAGCCGGGTGAAGATTTCGGTGCGTTTTTGTTTGTTCATTTGTCTGTGTGGTCTGGGATTAACCGCGAAGGACGCTAAGTACGCGAAGGAACAAATGTGTTCAATGCGCCCGCTTGCAATCCTGAGTTTTGCTGTTTCAAAGCGCTGGCATAATTTGCGGTTTAACAGTTGGCCCGATTGCGGCTCTGTGCGCGCCTGGGGTAAACGCAAGTTCTTGACAGTATTGACTTAGCGTCCTTAGCGTCCTTCGCGGTTTATGTTCAGGTGGCCTGCACAGCCTCAGCCGTTGCTATCTTCTCGGCCGCCTTGCCCTGCAGGCGGTTGTCGATGATGTTCTTCACGGCGATCAGCAGGCCCAGGCCGATGAAGGCGCCGGGTGGCAGGACGGCCAGCAGGAAGCCGCTGTAATCTTCGACGAATACCAGGGTCATGGAACGCGCCGCTTCCCCGAACATGAGGTGCGCCTGGGAGAACAGGGTGCCGTGGCCGATGATCTCGCGCAGCGAGCCGAGTGCCACCAGCACCAGGGTGAAGCCCAGTCCCATGCTCAAGCCGTCCGTGAACGCACGCCCCACGGAATTCTTGGAGGCGAAGGCCTCGGCGCGCCCGATAATGGAACAGTTGGTCACGATCAGGGGAATGAAAATACCCAGCACTTTGTAAAGTTCATGGAAAAACGCACTCATCGAAAGTTCGATGATGGTGACAATGGAGGCGATTACCAGCACGAACACCGGGATGCGCACCTCGGGGCGCACCAGCGAGCGTATCAGCGAAACCGTGACATTCGACGCTACCAGCGTCAGCAGCGTGGCCAGCCCCAGCCCCAGTCCGTTGATAAAGGTGCCGGTCACGGCCAGCAGCGGGCACAGGCCCAGCAGCTGCACCAGGCCTACATTGTTGCGCCATAAGCCGTCGCGGATAATGTCTGGGTAAGAGGTCATGATTGTGCCGGCTGGAGCTGGGATCCTTTTCGAACAGCTCGTGGCTGTGCGCCTGAAAGTATAACAAAGCTTCCTTGACCGCTTTGACCACTGCGCGCGGGGTTATGGTGGCGCCGGTGAACTGGTCGAATGCGCCGCCGTCGCGTTTCACTTTCCAGCGTTCCGCAGGCCGGGTCGGACAGTGACCGGCCGCTGAAGCCCAGAATCCAGTCGGAGCGCTCGGCCTCGATGGCATCGCCCAGTCCCGGGGTTTCGCGGTGCTGCACCACGCGCACTCCGGCCAGGGTTCCGTCGAGATTGATCGCCACCAGCAGGCGGATCGGCCCAGCTGTAGCCGTCCGGTGCCACCGGCGCCAGCACCGCGGCCACCGGCCAGCCGTCCTTGCGCGCGCGGTACACCGGTACCGGCTCGCTGGTACCGAGCAGTTCGCTGTTGCGGACATAGACGACGTCGCTGAAGATGTCGTTGTCGTAGCGCTGTTCCGGTACCAGCTCGTTCAGGCTCTTGAGCAGGGCGCGCCGCTCGTTGTCGGCGATCTTCTCGGCCGTACTGTCGAACGTGAACGCCACCAGGCCGGCGCCGATGACCGCGAACAGAAACAGGAATGCCGCAGACAGGGCGATCGGCCGGTAGACCGTCATTCCGAGGAATCCCTGTGCCCGAACACCCGCGGCTGGGTGTAGTAGTCGATGGTGGGTGCCGCCATGTTCATCAGCAGCACGGCGAACGCCACGCCGTCGGGATACCCGCCCCAGGTACGGATCAGGTACACCAGTACGCCGATGCCGGCGCCGTAGTAGAGGCGTCCGCGCGGTGTCGTGGCTGCCGACACCGGGTCGGTGGCGATAAAAAACGCGCCCAGCATGGTCGCCCCGCTGAACAGGTGGAACAGCGGCGAGGCAAAGCTGTCGGCATCGGCGATGTAGAACAGCAGCGCGGTGACGAACAGGCCCGCGAGCATGGCCAGCGGGATGTGCCAGTGGATGGCGCGCCGTTGCCACAGCCACAGTCCGCCGAGCAGGAATGCAAGATTGACCCACTCCCAGCCGTGACCGGCGAAGCGGCCGAACAGCGGTCCGGAGACGATTTCGCTCCAGGTCAGGTTCTGGCCGATCTGGGTCTTGTAGCTGTCCAGCGGCGTCGCCATGGTGACCGCGTCCAGGGTCGCGCCGGCGGGCGGCAGCTGCGCGAACACCAGGCCCAGGGTGTCTGCCAGTGACAGCATCTCCCCGTCGATGCCGCGCGGTGCCGACCACAGGGTCATTTGCAGCGGGAAGGAGATGATGAGCACCACGTAGCCCACCATGGCGGGATTGAAGGGGTTGTAGCCCAGCCCGCCGTACAGCTGCTTGGCGACCACGATGGCGAAAGCGGCGCCGATGAACGGGATCCACCAGGGCGCCAGCGGCGGCAGCGCCAGTCCCAGCAGCAGGCCGGTGAGAACCGCAGTGCCGTCGGACAGTATCGGCAGCACCGCCTTGCCGCGCAGCTTCAGCGCCGCGGCCTCGGCCGCAACGGCAGTCGCCGTGGCAACGGCGAGGTTGATCAGCACGCCCCAGCCGAAGAACCAGAACAGGCACAGGGCGCCCGGGATCAGGGCCAGCATCACCTGCACCATCAGCCGGCTGACGTCGTTGGTCGCTGGCAGGTAGGGTGAGCTCTGGGTCGGGAATTCCATGCGGGGGCTAGTCGTGCTCGCCGGTGCGGCGCCGGTCGATCTCGGCGATCTCGGCGCGCTGTTCGGGGGTCAGATTGTCGGTGTTTTTCGCTTCCGCATCCTGCGCAGCCCGGCGCGCCTTGACGCGTTCCAGGGCAGCGGCAATTTCGGCCTTCTTGGCGTCGGCGTCACCCGCCTTGGGACGATCCAGGGCCTTCCTGGCGCGGGCGCGGCGCTGCTCGAGTTCGCGCTTTTCGCGCTCCAGGCGCTCGATGCGAAATTCATGGCGCTGCCGCGCGATGTCGGATTTCTGCCGTTCCCGCTCCAGGTCCCAGATCTCGGTCTTGGCGAAGCGGTAATACTGCACCAGGGGAATGTGGCTGGGACACACCTGGGCGCAGCAACCGCACTCGATACAGTCGAACAGGTTGTAGTCCTGGATACGGTCGAAGTCGCGCGCGTGCGCGTACCAGTACAGCTGCTGCGGCAGCAGGCCGGCCGGGCAGGCAGCGGTGCATTCTGCACAGCGGATGCAGGGCCGCGCCGCTGGCGGCTGTGGCGCTTCTTCCGGACTGGCGGCCAGTATGCAGTTGGTGGTCTTGATAACCGGCATCGCGTCACTTGGCAGGGCGATGCCCATCATTGGCCCGCCCATCAGCAGGCGTGACACCTGCTCCGTATAACCGCCGCACTGCGCGATCAGCTCGGCGATGGGTGTGCCGATGCGCACCTCGAGGTTGGCCGGCTCGCGCACGCCGGCACCGGTGACCGTGACCACGCGCGAGATCAGCGGTTCTCCCTGCAGCAGCGCGCGCGCCACGGCGTCTGCGGTGCCGACGTTGTGGCACACAATGCCCAGGTCGATGGGCAGTCCCTGGGTCGGGACTTCCTCACCGGTCAGGGCATAGATGAGCTGGCGCTCACCGCCGGCCGGATACACCGACGGCACTGCGATGATTCTGATGTCCGCTTCGCCCGCCGCTGCCAGCGCGGTCTGCAGGCAGCGTATGGCGTCGGGCATGTTGTCCTCGATTCCGATCACCACCTGGCGCGCGTGCAGCGCGTGGCGCATGATGCGAATGCCCTCGATAATCTCGACCGGGCGCGTGCACATCAGTGCCTCGTCACAACTGATGTAGGGTTCGCACTCGGCGGCGTTGATGACCAGCAGCTCCACCTCCCGGCCCGGCCCGGGGTTGAGTTTCACCGAGGTCGGAAAACCGGCCCCGCCGAGGCCGACGATGCCGGCATCGCGTACCCGCCGCCTGATTTCCGCCGGATCGGCCTCGAGCACCGACGCCATGTCAAGACCGGTATCGGCGCTGCGGTCGGCGCCGTCGGCGGCGATGACGATGCATGGCGCCTTGAGCCCGGAGGGATGCGGCACCCGGTAGTCGCCGATGTCGATGACGCGCCCGGAGGTCGGCGCATGGATCGGCGCACTGATATAGCTGAGCGAACGGGCGATGAGCTGCCCCTTGAGGACGCTGTCGCCTTCCGCGACCAGCGCTTCCGCCGGTTCACCGATGTGCTGGCTGAGCGGCACGTACAGGCGTTCCGGCAGGCGCGCCGGCCGCAGCGGCTGGCGCAGTGACTGGGCCTTGTTCGGTTGCATGCGCATGCCGCCGCGGAAGCGCCTGGGCGTGTCGAGCAGAGTGATCATCGCGGGACACGCTCGTGCAGAGACGCGGCCGGCAACCGGGCCGCGGGCGTGGCAGCGAAAATCCTCCGATGCATCCGCATCAGCCGGCCCTCGATGCTGCGGCCACCGGCCGATGCTCGGTGTCGGGGTAGGGCCATTTCCAGTCGCGGATATCGGTTTTTACGGTGACCATGTCGATGCAATCCACCGGGCAGGGCGGCACACATAGCTCGCAGCCGGTGCACTCCGATTCGATCACGGTATGCATCTGCTTGGCCGCACCCAGGATGGCGTCGACCGGGCAGGCCTGGATGCACAGCGTGCAGCCGATGCAGGTGTTCTCATCGATCACCGCAACGGCTTTCTCGGCGTGCACGCCGTGCTCCTCATTGAGCGGCTTGACGTCAACGCCGAGCAGGTCAGCCAGAGCCTGAATGGTGGTTTCACCGCCCGGCGGACACTGGTTGATGTCGGCTTCGCCAGCGGCGATGGCTTCGGCATAGGGCCGGCAGCCGGCAAAACCGCACTGCCCGCACTGCGTCTGCGGCAGCAGTGCATCGACCTGGTCGACCACCGGGTCGCCCTCGACCCGGAAGCGGATCGCCGCATAACCAAGCAGCAGGCCGAACAGCGCGGACAGAATACCGATGGCGAGCATGGCGGTCAGCATGGCTAGCCCTTGATCAGCCCGGTGAAGCCCATGAATGCCAGCGACATCAGGCCGGCCGTGATCAGAGCAATGGCCGAACCCTTGAAGACCTCCGGCACATCGGCAACCGCAATGCGTTCGCGGATCGACGCGAACAGAATCATTACCAGCGAAAAACCGACTGCAGCACCGAAACCGTACACCGCCGACTGCAGGAAGCTGTGCTGGTGCTGCACGTTGAGCAGCGCCACGCCCAGCACCGCGCAGTTGGTGGTGATCAGCGGCAGGAAGATGCCCAGCACCTGATACAGCAGCGGACTGGTCTTGTGAACCACCATTTCGGTGAACTGCACGACCACAGCGATCACCAGGATGAAGGTGATGGTGCGCAGGTATTCCAGACCCAGCGGCGCCAGCAGATACTCGTTGGCCAGGTAGCTGCACACCGAAGACAAGGTCAGCACAAAAGTCGTGGCCAGCGACATGCCGGTGGCGGTTTCCAGCTTGCGCGACACGCCCAGAAACGGGCACAGGCCGAGAAACTTCACCAGCACGAAGTTGTTCACCAGCACGGTGCTGACCAGAATGAGTGCCAGTTCAGCCACTGTTACCTGGCCCCTGCTGCTGACGCGTACTGTGACGGATGGAAGTTTTACCGCGAAGGTCGCGAAGGACGCAAAGGAAAGGCAAAGGAGAAGCGATACCCCGGCTGTTCATGCCGCATGTTTCCTTCGTGTCTTTTGCAGATGTTGATTGACCGCCGTGGAGGTAAAGAAAAAGCAACGGAAATGCTGCGTTAGAATTCATGGCAAGTATTTCCTTCGTGTCCTTCGCGCCCTTCGCGGTTAAAGCTTTTATTTCACCCGCATGCCCGGTTGGGCGCCTGAATCGGGTTCCAGGATGAACAGGTCTTTGCCGCCCGGGCCGGCGGCCAGCACCATGCCCTCGGAGACACCGAAGCGCATTTTGCGCGGCGCCAGGTTGGCGACCATCACGGTGAGCCGGCCTTCCAGGTCCTCGGGCGCGTAGGCGCTCTTGATACCGGCGAAGACATTGCGTGTCTCGCCACCCAGGTCCAGGGTCAGCGCCAGCAGCTTGTCCGCCTGCTCGACAGCTCGTGCCTTGACGATGCGCGCCACGCGCAGATCCAGCCTGGCAAACTCGTCATATCCGATGGTGGCTGCAATCGGCTCGTCTGCCAGCGGTCCGCTCACTGTAACGGACGCCGCGTCGGTGGCTTCCAGGTGTTCGCGCGAGGCCGCCAACATGGCCTCCACCGAAGCCGGATCGATGCGCGTCATCAGGGGTTTGAACTTTTCGATGCGGTGATCGAGCAACGGCTCCGCAATGTCGTCCCAGCACAGCGAGGGCAGCTTCAGGAACGCCTGGACCTTTTCCGCCATCGCCGGCAGTACCGGCGCCAGATAGGTCATGAGTACCCGGAACAGGTTGAGTCCGACGCTGCACACCTCCTGCACCTCGTGCTTGGCACCCGGCTGCTTGGCCAGCACCCAGGGCTTGCGGTCGTCGATGTACTGGTTGGCGATATCGGCCAGCGCCATGACCTCGCGTATGGCGCGACCGTATTCGCGCCCTTCGTACAGCCGCGCGATTTCCTCGCCGGCCTTCACAAAGGTTCGGTACAACTCGGTTTCGGCGTTTTCCGCAGCCAGCTGGCCGCTCGCGAATTTATGGATGAAGCCTGCGCAGCGGCTGGCGATGTTGACGACTTTGCCGACCAGGTCGGCGTTCACGCGCTGGGTGAAGTCATCCAGGCTCAGGTCCAGGTCGTCCACGCCGTTGCTCAGCTTGGCGGCGAAGTAGTAGCGCAGGTATTCGGGGTCGAGGTGATCCAGATAGGTGCGCGCTTTGATGAAGGTGCCGCGTGACTTGGACATCTTCTGTCCGTTTACGGTCAGAAAACCGTGCGCGAAAATCGCCGTCGGCCGGCGCAGGCGCGCGCCGCGCAACATGGCCGGCCAGAACAGCGCGTGGAAATAGATGATGTCCTTGCCGATGAAGTGATACACCTCGGCGCTGCTGTCCTCGTTCCAGTAGGCGTCGAAGTCTGTGCCGGTGCGTTCGCAGTACTGCTTGAAGCTGGCCAGGTAGCCGATCGGCGCGTCCAGCCACACGTAGAAATACTTGCCCGGTGCGCCGGGGATCTCGAAACCGAAATAGGGTTCGTCGCGCGAAATATCCCATTCGCGCAGGCCGTCCGCGAACCACTCGTTGAGCTTGTTGGTGACTTCCTCCTGCAGGTGTCCGGCGCTGGTCCAGTTGCGCAGCATGGCTTCGAAGTCCGCCAGCCGGAAGAAGTAGTGCAGCGACTCCCTCTCCACCGGGGTGGCGCCGGATACTACCGAGCGCGGATTCTTCAGTTCCGTCGGCGAGTAGGTGGCGCCACAGGACTCGCAGCTGTCGCCGTACTGCTCGGGCGTACCGCAGCGCGGACACTCGCCCTTGATGAACCGGTCGGGCAGGAACATTTCCTTTTCGGGATCGTAGGCCTGGGTAATGGTGCGGGTGACGATATGTCCGGCGTCGAGGTTGCGTTGATAGATCAGCTCGGACAACACGCGGTTCTCATCCGAGTGCGTGCTGTGGTAATTGTCGAACCCGATCAGGAAGCCGGCGAAATCCGCCTGGTGTTCCTCTGCAACCCGCGCGATCAGGGTCTCGGGGCTGATGTCCTCCTGCTGGGCACGCAGCATGATGGGTGTGCCGTGGGCGTCATCGGCACAGACGTACACGCAGTGATGGCCGCGCATTCTCTGGAAGCGCACCCAGATATCGGTTTGTATGTACTCGACCAGGTGTCCCAGATGTATCGAGCCATTGGCGTAGGGCAGGGCACTGGTAACCAGGATGGTACGTTCTTGCTCCGACATGAAATTCCCTGACAGCACGTGCAGATAGCCGACATTATGCCAGATGTGGCAGGCGCGAGACATGGCTGATTGGCTAGTCACCCGCGGGTTGGTGTGGTTGGCTCTTGAAGTGGCAGCGCGGCGCTCCCATGTAGGGTGGTCGGGGTGGCGTGATGTTCGGTTGGATGGCGGCCTGGCGGGGAACGGGCGGGTGAAGCGAAACCCCATAAACCGCAGTGAAGACCGCTATGGACCGTTTGTGTACAATCCGGCACTAATTTTTGCAAGGTTTGTCAAACCGGCACACCGGTTAGCGAAAGACAGAGGACCGCATTATGGCTGAGGTAACCCAGCAGCAGATCGAAACCAAACTGAAGGAATACATCGACCCCTACATGGACAAGGATCTGGTGTCGACCAAGTCCGTGCGCAACATCATGATCGAAGGTGACCAGGTGGTCGTCGACGTGGTGCTGGGCTTCCCGGCCGCAGGCTACAAGGACGGGCTGGCGGCCAAGCTGAAGGAAATGGTCGAATCCGTCCCGGGTGTGGCCAAGGCGCGCGTCAACATTAACGTTGCCATTCAGGCCCACGCGGTGCAGAAGGGTGTCAAGACCATCAGCGGCATCAAGAACATCATCGCTATCGCTTCCGGCAAGGGCGGTGTGGGCAAGTCCACCACCGCCACCAACCTGGCCCTGGCGCTGTCGGCCGAAGGTGCCAAGGTGGGCGTACTGGACGCCGATATCTACGGCCCCAGCCAGCCGCGCATGCTGGGTATCCACGGCAAGCCGGAGTCCAAGGACGGCCAGACCCTGGAGCCGCTGGTCAGCTATCACGTGCAGACCATGTCGATCGGCTTCCTGGTCGACGAAGAGACGCCCATGATCTGGCGCGGCCCGATGGTCACCCAGGCCCTGCAGCAGTTGCTCAACGACACCAACTGGAGCGACCTCGACTACCTGGTCATCGACCTGCCGCCGGGCACCGGCGACGTGCAGCTCACCCTGGCCCAGCAGGTGCCGGTCAGCGGCGCAGTTATCGTCACCACGCCGCAGGACATCGCCCTGCTGGACGCGCGCAAAGGGCTCAAGATGTTCGAGAAAGTCGAGGTGCCGGTGCTGGGCATCGTCGAGAACATGAGCACCCACATTTGCAGTAACTGCGGTCACGAAGAGCACATCTTCGGCGAAGGCGGTGGTCAGCGCATGGCCGATCAGTACGAAGTCGATTTCCTCGGCGCGCTGCCGCTTGACATCAAGATCCGCGAACAGGTCGACAGTGGGCGGCCTTCCGTGGTGGCCGAACCCGATGGGCGTATTGCGCAGATCTACCGCGAGATCGCTCGCCGTACGGCGGCCAAGCTGGCGCTGCAGTCCAAGAACTACGCCGCCAAGTTCCCGCAGATCGTGATCCAGAACAACTGAAGCAGAATACAGCCACGGAAGGCACGGAAAGCACGGACATAAAATCAGGTAACACGCGCAGGTTGGGCTGAGCGAAGCGATGCCCAACGGCGACCCTGGACGCTCACGGACGCGCCTGTTGGGCATCGCTTCGCTCAGCCCAACCTACGGTTGTCTTTTCCAATTGGCTGGTGTAAGGCCTTCGGGCTATATTCAGCTACCTGCGCCGGTATTGGTCGCAACAGAATTTCCGTGCTTTCCGTGTCTTCCGTGGCTAATAGTCTTCAAGCCTTTTTTTACCGCGTGGTTCCCGGTATCTTTGCCGCTCGATATTTTCAGCGGAACAAACAATGTCGATTAAATCCGATCACTGGATCCGCCGGATGGCACAGCAGCACGGCATGATCGAGCCCTACGAGCCCGGTCAGGTGCGTTACCGCGAGGGCGTGGGGCGGCTGATCTCATACGGTACCTCCAGCTATGGCTATGACATACGCTGTGCGGACGAATTCAAGATCTTCACCAACATCAATTCGGCCATCGTCGATCCCAAAAACTTCGATGCCAACAGCTTTGTCGACGTGAAGTCGGACGTGTGCATCATTCCACCCAACTCCTTTGCGCTGGCGCGTACTGTGGAGTACTTCCGCATTCCGCGCAGCGTGCTCACCATCTGCCTGGGCAAGTCCACGTATGCGCGCTGCGGGATTATTGTAAATGTCACGCCCCTGGAACCCGAGTGGGAGGGGCACGTCACGCTGGAGTTCTCCAACACGACGCCGCTGCCGGCCAAGATCTACGCCAACGAAGGGGTGGCCCAGGTGCTGTTCCTGGAATCCGACGAAGTCTGTGAGACGTCCTACCGGGACCGCGGCGGCAAGTACCAGGGCCAGACCGGCGTTACCCTGCCCAAGGCCTGAGGTGGTTCCGGGCCACGATAATAAAATTAGCCACGGAAAACACGGAAAGCACGGAACTAGATAAATAGAGCCAGACAAACGCGTAGGTTGGGCTGAGCGACGCGATGCCCAACGGCATTTACAGATGCGTATGGAGCATCTTGTTGGGCATCGCGTCGCTCAGCCCAACCTACCACCGGCGCAGCCCCCACATAACCCGTCCGTGTTTTCCGTGCTTTCCGTGGCTATTATTCACCCGGCTTGGTCTCAACCGGAGTGAATTCGAGCCGGCGCAGCAGGATTTCGGTCTTCAGGCCGCTCTGTTTCTGCTTCACGAACCGCACCGGGAAATATTCCAGTTCCGGCGCGCTCCACACCGCGCTCTGGTCGCGTTCGTCGTCGGTGCGTTGCAGTCTCACCGTCCGGTAGTTGCCGAACGGCAGCTCGGTGACCTCTTCTCCGGCCCGCTCGAAACGGTACTCCTTGATGCGGCCGCGCGTGGCGACCGGGTAGCGGAACTCGGTTTTGCCGTCGCGCAGATCGAACAGCATGGCCAGCTGCATAACCATCTGATCGAGCGTTCCCGCCGGCATTGCGATGCGCCAGTGTTCGCCTGCGCCGCGGTTTTCCACCTCCAGACTGTCCCAGTCAAAGATCAGGTGGGCATTGTCGTCGTCGTCACCGTCCTCGTTGTGAGCCCGGTATTCCAGCACCTGGACGCCGTCGTCGGCCAGGCGCCAGCGGCTGCTCTCGGTCGCCTTGTCCGAGCCCAGCAGGCGCCCCAGCCCGGCCTTGGAAGCCTCGGACTGGTACAGGTATTCGTCGCGCTCCAGATGGCTGAGGCGGAAGGTCGCAGAGCCGACCTTGATGCCGTTCACCCGCACGTCATAGTCGGCGACAAACTCGGGATAAGGATCTTCTCCCCCCGCGCCGGCCGGCGAGCCGCCCAGCAGCAACAGCACAAGGCAGCCGCGCAGCCAGCCTTGCCATCGGTTCATGCCCGGCCAATGCCACATTTCATTGCCCCTCGAGTTGTGCTTCCAGCTGCAGCGGCTGGGTCAGCGGCTGGCCGTCGAACAGCAGCTGCTGACCGTCCCAGCGAATGCGGCCCTCGGCGAGCCAGCGCAAGGTCTGCGGGTACAGTCGGTGTTCCTCCTGCAGCACCCGCGCCGCCAGGGTGGCTGCGTCATCATCGGCCAGCACCGGTACCCGCACCTGGGCGATGACCGGTCCGCCGTCCAGTTCTTCGGTTACGAAGTGCACGCTGGCGCCGTGTTCCTGCGCACCCGCTGCGAGCGCTCGCTGGTGCGTGCGCAGTCCACGCAGCGCCGGCAGCAGGGACGGATGGATGTTGATAATACGGCCCTGGAAGTGGCGTACAAACTCAGGGGTGAGAATGCGCATGAACCCGGCCAGCACCACCAGATCCGGGTTGAAGCGCTCGATCAGCCCCTGCAGGGCGCGGTCATAGTCGCTGCGCTCCGGGTAGTCGGCGGCATCCAGGGCCAGGGTGTCGATGTTATGCCGCTGCGCGTGCGCCAGGCCCCGGGCGTCGGCGCTGCTGCTGATGACCGCGGCGACCCGAGCGGGGAGGTCGCCCGCTTCTATGGCGTCCAGAATGGCCTTCAGATTGGAGCCGCGACCGGATATCAGGACCACCAGTGACAGCGGCATGTCGGGATCCGGTTTGCGTTCAGACATTCAGTTCAACGCGCGCTTCACCGTCACCGGCTTCGATGCAGCCCAGCACCCAGGCAGTTTCGCCCTGCGCCTGAAGGAGGGACAGGCACTGGCTCAGCTGCGCGGCCGGCACGCAGATCACCATGCCGACACCGCAGTTGAAGGTCCGGTACATTTCGCGTGTTTCCACCTGGCCCTGCTCCTGCAGCCAGGAAAACACCGCTGGCCATTGCCAGCTGGCCGTTTCGATACGCGCCACCGTGTTGTCGGGCAGCACGCGCGGCAGGTTTTCGGGCAGGCCGCCGCCGGTGATGTGGCACAGGCTGCGCACCTCCACCTGCTCGAACAGTGCCAGCAATGCCTTGACATAGATGCGGGTGGGTTCCAGCAGCCAGTCGAGCAGCGTGCGCCCGGCCAGTTCGCTGTCCAGCGCGGCGCCCGAGACTTCGATGATCTTGCGGATCAACGAATAGCCGTTGGAGTGGGGGCCGGATGAGGCCAGTGCCACCAGAACATCGCCCGGTTCTACGGACTGCCCGTCGATGAGTTTGTCCTTCTCGACGATGCCTACGCAGAACCCGGCCAGGTCGTAGTCCTGGTCGGCGTACATGCCCGGCATTTCGGCCGTTTCACCACCGATCAACGCAGCCCCGGCCAGTTCGCAGCCGTGCCCGATACCCGCGACCACGTCGGCGGCGACATCGACGTTCAGCTTACCGGTGGCGTAGTAGTCGAGGAAAAACAGCGGCTCGGCGCCCTGCACCACGATGTCGTTGGCGCACATGGCGACCAGGTCGATGCCGATGGTAGCGTGCCGGCCGCTGTCGATGGCCAGTTTCAGCTTGGTGCCGACGCCATCGGTGCCGGATACCAGCAGCGGCTGACGGTAACGGTCCAGCGGGATTTCGAACAGTGCGCCGAAGCCGCCCAGCCCGGTGAGTACGCCGGGCCGGCGGGTGCGTGCCGCCACCGGCTTGATGCGCTCGACCAGGGAATTGCCGGCATCGATATCGACACCGGCATCCCGGTAACTGATGGACGAACCGGAAGGAGACGAATGTTGCCCAGACACGTCAGGCTCCGTTGGTTGGCAAAACGCAATATTACCCGTAGTCGTGCCGCATTGCATTGCCGGGTTGCCGGTCACTGGCGGCGCGACGCAGATGGTGAGAGCTTTTCCTGTCCTGTGGTATGGTAGCGCCGGACCGGCCCTAACCAGGATGAAGTCATTGATTCTACGTTACTGTATTGCCGGGCTGCTGGCATTGCTGCTGGGCCCGGCGCCGCTGCAGGCGGCGCGCGTGGGCGACCTGTTCCAGATCGAGGTGGATGCCGCCGGCCGTGACGTGGCGGCGCGCGACGGGGCGCTGCAGGAGGCCCTGCAGGACGTCCTGGTGCGTGTCACCGGCAGTGCCCGCTCCGTGGCCCAGGCCCCCGCGCGCCAGCTGCTGCAGCGGCCGGGGCGGTTTGTCGAGCAGTACCGCTTTGAAGAGGTTGCGGGCCCCACGGGCGAACCTCAGCTGCGCCTCTGGGTGCACTTCGATGGGGTGGCGCTGGCCCGCGAGATTCGTGCCGCGGGGCTGCCGTACTGGGGCAGCGAGCGCCCCGATGTGCTGCTGTGGCTGGCGGTCGACGATCGCGGGCAGCGTTATCTGGTTTCCGAGGCCAGCGAGAGCGAGGCTGCTGATGCTGTCATGCAGGCGGCCCGGCTGCACGGCTTGCCGGTCACCCTCCCGCTGATGGACCTGGAGGATCAGCGCGCCGTGCAGTTCACCGATGTCTGGGGTGGTTTTCTCGGTGCCATCGAGCCGGCATCACAGCGCTACCGGCCGCAGGTGGTTCTGGTTGGAAAACTTGATCGTTCCGGTGCTGGCGGCAGCTGGAGGAGCAGCTGGAACCTGCTCGCGGAAGGCGCTGGGCAGAGTTGGAGCGGGCGCGGCGATAGCATGGATGTTGCGGTCACGGAGGGCATCGCGCAGGCCACCGAGCGGCTGGCCGGCCAGTATGCGGTCAGCGACTCCGGCTCCAGCATGCGCTCACTGGTGGTGGAGGGCATCCGCGGACTTGGCGATTACGCCCGGGTTTACGATTACCTCGCTGCGCTCACGCCGGTCGACGGGATTCAGGTGGTGCGGGTGACCGGCCAGGAAGTACAGTTCGACCTGACTCTGAGCACGCAGGAGCACAGCCTGATGCAGCTGATCACGCTCGGCAGGGTGCTGCAACCGGCGGCCGACCCGTTGTCCTGGCGTTTCCGTTTGCGGCGCTGAGCCACCCACAGCATGCGGGCACGCGATATCCCCAACCTGATCACCGTCGGCCGCATCCTGCTGGTGGCCCCGACCACCTGGGCGCTGCTGCAGCAGCAATACCGGCTGGCGCTGGTGTTGTTTCTCGTGGCAGGCGTTTCAGACGGCGTGGATGGCTTCCTCGCCAAACATTACCACTGGACCAGCCGCCTCGGTGCGCTGCTGGATCCGCTGGCGGACAAGGCGCTGCTGGTGTGCAGCTATGCGGCGCTGACCTGGACCGGCCTGCTGCCGGTGTGGCTGTTTGGTGTGGTTATCCTGCGCGATATCGTCATTGTCGGCGGGGCGCTGGTCTACCATTTCCGCATCGCGCGGCTGGAGGCCGCGCCAACCCTGATCAGCAAACTCAATACGGTCCTGCAGATTGCGCTGGTGCTGGTGGTTATTCTGGAAACTGCATCGCTGTGGGTGCAGCCCGGCTGGACCGTGCCGCTCGTGTATGCCGTGGCCGTCACCACGGTCTGGAGTGGCATCGACTACGTGGTGACCTGGAGCCGGCGGGCGCGGCGGGCCTGAATGGGTGAGCAGCTTCCGTTGCGTCTGCAGCTGAAGGCGTCGGCGCGGTTTGCAAACTTTGTCGCGGGCCCCAACCTCGAACTCATCGACCAATTGCGCCAGGCGGCGCGCGGACAGGGCGAGACGTTTTTCTTCTGCTGGGGCTGCGCCGGTTCCGGCAGGACTCACCTGCTGCAGGCCTGTTGCCACCAGGCCGCCAGCGCGGGGCGTAGCGCGGCCTATGTGTCGCTGCGGGAAGCTGGCGGCCTGGCGACTGCACTGTTGGAGGGATGGGAGCAGTTCGACCTGGTGTGCATAGACGATGTGGACGCCATCGCCGGTGACTCCGACTGGGAAGAGGCGCTGTTCCATCTCTACAACCGCATGCGCGAAACGCGGCAGCACGCCTGATCGTCAGCGCGGGCTCGGCGCCGGCGCAGCTGCGCATCGGTCTGCCCGACCTGCTGTCGCGTCTCGGCTGGGGCGTGGTGTATCAGCTCAAGGCGCTCGACGATGTCCAGCGCATGCGGGCGCTGCAGTTGCGGGCGCAGCAAAAGGGCTTTGAAATGCCCGACGAGACCGCCAGCTATCTGCTGCGCCGCTTGCCGCGTGACATTCCGGCGCTGTTCGATCTGCTCGAGCAACTGGATGAAGCCTCGCTGGCCGCGCAGCGCAAACTGACCGTGCCGTTCGTCAAATCCGTCCTCGGACTTTAGAGTGTCCGATCACGGAGAGCCGGCAATGTCCGAAGATAAAAGCCTTTAACCACGAAGGACGCTAAGGACGCGAAGGGAACGAATACAATAAAATCCACTGTGCTGCCTTTCTGCAGTTGCTCGCCCGTTCCCCAGGGGGTTGCGTCCTGAAATACCAGCCTGCGGTGTTGCAGCGCTTGCCCGTAGGTCAACTACTGTGCGGTGCGCCTTGCAGGCTGGTATTTCGGACAGCAACGCGGCTCGCGCGGAATTATGAGATAGGTTCTACTCTATTAAGTGCCCTCACGCGCGGGAACGCTGCCGGCTGTTGCGAACCACCGCCACTATATCGGCACTTGTCTGCGCTCTGTGATGAGGCGCCTTGGTTCGAGTCTCGACCACGTCTTTCTCGAATAACCCTTTCCCTTCGCGTCCTTAGCGTCCTTCGCGGTTGAACTCTTTTCCGCTGTCCCATTGCTGGCGCGGATAAACAGAATTCCTCCGATGATCCAGCACAGGGCCAGGGCGACTTCGGTGAGCGCCAGCCAGCGTGCCTGGCTGGTTGCTGTAGGCCTCGACGATGCCGTGGGTGAAGTAGAACAGCGACAGGAACAGGCTCCAGGCCACGGCGCGCGGGCGGCCGTGCAGCAGTCCGCGCAGCACCAGGAACAGAGGCAGGCCGAGCGTCAGGATGACCACCGGCGCGGAGAACACCTGCGGCGGGGCCAGCCAGCCGTACCAGGCGATCAGCAACACCATGATACCCAGATAGCCCAGCAGGGTGAGCGCGTAGCAGAGGCGTGTTTTCAAACCGCTCAGCTTTGCAGTTTCAGGGCGGTCTCGGCGAGACGCTTACCCAACGCCCGGCACAGGCGCTGTTCCGCCTCGGTGAGTGGTTTTTTGCTGTCCGTGCCGGCCAGGTGGCTGGCGCCGTAGGGGGTTCCCCCGGCGTCGGTGTGCAGCAGGTCGGTCTCGCTGTAGGGGATGCCGGTCAACAGCATGCCGTGATGCAGCAGCGGCAGCATCATGGACAGCAGGGTGGTCTCCTGGCCGCCGTGCAGGGAGGACGTGGAGGTGAAAACGGCGGCCGGCTTGCCTGCCAGTTCGGCGCCCAGCCACAGGCTGCCGGTGCCATCGATGAAGTATTTCAGCGGCGCCGCCATGTTGCCGAAGCGCGTCGGGCTGCCGAGCGCAAGACCGGCGCACGCGCGCAGGTCGTCGACGCTGGCATAGGGCGCGCCCTGCGCCGGGATATTGTCCTCGGTGGCCTCGCACACGGTGGAGACCGCCGGAACCGTGCGCAGTCGCGCCTGCATGCCGGGCACTTCCTCGACACCGCGCGCCACGTGCTGCGCCATCTTTTCGGTGGCGCCGTAGCGGCTGTAGTACAGGACCAGGATTTCGCTCACTCAGAGAATCTCCAGTACCGACTGCGGCGGGCGTCCCAGCGCCGCGCGTCCCTCGCTCAGCACGATGGGCCGCTGTATCAGCCGCGGATGGTCGGCCATGGCCTGGATCAGCTGCTCGCGCGTCAGCGCCGGATCATCCAGTCCCAATTCCCTGTATTCGGCCTCGTTGCTGCGCATCAGCTCACGCGGCTGCAGGCCCAGCTGATCCAGTATCGTGCTGATCTGCTCGGGCGTCGGCGGGGTGTCGAGGTACTCGACGATGTCTGGCTGCAGACCCTGCGCCTGCAGCAGCTGCAGCGTCTCGCGGGACTTGCTGCAGCGCGGATTGTGGAAAATGGTTACGTGTCGCATCACTGCCAGGTCTGATTCGCTTCGCGGCGCTATTTTGCGCGATCGGTGTGTCCCAGTACAGGGCTTTCTTGACCCGTAAATCCCGCGATGCTAGCGTGTTAAACCAGTTTGGTAAGTCATTCCGCTTATGCCCACACACAAGCTGCATTTCCCGTTTACCGGTCGCTTCGGTCGCCGATTGTGGCAGCAGCCTGCCGCTCTGGTTGTCGTGCTGCTGCTGGCCGCCTGTGCACCCGCGCCGGTACAGGAAATGAGCGAGGCGCGGCAGGCCATTGAAGCGGCGCGTGCGGCCGGTGCCCAGCAACACGCCCGGCGCCAGTTCGACGAAGCGAATGTGCTGCTCGACTCGGCCCAGCAGCTGCTCAATGAGCGGCGTTTTCGCGATGCCAGGCGCAGTGCTTCGCAGGCGCGCGACGCGGCGATCCGGGCACGCGAGACGGCCGAGGCGGTGCCTGATGAGGAGTGACGACCGACCCGCGCGGGGAATTTTTTCCGTTCTGTCGCGTCCTTGACGTTTAAAGCCGGACGAAGGGTCAGTTCGGTGGCTCGCTTGACACCTGCCGGAGACGGGTGGTAGCGTGGCGGCCAAACTATAGAGATACAAGAAATCTTCAGGGATTCAACCACTAGCGGAGTAACTTTGATGAAAAGAATTTTTACCGGGAAGCAACTGGGCATTGTAGTGCTCGCTCTTGGCGTTGCGGTAGGTTGTGCGACGACCCCGCAGGAACCCGCGGCGCCGAGCGCCTCGGCCGAGGCCACCCAGGCGATCGACGGTGCCAAGGCGGCGATCGCGCAGGCCAAGTCGCTGAACTGGCTGTGGCGTGATACCGAAACTTTCCTGTCCGAGGCAGAAGCCGCTGCCGCCGAAGGCGATAACGTCACCGCCATCAAGCTGGCCAACAAAGCGCGCAGCGAAGCCGAGCTCGCGGTCAACCAGTACTACCTGGAGAAGGCCAAGGTTCTGTTCGCAGAAGCCAGCGCAGCTCAGGGGCTGAGTGCCGACCAGCAGCAGACGCTGGTGGCCGCCGGTGAGGCCATCCGCAACGCGGAAGGACGCAAGGCCTACGATCTGCTCACGCCGCTGGTGGCGGAAATCCGTGCTTCATCACTGCAGTATCAGGTGGTGCGTGGCGACAGCCTGTGGTCGATTTCCGGCCAGCAGCAGGTCTACAACAATCCCTACCAGTGGCCGCTGATTTACAAGGCGAACCGCGACAAGATCAAGGATGCCGACCTGATCCACCCGGGACAGACCTTTTCGGTTGATCGCAATCCGTCCGCCGGCGAGGCCGCAGCCGCGATCGATCACGCCAAGAATCGCGGTGCCTGGTCAATCGGAGTGGTCGAACAAAGTGACCGGCGCTACCTCGGTGGCAGCCTGGAGCTGCACTAGGCGCAGCAGATTGCGCTGAACGCGACTGGAGAAAAGGCCCTGCGGGGCCTTTTTCATTTCTGTGCTCTTTCGCGGTGGTCGCAGACCTGGACTGGGGAGCTCAGTCCAGCGGCAGGCATACCAGGCGCTGGAAGCCGGTACCGGACTCCAGCAGCTCCACACAACGCAGACCGTAGCGTCTACCCTGATCGTGGACAGTGACAGCGCTTCCGGGCGGTGCCGCCCCGGTCGGGGCAATTATCGTGTGCAGAGGCTGACCGCCGCGTTTCTGCCGTAGGGAGAGGGCAGGCTGGCAGTCGCCGTAGGCATCAACCGGGGTCATGGGACGAATGACGATGGGCCGGACGTCGCGGGCCAGGTACTGAAGGCCGATATCGAAGCCGGTGCCGTTGTCGGCTTCCACCAGCCAGCGGCACACCGCTAACACCCAGGCGCCGTTAGATCCACGGACCGCACGGCGCACGGCGACCAGCTGGCCGACGCGCGGACCTTCCCGTGTCTGGTTGCGATGACTCAGTGCTACGCCGCCGCTGCTGCGATTAATGGTCAGGCAGGGAATAATCGTGGGCTGCCTGTCGCGGCCGCGAGCCTCGGGCGCCGGCGGGCGGCCCAGATCGATTCTGTCTTCATGGCCGGGTGCCAGGAACAGCCCGGGGTCAAAATGGCGACCGTCGTTGAATGCCCAATAGGCCGCATCGAGCCCCGCCACCAGCTCAACGCTGACATGGGTAGCCTCGCGTTGCTTGCCGCGCAGGGGTGGTGCCTGCCAGTGCTGCATCAGCTGTTGGAGTGTATGCAGCAACACGGTGGCCGGAATCACGGCCGGCATGCCGATGGCGCTAACCTGCTGGTAGCGCGTCAAGGCAGCGATATCGGCTGCCAGCTGCTGCAACAACGCTGTCACATCGAGTGCCAGGACAGGTTCGCTTTCGGCGCCGGCACGCTGGCGGGATCCGGTCAGCGCGATGCAGGCGGCTGCCGCCGGCGTTGCAGCGTCGCTGCGCAACACGCTGAGGTGAGCGTGCATGCCGAGATAGCGCTGCAGTACTGGCGCCACCCCCGGTGCCAGGCCGTAGGGATTGGCGTGGCGTAGCAGTGCACTGTGGCGAAACGCGACATCGAACTGCAGTTCGCCAGCGCCGGGCAGCGTCGCGCTGCAGCTGTGGCGCCCGTGCGCCTGCGCGTAGCGGTACATCGCCAGACACTCACTCCAGAGCGCGCGCGGCGCCCGCTGGTAGCCGGCGTAGTAGTGCATCAGCTGCATACCCAGGGTATGCATCGCACCGACCAGGCTGATCGACAGGTTGCGCCCGTCCAGCAACCGGCCGCGGGTGTTGGCCAGCTCGTGAACCACGATTTTGTAGCCGAAGCAATATGTCGGTCTTTGCAAGCCTGGCCCAAATCTCCGTCGGCAAGGTTTTGATCGCCGGCGCCATCCCTGGAGTGCTGATCGCCTTTTTCTACGCATCCTATATTATTTTGAGATGCCTCATGAATAAAACTCTGGCGCCTGCCTATGATGTGGCGCATCATACCCTTTCCGAAAAACTGAAAGGTTTTGTCAAATATGTTCTTCCCCTTGGGATCGTCTTTTTTCTGGTCCTCGGTGTGATTTTCCTGGGCATTGCAACGCCGACCGAAGCCGCAGCAACCGGCGCCCTTGGATCCCTTCTTCTCGCCGCCGCCTATGGAAAGTTAAGCTTCCAGGTGCTGATCAAATCTCTTTCCGGAACACTTCATGTCACCGTCATGGCCTTCATGATCATTGCCGCTTCCAAGACCTACAGCAGCATCCTTGCCTATACCGGGGCAAGTCGTGAACTCGTGCAGTTCGTGATGGACCTTCAACTGCCGGGCATTGTCAGCCTGATCGGCATGATGCTCATCCTTATGGTCCTGGGCACCTTCATGGAACAGGTTTCCATGATGATGATCGCCATTCCCATGTTCATGCCCATTATCCACAGCCTCGGTTTCGACCCGATATGGTTCGCCATTCTCATGCTCCTCAATCTGGAAATGGCCATGTCAACGCCTCCCTTCGGTATGTTGCTCTTCGTCATGAAGGGATCGGCACCCCCGGGCACCACTTTGGGGGATGTGTGCAAGGCGGCGATCCCATTTCTGACCTGTGACCTGATCGTCATGATCCTTCTCATTCTCTTCCCCTCGATCGTCCTTTTTTTACCGCGGTTCATGTAGGAAAGGAGGAAAAATACCATATGAAGACGTTACAAGGCATCATGGCCCTGACCTATACACCCTTGAATAAAGATTACACGCTGAATGAAGAGGCGGTTCGAAAAGAAATCGACTGGGTCATTCAAAAGGGGGCAACGGGAATATGGCCCGGAGGTTTTGCCGGAGAGTGGCCCGAACTTGAGGAAGAGACCAGGAAGAGGCACTTGAAGGTCTGCGTCGATCATGCCGGGGAGAGGGTCTTCTGCGCAGCGGGGTGCCATGCCACCAATACACTGCAGACCATCCGTCTTGCCAACTATGCGGAAAAAATCGGCTACGACTGTGCCTGGATCTCTCCGACGGTCCCGCGAAGGGCCACCGAGGATGAAGTCTATGAGCACCACAGGATGGTTCTTGCTGAGACAAACCTTCCCATTGCCCTCTATGACTCCAGCCCCGTCGGCACCTACATGAGTCCTGACCTTATCGCCAAAATCGTGGCCATGAGCGACCGATTTATCGCCATGAAGGCCATTGTCAGCGATATATGCCATATCGCCGGGCTCTATCACCTGGGTATCGGGGACAAACTCGGCATCTTCGGCGTTGAATGGAACATGCTGCCCCACCTGCTCCTTGGCGCCCCGGGTGCCATGGGGGGATCGGACTGGATCCCATCATGTCGGCCGTTTACGGCGCCTTCCTGAAGGGGGACATGAACAAGGCCTGGGACCTGCAAAAGGTGATCATCGCCCAGCTCCCCTCCTCATTCCTCGAACGGCCTCCATGGCCATGGGGAGCAGGATCGACCATTCGGCCGTAGGCTATATGAAGGCAAAATTTTCAATCATGAGCGGCATTGACATCGGCCCCCCCATGCCGCCCTACCAGGCCGCTTCGGAATCCGAGATTCAAAAGGCCAGAAGCGGCATCGAGAAGATCAAGAAAATCCTTGCCCGGGACGGTCTATCTCTTTGAAAAAGAGCAGAAATTGTGATATCCAAAGGCCTGGGTATGGATTTTCCATGCCGAGCCTTTTTTTCTAAAAAAACCAATCCTTACATTCTAAGGAGGAATAGAATCATGTCCATGAAAAGCACCCTTTACCACGAAGGCGACAGCACCTTCTACACTACCTGCCGCTGTAACTGCGGCGGGAATTTTCAATGCATCGTCAAGGCCCATGTCAAAGACGGCAGAGTGATGGCGATCGAGCCGGATGACCGATACAACAGGAACGTGGGCAGGGAGGATGCGGTCATCGAGAAGGAAGACCTTCTGAAGGTCCGGCTTCAGAGAAGACCCTGCGTTATGGGACTGGTCTTTCACCAGTTCAACCAGCACGAGGAACGCATCCTTTATCCCCTTAAACGGGCGCCGGGCAGCAAAAGGGGGAGGGGAAATATGTGAGGATCTCCTGGGACGAGGCCCTGGATACCATCGCGGACAAGATGAAGGAGACCCGGGAAAAGTACGGCCCCCTTTCCATCATTACCTCCTACATGCCCAATGAGACCGCCGAAAGGCTTTTCTCTTTCTGGGGGGCCGGAGCCGAGGGGTGGGGATGGTGTTCCTATGACGCGGCCAGGTTGATGGCCCAGGTCATCACCGGCGAGCAGAGCTGGGCCCTCGATAAATGGTCTTCGGGATCAGGCCCGGACATGCTGGCCCACTCCAATGCGGTTGTCCTCTGGGGATGCGACCCGACGGTCGGGCACCAGGGACCGGCCCACATGTTTGCCTGGTACATCAAAATGACGCGTGAGAGGGGCGCCCCGGTGATTATCATCGACCCCAGGTACAGTGCCGCCGTCAGGACCCTGGCCGACCAGTGGATACCCATCAAGCCCGGGACGGATGTGGCGATGTTCATGGGCATGGCCCACGTTCTTTTCAGCGAAGAGAAGTGGGACAGGGCCTTTGTGGACACCCATGTGGAGCCCATGGGGTTCGGCATGTGGAAGGACTATGTCCTGGGCCTCACGGACGGGGTGGAGAGGACCCCAGAGTGGGCGGAGATCCAGTGCGCCGTTCCCGCAGAAACCATCAGAACCCTGGCCAGATTGTCTGGGACAACAGGCCCTGCTGGACCTGGGCCCACTGGAGCCTGAGCCGGAAAAGCCACGGTGAACAGTTGATCAGTTCCTTCGCCGCCCTTCAGGCCATGCTTGGAAACTGGGGAAACCCGGGAGGCGGACCGGCCATACACCCGGGTCCTCACCGGGATTTCCCGGTGGGCTCTTTCAGCACCTTCTGGGGAGATAACGGCCCCTACAAGGTCCCCAAACTCTACCGGAGCCACTTCTGGGCCCAGGCCGTGCTCCTTCTGGACAAGGTGCGCAGCGGGGAGATGAGCGAAGAAGATTATCGGAAAAAGGTGGGCTGGAGGGGAGAGCCTGCCCTGCTCAAGGATTTCAACCCAAAATTTCTGTTCTGGGGCGGAGGCACAAAACCCCACGCCTCCAATCACGTCGTCAGTGCCTGCGATTCATCCAATGAACAGGTGAAGGCCATGGAAAGGATGGATTTCATCATCTCCATGCACAGCATCATGAATCCCACGGTCCAGATGGCCGACATTATCCTGCCGGCACAGGATTCCATGTGGGAAGACCGGGATATCACCAGAAGCGCCCCCTATGGGGCCTTCGAGTGCATCAACGCCAACCCGGGCGTAGTAAAGCCCCCGGGCGAGGTGAAACACTGGGTCCTGGTCTACATAAAGATCGCCGAGAAGCTCGGGGTGGATCCCTCTCAATTCTTTCAATACTACACGACCGAAGAGAACTGGCCCGAGGATTGGGAAAGATACCTCAAGGATGTGTACAAAGGGCTTGAAGGGTACTACGATGAACGGAACAAAAAGATCCCCGCGTGGGATGAATTCACTAAGGGACAGTTTCTCAACTGCGATGAACTCGACGATGAACCCTGGACCGGCTGGGACAACCAGATCAAGGAGGGGAAGCCCTTTAAAACAAAATCGGGCAAGATAGAGCTCTTTTCCGAGGTGATCGCCGATGAAAGCCGCAGGGGCAAGGGCGAGCACCACGATGCCTTCGGCAATCTCTATGTCAACCTGCCCTCTGACTGGGGGATGATGACACCCTCGCCGACCTACATGAAGACCATCAGGGGCATGGATGACCCCATGGTCAGGGAATACCCCCTGATGCTGCTGACCTCCCATTGCCGTTACCGCGTCCACTATGTGTTCTGGGAGCATCCCATGCTGCGAAATCATGTCTACCGGCACAGGGTCTGGATTAATGTGGCCGATGCCAGGGCGCGCGGGATCAGGGACAATGATCTTGTCGTGGTTTACAACGACCGTGGAAAGGTCGTGATGCCCGCTTACGTGACCCCGAGGATGATGCCCGGGGTGACCTTGCTTCACCATGGCGGCAAATACAAACCCGATGAGTCCGGCGTGGATTTCGGTGCCGCCGCTTCAACTCTCATGGGAGGCGACTCTGACAGCTGCCTTGCCCCTGCGCGGGCGACCAATCTGGTCCAAATCAAAAAATACGAGGAGTAATGACCATGACACAGTATGGATTTTTAATCGACCTTAGCCGCTGTACCGGCTGTAACGCCTGCGTGGTGTCCTGCAAGCAATGGCACGGCATTGCGCCCGGTCCGGAGAAGTGGATGCGTGTCTATCAATGGGAAAAGGGGGCTTTCCCGGACATCGATCTCCGGGTTCTTCCCCTGATGTGTTTTCATTGTGAATCTCCCCTTTGTGCCGAGGCATGCCCAAACGGTGCAATCAGCAAGGAAGAAAAATACGGAGCCGTGCTGGTCGATCCCGGGAAGTGCACGGGAGCGCGAAAATGCTGGGAGGCCTGCCCTTACGGAACCCCTCAATTCGCCCGTGATGACCCCGGCGTGAAGATGTCCAAATGCAACATGTGTATCGATCGCCTTGAGCAGGGTTTGGCTCCGATCTGCGTAGTCAGTTGCTCCTTGAGGGCCCTTGAATTCGGCCCGCTGGATGAACTGATGGAAAAATTCGGACGATTGGCCGGTCAGAACCGCAGAATATCAAAGGACGAGGCGCCCTGCCGTATCGCCTGCCCGGCAGGAGTCAATGCCCAGGGCTATGTCAATCTGCTGGCCGAAGGAAAAACCCATGAAGCCCTGGATCTCTTCAGAGAAACCACCCCCTTTGCCGGCGTTCTGGGGCGGACCTGTTCTCATTCCTGTGAGGTGGACTGTTTAAGGAGCCGATTCGACGATGCGGTCTCCATCTGCGCCCTCAAACGCTTTATGGCCGATGCAGTTTCAGTCGAGGGTGACGAGAAAGGCAGCCCCCTTCCCACGAATAAAGACAAGTCGGTCGCCGTGATCGGATCCGGACCCGCTGGTCTGTCCTGCGCTTATGATCTGATCCGCATGGGCTACCCGGTCACCGTTTTTGAGGCCGCAGCTCGGAGCGGCGGGCTGATGAGGTACGGCATCCCCGAATACAGGTTGCCCGAAAAGGTCCTGGACCGTGAAATCCGGTTCATTGAAGAGATGGGTGTTGAAATCAGGACCGGAACCCCCGTAAAAGACATGGAGGCCCTTTTTGAGGAGGGCTACGTGGCGGCTTTGGTCGCAACCGGTGCCTGGAGGAGTCTAAAACTGGGGGTTCCGGGCGAGGAAGCGGAAGGGTTCGAATACGCCATGGAATTCCTTCACCGGGCCAAATCGGAAAAGACTGTCGATCCGGGCCGAAGGGTCGCGGTGATCGGGGGCAGCGTCGCCGTGGATGCCGCCCGGACAGCCCTCCGGTTGGGTGCCCAAGAGGTCCATCTGGTCTGCATGGAGTCCCTGAATTTACAGTCCAAGGACAGGATGCTGGCCCAGGACAAGGAGATCGAAGAGGCCCGGGAGGAAGGCGTTGTGATTCATCCCTGTCTCGGCATCAAGCAGATCCTCACAAAAGAAGGCAGGGTCACCGGTCTCGAAGGCAGGGCCTGCCTGAGCGTCAGGGAGGAGGACGGCGCCTTCAACCCCAGGTTTGATGAATGCGACCTCCCTGCCGCCATTGAGGCCGACCGGGTCATCGTCGCCATCGGACAGGCCATTGATCCGTCCACCCTGCCCGACGGACTTGACCCTTCAGATATGGGAACCCTGCATGTAAATCCCATAACCATGCAGACGGCTGACAAGCGGATTTTTGCCGGGGGAGATGTCACCACCGGTCCGCTGGATATCATCAGTGCCGTCAGTTCAGGGAAAGAAGCGGCCAAATCCATCGACCGCTACCTCAGGGGCGAGGACCTGGAGAAGGGGAGGCACATTCCAGCCCAAAGTGTCCGCGAGCGCGTCGAATTAAAAAGCCTCAGACCGCCGGTTCTTGAGGCTGAAAAACGCAGGGACTTTGCCGAAGTCGATCTCGGTTTCGACAGGGAAGCGGCTGCAGAGCAGGCCTCGCGCTGCCTGAAGTGCGGGACCCTCCTGCCTTCGGTCATCATAAAACGCATTGATCCGAAAAAACAGATCGTGCCCTGGGATCTTACCCGTGCACTCGAACTCTGGAAGGAACGGCATCCGGACAGCGGCGAGCGCCTGCCCGATGTCTTTACGGAGGACTCGGAAGTGACCCGCACGCCCGAACCCGGTCTCATCGGCAGAAACAGGCTGGTGCTCAAGCCACGAAATGCAGAGGAACTCATGTTCTATACGACCGATGATGAGTAACATTTTTCATTTTGAAAGGGGATTTCAACTTTGTCTCAACCGGCTTGGCCGGGTTGGGGAACTTTAAAAGGAGGTCAGGAACTTGGCAGATCCAAAAGAGAGATTGAGAACGACCGTTTCCGATGCGGAACTCGAGCGACGATGGAAGGCCGTCCGCGAGATGATGCGTGAGCAGAACATGGATTACCTCCTCATGCGCAACGACGAGGGCATGCTGGGAGGTTACGTCAAATGGTTTACGGATCTTCCGGCAAGAAACAACTTTCCCTTTACCGTAATTTTTCCCGCTGGTGATGAAATGACCCTCATCTCACACGGCGATTCTCCCTGTTGGTTTATCACCCTGCATTTGCAGCCTGGTGTGAGAAAAGACTGGAGGACTTTTTTAGACATAGACTAACGGAACCAGTAAATTAATAATAAAAATTTTTTTTAAAAAAAAAAAAAAAAAAAAAAAAAAAAAAAAACGTGCCGAATTGCTGGTGAAAGATTGCCTGTGCTGACTTGTGCATGGTGGGCAAGCCCGCCACGGCCGCCGAAACCGCCGCGATGGAGCAAAAGCTCTCGCTGGTGCGCGAGGCCGGCGAGAGCACGCAGCGCGAAACGCTGGAGCTGCGGGATCGCATCCGGGAGTTGGAGGGTCAGCTCGCGGACATCCAACGTCTGCTGCAATTGCGCAACGCCGAGCTGGCGCGCCTGCAGGATGGGCGCGATTCGACGCCCGGCGCCGCGCAGCCCCCCGGGGAGACCGAGGTCGCACGCGACGCCGATCTGCAAGCGGCCCTGCTCATCTTCCGGGCGCCGCACCGGAGTCGCCCGAACGGGAGGTTGACGAGACGACGGCCGAAGCGTCGTCGCCGCGGCTGGACGGCGCACCCGACACCGGTCCCGTCGCGGAAGAAGACCGCGCGGCGACCGGCGACGAGGCCGGCGCGGCGAAACCCGAGACCGCGGCAACCGTGGCCAGCGACGAGGCCGCGCCGGATGCGGTCGACGGTGAGCCGATCCTGGTCGTCTATTCCACTACCGGTCGCCGGACTCGGCGCGGCCGGAGTGCTCGGCCTGGGGCTGCTCGGTCTACGACGCCGGCGGCGTGCGCGCTCCATCTCCCGACCGACAGGCTCGAGCCGGGCTCCACACACAGGAGCCGGTGACGCAGGAGCCGACGGCGGAGCCGGTCGCGGCGATGCTGCAACCACCGGTGAAGACACAGTTCCCGTGCCTGCAGGTGCCTCGTCGCGGCGACCGCTCGACGGCCGGCGCGATCTGTACTTCTCCACCTTCTTGATCCCCGGCGAGATGGAAGCCGACGAATCCGATGTCATCTCCGAGGTGCATGTTCATATCGCTACGGTCGCTATCGCGAGGCTGAGGCACTGCTGCAAGACGAAGATCGTTGTACCCCCCGGCCGGTTGCATGTTAATCGGCTCGCCGAGACCTATGTCGGCGCACGCAATCGCGCGGCGCTGTGGATCCCTTGCTGCTCGAGATCGAGTCCGCCGGCGGCCATCAAATGTATCGGGAAGCAGTGGCAGGCGCTCGAGAACGAGGTGGCCGCGGGGCTTGCCGGCCCTTCGCACGACGAGGCGATCGCGACCACGCAGGACAAAGCTGCTCCGGACGCGGCCTGATCCTTCGCGTTGCAAGACGACGGTCCCCTATCGCTGGACGTCGGCGAGTACTCGGGGACGCTGAGCGGTCAGCCGGATCGCCACGTCGACCGGTCGCCGCGTCGTCGGCATTGGATGATGCTGACGGCCCCTGTTATGGACAACGATCCGATCAGCCGCGACCTCGACTTGCCGGAGGATTCAGAGGAGATCGGCTACGAGGACGACCTGACGATACCGCGCGGCACTAGCTATTTCGGCGGCGGCGACCTGGAGCTGACCATCGATGATCTGCGGGCCGCGAGCGACGTAGACTTGGATTCGCTGGTCGATGCCAATCGCGGCGCGGCGGCGACGCAGGATCTTCCGGCGACGGACACCGAGACCGAGCAACCGGCGCCACCCCGTCCGGCGTTGCATGCGGTGGGCAATGAGACCAATCTGTTCCCGGCGAGCACGACCTTGCTGGATGGCGACAGCGAGATCCTCGATGCGTCGAGCGATCTCTTGTCTTCACAGTGGCAGATGGATTCGGTCTCGTGGGACGAGATCGCGACCAAGCTCGACCTCGCCCGCGCCTACGTCGATGCAGGATGCGTACATGGGCAAAGGGCATCCTCGAGGAGTCGTCACCGAGGGCAGCGAGCAGCAGCGCGGCGAGGCCCAAGAAATGCTCCGACAGCTGGGCTAAGGACGCGCGTGGCCAACGGGCTCGAGCCTTCACGGGGGATCGCGCAAGGGTTTGCAGTCGTTCCGGCGCCGCGAGCGGGCCGCGCTTGAGCAGCGTCCGCGTGGCCATGGGTGTCGAGTACGACGGCACCGATTTTCATGGATGGCAGGCACAACGCAGCGGCGTTCGCAGCGTCCAGTCCTGCATTGAGGCGGCGATCGGCGCCGTCGCCGATCACCCGGTAACGGTGCATTGCGCCGGACGCACCGATGCCGGCGTCCATGCGTTCGAGCAGGTCATCCATTTCGAGTCAGGTGCGAACCGCAACGAGCGCGCCTGGGTCCTCGGCACCAATGTCAACCTGCCAACCGATCGCTGCGTGCGTTGGGCGGCCCCAGTGGAGGAGACCTTCCACGCCCGCTTCAGCGCCGTTGCCCGCCATTACCGATATCGAATCCTGCGCGCCGCACCCGTTCCGCGCTGGAGCGCAATCGCGCGGTGTGGATTCACCAAGCGCTGGAATCCGGAGCGCGTAAATGCGGCCTCGGCCCTGGTCGGCGAGCACGACTTTTCGAGTTTCCGCGCCGTGGCTTGCCAGGCGAAGAGTCCGATCCGAACCCTGTACTATCTGGACCGTGCGCCGCGAGGCCGACGTGATCGTAGTCTTCTCGGTCAGCGCCAATGGCTTCCTGCACCACATGGTACGCAACATCGCCGGGTGTTGATCGCCATCGGACGCGGCGATGCGCCGGTCGAACGGACCCAGAGCTGCTCGCGGTGCGCGACCGCAGGCTCGGCGGGGTCACGGCACCGCCCCAGGGGCTGTATTTCGTGCGCGCCGACTATCCAGCCGCCTTCCGGCTACCCCAAGGCGACAACGCCGATCCCCCAGGTGAAGCTGCCCTACCAAGATTTTCCGTCTCAACATGGAGTTGCCCTCGATTCTGGACAACGCCCGGCCAGGAAGGTATAACGCCGCTCGACATCCCCCTGTCCGAGGCCCGGCGCTTGAACCTGCGAGAGATTGTCCTACAACCCGTTGCCGTGCATGAAGAGGGGCGCTTCCAGGCCCTGATGGAGGCCCATCACTACCTCGGGGCGCTGCCGAAGATCGGCCACACCCTGTGGTATGTCGCCACCTGGAACGGGCAGTGGCTGGCCCTGCTGAGCTTCTCGGCGGCGGCCTGGAAGTGCGCGGCGCGTGACGCCTGGATTGGGTGGGATTTCCGCCACCAATACGACCGCCTGCACTTGGTCGCCAACAACAGTCGGTTTCTGATCCTGCCCGAGTACCACGTCGCGAACCTCGCCTCGCGGGTGCTGGCCTTGAGCGAACGGCGCCTCGCCAGCGACTGGCCGGAGCGCTTCGGCTACCCGTTGCTGTTGCTGGAGACCTTTGTCGATCCGCGGCGTTTTCACGGCACCATCTATCGCGCCGCCAACTGGCGCTATGTGGGCGACACCCGCGGCTATCGGCGCACCCGCAGCGGCTACAGCTTTGATCCGAGCGCCGCCAAGCGCGTCTTTGTCCGCCCCCTGCACGCCCGCGCGCAAGCCTGCCTGTCGCGTCCCGTACTCGACCCCCAGTATCGTCATGGAGCCCCGAAAATCATGTTGAGCGCCGCACAGATGGTCTCTCTGCCGGAGTTTTTTGCCGACATCCCCGACCCCCGCCGCGGCCAGGGACGACGCCACCCCCTGCCCGCAGTGCTGGCCATCGCCGCGGGCGCAACCCTATGCGGGATGCGCGGCTACAAGGCCATCAGCCTGTGGGCCGAGGACCTGGGCCAGAAGGCGCGGGCACGCTTTCGCTGTTGCTACCGCAACCGTCACTACGCGGTACCCAGTCGCACCGTCATCCGCGAGGTGCTCACCCGCGTCGACCCGGATGCCTTGGACCGCGCCCTACAACGCTGGAACGCCCAGCAGGGCGCGACCGACGAAGGGCTGGCCATCGACGGCAAGACGATGTGCAATGCCATCGATGCCGAAGGGCGCCAGGTCCACATCCTCGGCGTCGTCGGCCACCAGAGCCAGACCTGCCACACCCAAAAAAAGTCGGCTCCCTGCCCGTAGGCGGCGACGAGGTCAAGCAAACCAACGAGATCGGGATGGTCATCCCGCTGCTGGAACCTATCGACATTGCCGGCAAGACCATCACCGCCGACGCCCTGCTGACCCAGCGCAAGCTCGCCCAATACCTCATCGAGCGCAACGCCGACTACGTCTTCACCGTCAAAGGCAATCAGCCGATCTTGCGCGAAGACATCCGCCTGATCTTCGAGGGCCGCGCAACACCCGACTTCACCGAGCCGCTCACCCTGGCCCATGGCCGCATCGAGCAGCGCTCCATCTGGACCAGCACCGCCCTCAACGACTACCTCGACTTTCCCGGCGTTGGCCAGGTCTTCGTCATCGAGCGCCCCACCGTCGAGAAGACCACCGGCAAGACCTCGACCGAAACCGTCTACGGCGTCACCAGCCATACCCCGGCAACCGCCAACGCCGCGGCCATACTGGCCTTCAACCGCGGCCACTGGACCGTCGAGAACGGCTGCCACTACATCCTCGACTGGAACTGGGACGAGGATCGCTGCACCATCCGCACCGAACACGGTCCCGAGAACATCACCGCGCTACGCCGCTTCGCCATCGGTGCCATCAAGGTCCAAGTCCCGCGATACCGTCGCCGCGACCATCCAGCGGCTGGCGCGCAACGTCCGCCTGGTCTTCGACTACCTGCGCATGACCGACAACTCACGCTGCCGCTCGCCGTCCCTCCCAGTGCTGGCGGGCTAGAACAGATTTGCCGTGGCCGATACCCCTGCGCAGCTTGTCGATCCGCTCGAAGAAGCCGGTATCGATGCCCCGGCGGGCATGTTGGACCCGCCTGGCAAAGGTTCACCGGCAATGCGAACCCGGGTTAAAATCTGCGGTCTGACGCGGGAGGCGGATGTCCGGTGCGCGGTCGCCGCCGGGGCCGATGCCATCGGTCTGGTCTTTCATCCCGCGAGTCCCCGTGCCGAACACCGGACCTGGCGCGCCGCTTGTGCGAGACCTGCCCCCCTTCGCGGTGTCGCCGTGGTCGGGCTGTTCGTGGACGCCCCGCCGGAGCAAGTACGACGGGGTCTCTGGACGTGGTTCCCCTGGAGCTGCTGCAGTTCCACGGCGAGGAGTCGCCGCCTGGATTGCGCGACCTTCGGCCGGCGCTGGATCAAGGCGCTACGCATGCGGCCCGGGCTGGACCTGAGCGCGGCGGCACGCCGTTATACGTCGCCGCGGGGCTGTTGTCGACGCCGACGATCCGGTCCTGGCGGGCGGCACGGGTCAGCGATTCGACTGGGGACGAATCCCCTCCGAGCTGGCGGCCGGGATCGTGCTGGCAGGTGGACTCACCCCGGAGAACGTGGCCGAGGAATTCGGCGTGTACGCCCCGATGGTGTCGACGTCAGCGGCGGCGTCGAGTCCGCCAAGGGCATCAAGGACCGGGAAAAGATTTTGCGCTTCATGCAAGGGGTACGCGATGGCGAGCAATCCGATGCGAATCAGTGACCAAGGGTCCGCCGAGGCCTACCATCTCCCGGACGCGGGCGGGCATTTCGGCCCCATGGCGGCATGTCGTACCCGAGACCCTGATGCAGCCCCTGGCGGAGCTGCGCGCGGCCTACGAGCGCTACGCCCGCGATCCGGAGTTCGTGGCCGAGCTCGACGCGGACCTACAGGACTACGTGGGCCGGCCGTTGCCCATTTATCACGCGGAGCGCTGGAGCCGGAGCTCGGGGGCGCTCAGATCCTGCTCAAGCGCGAGGACCTCACCCACACCGGCGCGCACAAGATCAACAACACCGTCGGCCAGGCGCTGCTCGCCCGGCGCATGGGCAAGACCCGGATCATCGCCGAGACCGGTGCCGGCCAGCACGGGGTCGCGACCGCCACCGTAGCGGCTCGCCTCGGACTGGAATGCGTCGTCTACATGGGCGAGGTGGACATCGCGCGCCAGGAGGCCAACGTCTACCGGATGCGCCTGCTGGGCGCCTCGGTGGTCGCGGTCCGCTCGGGCTCGCGCACGCTCAAGGACGCCCTGAACGAGGCCATGCGCGACTGGGTGACCAACGTCGACGACACCTTCTACATCATCGGCACGGTGGCGGGTCCGCATCCCTACCCGGCGATGGTGCGCGACTTCCAGTCGGTGATCGGACGCGAGGCCCAGGCGCAGATGTTGGCGCGCAGCGGTCGCCTGCCCGACGCGTTGGTCGCCTGCGTCGGCGGCGGCTCCAACGCCATCGGCCTGTTCCATCCCTTCATCGACGACCATGAGGTGGCCATGTACGGTGTCGAGGCCGCTGGCGAAGGGCTTGCAACCGGACACCACGCCGCCCCGCTGTGCGCCGGGCGCCCCGGGGTGCTGCACGGCAACCGCACCTACCTGATGGAAGACAACGACGGACAGATCGTCGAGACCCACTCGATCTCGGCCGGGCTGGACTATCCCGGTGTGGGCCCCGAGCATGCCTGGCTCAAGGACAGCGGCCGCGCCGACTATGTGGCCATCGACGACACCGAGGCGTTGCGTGGCTTCCATACCTTGACCCGCACCGAGGGGATCATTCCGGCGCTTGAGTCGAGCCATGCCCTGGCCTACGCCGCCAAGCTGGCGCCGACCATGGCCCGGGATCGACTGATCCTGGTGAACCTCTCCGGGCGCGGCGATAAGGACATGCACACCGTTGCCGAGCTGGACGGCCTGAAGCTGTGAGCCGCATCGCCACCCGATTCCAGGCCCTGCACGACCAGGGACGCACCGCACTGATTCCGTTCGTCACCGCCGGCGATCCCCATCCGGACGCCACCGTTGCGTTGATGCACGCGATGGTGGCCGCCGGGGCCGATCTGATCGAGCTCGGCGTGCCCTTTTCGGATCCCATCGCGGACGGTCCGGTGATTCAACGCGCCACCGAGCGTGCCCTGGCACACGGCGTTTCCCTGCACGGCGTGCTGGAGATGGTGAGGCGCTTTCGGGCGGACGACGACGCGACACCCGTAGTGCTCATGGGCTATCTCAATCCAGTCGAGGTCATGGGCTACCGGGCGTTTGCCGCCGCTGCGCAAGACGCGGGGGTCGACGGTGCGCTGATCGTCGACGTCCCTCCCGAGGAGGGTCACGACCTGGTCGCGGCGTTGCGCGCTTGCGGGCTGGACCTGGTGTATCTGCTCGCCCCGACCTCCACGCAGGAGCGTATCGGGCGCATCGGCGAGGTGGCATCGGGCTTCGTCTACTATGTCGCGGTCAAGGGCGTCACCGGGGCCGGACACCTGGATACCGACACCGCGTCCGCGAAGGTGCGCGAGATCAAGGCCCGCATCCCGCTGCCGGTGGGCGTCGGCTTCGGCATCAAGGACCCGGACAGCGCGGCTCGGGTGGCCGCGTTCGCCGACGCCGTGATCGTGGGCAGTGCGATCGTCGGCCGAATCGAGGAGTTGGCCGGGGAACCGGAGCGGATCCCGGTGGTGATCGGCGATTTTCTCGCCGGCTTGCGCGCCGCCATCGACGGGGTCGACGGCGCCTCGACGCGAACCGTTGCGCGCACGGAGAAGTAGATGAGCTGGCTTGAAAAATTGATGCCGAGCCGGATCCGCACCGAGGTCAGCCAGAAGCGCGCGGTGCCGGAGGGCATTTGGGCCAAGTGCCCGGGCTGCAACGCCATCCTCTACCGGGCGGATCTCGAGCGAAACCTCGAGGTTTGCCCCAAGTGCAATCACCACAACCGGCTCGGCGCACGCCGCCGGCTGGAGAGCTTCCTCGACGCGGAGCCGCGCGAAGAGATAGGCGCGGACCTGGAGTCCTGGACCCGCTCAAGTTTAAGGATCTGAAGAAGTACAAGGACCGGCTCAGTCAGGCGCAGAAGCAGTCCGGGGAGAGGGAGGCCATGGTGGTCATGCGCGGCCAGCTCAAGGAGCAGCCGATCGTCGCCGCCGCATTCGAATTCCGTTTCATGGGGGGCTCCATGGGCTCGGTGGTCGGTGAGCGTTTCGTGCGCGGCGTCGAGGCGGCGATCGAGCAGCATTCGCCCCTGGTGTGCTTCTCGGCCAGCGGCGGCGCACGCATGCAGGAAAGCCTGTTCTCGTTGATGCAGATGGCCAAGACCAGCGCGGCGCTAGGGCGACTGCGCGAGCAGCCCCTGCCCTTCGTCTCGGTGATGACCGATCCGACCATGGGCGGGGTGTCGGCGAGCCTCGCCATGCTCGGCGACATCAACATCGCGGAGCCCGGCGCGCTGGTCGGCTTCGCGGGTCCTCGGGTGATCGAGCAAACGGTGCGCGAAAAGCTTCCCGAGGGAGCAAGACCAACCTGAACCAGGCGCAAAAAAAAAAAAAAAAAAAAACGAATTGCCGAATGTCGTCGTCGGGCGGCGAGTGGATCGTCACGATGGACGAGGACGGCCAGCACGACCCCGCGTACATCGGTGCGCATGCTCGATCGGGCGTACGAGACGCGGTCCCAGCTCGTCTACGCCGCTCCCACCAACGCGCCGCCGCACGGCGTGCTGCGCAATGCAGGATCAGGGATTCGCCAAGTGGCATGTTCCAGTGGCTCGTCGGCGACTGCCGACCTGGAGCCCTTCAACAGCTATCGCCTTCATCCTCGGCGAGGTCGGCCGCAGCGCAGCCGCCTACACGGGGTCCGGCGTGTACCTCGACGTCGCCCTGGCATGGGTCGTGTCCGACATGCCACCTGCCCATCCCGATGCGCTCCGAGGGCCGACCCGCCAGCAACTACTCGCTGCGCAAACTCGTCTCGCACTTCGGCCGACTGGTGATCTCGTCGGGCACCCGACCACTCGCGCTGGTGTCGCTGATCGGCCTCCTCTTCCTCGCGCTCGGGATCCTGGTCTACTCCGTGTGGGTGCTGGCCAACCGCTTCCTCGGCGACTACGCGCCCCAAGGCTGGACCTCGACCTTCGTCTCGATCCTCATCGTCGGCGGACTGACCCTGTTCTCGCTCGGAGTCATCGCGCAGTACATCCGAGCGGCGACGAACATGTCCCTAGGCAAGCCGCTGTACGTCGTGGTTCGCGATCCAGGACCGTGTTCACCCCCGAACCGCCTCCGTCCCGACGCCGAGCGCCTGATGCTCGCCTGGATCGTCGGGTCGGGCGGCATGCTCGGGTCCTCAATCGCCCACGTCGCTCGCGGCAGAGCGACGCTGTTCCGTCGGCCCGCGTGCCGTGGGGAGACGAGCAGGCCGTTCGAGACGTTCTGGCATCGGACGTGCATCGCTTCGCCACCGAAGCGGGCGCGCGCTGGGTGTCATCTGGGCAGCCGGATCCTCAGTGGTCGCCAGTGCCGAGACCGACACCGCCGCGAACTCGACTCCTCGAACGGCCTGCTCGACGCCCTGGGCGCGTCACCTCCGAGCGGCCGCGGTGCTTTCTTCCTGACCTCGTCTGCCGGTGGTCGTCTTCGCGGGGTCGACATCCCCCCCCTTCGACGCCGAGTCCCCTCCGCTGCCCATCAGCCCCTACGGTCACCTGAAGCTCGCGCAGGAGACGGCCGCCACGAACGGCACTTGCGGGTCGAGTGCCCCTCGTCATCGGCCGGTTCTCGAACCTCTACGGCCCGGACCAGGATCCGGCCAAGGGCCAGGGCCTGATCCCGCTGCTATGCCGCGCGCGCTGTTCGTCGGACGCCGCTGAACCTCTACGTATCCATGGACACCGTGCGCGACTACCTCTTCGTCGACGACGCGGCGCGGCTGGTGTGGGAGTGCACGCTCACGGCCGTCCACGACCAGCCTTCCGAACCGCGAGTCGTGATCATCGCCAGCGGGCAGCCGACCACCGTCGCCGAGGTCATCGCGACAGTGCAGAACGTCGCGCACCGCCGCGTACCGCTCGCCCTCGGCACCCACCCGAGCGCCCGTCACCAGGCCACCGATCTTCGGCTCGTGCCGACCGCAACCGTTGCGGGGTTGACTCCCCTTCCGAACGGCATCAAGCGTGTGCTCGACGCCACCGTCGGTCGGGGACCGTGATGCGCGTCCTCCTTCTCGGCGGCACCGGGTTCATCGGCACGGCTCTGACTCAGCGTCTCGGGGCGCGTGGTGACGAGACCGTCACGGTTTCCCGCGCAAACGGCGCAGACGTGCGCTTGGACGCCCGAGACCTATCGGCCCTGCGCGGATTTCTGCGACATGAGAGATTCGACGCCGTGATCAACCTCATGGGCACCGGCCTGGCCTCCGACACCGCCAGTCCCACCAGCCTGAGCCGGTCAACGCCGACCTCCCGGCCGTGATCCTGGCGACCCTGCTCGACAAACCTGAGCCCCCTGTCTTCGTTCATGCGGCGAGCAGCACCGAGCGCACGGCCGACGACGATTCGGACGAGTCCGAGTACAGCCGCAGCAAGCACGAGGGCGCTCTGGCCCTGCGGGCACTTGCCCACGACGCCGAATCTCCGGTGACGCTCCTGCGCATCCACAACACCTACGGGCCGGGCCAGCCGGGCACCCGATTCGTCGCGATACCGTGCAAGCGCTCCGCGGAGGGACTCCCGTACGGCTCAACTTCCCTGACCGCATCCGTGACTTCGTGTACCTCGACGATGTCGTCTCGTCATTCGTGACAGTGCTCGACGATCCCATCGGGACTACGTGAGGAGGACATCGGCACGGGGACTGGTACGTCACTGAACGATCTTGCACTCATGGTGGCGGCCCTTCTGGGGCGACCTTCGACCCTGGTGACCCGGAATGAGGTGTCGCGGGCCGATCCTCACCCGTTCGCCGTCGCCCGCACCCGCCACGGCACCCTCGGCACCTGCGTCACTAGCCTTCAGGACGGGCTCGCGACGATGACCGGAGGCATGATGCGCTGGCTGGTCACCGGTGGTGCGGGCTTCATCGGGACGAACCTCGTGGCGCATCTGATCGATCTCGGCCACGAGCCGGTGATCATCGACGACCTGTCCCGTGGCGGCTCCGAGCTGAACGCGCACTTCCTTGAGGAGACCTACCGCGCCAGCATCAACCGCGTCGACGTCAGCGACGCCACCGGCCTGAGTACCTTCCTCGCCGGCGAGCGGCCCTTCGACGCCATCGCCCACCTCGCCGGCCAGGTCTCCTTCCTGGCCTCGCTCGAGAACCCGCGCCGGGACTTCGAGGTCAACGCGCTGGGCACCCTGAACGTCCTCGAGCACGTGCGCCTGCGGTCGCCCGGAGACCGTCGTCATCGGCATGAGCTCGAACAAGGTCTACGGCGACCTGCCCAGATCCGCATCGTCGAGGACGAGACGCGCTACGTCGCGCCCGACTACCCGGACGGCTTCGGCGAGGACCTGCCACTCGACTTCCACGGGCCCTACGGCTGCTCCAAGGGCGTCGCCGACCAGTACCTCGCCGACTACGGCCGCATGTTCGACCTGCGCACCGCCAGCCTGCGGCAGTCCTCCGTGTACGGACCGCACCAGCACCCCCGCTCCGACCAGGGCTGGGTCGCTCACCTCGTCGGCGAGGCGCTGGCCGGTCGCACCGATCCAGCTCAACGGGGTCGGCAAGCAGGTGCGCGACCTGCTGCACGCCACCGACCTCGCCCGCCTCTTCGTCGCGCTCGCCGAAGCGATCGAGCCGGGCGGGGCCACCAGCTCAACGTGGGTGGCGGAGTCGACAACTCCCTGTCGATCCTGGAGCTCTTCGCGTGGCTCGACCACGCACACGGACCGGCCAGTCGACTTCGCCACCGGGCCGACGCGGCCCAGCGACCAGATGGTCTTCGTCTCAAGCAATGAAGCCGTTCAGTTACTGACGTCATGGGAACCAAGCATCAACGTGGCCGAAGGCCTCTCGCGACTAGCCGAGACGATCGTGCCGGCAAAGCTCGAACCGTAGCCACTTTCGACGCTTCAAGAGCCAGCGCACCGCCGGCCAACGCACTGTGGTTTCCGCCGCGATCAAACCCGACCACGGACCCGAAGGCGCCCCTGAAAGCCCATTCTGGCCGACTCAGGGTCCCCAGCAGCCCGCCCGGTAGACGAGTTCGTCGTATTCACCTTCGCCAATGCTTCTCGGCTCACCCAGATCTTGTGTCAGATTCGGTGGAAGGCTATTTGGAATCTTGAGGCGGAAGTACAGCCCTGACGGATCGTCCAGGGACTGCCACCGCTTTGGTTGCCTCCTGACCTGTGAGGATTCGTCCTCGCTGGAAGGATGCCTGTCATGCCGAAACTGTTTCCGTTGGAGTTCCGCCGTGACGTGGTCGCGGTCGCACGGCAGTCCGATGCTTCGATCGCTCAGGTCGCTCGTGACTTCGGGATCTCGGAGTCGTGCCTGCAGCGCTGGCTCAAGCTCGACGACGTCGAGGAGGGCCGCCGCCCAGGCGTGAGCCAGGCGGAGTCGGCCGAGCTGCGCGAGGCGAAGAAGAGGATCCGGCTGCTGGAGCAGGAGAACGAGGTCCTGCGACGGGCGGCGGTTTACCGGGACGGGACGTGAACCCAAAATGATGTATCCCCTGGTCGGCGATCTCGCCGGCGAGGGGATCCCGGCCACGGTGTCGTGCCGTGTGCTCGGCTTCTCCACGACGGCGTATCACGCCTGGCGCAGGGACCCGGTCTGCCAGCGGGACTGTGACGACGGCGCACCTGATCAACGCCGCCGTGGACGTGCATGCGGACGACCCGGAGTTCGGCTACCGGCTCATCGCCGATGAGCTGATCCACGTCATGGGGTTCCATGTCGGGGAGAACCGCGTGCAACGCCTGTGTGCGCTGCAGGGCATCTCCTCGAGCATCCTCAGGCGGCGTGGGTCGGGCAAGAAGGCCGGGCCAGCCGTGCATGACGACCACGTCAACCGTGACTTCACCGCGGATGTCATCAACGTGAAGTGGCTGGTCGACATCACGGAGCACCGGACGATGGAAGGCAAGATCTACCTCTGCGCGATCAAGGACTGCGCGTCGAACCGGATCGTCGGCTAC
This sequence comes from uncultured Gammaproteobacteria bacterium, assembly GCA_963695455.1. Taxonomy (GTDB): domain Bacteria; phylum Pseudomonadota; class Gammaproteobacteria; order DSM-19610; family DSM-19610; genus Thiogranum. The sequence goes on along the minus strand of CAVOGN010000007.1, from coordinate 9,062 downwards.
GCCATCGACTCCCGGATGACGTCCGAGTTGGCCGTGACGGCCCTGCGGATGGCGATCATCCTGCGCGGTCGGCCCGCCGGCACCATCGTTCATAGCGACAGAGGCGGTCAGTTCCGTTCCAAGAGGTTCTCGATGATGCTCCGCAACAACGGCCTCGTCGGGTCGATGGGCCGGTCGCGTCGGCAGGTGACAAGGCCGCCATGGAGTCGTTCTTCGCCCTGCTCCAGAAGAACGTCCTCGACCGCAAGACGTGGGTCACGCGCGAGGAACTCCGCCTCGGCGATCGTGACCTGGATCGAACGGACCTACCACCGCCGACGCCGCCAGCGCGGCCTCGGCAGGCTCACGCCGATCGAGTTTGGGACCATCTACAACCACACCGCACTCGCGGCCTGACCACTCAACCCCGCGAGTCAACCAAAGCGGGGAAATCCCTTTACCTATTCGCGCGTCTCCAATGACGTCGCAAATCCACCGGCGGATCGGATGGAATCTCCGAACTGAAAGCCCACCATATGCTGGTACCCAGAGCCTCTGCCATCTTCAAGAGTTGAAGAGCTTGCTCGGCATTCGCCGCAAGGGGCTTCTCCACAAGGGTCGGAACCCCGGCCAGGAGGAGTCGGTTCACCTGATCGAAGTGACTTGATGTCGGGGTCGCCACGACGGCCGCACAGGCTCAAGCATCAGTGCGTCGTTCAAGCGACTGGAGTTCGCACACGCCCGGAGGCGTCAGGCGCTTCGTCGGAACCCCTAATGATCGGACGACGGCTAGGCGCGCTGACGCCCGGTCCTGCATGATCGAAAGGTGGCGTGATCCAGCTGACCCCAGCCCAACAACGACATGCCACCCGTCCGGGTCGTGCTCGACTCTCGGCACTACCCAACGACCTCCCCGTTCCAGCCGCCCCGTGAGTTGCGCGACAGCGGCGCCTCAGGGAAGCACCTGCACTGCGCGAGCCTTGGCCATCGTGGCTCCTGCATCCGTATCCGAGATGGTTCTTGAAATGGTTGCTGCGGCCGGGGCAGGCATGCCTTCGTTATTCCCGGCGGAGCTTGCGCCTACCTAGTCGATGCGGCTGCCCGGCAGCCGGATATCGAAGTCGTGCCGATGCTGCAAGAGGGCGGCGCGGGGGTAGCAGCCGAGAGTTACGCACAGTTCGCGGGGCGGCTTGGTCTCGCGATCGTCACTCCGGCCCGGTTCGACCAATATCCTACTGCAGTGGCCGCCGCATACACCACTCGACACCACTGATCGTTCTGGCAGGTCAAGTGAAGATCGCCGATCTGCTCGGGCGTCCCCGCGGCCGCCAATTCGGCTTTCAGCACTGACCATGAAGGAGATCGTTCCCTCTATCACCAGGGGTTTGAGTATTCAGGATCCCTCGACGGTGAGTGGCCAGATGCGTGATGCCATCCGACTCGCCACCTCTGGCCGGCCCGGGCCCGTTTGGGTGGAGGTCCCGCTGGACGTACAGCACAAGCGCCTGCCAGCGCAAACTCACACCGCTCACGAGATACTGCCAAGCGCTCAACAGGACGGATCCAGCGCCTTTGTCGAAAGGCTCATCTCGGCGCTCCACCGAAGTGGGCGGCCATGCCTGCTCGTAGGCAACGGAGTCCGAACGGCTGGTGCCCTCGACGCCGCTCGATCCTTGACGCGTCGACTGGAGATCCCCGCACTGGTGAGCTGGAAGATGGTTGACTTCCTCCGAGAGGGGGATCCGCGACTCGCCGGAAGACCGGGGGCGTTGGCTCCTTGGCACGCGAATCTCGCACAGCAAGAGTGTGACCTCCTGCTGGTTCTCGGGACCCGCCTAGACCATGCGCAAGTGGGCTACCGACTCGAAACCCTCGCGCCCGAGGCCGAGATCTTCCGGGTGGAAACTTGACCCAGACGAGGCCAGCAAGTGGCCATCCCCGCGGGTTGACACACACATCGGCGATGTGGCCAAAGTCGTGGATCAGTTGGCAGCGGACCTTTCCTCTGAAGACTCCCTGAGAAGCAGATGGGAGGCGTGGCGCGCGCACATCGCGCGCATGCGGGCCAATTGCCCGCACCGAAGGTCGGCCTCGCTCCGCACGATGCTCCCAGTATGTACGAAGTCACGGCGGCCCTATCTCGGAAGCTCCCCGAGGGCGCCACTGTCGTGTCGGGGAGTTCTGGGCAGGGTGTGGAGATCTTCCTCCAGACCATCGAAACGAAGTCGGGCTCAGCGGGTCTACTGCAGTGCCGCCCTGGGGAAGCATGGGCTTCGGATTCGGGGCTGCCATCGGAGCTCACTACGCGTCGGACGGTGCGGATGTCTGGTGCGTCGAGGGAGACGGCAGCGCCGCCATGGCTTTGCACGACCTCGCGGTCATCGGCACGGCCAGACTCCCCGTCAAGACCGTCTTCTTGACAATTCGGGCTACATGTCAATTCGCATGTCGCAGCAGCGGATGGTCGCTTCGCAGTGCGGCTACGACCGCAATACCGGTTCCCATTGCCGGGACATCGGCTCGGTGGCAGAAGCCATGGGAAATCGCAGTCACCACTGCCGAGACAATCGATGAGTTGGAGCTGGCACTGGGAGAGTCTCTGCACAGAACGTGGTCCGTCATGCTGCGCATGAAGATGCGTGACACTGAGACCTCCTACCCAAGAAGTTTCGACCCGAATCGGTCTGGATGGTCAACCCATGAGTTCCGGGTCTGGATGAGATGGATCCCGGGCTCCACGAAATGCACGGCGACTGGGAAGGGCCGCCTCAGCCTGGTTAGGACGTCCGCAGCGGAGTTATGGGATGTCCGCCTGCGGACACACCATGACCAAGGAGTTCCGGCATATGTATCAGTCCCTGGGTCCGCGTCCGAATCGGGACCACGCATCGTTCATCCCGCATCGCGCTATGCGCTGCGTGCTCCTCAGTGGTGCCTTCACATACCGCGAAATTCACACGGAGACTACAGGCTATACCGGGACTACCGCGGCTCGGCGTACGCAGCAGGCCGTAATGCTTGGGAGCTGACATACACAGTGCAACTGAACTCGGACTTCGGTGAGGATCCGACGGTGGTGCGGGCGCGCCAAGATGTGGTCGAAGAGGCGCTGAAGGCCGGCCTAGGGGAATCAGCAGACGAGATTCGCGTGGTAGTAGACATCGGCGGCGATCGAGGGCAATTCATCCCCACATCCATACCTGAGCGATTCGTCATCGAGGTGTTCGGCCGCGAGCCACTCATTGGAGTACGAGCCCTCGCTTCCCTGGTGAGGCTCGCCCCTACGTGCCCTCACTCGTCATGGCCTGGACCGCTAGAGCACCTGCCAGATCCCGTCATGTTCCGAAGGGGAGGTGGCGGGGGAGGGCTTCAAGGACGCTAAACCCCTCTACCTGTACATCGAGGTGCCCGCCGGCGTCCCCAACCCAGAGGTCGACCGCATCGCCTCCTCAACGTATCTGGCAGGACGTATTGCGTGCGAGTCTCGTCTCATATGGAGGCACCTCGACAAGGCGTCGGCCAAGTGGCGTGCGACCCGGCAATCTACTACCCATTCATGCCTCTTCGCCAGCTCAGAGCATCTGAACTTTTTCACTGAAGAGGGAATGGTGCGAGCGGTCGAGGCGGCCGGTGGTCGCGTTCTCCTGGCAGAAATGCAGACCCAATGCCCGACAGGCTGATCGACGGTGGTCGTGTCGACTTCACCGAGGTCCTCCGGGTCCTGGCTGACCTGAGCGGACACAACGGGGAAGAGGAGCGCGAACAATGCCATCAGTTGACATCGTCATACCTGTCTACAACGAGGGAGGACTGTCTCCCCGAACGGGCCGCCGCCTAGCGGCGGTTATGGACTCGATTCCGGAATTTGACTGCTGCGTCCTCCTTGTTGAGAACGGCAGTGTCTACTCATCCAGCGCCATGATTCAAGCACTTCACCGCGCGGACGCGCGCTTCCATGAGATTCAGTTGATTCGCAATTTCGGGACCGAAGGCGCATCCTTGCCGGCCGCGATCGCGCCACTGCAGACGTGGCTATCACGATGCAGGCGGACCTTGAGGATCCGCCCGAGCTGATCCCCGAGACCACCCTTGCCGCAGCAGAGAGGTCTTTATGTGTATGCCAGTGTTGAAGGCCGCGAGCACCTTCCGGGGCGGTCACTCACTACATCGGCCTACTATCGGCTCGCAGCTTGGGCGTCCGACGGCAGCATAACCCCGAATGCCAGCGACTACCGGCTGCTGGATCGTCAGTCGTACCAACTCATCAACAGCATCCAAGAGCAGAACCTCTTCCTGCGCGGACTCGTAAACCGGCAGGTTTTCCAAGTGCAGCAGTTCCGTTCTCACGCGGTACGCGGTACGCGGGCGAGACGGTTCAGGCTGCGCGCGGCACTGGGCTTCGCCTCACGAGGGATTTTGGCTCAGTCCGCTAAACCCCTGAGAATGATCACAAGAATGGGCGCGATTCTGAGCGCCTTGAGCCTGATTGGTCTGGTCGTCCTTACCATCAACGCCATATTCAACTCCGTCCCCTTCGCAGGCTTCGGAACAATCGTTGGGCTGCAGGTCCTGTTCTTCGGATCGACGATGTCGGTCTTGGGACTCGTCTCCGAGTACATCGCGCTCATCTATACGGAAGCGCGACCTGACCTCACTTCATCTTCAGCAAGGAAGCCTGAAGCGGTTACTTGATGGGCGCTGCGTACAGCACAGTGTCATACCCCTGATGGCCATACACGCGAAGTAGTTGGAACTCATAGCCACCGACATTCACATGCAGCCACGTGTACTTACTCCCACAGGTCCTGAGGCGTGCGACACGCTGATCGCCAGATGTGGTCGATCCCGCCGGAGTACCTCGAGGCCGCCTCGCAAGGCGCCCACTCACCTCCCTCAATGTCCATCTTGATCAGGCTGATTCGCGAGCCAGACATCAAGTCATTGAGAGACACTGCGCTGACCTGCCCGTTCGGATCCTGCACGAGACGAGCACTAGCGCCTTGGCCGTCTACCCGATGGGCCGCTGGAAGTTCCGCCACTCCGATCGGAAGTGGGATGGCGGTCAACGCGCAGACTCGAACGGAGGTCACCAGCTGGGGGAAGGTTGTCGGGAACCGGGTCAAGCGCCAGCACGCACTCGTGTACGAGTCGCACTCTTCCCAGTTCGCGAATGTGTCTCCCGTGAAGGCGCCGCAGTCAACCACGATTCCAGGCACCTGTGCAGGAAGCCGAAGTCAACGCCCGTGTGCTGTTCGTGCAATGGCCGCGGCTCAGGGCTACTATCTGTCCCGCTGCTCCTTTTCGATACGCCATGAGGCTGTCGAAGATCGTCCGGCTCTCTTCATCACCGAGCAGATCTCTTGCGCCTGACAATTCGTCGGGGGTGGGGACGTCCTCGGTCTGAGATGACAGCCAGGTTCCGTGACCTTGGAACTCTTCCCACCAAACCACGAGAACACCTCGGGTGCGGAAAAAACGGGTTGAATATCCGAGATTCACCAGTTCTCAATCTCACGGACATCGGGCTGTGGGCTGAACACACCCAGAAGGACCGGAAGTTGGCGCAAGTTGCTGGCTGCATCTTCCGGCTGTATGGCTGCGTCGAGGCGCACGAGTCGGGTCGCTGGTCAAGGACGCCCGCATCAGCCCGGCCTCCGATGAGGAACTCCTGCTCAGCCACTCGCCGAATCCGCCGGCACCGTAGATCAAGACCGATACTCCAGGCGCCAATACCGTCGAGACCGACTCTGACTGACTCATCACGCGCAGACCTTCCCTGGAGTGTGGCCCGTCACCAACTAGCGGGAGAATGGCTTCCAGGCCATGGAGACCCTCGATGAAGCCGGCTCCACGACTCAAGTGGCCCTGCCAGATCTCCGGGATGAAGGGTACGTCCGCGGCATCACGATCCAAGAGGGCACAGGCAGCGACGCGAAGTCGATATCGCCTTCTCCGATCTGCAACACCTTCGCCGCTGACACCAGTGGCATCGGCCAGATGGAGGTGATTCACCACGGAGGATAATTCGACCGCCTCATTGAGCGGTCGCACCAGGTACACGCCATCTGCGTATGGGACTCACATCCAGACAGACGCCGTGGCCGACACGCTCAGCAAACGCTCAGTCTACTCAGGGTCTACGAAGAGGTTGCAGTGGAGCTGACCGCCCAAGTACCAGGGAAATGGGGGAGGGTCTGCATGGCCAGCCTGACTCCGTCGGTGTCCAGAAAAGCAATGCGGGCGGCCAACCGGTCGTACGCCGCTTGGCGCTCCGACTCCGACATGCGCACGTTGTGCGAGAAGCCGCCGACGCTTGCGATCACGACTGGCGTCACACTGGGTGAAGAGTATCTTGCCCAATGCCGAGTTTGGTCGATGACAACTTGCAGCCACTTCACAGAAACGGTCGCGTAGTCATCGTCGGGGTTTGACAGGTCCAGCAAATGGTCATTCGCGAAAACATCCGGGCTGTGCACCTTCAATACGTACGCCTCAGTTCCGGATGTGTGCCGAGGAAACTCGAACGTCAGGTCGTCACGGCCCAGATGGAACTCGAGAAAGTCGGGTTGCATGCGTTCCAACAGGGCTGCGAAGTCGTGGAACCGCACCGGGATGCCCCACGGTCGCTCGTAGGAGAACGTCACCGTCTCCTGCCCCCACCCTGAGAAGTCCTCCTCCAGAAGGCTGTGCGACAACCTGATCTGGCGCTGTGCGGTACGACCAACGAGGTCAGCCATTCGGTACGGCGGCAACCCCACTCCGGGCTCGCGCAATCATGTGCGCTTCCGTGAGGACCGTGCCCGGTGTGATGTCGCATGTGGCGACCACGCTCTTGCCCAGCGCGAGTCGATTCATACGCTCACCGTAGAAAGCGTGCGCGGCCCATCCGAGCCAAGGGCCTCCGTTGCCTCGTTGATAGCTCCGCACATGGCGGCGAACTCCGCCGGCAGCAGACTTGCCTTGTGATCGGGCCCTTCAAGGCTCCGATCCAGGGTGAGGTGCTTTTCGACGATTCGCGCTCCAAGTGCTACCGCCGCCACAACAGCCGCGATGCCACGCTCGTGTCCGGAATAGCCGACGACCAAGCCCGAGAGTTCGCGCAGGCGGAGACGTACCTCAGGTTGAGATCGGACATCGGGGCTGGATAGGCGGAATTGCAGTGAAGGATCGCGACTTGACCAGCCACGGCTTCCGCTCGAATCGCACGCAGGGAACCAGCGATCTCCCCGTCAGTCGTCATTCCAGTCGACACCAGCGGCAGCCCAGTCCCGATGGCCTCTCGGATTAGGGCGTGGTTCGTGAAGTCAGCACTTCCCAACTTCAGGCCTGCGAGACTGCTCGGCCAGGTACCTCAGGCGACCACGTCGAAGGGGGTGCACAGGCCGGCAAGCCCCTTCTCTTCGGCATAGGTCATGAGGTCAAGAATCTGCTCATTAGGCAGTGCGAACTTCGTCACGATGTCCCTGACGTACTGCGCGCCGATGTCCATCACTCGTTCATCGTCATCGCCATACACGGCCGTTAGGTCCCGCATCTGGGAACTTCACCGCGTGAGCGCCCATGCTCCGGCGGCGTCAATCAAGTCCCGCGCTCTAGTGATGCTGCCGTTGTGATTGATGCCGATTTCGGCAACTACGAAAACGTCGTCTGACGCACCGATTTGGCGCCCCGCAAATGCCCAGGCGGGGGCCCCCAGAATGCAGCATCGACAGGGTCAATCTTTCGGACTCAGTCATTGTCAGTGTTGCGCCGCCTACCAGAAATTCTTCTTGATCAACAACCGGATCGTGCCCAAACATATGAGGATTCGGAAGCCAGAAGCATACCGCCGCCGCCCACGTCTTCCGGCGTCGCCATCCGTCCCAACGGCGTACCACGCGAGTACTCGTCAACGAACGGATGTCGGCTGCCCAAGGTCCACGCCACCCGGGGAGATCGCGTTGCTGCGGATGTGCACGGAACCGAACGTCGCCGCGAAGTAGTTGCTAAGGCTGATGAGTGCGGCCTTACTGACCGGGTAGTCGGGACCCTTGAAGAGGTGTACTCCCGCATCGGCATAGAGCCGCCGGTTCGGTGAACGGATGCCGTAGAACGAAGCAACGTTAACGATGGCCGCTCGACTCGAGCGAGACAGAAGTGGGATGAATGACTGCGTCATCAGGAGAGGGCCCAATACGTTCACGTCAAGCGTCTCGCTGGGCTCGCGGCCGGGAAGTTGCACAGCGCACTGACCGGCTGTGGGTACTCCCCGGCCGCTCCGCTCACCTTGGTATCCCGCGCCGCGTTATTGATGAGCACATCCAGCCTCCGACCTGTTGGCGCACGCGCACCTCCAGTCGTGAGACGTCCGACGGGGAGGAAACGTCTCCCTCCATACACAGGACGTCCTCACGTCCGGAAGTTGCGGCAAGTCGGCGACTGATGCCACGCGATCAAGTGCCACGGGTGATATCCCTCATCGAGCAGCTTGTCCTGGCCGACGACAACTCCGAGCGCACCGGCGGCACCCGTCAGGAGGGCGACAGGTCGAGAATCCGCAGGCATCTGATCACTTCCCATCTGTGACGGACTGCGGGGGACTCACCACGATTTCCAGGGAGCAACCCCAGTCGACCAGATCTATCGAGCATCTTCGACTCGCGGAAGGCGTCCATGGGCTGCCAGAAGCCGTCGTGCCGGTACGCCGCTAGTCGCCCGTCCTTCGCGACGTGCGCAAGCGGCCCCTCCTCGAGGGGGGACGCGTCGTCGAAGTAGGCGAGCGCCGCCGGCTCGAAGATGATAAAGCCGACGTTGATCCACCCGTCGAGGCGCGGCTTCTCCTGGAAGCCTCCACCATCCCGTTGCCGACAGCTCCAGGACGCCGAACCGGCTCAGCGGCTGGACGCTGGTGACCGTCCCGAGGGCGCCCGACGCGCGATGGAAGGCCCGCAGAGCGTCGATGTCGACATGAGCGAGACTGTCACCGTAGGTGACGAGGAGCAATACGTCGTAACGAAGTAGACGAACAGAAGCGCGCTTAAAAAAAAAAAACGTATTGCTCTTCGGAGTCTGTGATGCCGGGCGTGTGGAACCAGAGCCTGAGC